>NZ_JANZKU010000016.1 GCF_025642785.1 Pseudomonas sp. RIT-PI-AD
CTTCCACTTTCTTCGAAATAGTCGAATGGCGTCTTTTGGCATGGCGCTCCAAGGCAGTAGCCAGGGGAGGAAACCGAACCAGCAGGAGCGCCGTCGCGATGGCGGTGTAGAGCGTCCATTCGCCCAGGTCGGAACGGACGATCCACAGCATATGCAGCAACGCGAGCCCAACGGCGGGATAGATGAGGCGATGAAGCCGCTTCCAACGCTTGCCCAAGCGGCGGATGCTGAAGCGATTCGAGGTCAACGCCAGACAGAAAAGACAGGACCAAGCCAGGGCGCCGACGATGATATAAGGACGCTCGCTCAGGTCCTTCAACAGTTGACCGGTATCCAGCGCCAGCAAAAAGAACGCATAGCCCGCCACATGCAGGAAGGCATAGGCAAAGCTCCAGAGCCCCAGTTGCCGACGCAGCGCTATCCAACCTCCCCATCCACTGAGCGCTCGCAACGGCGTCATCGCCAGCGTGATCAACAGGAAAATCAGCGCCGTCACACCCAGGCGATCGACCAAGGTCTTGCCCGGATCGGCACCCAGACCATCGCCCAAGCCCTGATACACCCAAATCGCCAGGGGCAGGCAGGCGCCCAGAAACACCAGCACTCGCAATGCGCGGTACCGCATCAATAGTTCGCCTTCAAATCCATGCCGCCGTAGAGGCTGGCGACCTCGTCGTAGCCGTTGAACAAGCGTGTCGGAATCACATTGGGTCGGAACAGGCTTCCCGGTAGCCGGCGTTCCTTGGCCTGGCTCCAGCGAGGATGATCCACCTGCGGGTTGACGTTGGCATAGAAACCGTACTCATCCGGCGCGATGCCTTCCCATGTCGTCTTGGGCCGCTCGCGAGTCAGACTGATCCGCACGATGGACTTGATGCTCTTGAAGCCGTACTTCCAAGGCAGCACCAACCTCAACGGGGCCCCATTCTGGTTCGGTAGAACCCGTCCATACATGCCAACCGCCAGGAAGGCCAGCGGATGGGCCGCTTCGTCCAACCGCAGTCCTTCTACATAAGGCCAGTTCACCAAGGTGAACCCGGAACGTACCCCGGGCATCTGCTCGGGGGCGACCCGGGTCTCGAAACGCACGTAACGCGCCTGAGCGCTGGGCTCTACCTGCTTAAGCAACTCCGCAAGGGGAAACCCCAACCATGGGATCACCATCGACCAGCCCTCCACGCAGCGTAATCGGTAGATGCGCTCTTCGAGCCCATGGGGTTTCATCAGATCTTCGAGGGAATAGGTACCCGGCTTGCCCACCTCGCCATCCACGACCACTTGCCAGGGCTCGGTCTGCAAGGCTCCCGCGTTGCTCGCGGGGTCGCCCTTGTCGGTCCCGAACTCATAGAAGTTGTTGTAATGGGTGGCGTCCCGGTAGGGCGTCGTCGCCTCATCGCCCGCGGTGATAGCCTGCCACTGGGCAGAGGGAAGCTTTTCCGTGAACCATTGCGGCGCCTTTGCCGGATCGACGCCCTCATAGCGGCTGATCTCGGCCGCCGTGACGGGCAACGCCAGCCCAGCCGCCAACGCACCGCTAACGGCCATGAAGGCACGACGGGACAGGTACAGGGATTCGGGGGTAACGTCGGATTCGTGGGAACGTGAAGCGGCGGGAATCTTGATCAGCATGGCGGGCTCCGCACTGGACACCGGGGATGGCCAGTAGACTGCGGAGCCCGGCAGAAATTACATCACTCGACCTGCTTGCGCCGACGCAATTGCAACAAATACTGCACCGGCCCGGACGCCGCATAGGCGAGGAAGATCAGCAGCAGGATGCGCGGCGGGTCGCTGAAGATCACCGCGAACGCCAGGACCACGATCAGGATCGCGACGAAGGGCACCCGGCCTTTCATGTCCAGGTCCTTGAAGCTGTAGTACTTGATGTTGCTGACCATCAGCGTACCGGCACCAGCGACCAGCAGCGCGACGAGGAACGACATGTTCGATCCCTTGATGCCGAAGTCGCTGAAGGCCCACACCGTACCCGCCACCACACCGGCCGCGGCCGGGCTGGCGAGGCCGATGAAGTACCGCTTGTCGACCTTGCCGATCTGCGTATTGAAGCGCGCGAGCCGCAACGCGGCGCCTGCGACATAGATGAAGGCCACGGCCAGGCCCACGCTGCTCAGACTGACCAGCGCCCACTCGAACGCCAGTAGAGCCGGGGCGACGCCGAAGGCCACCATGTCGGACAGGGAATCGTATTCCGCCCCGAAGGCGCTCTGTGTGTTGGTCAGGCGCGCGACGCGACCGTCCAGGCTATCCAGCACCATGGCGACGAAAATGGTCGCGGCGGCCACGGAGAAGTTGCCGCTCATGGCGTTGATGATGGAATAGAAGCCAGCGAACAGGTTGGCGGTGGTGAAGAGATTGGGCAACAGATAGATGCCGCGATGGCGGACCTTGCGACCTTCGTCGTCATGTCCTTCCTCGACATGCTCGTCGATCGGCAACAGGCTTTCGGCATCGGCCGCCTGGTTGGACTCCTCGGGACGTTCGTTCATGAACAATACCTTGCAACGGGTTTGGTTAGGGTTACGACAGGCATCACCGGCTCGGGTTCGAGCTCTGATGCCCTGGCTTTATACCAGATGCCCTTTCCGGAAATGAAAAAACGCGGCCGGGGCCGCGTTTTCTCAGGTGACCGCCGGACTCAGTTCTTGCTCTTGTCGACGATCTTGTTGGCGGAGATCCACGGCATCATCGCGCGCAGTTTTTCGCCGACCTGCTCGATCGGGTGAGCCGCGTTGTTACGACGATAGGCCGTCATCGACGGGTAGTTGCCCGCCCCTTCGCCGATGAACATCTTCGCGTACTCGCCGTTCTGGATGCGCTTGAGGGCATTGCGCATGGCTTGGCGGGACTCGGCGTTGATGACTTCCGGGCCGGTCACGTACTCGCCGTACTCGGCATTGTTGGAGATCGAGTAGTTCATGTTGGCGATGCCGCCTTCATACATGAGGTCGACGATCAGCTTCAGTTCGTGCAGGCATTCGAAATAGGCCATTTCCGGCGCATAACCGGCTTCGACCAGGGTTTCGAAGCCGGCCTTGACCAGCTCGACGCAACCGCCGCAAAGCACCGCCTGCTCGCCGAACAGGTCGGTCTCGGTCTCGTCCTTGAAGGTGGTCTCGATGATGCCGGTACGGCCGCCGCCGACGCCGGAGGCGTAGGACAGGGCGACGTTCTTGGCATTGCCGGAGGCGTCTTGGTAGATCGCGATCAGGTCGGGAATGCCGCCGCCCTTGACGAACTCGGAGCGCACGGTATGACCCGGAGCCTTCGGCGCGATCATGATCACGTCGAGGTCGGCGCGGGGCACCACCTGGTTGTAGTGGATGGCGAAACCGTGGGCGAAGGCCAGGGTGGCGCCTTTCTTCAGGTTCGGCTCGATTTCGTTCTTGTACAGGTGCGACTGGAATTCGTCGGGGGTGAGGATCATCACCAGATCGGCGGCCGCGACGGCGGCGGGCACGTCGGTCACTTTCAAGCCATGGGCCTCGGCCTTGGCGACGGTGGCGGAGCCCGGACGCAGACCGACGGTCACGTCGACACCGGAGTCCTTCAAGTTGCACGCATGGGCGTGGCCTTGGGAGCCGTAGCCGATGATGGCGACTTTCTTACCCTGGATGATCGAGAGGTCGCAGTCTTTGTCGTAGAAAACTTTCATGGATATCCCCTATTTTCTTGGCCTGAGCCGGCCATTCGCTAATGCGTTCAAATGCTGAGTACTTTGTCGCCCCGGGCGATGCCGGTGACGCCGCTGCGTACGGTTTCCAGGATAGAGGCGGTGCCGACGGCCTGGATGAAACTGTCCAGCTTGTCGCTGGTACCGGCCAACTGGATGGTGTAGACGCTGCTGGTCACGTCGACGATCTGCCCGCGGAAGATGTCGGTGGTGCGTTTGACCTCGGCACGTTGGGCGCCGGTGGCCTTGACCTTCACCAGCATCAGCTCGCGCTCGATGTGCGCGCTTTCCGACAGGTCGACCAGCTTGACCACCTCGATCAGCTTGTTGAGGTTCTTGGTGATCTGCTCGATCACTTCGTCCTGGCCGGCGGTGGTCAGGGTCAGGCGCGACAGGGACGGGTCCTCGGTCGGCGCGACGGTCAGGCTTTCGATGTTGTAGTTGCGCTGGGAGAACAACCCGACCACGCGCGAAAGCGCGCCCGGTTCGTTTTCGAGCAACAGGGAAATGATATGGCGCATGTCAGGTCCGCTCCGTCTTGCTCAGCCACATGTCGCGCATGGCGCCGTCTCTGATCTGCATCGGATAGACGTGCTCGCTGTCGTCCACCTTGATGTCGAGGAACACCAGGCGATCCTTGAGGGCAAAGGCTTCCTCCAGCTTCGGCTTGAGGTCCTTGAGCTCGGTGATGCGCATGCCGACGTGGCCGTAGGCCTCGGCCAGCTTGACGAAGTCCGGCAGCGATTCCATGTAGGAGTGCGAGTAGCGGCTGCTGTACTGCATGTCCTGCCACTGCCGCACCATGCCCAAGGCGCCGTTGTTGAGGTTGACGATCTTCACCGGCAGGTCGTACTGCAGGCAGGTGGACAGTTCCTGGATGTTCATCTGGATGCTGCCTTCACCGGTCACGCAGGCGACTTCGGCTTCGGGGAAGCTGAGCTTGACGCCCATCGCCGCCGGGAAACCGAACCCCATGGTGCCGAGCCCGCCGGAGTTGATCCAGCGATTGGGCTTGTTGAAGCGGTAGTACTGCGCCGCGAACATCTGATGCTGACCCACGTCGGAGGTCACGTAGGCGTCGCCCCGGGTGACTTCCCAGAGCGTCTCGATCACCGTCTGCGGCTTGATGATGCTGCCGTCGCCCTTGTCGTAGGGGAAGGTGCCGCGGCTCTCGCGCCATTCCTCGATCTGCTTCCACCAAGTGGCGACGTTCTCCGGATTGGGCTTCTCGCCCATGTCCTTGAGGATCGCGACCATCTCGGTGAGCACGCTGTCCACCGGACCGACGATCGGGATGTCCGCCTTGATGGTCTTGGAGATCGAGGCGGGATCGATGTCGATATGGATGATCTTGGCGTGGGGGCAGAACTTGCTCGCCCCGTTGATCACCCGGTCGTCGAAGCGCGCGCCGACCGCCAGGATCACGTCCGCGTGATGCATCGCCAGGTTGGCGGTGTAGCTACCGTGCATGCCGAGCATGCCGAGGAACTGGCGATCGCCACCGGGATAGCCGCCGAGGCCCATCAGGGTGTTGGTCACCGGTAGCTCGAGCATCTGCGCCAGCTCGGTGAGCGGCGCCGAGGCATTGCCCATGATCACGCCGCCACCCGAATAAAGGATGGGCCGTTGGGCCGCCAGGAGCATTTCCGCCGCCTTGCGGATCTGCCCGGAGTGCCCGCGTACCGCCGGACTGTAGGAGCGCAGCTTGACCTTCTTCGGATAGGCGTATTCGAACTTCTGGCTCGGATCGCCCATGTCCTTGGGAATGTCCACCACGACCGGGCCCGGGCGGCCGGACTGGGCCAGGTAGAAGGCTTTCTTGATCACTTCGGGGATTTCCGAAGGATGCTTGATGATGAAACTGTGTTTCACGATGGGCCGGGAGATGCCGACCATGTCGGTTTCCTGGAAGGCATCGGTGCCGACCATGTTGCTCGGCACCTGGCCGGACAACACCACCATCGGGATCGAATCCATGTAGGCGGTGGCGATGCCGGTGATGGCATTGGTCGCACCGGGGCCGGAGGTCACCAGGACCACGCCGGGCTTACCGGTGGCGCGCGCGTAACCGTCGGCCATGTGGGTAGCGGCCTGTTCATGACGCACCAGGATGTGGGTGACGTCGTTTTCCTTGAACAAGGCATCGTAGATATGCAGGAGGGCACCGCCCGGGTACCCGTAGATGTACTTAACGCCCTCGTCACGCAATGAGCGGACGACCATCTCAGCGCCGGATAAAAGCTCCACGTTGTTCACCTCTAAAACGCCGGAACACCGTCCAAGGCTGGACGGATGTCGAAGTAGGTTACTGCCGAGCAGAGAGCATGAGCGACGTGTGGTCGCCGACTACGTCAGCTACTGACTGAGCAAGTATTGGGAACACCCCAAGTGTTGCGGGGCTTCCCACCCAGCGCGAGGTAACGCGGTACGGGTAAAAGCAGGTCGGCGCGGGTGTGCACCTCATGGTCTGCTGAGAGAAGCCGGCTTGCGGCCAGCCCACTACAGCGAGCCTTGGATTGTTCGGAATAGACAACGGCAAGTCAAGTCATCCGTTTGCATTCTTCACTGCGCGGCTGTGACGCGGCGCAGGATGACGCGGCGTCGGTTTTGGTTATAGTAACGGGCAGTTCCGCAGCAACTCACAAAGGAAACAGCATGCGTCGCATGATTCTAACGAGCAGCCTGCTACTCGCCTTGAGCGGCACCGCGATGGCCGCGCAGGTATACAAGTGGGTGGATGCTCAGGGCATCACTCATTTCGGCGCGCAACCGCCGGAGGGCCAGGAGACCAAGGCGATCAGCACCACCGTCGCGCCGCCTCCGAAAGGCACTTCGCCCGCGAAGCCGGCCATTACCGCCCCGACCACGGGTCAGCCCGACGCCGAACAGGAGGCGATCAACGAAAAGGTCAAGCAGGAAGTGGCCGTTCAGGAAGCCAAACGCAAGAAGTTCTGCGAGGACTCGCGTACGAACGTCGCCCAGCTACAGAACAACCCGCGAGTGCGTGAGAAGGTCGACGGCGAGTTGCGCCGCCTGACCGAAGAAGAGCGCCAGTCACGCATTGTCGAACTGCAGAAAAGCATCGGCGAGAACTGCCTCTAAGGGGACCGTCGCCTGGCGCGGCGTCAGTCCGCGCCGCCGATCAACCGATCGAAGACACCCAACGCCGTCAGCAGCCCCCGCGCCTGCGTGGCGCGCTCCCGATACGCCACTTCCGCCATCGGCCGGATGCCCGAAGCCCTGGGCAGCTCGGCGCCCTCTTCGAGGATGAGCTTCATCCGCGGCAGGAAGATCCACTGCAACCATTCCTCGAACGCCAGCGTATCCACGCAGAACGGTGCCTGACTGGAAAGCGCTTCCTGGCTCGGCGAACGCTCCGACCACCATCCTTGCATGCGCAGCTCGCGCTCGATGGAAAGGAGTTGGTCGGCCACGGCCGGGAAGCGCTCGTCCATCATCACAGGGTCACGCGGGCCTTTTCACGCGCCTGCGCCGCGCCGGCGGCGTCGCCACGGCGTTCCCGCGCCTGGGCGATCAGTCCCCACAGGCTGGCCTGCAGGGCGGGGCGACCGTTGGCGTAGGTCAGACCGCGCTGGGCGAATTGCTCGGCCTGCTCGGCATCGCCCTGGGCCAGGCGGACCTCGGCCAACCGATAGAGCACCTGCGGCTCCCGCGGAGCGATCCGTTGCGCGCGTTCCAGGCTGGAGGAGGCGCCGTTCAGATCACCGCCGCCCTGCTGCTGTTGCGCGGTGGTCAGGAGAGCCAGGACCGGCCCATCCAATTGCTCGTCCGCCGCCAGTGCGCCGCCGCCATTGGCGGGTATGCCGCTGGGGGAGGCCGGAGCCGGCGCGCTGTAGCTGCCGGACGACATCGGGCTGGTGACCGGTCCTGGCGTGATCGGCGCGCTGCTGATGGGCGCACTGGCCGCGGCGGGATAGGCCTGGATGGGCGCGGACGAAGCGCCGGCTCCACCAGGCACCATGACCACCACGCCGGAATCGTCGTTTTGCGGGACGCTGGCCGCCGCGCGGGGCGCCGCGACGGGGGCCGGCGCACGGTAACCGCCGCTGTTGGCGAGCGGCTCTTCGTTGGAAAGAGGCGCCCCGGAGTCCACCACCGGAATAGCGCCGCGCTGCGGAGTCGAACAACCGGCGAGCATCACCGATGCCGCCAGAACAGATAGCCACCACTTGTTCACGTAAGACCCTCTTCGCTCAGTTCATCCACCCGCGGACCCAGTCCATCACCGAATCCGCCGGCGTATCGCCGCCACAGGCAGGGCCCGGGGCGGGTTCGCTGCCGCGAATATACGGCATCTGCACGGCGTTCGGACAACCGGCCGCCGATCCCTGGCCGGTACCCGCGTCGATCCAGGCCTGGGTGACGTTGTTCGGCAATGGCATGTCCAGTGGCAGCGGATCGGCCTTGCGCATGAAGCCGGTCCAGACCTGCAAGGCACCGGTGGCGCCGGTAAAGGGCGTCTTGCCGTTATCGTCGCGGCCCAGCCAGACCACCGCCAGGAGATCCTGGCTGAAGCCGGCGAACCAGCTGTCGCGGGAGTCGTTGCTGGTCCCGGTCTTGCCCGCCAAGGTGAGGCTGGACGGTAGCTGGCTGTAGACCGAGCGGCCCGTGCCTTCGCGCATGACTCGCTGCATGGCGTTCTGCACCAGGTAGATGGCGCCCGGGTCGAAGCGTTGCTCGATCTGGAACGGATAGCGCTTGAGCGGCTGGCCCTCGGCGGTCAACACGCTACGGATGCCCCGCAACGGCGTATTGAAGCCACCGCTGGCCAGGGTCTGGTACATGGTGGCCACTTCGATCGGGCTAAGGGCGCCGGCGCCCAGCAGCATCGAAGGGAAGGCCGGCCAATCGCGGGACACACCGAGGCGTTCCAGGGTCTTCAGCACGTTCGGCACGCCCAGTTCCAGGCCGAGCTTGGCGGTGGACAGGTTGTAGGAGTTGGCCAGCCCCTGGTAGAGGTAAATGGTGCCGTGAGCCTTGCGGTCGTAGTTCTGCGGCTTCCAGATCTGACCGTCCTGGCCCTTCACCGAGAAAGGTTCGTCGGCCAGCCAGCTGGTGAGGGTGTACTGGCTCGGCCGTTCGAGCGCGGTCAGGTATACCGCCGGCTTGATCAACGAGCCGATCGGCCGCACCGCGTCGAGCGCCCGATTGAAGCCGGCGAAACGCGGCTGGCGGCTGCCGATCAGCGCCTGCACCTCGCCGGTCTCCGGATTGCTCACCACCATGGCCGCCTCGACGTCCTCGGCCCCTTTGCGGCCACCGAGGCGCTTGAGGGTTTCGCTCAGGGCGCTTTCCGATTTCAGCTGCAGGATGGGATCGAAGCTGGTGAAAATGCGCAGGCCTTCCTCGGTGAGGTCTTCATCGCGGTAATCCTGGCGCAACTGGCGCTTGACCAGGTCGAGGAAGCCGGGGAAAGAGCTGTCGGCGAGGCTTCCGCGCTGGGTGACGCCCAGCGGCTTCTGCTTGGCCGCCGCCGCCTCGTCGGCGCTGACGACGCCCCGCTCGACCAGCACGTCCAAGACCAGGTTGCGCCGCTCCAGGGCACGCTCCCGATAACGCCGCGGGTTATAGAAGGTGGGCCCCTTGACCATGCCCACCAGCAAGGCGACCTGATGCAATTTCAACTCGGGCAGGGGCTGGCTGAAGAAATACTGGCTGGCCAGGCCGAACCCGTGCACGGCCCGCTGGCCATCCTGGCCGAGGAACACCTCGTTGAGATAGGCTTCGAGGATTTCCCGCTTGTCGTAGTGCAGCTCCAGCAGCATCGCCATCATGGCCTCGGTGGCCTTGCGGGTGATGCTGCGCTCATTGGTCAGGAAGAAGTTCTTCACCAGCTGCTGGGTCAGGGTGCTGCCGCCCTGGCGCAGTTGTCCGGCGGTGGCGTTGATCCAGAAAGCACGGGCGATGGACTTGGGCGAGACGCCGTGATGGTGGTAGAACTCGCGGTCCTCCACCGCCACCAGGGTCTCCAGCAGGTAGGGCGGCGCCTGATCCAGCTTGATCAGGATGCGATCCTCATGGTGCGCCGGATACAGGCCGCCGATCAGCAGGGGTTCCAACCGGGCCACCGCCAGGTCCGCGCCATTGCCCTTGGTCAGGCCGGCCACGTAGCTGCCGGAGAAGCGAACCCGCACCGGCTGCGCCGGTTCCGCGCCCTCGTAGAATTGAAAGCCACGGGTATGCAGGTCGACGGTGTTTCCGGATACCGCCACCGCGCCAGGACCGGTCACCGAACCCTCGCGCCGATAACCCAGGGCGTCGAGTTCGACGAGGAAATCCTCCTTGCTCAACTTCAGGCCGCTGAACAACTCCAGCGGGCGCGCATACACCTTCGCCGGGATGGTCCAGCGCCGGCCGGAAAATTTTTCCTGGACCACGGCGTCCAGGTAAACGGCGAAACCCGCCAGGACGACCAACCCCACCAAGGCGAGTTTCAACCCCCAGGCGAGCCAGGGTCGTGTGCGGGAAGAGGAACGTTTGGAAGGGGTGCGGGAAGATCGGGAGCGAGTCATGGCGCGGCATTATACGCACTTTGCCAGTGCTCGACAGGCGGCCCTGGAGCAGTTTGCAGTGTCGCGCCCAGCGGCCATAATGCGGGCTTCAACTCAGCCCAGACGCAAGGATTGACTGTGAGCCAAGCCCTGATCGCCGCCCTGCAGAACCCCACCCTGTATCCGCATCCGGTGGAGCAGTTCCAGGTCATCGAGACCCATATTTCCTGGGTGCTGCTCACCGGCCCCTACGCATACAAGATCAAGAAACCGGTGAACTTCGGCTTCCTCGACTTCACCGATCTCGAGGCCCGGCGACACTTCTGCGAAGAGGAGCTGCGCCTGAACCAGCGTCTCACCCACGGGCTCTACCTGGAAGTCCTGCCGGTCGCCGGCAACGAACAGGCGCCCCGGCTGGACGGGGACGGCCCGGTCATCGAGTACGTCCTGAAGATGCGCCAGTTCCCGCAGAGCCAATTGCTCGCCGAGGTACAGGCGCGCGGGGAACTGACCCCGGAGCATATCGACGCCCTGGCCAAACGCATCGCCGAATTCCATCGGGAAACCCCGCGGGTAGCGGACGATCACCCGCTCTGCACGCCGGAGTCGATCATCGCCCCCCTGCGCCAGAACTTCGAGCAGATCCGCCCGCTGCTCTCGGAAAAGGCCGACCTGCTTCAGTTGGACGCCCTGGAAGCCTGGGCCGAAAGCAGTTTCGAACGCCTGCGCCCGCTGCTCGCCCAGCGCGCCAGCGAAGGTCGGATTCGCGAATGCCACGGCGACATCCACCTGGGTAACGCGACGCTCATCGACGGCGAAGTGGTGCTGTTCGACTGCATCGAGTTCAACGAGCCTTTCCGCTTCATCGACATCGCGCTGGATACCGCCTTCCTGATCATGGACCTGGAGGACCGCAACCTAAAACCCCTGGCGCGGCGCTTCCTCAACGCCTGGCTGGAACACACCGGCGACTACGCGGCGCTGGAACTGCTCAACCTGTACAAGGCTCATCGCGCGCTGGTGCGCGCCAAGGTGAACCTGTTCCGCCTCGGCCAGGAGCAAGACGCGGTGAACCGCGCGGTGATCCTGCGCCAGTACCGTGCTTATGCGGCCCTCGCCGAAAGCTACAGCGCCATTCCGTCCTGCTTCCTGGCGATCACCCACGGGGTGTCCTCGGTCGGTAAAAGCCATGTGGCGCTGCGCCTGGTGGAGGCGCTGGGCGCCGTTCGCCTGCGCTCCGACGTGGAACGCAAGCGCCTGTTCGGGGCGCAACCCGAGCAGGCCGGGGACGACCTGAATGCCGGCATCTACAGCGAGGAAGCCAGCGAGGCCACCTACGACCGCCTCCACGAGCTGGCTCGCCGCGCGCTGCGCGCCGGATTCCCGGTGGTGATCGACGCCACTTACCTGAAGCACGCCCAACGCCGCGCGGCGCGCAAGATCGCCGAGGCCACCGGCACGCCTTTCCTGGTGCTCGACTGCCAGGCGCCGGAAGCGGTCGTCGTCGGCTGGCTGGCCCAGCGCCAGGCGCGGGGCGACGACCCTTCGGACGCCACCCTGGAAGTGATCAAGGCGCAGGAGGCCAACCGCGACGCGCTCGACGAATACGAGCAGGCCCACAGCAAGCGCATCGACACCCATCAGCCGGCCAGCCTCGATAGCCTGGTCGAGCGCATTCGCCAGTCCCTTCCGGGTTTCTGATCGGGACGCCACGCGCGCGCAGACCGCGCCGTGGCCGGGCAGACTGTCCGGCGGCTTCTATACTCCGGTAAAAAACCTGCCGGATATGCGCCATGACACAGCCCCATCAGCTCGACGATCCGCTGTATACCCTGCTGCGCAACGAAGATGTCACCGGCTTCAATGCGCAGCGGCCTAGAGATCGGGAAGTCGACTTCAGCGAAGGCGATTTCCGCGGGCTCGACCTCCGGCGCCTCGACGCCGCGCAGGTGAATTTCAGTGGTGCCTACTTTCGCGGCGCCGATCTCCGCGGACTCGACCTGCGCCAAGCCAATCTGGAAGGTGCCAGCATCGCCCATGCGCAGATTTCCGGGGCCTACTTTCCGGTCGACCTGAGCGCCGACGAGATTCTCATGTCGGTCAATTTCGGCACCCGCCTGCGCTATCGGTCGCGTCCGTGAGGTCGAGCATCCGGCATCCGGAATGCACCCAGACAGCCCCCCTCCGCCTGGCGAACCCACCGCCAGCAGCGGCCTGCCCAACGAAAGAGTCCGTGGAAGGTCATTCACCGGACAAGGCGAAAGCCGCGGCCGGGACGTTGAAACGCACAAGCCTCGAGCCGGGAAAGCCCGTCCCTCCCCCAGGAGTGGACCCGCAAGAGGGTCCCTCGGCCCTCCCGGGATTGGATGCTGCGCTAACGCCAAGGCCTGGCTTCCCGGCTCGAAGCGTCCTTTGCGACCTCCAGTCGACACCCCTGTTCGGCACCCATCGCAAGGAGGCTCGATGAACGACGAACTGCAGCATTTGAAAAACCTCGGCAAGACCTCGGCCCAATGGTTGCACGCCGTCGGCATCCATACCGGCGCCGACCTGCGACGCGTCGGCGCGGTGGCAGCCTACCGGGCAGTACGCGCCCGTGGATTTCGTGCGTCAAAGGTGCTGCTATATGCCATCGAAGGCGCCCTGCTCGACGTACACTGGAATCAGTTGTCCGCTGCCCATAAAGCCGAGTTGAATGACCGGCTGGCGGCAAATCCTCCCGGCAACAAGAGCTAGCTCACAACCCGGGCGTCCGAAGATTTACGTCAGGCCACGCTCAACCTATTGTTTCAGGGACGTTCGTGCGTTTTCGTCAGACCAGCCAGTTCAAGGATATTCAGTCATGTACTTACTCGGGGAGCAACCGGCCTACGCCGATCAGCTGATCAATCGCTTGCAGGGCATCCCCAGCCAGTTGCTCGAAGGCCTTGAGCCGAGCGGCCCAGCGGTGAATCTGGAGCGCGTCGACGACTTGGCTCGGGTGCTGCCCGGCAATCAGTTGTTCCTGATCGACAACGGTTTGCTGCACGCCCTGGTGGACGAACGCCCGCTGTTCTACCTCCAGGAAGGCGATCTGGTCGGCTTGCGCCAAGGCATCGAATTGCCCAGTTGCCGCTATAGCAGCGACGAACCCCTGACCCTGACGCCCTACCTGCGTACCGAAGTGTTCAAGCACATCTACGCCAGCGAACAGCGCCAGGAACTGTTCATCCAGTACCTCATCGGCCATACCGCCCTGCTCTCCGATGCCCTGGCGCGCCTCAAGCAGCCCGAGATCCGCCCCGCCACCGGCTTCCAGCACTTCGCCGCGGGCGAAGAGCTGATCCACCAGGGCGACGAAGCCGATCACGTGTTCATCATCATCGAGGGGCATGCCGAGGCCTATGTCGGCGGGCAGAAAGTCGGTGACGTGCAAAAGGACGAGATTTTCGGCGCCATGGCGGTATTCACCCACGAGAAGCGCAGCGCCACGGTGATCGCCAGCGAGCCCTGCACGGTGATGGTGATTCCCAAGGAGCAGTTCCTCAGCCTGATGCAAAGCAACCCGCGCATCGCCCACAGCCTGATCGAGAGCATGGCGCGGCGCATCGACCTGTTGAACAAGGAAGTGACGCAACTGCGCATGCCCGACGCGGAAGACCACTGAGCGCTCGTTCCAAGCGCCTGGCGAACGTGCGAGTGAATGCGAATGCGGGGCAATTGAAAATACTTCGCAAGAAGTCTTGACACTGGAATGAGAATTGTTATTATTACCGCAACTGGTCGCGAGATCAGCCGATAAAATGAAGGCTCAAGCAGTTGGACTTCAGATTATCTCCTCATCAGGCTAATCACGGTTATTGACCCGGCTTTTTGCCGGGTCTTTTTTTGCCTGAAAATCAACCCCGGCGTCTCATCGATCACCGCCCGGAGGCGGTGTGTTTCCATCCCTCAGCGTTTCAGTTCGGCACAGTGGTCGCGCTCGGGCACCGCGGCGGTGTACCACACGTAATCGGCCGCGCCAGCCGGAACCTCCTTGCCCACCTCTGACAGGATCAGCACCTGCTCTCCCTGACCCGGCTGCAAGTCGGCCAGGTGCAGCGGAACGCCCAGGTCGCGACGCACATGGAAGGCGCCCGCGAACAACAGCGCGGGCGCCGCGGCGGCCGCCACGCGCTGCGCCATGCGTCGGTCGCGCTGCTGCTGCACGGCGAGCATCGCCGGCAGTTGCGAATCCGGCAACAGCCCGCAATGGGATTCGCGTATCTGTTCCAGCAGGGCCTTGCGCACCTTCGGCGCCGTCGAGGCCTTGCCGGTGAGCGTCGGCCGCGCGGTGTAGATGTCCATGATCTCGGCGCGATCCAGGTTGGCGGCCAGCAACGGGTAGGGTCGTTCCAAGGCATGGCGTACCAAGGGCCCGTAGAGGGCCCAGTCCCAGCCCTTCTGCCAGGCCAGCGCTGCAGCGAGGTCGGCCGGAGGATGGCCCTCGGCATAGGCCGCCCGGGCGGTTTCGACCCGCGCCTGCTGGTCGGGGTTGAGCATTTCCAGCAGCAGGCTGCCCTGTGGCCGGCGCGCCTCCAGCGCCTGCAGCAGCCATACCTGCAAAGCGTGGTGATCGGGGTTGTCGTGCTGCTCGCCGACCAATACCCGCGGGGCGCGGGCAAGGCGATCGAGCAACTGCACGGGACTCAGGGTCTCGCCGCTGCGCAGGTCGCGGATCAACCCCAGGTCGGGGTGCTTGCGCCCTTGCGGGCTCTGCCAATCGGGCAATGGCGGTGCAGCGGCACAGGCGGCCAGCAACAGGCAGCAGCCCAGGAAAAATGAACGCATGGAAACTCCTCGTTAGGCGCGGGCGCCTGTGATCTCAACGGGCGACGATCAGCGGATGGCCGCGCTCCGGATGGTGCTGCACCAGCACCTCGAGGCCAAAGACCGCTTGCAGCGGCTCGACCCTGAGCACCTGCTCGGGACTGCCGAGCGCATGGGGACGGCCGGCATCGAGCAGCAGCAGACGATCGCAGTAACGGGCCGCCAGGTTCAGGTCATGGAGGATCACCAGGACCGCGGCGCCCTCGCCGGCGAAATCCCGGGCGGCCTGTAAAGTCGTGTGCTGATGCAGGGGGTCGAGCATTGAGGTGGGTTCGTCGAGCAGCAGTATCTGTCCCTCGGCGCCCGGCCACAGCTGCGCCAGCACACGCGCCAGATGCACGCGCTGGCGCTCGCCCCCGGACAATGCCAGGTAGCTGCGCCCGCGCAGGTGCCAGGCGTCCGCCGCGCGCAAGGCCTCCTCGACGATCTGGGCGTCGCGCTGACGCCCGCTGGCATGGGGCAGACGGCCCATGCCGACCACCTCCTCCACGCGAAACGCGAACCCCAGGGTGGAGGTCTGCGGCAACACCGCCAAGCGCCGGGCCCGCTCCGGGCCTGGCCAGTCGCCGAGCGGTCGCTCGTCCAGGCTGACCCGTCCGGCCGTGGCGGGCAGTTCGCCGCACAGCGCGGCGAGCAGCGTGCTCTTGCCGGCGCCGTTCGGCCCGAGCACGCCGAGCATTTCGCCGGGCCGCAGTTCCAAGTCAATGTCCGCCAGGACCGGGGTGGCGCCCCGGCAGACCCCAAGGCGTTCGGCTCGCAGCATCAGACACGTCCCCGCAACAACAGATAAAGGAAGAAGGGTGCGCCGAGCAGGGCCGTGACGATGCCGATGGGCAATTCCGCCGGTGCCAGCAACAGCCGCGCCAGCAGATCCGCCAGGAGCAGCAGACTGGCGCCGGCGAGCATCGAGGCCGGCAACAGGACCCGGTGGTCGGGCCCGACCAGCAGGCGCATCAGATGCGGCACCACCAGGCCGATGAAACCGATCATGCCGGCCGCCGCGACGGCGGCGCCGACCCCCAGCGCGGTGCAGAACACCAGTTCGCGCTTGACCCGCTCCACCTCGAAACCCAGGTGCCGTGCCTCCGATTCGCCCAGCAACAAGGCGTTCAGCGCGGCGGCGCGGCGCGGCAACCAGCCGGCGACCGCGACGGTCACCAGCAACAGCGGCCACAGCCGCGCATAGCTGGCGCCATTGAGGCTGCCGAGGTTCCAGAACGTCAGGGTGCGCAAGGTGGCGTCGTCCGCCAGGTAGGTGAACAGCCCGATGGCCGCGCCGGCCAGGGCGGTCAATGCGATCCCGGCGAGCAGCATGGTCGCCACGCTGGTCTGGCCGTCCCGGCGCCCCAGTCGATAGACCAGCCAGGTCACGCCGAGGCCGCCGCCGAAGGCGCTGAAGGACAGCAGGTAAGGCGCCACGGCGTCGGGCCAACCGCCCACCAGCGACCCGCCGACGATGGCCATCGCCGCACCGAGCGCCGCGCCACTGGAGACGCCGACCAAGCCGGGATCGGCCAACGGGTTGCGGAACAACCCCTGCATGGCGACTCCCGAAAGCGCCAGGACCGCGCCCACCGCCAGGCCCAGCAGGGTACGCGGCAGGCGAATCTGGCCGAGGATCAGCTCGGCGCGCTGCAATCCCTCGCCCGCCAGCGGCAAGCCCAGTGCGCGCCCGGCGGCCCGCAGGGTCTCGCCCAGGGGCAGGCTAACCGGTCCCAGTGCCAGGGAGAACCAGATGGCCAGCAGGAGCACCCCGCCCAGGACGATGAACAGGCAACGGGGCTGAATCGTGGCCTTCATGGGAGCGGCCGAGCGCCGCTCGCCGGTTTCGGATAGAACCCCGCCGACAGCGCGGCCAGAGCGTCCGGCAGGCGCGGCCCGAGGCCGCCCACCAACAGGGTCGGATCGAGCGGCAGGAAGCGGCCCTCCCGCGCCGCCCGGGTGGCGGCCAGGGCAGGATTCTGCTTGAGCAGCGCCTGCCGCGCGGCGTCGCCTTGCAGGGCGCGGTCGGTGAAGATCACCACCTCGGGGTCGAGGGCCGCGAGGGCCTCGCTGGAAATCGCCTTGTAGCCCTGGTGCTCGCTGACGTTGCGACCGCCGGCGCGCTCGATCAGCCACTCCGCCGAGGTGTCCTTGCCGGCGGCCATCGGTCGATCGCCGGCGTGCCCGAGCAACAGCAGCACGCGGGGTGTCGGGCGTTCGGCCTGGGCGTGTGCCACCCATTGCGCCTGGCGTTGCAGGCGCTGCCGGTAGTCGGCGAGCACCTGGGCCGCACGCGGCGCCAGGCCCAGCCACTCGCCGAGCCGGGTGAGGGTGTCGGCCAGCGCCTGTTCGTCGGCCTTGGCCGACAACCGCTCGATGCGGATACCGGCGGCTTCGAGCTGCGCGAGCACCGGCGGCGGGCCCATCTCCTCGGTGCCGACGAGAATATCCGGTCGCAAGGCGAGGATGCCTTCGGCGGACAGTTGCCGCTGGTAGCCGATGCTCGGCAATCCTTTCAAGGACTCCGGATGCTGGCTGGTGGTGTCCACGCCGACCAGTCTGTCCTCCGCCCCCAGGGCGACCACCCATTCGCTCAGGCTGCCGCCGGCGCTGACCCAGCGCTGGGGCAGCGGTTCGGCCGCGAGTGAAAGACTGAATACAAGGCTGGCACAGAGGCCGGTGAGGCAGGCGCTTAGGCGCATCGGATATCGCTCCAGGGATCCAGTGACGACGGCGCCCGGCAGAGGCCGGGCGCCAGGGTTACAAGCAAAGCAGGTTCGCCGCGGTTATGGCAACGGACGACGGCTCAGGCCAGTGCCGCGGCCTCCTCCGCCAGCGTCCGCCAGTCCTCGCGCTCGGGGATGCCGGGCTTGCGCGCGCCGAACAACTGGACGATCAGTTCGCCGTCGGCATCGAAGGCCTCCCAACTGGTGATCACCCCGTCGCTGCTGGGCTTGCGCACCCGCCACAGCTCGGCCACCGCCGGCGTCTTCAGGTGCAGGTTGAACTCCGGATCGAGCACATTGAACCAGGTATCCATCCACGCGAGGTTCTGCACCGGCCCGCTGTGGATCTGGATGCAGTGCCGATTGCCGACGAACACCATGATCGGAATCCGCCTCGCCCCTGCCGCCTCCAGCAGCCGCGGCAATTCCGCGGGGTCGAGCGCTTCGGCCCACGCCCCGCCGGCCAGGCGCAAGGCCTGGGTGCGGGTGGCGCCGTGCTTTTTCAGCAAGGCGAAGAAGTGATGCGTGTCCTTGAGAGCGGCCCAGCCCTCGCGCAGCGCCGCGACGTCGACCTGGGTATCCGCGCGCGGCGCCTCGGCCGCGGGAAGCGGGCGCAGCTCCAGACGCGCCTGCTGGTCCTCGTCGCGGAAACGCTCGACCAGCGGCTCCCAGGCGCTGTCCTCGCTTTCCTCGGTGAGGAACACCTTGTGCACGGCCGTGCCCTGGTGATCGAAGACCTGGATGCTGCGTTGCAGGCCCCGGGCGGTGGACTCGGCGATCGCGAAGACGCTGGCCCAACCGCCGAGGAACAGGCGCAGGTCGATGTCGGCGGAAACCACCAGGCCCATCTGGCCGTTGGCCATGATCGACACCTCCCGGTAATAGCCCTTGCGCTCGTGCACGCAGTGCTCGTTGCGGGTCAGAGCCATCACGTAACCCAGGTCGCCGAGGGCCGGCAGCAGGCTCGCCCATTCGGGCCGCAAACGGACCGCGTCCACACCCAGGCGGCTGGCGGTCAGTTCGGCTTCGCTCACTGCGAGATGGGCGGCGGCATCGCGGCTGCGCAGACGTGGCTGCTGGTTACGCAGGGCCTGCCAGGCCTGGTAGAGCGCGGAAGGTTCGGGGGCGGCCTGAATCTGGACGGTCATGGGATTCTCCTGGGATCAAGGGTTCGCTTTCAGGGCGAATTGAATCGGTATTTGCACGCGGCTGGGTACTTGGCGTCCCTCCTGGGTTTCCGGGCGAAAACGCCAGACGGATACCGCTTCCAGGGCAGCCACGTCGAGGCTCTCGACCCCCGACGAACGCAACAGCTTGAGCTCGCGCTGCTGCCCGAATTCGTCCAGGCGGACCTCCACCCAGACCACCCCCTGCTGATTGCGGCGGCGGGCCTGGGTCGGGTAGCGCGGTGGCGTCGGCGGTTGCAGGAATGCCGGCTCCCGGCTCACCACTTCCACTGCAGCCGGGACGGCCGGAGCGGCCGGCAAGGACGCGACCTGCCGCGGAGCGACCGGCGAGGCCGCGGGCCGGTCCGTGCCGGCCGCCGGGGCGAGTGGCTCGGCTGGCCTGGCGCGAACCTCGGAGGAACGAGCCCTGGGCTCGATCCGGGCGATCGGCGGTTTCGCCTCTACCCTACGCGGCGGCTCGACCGCTTTCGACGGCTTGGCCACAACCGGCGCAACGGGTGCGGGCGAGGCGCTTGGCGTATTCGCCGAAACCGCTGGCGACTCCAGCGGCGCCAGACTGATCCGTATTACGCTGGCCGCCGCGTTCCTGTGGGTTCCGCCGGCGACCTGCGGCGACTCGCGGAGCAACCAGCCGAAACCGGCGTGCAAGGCGAGCGACAGCAATAGGTAGAGGGTCAGGCGCAGCATCGGAGCTTCGACATCCTAAAGACGAATACATTTGATAATTATTTGCATTTATCTGTCAAGGTGACTAAGGTTTGCCGCCGATGCCAACCCCCGGCCACGCACGCGGACGTTTGAACCCCGCAGAGGGTGGGCGAAAGCCCGAGACGATCCGAAGTCCCCGCGAACAGGGCCATCAACCCCATGGGTTCGCCCGGCGGGCTCCGCGTGCGTCGGCTGGAACTCGATAACCAGGAGTATCCATGTCGCCCGTTCGTCCTCCTCACGCTCTTCGTCCCTGGCTGGCCCTGTTGCTGCTCAGCCCGTCGCTCGCACTCTCCGCGGAGAAGACCGCCACCCAGTTCGATACCGTCACGGTGACCGCCACGCGGAACGAACAGACCCTCGGCGAAGTGCCGAGCACCGTGTCGGTGCAAAGCGAACGCGACATCGACCAGAAGAACGTCAGGGACATCAAGGATTTGGTGCGTTACGAGCCGGGCGTCTCGGTGGGGGGCAGCGGCAGCCGCTTCGGGCTCTCGGGCTTCACCATCCGCGGCATCGGCGGTAACCGCGTGCTGACCCAGGTGGACGGGGTGAGCATGCCGGACGCCTTCTCCTTCGGCGGCTTCCTCAGCGCGCAGCGCGACTACGTCGACCCCGACACCCTCAAGCAGGTGGAAATCATCCGCGGGCCGGCCAGCTCGCTCTATGGCAGCGATGCCATCGGCGGCGCGGTGAGCTTCCTCACCAAGGACGCCGCGGATTACCTGGAGGACGGCGACGACTTCTACGCGCGCCTGAAGACCGGCTACGACGGCGCCGACGACAGCTGGCTGCGCAGCACCACCCTGGCCGGGCGCCAGGGCAGCGTCGACGGCCTGCTGCACCTCGGCCGGCGCACCGGCCAGGCGACCGACAGCGACGGCCATGAAGGCGGCATCGGCAGCGCGCGGGAAAAGACCAACCCGCTCGACTACACCACGGACAACCTGCTGGCCAAGGCCGGCTGGGACTACGCCGAGGGCGAGCGCCTGCAATTCACCTACGAACGCTACCAGAACGACGTCGATACCCGCGTGCTGAGCAACTACAGCCGCACCGCGACCATCCGCACCCAGGACGCCGACGACGCCGTCGACCGCGAGCGGTTCTCCCTGGCCCATACGCTGCGCCTGGACAACCCGCTGGCCGATCGCATGCAGACTCAACTGAGCTATCAGGACAGCCAGACCCGCCAGCGCACCTACGAGGATCGTGTGGTCGCGAACCAGCCGCGCTACCGCACCCGCGATTCCCACTACGAGGAAAAGCTCTGGGTCTTCAACAGCAAGCTGGACAAGGCGTTCGAGCTCGGCGAGACCCGCCACGCGCTGGTCTACGGCGTCGACCTGAAGCGCCTGAAGAACAGTGACCTGCGCGAAGGAGGCGAGACCGTGCTGGCCAGCGGGGTCCGTACGCCGGTACTGCCCACCAGCGACTTTCCCGACCCGACCACCAGCGAGTACGCGCTGTTCGTGCAGGACAGCATTGCTATCGGCCGCTGGACCCTGCTACCTGGGCTGCGCTACGACCGCTATGAGATGAAACCCCACGCCACCGGCGAGTACCTCAACAGTCAGGCCACCGATGCCAGCCCGAGCGACTTCGAGGATTCGGCGGTCTCGCCCAAGTTCGGCATCACCTATCAGGTCGACGATCACCACAGCGTTTATGGCCAATACGCCGCCGGCTTCCGCGCCCCGCAGGCGGTGGAGATCTTCGGCGAGTTCATCAACCCCGGCATGTACCGCACCCTGGCCAACACCAACCTCAAGGCGGAAACCAGCGACAGCTACGAGCTGGGCCTGCGCGGGCAGTACGACCTCGGCAGCTTCGGCGTCTCGCTGTTCTACAACCGCTACGACGACTTCATCGAGCAGGTCAGCCGCCCCTCCAGCGTGCCCGGCTATCCCTACGGCGAGTTCCAGTACGTCAACCGCGACCGCGTGACCATCCGCGGCGCCGAGGCCAAGGGCGAGTTGTTCCTCGACCACCTGGGCCTTCCCGGCGGCTGGCGCGCCATGGGCTCGCTGGCCTACGCCCGCGGCAAGGACGAAGGCACCGGTGAGCCGATCAACAGCGTCGACCCGCTCAAGGGCGTGTTCGGCGTGGGCTACAGCGAGCAGAGCGGCACTTTCGGCGGCGAGCTGAACTGGACCCTGGTGGCGGCCAAGCAGCGCGTCGACAAGAGCCAGACCACCGACCAGTTCGAGACCTCCGGCTATGGCGTGCTCGACCTCAACGGCTGGTGGCAGGTCAGCGAAGCCTTCTCGGTGAACGCCGGGCTGTTCAACCTGACCGACAAGCAATACTGGCAGTGGGCCGACGTCCAGGGCCTCGGCGAGAACACCGCCGGCCTGCAACGCTTCAGCCAACCCGGCCGCCACGCGGCGGTCAACCTGATCTGGGAAATCTGACGCCCCGTTCGGCGCAGGGACGCGCACCCCTCTTGGCAAGCCGCGGCGGAGCGGGATAATGCCCGCCTTTCGCGGAGGCGCCGATGATCCTGCTCTGCGCCCCGGATGCACTGGCCGAAGGCCAGAGCCGGGGCTTCCAACTCGGAAATATCAGGCTGCTGGCGGTGCGTAGGCACGGCCAGGCCTATGTCTATGAAAACCGTTGCCCCCACCGCCATGTGCCGCTGGAATGGCAGGCCGACGGGTTTCTCGACGACAGCGGCAGCCTGATCCGTTGTGCCACCCACGGCGCCCTGTTCCTCATCGAATCCGGCGAATGCGTCGCCGGCCCCTGTGCCGGCGACGCCCTGCATGCGCTGGCGTGTCGCGAGGACGACCAGGGCCTCTGGGTGCAGACGGACTGAACGCCATGCAGGAAACCGCGCCCCCGCGCCAGCCCTAGTCGATCAGCACGTCCAGGCGCCGCTCCAGGCGGATCGCCTCGGTCGACAGCACGACGCCATAGGCCAGGACCTCGACGCCGGCGGCCACCGCCTCGCGCAAGGCCGCGGCGTACAGCGGATCGATCTCCGCCGCCGGGCGTACCCGCTCGATATCGCTCAGGTTCACGCAATACAGTTGCACTGCGCGAACGCCCTGGCACGCCAGGGTGGCCAGCTCGCGCAGATGCTTCGCGCCGCGCTGGGTCACCGCGTCGGGGAAAGCCGCCACCGCGGTATCGGCGAACCCCAGGGTGATGCTTTTCACCTCGACGTAGGCCGGGCCCTCGGGGTAGTCGAGGCGGAAGTCGATGCGGCTGCGCTCCTGGCCGTAGGCCACTTCGCGGCGCAACCCGGTGAAGCCCGTCAGCTCGGCCAGCGTGCCGGCCCGCAGCGCCTCCTCCACCAACGGATTGGCCCGCGCGGTGTTGATGCAGGCCAGGCGGCCCTGGGGCGTCTCGCTGAGCTCCCAGGTCCCCGGCAGTTTGCGCCGCGGATCGCTGGAGCGGCTGAACCAGACGCGCCCGCCGGGGCTCATGCAGTTGAGCATCGAGCCGGTGTTCGGGCAGTGCAGGGTCAGGCGCTCCCCGGCGGGCGTCTCGATATCGGCGAGAAAGCGCTTGTAGCGCAGCAGCAGGCGGCCTTCCTCCAGGGCCGGCTCGAACCTCATCGGACCGCCGCCCAGGTCCGCAGGCCCCGGGCGATGCGCTCGACCGCCTGTTCCAGGCGCTCCAGGCTCTGGGTGTAAGCGAAGCGCACGTGACACTCGGCCCGGTGATGACCGAAATCCAGCCCCGGGGTGAAGGCCACGTGCTCGGTTTCGATGAAGTGCTGACAGAACCGATAGGCGTCGCCGCCGAACGCGGAGATATCGGCGTACAGGTAGAAGGCGCCCTCGGGCTCCACCTCGATGCGAAACCCCAGGGAACGCAGCGCCGGTAATAAATAGTCGCGGCGCTGGCCGAAGGCGTGGCGGCGCTCCTCCAGCAGCGCCAGCGTCTCGGGCTGGAAGCAGGCCAGGGCGGCATGCTGGGCCATGGACGGCGCACTGATGTAGAGGTTCTGCGCCAGCTTCTCCAGTTCCGGCACCGCCTCGGGGGGTGCCACCAGCCAGCCCAGGCGCCAGCCGGTCATGCCGAAATATTTCGAGAAACTGTTGAGCACGAAGGCCGAGTCGTCCACTTCCAGGACGCTGGCGGCCTCGCAGCCGTAGGTCAGCCCGTGATAGATCTCATCCACTACCAGATGCCCCGAGCGCGCCTTCAGGGTCGCCGACAGCGCGGCCAAGGCCTCGCGACCGAGCAGGGTCCCCGTGGGGTTGGCTGGCGAGGCGACCAGCGCGCCGACGCTATCGGCGTTCCAGTGCCGCTCCAGCAGTTCCGGGGTCAGTTGGTAGTGGGTCTCGGCGCCTACCGGCACCAGTTGCGCCGACGCCTCCACCAGGCGCAGGAAGTGGCGGTTGCACGGATAGCCCGGATCGGCCAGCAGCCAGTGCTTGCCGGGGTCCACCAGCAAGGCGCTGGCCAGCAGCAGGGCACCCGAGCCGCCGGGCGTGACGAGGATGCGCTCGGGGTCGAGAGTGATCCCATTGCGCTCGGCATAGAAGCCGGCGATGGCTTCGCGCAGCGCCGGCAATCCGCGCGCCGCGGTATAGCGGGTATGGCCGGCGGCCAGTGCGGCCTGGCCGGCGGCGATGATCGGGGCGGCGGTGGTGAAGTCCGGCTCGCCGATCTCCAGGTGGATCACATCGTGCCCGGCGGCCTGCAGTTCGTTGGCGCGGGCGAGCAGCGCCATCACGTGGAAAGGTTCGATGGCGCGGCTGCGTGCGCTGTAGGAGGTGGCCATGGCCTTCCTTATATAGAGGCAAAGAAGGGATTCTAACCAACCGCCTGCGATCGCTGCAGCAGCCACGACAACCGGGAGTGGCGCGGCCTGATTCGATCTGGTAAGTTCGCCGGCTTGCAGTCGCAGGGGGCCGACGCCGTTGGCCGGATAACCGGTCCTGCGCAGGAATTAGAAAGAGTGAGAGGCGGTCATCATGCCCACTAAAGCGAAGCAACAGAATAGCCAGCTGAACCGTGGTTACGAGCCCTACGTCGAGACCAAGGGCGAGGAATACATGAGCGATCGCATGCGCGCTCACTTCACCGACATCCTCAACAAATGGAAACAGGAGTTGATGGAAGAGGTGGACCGTACCGTGCACCACATGCAGGACGAAGCCGCCAACTTCCCCGACCCGGCCGACCGCGCCAGTCAGGAAGAAGAGTTCAGCCTCGAACTGCGCGCCCGCGACCGCGAGCGCAAGCTGATCAAGAAGATCGACGAGACGCTGCAACTGATCGAGGAAAACGAGTACGGCTGGTGCGATTCCTGCGGCGTCGAGATCGGCATCCGCCGACTGGAAGCCCGCCCCACCGCCACGCTCTGCATCGATTGCAAGACCTTGGCGGAAATCAAGGAAAAGCAACTCGGTTCCTGATCCTCGACGGGGCGCTACGGCGCCCCGTTTCACATGCCTCGCCCCCGCTCCGCTGATGAATCTCCCCTCCTACGTCGGCCGCTTCGCTCCCACACCCAGTGGCTACCTGCATTTCGGCTCCCTGGTCGCGGCACTCGCGTCCTGGCTCGACGCGCGCGCCGTCGGCGGCCGCTGGTTGCTGCGCATGGAAGACCTGGATCCGCCCCGGGAAATGGCCGGCGCACAGGCCGCGATCCTGCGCGCGCTGGAGGCCTACGGCCTGCATTGGGACGGCGAATGCGTGCGCCAGAGCGACCGTCACGCCGCCTACGCCGCGGTGATCCAGCGCTTGTCCGAACAGGGCCTGGCCTATGCCTGCACCTGCTCGCGCAAGCAGCTCGAGCAGAACGGCGGCCTCTACCGCGGTACCTGCCGCGACGCCTGCCACCCGCTGGAGGAGGCGGCCGTGCGCATCCGCGTGCCGCAGCTCGGCTATGGCTTCGTCGATCGGGTGCAGGGCGAATACCGCCAGCACCTAGGCCGCGAGGTCGGCGACTTCGTCATCCGCCGCCGCGACGGCCTGTTCGCCTACCAGTTGGCGGTGGTGCTCGACGACGCCTGGCAGGGCGTGACCGACGTGGTGCGCGGCGCCGATCTGCTCGACTCCACGCCCCGCCAGCTCTACTTGCAGGAACTGCTGGGGCTGCCGCAGCCGCGCTACCTGCACGTTCCGCTGATCATCCAGCCGGATGGGCACAAGCTGGGCAAGACCTATCGTTCGCCGCCGCTCGCCGCCGACCAGGCCGCGCCGCTCCTGACCCGCGCCCTGCGCGCCCTGGGCCAACGGCCACCGGCGGACCTGGCCGACGCCGGGGTCGAGGGGGTGTTGCAGTGGGGCGTCGCCCATTGGCGCGTCGAGGGCATCCCCCGCACCCGCACGCTCGCCGAAGCGCAGCTGGTCTGAGCCGGCCCGCTTCCGGCGCTTCCGGCCAACCCCGGCCTCCAGTACCATCGCCGCACACTCGACGCGAGAAGCGGCATGTACATCTATCGACTGGTGTTGCTCCTGGTGGTTGGGATCTACCTGTTCTCCCCGGCCATCATGGATTGGTGGATCGACCCCAACGGCGCCTGGTACCGGCCCTACCTGCTGTGGCTGATCCTCATCGTGGTGACCTTCATCCTGCAGAGTCAACGCGATGCTGACGAGCTTTAGCCTCGGCCACCTGGTGCTGATCAGCACCGCCTACCTGCTGGTCCTGTTCGGCATCGCCTGGCTCAGCGAGCGGGGCGTGGTACCCAAGCGGATCATCCGCCACCCCCTGACCTACACCCTGTCCCTCGGCGTGTATGCCAGCGCCTGGGCGTTCTACGGCACCGTCGGCCTCGCCTACCAGTACGGCTATGGCTTCCTCGCCAGCTACCTGGGCATTTCCGGCGCCTTCCTCCTGGCACCGGTGTTGCTCTACCCGATCCTGCGCATCACCCGCACCTACCAGTTGTCGTCCCTCGCCGACCTCTTCGCCTTCCGCTTCCGCAGCACCTGGGCGGGCGCCCTGACCACGCTGTTCATGCTGATCGGCGTGCTGCCGTTGCTGGCCCTGCAGATCCAGGCGGTGGCCGATTCCATCGGCATTCTCACCCGCGAACCGGTGCAGCAACGGGTGGCCCTGGGTTTCTGCGGGCTGATCTCGCTGTTCACCATCCTGTTCGGCGCCCGCCAGATCGCCACCCGCGAGCGGCACGAGGGCCTGGTGGTGGCCATCGCTTTCGAGTCGCTGGTCAAGCTGGTGGCCCTGGGCGGCATCGGCCTGTACGCCCTCTACGGGGTGTTCGGCGGGCCCCATGAGTTGGAACTCTGGCTGTTGCAGAACCAGACCGCCCTCTCGACCCTGCACACCCCCTTGCAGGAAGGCCCGTGGCGCACCCTGCTGCTGGTGTTCTTCGCCTCGGCGATCGTCATGCCGCACATGTATCACATGACCTTCACCGAGAACCTCAACCCGCGGGCCATGGTCAGCGCCAGTTGGGGCCTGCCGCTGTTCCTGCTACTGATGAGCCTGGCGGTGCCGCTGATCCTCTGGGCCGCGCTGAAGGTCGGCGCCGCCACCGCGCCCGAATACTTCACCCTGGGGCTGGGCATCGCCCTGAACAGCAACGCCCTGGCGCTGCTTGCGTACATCGGCGGGCTGTCCGCCGCCAGCGGACTGATCATCGTGCTCACCCTGGCGCTCTCCGGCATGGCCCTCAACCACCTGGTGCTTCCGCTCTACCAGCCTCCCGCGGAAGGCAACATCTACCGCTGGCTGCGCTGGACCCGGCGTGGCCTGATCATCGCCATCATCATGGCCGGCTATGGCTTCTACCTGCTGCTCGGCACCGAGCACGACCTGGCCAACCTGGGCATCGTCGCCTTCGTCGCCACCCTGCAATTCCTCCCCGGCGCCCTCTCGGTGCTGTACTGGCCGACCGCCAACCGGCGCGGTTTCATCACCGGGCTGCTGGCCGGCATGGCGGTGTGGGCGCTGTCCCTGCTGCTGCCGCTGATCGGCGACCCGCAGGGGTTCTACCTGCCGCTGCTGGACATGATCTACGTGCCGGACGACACCAGTTGGCACCTGGCGGCCATCGCCTCCCTCGCCGCCAACGTGCTGGTGTTCACCCTGGTGTCGCTGTTCAGCGAGGCCAGCCCGGAAGAGCGCAGCGCCGCCGAGGCCTGCATGGTGGACAACGTCCGCCGTCCGCAACGGCGCGAGCTCAGCGCCAACTCGCCCCAGGAATTCGCCGCGCAACTGGCCAAGCCCCTCGGGGCGAAGACCGCGCAGAAGGAAATCGAACAGGCGCTGCGCGACCTGCACCTGCCGTTCGACGAGCGTCGGCCCTATGCCCTGCGACGGCTGCGCGACCGCATCGAGGCCAACCTGTCCGGGCTGATGGGCCCCAGCGTGGCCCAGGACCTGGTGGAAACCTTCCTGCCCTACAAGACCGGCAGCGAGAGCTATGTCACCGAGGACATCCACTTCATCGAGACCCGGCTGGAGGACTACCAGTCGCGCCTCACCGGGTTGGCCGCCGAGCTGGACGCGTTGCGCCGCTACCACCGGCAGACCTTGCAGGAACTGCCCATGGGAGTCTGTTCCCTGGCCAAGGACCAGGAGATCCTCATGTGGAACCGGGCCATGGAAGAGCTCACCGAGATTCCCGCGCAGCGGGTGGTCGGCTCGCGCCTGTCGGCCCTCGACGAGCCCTGGCGCGGCTTGCTCGAAGGCTTCACCCGGCAGGCGGACGAGCACCTGCACAAGCAGCGCCTGTCCCTCGACGGGCAGACGCGCTGGCTGAACCTGCACAAGGCGGCCATCGACGAACCGCTGGCTCCCGGTAACACCGGGCTGGTGCTGTTGATGGAGGACGTCACCGATACCGAGCTGCTGGAGGACAAGCTGGTCCATTCGGAGCGCCTGGCCTCCATCGGCCGCCTCGCCGCGGGCGTGGCCCACGAGATCGGCAACCCGATCACCGGTATCGCCTGCCTCGCCCAGAACCTGCGCGAAGAACACGAGGAGGACGGGGAGCTGGCGGAGATCAGCGGACAGATTCTCGAGCAGACCAAGCGCGTCTCGCGCATCGTCCAGTCGTTGATGAGCTTCGCCCATGCCGGCGGCCGCCAGGAAGCCCACGAACCGGTGTGCCTGGCCGACGTGGCGCAGGAAGCCATCGCTCTGCTGTCGCTGAACCGCCGCAGCGTGGAGGTGCAGTTCTTCAACCTCTGCGACCCGCACCACCTCGCCGAAGGCGACCCGCAACGCCTGGCCCAGGTATTGATCAACCTGCTCTCCAACGCCCGCGACGCCTCGCCCGCCGGCGGCGCCATCCGCGTGCGCAGCGAGCGGCAGGAGCACACCGTCGAACTGGTGGTGGAGGACGAGGGCAGCGGGATTCCCAAGGCGATCATGGATCGCCTGTTCGAACCGTTCTTCACCACCAAGGACCCCGGCAAGGGCACCGGCCTCGGTCTCGCACTGGTCTATTCGATCGTGGAAGAGCATTATGGACAAATCACCATCGACAGCCCGGCCGATCCCGAACGGCAACGCGGCACCCGCATTCGGGTGAGCCTGCCCCGGTATGTCGAAGCGACGTCCGCAGTGAATTAGCGAGTGCAGGGAAGAGAAGACGCGCGCAGCGAGGAATTCGGCGACGACGCGATCCAGCCACTGGATACGCCAGCGCACCGCCCTCCCGAAGTGCCCCGCGCGATGCCTCGAACCGCCTCCGAGACCGTCGAGAGAGCCTGATTAATGCCACATATTCTGATCGTCGAAGACGAAACCATCATCCGCTCCGCTTTGCGCCGCCTGCTGGAACGCAACCAGTATCAGGTCAGCGAAGCCGGCTCGGTGCAGGAAGCCCAGGAACGCTACAGCATCCCGGGCTTCGATCTGGTGGTCAGCGACCTGCGCCTGCCGGGCGCGCCCGGCACCGAATTGATCAAGCTGGCCCAAGGCGCGCCGGTGCTGATCATGACCAGCTATGCCAGCCTGCGCTCCGCGGTGGATTCGATGAAGATGGGCGCGGTCGACTACATCGCCAAACCCTTCGATCACGACGAGATGCTCCAGGCCGTGGCCCGGATCATCAAGGACCGCCAGAACACCAAGGCCGCGCCGGCCGGCGAGCGCAACACGGGCTCGCCCCGCGGCGCCGACAAGTCGAATGCCGCCGAAGGCGAGATCGGCATCATCGGCACCTGCGGGCCGATGCAGGACCTCTACGGCAAGATCCGCAAGGTCGCCCCGACCGACTCCAACGTATTGATCCAAGGCGAGTCGGGCACCGGCAAGGAACTGGTCGCCCGTGCCCTGCACAACCTGTCCAAGCGCGCCAAGGCGCCGCTGATCTCGGTCAACTGCGCGGCGATCCCGGAAACCCTCATCGAATCGGAACTCTTCGGCCACGAGAAAGGCGCCTTCACCGGCGCCAGCGCCGGCCGCGCCGGGCTGGTGGAGGCCGCCGACGGCGGCACGCTGTTCCTCGACGAGATCGGCGAACTGCCCCTGGAAGCCCAGGCACGCCTGCTCCGCGTATTGCAGGAAGGCGAGATCCGCCGGGTCGGCTCGGTGCAGTCACAGAAGGTCGACGTACGCCTGATCGCAGCGACCCACCGGGACTTGAAAACCCTGGCCAAGACCGCCCAGTTCCGCGAAGACCTCTATTACCGCCTGCACGTCATCTCGCTGAAACTGCCGCCGTTGCGCGAGCGTGGCAGCGACGTGATCGAAATCGCCCGGGCCTTCTTGGAACGCCAATGCACCCGCATGGGCCGCCCGGACCTGCGCTTCGCCGCGGACGCCGAGCAAGCCATCCGCCATTACTCCTGGCCGGGCAACGTGCGCGAGCTGGAGAACGCCATCGAGCGGGCGGCGATCCTGTGCGAAAGCCCGGACATTTCCGCGGAGCTGCTGGGCATCGACATCGAGCTGGATACCCTCGACGACCTCGATCAGGACGAGGCTTACGGCGACAGCGCGCTGCTGCCGAGCAACAACCACGAACCCACCGAAGACCTGTCCCTGGAAGACTATTTCCAGCATTTCGTGCTGGAGCATCAGGACCACATGACCGAGACGGAACTGGCCCGCAAGCTGGGCATCAGCCGCAAGTGCCTATGGGAACGCCGCCAACGGCTGGGCATCCCGCGCCGCAAGACCAGCGCCGTCACCGGCACCTGATCGCACTTCCCCCCAGCCAGGCCCACCCCTGGCTGCGTACCCTGCCCTTCCCTAGCCTCCCTGATGGGTCCCGCGGCGCCGCCTTTTCAATCTCGCAAGGTGTCTAGCTCGCCCTTCGGAGCTGTTACCACCCCCACAAGACCCGTAACAAAACGGGGCTATCGGTAACGGAACTCCACCGGAAAATGCTGTCGCGCACGCCACCTAAAATCGCAAACTATTGTTTTTAAAGAGAATTAAAAACCTGGCACGGCATCTGCTTTATCTCAGGCACAACAACAATAACAAACGCTGAAACCCACAATAAAAATAAGACGTACCGGCTCTAGCACAATAAAAACAACAACGCGGAGGCGCAGCTAACTGATTCTTTTGGAAACTAACTGGCTCCTCATGGAGGAGAAGTTGCTCGAGGGGCCTAGCCCCGGGACCAGACCGAGAACAATAAAACTGCCACGAGGCAGCACCCGAACTGGTTGGATCTTCATGATCGAGGCAACGTCAGCGACCAAAGCAATCCGTTTGCTATTGACCCTCGAGTCGAGGGTTTTTCCGGAAACCATGGGTTATCCGGAACGGGTCCAACAACAAGAACAACAAGCCCGAAATAACAATAAAAACAAAGCACGCACCAATTTGGGGGGGAGCTTCGGCTCCCCCAGTAGCTTTGACACCCGCCCCCTGCGTCATTCAACATCCCCCCAGCCAATGCTAGAATCCGCGCCACCTATGCGGTCATTCATCATTCCGGCCGCCCATTCCGCAAAACAGTGCACCCCATGCTGAAGAAGCTGTTCCAGTCTTTACGTTCTCCTTTGCGCCGCCAGCATCCGCGTAGCACTCCCGCCGTGCTGGGCAACAATCAACACGCGCTCAAACGCGAGCGCATCAGCCGGCATGCGGTGAGCGTGGTCGAGCGCCTGCAGAAATCCGGCTACCAGGCCTATCTGGTGGGCGGTTGCGTACGCGACCTGCTGCTGGACATGGAGCCCAAGGATTTCGACGTCGCCACCAGCGCCACCCCCGAGCAGGTCCGCGCGGAATTCCGCAATGCCCGGGTGATCGGCCGCCGCTTCAAGCTGGCCCACGTCCAGTTCGGTCGCGAGATCATCGAGGTCGCCACTTTCCGCGCCAACCATCCGGTGGGCGACGAGGAAGAGAACACCTCGCAGTCGTCGCGCCACGAGAGCGGACGCATCCTCCGCGACAACGTATACGGCAGCCTGGAGGACGACGCCCAGCGTCGCGACTTCACCATCAACGCGCTGTACTACGACCCGGCGAGCGAACGCATTCTCGACTACGCCAACGGCGTACACGACATCCGCAACCGCCTGATCCGGCTGATCGGCGATCCCGAACAGCGCTACCTGGAAGATCCGGTGCGGATGCTGCGGGCCATCCGCTTCGCCGCCAAGCTCGACTTCGAAATCGAAAAACACAGTGCCGCCCCGATCCACAAACTCGCGCCGATGCTGCGGGACATTCCCTCGGCCCGGCTGTTCGACGAAGTGCTCAAGCTGATGCTCGGCGGCAAGGCCGAACGGACGTTCGACCTGCTCTGCGAGTTCGGTCTGTTCACCCCCCTGTTCCCGGCCAGCGGCGCCGCCCTGGCGCGCGACCCGGAATACGCCGGCAAGCTGATCCGCCAAGCGCTGGCCAACACCGATGCGCGCATCCACCAGGGCAAACCGGTCACGCCGGCGTTCCTCTTCGCCGCCCTGCTCTGGCCGGCCCTGCCCGCCCGCGTGGTGCTCCTGCAGGACCGCGGCATGCCGCCGATTCCGGCGATGCAGGAAGCGGCCCACGAACTCATCAGCGAACAATGCCAGCGCACCGCCATCCCCAAACGCTTCACCATCCCGATCCGGGAAATCTGGGACATGCAGGAGCGCCTGCCGCGGCGTAGCGGCAAACGCGCCGACCTGCTACTGGAGAACCCGCGCTTCCGTGCCGGCTACGATTTCCTCCTGCTCCGCGAAGGCGCCGGCGAACGCACCGATGGCCTCGGCGATTGGTGGACGGATTACCAGGACGCCAGCGACAGCGAGCGCCGCACCATGATCCGCGAGCTCGGCAGCAAGGACAAAGACAGGGAAGACGGCCCCAGCGGCGCTCCACGCAAACGCCGCCGCAGCGGCGGACGGCGGCGGCGCAGCGGGCGCGGCGAAGGCGACGCGGCGCCCAGCGGCGAGTGACGATGGAACGGGCCTACATCGGCCTGGGCAGCAACCTGGCGAAGCCCCGGGCGCAACTGGAAGCGGCGCTCGCCGCCCTGGCCCGGCTGCCGGACTCGCGTCTGGCCGCGGTCTCCTCCCTGTACGCCAGCGACCCCCTCGGCCCCGCCGATCAGCCCCGCTACGTCAATGCGGTGGCGGCCCTGGACACCCGGCTCGATCCCCTCCTTCTGCTCGACGCCCTGCAAGCCATCGAACGGGAGCAGGGTCGAGTACGCAAGGCCGAGCGCTGGGGGCCGCGGACCCTCGACCTGGACATCCTGCTCTACGGCGAACGGACGCTCGACTCGCCGCGCCTGACCCTGCCCCACTACCACATGCACGCGCGCGCCTTCGTGCTCTATCCCCTCGCCGAGATCGCCGGCGACCTGCGCCTGCCCGACGGCCGTCCCTTGCGGGCCCTGCTCGACGCCTGCCCCTTCACCGGGCTGGAACGGCTGGGCGCCGCATCCGACATTTCGGTAACGCCGTAACACGCCGGTAACAGGCCCGATTGACTTCGCGCAGCCCCATCGGGACTATAGGCGTCCCGTCGCCCGGCCCGACGCCGATCGTGGCGGCCGGATGCGATGCGGATCGCCCGCGAACAACAAGACAGGGCGCGCTCCAGGCGGCGACATCACCCAATTCGCTCGTTCGGCACGCGACCCGTCCCTCGGCGCCATCGTTCCAGCACGCCCCGGAAGAGGACGTATTCCATGCCTGATGTCACCCTGCTCACCCTGCAAGCGATGAAGCAGAAAGGCGAGAAGATCGCCATGCTCACCGCCTACGACGCCACCTTCGCCCGCGCCGCCAATCAGGCGGGGGCCGACGTACTCCTGGTGGGGGACTCCTTGGGCATGGTCCTCCAGGGCCACGACAGTACGCTGCCGGTAAGCACCGCCGACATGGTCTACCACACCGCGGCGGTCAAGCGCGGCAACCTCGGCGCCCTGATCATCAGCGACCTGTCGTTCATGTCCTACGCCACCCTCGAACAGACCTTCGCCAGCAGCGCCGCGCTGATGCAGGCCGGTGCGCACATGGTGAAGCTCGAAGGCGCGGCCTGGCTGGCCGAGCCGATCCGCCTGCTCGCCGAACGCGGCATCCCGGTCTGCGCGCACCTCGGCCTGACCCCGCAGGCGGTCAACGTGCTCGGCGGTTTCCGGGTCCAGGGTCGCGGCGAAGCCCAGGCCCGCCAGTTGCGAGCCGATGCCATGGCCCTGGAACAGGCCGGCGCGGCGCTTCTCCTGCTGGAGTGCGTGCCCAGCGAACTCGCCGCGGAGATCACCCAGTCGGTGAAGATCCCGGTGATCGGCATCGGTGCCGGCCCGGCCACCGACGGCCAGGTCCTGGTGCTGCACGACATGCTCGGCCTGTCGCTGAGCGGCCGCGTACCCAAATTCGTCAAGAACTTCATGGAGGGCCAGGGCAGTATCCAGGGCGCCATGAGCGCATACGTCACCGCGGTGAAAGAGGGAAGCTTCCCCGCCGCCGAACATGGGTTTTCCGCATGATCACTCTGACCACCGTCCGTGAACTGCGCGCCGCCGTGTCACAGGCGCGCCGCGAAGGCAAGCGCATCGGCCTGGTGCCGACCATGGGCAACCTGCACGCCGGCCATGCGGCCCTGGTGGAGCGCGCCGCGCGCCACGCCGACTTCGTGGTCGCCAGCGTGTTCGTCAATCCGCTGCAATTCGGCCCCCACGAAGACCTGGACAAATACCCGCGCAGCCTGGCCGCCGATCAGCAGCGACTGACCGAGGCCGGCTGCCACCTGCTGTTCCATCCGGGGGTCGAGGACATGTACCCGGACGGCATGGACGGACAGACCCGGGTCAGCGTCCCGCTGGTATCCGAAGGCCTGTGCGGCGGCAGCCGCCCCGGGCATTTCGAAGGCGTGGCCACCGTGGTGAGCAAACTGTTCAACATGGTCCAGCCGGACCTGGCGGTCTTCGGCGAGAAGGACTTCCAGCAACTGGCGGTGATCCGCAAGCTGGTGCGCGACCTGAACATGCCCATCGAGATCATCGGCGGGCCGACGGTGCGCGCCGAGGACGGGCTGGCCCTGTCGTCCCGCAATGGCTATCTCGACCAGGCCCAGCGCTCCGCCGCGCCGGCGTTGTACCGGGTCCTGCAAGGCCTGGCGGCGGACCTGCGCGGAGGCCGGCGGGACTACCCCGGGCTGATCGCCGAAGGGCTGCTGCACCTGAGCCAGGCCGGTTTCCGCACCGATTACCTGGAAATCCGCGAGGCGACCAGCCTGCGCCCGGCCGCTGTCGACGATCGCGATCTGGTGATTCTCGCGGCCGCCTACATGGGACCGACCCGGCTGATCGACAACCTGGCCCTGAGCCTTCCCCAAAGCCTTTGAGCCGACGCGCCGTGGCCGCTGGCCCCCGGCCGGCGGCGCGGCCCGTCACGCCGCCTCCCCGCCTGGCTCCTGCCCCGTCGAAGACGACCGGGCCGATCCGCCCGGCTCACCACCAGGCTTTCCGGCCCGGCCTGGCGAGGCGAGGCGTCGGTCCGGCCTGTTCCAGGCCAGACGCGAACCCCACTCCTCCGGCTCTCCTCGCTGGCCTTGCGATGAGTCCGCGCAGACACCGGATCGCCTGCCGGCGCGCGCGGAACGCTGCGCGGTGCCAGGGCGGTCGCCGCGAGCCGCGCCCTACAGGGCCCCGCGGCTGGCGCGATCCGCTAGACTGAAACCCGGAACGCACCGGGCTTTTCCAGGCTCCAAAAAGACAGCAGCCCGTTCACTCTAAGGGACACCATGGACCACCACCTGACCCCGATCGATGTCACCCAATTGCCCAGCTGGCACACCTTGCAGGCCCACCGCCAGGAACTGAGCGATTTCAGCATGCGCCAGGCCTTCGCCGACGACCCCGAGCGCTTCAAGCGTTTCAGCCTCAGCGCCTGCGGCCTGTTCCTCGATTATTCGAAAAACCTGATCCGCGAAGACAGCCTGGCGCTGTTGGTCAAACTCGCCGAGGAGGCGCATCTGGCCGACGCGATCAAGGCGATGTTCCGCGGCGACGTGATCAACAACACCGAGGGCCGCCCGGTCCTGCACACCGCGCTCCGCCGCCCGATGGGCGACAAGGTCAAGGTCGACGGCGTCGACGTCATGCCCGAAGTGCAGCGGGTGCTGCACCAGATGACCGAACTGGTCGGCTACGTGCACAACGGCCTGTGGCGCGGCTACACCGAGAAGCCGATCACCGACGTGGTGAACATCGGCATCGGCGGTTCCTTCCTCGGTCCGCAACTGGTCTCCGAGGCGCTGCTGCCCTTTGCCCAGAAAGGCGTGCGTTGCCACTACCTGGCGAACATCGACGGCAGCGAGTTCCGCGAGCTGGCCAGCAAGCTGAATGCCGAAACCACCCTGTTCATCGTTTCCAGCAAGTCCTTCAACACCCTGGAAACCCTGAAGAACGCCCAGGCGGCGCGTGGCTGGTACCTGGCCCAGGGCGGCAGCGAGGAAGAGCTGTACCGTCACTTCATCGCGGTCTCCAGCAACCGCGAGGCGGCCATCGCCTTCGGTATCCGCGAGGAGAACATCTTCCCCATGTGGGATTGGGTCGGCGGCCGCTATTCGTTGTGGTCGGCCATCGGCCTGCCGATCGCCATGTCGATCGGCATTTCCAACTTCAAGGAGCTGCTGTCCGGCGCCTACAGCATGGACCAGCATTTCCAGACCGCGCCCTTCGAGCGCAACATCCCGGTCCTGCTCGGTTTGCTCGGCGTCTGGTACGGCGACTTCTGGGGCGCGCGCAGCCACGCCATCCTGCCCTACGACTATTACCTGCGGAACATCACCGACCACCTGCAGCAACTGGACATGGAGTCCAACGGCAAGAGCGTGCGGGTGGACGGCACCCCGGTCACCAGCGGCACCGGCCCGGTGATCTGGGGCGGCGTCGGTTGCAACGGCCAGCACGCCTACCATCAATTGCTGCACCAGGGCACCCACCTGATCCCCGCCGACTTCATCGTGCCGGTGAGCAGCTACAACCCGGTGGCCGATCACCATCAATGGCTGTATGCCAACTGCCTGTCCCAGAGCCAGGCGCTGATGCTCGGCAAGAGCCGCGCCGAAGCGGAAGCCGAACTGCGCGGCAAGGGCCTGCCGGAAGCCGAGGTGCAGCGCTTGGCGCCGCACAAGGTGGTGCCCGGCAACCGGCCGAGCAACACCCTGGTGGTCGAGCGCATCAGCGCACGGCGCCTTGGCGCGCTGATCGCCATGTACGAGCACAAGGTCTACGTGCAAAGCGTGCTCTGGGGCATCAACGCCTTCGACCAGTGGGGCGTGGAACTGGGCAAGGAACTGGGCAAGGGCGTCTATTCTCGGCTGGTAGGCAGCGAGGAAAGCCCGGCTGAGGACGCCTCGACGCAAGGCCTGATCGACTTCTTCCGCGGCCGCCATCGCGGTTGATGCCGCGGGGCCGGCGACGGTCCCGCACGCATCAAGGCTCGAACCGGGCGCGCGCCCGGTCCAGGCCGGGGCATCGCGGGCACAACGACAAAAAGGAACCGCCGCCATGTTCGACATCGACCGCCACCCCGTTTCCGCCGCCACCCGCCAGCGCGCGCTCCTCGACGAAGCCGGCTACCGGCGCCTCTACCGACAATCCCTCGAGCAGCCGGAGTTGTTCTGGAGCGAACAGGCGACCGCCTTCCTCGACTGGTTCGCCCCCTGGGACACCTTGTACGCCGGGGATTTCGCCGCAGGCCGGGTGGAATGGTTCAAGGGCGGCAAGCTGAACGTCGCCCACAACTGCATCGACCGTCATCTGCGCGAGCGCGGCGACCAGGTGGCCTTCATCTGGGAAGGCGACGACCCGGCCGAATCGGCGCACATCACCTACAACAAGCTGTTCCGCAACGTCTGCCGCCTGGCCAATGTGCTCAAGGACCGGGGCGTGGCCAAGGGTGATCGGGTCTGCATCTACATGCCGATGGTGCCGGAAGCGGCGTATGCGATGCTCGCCTGCGCGCGCATCGGCGCGGTGCACTCGGTGGTGTTCGGCGGGTTCTCGCCGGATGCCCTGCGCGAACGTATCCTCGACGCCGACTGCCGGGTGGTGATCACCGCCGACGAAGGCGTACGCGGCGGCAAGTACATCCCGTTGAAACAGAACGTCGACCAGGCCCTGACGCAATGCCCGCAGGTCTCCACCGTGGTGGTGGTCGAACGCACCCAGGGCGAGGTGGACTGGGTCCAGGGTCGCGACATCTGGTACCACGAGGCCCTGCACGGGGTCAGCGACAGCTGCCCGCCGGAATGGATGGACGCGGAAGACCCGCTGTTCATCCTCTACACCTCCGGGTCCACCGGCAAACCCAAGGGCGTCCTGCACAGCACCGGCGGCTACCTGCTGGCCGCCGCCCTGAGCCACAGGTACGTGTTCGATTACCACGACGGCGATATCCACTGGTGTTCGGCCGACGTCGGCTGGATCACCGGCCATACCTACCTGGTCTACGGCCCGCTGGCCAACGGCGCGACCAGCCTGATGTACGAGGGCATCCCGCTGTACCCGGACGCCTCGCGCATGTGGCAGGTGATCGACAAGCACCGGGTGAACATCTTCTACACCGCGCCCACGGTGATCCGCGCCCTCATGCGCGAGGGCGAGGCGCCGGTGCGCCAAACCTCGCGCGCCAGCCTGCGCCTGCTGGCCACCGCCGGCGAACCGATCAACCCGGAAGCCTGGGAATGGCTGTACAACGTGGCCGGCGAACGCCGCTGCCCGATCATAGACACTTGGTGGCAGACCGAGACCGGCAGCGTGATGATCACCCCGCTCGCCGGCGTCACTGCGCTCAAGCCGGGCGCGGCGACCCGTCCGTTCTTCGGCGTGCAGCCAGTGCTGCTGGACGAGCACGGCGAGGAGATCGTCGGCGCCGGCAGCGGCCTGCTGGCCATCCGCTCGAGCTGGCCGAGCCAGATCCGCAGTATCCATGGCGATCACCAGCGCCTGCTCGACACCTACTTCGCCCCCTACCCCGGTTACTACTTCACCGGCGACGGCGCACGCCGCGACGAGGGAGGCGACTACTGGATCACCGGACGGGTGGACGACGTGATCAACGTCTCCGGCCATCGCATCGGCACCGCCGAGGTGGAAAGCGCCCTGGTCCTGCACGACGCGGTGGCCGAAGCCGCAGTGGTCGGCTATCCCCACGAGGTCAAGGGCCAGGGTGTCTACGCCTTCGTCACGCCGATGCGCGGTGTGGAACCGGACGAGGCCCTGCGCACCGCCCTGCTGGCCTTGGTGAGCAAGGAAATCGGCGGCTTCGCCCGGCCTGAACTGATCCAGTGGGCACCCGGGCTGCCGAAGACCCGCTCGGGCAAGATCATGCGGCGCATCCTGCGCAAGATCGCCTGCAACGAGCTGGACAGCCTGGGCGACACCTCGACCCTCGCCGAACCGGCGGTGGTCGCCGAGCTGATCGAGCAGCGCCTGAACCGCTGAGCCCGCGGTGCGGATCGGCTCGAACGCGCGGCCAGCCCCGCGCCACGGGAGCCCGCGCCCGACTCGCCCTCTTGGAGCCGGCGCCGGGACCGGTTAGCCTGCGCGCCTATGGAATGCCTCCGCCGTCGTATCGAAAGCCAAGTCCTCAGCCTGAGCGGCGTCGCCCTCAAGCAGATCGACTTCGAGCAGCCGCCGGGCGATCCCGGCCTGTTCGGCCCGCATGCCGTGTGCTGGCAGGTGCATGGCGACTTCACCAGCATGATGGTCGGCGGCATCGCCGCGCTGCTCATGCAAGCCCTGCATCCACTGGCGCTGGCCGGGGTCTGGGACCATTCGAATTTCCGCGAGGACCTGATCGGCCGCCTGCGCCGAACCGGCCAGTTCATTTCCGGCACCACCTTCGCCGGCCGCGAAGATGCCGAACGGCTGATCGAGAAGGTCCGCCTCATCCACCTGCGGGTGGTCGGCACCGCGCCGGACGGGCGCCCCTATGCCGCCAGCGATCCGGACCTGCTCACCTGGGTGCACGTCGCCGAGGTGAGCAGTTTCCTCCGCGCGCACCTGCGCTACCGCAACCCATACCTGTCGGGTCCCGATCAGGATCGCTATTACGCCGAGGTCGCGCGGGTCGCCGAGCGGCTGGGCGCGCGCAACGTGCCGCGCACCCGTGCACAGGTCGAGGCCTACCTCGTCGCCATGCGCCCGCATCTGCTGGGCGACCAGCGCTCGCAGGAAATCCTGCGCATTCTCTTCGACGCGCCGGCGCCCAGCGCCCTCGCCGTACCGGTGGGCAAACTGCTGCTGCACGCGGGGGTCGAGCTGCTGCCGCCCTGGGCCCGCCTCGAACTCGGCCGCCACCTCGGACCGCTGCGTGCGGCGCTGCTGCGCCAGGGCGTGCGCAGCCTGGCGCCGCTGCTGCGTTGGGCGGTGCGCAATGGCGCGATACACCGCTCGCGTCGCCGCCTGGGCCTGGCGGACCGCGGCTGACCGGCCGGTTCGCGTGCTGGTCGAGCGCGGAAGCGCTGTGCCAACATAGGCGATCGCGGCCCGCCGCCTTCGCTTTCGAGGAACATGCCATGCAAGAGGTCGTCATCGTCGCCGCCACCCGTACCGCCATCGGCAGCTTCCAGGGCGCGCTCGCCGGGTTGAGCGCGGTGGAACTGGGCACCGTCGTGGTCCGCCGCCTGCTGGAGCAGACCGGCCTGCAAGGCGCCGAGGTGGATGAAGTGATCCTCGGCCAGGTCCTCACCGCCGGCGCCGGGCAGAACCCCGCCCGCCAGACCGCCATCGCCGCCGGGCTGCCCGCGTCGGTGCCGGCGCTGACCCTGAACAAGGTCTGCGGCTCGGGCCTCAAGGCGTTGCACCTGGCGACCCAGGCGATCCGCTGCGGCGATGCCGAGATCGTCATCGCCGGCGGCCAGGAAAGCATGAGCCAGGCACCCTACGTGCTGCCCAAGGCGCGTACCGGCCTGCGCATGGGCCATGGGCAGGTGGTCGATACGATGATCAGCGACGGCCTGTGGGACGCCTTCAACGACTACCACATGGGCATCACCGCGGAGAACCTGGTGGACCAGTACGGCCTCGACCGCTCCGTCCAGGACGCCTTCGCCGCGGCCTCGCAGCAGAAAGCCGTGGCCGCCATCGAGGCCGGCCGGTTCGCCGACGAGATCACCCCGGTGTCGATCCCCCAACGCAAGGGCGAGCCGTTGAGCTTCGCCATCGACGAGCAGCCGCGCGCCGGTACCACGGCGGAAGCCCTCGGCAAGCTCAAGGCAGCCTTCAAGAAGGACGGCAGCGTCACCGCCGGCAACGCCTCCAGCCTCAACGACGGCGCCGCCGCCGTGTTGCTGATGAGCGAGAGCAAGGCCAAGGCCCTGGGGCTTCCGGTACTGGCGCGCATCGTGGCCTACGCCAACGCCGGCGTGGACCCGGCCATCATGGGCATCGGCCCGGTCTCGGCGACCCGCCGTTGCCTGGAGAAGGCCGGCTGGCAGATCGGCGACCTCGACCTCATCGAGGCCAACGAAGCCTTCGCCGCCCAGGCACTGGCGGTGGGCTGGGAGCTGGGCTGGGACGCCGACAAGGTCAACGTCAACGGCGGCGCCATCGCCCTCGGCCACCCCATCGGCGCATCCGGCTGCCGGGTGCTGGTGACCCTGCTGCACGAGATGATCCGCCGCGATGCCCACAAGGGCCTGGCGACCCTGTGCATCGGCGGCGGCCAGGGCGTGGCGCTGGCCATCGAACGCTGACCCCGGCTTTGCTAGACTGCGCGGCCCTCCTTCCGAGTCGCCGCGCATGCCCTCTCTCGATCTGGCGCTGCGCGCCGCCCTCGCCCGCCGCCAAGAACTGCTGACCGAGCTGCACGGGCAAGCGACTGACTGCTACCGCCTGTTCCATGGCAGCCAGGAAGGCGCCGCCGGTCTGACCATCGACCGCTACGGCGCGCAGTTGCTGGTGCAGAGTTTTCACCAGCCCCTGGAGCAAGAACGCTTGCCGCATTTCGCGGCCTATTACGAAGATGCCCTGGGCCTCCCGCTGCAACTGGTCTACAACGACCGCTCCCAGGGCAACTCGCGGATCGACCGGCGCGACTCGGTGTACCAGAACCCGGCGTCCGCCTTGGAGGACATGACCGCGCGGGAATGGGGCATCCACTATCGCGTGCGCGGACGCCATCCCGGGCAGGACCCGCTGTTGTTCCTCGACCTGCGCAATGCCCGTGGCTGGGTGAAGACCCATAGCGCCGGCCTGTCGGTGCTCAACCTGTTCGCCTACACCTGCGGTGTCGGCCTGTGCGCCGCGGCGGGCGGCGCCCGCGAGGTGTGGAACCTCGACTTCGCCGAAGGCAACCTGGCAGTGGGCCGGGAGAACGCCGCCCTCAACCCGGACCTGGCGCCGATGCGCTTCGTGCAGTCCGATTACTTCCCGGCGATCCGCCAACTCGCCGGCTTGCCCATGGCGCGCCGGCACGGGCACAAGTTGCCGAGCTACCCGCGCCTGGAGCCCCGCCGCTTCGACTTGGTCCTGCTCGACCCGCCGGCCTGGGCCAAGAGCGCCTTCGGCACCGTCGATCTGCTGCGCGACTACCAGAGCCTGCTCAAGCCCGCCCTGCTGTGCACCGCCGAGGGCGGCACGCTGATCTGCTGCAATAACCTGGCGAAGGTCGAGCTGGAGGATTGGCGCGCCCAGGTGCTGCGCTGCGCGGAAAAACTCGGCCGACCGGTACACGACTGCCAGACGCTGGCGCCCGCCGCCGACTTTCCCTCGCAGGATGCCAAGCCTCCGCTGAAGACCCTGATCCTGCGCCTGTGACGCCTGCATCGGCCAGGAAAAGACCCGCGCCGCCGCCCCGCTGACAGCCGCGTTGCGGCGGTGTAGTCTGCCGGCCATTTCCCACCGTCAAGGCAGACCCCGATGAAAGCCGTCCTTCCGCTCGCCCTCCCGCTACTGTTGCTGGCCCTGCCGGCCCAGGCATCCTCGACCATGCGCTGCGGCAGCAAGCTGGTCAGCGTCGATACGCCGAGCGTCGAGGTCCTCGCCAAATGCGGCGAGCCCTCCAGCCGGCAGGCGCTGGGCTTTCGCCAGGTGGTCGACCGCTACGGCATGATCAACGACATCGCGGTGGAGGAATGGGTCTACGGTCCGCAGCGCGGCGGCATGTATTACTACCTGCGTTTCGAAGGCGATCGCCTGTTCTCCGTCGACAGCAAACGCGCCAACTGAGCCCAGGGGTCCACCCGCCGCCCGCATGATCATTCTTCCCGCCGAGCACCCGCTGGACTGGAAACGTCCCCCGGTGGTCACGCTGCTGCTGATCCTGCTCAACCTGCTGGTCTACGTCGGCTACCAGAGCGGCGACGACCAGCGGCGGGAGGCCGCCGTGCGGCTCTACCTGGACGGCGGCCTGCTCGAACGCGAGCGGGCCCTGTTCCTGAACGATCCGGCCCGGCACGATCGCCCCGCCGACGAGCGTGAGGCGCTGGAGGGCCTGCGGCGCCCGCAATTGGCGACCCTGGTGCTGTTCGATCTCGCCTTCGCAGATCGCCTGCACCGCCACGACGCCTACCTGGCCGACGCGGCCTGGCAGCGCGCCCGGCAGAACGCCGAACGTGCCCGGGACAAGGTCAGCAGCATGGCCTTCGGCTTCATCCCCGCCCGCTTCACCCTGAAGGGGCTGTTCGGCGCGATGTTTCTGCACGGTAGCTTCGAGCACCTGCTGGGCAACATGGTGTTCCTGTTCATCTGCGGCTTCGCCGTGGAATCGGCCCTGGGCCGCTGGCGGTACCTGGGACTCTACCTTGCCGGCGGGCTCGCCTCGCATCTGCTGTGGTGGTTCTGCGAGCCCAGTTGGGTCCCGGGCATCGGCGCCTCGGGGGCCGTCTCCGGGGTGATGGGCATGTACATCGGGCTCTATGGGCTGCGGCGGATCGCGTTCTTCTACTGGCTGGGTCCGCTGATCGGCTACTTCCGCGCGCCGGCCCTGTGGATATTGCCGGCCTGGATGGGCAAGGAACTCTATGGGGTGCTGCTGGCGAGCGATCACGTGAACTATTACGCCCACCTGGGCGGACTCGGTTTCGGTTTCCTGGCCGTGTGGTTGCTGCGTCGGCTGGGCGGCATGCGGGTCGATGAAGCCTATTTGCTGAAGGTCGACCCGGATGCGGCCTTCAAACGCGAGCTGGCCGCGCTGGATCGGGCGATCGGCCAGTTCGACCTGGAGCGCGCGGCGAGCCGTGGCCAGGAGTTGCTGGAGCGCTACCCGCAGCGCCTGCCCTTGCTGGAGCGCCTGTATGCGGTCGCCAAGGGTCGCGTGGATCGGCCTCTCATGGGCGCCTTGCTGAAGCAGGTGTTCGCCATGCAGACCGGGGCGACGCTACCGCTGCTGCAACGCCTGGCGGACGACGGCGCGGAGCCCCAGCAGGTACTGTTGAGGCATCCTTCTATCCTCGCGCAATTGCTGCCCCGCCTGCTTCGCGCAGGCGATACCGCCCGTGCGTTGGCCAGTTGGCGACGCGTGAGGGATCACCCGAGCGCTTCCGCTGCGTTGCCGTCCCTCACCTTCGCCCTGGCCAAGCAACTCGGGCAGAACGGACAGGTTCGGCTGATGGGCGAACTGGAGGATTTCCTCAACGAGGCTTATCCCGACAGCGAGGACACACGGCGACTGGCACTGTACCGGCGGTATCTTCTCGGCTGACCCTTTCCGAGGAACGGAAACGAGAAAGCCCCGCCAGTCCTTGGCGGGGCTCATCGAATAGCGGCATCCTGCTGCCTGTTCGTCATCTCGGCAGCGATCAGAGATCGCGGCTGAAATTCTTCACTTCTTCCTTGGCCTTGTCCTTGGTCCAACCGTAGCGTTCCTGGAGTTTGCCTTCGAGATACTCGGTATGGCCTTCGGCCACGTCGAGATCGTCGTGGGTCAGGTCGCCCCAACGCTCCTGGATCTTGCCGGTCAGTTGTTTCCATTTTCCTTTGATCACATCGGAATTCATCTGTCTTCCTCCGTTATCCGGCCAGCCTCGGAGGCCGGCCTTCCTTCGACAATGCACCAGGCTCCCAGTAGCAGCTGATCGAGTCCGGTGCGCGTCTACTCGCCGATCACTCGGCGGATTTCAGGCCATCAGCGGAAACGGCTTTGACGCCTTTGATGGTTTTGGTCTTGGCGACGGCCAATTCGCGTTGAGCGTCGGTGGCCACGGTACCCGACAGGGAAACCACGCCTTTGTTGGTTTCGACCTTGATGTCCAGAGCGCTGAGTTCTTTCTCGGCGACGAAGGTGGATTTCACTTTGCTGGTGATCCAGGTATCGGAAACCGCTTCTTCGGTTTTGTCGACGGTGTTGGCTGCAACGACCATCGGGCTATGAGCAGGGGCTTGAGCGGCCATGGCGGCATTGGCCATGGAAAGGCTCAGGGTAGCGGCGGCAGCGAGAGCGAATACGTTAAAAGACTTATTCATGGAAGTACTCCTGTAGATGACCTAAATGCTGCGCCTGGTCGGGCGGCAGTCTCGTAGAAGGTAATCGCAAGCGCTGTGCCAGCTTTCTTATTTAAAAAAACCGTTAAAAATCAAATAGATGTAAAAACATTTTTGGAGGTGGCCCGTGCAACTTGCACGTTCGTCGCCCGGCTCGCATGCAAGTTGCAAGGCTTTCCGGATCGGATGGCGCCTGCGTCAGGCATTTCCCCGCAACCTGGCCAGGGTTTGCTCCAGTTTCGTCACCTCCCCCATGAGGGGAGTCTGCGGATACCGGCTGCGGATGAAGCCGAGCAGCTTGGAGGCCGGCTCGAGTTGGCCCAGCCCCTCGGCCAGGATATTGGCCGCGAGCAAATAGGCGCGAGGCACCTGCGGATAATCGGGAAAGCGCAGGTGGAGGTTGCGCAGCAGGCCGATGGCTTCGCGATGCTTGTGTCGTTCGCTCAAGGCAGCCGCCACCCGCTCGCAGATCAAGGGGTCGTCCGGAAGGTAATCGGGCTGCAGAGTCCGCGCGTTCGACCAGGCCGTGGCGGCCAGGGCCGGGTTCGCCTGGGCGGCGAGCGGCAGGTAGTGCGCCAGGTGGCGCAGGCAGCGTTCCCGGGCGTTGAGGCCGAACAGCAGCCGGTGGAAACGCTCGTTGAGGACCAGGTCGCCGGGCTCGCGGTCGAGTGCCTCGGCCAGGGTTTCCAGGGCACTACCGCCTTGCCCTTCCTTCAAGCGAACCTCGGCCTCCGCCAGCGCCCGGCGACGCCGCCACTCGCGCTCGGGGAAGCCCTCCAGGGCGTCCTCGCCGGCGATCGTATAGCCGAGGGGTTCCTGATACTGGAACACCGCGTAGCCCATCATCGCGCACATCACCACGCCGAAATAACCGAAGCAGAACGCCGCCACCGGCACCAGGACCACCCTAGGCAGGCCATGGGAAAGCAGGAAGGTCACATAACTCGGGGATTGCCACAGAGCGAACAGGAAGGCGCAGAGGATCAGGTAGCGCCAGCCCATGGCCTTGATGACCTGACCGACCTGTTCCGGGCTGAGCGCGGCGGACAGCTCCTTTTCCAGGGCGAGGCGGATGATGCTCGCCGGCATCAGCAGCATGATCGTCAGGTTGACCACCCAGAAGACCATCTCGCTGTGGAAGTCGCTGGCCAGCCAGAGCGCACCGAAGGCCAGAAAGAACACCACCAATTGCTTGAAGAACAGGCTGAAGCCTTCGCCGACGAAGGCGCTGAGCAGGGTCGGCGCCTCGCGTTCGGCCTGGCTGCTGGCCTCGATCACGCTATAGAGGTATTTGGTCGCCACGCTGAACAGCAGTATCCACAACAGGAAGAAGCGCGGCATGAACAGACTGGCCAGCGCCAGCGCGCCGCTGAACGCCAGGGGACCGGGCTGCAGGCCGTAACGAAAGAATTGCGGAATGCGCTCCCAGAAAGGCTGGGCGGTATTCGCCGCGCCGAGGAAGGTCAGGGCGCCCTGGCAGAGCGGACAGACCGGCCCACTGTCCGGGGCGTCCGCGTTCAGCGGGATACAGCAGTCGCCATAGGGGCGCTGGCAGGGCGCGCAGTTCCAGGTGGCGGGCTGTGCGGGGTGGTAGTGGCAATGGGTGATATCCATGACCGGCGCAATCCTGAATCCATGGGGAGTGTTCGCCCGCGCCATGGCGCCGGAGCGATAGACGGGTGATGCAGCCTCGAAACGCCGAAGGGCATCCCCCCGGCCAGCGCGAGCGGACGCCGTCGCGCATTTTCCTGGCAAAAAAAGAGGGCCCGCAAGGGGCCCTCTTCATTACTGCGTACGCGGCATCAAACGCCGGAGCTTTCCGCCGAGGCGACGTCCTTGATCGACAGCTTGATACGGCCGCGGTTGTCCACGTCCAGTACCAGGACCTTCACTTCCTGGCCTTCCTTGAGCACGTCGGTGACTTTCTCGATGCGCTGATCGCTGATCTGCGAAATGTGCACCAGACCGTCCTTGCCCGGCAGGATGTTGACGAAGGCGCCGAAGTCGACGATGCGCTCGACCTTGCCGACGTAGACCTTGCCGATCTCCGCCTCGGCGGTGATACCCAGCACGCGGAGTTTGGCGGCTTCGGCCGCTTCCTTGGTCTCGCCGAAGATCTTGATGCTGCCGTCGTCTTCGATGTCGATCGACGCCTTGGTTTCCTCGCAGATGGCACGGATGGTCGCGCCACCCTTGCCGATCACGTCGCGGATCTTGTCGGTGTCGATCTTCATGGCGATCATGGTCGGCGCGTTTTCCGACAGCTCGCTGCGGGACTGGGCGATGACCCGGTTCATCTGGCCGAGGATGTTCAGGCGCGCTTCCAGGGCCTGGCCCAGGGCGATCTCCATGATCTCTTCGGTGATGCCGTTGATCTTGATGTCCATCTGCAGCGCGGTCACGCCCTTGGCGGTACCGGCAACCTTGAAGTCCATGTCGCCCAGGTGATCTTCGTCACCGAGGATGTCGGTGAGGATGGCGAACTTCTCGCCTTCCTTCACCAGGCCCATGGCGATACCGGCCACCGGCGCCTTCATCGGCACGCCAGCGTCCATCAGCGCCAGGGAAGCGCCGCAGACCGACGCCATGGAGCTGGAACCATTGGACTCAGTGATTTCCGACACCACGCGGATGGTGTAGGGGAACTGGTCCGGAGCCGGCAGCATGGCCTGGACGCTGCGGCGGGCGAGACGGCCGTGGCCGATTTCGCGGCGACCGGCGCCCCCCATGCGGCCACACTCGCCCACCGAGAACGGCGGGAAGTTGTAGTGCAGCATGAAGGGGTCTTTTTTCTCGCCTTCCAGGGTGTCCAGCAGTTGCGCATCGCGGGCGGTGCCGAGGGTCGCGACCACCAGGGCCTGGGTTTCGCCACGGGTGAACAGCGCCGAGCCGTGGGTCTTCGGCAGCACGCCGACTTCGATGTTCAGCGGGCGCACGGTGCGGGTGTCGCGGCCGTCGATACGCGGCTTGCCGTTGACGATGTTCTCGCGCACGGTGCGGTATTCGATTTCGCCGAAGGCGTCCTTCACGTCGCTGGCGGAAGGCTGGCCTTCCTCGCGGGCGAACTTGGCGACGATCTGGTCGCGCAGCTCGCCCAGGCGGCCGTAGCGCTCGTGCTTGACGGTGAGGGTGTAGGCCTGGGAGATCGCCTCGCCGAACTCAGCGCGGATCGCGCTCAGCAGGCTGGTGTTCTCCGGCTTGGCTTGCCAGTCCCAGGTGGGCTTGGCGGCTTCGGCGGCCAGTTCCTTGACGGCCTTGATCACCGCCTGGAACTCGTCGTGGGCGAACAGCACGGCGCCCAGCATCTGGTCTTCGGTCAGTTCCTTGGCTTCGGATTCCACCATCAGCACGGCGGTCTCGGTGCCGGCCACGACCATGTCCAGGCTGGATGCCTTGAGTTGCTCGTAGGTCGGGTTCAGCAGGTAGCCGGTGCTTTCATGGAACGCCACGCGAGCGGCGCCGATCGGGCCCTCGAACGGAATGCCGGAAATGGCCAGGGCGGCGGAGGTGCCGATCATCGCGGCGATGTCCGGATCGGTCTTCTTGCTGGTGGACAGCACGGTGCAGACGACCTGCACTTCGTTCATGAAGCCTTCGGGGAACAGCGGACGGATCGGGCGATCGATCAGGCGCGAGGTCAGGGTTTCCTTCTCGGAAGGACGGCCTTCACGCTTGAAAAAACCGCCGGGGATACGGCCGGCGGCGTAGGTTTTCTCTTGGTAGTGCACGGACAGCGGAAAGAAGCCCTTGCTGAGGTCGGCCTGCTTGGCGCCGACCACGGTGACCAGCACGCTGACGTCGTTATCGACGTTGACCAGCACGGCGCCGGAGGCTTGGCGAGCGATACGGCCCGTCTCGAGAGTGACGGTCGATTGACCGAACTGGAATTGCTTGATGACCGGGTTCACGGTGTCTTTACCTTCTCTGTTGCCTTTGGGGAAATGGTCAGGAACGCGGGAGTCGGACCCGGGCCTATTCCTGAAAAGCTCGAAGCTGGAAGCCCGACGCCGAAAGCCGATGCATGATCGGCTTCCAACCCCGGACTCCCAGCTTCTCGCTTCAAGCGGTTTGCGCGCGGCTTAGCGACGCAGACCCAGACGCCCGATCAGGGTGCTGTAACGAGTGGTGTCCTTACCTTTCAGGTAGTCCAGCAGCTTGCGGCGCTGGTTAACCATGCGGATCAGGCCACGACGCGAGTGGTGGTCCTTACCGTTGGCCTTGAAGTGGCCTTGCAGCTTGTTGATGTTGGCGGACAGCAGTGCGATCTGCACTTCCGGGGAACCGGTGTCGCCTTCAGCTTGCTGGTACTCGTTAACGATCTGGGCTTTTTCTTCGACGCTCAGTGCCATGGTGGGCTTCCTCTGAGTGAACAGGCCGGGAATCGCTTCCCGTGTTTAAAAAAGAGGTATGACCGTGCCTGCTGACAGCCACCCTCGTTGACGCACCCCCACGCGATCAGGCGTGGAGCCGCGGTGCGGTCGTCATCGACCGCATCATTCTGCGCGGATCAGGCGACGCGGCGCGATGCGCCCGTCCTCGCTCACCTCACCGATGCCGATGAACCGGCCGAGGTGATCCTGTACCCGCACCATGCCGAACTTCGGCGCTTCCGGTGCGCGCACCGGCTGGCCATGCAGCCAGTAATAGGCGCTGTGCTCCGAAAAACTCAACAGCGGCCAATGCTCCAGCCCACTGTCCACAGGCAGCAGGAACGCATCCAGGGCTTCGTTGCCGCCTTCCGCGTGGGCCTGTTCCAGGGCCTCCAGCGCGATGGTCTGGGCGATCCCGAAAGGACCCGCCTGGACCCGGCGCAACTCGGCGACATGGGCGCCGCAACCGAGCAACTGACCCAGGTCTTCGACCAGGGTGCGGATATAGGTGCCCTTGCTGCAGGCCACGCTGAGGCGCGCCTGGTTCCCTTCGCACGCCAGTAAATCCAGGCGCGCAATAGTAACAGAACGGGCTTCGCGCTCCACTACCTCGCCGGCCCTGGCCAGCTTGTACAACGGCTGGCCATCTTTCTTCAGGGCCGAATACATGGGCGGTATCTGCTTGATTTCGCCACGGAAACGCGGCAACTGGGCTTCGATGGCGTCGCGACCGACGGTCACCTCGCGCCGCTCGACGACCTCACCCTCGGCATCGCCGGTGGTGGTGGTCACACCCAGTTGCATCAGGGTTTCGTAACCCTTGTCGGCATCCAGCAGGTACTGGGAAAACTTGGTCGCCTCGCCGAAACACAACGGCAGCACCCCGGTGGCCAGCGGATCGAGGCTCCCGGTGTGGCCGGCTTTCTCGGCGTTCAGCAGCCAGCGCACCTTCTGCAGCGCGGCATTGGAGGAGAGCCCGCGGGGCTTGTCGAGCAGGAGGATGCCGTTGACCGCACGGCGGATACGCTTCACCTGGGCCACGTATCAGTCCTCGGAATCGTTCTGATGCTTGCGGTCTTCGGCGACGGCGCGTTCGATCAGCGCCGACAGCTCCACGCCACGACGGATGCTGGCGTCGTAGTGGAAATGCAATTGCGGCACGCTGCGCAACTTCATCGACTTGCCCAGGTGCATGCGCAAGAAGCCGGCAGCATCCTGCAACACGTCCAGGTTGAGGGCGATCTTCTCTGCATCGTCGTCCTGGCCCATGACGGTCACGAACACCTTGGCATGGGACAGGTCGCGGCTCACGTTCACCGCGGTAATGGTGACCAGACCCAGGCGCGGGTCCTTGATTTCACGCTGGATCAGTTGCGACAGCTCGCGCTGCATCTGATCGCCGATGCGTTGGGTACGACTGAATTCTTTAGCCATCTCGTCACTCGCTCCGGCCCGTGCGCTCGAGGCCAGGACCGTGAAACTGAAAAAGCAGAAAAACGAACGGCAAGCCCGGGCGAAACGTCGAGGACGCCGAACCCATGGCCTGCCGCTTGATGCAGTGGGCGACGCTTACAGCGAACGCGCCACCTGGACCTTCTCGTAGACTTCGATCTTGTCGCCGACCTTGACGTCGTTGTAGCTCTTCACGCCGATACCGCACTCCATGCCGGCCCGCACTTCGGACATGTCGTCCTTGAAGCGGCGCAGGGATTCCAGTTCGCCTTCGAAGATCACCACGTCCTCGCGCAGTACGCGGATCGGACGGTTCCGGTGAACGACGCCCTCGATCACCATGCAACCGGCGATCGCGCCGAACTTCGGCGAACGGAACACATCGCGGACTTCGGCCACGCCCAGGATGTTCTCCCGGACATCGCTGCCGAGCATGCCGGTGAGCGCTTTCTTGACGTCTTCGATAATGTCGTAGATGACGTTGTAGTAGCGCATGTCCAGGCCTTCCTGCTCGACGATCTTCCGCGCACCGGCATCCGCCCGTACGTTGAAGCCGAACAGCACGGCATTGGATGCCAGCGCCAGGTTGGCGTCGCTCTCGGTGATGCCACCCACGCCGCCGCCGACCACGCGGACCTGCACTTCGTCGTTGCCCAGGGTGCTGAGGGAGCCTTGCAGGGCTTCCAGCGAACCGCGCACATCGGCCTTGAGCACGATGTTGAGGGTCTTCTTCTCGTCCTGGCCCATGTTCTCGAAGATGTTTTCCAGCTTGCCGGCGTGAGCGCGGGCCAGCTTGACTTCGCGGAACTTGCCTTGGCGGAACAACGCGACTTCGCGGGCTTTCTTCTCGTCGGTGACCACGCTCAGCTCGTCACCGGCATCCGGCGTGCCGTCCAGGCCGAGGATCTCGACCGGAATCGACGGACCGGCCTGTTTCACCGGCTTGCCGTTCTCGTCGAGCATCGCCCGGACGCGACCATAGTTGACGCCGACCAGCACCATGTCGCCCTGGCGCAGGGTACCGTCCTGGACCAGCACCGTCGCCACCGGGCCACGGCCTTTGTCCAGGCGCGACTCGACCACGACGCCGCGGCCAGGGGCCGAAGGAACCGCGGTCAGCTCCAGGACTTCAGCCTGCAGCAGCACCGCTTCGAGCAGTTCGTCCACGCCGGTACCCAGCTTGGCGGAGACCGGTACGAACTGAGTGGTACCGCCCCATTCTTCCGGGATCACGTCGCGACCGGCCAGGTCGTTCTTGATCCGGTCGAGGTCGGCGCCCTGCTTGTCGATCTTGTTGATCGCCACCACCAACGGAACGCCAGCGGCACGGGCGTGCTGGACGGCTTCCTCGGTCTGCGGCATCACGCCGTCGTCCGCGGCCACCACCAGGATCACGATATCGGTGGCCTTGGCGCCACGGGCACGCATCTGGGTGAACGCCGCGTGGCCGGGGGTATCGAGGAAGGTGACCATGCCACGGTCGGTTTCGACGTGGTAGGCACCGATGTGCTGGGTGATGCCGCCGGCTTCACCCGCGGCCACCTTGGCGCGACGGATGTAGTCGAGCAGCGAGGTCTTGCCGTGATCGACGTGACCCATCACGGTCACCACCGGCGCACGATGGATGGCCTCGCCTTCGAATTTCAGCGACTCGGCCAATTGATCCTCGAGAGCGTTCTCGTTGACCAGCTTGACCTTGTGGCCCAGCTCTTCCGCGACCAGCTGTGCGGTTTCCTGATCGAGGACCTGGTTGATGGTGACCGGGGTGCCCATCTTGAACATGAACTTGACGACTTCGGCGCCTTTTACCGACATCTGCTGGGCCAGTTCGGCCACGGTGATGGTCTCGCCAATGTTCACTTCGCGCACGATCGGTCCTGTTGGGCTCTGGAACCCATGCTGGTTACGCTTCTTCAGCTTCGACTTGCCACCGCGGCCGCCACGACGACCGAAGCTGTCGCTCTCGTCGTCGGTGCTGCGCGGCGCAACGCGAGGCGCCGGCACCCGCTCCTTCTCCTTGACCGAAGGACGGTGCTGCGCATGCTTGCGATCGCGGCGTTCCTCTTCGTCGGTGCGGGCCTTTTCGGGACGGCGCGGTTCTTCCTTCTTGCGCGGATCGATCGCCGGCGCCGGAACACCGCCGTCCACCGGAGCGGCTACGGCTGGCGCGACTGCGGACGAGGCGTCGACCGCGGCGTTCGCCTCGGTGTTCGCCGCCGGAGAAGCAGCCTGGCGCTTGGCCTCTTCCTCGGCACGCCGCTTGGCCTCTTCCTCGGCCTTGGCACGCGCCGCCTCTTCGGTAGCCCGCAGCTCTTCCAGCTCGCGCTGACGCTCGGCTTCGATTTCCGCAGGGCTACGCTTGACGTAGGTTTTCTTCTTGCGCACTTCGACGCTGATGGTCTTGCTACCCGCCACCCTCAAGGTCGTGGTGGTCTTGCGCTGCAGGGTAATCTTGCGCGGTTCTTCCAATTTCTCACCGTGACTGCTTTTGAGATGGGCCAACAAGGCCTGCTTCTCAGTATCCGTCACCGCTTGTTCGGCGTTGGTGTGCGGCAGGCCAGCCTCACGCATCTGCTGCAGCAGGCGCTCCACCGGTGTATCGACCACTTTGGCCAGTTCTTTCACCGTGACTTGCGTCATGCACTTCTCTCCTCAGGCCGCGACGTCTTACTCGAACCAATGGGCTCGGGCGGCCATGATCAACTTGCCGGCACGCTCTTCATCCATGCCGTCGATGTCGAGCAAGTCGTCGATAGACTGCTCTGCTAGGTCTTCGCGGTTAACCACGCCACGCACTGCCAGTTCAACAGCCAGATCCTTGTCCATGCCCTCGAGGGAAAGCAGGTCTTCGGCAGGCTGGGCATCTGCCAGCTTCTCTTCAGTGGCGATCGCCTTGGTCAACAGACGATCCTTGGCACGCGCACGCAGCTCGTTGACGATGTCTTCGTCGAAGCCGTCGATATTGAGCATTTCTTCCATCGGCACGTAGGCGATTTCTTCCAGGCTGGTGAACCCCTCGTCCACCAGTACCTGCGCCAGCTCTTCGTCGACTTCGAGCTCGTCGATGAAGGCTTGCAGGATGTCGCCGGTTTCCGCCTGCTGCTTGGCCTGGATGTCGGCCTCGGTCATCACGTTCAGGGTCCAGCCGGTCAATTGACTGGCGAGACGCACGTTCTGACCACCACGGCCGATGGCCTGGGCCAGGTTGTCCTCGCCGACGGCGATGTCCATGGCATGGGCATCCTCGTCGACGATGATCGCCGCCACTTCCGCAGGGGACATGGCGTTGATCACGAACTGCGCCGGGTTGTCATCCCACAGCACGATGTCCACCCGCTCGCCCCCCAGTTCGCCGGAAACCGCCTGTACGCGCGAACCGCGCATACCGATGCAAGCGCCCTGGGGGTCGATACGTTTGTCCTTGGAACGCACCGCGATCTTGGCGCGCGAGCCCGGATCGCGGGAGGCGGCCATCACTTCGATCAGTTCTTCGGCGATTTCCGGCACTTCGATGCGGAACAGCTCGATCAGCATCTGCGGCGCGGTGCGCGACAGAATGAGCTGCGGGCCGCGGTTCTCGGTGCGGATTTCCTTGAGCAGCGCACGGACGCGCGCGCCGACCCGGAAGGTCTCGCGCGGAATGATGTCTTCCCGCGCCAGCAAGGCCTCGGCGTTGTTGCCCAGGTCGACTATCACGCTGTCGCGGGTAACCTTCTTGATCGTACCGGAGATGATGTCCCCCAGACGCTCGCGATAGGCCTCGACCACCTGGGCACGCTCGGCTTCGCGAACCTTCTGCACGATGACCTGCTTGGCGGTCTGCGCAGCGATGCGTCCGAACTCGATGGACTCGATCTTCTCTTCGATCAGGTCACCGACCTTGGCGCCCTTTTCCTTTTCCTGGGCCTGCTCGACCGTCAATTCAGCGGCAGGGTTTTCCAGATCGTCCTCGTCCACCACCGCCCAGCGGCGGAAGCTGTCATAACTGCCGGTGTGGCGATTGATCTCCACACGCAGGTCGACTTCGTCTTCGTAACGTTTCTTGGTAGCGGTGGCCAGGGCCAGTTCCAGCGCCTCGAAAATCACGCCGGCCGGTACCCCTTTCTCGTTGGATACCGACTCCACAACCAGCAGTACTTCTTTGCTCATCGTACGCCTCGCCTTTCGCAATCCATTGGATCCGCGGGATCCGCGTCTCAGTCAAAACGGGGAATGATGTTGGCTTTGTCGATCGAGTCGATCGGCAACAGGTACTCATGGTCGTCCACCAGAACCACCACATCCTGCTCCTCCACCCCGCGGAGAAGGCCCTGAAAATTGCGTCGCCCTTCATAAGGCGAACGCAGCTTGATTTTCACTTGCTCACCGGCGTGTTTGGCGAACTGTTCAAGGGTGAACAATGGCCTATCCATGCCTGGCGAAGATACTTCCAGGGTGTATTCGTTGCTGATCGGGTCCTCGACGTCGAGCACCCCACTGATCTGCCGACTTACTTTTTCGCAATCCTCGACGAGGATGCCGTCGGCGTGGTCGATGTAGACCCGCAACAGAGAATGCCGCCCTTGAGACAGGAACTCGACACCCCAGCATTCGTAGCCAAGTGCTTCGACTACCGGGGCCAACAAGGCCTGCAACTGTTCTAGCTTGCTCGACACCTGAACCCCTCGCGCATGCTGTGCAAATAAAAAATGGGCGAAACGCCCATCCCTTTTATGCCACCCGATCGGACATCGATGGCGACTGTCCAGCTAGCAAAAAGCCCCTAAAAAGGGGCTCCGCTATAACTGGTTGCGGGGGCTGGATTTGAACCAACGACCTTCGGGTTATGAGCCCGACGAGCTACCAAGCTGCTCCACCCCGCGTCAAAGCTGGAGCGGAAGTATACGGCCGCCACCCCTTGATGGTCAACCGAACACTCCGCCAACAAGAAAGCCCGCGTATTGCGGGCCCTCTTAAATGGTACCGAGGAGGGGACTCGAACCCCTACAGCCTATGGCCACTACCACCTCAAGGTAGCGTGTCTACCAATTCCACCACCTCGGCAAAACTGCTTTTACTTCTGTTCCGACTGCCCCTGAACCGGAGCGGACTCGGAATTCTGAGGAACGTCGTCGGTTTTTTCTACTGATTTCTGCCCCTCAAGCACCGGCACATCGCTTGCTGCCGGAGCAGGCTGCTGAACCTCTATGACAGCAGGATCAGGCAATCCGATCTTGCCCAGCGCTTCAGACTTCTCTTTAGCAAAGTAGCCTAAGCCCAGGCTGGTCAAGAAAAAAACCGTGGCTAGTATAGCAGTAAAACGGCTCAGAAAGGTAGAGGAACCTTGGCTTCCGAAAACAGTGGCCGACGCGCCCGAACCGAACGAGGCCCCCGCATCAGCCCCTTTACCTTGCTGCAACAATACCAGCGCGACCACACCGGCAGCGCCCAGCAGATGAACCACGATTACGACTGTTTCCAGCATTATCAGCTTCCCGCGGCACGACAGATCGCACCGAACTCATCCGCATTCAGAGAGGCTCCACCGACCAGCCCCCCATCGATATCCGCCATGCCAAACAGCTCGACGGCGTTGACGGCCTTGACGCTGCCGCCGTAAAGAATTCTCATCGCCTGCGCCACCGAAGGACTCTCGTCCGCCAGCTGCGCTCGGATCGCCGCATGCACCGCCTGCGCTTGCGCGGGGGTCGCCGTGAGCCCGGTCCCGATGGCCCATACGGGCTCGTAGGCGATCACCGCATTGGAAAAAGCCCCGATCCCCAGCTCATGGATCACGTTACCCAGTTGCTCGGAAACCACATCCAGCGTCCGACCTGCTTGGCGCTGCTCCAGCGACTCGCCGACACAGAGCACCGGCATCAGACCGCAGGACTGCGCCGCGATGAATTTCCGGCTGATCACTTCATCGGTCTCGCCGAACAACTGGCGACGCTCGGAGTGACCGATCAACACAAGCTTGCAACCTACGTCGGCCAGCTGCGCCGCCGAGACTTCCCCGGTCAACGCACCTTGCCAGGCATCCTTGGCGCAGTTCTGCGCGCCGACCGCCACAGGCGACTCGGCCAGAATCTGCTGTACGCGCTCCAGGTAAAGAAAGGGAGGCAGTACCGCCACATCGATGGAGGCATCAACCTCCATACGACTCACACCTTGGGCGAGCGCATCGACGCTGGCGCGGGTACCGTGCATTTTCCAGTTACCAGCAACCAAAGGGCGACGCATGCGATACCTCGTCGATCAAAGTGGGCGCAGATATTACCCAAGGGTTTTCAGACTGGCAAGCCAAATCAAGCACATACCTCAGTGACGACCTTGGCAAGTTCCTCGGCGTAGCCACGAACCTGCGCCTCGTCGTCGCCTTCCACCATCACCCGCACGAGTGGCTCGGTGCCGGACTTGCGCAACAGCACGCGCCCTCGCCCGGCCATGCGGGTGTTCACGCGCTCGCACGCATCCTGCACGGCGGGATGCGTGACCGGATCCTTGCCCCCGGCGAAACGCACGTTAACGAGCACTTGCGGGCATTTCCGCAATCCTTGGCGCGCCTCGGCGAGGCTCTGGCCGCGACGCTTGAGCGCCATCAGCACCTGCAGTGCCGCGATGATCGCGTCGCCTGTGGTGGTGTGCTGGCAGCAAACGATATGCCCGGAGTTTTCACCGCCCAATTGCCAGCCACGCGACAGCAGCTCGGCCATCACATAACGATCGCCAACCTTGGCGCGCACGAAAGGTATGTCCAGCTCCTGCAAAGCCAGCTCGAGCCCCAGGTTGCTCATCAGGGTTCCGACGACGCCGCCCTGCAAGGTACCGCGCTCCATGAGGTCGCGGGCGATGAGGAAAAGCAGCTCGTCGCCGTCCACCACCGCGCCGGTGTGATCGACCATCAGCACACGGTCGCCGTCGCCATCGAAGGCGATCCCGAGGTCGGCCTGCTGGGCGATGACTTCGGCCTGCAAGGTCTCCAGGTGGGTGGAACCGCAATCGGCATTGATGTTGAGCCCGTTCGGCTGCGCGGCGAGCACCGAGACCTGCGCGCCCAACTCACGGAACACGTTGGGCGCGACCTTGTAGGTCGCGCCATGGGCGCAATCCACCACGAGCTTGAGCCCGGCGAAACTGGTGCTGGAGGGCACGCTGCTCTTGCAGAACTCGATGTAACGCCCGGCGGCGTCGTTGATACGCGACACCTTGCCCAATTGCGCGGAGTCGACCACAGTCATCGGCTGATCGAGCAACTCCTCGATCATCAGCTCCACTTCGTCCGCGAGCTTGGTGCCCTGGCCGGAGAAGAACTTGATGCCGTTATCGTAGTGGGGGTTGTGGGATGCGCTGATGACGATGCCCGCTTCCGCGTGAAAGGTACGCGTGAGGTAGGCGATCGCCGGCGTCGGCATCGGCCCTAGCAGCATCACGTCGGCGCCGGCGGCGGACAATCCCGCCTCCAGGGCTGACTCGAACATGTAGCCGGAAATGCGCGTGTCCTTGCCGACGAGAATTCGGCAATTACCCTGCTTGCGAAACGCCATGCCGGCGGCCCAGCCGAGCTTCAGCATGAAATCGGGCGTGATGGGGTACTGACCGACCTGCCCGCGAATACCATCGGTACCGAAATACTTCCTACTCATGACCACTTCGCCCTTTTCCTTTATTCCGCCGCTTCCACGGCGGCTATCATCCGAATCACATCGGCCGTTTCAGCCACATCGTGTACGCGCAGGATACGCGCGCCCTTGGCCACTGCCAGGGCCGCCAGTGCCAGGCTGCCATAGAGGCGCTCGCCGACATCCCGCTGCAACACCTGTCCCACCATACTCTTGCGGGAAACGCCTACCAGGAGCGGACAACCCAGTGCCAGCAGCACAGGCATATGCTTGAACAGGCTGAGGTTGTGCTGGAGCGTCTTGGCGAAACCGAAACCGGGATCGAGGATCACTCGATCGGCGCCTATCCCGACCTCGGCGCAGGCCTGCAATCGCTCCCGGAGAAACGCCTGCACTTCACCGAGCAAATCCAGGTAGCGCGGATCCTGCTGCATGGTACCGGGCTCGCCCTTCATATGCATGAGGCACACGGGCAAACCGCTGGCGGCGGCCGCCTCGAGAGCGCCTGGCCGGCGCAGCGCCCGCACGTCATTGATCAGGCCGGCGCCCAAGCGCGAGGTTTCCCGCATGACCTCCGGAGTGGAGGTGTCCACCGAGATGATCACGTCCAATTCGCGGGCCAGGGCCTCGACCACCGGAGCGACCCGATCCAGCTCCTCGGAGGTGGAGACCACGGGCGCCCCTGGCCGGGTCGACTCTCCCCCTACGTCGATGAGGCTCGCACCCGCCGCAAGCATGCTTTCGGCATGACGCAACGCCGCATCGGGCCGGCCATAGAGGCCGCCGTCGGAGAAGGAATCAGGGGTGACGTTGAGAATACCCATCACATGGGGACGGGATAAATCAAGAACCCGGTTGCCGCAAGACAACCGGGTTGGGAATTGCTGTACGTTCATGCCAGCCTTAATGCTCGCTGGCCGGACCACCGATGGGTGTTTCCGGACGGTCGGGGCTCTCGCCGACTATTGGCGCCCCCGGGCCGGTACCGGTTCCCGAACCACCTTGCCAATCGCGGGGCTCACGCGGGCTTCGACCGGCCATGATGTCGTTGATCTGCTCGGCGTCGATGGTTTCGAACTTCATCAAGGCATCGGCCATCATGTCGAGCTTGTCGCGGTTCTCCATCAGAAGCTTGCGCGCCGTGTCATAGCAATGATCGATGATGCTGCGCACCTCTTCATCGATTACCCGGGCCGTCTCGCCCGAGACATTGGCATGCTGGCCACCCGCACCGCGCCCAAGGAAGACCTCGCCCTCCTCTTCCGCATACATCAGCGGACCGAGTTTCTCCGAAAGCCCCCACTTGGTCACCATGTTCCGGGCGATCTGAGTGGCGCGCATGATGTCGTTGGACGCACCAGTGGTAACGCCATCGAACCCCAGGGTCATTTCCTCGGCGATCCGCCCACCAAACAGGGAACATACCTGGCTGATCAAGGCGCGCTTCGACAGGCTGTAACGATCTTCCTCGGGAAGGAACATGGTCACGCCCAAGGCGCGGCCGCGAGGAATGATGGACACCTTGTAGACCGGGTCATGCTCTGGAACCAGGCGCCCGACGATGGCGTGACCGGCTTCATGGTAGGCGGTGTTGAGCTTTTCCTTTTCGGACATGACCATGGTCTTGCGCTCGGCGCCCATCATGATCTTGTCTTTCGCCAACTCGAACTCGCGCATTTCGACCACGCGCTTGTTGGAACGCGCCGCGAACAGCGAGGCTTCGTTGACCAGGTTGGCCAGATCCGCGCCCGAGAAGCCCGGCGTACCGCGAGCGATCACGGCCGGTTCGACGTCCTCGCCCATCGGCACCTTGCGCATGTGCACTTTCAGGATCTGCTCGCGCCCCCGGATATCGGGGAGGCCGACCACCACCTGGCGGTCGAAGCGGCCTGGACGCAACAAGGCCGGGTCCAGCACGTCGGGGCGGTTGGTCGCGGCGATGACGATGATGCCGTCGTTCACCTCGAAGCCGTCCATTTCGACCAGCAGCTGGTTGAGGGTCTGTTCACGCTCGTCGTGACCGCCGCCCATGCCTGCGCCGCGATGGCGGCCGACGGCGTCGATTTCGTCGATGAAGATAATGCAGGGAGCGTGTTTCTTCGCCTGATCGAACATGTCGCGAACCCGCGACGCACCGACCCCGACGAACATTTCCACGAAGTCCGACCCGGAAATGGTGAAGAAAGGCACCTTGGCCTCGCCGGCGACCGCTTTCGCCAGCAGAGTCTTACCGGTGCCGGGCGAGCCCACCATCAGTACGCCACGGGGAATACGTCCGCCGAGGCGCTGGAACTTGCCGGGATCGCGGAGGAATTCGACCAGCTCGCTGACCTCTTCCTTGGCTTCGTCGCAGCCGGCGACATCGGCGAACGTGGTCTTCACCTGATCCTCGGAAAGCAGTCTCGCCTTGCTCTTGCCGAAGCTCATGGGACCGCCGCGGCCACCGGAGCCGCCCTGCATCTGGCGCATGAAGAACATGAATACGGCAATGATCACCAGGATCGGGAAGCTGGCCACCAGAAGCTGGGTCCAGATGCTCTGCTGCTCGGGCTTCTTGCCTTCGACCACCACCTTGTTCTCGATCAGGTCGCCCATCAGGCCCCGGTCTTCGATCATCGGCCGTACGGTGGTGAAGGTGGAGCCGTCCGAGCGCTTGCCGGTGATGGTGTAGCCTTCGACGGAGACGCGTTCGACACGCCCTTCCTTGACCTGCTCGATGAACTCGGAATAGTTCAGCGCCTGCGACTCGCTCGGGCTGGAGAAGTTGTTCATCACGGTGACCAGAACGGCCGCGATGATCAGCCACAGGATCAGGTTCTTTGCCATATCGTTCAATTAGCTACCCTCTGAAGCAGGCCCCGTCCTGGAACGTGCCTCGCATGACGGCTGGTTGATTACCGGCCTAACTTACTACACAAGCCCTGCCCCTGGCAGACGCCGTCTGTAACCCTTTACTACCTATGCAACGCGAATCCTTGACGCTCTTGCAGTCTAGGCCTCGCGATAGCCGCGCGCGAGGAGGTATTGTTCGCGTGAGCGATCCCGTGACGATTGCGGCTTGCGCATCTGCACCTTCTCGAACCTTTCGCGAACGCTCTTGTGATATTCGTCGAAGCCTTCCCCCTGGAAAATCTTGATCAGGAAGTCGCCACCGGGTCGCAGTACCCGACCGGCCAGATCCAGCGCCAGTTCGCACAGGTACATCGCGCGCGGCTGGTCGGCGGACCTCAAGCCACTCATATTGGGGGCCATGTCGGAAATCACAAGGTCGACGGGCTTGCCGTCGATCGCCGCCAATATCTGTTCGAACACCAGATCGTCGGTGAAATCCCCTTGAATGAAGGTGACGTCGGCAATGCTGTCCATCGCCAGGATGTCCGATGCGATCAGACGCCCCTTGTCGCCGATCAGCCGGCTCGTCACCTGGGACCAGCCGCCCGGCGCCGCGCCCAGATCGACCACCGTCATGCCGGGGCGGAGGATGCGGTCCTTCTCCTGGATCTCCAGCAGTTTGTAGCTGGCGCGCGAACGGTAACCGTCCTTCTGTGCCATTTTGACGTAGGGATCATCGAAATGTTCTTTCAGCCAACGGGGGCTTGTCTTGGAACGGGCCACGGGTTACCTCGTGAGCGGCTGGGCGCTCCGACTGACTGTCGGGTACACTAACCGCCGATTTTTACTGGGATCAGACGCAAGGGTCAGATTATGGCGCTCAATCAGGAGCAGAAGAAACACTACAAATCTATCGGCCACCACCTGAAACCTGTATTGATCGTGGCCGAAAACGGATTGACCGAAGGGGTGACGGCCGAACTGGAGCGGGCGCTGAACGATCACGAGTTGATCAAGGTGCAATTTCGCATCACCGAACGCGACGACCGTCGCGCCTTGATCGACGAACTTTGCCGGACCGCACGCTGCGAATTGATCCAAACCATCGGCAAGATGGCACTGATCTACCGCAGGAACCCGAAACCGAACAAGAACCTTTCCAACGTCAGCCGCTTCAGCGGTCACTGACCTCCCCTACCGCCCGGAGCGATCCGGGCGCGTCAGGCGTGCCCGCCCGGCGCTCGCCGCATCACCAGCAAAGCTCCCGCGAACGCCGTCACCAGATAGGCGAAGCGCAGGCCGTATTCGATTTCAGGTGCCCAATGACGCAGGGCGAAGTAGGCCGCGACGGACACCAGGCACACCAGCAGCAGTTGGCCCCGCGAATCCCGCAGCGGCCGCGCCACGTCCCGGGCGAAATGCAGCAGCGCCCCTTGAAGGATTGCGCAGAAGGCCGCGAAGCCCATCAATAAAGGACGCAACCCGCGGGCGACGTCCTCGACCAACAGAGACGCCAGGCCGAAACGCTCGAGGGATGGCAGCACGACGAAATGCAGCAGCCACAGGCCGCCGACCCAAAACGTGAGGGCCAGGCGCCAGGTGGCTGCCATCCACGGCACGCGCCGCTCAGAGGTGACGGACTTCGACAATCTCGTACTCGACCAGGCCGCTCGGTGTCTTGACCGTCACCACGTCGCCCTCTTCCTTGGCGATCAGGGCGCGGGCGATGGGCGAACTGACGGACAGCTTGCCGCGTTTGATGTCGGCCTCGTCGTCGCCCACGATTTGGTAGGTCACGCTTTCGTCGGTCTCGACGTTGGCGATCTCTACGGTGGTGCCGAAGATCACCTTGCCGGTGTGGGGAATGCTGGTGACGTCGATGACCTGGGCGTTCTGCAAGCGGCCCTCGATGTCGCGGATGCGCGCCTCGACCATACCCTGCTGCTCGCGGGCGGCATGGTATTCGGCGTTCTCCTTGAGGTCACCGAGTTCGCGGGCGGTGCCGATGTCCTGGCTCAACTTGGGCCGGACCACCTTGGTCAGGTGGGCGAGTTCTTCTTCGAGGGCGCGGGCGCCCTGGACGGTCATGGGGTATTTAGTCATGCCTTGATTCCTGCATGGAGATCCTGCAACCGGCGCACGGTCTTCTCGGAGCCGTATTTGAGCGCCTCACAGATGGCTTGCCCACCGGCGATCGTGGTGGTGCAGCAGATCTTGTGTTGCAGAGCGTTACGACGGATGGAATAGGAGTCAGCGATGGACTGACGCCCTTCGGTGGTGTTGATGATCAGCGTGACCTCATCGTTCTTGATCATATCCACCACGTGGGGACGGCCCTCGGTCACCTTGTTCACGCGACGCACCGGCAAGCCGGCGGCCTCGATCACGCGGGCGGTGCCGGCCGTGGCCACCACTTCGAAGCCCAGCCCCACCAGGTCGCGCGCCACCTGGGCGGCGAAGGGCTTGTCGTCCTCGCGCACGCTGATGAAGGCGCAACCCGCGGTCGGCAGGATTTCGCTGGCACCCAGCTGGGCCTTGGCGAAGGCTTCGGCGAAGCTGTCGCCGACCCCCATCACCTCACCGGTGGATTTCATCTCGGGGCCGAGGATCGGATCGACGCCGGGGAATTTGGCGAAGGGGAACACCGCTTCCTTGACGCTGAAGAACGGCGGGATGATCTCCTCGGTGAAGCCGATTTCCTTGAGCGTCTTGCCGGCCATCACCCGCGCGGCGATCTTCGCCAGCGAGGTGCCGATGCACTTGGACACGAAGGGCACCGTCCGCGAGGCGCGCGGGTTCACTTCCAGCACGTAGATGTCCTCGCCCTGCACCGCCATCTGCACGTTCATCAGGCCGACCACGCCGAGTTCCAGGGCCATTTTCTTGACCTGGCTGCGGATCTCGTCCTGGATCGCCATCGGCAGCGAATAGGGCGGCAAGGAGCACGCGGAGTCGCCGGAATGCACGCCGGCCTGCTCGATGTGCTGCATGATCGCGCCGATCACCACGTCGTCACCGTCGCACACGGCGTCGACGTCGACCTCGATGGCGCAGTTCAGGAAGTGATCGAGCAGGACCGGGCTGTCGTTGGAGACCTGGACCGCCTCGCGCATGTAGCGCTTGAGCTCGTCTTCTTCGTAGACGATCTCCATGGCGCGGCCGCCGAGCACGTAGGACGGGCGCACCACCAACGGGTAACCGATGCGCTTGGCGCCGGCGATCGCCTCGTCTTCGCTGCGCGCCGTGGCGTTCGGCGGCTGGCGCAGGTTGAGCCGCTCGACCATCTGCTGGAAGCGCTCGCGGTCTTCGGCGCGGTCGATGGCGTCGGGGCTGGTGCCGATGATCGGCACGCCGGCTTCTTCCAGGGCGCGGCAGATCTTCAGCGGCGTCTGCCCGCCGTACTGCACGATCACGCCCTTGGGCTGCTCGACGCGGACGATCTCCAGCACGTCCTCCAGGGTCACCGGTTCGAAATACAGGCGGTCGGAGGTGTCGTAGTCGGTGGAAACGGTTTCCGGGTTGCAGTTGACCATGATGGTCTCGTAGCCGTCTTCGCGCATGGCGAGGGCCGCGTGCACGCAGCAGTAGTCGAACTCGATGCCCTGGCCGATGCGGTTCGGCCCGCCGCCGAGGATCATGATCTTGTCGCGCCCGGACGGATTGGCCTCGCACTCCTCCTCATAGGTGGAATACAGGTAGGCGGTATCGGTGGCGAACTCCGCCGCGCAGGTGTCGACGCGCTTGTAGACCGGCAGCACCTTGAGCTTGTGGCGATGGCTGCGCAGGTTCTTTTCGGTGACGCCGAGCAGCTTGGCCAGGCGCGCGTCGGAGAACCCCTTGCGCTTGAGCTTGTACATCAGCCCATGGTCGATGCTGGACAGGCCGAGGGTCTTGATCCGCTCCTCATCCTTGACCAGGTCCTCGATCTGCACGAGGAACCACTCGTCGATGCGGGTCAGCTCGAAGACGTCCTCGACGCTCTTGCCGGCGCGGAACGCGTCGGCCACGTACCAGATACGGTCGGCGCTGGGCACGGTGAGTTCGCGCTTGAGGATGCCTTCCGATTCCGGATTCGCCGGGTCCAGCTTGGGATCGAAGCCGGTGGCGCCGACTTCCAGCCCGCGCAGGGCTTTCTGCAGGGACTCCTGGAAGGTCCGGCCGATGGCCATGACTTCGCCGACCGATTTCATCTGGGTGGTCAGGCGCGCGTCGGCCTTGGGGAATTTTTCGAAGGCGAAACGCGGAATCTTGGTCACCACGTAGTCGATGGCCGGCTCGAAGGACGCCGGGGTACGACCGCCCGTGATGTCGTTCTGCAGCTCGTCGAGGGTGTAGCCGACCGCCAGCTTGGCGGCGATCTTGGCGATCGGGAAACCGGTGGCCTTGGAGGCCAGCGCCGAGGACCGCGACACCCGCGGGTTCATCTCGATCACCACCATGCGTCCGGTGTCCGGGCAGATGCCGAATTGCACGTTGGAGCCGCCGGTTTCCACGCCGATCTCGCGCAGCACCGCCAGCGAAGCGTTGCGCAGGATCTGGTATTCCTTGTCGGTCAGGGTCTGGGCCGGCGCGACGGTGATCGAGTCGCCGGTGTGCACGCCCATGGGATCGAAGTTCTCGATGGCGCAGACGATGATGCAGTTGTCCTTCTTGTCGCGGACCACCTCCATCTCGTATTCCTTCCAGCCGATCAGCGACTCGTCGATCAGCAGCTCACGGGTCGGAGACAGATCCAGGCCGCGGGCGCAGATTTCCTCGAACTCCTCGCGGTTGTAGGCGATGCCGCCGCCGGTGCCGCCCATGGTGAAGGACGGCCGGATGATGCAGGGGAAGCCGACCTTCTCCAGCACGCCGTAGGCTTCTTCCATGCTGTGGGCGATGCCGGAGACCGGGCAGGCCAGACCGATGTCCTTCATCGCCCGGTCGAAGCGCGAGCGATCCTCGGCCTTGTCGATGGTGTCGGCGTTGGCACCGATCATCTCGACGCCGAATTTCGCCAGCACGCCGTGGCGCTCGAGGTCCAGCGCGCAGTTCAGGGCGGTCTGGCCGCCCATGGTCGGCAGCAGGGCGTCGGGGCGCTCCTTCTCGATGATCTTGGCCACCGTGGACCATTTGATCGGCTCGATGTAGGTAGCGTCGGCCATGGACGGGTCGGTCATGATGGTGGCCGGGTTGGAGTTCACCAGGATGACGCGGAAACCTTCTTCCTTGAGGGCCTTGCACGCCTGGGCGCCGGAATAGTCGAACTCGCAGGCCTGGCCGATGACGATGGGGCCGGCGCCGAGGATCAGGATGCTCTTTATGTCTGTACGCTTGGGCATGGGATTCTCGTTGCAGTAATCGGGCTTGTCAGGAAAGGGTCGCGGTCGCCAGCTTCACGCCAAAGCCGACGAACAGGGCGCCGACGCCGGTGGTCGCACCGGCCGTCAGGCGGCGGCGCCGACGGAACCAGTCCGCCAGGCGCACACCCGTGAAAATCAGGAAACTCAGGTAAAGGGCGCTCACCACTTCCAGGATGCTTCCCAGGACCAGGAAGGCCAGGCCCGGGTGGGCGAACCCGGGATCGACGAACTGGATGAAGAAAGACATGAAGAACAGGATCGCCTTGGGGTTGGACAGGCTGAGCAGCAGCGCCTTGCGGAACGGCCGCTGCACCTCGACCTGCGCGGCCGCGGCCGGGACGTCCTGCGGATGCCGCCAGGTGCGCCAGGCACCGAACAGCATGCCGATCCCCAGATAGAAGAGGTACGCCGCACCCAGGTACTTGAGGGCGATGAACAGCACCGGCTCGGCCTCGAGCACCGAAGCGATACCCAGGGCGGAGAGCAGCATCAGCAGCGCATCGCCGAGGAACACCGCGCAGGCCGCCCGATAGCCGGCCGCAACGCCGCGCTGGGCTGAAGTGGCGAGCACGAACAGCGAGTTGGGGCCGGGCAGCAGCACGATGAATACCACGCCGAGGACATAGGTCCAGAGGTCGGTGACACCCAGGCTTGGCAGCATGCCGGACACCTCAGCGCCGCTCGGCCATCGCCGCGATGAAGCGGTCGAACAGCGGCGCGACATCATGGGGCCCCGGGCTGGCTTCCGGGTGGCCCTGGAAGCTGAATGCCGCCTTGTCGGTGCGCTCGATGCCCTGCAGGGTGCCGTCGAACAGAGACTTGTGGGTCGCCCGGAGGTTGCCCGGCAGGCTCGCTTCCTCGACCGCGAAACCGTGGTTCTGGCTGGTGATCATCACCACCCCGGAATCCATGTCCTGCACCGGGTGGTTGGCGCCGTGGTGGCCGTGCCCCATCTTCACCGTCCTGGCGCCGGATGCCAGGGCCAGCAATTGGTGGCCGAGGCAGATGCCGAACACCGGGATCGGCGTATCGAGGATCTCGCGAATCGCCTGGATCGCGTAATCGCAGGGCTCCGGGTCGCCCGGGCCGTTGGAAAGGAAGACGCCATCCGGTTGCAGCGCCAGGACCTCGGCGGCCGGGGTCTGGGCCGGCACCACGGTCAGGCGGCAACCCCGCGCCACCAGCATGCGCAGGATGTTCACTTTCACGCCGTAGTCGTAGGCGACCACGTGATAAGGCAGCTCGGCCGCGGCGATTTCCGGGTGGCTATCGCTCTTCAGCTCCCACACACCGGAGCGCCACTCGTAGGATTGCTTGACGCTGACTTCCTTGGCCAGGTCCATGCCCTTGAGCCCTGGGAAGCCACGCGCCAGCTCCAGCGCCCGCGCCTCGGTGGCATCGTCGCCCACCAGGATGCAGCCGCTCTGCGCGCCCTTCTCCCGCAACAGGCGAGTGAGGCGGCGGGTATCGATGCCGGCGATGGCGACGGTGCCGTTGGCTTTCAGGTAGTCGGGCAGCGACTGCTTGCTGCGCCAGTTGCTGGCGATCAACGGCAGGTCGCGAATGATCAGACCGGCGGCCCATACCCGGTCGGCCTCGGCATCTTCCGGGGTGGTCCCGGTGTTGCCGATATGGGGATAGGTGAGGGTGACGATTTGCTGGGCGTAGGAAGGATCGGTGAGGATTTCCTGATAACCGGTCATGGCGGTGTTGAACACGACCTCGCCAACGGTATGACCGTCGGCTCCAATGGCTTCGCCACGAAAAATGCTGCCATCGGCAAGGGCCAGAATGGCAGGTTTAGGGGCTGGCTTAGTCAAGAAGACCTCCGGTAGATCAGAGCTGAAGCAAACGCAGGTTGTAAAAAAGCGGGATGACGTTCGAACCGTCACCCCGCTTTTTTATTTGAGCCATTCTGCGTAACTTTTAGTGGACACACTAAAGCTGCATCTTACAGGAAAGGCTCTTTCCGGTCCACCCGCGAGCTGGCGCGCCTCGTAACGTGCGCAGGATGCGATGGAAACCGCCCAGCCTCCGCGGCGGGACCGCACCACGGAAGGCCGGTGCGGGAGGCCCGCGCCGACGCCTCCTCACCCTCACTCAATGCAGGCCGAGCACGTCCTGCATGTCGTAGAGACCCGGCTCCCGATCCTGCAGCCAGAGCGCCGCCCGCACCGCGCCGCGAGCGAAGGTCATCCGGCTGGAGGCCTTGTGGGTGATCTCCACCCGCTCGCCGTCGGAGGCGAAGAGCACGGTATGGTCACCGACCACATCGCCCGCCCGCACGGTGGCGAAACCGATGGTGTCGCGCTTGCGAGCGCCCGTCTGCCCCTCGCGACCATAGACAGCCACCTGGGAGAGGTCGCGACCCAGGGCATCGGCCACCACTTCGCCCATGCGCAGCGCGGTGCCGGACGGCGCGTCCACCTTGTGCCGGTGATGGGCTTCGATGATCTCGATGTCCACCTCGTCGCCCAGCACCCGCGCGGCGGTGTCCAGCAGCTTCAGGCAAAGGTTGACGCCCACGCTGAAATTGGCCGCGAACACGATGGGGATCGTCTTCGCCGCCTCCGCCAACCGGTGCTTCTCCTCGGGGGAGAAGCCGGTGGTGCCGATCACCATGGCCTTGCCGGCGTGGCGGCAGACCTCCAGGTTCTTCAGGGTCACCGCGGGGTGGGTGAAATCGATCAGCACGTCGAACTCGTCGGTCACCCGCTGCAGATCGCCCGACAGCGGTACGCCGATGCGTCCCAGGGCGGCCAGTTCGCCGGCATCCGCGCCGACCAGCGTGCTGTCCGGACGGTCGACCGCCGCGGTCAATCCCGCGCCCGGCGACTGCTGAACGGCCTCGATCAGCGTCTTGCCCATGCGCCCGGCGGCGCCCATCACTGCAATACGTCGCATAACCAAACCTCGGCGGCGCTCAGGATCGACCCGCGGAGGACAGGTCGACCCTGGGCGTCACCTCAAAGATCACCGAAAAAACGCTTCATGCCTTCGAACCAGTTGCTGGCCTTGGGCGAATGGGAGCCATCGCTCTGCAAGCTGCGGCGGAACTCCTCGAGCAGTTCGCGCTGGCGCTTGTCCAGATTGACCGGTGTCTCCACCGCGACCCGGCACATCAGGTCGCCGGCACCGCCGCCGCGCACGGGCGCGACACCCTTGCCACGCAGCCGGAACAGCTTGCCGGTCTGGGTTGCCTCGGGGATTTTCAGCTTGACCCGGCCATCGAGAGTGGGCACTTCCAATTCGCCGCCCAGGGCTGCATCGGCGAAGCTGATCGGCACCTCGCAATACAGGTGCTTGCCGTCGCGCTGGAAGATCGGGTGCTCGCGCACATTGACCACCACGTACAGATCGCCGGGCGGTCCGCCGAGCGTACCCGCCTCGCCCTCGCCGGACAGGCGGATCCGGTCGCCGGTGTCGACGCCCGCAGGCACTTTGACCGAGAGGGTCTTGTGTTCTTCCACGCGGCCCTGTCCATGGCAGCTGCCACAGGGGTCGGCGATCATCTTGCCGGTGCCATGGCAGCGCGGGCAGGTCTGCTGCACCGAGAAGAAACCCTGCTGCATGCGGACCTGGCCGATCCCGCCGCAGGTGGTGCAGGTGACCGGCGTGGTTCCCTTCTTCGCCCCGCTGCCATCGCACGTCTTGCAGGCGACCAGCGTCGGCACGCGGATGGTGACGGTGGTCCCGCGAACCGCCTCTTCCAGATCCAGCTCCAGGGTGTAGCGCAGGTCGCTGCCGCGCTGGGCACCGCCGCGCGAACCGCCGCGGGCGCCGCCGAAGAAATCGCTGAAGACGTCGCCGAAGATGTCCGAAAAGCTCGCCCCGCCACCGCCGAAGCCCGCGCCACCGCCGCCCATGCTCGGGTCGACGCCCGCATGGCCGTATTGGTCATAGGCCGCGCGTTTGCTGGAGTCGGAGAGCACCTCATAGGCCTCGTTGGCCTCCTTGAACTGCTCTTCGGCGGATTTATCGCCAGGGTTGCGGTCCGGGTGATGCTTCATCGCCAGGCGTCGATAAGCCTTTTTCAGCTCCGCTTCGCTGGCGCCGCGCTCCACACCGAGCACTTCGTAATAATCTCGTTTAGCCATACGCTTCATTCACTCTCAAATTCGTACCCTCCAGACACGCCGACGCGGGAGCAAGCCCCCGCGCGGCGGTCGTGCCCACCGCGGAAACCGCGGCAGGCTGGAGCGGAAGCAAGCGTGGCGCTTACTTGTTGTCCTTGACCTCTTCGAACTCGGCGTCGACCACGTCGTCGGCGCCACCCTTGGCATCGTCGGCGGCATGGCCGGGCGCTTCACCCGCCTGCGGTTGCTCGGCATACATCTTCTGCGCCAGCGGAGCGGAAGCCTGGGACAGGGCATTGACCTTGGCTTCGATCTCAGCCTTGTCGTCGCCCTTCACCGCCGCTTCCAGTTCGCCGAGCGCTTTCTCGATGGCGGCCTTTTCCTCGGCCGTGGCCTTGTCGCCCGCCTCGGTCACCATCTTGCGGGTGGCATGCACCAGGGCGTCGCCCTGGTTACGCGCCGCCGCCAGCTCTTCGAACTTACGGTCTTCCTCGGCATTCGCCTCGGCGTCGCGGACCATCTGCTGGATCTCGTCCTCGGACAGGCCGGAGTTGGCCTTGATCACGATGGACTGCTGCTTGCCAGTGGCCTTGTCTTTGGCGGACACGTGCAGGATGCCGTTGGCGTCGATGTCGAAGGTCACCTCGACCTGCGGCACGCCACGCGGCGCCGGCGGGATCTCGGCCAGGTCGAACTTGCCCAGGGACTTGTTCTGCGCGGCTTGCTTGCGCTCGCCTTGCAGCACGTGGATGGTCACCGCGGACTGGTTGTCATCGGCGGTCGAGAACACCTGGGACTTCTTGGTCGGAATGGTGGTGTTCTTCTCGATCAGCGCGGTCATCACTCCACCCAGGGTTTCGATACCCAGGGTCAGCGGGGATACGTCCAGCAGCAACACGTCCTTCACGTCGCCGGACAGCACGGCGCCCTGGATGGCGGCACCGATGGCGACCGCTTCGTCGGGGTTGACGTCCTTGCGCGCTTCCTTGCCGAAGAAGTCAGCGACTTTCTTCTGCACCAGCGGCATGCGGGTCTGACCGCCCACCAGGATCACCTCGTGGATGCCGGACACGTCGAGGCCGGCATCCTTGAGCGCGATGCGGCACGGCTCGATGGTGCGCTCGACCAGGTCTTCGACCAGCGATTCCAGCTTGGCGCGGGAAATCTTCACGTTCAGGTGCTTCGGACCGGTCTGGTCGGCCGTGATGTACGGCAGGTTGACATCGGTCTGCTGGCTGGAGGACAGCTCGATCTTGGCCTTCTCCGCCGCTTCTTTCAGACGCTGCATGGCCAGGGGGTCGCCCTTGAGGTCCATGCCGGTTTCTTTCTTGAATTCCTCGACGAGGTAGTCGATCAGGCGGATGTCGAAGTCCTCGCCACCGAGGAAGGTGTCGCCGTTGGTGGCCAACACTTCGAACTGGTGCTCGCCATCGACTTCGGCGATCTCGATCACCGACACGTCGAAGGTGCCGCCGCCCAGGTCATAGACGATCACGGTGTGGTCGCCCTTGGCCTTGTCCATCCCATAGGCCAACGCCGCTGCGGTCGGCTCGTTGATGATCCGCTTGACGTCCAGACCGGCGATGCGACCGGCGTCCTTGGTGGCCTGGCGCTGGCTGTCGTTGAAGTAGGCCGGCACGGTGATCACCGCTTCGGTCACGGTCTCGCCGAGATAGTCTTCGGCGGTCTTCTTCATCTTCTTCAGCACTTCCGCGGAAATCTGCGGCGGCGCCATCTTCTGGCCCTTGATCTCGACCCAGGCATCGCCGTTGTCGGCCTTGGCCACCTTGTAGGGCACCATCTTGATGTCTTTCTGCACCACGTCTTCTTCGAAGCGACGACCGATCAGACGCTTCACCGCGTACAGGGTGTTGTGCGGGTTGGTCACTGCCTGGCGCTTGGCGGACTGGCCGACCAGGGTTTCGCCGTCGTTGGTGTAGGCGATGATCGACGGCGTGGTACGAGCGCCTTCGGCGTTCTCGATGACCTTGACGCTACCGTTTTCCAGAATGGCGACGCAGGAGTTGGTGGTCCCCAGGTCGATACCGATGATTTTTCCCATGTTCTCTCTCCCGAAACTTTGTTTTACCGAGGCTCCGTTTCAGGCACCGCGGCAGCATATAAACGCTTGATTCACCAGATGGGGGCTCGCAGGCCGATTTCAAGCCTGCTCGTCGATGCTCGGCGGCGCGTCGGCGGGGGCCTTGCTGACGACCACCATGGCCGGCCGCAACAGGCGGCCATTGAGCAGGTAGCCTTTCTGGAACACTTTCAACACACTGCCGGGCTCGACATGCGTGCTCTCTTCCATCGCCATCGCCTGATGGTGTTCCGGGTTGAACGGCGCACCCTGGGGATCGACCTGTTCCAGCTGATAGCGCTTGAGCGTGTCGTGGAACAGCTTGAGGGTCAGCTCCATGCCTTCCCGCACCGGCTTGATCGAATCGTCGTCGGCGCTGGTCATTTCCAGGCCCCGCTCCAGGCTGTCGACCACCGGCAGCAGATCGCCAGCGAATTTCTCCAGGGCGAACTTGTGCGCCTTCTCGACATCCTGCTCGGCACGGCGGCGGATGTTCTGCACATCGGCGGCAACGCGCAGAGCCTGGTCCTGGGCGGCGGCCAGTTGCTCTTCGAGTACCTGTACGCGAGTCGCCAGATCGTCGCCTGCCTCGGTGTCCACGCCCGGGCCAGCCTCGGGGTTCTGAGTATCCAGGATCTGTTCGTCAGCCATGCGTTCCTCCTTACGAAACGGTTGCGGCGTTCACTCCACCGCTTCTGCCCGCCTATATGGGGCCGCAATTCGGCGCTTCAAGGGGCAGCGTTCCATCCCGAAGGGCAAAGCGACCGGCGCACCGGCCACCGATCGAGTCACGGAGCCGCAAGGCAATGGCGCCGACGATCATCGACATTCGTCGGCTTTTGTTGACGAAGAAAAGCGGTACTGTATAAATACCCAGCAACACCCTCTGGAGCGCCTGCCATGCTGGTTCACCTCTCCGTTCACAACTACGCCATCGTCGAACACCTGGACCTCGAGCTGGCCGGCGGCATGACGGTGATCACCGGCGAGACCGGCGCGGGCAAATCCATCATGCTCGACGCCCTGGGCCTGACGCTCGGCGGCCGCGCCGACAGTGGCGCGGTGCGCCCCGGCGCGGATAAGGCGGACATCCTCGCCAGCTTCGACCTGGGCGATATCCCGGAAGCCCGCGCCTGGCTCGCCGAGCGCGACCTGGACCGCGACGGCCCCTGTATCCTGCGTCGGGTGATCACCGCCGAGGGTCGCTCCCGCGCCTATATAAACGGCAGCCCCTGCCCCCAGGGCGACCTGCGCAGCCTGGGCGAACTGCTGATCGACGTGCACAGCCAGCACGAACACCAGTCACTGTTGAAGCCGGAAACCCACAGGCGTCTGCTCGACGAATACGCCGGGGCCAGCGAGCTGGCACGCCAGGTGCAACTCGCCGCCCAACGCTGGCGCCAGACCCGCCAGGAGCTCGAGCGGATTTCCAGCAGCGGCGACGAACAACGCGCGCGGCACCAATTGCTGAGCTACCAGCTGGAAGAACTGGAAAATCTCGGCCTGGGCGAAAACGAACTCGCCCAGCTGGAAATGGAACACAAGACCCTGGCCAACTCCGGCCAGCTGCTGGGTGCCTGCCGCCAAGTGCTCGACCTGTGCAGCGAGAGCGATGCCGGCAACGTGCTGTCCGCCCTCACGTCCAGCCTGCAGCGACTGAGCGCCTTCCATGACCAGCCCGGCGCCCTGGGCGAGGCGATCAACCTGCTTGCCAGTGCCCAGATCCAGGTCGAGGAGGCGGTAGGCGAGCTGAACCGTTTCGTCGACCACTTCGACGCCGACCCGCAACGCCAGGTCCAGGTCGAAGAGCGCCTGGACGCCCTTTACACGCTGGCCCGCAAGCATCGCGTACAGCCCGACGATTTGAACGCGCTGCAACAGCGTCTGCTGGAAGAGCTCGAAGGGTTGAATGCCGACGACGAGGCCGCCGAACGCCTGGCCGAGGAACTCGCCGCCTACGCGCGGCATTACCAGGAAAAGGCCGCCCAGCTCAGCAAACTGCGCCACGAAGCTTCCACCCGGCTGGCGAAGGCGGTGGAACAGGAGATGCAACACCTGGGCATGCCGGGCGGCCGCTTGAGCATCGAGTTGCGCGACCTGCCCGAAGGCGATCCTCAACCGCAGGGCTTGGAAGTGGTGGAATTCCTCGTCAGCGCCAACCCGGGCCAGCCGCTGAAAGCGCTGGCGAAGGTGGCCTCGGGCGGCGAACTGTCCCGTATCAGCCTGGCGATCCAGGTCATCACCGCGCAAACCTCGCGCGTGCCGACCCTGGTCTTCGACGAAGTGGACGTGGGTATCGGCGGTCCCACCGCCGAGGTGGTCGGGCAATTGCTGCGGCGTCTCGGCGAGCGCGGGCAGGTGCTGACCGTCACTCACCTGCCCCAGGTCGCCGCCCAGGGTCATCATCACCTGTTCGTGCACAAGCAGCGCGGCAGCAGCGAAACCCGCACCGCCGTTACCCACCTGGCGGATGCCGCGCGCGTCGAGGAAATCGCGCGCATGCTCGGCGGCCTGGACATGACCGACGAATCCCTGGCCCACGCTCGCAAGATGGTGATCAGCGCCCAGGCATGAGGAAGGTATGAAAAAGGCGACCCGAGGGTCGCCTTTTTTCATCGTACTGCGCTCATTTTCGCTTGCGGACGTACAACACCAAGTTGTGATCGACCATTTCGAAACCGTGTTCCTTGACGATTTCCCGTTGGCGCTTTTCGATCTCGGTGTCGAAGAATTCGATCACCTCGCCGCTGTCGACACAGACCATATGGTCGTGGTGCCCGCCATCGGCCAGCTCGAAGACCGCATGGCCTCCGTCGAAGTTGTGGCGAACCACCAGCCCGGCCGCCTCGAATTGAGTCAGAACGCGGTAGACAGTGGCCAGACCGACGTCCTCGCCGGCCTCCATCAGCGCCTTGTAGACATCCTCCGCACTCATGTGGCGTTGCTCGGTGGAGTCGAGCATCTGGAGGATCTTGACCCGTGGCAGGGTCACTTTAAGGCCGGCTTTGCGTAGTTCGTTATTTTCAACCATGGTCAGCTTTCTCATGGAAGGCGGCTTTCGCAGCTTCCCTCAATACGGGTATGATCGGGCTTTAATTTGCCCAGCCAAGATAGTGGAAGTCACCCACCGATGCAAAACACCAAGCTCCTGCTGGCCAGCCTGACCTTCACCGGTCTGGTCGCACTCGCCGGTTGCTCATTCCCCGGCGTCTACAAGATCGACATCCAGCAGGGCAATGTCGTAACGCAGGATATGATAGACCAGTTGAAGCCTGGAATGACCCGCCGGCAAGTGCGGTTTATCATGGGCAACCCGCTCATCACCGACACCTTCCACGCCAATCGCTGGGACTACCTGTACAGCATCCAGCCCGGCGGCGGTAAGCGCCAGCAGGAACGCGTCAGCCTCTCCTTCGACGGCAACGACCAGTTGATCGGCCTGGCAGGCGACTTCATGCCGGGTGTCAGCCGCGATGAGGCCATCCTGGGCAACGAGAACTCCAACCCGGACGCTCCGAAGGCCGACGAGCAGAAGCCCGAGCAGGCGCCTCAGCCCGGCTCGCTGCAAGATCGTATCCAGCGGGACGTCGACGAGGTCAAGCCGGTTCCGGTGCCGATCCCCGAGCCCCTGGAAACCTCGCCCGAGTGACCTGACACGAAAAAGCCCGGCTGAAGCCGGGCTTTTTTTATGCCCTGCGGATACTGATCAACCCCTCCCGCTCTGCCGGGCTCCGACTGCGCTGGCGGCTCGCCGCTTGCGGATTTCCTTGGGGTCGGCGATCAATGGACGGTAGACCTCGACGCGCTCGCCATCCTCCAGGATGCGTGAATCGGGCGCGCTCAGCGCCTTGCCGAAAATACCCAGGGGGCACCGGCGCACATCCAGTTCCGGAAAGTCGGCACCCAAGGCCGAGCGCTCGACGGCCTCGCGTGCCGAGGTACCGACGGGCACCACCAGCTTCAACAGAACCTGCTGATCGGGCCATGCATACACGACCTCGACGGCTATCGACTCAGCCATACAACTGCTTGGCGCGCTGGCAGAAGGCGTCCACCAGGGTATTGGCTGCCTGATTGAACAGGGGCCCGAGGGTGGCCTTGATGATCGGGCCGGCATAATCGAAGTTCAGGTCAAGGCTGATCTTGCAGGCCTTTTCGCCCAGGGCCTTGAATTGCCAGGCCCCCTGGAAATGGGTGAAAGGCCCCTCGTCCAGGTTGAGTTCGATGGACTGCCCGGGCACCAGGGTGTTGCGCGTCACGAAACGCTGGCTCAGGCCGGCCTTGCCCACCGTCAGGCCCGCGCGCATATGGGTCTCGTCGGCGTCCAGCACTTCGCTGGCCGAGCACCAGGGAAGAAACTCCGGGTAGCGCGCCACATCGTTGACCAGCTCGTACAGCGCCTGGGCTGAATACGGCAGTAGCGCCGAGCGCTGGATATGCGTGCTCATAAGTCTGTCCTCGTCCGGGGCGTCGCCGGTGCTGGCGACGGAGCATCGCAGCTGCACGCGAGTCCGCTACCCGCCAATCGTAAAGGTTGGCATTGTCCGGGTTTCGTCGGACACGCTCAAGCTGCAACGCCGCCGTAGCCGCGCCGCGAGCGACTGCCTATAATGCCGCGCCTATGGCTAAGCAAAAGAAAGCCCCGCAGGGCAACATCGCGCAAAACAAGAAAGCGCTGCACGACTATTTCATCGAGCATAAATTCGAGGCCGGCCTGGCCCTCGCCGGCTGGGAAGTGAAAAGTCTGCGCGCCGGCAAGGCGCAACTGGTGGACAGCTACGTGCTGCTCAAGGATGGCGAGGCCTGGCTCATGGGCAGCCACATCACGCCGCTGACCACCGCCAGCACCCACGTCATCGCCGATCCCATCCGCACCCGCAAGCTGCTGCTCAACAAGCGCGAGCTGGGCAAGCTGTTCGGCGCGGTGCAGCAGAAGGGCTACGCCTGCGTGGCGCTCTCGCTGTACTGGAAGAAGCACCTGATCAAATGCGAGATCGCCCTGGCAAAGGGCAAGAAGGAATTCGACAAGCGCCACACCGAGAAAGAGCGTGACGCGGACCGCGAAGTCCAGCGCGCCATGCGCACCGAAAAGTAGCGCGCCGCCTCCCACATGCGCCAAAGAGCCAGGCGCCTCGGCGCCTGGCTTCCCTCACATCCCCTGTCTACGCTGCGAACGCGCCACGCGCAGGGCCTCCTGCCGCACCTCGGCGAGCACTTCCTGCACGTAATGGATATGCCGATGGGAAATCTCCCTGGCCTCTTCCGCCCGCCCCTCGAGGATCGCCTCGAACAGCGCCTTGTGCTGGCTCAGCAGCATGTCGCGGGTTTCGCTGCGCTGGGCATACATGCCGCCGATATTGGTCACCACGTTGCGTTTCAGTAGATCGAACAGGCCACGGATGGTGTGTAGCAGCACCGCGTTATGGCTGGCCTCGGCGATGGCCAGGTGGAAGCGCGCGTCGGCCGCCCCTTCCTCGGCGCGGTCCACCTCGTCGCTGCCGTCATAGCAGGCCTGGAGCGCCTCGAAGGCCTCGCGCAGGCGCTGGTGATCCATCGGCGTGGCCCGCAACGCTGCGTAGTAGGCGCATGACCCTTCGAGGGTATGGCGAAACTCCAGCAGGTCGCGCTGAGCCTCGGGATTGGTTTCCAGAAGCTGCAGCAAGGGATCGCTGAAGGTAGCGCCGAGCCCCTCGGCCACGTAGTTGCCGCCGCCCTGGCGACTGATCAGCAACCCCCGCGCCGCCAACTTCTGGATCGCCTCCCGCAGCGAAGGCCGCGATACGCCGAACTGCTCGGCCAGCGCGCGCTCCGCCGGCAGCCGCTCGCCCGCCTTGAGCGTGCCTTCCAGGATCATCGCTTCCAGTTGCGCGACGATGTCGTCCGACAAGCGGCGTTGCCGGACCTGATCGAATGCCATGAATCCTTTTCTCCCATGCACTTGCATGCTTTTCGAAGCGCCGTTAGCGGCGCGCGCCATACCGACGAGGGGCTTTATCCCAAGTCGATCCGCAGCGTCACCCGACCAAAGTCGTAGTACGGCAAATTGACACACCGGAGCCCGGCTTTTAACCTGAGCCCTATCGATTGTAAATTGGTCTTACCAATTTAGTACATGCGACAAATCGTTCCACCCGCGTCGGTCGAGCCCGCGGCTCCATTCTCCGGTGCGAAAGCAGGCAACCAACAACAATCAGGAGCTCCCTCCATGCAAGCCTGGCAACAGCTGTACGCACCGCTCGGCACCTTCGGCCTGTCCGCCCTGGTCGCCGTCATCCCGATCCTGTTCTTCTTCCTGGCGCTGGCGGTGTTCCGCATGAAGGGCTACATCGCCGGGACCGTCACCCTGGCGCTGGCCATCTGCGTGGCCATCTTCGCATTCGGCATGCCGGTCGACATGGCCCTGGCGTCCGCCGGCTACGGCTTCGCCTACGGCCTGTGGCCGATCGCCTGGATCATCGTCGCGGCGGTATTCCTCTACAAACTCACGGTGAAAAGCGGCCAATTCGAGGTGATCCGCAGCTCGGTGCTCTCGGTCACCGGCGACCAACGCCTGCAGGTGCTGCTGATCGGCTTTTCCTTCGGCGCCTTCCTCGAGGGCGCTGCCGGCTTCGGCGCGCCGGTGGCGATCACCGCCGCGCTGCTGGTCGGCCTGGGCTTCAACCCGCTGTATGCCGCCGGCCTCTGCCTGATCGCCAATACCGCGCCGGTGGCGTTCGGCGCTCTGGGCATTCCGATCATCGTCGCCGGCCAGGTGACCGGCATCGACGCGTTCAAGATCGGCGCCATGACCGGCCGCCAACTGCCGCTGCTGTCGGTCATCGTGCCGTTCTGGCTGGTGGCGATGATGGACGGCTGGCGCGGCATCAAGGAAACCTGGCCGGCCGCGCTGGTGGCGGGTGCCAGCTTCGCGCTGACCCAGTACTTCACCTCCAACTTCATCGGCCCGGAACTGCCGGACATCACCTCCGCGCTGGTCAGCCTGATCTGCCTGACCCTGTTCCTCAAGGTCTGGCAGCCGAAGTCCGCCCAGGTAACACTGAACGCCAGCGGCGCCGCAGTGGCCGGCGGCTTCGGCGGCGAACGCAGCAGCAGCCCTTCGCCCTACAGCGTCGCGCAGATCCTCAAGGCGTGGTCGCCGTTTCTGGTACTCACCGTACTGGTCACCTTTTGGACGCTGAAACCCTTCAAGGCCTTGTTCGCCCCCGGCGGTGCCCTGGAAAGCTGGGTGTTCATGTTCGCCATTCCGCATCTGGATCAACTGGTGGTGAAGGTCGCGCCGATCGTCGCCACCCCCACGCCGATCGCCGCCGTGTTCAAGCTGGACCCGATTTCCGCCACCGGCACCGCGATTTTCTTCGCCGCGTTGGTGTCGATGCTGATCCTGCGAATCGACCTTAAAACTGGTCTGACCACTTTCCGCGACACCTTGGTGGAATTGAAACTGCCGATCCTCTCCATCGGCATGGTGCTGGCCTTCGCCTTCGTCACCAACTACTCCGGCATGTCCACCACCCTCGCGTTGGTGCTGGCCGGTACCGGCGCGGCCTTCCCGTTCTTCTCGCCGTTCCTCGGCTGGCTGGGGGTGTTCCTCACCGGTTCGGATACCTCCTCCAACGCGCTGTTCAGCTCCCTGCAGGCCACCACCGCGCACCAGATCGGGGTTAACGACACTCTGTTGGTGGCGGCGAATACCAGCGGCGGCGTGACCGGCAAGATGATTTCGCCGCAGTCCATCGCCGTGGCCTGCGCCGCCACCGGCATGGTCGGCAAGGAATCGGACCTGTTCCGCTTCACCCTCAAGCACAGCCTGTGTTTCGCGGCTATCGTCGGGTTGATCACCCTGGCCCAGGCCTACGTCTTCACCGGCATGCTGGTGCATTGACCCTTCGCCGGGTGCCTCCCCGGGCACCCGGTCGGACCTTTACCCGGCGCCGCACATGCGGCGCTTCGTTCAACCCGAGCCGCCACGGGCCGCTCCCTCACTCGGTGTGAATCCCATGATCATCTCGGCCTCTACCGACTACCGCGCCGCGGCGCAGCGCAAGCTGCCCCCGTTCCTCTACCACTACATCGACGGCGGCGCCTACGCCGAATACACGCTGCGGCGCAACGTCGAGGACCTGGCCGGCATCGCCCTGCGCCAACGGGTGCTGAAGAACATGTCCGAACTCAGCCTGCAGACCGCGTTGTTCGGCGAGACGCTGGCCATGCCGGTGGCGTTGGGCCCGGTGGGCCTCACCGGCATGTATGCGCGGCGCGGCGAGGTGCAGGCGGCACGGGCGGCGGCGGCCAAGGGCATCCCCTTCACCCTGTCCACCGTATCGGTGTGTCCCATCGAGGAGGTGGCGCCCGCCATCGACCGGCCGATGTGGTTCCAACTCTACGTGCTCAAGGACCGCGGCTTCATGCGCAACGCCCTGGAACGCGCCAAGGCGGCCGGGGTGACCACCCTGGTATTCACCGTGGACATGCCCACGCCCGGCGCCCGCTACCGCGACGCCCACTCCGGGATGAGCGGCCCGAACGCCGCCCTGCGCCGCATGCTCCAGGCGATGACCCACCCTGCCTGGGCCTGGGACGTGGGCCTGCTGGGCCGGCCCCACGACCTCGGCAACATCTCCACCTACCGAGGCAACCCCACGGGCCTGGCGGACTACATCGGCTGGCTGGCCGCCAACTTCGACCCGTCGATTTCCTGGAAGGACCTGGAGTGGATCCGTGACTTCTGGGAGGGCCCGATGGTGATCAAGGGCATCCTCGATCCGGAGGACGCGCGGGACGCGGTGAAGTTCGGCGCGGATGGCATCGTGGTCTCCAACCACGGCGGTCGCCAGCTCGACGGCGTGTTGTCCAGCGCACGGGCATTGCCGGCCATCGCCGACGCGGTCAAGGGCGAGCTCAAGATTCTCGCCGACTCGGGCATTCGCACCGGCCTGGACGTGGTGCGGATGATCGCCCTGGGCGCCGACAGCGTGTTGCTCGGGCGTGCCTTCGTCTACGCCTTGGCGGCGGCCGGCGGTGCCGGCGTGGCCAACCTGCTGGAGCTGATCGAGAAGGAAATGCGCGTGGCCATGGTACTGACCGGGGCCAAGTCGATCGACGAGATCAGCGCCGAGTCGCTGGTCCGCGAGCTGCCCGTCGCCCAACCCGCGTAGGCGGCGGACGAAAAAGTGCCCGCCTCGCCGCGGCATCGTTGAAAACCGGTTCGGCACGCCCGCCGCTGCTTCGCGGGCTCGCCCCGCGCGGCGTCGCCCGGCGGCTTTCCGTGCGGGACCCGGCAGGTCGAACACCGGCCACTGAACACCCGACGGGCCGCTCGAACGGCCCGCGGCAACCGATGATGACAGGGAGATACCCATGAGCCTGCCCGCCGCCTTCCTGCGCGCCGCGGAGCGCCTGATCCCCGCGCAGCGGCGTTTCGACGACCCGCTGTCGACCCTGGCCTTCGGCACCGACGCCAGTTTCTATCGCTTGATTCCGAAGCTGGTGGTCCGCGTCGAATCCGAGCATGAGGTGGCCGAGCTGCTGCGCCTGGCCCACGCCGAGCGGGTCCCGGTGACCTTCCGCGCCGCGGGCACCAGCCTGTCCGGCCAGGCGATCAGCGACTCGCTGCTGATCGTCCTCGGCGATAACTGGAACGGCCGGGAAATCCGCGACAACGGCGCGCGGATCCGCCTGCAACCCGGCGTCATCGGCGCCCAGGCGAACGCCTGGCTGGCGCCCTTCGGTCGCAAGATCGGCCCCGATCCGGCGTCCATCAACGCCGCCAAGATCGGCGGGATCGTCGCCAACAACTCCAGCGGCATGTGCTGCGGCACGGCGCAGAACAGCTATCACACCCTGGCCGGCATGCGCCTGCTGCTGGCCGACGGCAGTGTGCTGGACAGCGAGGACGCGGCCAGCGTTGCGGCCTTCCGCGCCCGCCACGGCGCGCTTCTCGAGCGCCTGGCCGAGCTCGGCCGGCAGACCCGCGCCAATGCCCCGCTGGCGGCGAAGATCCGTCACAAGTACCGTCTGAAGAACACCACCGGGCTGTCGCTCAACGCCCTGGTGGATTACGACGAGCCGCTGGATATCCTCACCCATCTGCTGGTCGGCTCCGAAGGCACCCTCGCCTTCATCAGCGCCGTGACCTACGACACCGTGCCGGAACACCCGCACAAGGCCACCGCCCTGGTGGTATTCCCCGACGTGGAAACCTGCTGCCTCGCGGTGCCGGTGCTCAAGCAGCAGCCGGTCTCGGCGGTGGAGCTGCTCGACCGTCGCAGCCTGCGCTCGGTGCAGGACATGCAGGGCATGCCGGACTGGGTGAAGGGGCTGTCCGCCGGCGCCTGCGCCCTGCTGATCGAATCCCGGGCGGCCAGCGCCAGCTTGCTGCACGAGCAACTGGGTTTGATCATGGCCAGCCTGGCGACCTTCCCGGTGGAAAAGCAGGTCGACTTCAGCCAGGACCCCAAGGTTTACGAGCAGCTCTGGCGCATCCGCAAGGACACCTTCCCGGCGGTCGGCGCGGTGCGCGAAACCGGCACCACGGTGATCATCGAGGACGTGACCTTCCCGGTCGAGCGGCTCGCCGAGGGGGTCAACCGCCTGCTGGAGCTCTTCGACCGCCATCGTTACGACGAGGCGATCATTTTCGGCCATGCCCTGGAGGGCAACCTGCACTTCGTCTTCACCCAGCGCTTCGACTCGGCGGAGCAGGTGCGTCGATACCAGGGGTTCATGGACGACGTGGCGCAATTGGTGGCCATCGAGTTCGGCGGTTCGCTGAAAGCGGAACACGGCACCGGCCGTAACATGGCACCCTTCGTCGAGCTGGAATGGGGCCAGGAAGCCTATCTGCTGATGTGGCAGCTCAAGCACCTGCTCGATCCGCGCGGCATCCTCAACCCGGACGTGGTGTTGTCGGAAGACCCGCAGATCCACCTGAAGAATCTCAAGCCGATGCCGGCCGCCGACCCCATCGTCGACACGTGCATCGAATGCGGCTTCTGCGAACCGGTCTGCCCGTCCAGGGGGCTGACCCTGAGCCCGCGCCAGCGCATCGTCATGTGGCGCGATATCCAGGCCAGGCGCCGTGCCGGCGAGGACACCCAGGTCCTGCGCGACGCCTACCAGTACCAGGGCATCGACACCTGCGCCGCCACCGGCCTCTGCGCCCAGCGCTGCCCGGTGGGGATCAACACCGGCGAACTGGTGAAGAAACTGCGCGGCGAGCAAGCCCATCACGCGGGCACCGCCGGTTGGCTCGCCGGTCATTTCGCCACGGCCTTGCGCGGTGCCCGCCTCAGCCTGATGGCCGCCGATGGCGTGCGCCGGGTGCTCGGGGCACCGCTGCTGGCCGGGACCAGCGCCAGCCTGCGCAAGCTCTCGGGCAACCGCCTGCCGCAGTGGACACCGGCCATGCCCCAGGCGGCCCGGCCGATCCACATCGACCGCTCGCGCCTCGACGCGCGTCCACGGGTGGTCTACCTGGCCGCCTGCGTTTCGCGGGCCATGGGCCCGGCGGCGTTCGACGCGGAACAGGTCCCGCTGATCGAGAAAACCCGCAGCCTGCTGGAAAAGGCCGGCTACCAGGTGGTGTTCCCGGCCAACCAGGATAGCCTGTGCTGCGGCCAACCCTTCGCTTCCAAGGGCTACGGCGAACAGGCCGATGCCAAGCGCCAGGAACTGCTAGACGCCTTGCTCGAAGCCAGCCGCGGCGGCCTCGACCCGATCTACTGCGACACCAGCCCCTGCACCCTGCGCCTGTTGCAGGACGGCCTGGATCCGCGGCTGACGCTGCACGATCCGGTGAAGTTCATCCGCACCCACCTGCTCGACCGCCTGGAGATCACCCCCCAGCAATCGCCCATCGCCGTGCACGTTACCTGCAGCACCCAGCACCTGGGAGAGAGCCAGGGGCTGATCGACCTGGTGAAACGTTGCTGCACCCAGGTGGTGATCCCGGAGGGCATCCACTGCTGCGGTTTCGCCGGCGACAAAGGGTTCACCACGCCAGAGCTGAACGCCCACGCGTTGCGCAGCCTGAAGGATGCGGTGCAGACCTGCGGCGAGGGGATTTCCACCAGCCGGACCTGTGAGATCGGCCTTAGCCACCACGCCGGTATCGACTACCACGGGCTGGTCTACCTGGTGGATCGAGTCAGCCGTGCCAAGGCGCCCTCATTGGACTGAACCCTCGCCGACGAACGGGAGTCCATTTCTATGAGCCCGCCGGTCGGGCTTATTCGACTCGGATGCCGCCGATCCCTCAGTCCATCGAGAGGACTTTTCCGAGAGCCAAAGGACGATGAGAGGACATACCGATGAAACGTACCGCCCTGTTGATCACGGCCGCACTGATGGTATCCCCGGTGTTCGCCGCTGAGGATCTTTGCGCGCTGAACCTGCAAAAGATCGAAGACACCAAAGCCACCAACCCCATCTTGGGCGACCCGCTCAAGGAGCAAGTCGCCGACCTCGAGAGCAAGGCCAAGAAATCCCAGGCCGCCGGCGACCTCGAAGGATGTTCCAGCTCCGCCCAGCAAGCCCTGACGCTGCTGGAGAAGAGCACCGAGGGTGGCGGTGAAGGCGATAACTGATCGCGCCCCGTTCGAAAAAGGCCAACTCCGGTTGGCCTTTTTTTCGCCCGCGAAAACACCAGGCAATGGGTGTACAGCCCGAGGAAGGGTTCAGCCACTGCCCAGCAGCGACAGCGCCATGCGCCGGATGTGATGCAACTCGACCGGTTTGATCAGGCAAGCCGACGCGCCGCGCCGCTGCGCCTCCTCCAGATCGGTGGGGTCGGCGGCTTCGCTCACCACGATCACCGGCACACCGTGCAGGCGCGGATCGCGGCGCAGCGCGTCGAGCAATTCGAAGGCGCTGTCGCCGGGCAGATCCAGGTCCAGCACCAGCAATCCCGGCACGCTCCGCTGCAACGCCTCCAGGGCCTGGGCGACCGAGACGGCGTCGCTGACCTCGGCATAGTCCTTCAGGCCCTCCTGCAAGACCCTCATGCACACCGGCTGCTCCTCGACGCAGAGCACTTCCGCCAAGGGCCGGTTCAACCGAGCGGCGTCGGGCGGAGCGATCGTTCCAGCCGGTATCGCGGCGCTCGGCAATTCGATCCAGAAACGGCTGCCGACGTTTTCCGCGCTGCTGTAGCCCACCTCGCCGCCCATCAGTTCGGCCAGTTCCCGCGACAGCACCAGGCCGATGCCGGTCCCCGGAATGATCGAATTCTCCCGCCCGAGGCGCTGGAAGGGCTGGAACAACTGCGCCTGCTGCTCGGCGCTCAGGCCGTTACCGGTGTCCTCCACCCACAGCCGCACTCCGCCCGGACGCAGTTCGTAACCCAGGCGCACCAGCCCGCGCGCGCTGTTGTACTTGACCGCGTTGGAGAGCAGGTTGAGCAGGACCTGACGCAGGCGGCGCGCATCGGCCATTACGTAGAGCGGCGGATGCGGCAGTTCCATGGCCTGCAATTGCAACTGACGCGCCTGCAACTCCGGCTGGATCAACTCGGCGCAACCGGTGAGGATCGGGCCGATGTCCACCGCCTCCAGGCGAAGTTTCTGCCGGCGGTTCTCGATGCTGGACAGGTCGAGGATGTCGTCGACCAGGGAAGTCAGGTGGCGGCTGGCGTTGACGATTTCCCGCGCGTACTCCGACTCCACGCACCCCGACAGCGGGTCGCGCTCCTCGGCCTCCATGGCGATCAACTGGGCGAACCCGTGGATCGCGTTCAATGGCGTGCGCAACTCGTGGCTCATGCTGGAGAGGAAGCGGCTTTTCGCCTGGCTGGCGGCCTGGGCCTCCTGGCTGGCCTGGCGCAGTTCCTCCTCGACCTGCTTCAGGCGGGTGATGTCCACGTGCGTGCCCGCCATGCGCAGCGCCTTGCCATAGGGATCGCGGTCCATCACCTTGCCGCGGCTGAGCAACCAGGCATAAACGCCTTCGGCGTCGGCGAAACGGTACTCCGCATCGAACTCGCCCTCGTCGCCTTCCATGAACGCATGCCGCATGCGCCGGACGCGGTCGAGGTCGTCGGGATGCACGCGCTGGTTGAATTCGGTGAAGGTCAGGGTGTCGCTCTGCAGGCCGAAGCGCTTGACGAAACGGCCGCTGATCTTGAAGCGCAGGGAGCGCGCGTCGATTTCCCAGATGCTCTCGGTGGTGCTTTCCAGCACCAACTCCAGGTTGCGTTGCGCCTCGCGCCGCTCGAGCTCGCTCGCCTCCAATTGCTTGCCGGCCTGACGTACCGCCTCGGCCATGGCGCTCAGCTCGGTGATCGGCGTTTCCGGCACCGCCGGCCGATAGTGGCCCTCGCCGATCGCCCGCATCATCGCCCCGATGCCGGAAATCGGCTGGGCCAGGGCATCGCTGAGGCGTCGCGAGCGCGCCCACATCCAGGCGAAGAACAACGCGTAGAACAGCACCAGACCGGCGATCAATACGTAGCCGATCTGCTGGTAGCGCTGCGCCAGGGTATTGGTCTCGTGGAAGATGTCGGCCTCGTCCACCACCATCAGCAGGTGCCAGCCGGTCTGGGGGATCTCGCTCCAGGCCACCAGTTGCTTGCGGCCACCGAGCAGCACCTCCTGCACGTTGCTGCCGCGCTTGGTCGCCATCGCCTGCAACAGCGGCTGCATGCCGTTGCGCCGCGCCAGGTTGAAATCCTCCGGCTTGAGCACTTCGCGGCGCACGGCCTCGGCGTAGGAGTAGCTGGTCAGCTCGCGCAGGGCGAAGTCCTGCTCGCCGGCCTCCGGCAAGGCCATGATGTTGTTGTCGCGGCTGACCAGCATCGCGTAGCCCTGCCAGGGCACCGCCAAGTGGCTGATCTCGCTGAGCATCTGCCCGACGGTGATGTCGAGGCCGACCACGCCTTCGAGAAAATCGCCGCGGTAGATCGGCGCGATGGCCGACATCATCCAGCCCTGCCCGGCAGGATCGAGATAGACATCGGTCCAGACCAACCGGCGCTGCGGGTTGTGGCGGGCATCGGCGAGGTAATAGAAGTTGTAGTTCGGTATCACCATGTCGTGGGGATACTGCTCGAGGGGCGCGAAGAATGGGTAGATGCGGTTGTAGCTGTCCCAACTGTTGTAATACACCGCCGCCACCAGCGGGTTCGCCGAACGGATCGAACGCATCAGCGGATCGACCTGGGACAACCGCAGCGCCTTGTCACGATCCTGTTTCTCCAGGGGCGTGCTGTTGGCGTAGAAGGAGGCGGCGCGACCGTCGTCGCTGTGGCTGTAGAACACTCCGTCCGGGCTGAGGGTATGGCGCGCGCGTTCGATGGCATCCGGCTGGAAGCGGGTGTCCTGCAGGGCATTGGCGGTGGAGTCGCGGTAGATGCTCACCTGCGCTTCGATGCTTTCCAGGCGCCCGGCGATCACCTGGCCTTCCCGTTGCGCGGCGCTGGCGAGGTCCTGCACGGCGTTGCGCTGCAGGTAGTCCAGTTGGGCGTCGCGAATCGCCCCATTGCTGAACAGGTAAACGCCGATCAGCACCGACTCCACCAGCACCAGAGGAATCAACGCGCTCTGCACGAAGGCACGCCAGATCCACTGGCGCAAAGCTTTACCCGACTTGCGCGACATCGAAACGCTCTCCAGGACTCGCGGAATCAAACAGCAATCATATAGACCATTGCGGCGAAAGGCAGAGTCGACGTTGCAGAACCTTTGCCGTACACTAGCCCACGGTGCTTCGAGCACCGTTTTGGGGCCGATTAGGATTCGACGCCGGTAACAAAACTTGAGGGGCATGCCGAGCTGGTAGCAGAACTCGTAAATTCGCTGCTGCAAACTTATAGTTGCCAACGACGACAACTACGCTCTAGCAGCCTAAGTGCCGCTAGCTGTCCATAGGGGATGCCTGTAAACCCGAAGATTCTGGACAGTCAGATAGAACAGGATCGCCGCCAAGTTCGCTGTAGACGTAACGGCTAAAACTCATACAGCTCGCTCCGAACGCCCTGCCACTCGGGCCGTGAGGAGTTAACTCAGTAGAGATGGCTACGCATGTAGAACCAATAGCGGAGAGCTGGCGGACGGGGGTTCAAATCCCCCCGGCTCCACCATTTAGTCTTCCCAGGAAGACCCATAAAAGCCGTAAAGCCTAGAGAAATCAAAGCTTTACGGCTTTTTTCTTGCCCGCGTTTTCCCACCTAATCCCAGTGCATCCCACGGTTGACGGGGGCATATATGGGGGCATAAAACGCTCATCAGCTCGCTCGGAGAGGATGTGCCCCCAATGCCCCTGAAAGACACCAACTGCCGCAACGCCAAGCCCCAGGACAAGCCGTACCGCTTGTATGACGAACAGGGCTTGTACCTAGAAGTACAGCCCAATGGAGGCCGTTACTGGCGCTTGAAGTACCGCTTTCTGGGAAAGGAAAAGCGCCTGGCGCTTGGTGTTTATCCTGAGGTCGGCCTGCAGGAGGCGCGGCGAAAACGTGATGATGCCCGTGTCCAGCTCGCCAGCGGCCAAGACCCTTCATTGCAAAGACGCATGGCCAAGGTGGTCAGTCAGCTCGATCACCAGCACACCTTTGAGTCGGTTGCCACGCAGTGGCTGAGTATTCGCGAGTCCTCCTGGGACCCGGAGTACACCCGCACGGTGCGGCAGCGCCTTGAGCTCAATGCCTACCCCTGGCTGGGAAAACTCCCGATCAGCAGCATCAGCACGCCCATGCTGGTAGAAAATCTGCAGCGCATCATCAAACGCGGTGCTCGCGAGACGGCGCGTCGTGTTGCCCAGATCTACAAACAGATTTTCGAGTTCGCCGAAGCTGCCGGCATCACCCCACCCCACCAGATCGGGAATCTCTCGCGTACTCTCCCAGCCAAGCGGGTGAAACACTTTGCTGCCGTGACCGACCCTGAAAAGCTCGGCGCTCTGCTTAAAGCACTGGATAGCTACAGCGGAACGATGCCTGTTTGTTGTGCGTTAAAACTGGCTCCGTTGCTGTTCTGCCGACCCGGAGACCTTCGACACATGGAATGGTCGGAGGTCAATCTGGATGCTGGCGAATGGCTGATTCCCGGCCACAAGATGAAAGGGCTCACTGTCACCAAACAGGATCGCCCGGATCATTTGGTTCCCCTAAGCCAGCAAGCAATCGCTGTTCTGCGCGAGCTGAAACCACTCACCGGCAGACATCGGTACGCCTTCCCCTCGGCACGAGGAGGCGACCGACCGATGTCCAACAACGCCGTCCTCAGCGCACTACGCCGCATGGACATTAGCGGCGACGAAATGACAGGGCACGGCTTTCGTGCAACAGCGAGAACCATAGGTGCTGAGGTGTTGGGGTTCCGCCCAGACCTCCTCGAGCATCAGCTTGCTCACACGGTAAAAAATCCGCTGGGACGTGCGTACGACCGAACCTCATTTCTGCCAGAGCGACGCGACATGATGCAGACATGGGCCGACTATTTGGACTCGATAAAACTGAATGCGCGCTCATGCCATCAGCCGGCCCCTTCAAGCCAGTACAAGCAGCATCGCTTCGCATCAGTACGGGCTGAATTGCTAAACTGCGCGAATTTGGCGTCTGCAATGCGCCACGCGTAGTTCAAAAGGAATTCCTGCCGATGTCAGCCTTATCAGCCTTGCTCAATACCTACCGTAGCGCTTCTGTCACCGAACGCGAAAAAGGTACTTACTTTGAAGAGCTGGTTTGCACTTACCTGCGCAACGAAGCCACCTACCGCGACCTGTACGACAAGGTATGGACATATGCGGAATGGGCGAAGGAGCAAAGCCTCAGCGGCAAAGATGCGGGCATTGATTTAGTGGCTCGCGCCCAGGGCACCGGCCAATACCACGCTATCCAGTGCAAGCTGTATGCCGAGGACTACAAAGTCCAGAAGAAGGACATCGACAGCTTCTTCACCGCCTCGGGCAAAACGCCGTTCTCGCACCGCGTCATCGTTACCACCACCAACAACTGGAGCGAGCACGCCGAGGATGCACTGCAAGGCCAGCAGCCCCCAGTCAGTAAGATCGACCTACAAGCCTTAGAAGACAGCCAAATTGACTGGGCCAAGTATCAACCCAATCAGGCAGTCGCCCTCAAGGCCAAGAAGCAGCTACGCGATCACCAACAGACCGCCCTTAACGCCGTTGCCGCAGGCCTCAAGGAGGCCGAGCGTGGCAAGCTGATCATGGCTTGCGGCACCGGCAAGACCTTCACCAGCCTGAAGATTGCCGAGCAGCAGGCCGGCAAGGGCAAGCGTGTACTGTTCCTGGTGCCCAGCCTGTCACTGCTATCGCAAACCCTTACCGAATGGACGCAGGAAAGCGCCACCCCGCTCCACAGCTTTGCCGTCTGCTCCGACAATGACGTAGGCAAGAAGCGAAAAACAGAGGATGACGCGGTTCAGGTGTTCACCCATGAACTGCGATATCCGGCCACTACCAAGGCAGATCGCCTCGCGGCAGAAATGCTCAAGCGTCACGATGCCGAACACATGAGCGTGGTGTTCTCCACCTATCACTCCATCGATGTGATCAGCCGCGCCCAGGCTGATCATGGCCTGGCCGCTTTCGATCTGGTGATCTGCGACGAAGCACACCGCACCACGGGTGCCACCTTTGGCGACGATGACGAAAGCAACTTTGTGCGCGTTCATGATGCCGACTACATCCGCGCCACCAAACGTCTGTACATGACTGCTACGCCGCGCATCTACGGTGACAACGCCAAGCTCAAGGCTGAGTCCGGCGAAGTTACCCTGTGCTCGATGGATGACGAAGCGCTCTACGGCAAAGAGCTGTTCGTCATCAACTTCTCCGAGGCCGTTCAGCGCGGCCTGCTCACCGATTACAAGGTGCTGGTACTCACCGTCGAGGAGAGCACCATCAGCCGCCGCCTTCAGGAGATGCTGAAGGACGAGAACAACCAACTCAAGGTAGACGACGCCGCCAAAATAGTCGGTTGCTGGAAGGCGCTGGCCAAGCAGGGATTGGCCGAAAACTTGGTGGGTGATGATCAGCCCATGAGACGCGCTGTAGCTTTTTGCCAGGTCATCTCGCCCAGCTACAAGGGCACCAAGCACAAGGTCAGCTCGATCAACATCGCCAGCATGTTCCAGTCGGTGGTAGAGGCTTATCAGGAGTCAGAAAACATCGATGAGGCCTCACGCATCATCTGCGAAGCAGCACACGTCGATGGCGGCATGAACGCCAGCGCCAAGGAAGCAAAGCTCAACTGGCTCAAGGAAGAGCCGCCAGCGAATACCTGCCGCATCCTCAGCAATGTGCGCTGCCTGTCTGAAGGTGTGGACGTGCCAGCGCTGGACGCCGTGCTCTTCCTCACCCCGCGTAATTCCCAGGTGGACGTGGTGCAGTCCGTTGGCCGGGTAATGCGCAACGCACCGGGTAAGAAGCGTGGCTATGTGGTGCTGCCAGTGGTCATTCCGGCCGGCATGGAGCCCCACGAAGCGCTCAATGATAACCAGACCTACAAAGTAGTCTGGCAGGTGCTTCAGGCACTGCGCTCGCACGACGACAGCTTCGACGCCATGGTCAACAAGCTCGACCTGATCGGCTCTGACCCGCGCAAGATGGAAGTCATCGCCATCACCGACAAGGCCGAGAAAAAGGCCAGGAAAGCTAGCGGCACGAGCAACGGCCAGGCAGGCAAAGGCCAGTACGGCATTGGTGAGAAACACGCTAAGTACGATGTTGAAGGCCAGATGACCCAGCAGGCCGAGCTGACCTACGAGGTCGGGGAAATCGAGAAGGCCATCTACGCCAAAATCGTCGACAAGTGCGGCAACCGCCACCACTGGGAAGACTGGGCCAACGACATCGCCAAGATCGCCCGCACCCATATCGACCGTATCCAGGGCATTTTGGAGAACCCTGAATATACCCAGGAGAGAACGACTTTCGATGCCTTCGCCGCAGAGCTGCGCGATGATCTCAACGACAGCATCAGCGATGGCGAGATCGTCGAAATGCTTGCCCAGCATCTGGTAACAAAGCCAGTGTTCGATGCGTTGTTCGATGAATACAGCTTTGCTAGTCACAACCCCATGTCCAAGGCCATGCAAGGCGTACTGGACGCGCTTCACGAACATCACCTGGCCAAGGAAGCCGATACCCTCGAGAAGTTCTACGCTAGTGTGCGTCAGCGTGCTGCCGGCATCGACAACGCCCAGGGTAAGCAGAAGATCATCGTCGAGCTGTACGACAAGTTCTTCCGCAACGCCTTCCCCAAGATGACCGAGCGCTTGGGCATCGTTTACACCCCAGTCGAGGTGGTGGACTTTATCCTCCACAGCGTCAACCACCTGCTGCAACAGGAGTTCGGCCAAACCCTGGGCAGTAAGGGCGTCCACATCATCGACCCGTTCACTGGCACCGGTACCTTCATCACCCGCCTGATCCAGTCTGGCCTGATCAAGCCGGAAGAGTTGCCGCACAAATACCGGCACGAGATCCACGCTAACGAGCTGGTACTACTGGCCTACTACATTGCCGCCATCAATATCGAAGCGGCCTACCATGGCGAAGTAATCGACGAGTACGCCCCGTTTGAGGGCATCTGCCTGACCGATACCTTCCAGATGTATGAGAAGGACGATTTGGTAGACGCGCTGTTGGAGGACAACAGCGCGAGACGTAAGCGGCAGAAGGATTTGGATATACGAGTGATTGTGGGCAATCCGCCGTATTCCATTGGGCAGGGTAGCCAGAACGACAATAACCAGAACGTCAGCTATCCGAGCCTAGATAGCCGCATTGAGGAGACCTACGCCGCCCGCTCAAATGCAACGCTCTCTAAAGGGTTGTACGACAGTTACATACGCGCCATTCGCTGGGCCAGTGACCGTATTGGAAATGCAGGTGTGATTGGCTTTGTTACTGGTGCGGGTTGGATCTCTACAAATACTTTTGATGGCCTGCGTAAATGCCTGGCCGATGAGTTTTCCAGCCTTTATGTGTTTCATCTGCGTGGTAACCAGCTCACCAGTGGCGAGACCTCACGTAAGGAAGGTGGCAAGATTTTCGGCAGCGGCAGCCGCGCCCCTATCGCCATCTCCCTGCTGGTCAAGAATCCCGACGCAAAGGCTCACGGTCAGATTTATTTCCACGACATTGGTGACTATCTCAGTCGTGAGGAAAAACTGGAGAAAATTGCAGGTTTCAGCAGCGTTGGCGGTATTGAGCAGTGGCAACAAATCCTCCCGGATGAGCACGGTGACTGGCTCAAGCAGCGCGACAGTAGCTTTAGCCAGTTCATCGTCATAGGTGACAAAAAGAGCGACTCGCCAAAGCTTTTTGATAATTTCTCGCTGGGCGTAGTGACCAACCGCGATGCTTGGGCCTACAACGCCAGTCAGGACAAGCTGAAAGCGAATATGAGTAGCATGATCGGCTTTTATAACTCCGAGGTGGCGCGTTTCAACGCGGCGCACCTTGCGCTGGATAGCAAGAAGCGGCAAGCAAGCGTAGATGGCTTTATTGATACCGATCCATCCCGTATCAGTTGGACGCGCGGTCTGAAACAAGAGCTGGCAAAAAACCGCACGTTTGAATATGAAGCTACCTCACTGACACCATCGCTCTACCGTCCATTTACCAAGCAATGGCTATATTTCAACCGTACTTTCAATGAGATGGTGCTCCAGATGCCACGCATTTTTCCCAATGCGGGTTCTAGGAATTTGGTGATCTGCTTGGCGGGAGCAGGCGCAAAGCACAGCTTCTGCTGCTTGATGGCCGACGCGCTTCCAAACTTAGGAATGGTAGATATTGGGGTTACCCAATGCTTTCCACTTTACCTTTACGATGAAGCTGCACAAGCCTCAAAAGATGACCTTTTTGCCGAACTTACTGAATGCGGTATGCGCCGCCGCGAGGCCATTACTGACATAGGCTTGGCTCACTTCCAAGCGGCCTATTCCGGCGAGCAGATCAGCAAAGAAGACCTTTTCTACTACGTCTACGGCATCCTCCATTCGCCTGATTACCGCGAGCGCTACGCAGATAATCTGAGCAAGGAACTGCCGCGCATTCCGGCAGTGAAGAAAGCCGCCGACTTCTGGGCTTTCAGCAAGGCGGGCCGCGCCCTTGCTGAGCTTCATCTGAACTACGAAACCGTCGAGCCATACCCACTGACCATTGAGGCCAAGGGCGCACTCACGAATGCCGATTACCTCGTAGAGAAGATGAAGTTCGCCAAGAAGGGCGACAAGACCACGGTCATCTACAACCACCGCATCACCCTCAAGGGCATTCCTGAAGCGGCCTGGGATTACGTGATCAACGGCAAAGCCGCACTCGATTGGGTCATGGAGCGCCAGGCAGTGCGCACAGACAAAGCCAGCGGCATCGTCAACGACGCCAACGACTGGGCCAACGAAACCATGGGTAACCCCAAGTACCCACTCGAGCTGTTCCAGCGCGTGGTCACCGTCAGCTTGGAAACCCAGAAAATCGTCAAGGCGCTGCCAAAACTCGATATCGGCACAGATGACTAGTTGAGTCCGGTAGAACGCTAAGCATTCAGTCAACTACTGCCTTGGTTGGGCCACCCTTTCCCAACCAAGGCAGAGCTTCTGCTGATTGCCAGCCCTGCATTCTCATGTTAAAAATTGTCCGTCCCAAGCGATCCCTATCGATCCGCAACGGTCCGCCACGTCGCTCTGGTAACGACGTTAAAAACTTTCGACTCGTTTGCATCCGCTGAACGGGCCGCATCAGCTGCCCTTGGCTGATTTGCGTATCTGGTCAGAACATTCGCAGTCCGTTCTGCCCCTAGAAGCCTTAGTGCCCTAGAACTTCTGTAGCCCACAACGACCTCCGACGCTACCGACCATAAATCTCGGAAACGCGCATATACCTATGCGTGTGGCAAATGCCCGTGCTCGCTATATAGCCAGCCGATATCCGTCTTTTACCCTTTTTAGCAGTAGTGCCGGAGGACACTGCCCCACGCCTCAGGACCTAGGACTCAAAACCTATGGCAATGCACGTTAGCAACTCCGACGACATCGGCGACGATGACAAAATTCTTCGTTTGCGCGATGTTGAGGCAATCGTCGGCCTGAAACGCTCGACGATCTATCGCAAAATATCCGAGGGCCTTTTCCCGCGACAGCGCCTTTTGTGCGGCTCCAGCGTCGGCTGGAAAAACAGCGAAGTCCAAGCTTGGATTCGTCAAAGGGAGGCGCTGTAATGCAGCGCCAAACACCTCAACAACCGGGCTGGATGGTGGAACTCACAGCAGCGGTCGATATTCCAGCGGAAAAAATCCAATGGGTTTGGCCAGGCTGGCTGCCAAAGGCAAAGCTATCCATCCTTGCAGGCGCAGGTGGATGCGGCAAAACCACGCTGGCAATCTCGCTGGCCGCCACGCTCAGCAAGGGTGGTGACTGGCCAGATGGCAGCAAATGTGAGGCAGCAGGCAACATCGTAATCTGGAGTGGCGAGGATGGTATCGCTGACACGATCATTCCCCGCCTTACGGCTGCAGATGCAGACCTAACCCGCGTGCACATTATCGAGGGGCTCAGAGATCAACGTGGGAACAGACGACAGTTTGATCCTGCAGCCAACTTCTCCCTTTTGGATGAAGCAGCCGCAAAAATTGACGGCGTTTCATTACTGATTTTCGACCCACTGATCAATCTCATTCGTGGGGACATGCACCGGGCAAACGAAGTTCGACAGGGGCTACAAATGGTAGTGGATTTCGCAGAGCAGCATTGTTGCGCTGTCCTCGGCATATCGCACCTGAGCAAAGGTACATCCCAGTCCTCCGTAGCTGATCGCGTAATTGGCAGTCAGGCATTCTCAGCACTTGCTCGCACGGTACTGGTGGCTGGGAAAGCTCATAACTCCGAAGCGCGAGTGCTTGTTCGACCGAAATCCAACGTCTCGATTGATAGTGGGGGGATAGAGTACTTCGTTGAGCCTGTAGTGATAAACGAGCAGTTGGAAACAACCTGCATCCGGTGGGGAGAGGCCGTCGAAGGTAGTGCTGAAACTATTTTGACGGATATCGAGCGAGCGGACGAACGACCAGCGTCAGCTACTCAAGAGGCCTGCAGCTTTCTTAAAGAGACGTTGCAAGCTGGGCCTGTTGCAAGCAATGATTTGATAGCTCTAGCTGAAGAGCGTTGCATTTCTTCGGCGTCACTTCGCAGGGCCCAGAAACAGCTAGGTATACGTTCACACAAAACAGGAATGCAGGGCGGATGGGCATGGGAGCTTCCCACCGCTCCCTGAAGGCGCTCAACGCACGCCGAAGGTGCTCAATGTTTGTGTTGAGCACCTTCGTTTTTTATTGAACGCCTTCGCCTCGCGAGAGAATCTGCATGACTGATCACGCAGATAAAATTCCGAAATGATTGGCTGATCGCCAGTCGCACAGGTCGACCACGACTACTTCCCAATGAAATAAAGATTGCCGTTCTTGTTGTAAATCGCGGCAGGTCGGAAGTCCTTTGGCCAATTCCGGCCAGGATAGTATGCATACATCCATTCGGGTAGGTGACGAGCAATACCCGCCAGCGCATCCATGCCGTCCTTATCAGCTCTGCTAGCGTCAGCAAATAGTTCGCCTGAAGGATCGGTCAGGAAAATCGGGCCGTAGGCTTTCTCGGCCGAAATGAATGCCGGCGCAGCGCTCGCCGGAGCGTCGAACGGCGCGGGGTTCCCAGCAGCCAAATCTGCAAGCCTGTCGTATTTCTTACCTGAGCCGTCAGCGTACTTAGCAGGCTCATGGCGCAACGTTGAGATTGTTCCACCGAAGTATTTCTCTCTCGCCTCAAGCCAAGCCGACCTGACCAACGCAGATGCCTCCTTTGGGTTAGACGCCAGCTCCTCAGGCACCCACGCAGCAACCTGGTAGTGATAGACAGGGCCAGCACTACCACCACCCAACAAGAACAACCCGACTCCAAGAGAGGCTGCTCCTGCGCTGCTAAAACCAGTTGGAGGTGACACGTATCCCAAACCTGCCGTCGCTAGACCTCCAGAGCCTCCTGAAGACCGCGGCGCGCTCAGGTTATCTACTTCATTCCCAACCATTTCCCTTGGAATATCGCGCTGACCATAGATGCGCATGGCTTCCAGAACCAGCATGGCATCGGACCATTTCTCGCGAGGAACATCTTTAGGTTCTGGCAACGTGACCTTCGGGGTACTGGAACAACCAACCAGCGCAACCAACAGCAAGGTACCAACGCATCCCTTCACAGAAAAAAGCACCGACATGAAAACTCCCTATTTATTCAGTGGTAGTCCGGCACACGTAGTACGCCGGGGACATCCTTCACTTGCCTGCCAGGTCGTAGTGCCCAAAGTTATCTGGGCAACTCAGCGGAAAATACCACCACCACTTAAACGACTGCAGATGATTTCGGCGAACCGACGTAGCGATAAAGCGTTGTTCGAGAAACACCATACCGTCGTGCAACATCGGTTACCTGTATCTCAGGATCTCTGAGAAGGGCCCGTATCTCACGTACCTGACGATCATCCAGCGCAGGCTTGCGCCCCCCCTTCCGCCCACGAGCTCGAGCCGCAGCCAGCCCTGCGCGGGTACGCTCTCGAATAAGGTTGCGCTCGAACTCTGCCAAGGCTGCAAACACGTGAAAGATCAGCTTGCCGGCAGCACTGCTGGTTTCGATTCGTTCGGTTATGGATTCGAAGGCCACCCCTTCCCGCTCCAAGCTACTGACAATCCCAACCAAGTCAGGCAAAGATCGACCGAGACGGTCCAGTCGCCAGACAACCAGAGTGTCACCGTTACGCAGAGCTTTGATGCAATGCCCCAGCTCCGGCCTGTCCGCTGACTTGCCGCTCATTGTCTCTTCGTAAACTACGGAGCACCCAGCCAGGGCAAGTGCATCTCGCTGCAGGTCGAGATTCTGATCATCAGTCGAAACTCGGGCGTACCCAATCCGCTTTCCCATACGTTTTTCTCACACTGATTTCGGTACGAGAAAAGTGACAGGAAAGCGGTAAATCCCAAGTCCAAAGGATCATCTGGAATAGGTGTGCCATAAACGACCGTTTACGGGACGGATGCGCTCGTCAATTTCAGGCGCTGAAAGCGACCGAAAACGAGCCCCAGAATATTTTTCCTCGCTCAACATTTCCTTCAGCAGCTCAGCACCTGAGCTGAATGGAGGAATGACCATGAAGAAGAGTTTCCACGCACATTTTGATCGGGACTTGACCAAGGCAGGTTCGGCAATTCTCAGGGAGGCAGTCCGGCGCGGGCTTCTCAGTCAGCACGAGGCCATGATCCACGACCAGCAATGGGCACAGTTTAGTATTTACGCCAAGGAGTCTCATGAGGTGGATATCTTAGAACTCGTCAATAAAAAACTGGTGCGGCAATACGGCGAAGCACTTTGTACGCAGGTGTACCAAGGGAATCTCTCGGAGCAAGGCGCGGTGAGTCTTCTTGAGACCGTGAGTTCAGTTATGGACCTCGCGACCAGGGGTGACTGGAAAGTCGTGATGCCTGATATTGGCTTTCCTGGCCATGCACGGATTACGGCCCCACACAGCCTTGATCAAGCGAAGTTCGAAGCCGCAGTGGAAGACGTTCAGGCTCGCCTATCAGAGCATCTGGCGGTGGCGTTGATGTTAGTGCGGTACCTCGGCATCTCACTACGTGAAACAGTTTTCTTCGACGCCCAAGCGGCCCTAGAAGCAGCCAAGAGGGATGGATGTATTTCCCTGGAAAGCGGCAAAGAAGGGCCGTATACACAGAGGATAATTAACATCTCGATGCCAAAGCAGATCGCCGTTCTGGAGACGGTATCCGCCGTCCAAGATGTTCATCGCTATCCACAATCAGAGCAGACATGGCGGCTCTGGAAGCAGAACAGCTTACCTGCTGCCAAAGAGATTTTACTTTTTCATGGGCTTAGCTTCTGTGATTGCCGAGCAGCGTTTGCATGTGAGCTTTACAAGCAATGGTCCGGTCATGAAGCCCCGATTATTGGAGGGAGCGCTCCTAATATCGAGGATCTAGAGGCGCGGGATCACGTCGCCTACGAGCTCGGGAGTTTGCGTATCTGGGAAACTGATGCGTACGTCGGTGCCCGAGCCAACCTGAGGAAGGAAGTCGCCAGTACCGGTTGCTAAACCATCACACAGCAGGTTTGGGATTAGATCAGACGCCCTTAAGTTTGGCAGACCTCGAATCAAAGGAGTCAGGCTATGGATCGTTTTGAGCTGCTTGTATATGCCGTGCTTGCCGTCGTCAGTGCGCTGACCATCGCAGGCGCTATTGGCTACATGGTCGCAGCGCGTCTGGACAAAAAGCGTGGCGACGACTGAGTCTTCAGCGGTGCGGCCAGCTACCTGCAAAAAACTGCCCGCTGCCCCCTTGGCAGCGGGCACTTAACCAAATCCATTGGCAAGGCACCCTACCGCTGCGATACGCAGTATTTCCCCAAGCCTATGAGGTCATGGGATGACTTCGGAAGGGCTGTCAATTTCCGCGCCATAGCGAAAGCGACCGGAGCGCCGAAGCGTTTAGTTCAGCGACATGCACACCCGCCATTTGGCGAGCTAGCTTGCCCAGCACGCTAAAACTCGTGCGCCTCGTGCGCCGAATCGATGGCAACATCTGATCTTGGGTTTTCGTGAAGCTACCGGAGAGTCTAGCGACCTCATCTATCCGGAGCACAAGCATGGAATTTCGTCACCTCCGTAACGGGCAATACTTCCCACCTATTGCACCAAACGGTCGGATTTATGCTGTACCTCTTGGGCAGGAAACCCAGGTAGAAATTTTCTGCCTGACCCCAGTAGGCATCATGGGCACGGGCATCCAATCGCACTGGTCAGAAATCGTTGGTTGTTACTACGACGACGAATCATGGGAAATCATCCCGCGCATTACTCGGGACGAGGAATGCGCTTCCGCAGAGGCCTATCCTGCATCATGGTGATCGCAGGCAACGAGACCTTCACGACACACATCCAGGGCTACCCCATCCCCATGTGCGTAATGAACCGCATTTCATTCGAACAGCAGCGAGGCATTGAGGGATAGAGCGTTACCGTCACAACCCGCTACGCGACACGGGTACCAGCTAGGCCGGCACCTACCAAAGATTATTTTATGAAAGTGAAGCCTTTCACTACTAATACCGATCACAGTTAGCCGACTGACTTGGTCGTAAGCGTCATTGCTAATAGCAAATACGGCCTGCGCGCCCCGCGTGCACGGGCGTGCTGGCTGACAGCGAGTAGATTTAGCGTATTACACTGCTTATAGCCCGCACCCGACGTCTGTCCTGACCAAGCGCAGCAACATGTCTCGCAGGAGTTCACTGCTGATACGAGAAAGCCCCGTCAGACTAAGCTGCACGGGGCTTTCGGGTATTGAAGTCGGTTCAGATCCGTTTTGCACTGCTTATAGTGTGCTCAGCCTCTACTCCTCCGAGCAGAGGTCGCCATGATCAAGCGCTTGATATCTAGACAGCTTTTTCTCATAGGCGACCAACGTCCGACGCAGCTGACGATTCTCACTGGCGATGCTGCGAATCTCAGCCAGACGCTCCTCAACCTGTAAAACGAGGACACGGTAAGGGGATTTAACAAACTCAAATGAGGAAGCAGGGTATTTGTGTTTACCGTTGCCTTTGGGAATAGTCAGGGGCGCAAACTTGTTTTTTTGCCCTTGCAGTGGCACCAGTTTGCACCAATAGATAGAGTAGGCATTCGGGCTGGTTTGCTTGATTGAAACGGCAGCCACGACAGATTTAACCCCAGTCTTTTTGTATATCTTCATGGACGCATCCATATAGCTTGCGGCCAGGCATCTCGCGCCCGCAAGCAACTGCTCGTACTGCTGATCCAGCAGGGTGACTATCGTCTGTGCTTCTTTACTCATGGCCAAGGCTCTCTTCGCTGTAAGAGCCAAAATGGTGACCGATCGCTGAGCCCACGGAATTCGATTTCAGACCGTTCTACCGTCGGAAATCTAGCGAAAGTGGGTGGACTGGCTCACGCTGTCATCCTACCTAGCGTCAGATGATCGACGGATGACGACATGTCAGTCGCAGAAAAACATAACGTGCAAAGGATGCACAACAGATGACGACGGCAGCCTTTACCCCGAGCGGAGCAAGATCAACATGTTAAAAGCAGATGATAGCGAGCAGGCATGTATACCTGCCGAGCTGCAACTGGCCGATTTCTGCCAGTTGCGACAGGCAGAAATCGGCCAAAAGCAGCCAGTCGAAACCGTCTAGGACATCAGGGCCATTGAATGATACGTTGTTCGTCAGTCATCTCGCTTGTCTTTGATTCTGGCTACCGGCTTGAAGCCAATTCATTTGGCGTGCATCCCATACAGCGTCTGGATCGCCTGAGGATGGGGCAGATTTTCGAGGTCTGGCAGTTTGATATCAAACTGGTGTAAGTTCGATGCCAAATGCACGAGAGCTGCTAAAGGGACTTTCATGAAAATCGTCAACCATGGCTTGGGTATCCACGAACGTGAAGTCCCAGGGATCGACTACTTCCAAAAGAATCTCCCCGAAGATTGGGTTGGCCACACCAATCTGGACTTGTCGCTTCCTCAGGGGCCGCGTGAAATCGACGTAATCCTCTTTGCCAATGATCGTATTTACCTTGTTGACCTTAAAGATGGTCATGGGCGTTACGAAAGCAAAAATGGCGATTGGTTTCTCAACGGAAAGCCTCAAGAAGGGCGATCCCCAGTAAAGAAAATCCTCGAAACAGCAAGGCAGGTGATGATTCTTCTTCGCGAGCATTTGGCTGAATTGGCTAAGCGCACGGGACATCCAAAACTTCCGACCCCACGCATCGAAGGCGTAGTTGTTTTGACCGGAAGCTCTGACCTCAGCGGCATTGCTCCAACTGAAAACTGTCAGGTTTTTACGCTAAAAAATTTCGTGGACACGGTCACTGATACCCGAAAGCGTCTTGCTCGCTTCGCTGCAGTCAACTCTGACTTCGTTTCGCGACCAGTGAATTCGACCGAATGGAAGCCGCGACTGGAGAGGTTCTTTAATGTAAGAGATGGACTCTTTAAAGAAGGGATGCGCCACTATGGGGGCTATGTCGTCATCGGGTCTGGCGAGTCTGTGTATGAGCATGAAAAGGGAATTTATAAGGAGTTCAACGTTCAAGATGACTCCGCCGCTCAAGCAGTAGGCCTCCTTCGCCGGTGGGATTTTAGCAAGGCAGATACGCGATTTCAGACAGAAAAGGGACGCGCGGAAATTGCAGGACGCGAGCGCAAAGTAATTGCGTGGCTAAACGATCGTAGTACTGCCACTGAGCAGACTGTTCTACAGGTTAAAGCCTTCGACCTAGAGGCAGGTGTCGACAACTGGGAGGTCTACGAGCGTCGTCGCAATATGAGGCGTCTGTCGGACTTCGCAATCAGCGAACTGCCATTTCTTCGGCCAAAGGAGCGGCTTGAGTTAGTACGACAGATGCTCTCTCAAGCCAAAACGCTCCACTCCTATGACGCTGCGCATCTGGACCTTGGGCCGCACAGCGTTTGGGTAGACGCACCTTCCGTCGTACGCTTTTCTCACTTGATGTCAGCCCGGTATCCGGAAGCCAATTCGCTACGTGAATCCAGGTACCAGTTTCTTTCCAGTGTGCAAACACCCGAAGAGGCCCTTGATGTGACATCTAGCGCACCACAGAAGGATGTTTACCATCTAGGGTGTTTGATGCACCTTTTCCTTTACGAGCGCCTTCCACAGTCAGTCAAAAATGAACCGCCTGAATGGAACTCTGATGTAGATCCTGATGGCACGTATCAACTGGTTTACGAGGTCTTGGAGCGCTCGCTATCCTGGGAGGCCTCGGAGCGTTTTGAGAATGCCTCACAGATGCTAGATCGCTTCAATTCGCTCTTGAGCAATCAGGTGAACGGAGCTGCCGTTTTGAAGCGACTCGAGCGCTTCAAAACTGTGGACGGGCAGATGGAGCTTTCTCTGGAGTATCCGTTCAAGGAGGCGCTGAAGAAAGACAATTATGTGCTCATGTGGTTGTCGGAAAAAGCTGGCGAACGCCTGGTTGTGAAGCTCTGGAAAAGAACCTCATGGAGCGATGGAGATTCAGACTACCCTCGGATACTGGACTTTCTGGAGAAAGCACAAGAACTTTCCTATTCACCTCCGCCTTCATGCGTTCCGATCAAGAGCGCTATTTGGCTTGGCGATGGGATCGTCATTACTCAAGTGCATGTTGACGGGCCGAATCTGGCTGAACATGCGTTGATGCGAGATCGAGCAGGACTTTGCACTCACTCTGTTCTTTCGTTTTTGCTGGCTCTTGTACGTAGCATTATGGGAATGCATGACTCGGGTGCTGCTCATGGAGATCTGAAACCCAGCAACGTCCTTGTCACTGATGAACCCTTTACCCCTCATTTCATTGACTACCACGATTTCTCATGTGCGGCCGATGGAGAGGTTCAGACGTCATCATATTCGCCTGTTAAAGGCGGGCGGTTTGAGCGTGACCGTTTTGCTGTAACGGTGATGTGTGAAGAAATTCTGGATGGTTTGGACATTACATCAGAGGACCTGCAGCGCATTGTGACAGCCATTCAGGTGTGTCAGGGTAAGTCGCCTGAGAACGCGACCCTGCACCCTCTCGCCGATGCTCTGGCAAAGGTGCTTGCACCTGAACCTCCAAAAGTGATCCGGCATTTATCCATTGGCCTGCCAAGCGCTGAGACCGGCGAACTGCTCTCTGATGAAGGAGTGTTTGGCTACGGATTCGACCGGGGACAATTCTTCATTCGTGGTGCCACTCAGGCAATTTTCTTCAGAACGAAGGGAAGCCAGATCAAATTTGCTCGGATTTCTGCGACCTCTCATCTGACGAATAAGATTCTTTCACTACGCCAGCATGGATCGCTCCCCCTCGAGATTCAGGTTGTCGGAGGCGTCTCTAACTCCTTTGGCGACTTCCAGGCGCTGTTCCATGAAGAGCCTTTTGCAGCTCTACTTTCCGGTTCAGAGGTCGACGATGCAGCCGTTACCGAGAGATTAGATGAGGAGGATCAGGAGCAGCCAGAGGAGCTGCTAACTGAGGCAGAGACTGATGAGGACGCGATTACCGAGCTTGTAAACAGCCAAATTGAGCGCGCGTTCACCAGTGTCCCTGAGTTGTGGCGCAAGCTTGTCGATGTCGAGAAAGACCTAACCATTGAAGCCGTTGCGTTGGGAATCAGCAGCTTCCGAAAAGAAACAAAACTCCATGTCGTCCCAATCGTCCTTGAGTGCGGAACTTTCGACTTTGATCGGAGCGACCGAGTCTATGTTGAACGTTTGAGCAAGAGGGGGTGGAGGAGGATAGGCCTGCTTGACGTCAGTAGTTCTAACGACACAACAGTCTTCATTGACGCCGAGGGTTGGTTGTCCGCCAGCGGTAATCTTGTCGATTCGGACCAAAGGCTTCGCTTCCAGAGTCATATGGAGCAAGCCAATATAGACCGACGGGTATCTGCAGTTTCACGCATTCTGGAACGGCGGTCGGCGGTGAGGAACCTAATCGATTATTTCAATCCCGACAGCAATGCTCAGGTGAAATACGAACCCATTTATGTCGATGTTGAAGAGATTCGGACCCTGTATGGCTTTAACCAGAGTCAAGCAGAGGCATTCGCGGATCTTTTCAGGGTTCGCCCGCTCGGCCTTTTGCAAGGTCCGCCTGGGACAGGCAAAACTCTGTTCATTGGTGCGCTGATCCACTACGCCTTGACGAAGGGGTACGTGCGAAATGTCCTGCTCTCAAGTCAGTCACACGAAGCCGTGAATAACGCAGCTGAAGCCGTTTTGAAGCTATATCCGACGCCACTGGAAGCTCCGAGCATTATCCGCGTAGGCCATGAGCCAAACGTGTCGGAGCGTCTACTTCCATTCCACGTCGCGCGTGTGGAGCAACTCTACAAAGACAAATTCCAAGCGACACTAAAAGATCGATTACTCACATCAGCGAAGGCGATCGGAATTCCTCTGGAAGTGGCATCAACATTCACGCTGCTTGAAATCACCATACGGCCCGTTGTTGAACAGATAAATAGACTGGCCGAGGATAAAGAAGCTGACGGTGCAGTGGATCGAATCCATAGCCTTCTAGGGACTCTAGAAACGCTGAACATTGATTACGAACTCGGGCTTGAGATATCAGAAATGAGGGATCTTCCCTATTCGGATCTACTTGACCGTTTCTTCCACACAGTAGCGGGCAGGAATAAGTGTTCACTGGACAACGTGGCAAAATTTCGAGCTGTGGCCAGATTGACACGAGATATTATCGGGAGTGTCTCCACTACCGAGCGTAGTTTCGAGACTTTCCTCGCCGGCACCAGGCAGATCGTTGCTGGCACTTGTGTCGGTCTCGGTCGCTCATCACTTGGGCTAACGTCCACTGTTTTCGACTTGGTTGTAATTGATGAAGCTGCCCGATCCACAGCAAGTGAGCTTGCTGTACCAATGCAAGCCGGTCGTTGGGTGGTGCTTGTCGGTGATCAGGAACAGCTCGAGCCGCGGTTCAAGGAAAATGTCGTCTCTACGGTTGTGGATGCCACCGGCTTTGCTGCCAACGAGATCGTGAAAAGCGACTTCGAACGAGTATTCGAGTCTCCTCTTGGTAAGCAGATAGGCAGGAGGATTACAACTCAATACCGCATGCTACCGCCAATTGGACGCGTGGTTTCCAGTGCGTTTTATGACGGCGACTTGGAACCAGGTCGCGAAACCCCCAAAATCAATCCTGAGGTATTCCCTGATAGTCTGAAACACCCACTAACTTGGGTTTACACGGATGAGCTCAAAAAGGAGTCCTACCAGAAGCCGGAAGTAGGTAAGTCTCGGAAGTCGCTTACGAACCCCAAAGAGATTGAGCTCATCATGGGGATGATCCTTGAATGGGACAAATGCATCAGGTTTGTTCAGTGGCTTGAAGGTCGAGAAAACCCCGATCACGCTATTGGCGTCATTTGTACCTATGGAGCTCAGGCGTCGGCTCTAAGGAATAAGCTTCGGGTTGCAGGCTTGAGTAATGTTATGCGGCATGCCATCAAAATCGACACAGTGGACAGCTATCAGGGAAAAGAGAACCTTGTCGTGATTCTATCTCTGGTTCGGAACAATGCGGATGGATCTCTGGTGGAGGGGGAGCCTTCCATCAGACCTGGCTTCATGGGAAGGCCCAACCGGATCAACGTTGCAGTTAGCCGGGCAATGGACAGGCTGATAATCGTTGGTGCCAAGCAACGTTGGGCGTCAGGTGGACCGATGGCAAACCTGATTGAAAAATTCAATGTAGAAGTTGAGACCGGTGGAGCAGTTTTTGTTGAAGCCGAACAGCTACTGGAGCAACAGCGGGCAGCTCTTGGGGCGTCAGCGCAATCGTTCAAGGCGAGAAAAGATAAGAGGGTGGTGTCATGATCGGAACTCTGACCCTTAATAGGATCGCCGAAACGCCCGATGACGAGGAAGTAGCAGATGTTGTCATCGGTGTTTATGACGCTCTGTTGCCGGGTAGGAACTACAAGATCGAGCACAAGGTCGCTGAAGTTGGCAAAGTATCCCTGACAACCGAATTTCTTGTGCGCCTGATCTACTCAGTTGACGGGATGCCTGAAGCTGAGGTTGCCAAGTTTTTCGATTTCTCCCCCCAGGAAATGACTTTCCTGCTTAACGATGCAGTCAGCCTTGGTTATGTGAGCCGAGACTCAGGCCGGCTTAGGATTACTCGTGCTGGTCGAGACCTATTCTTAACAGGGGGCGACGAACCGCAGATTTTTAATGTTGAGAAACGCACGTCGACAGTCGGTTTTGACCTCATTTCTTTTGCCCCACAACGCTGGGATAGGACCGAGGCGTTCGACCATTGCCTACACTCTCTCGAAATGGACACGGAAATGGTCAGTAACGCGAGTGGGAAGATACCTGGCTCATTCAAGCGCCATTTCACTGAGCTCAATACAAGGAAAGGGGCACGAGCGTATTTAAAGCGTTCGTTGTATTCGATTGACGCCGTAACACCTGCTGAGAAATTCTCGGCATTGGTGCCTGTGTTCGTGAAAGCTCCGAGAGCAACCCTTACCCAAGGGGCAGCAAATCTCCTTGAGTGGCGGCCAGAGGATGAGCTTGATGACCGGTCTGGGGTTGCCGCTGCAGTCGGGAACTTTGTAGATGATCTGCGGATCCAGGTAGCCGATACAGCGATTAATGAATACCGGTTGCTGATCGAACTCGCACCAGAATTCTTTCGCAGCTACACGGTAAAGAGTGAGTTTTCAGTTTTACGATACCAACGTTATGCCTTGGGTATGAAAGAGCACAGGTTTCATAAGCTTAGGAAAACCATACCAGTTATCGGCCCGTTCTTTTCGCCAATCAACTCAGGGGTTCTTGACCTAGCGGTGAACCAGGCAGTGAAGTACACGCCAGCGAGCTTTCTTCCTAGTAAAATCTACTGGAAAGCCCCTAGAAGACCATATTGGGGGACTACTTGGGTTCTACCCTCGATCCTGGAAAAGGTTCAAGAGCGGATTGTTGAAAAACTAGGTACCGAAGATCTCCCCCCCGAAACGGTATTGCTGCTTGAGAGTCATGCGCAGGGGCCGATCAAGGCTTTTACCAAGACGCAAATTTTCTCGAACGGAGGTCCGCCTGATTCGGTTGAGATATTCCTTGTACCTGGCGTAGCCGCTGGCGTCCTGATTCACTTGCCGGGGACTGCTACCTACGGCCATGCAGTTCCACTGGGTTTCATAAGTGTTGACCCGCATGTGGTTAGTCGGACGGAGGAATATCTCTCGCAGTTTGGAGAGATAGAAGTTCCGAAAGAGCGTGTTTCGGAAGAGGACATTGATCTTCCTGAAGAGTAAAAGCTGGGCTTGGCAGAGCTGGCCATGTGCTCGCCAAGCGTTATCATACTAGGTCGGTTGTGGTGTCATTTGTCGGCTCATGAATTGGTTGTAGCTATCAGTAAAACCTGATCTGAATTGGTCGGTGTACAGTGGGGTTGCTTCTCTGTTGAGCAGCTCAAGGTTTTCATAGTTAACCTCTGAGCGGAACACCGTCCCCTCGTAGAAGTTAAGCTGAGGGGTGGATGGTAAGCCTAGTCTGGGAGCGTTCAGAGTGAGCGGGCCCAATACTTTCGCAGCCTTGGCTGGATCATCAACGTTTCCTTTGAGAAACCGGTTAAGGCCAGAGATCATTAAGTCAGCTACCTGGAGTCCAAGTGTGTTTTAGAACCATCGAAATTTGAATCGTGATCTAGCAGTTTATGGAAGTCAAAACTCATCGTGGAGCTTGTAATCTCGGAATAGTCCATCCCGTAGATTTTCTTTCGCTCTGCCAGCTCCTCCTGACTCATTGGGGCAAATGGCGTCGATCCGCCATAGTTTTTGAGAAAATACCTGAAGTCACTCTTTGCAGTGATCGGGATGCCTCTGAGTTCTCTTTTGAAATTTGCCTGAACAAATGGAGGCATCAGCGCTAAATACAGGGTCTCGAATACCTTCATCTCCCGATTTTTTGATCGATGACCCACGAAAACCGGGAAAGCTCTTTGGGGGATCAATAACTGCTGTTGGTTACAGGATGTCAATAACGCGGTGGATATGGAATTATTGGCCGCTCCGAATATATAAGGAAGAATGCTGTTGTCTGCTACTAAGGATCTCATTTCCCTGCACTTGGATAAGGCAGCGGCGCAACTGCGTGCCGAGGCGCTTGAGCAAAACCGGGCCCTCCACCTGGAATTGCAAGAGCTCAAGTCGTCCAGCGCTCTTCTGCTCCACGAAGTCCAGAGCCAGATCGGCAATGCCGAGGCTAAGATCTCCGAGCGGGCCATTGAGAAGACACTGTCGATTCTTCATCACATCAAGCAGTGGATTCTCGCGGTCGGAACCTTCATCACCCTGGCATTGGCCGTGGGAGCATTCTTTGGCTACAAGAACCTTGCCGACAGTTTGACAAACACCTTCACGAACAAGGTTGATCGGTGGTTGCGCTTCGAGGACGGTGATAGCGATGAAAGCAAGACGCTTGATGCAATGCGCACCCAAGCGCTGCTGGACGCCTACATGGTGCGTTTCGCTCGTGAGCGTGTGGATGGGCGCAATGGTTCATTGTCTCTGACGGAAGCTGAGCGGCAGCGTCTACTCGCGATCCTTCAAGATCCCTCATCGGATGTCGGGCAGTTCTCCGACGCGTTGACCATCATTACCCGCAGTCGTGGGCTGTTCGCGCCGGCCTGGATGGAGGATCCAACCGGTAAAGCCCTTGCCCAACTGGTGAACGAGTCGTCTTTGAGCCAGCACAAGCGGGTGTTGCTGCTGGAGCGCCTGAAATTCGACCGTGCTTTCCTACCGTTCTCGCGCACCCTCGTCACTGATGCAGATAACGTTTGGTCTATGAAAATGCTGGCATTCGATAACCTCAAACTGTTCGAAGATCCTATGGCCTTGGAGTTCGCCCGAGCCAATGTGGGCAAGGTGGACCGTTATTATCGTTCCCAACTGGCGCTCTATATCGCGCAGGAGACAGGGTCTTACGTGGCGGTGAACGAATATGCACAGTTCCTGCGCCAGACAAAGCCAGAGCTGTGGCAGTCCGATCTTTTGGGACTAGTGGCAGGCCTGGGTGGAATCTTGCCAAGCAATGGTGAGTTGCCGCTGGAGGATATCAGCGCCCTGATCGCTGATAGTGTGCTGCTGGGGGCAGGCATTCGCCTGACTGATCTGTTAGGTTCCAGACGCTTGGCGCTTGAGCTGGATGGAGGCTACGCAGCGCTGGTTGAGCCCGGCCGCTGGCTCAATGAGCCAAGCGTGATTGGTGCGATTATCCGACATCGGCCACTTTCACCTGATTGGTTGGCCAGGGTGGTCTCGTTCTTCCAGGTCAATGACCAAGGTTACGAACTGGCGACGCTGCAACTAACGCTTCGAGACAAGGACCGCTTGCTGACGCAACAGGGTGCCGTCGGCGCCAGCGACGTGCGTGGCCAGGTGTGGTTGAGGGTTGAAACTGTTCCAGGGGGACATCAGCTTAGCGCGACCTGGCGCGATGCGAACACAGGGCGGATATCGGCAAGCGTGATCGAGTCACCGCAGCGCTTGCCAAACAGCCTTTTTCAACTGTCGTTTGATCCTCAGTTGTTGAAAAGCCTGACCTATCAAACGCGCGTCTATGAAGACTACCTATGATTTGAAGAGGCGCTCAGCCTTGCTTGGTCTAGGGGGTGTAGAAGTTACTCAGCGAGTATCGCCAGCTGGGCATTCCAGCCCGGCCACACCTTCGCAGGACAAGGCTTTCTGCAGGCTGCACTCTCCAGCATTCCAGCATTCCAGCATTCCAGCATTCCAGCATTCCAGCATTCCAGCATTCCAGCATTGCACGAGGCCAGATAGAAACCGGCGCGGCAACACGCTGAACATCGGCTAC
>NZ_JANZKU010000017.1 GCF_025642785.1 Pseudomonas sp. RIT-PI-AD
GGCGACCGAGGAGCAGACCTCGGTGGTGGAATCGCTGAACATGGACATCACCGAGATCAACACCCTCAACCACGAAGGCGTGGAAAACCTGCATGCCACGCTGCGCGCCTGTGCGGACCTGGAGCAGCAGGCGGTACGCCTGAAGCAGTTGGTGGACAGCTTCCGCATTTGACGACGGGGATCAGGCCGCCTCGCGTGAAGCGGCCAGCGTCCGAAAGTCCCCATCCGAGGAAAATATTCAGGCGGAGTATTGACTTAGCTCCGCCCCCTGCGTAAATTTCGCCACCTCGCAAGGCGATCGGCTGATTAGCTCAGCTGGGAGAGCACCTGCATCACACGCAGGGGGTCGGCGGTTCGATCCCGTCATCAGCCACCAAATTGCGAGACTGGGCGAAAGTCCAACTGAAGCGCAGCGGTAGTTCAGTCGGTTAGAATACCGGCCTGTCACGCCGGGGGTCGCGGGTTCGAGTCCCGTCCGCTGCGCCATATTTGCTTCCACAGGCCCCCTGAACGCCTGGAAGCTACGAAAAAGCGGCCTTGAGCCGCTTTTTTCGTTTCTGATTCACTGAAACCCATCTCCAGCCAGTTACTTGCACGCGTTCGAGTACACCGCGGGCGGCGCGTGTGACCATCCCTCGCCATCGTTTTTTCGTTCGGTTCTTCCTAGCGCTGGGCCCTGTAGCCATTCCGGGCCCGGTAGGAGATGTCCGATGACTTCAAGCCCTAGGCGATGACCGAAACGGGGATGGTTCATTTCTTCGGTCGGTGACGGCTCGCAGCGCCGATGTTTTCGTTTCCATCGACAGGCACTTACGCACTTATTCCGGTATCCCTCCCGAGGCGATGCCTGTCGGAGGAGGGAGAGGCTATGCCCTTAGAGGCCATGCCTAGTCGACGGCATGGATTCAAAGCAAGGAGAAGCTGGCGGAAACCCTATGAGCCTGCCTTCGGCAGACGAGCAGGCGGCATGCCGGACGCCTAGGCATTCCGGAATGCCGCCATAAGGGATGGTTGCAGGTATGTCGGAGCAGCTGGCACTCAGTCCTCTATCTCAGAGGATGTTGAACGGATACTCGGTGATGATGCGCAGGTCGTCGGCCTGGCCACCGCGTTCCCCGCTGCGATAACTGGCTGCACGGACTCTGAAGGATAGATTTTTTGCAGGCCCACTTTGAATGACATAGCGCGTTTCGAAGTTTCGCTCCCAGGCTTCGCCATCCAGGTCAGTACCGGACCCATTCTTGAAATCGTAGCCTTTCACGTAGCGAGCCATGAAGCTCAAGCCGGGCACGCCATAGGGTGCCATGTTCAGATCGTAGCGGACCTGCCAAGACTTCTCGTCTTCGTAGTCGAAGTCGGAATATTGAACGGAGTTGGCAAACCAATAATTAGCTCCGCCGTCAGGGCCGTAAATGTAATCGCCTTTACCGGTGACTGCCTGATAAGCCGCTGAGAAGGAATGTGCGCCCAGGCTGTATATGGTCCGGAAACTCCAGATGCGGTTATCCAGATCGCCGCTGCGGGCAGTGCCTATGCTCTTGGTGTCGTAACCGTTGAAATCGAAAGTTAGCGACTGCTCGTCTGAAAGCGGCAAGGCATAGTTGGCATTGATGTAGTACTTCCGAAAGTAATCTTCGGTCTTCGCATAGTAGAGGCTTGTAGACAAGCGATCGGTGAGTTTATAGACGCCCCCGAGATAGTCGACCGAGGTCATCCGTGCGCTGTCGTAGGATGATTGATTGCGGTTCGTCAATGCTGTCAGATGACCGGCATCTATCTGCAGGTTCTTGAACTCTTTACTGGTCAATGTCAGTCCGTCCAAGGTCTCCGGCAGGAGGCGACTATCGGACGTATAGGCTACGGGGACCGAGCCTAGCTGAGTGCCGTACTTCAGGACCGTATTCGAGATGCGCATTTTGAATACACCGCCGCCCTTGGAGTATTCGTCCTTTGCACCGTCGCTGTCGGCCTCCAGGAGGTTGGTGCCGCCGCCGTAGCGACCTCCGCCAGTATCCAACTTCATGGCGTACATGCCGATCAGGTCAATGCCGAATCCAACCGTGCCCTGCGTGAAGCCCGACTCCACTATCCCGACAAAGCCCTGCGCCCATTCCTCGCCGTAGCTCTGCGCGGCGTTGCTCGCACGGTTATCGCGATTCATATACATGTTGCGGGCTTTTATCGACGCCTTGGTGCCATCGATAAAACCTGTCGATTCCGACTGCCCATTGGCAAGTGCAACCGGGCTGGTCAACAGGGAAAAGATAACGGCGGTAGAACTGACTTTGCTGGCATTCATTGAAGCGGCTCCTCATACATTATCCCTCCGCAAAAAGGCGGAGAGTATCTATCGGCAGTCGTTCAGCGTGCAGAGACGGCCTGCCTTATAGGCGGCAGTACCTTTTTAAAAGCTGATTTCCAGTTCGGCAGATTTTTATCGAGCGGTTTTAACGTATTTCTGATCCGTCTAGCTTTCGAATAAGAATGCGGGCGCGATAAGTAAGCGTACTTACTCACGCTTCCTCGACTCAGGAAAGGCGACGGCTTTCGGCGACTATACCAGTGGCTTCAGAGGGAGCACATACGTCATCTAGTTGACCTCAGCGTAAGCCAAGCTTACGCTCGGGCAATGGCTAAATTCCTTATCCCGTCGTTGAACTGGCTCCGCGTCTTCGAGGCTGCAGCCAGACACCAGAGCTTTTCCAAAGCGGGAAAGGAGCTTTACATGTCCGGCGCTGCGGTGAGTCAGCAGGTTTTTGCGTTGGAAACCTGCCTCGGTCGGCCACTGTTCGAGCGTACTGCCAACCGAATCCAGCTAACGCCAGAAGGCAGTGATTTCCTCCCTACCGTTCAAATCTCCCTGGGCGCGATCGAGACCAAGGCGGCCTCGCTTTTCGCGCCGAAGCGAATCGAGCGGGTGTCGCTGCTGGCCAGCCAACTGATGGCCATGAGTTGGCTGCCGCGCGTATTGGCGGAGTTCGATCGGGACAACCCTTCCATCCGTGTAGAGCTTCTGATGGAGGGGTCGCACATGAAGGACGTGCCCGATATCGCGATCCGGTTCGGTGAAGAGCCCCAGCTCGTCCGTCACCCTGGAAGGCTGATGGGGCTCTCGTATGTAGTCCTGTGCCGGAAGGAAGACGTCGCCAACATCAACTCCCTCGATGACTTGCTGTCGTTTCGTCTTTTGGAAAGGACCTCTCACGCCATGGGGTGGATGGGACTGCTCAGCCATCACTTCGGTCCCATGCAGGGGCGGCAACTCAAGCTCGAGAAGGCGGATGTCACGCCACTGGCTCTGATGATGGTAAGCCAGGGTCTGGGCCTCGCCGTTTGCCCCGTGCCGGTTTCTCTCCCCCTGGCCGATGCCCTGGGCCTGGAGGTATGTCCCTTGGTCCCGCGGACTCCCGGGCCTGGAATCTACTACCTGGAGCATCCGTCGAATCGGCCGCAGAGTGCCGCCGTTCAAAAGCTTGAACAAGCGCTGCACGCGGCGGCCCAGGCATCCATGCGAGCCCATCACATGTAGCTGGGACCGTTGTTCCGGCGCCGGCGGGCTGGACGGGTTACAGAGTCGGCGGATTGCCAAGATGAACGACGATGCCGGGGGCGTTTCGTCGGGCGCTACCCTTCCTGGATATCCCGCTTGCTCCGCGACGCAATTGCATGCGCCGCCTGTATGAAATCCTCGACATACCGGGCGTTGCGGCTCGTCCTCATCCGGCCGAGCAGGAAATGGTCGTCTATTATCGGAGTCAATTGGCGGATCGCTACCCTGCCGACAGCGGTACCCGCCATGGCCGGGTGCATGATGCTGACGCCCATCCCGGCGGCGACGAACTCGCACACCGACGGCGCGGTATTCGCTTCCAGGATATAGCGCGGAGTCAGGCCATGCTGGGCGAAGGCATCATCGGTGATGCGACGCATCTCGACGCTATTGTCGAAGGCGATGAACGGCTCGTCCTTTAGCTGTTTGATGCTGATGCTTCTCTTCCTGACCAGTGGGTGACCCAGTGGAAGCAAGCAAATAAGCGGTTGACGCAAGAGCGGCTGCAATTCCAGGTCCGGATGATCGATGTTGGTGTTGAGCAGCCCTACGTCTATCTGGCGGGTAGCCAACCAATCGGCCAAGACCACCGAAGCCCGAACCTTCACCGACACGAAGACTTCCGGATGGATTTCACGGAATCCGGCGATGACCTCTCGGGTGAATGCGCCCGATAGCGCCGGCAACACGCCGACGATCAGGTGACCGCCTTCTTCGCGTTTTACCACCTCCACGGCGGATGCCAGCTGATGCAGGCCGGCGAAGATCCGATCGACTTCCTGATAGAGGCGCATGCCTTGGGGGGTAGGGGCCAGTCGCCCCTTGGTGCGCTCGAACAGGTGCAGGCCGGTCTGGTGTTCCAGTTGCGCCAGCAGCTTGCTGACCGCGGGCTGGGTCACGTAGAGCGCAGTCGCCGCGGCGCTTACCGTTCCGCTTTCTATCACGGCACGGAAGGCCTCCACCTGCCGTAGATTGATAGTCATCACCCTATAACCTCTTGGAATGGAACACCCGTAAATAGTGTTTGGACATTCTAGGTTGGCGAATTGGAAGATATCAACGACACCTTGATAGGCAGGTCGCAACCCATGCTTTACGCAGTCAAACGAATCCTGCTGGGAATCCCCACCCTTCTGGTCATGTTCACCCTCATCTTCCTGCTCGTGCGGGTAGTGCCGGGCGACGCCGCGACCGTAATCCTCGGCGACCAGGCCAATGCTGCATCGCTGGCTGCGCTGCGTATTCAACTCGGCCTGGATCAACCGCTTTGGCAGCAGTACCTCTCAGCGCTATGGGCGGCGATGCGAGGCGACCTCGGCGTATCGATGGTGACCAACAGGCCGGTGATGGAGGAAATACTCCGGGTATTGCCCCACACGTTGAATCTGGCCGCCGCATCCATGCTGCTCGGATTGCTTCTGGGGTTGCCCATGGGGATATTCGCGGCCTTGTACCGTAATCGCTGGCCGGATTATGTCGGGCGTCTCTTTTCGCTGATCGGGCTTTCTCTGCCCGCATTCGTCGCGGGCATCTTGTTGCTCTTGGTTTTCGCCATCCAACTTCAGTGGTTCCCGGTCATTCCGATGGAGGGCGGTTTCTTCGAAACCTTGCGAGCCCTGGTATTACCCGCCATTACATTGGGCTTCGTGATGAGCTCATACGTGGCACGGGTCACCCGCGCGTCGATGCTCACTGTATTGGACGAGGACTATATACGCACGGCACGGGCAAAAGGCATTGCGCCCTTTCGTTTCATCATGCGCCATGCCCTGGCCAACGCCTTGTTACCCATCATTACCATTACCGGACTTTATTTCGGCACGCTGATTGGAAATGCAGTGTTGACCGAAGTGGTATTCAACCGATCGGGGATGGGCCGACTCATTCTCGGCGCTCTTAACACCCGCGATTATTCATTGCTGCAAGGACTGATGATCGTCTTCGCCGCTTTTATCGTAATGGCGAACGTCATTACCGATCTGCTCTATGGACTGGCCGATCCGCGCGTGAGGGTAGGGCGATGAACGGCCTTGCGTTATTCACCCGCTTTTTCCGTTTGCTGTCGCGGGGCGGTGCATTCGGTTGGCTGGGGTTTGTTCTGTTGGTAGCGATCGTGCTTGCTGCAATCTTCGCGCCCTGGCTGTCGCCCTATGATCCAATTAACCAGGACATCGTCCATCGGCTGTTACCGCCCTCGGCGGATTATTGGCTCGGTACGGATAGTTTTGGCCGCGATGTGTTCTCGCGGATTCTCTACGGCGCCCGCGTCTCCCTGCTGGTGGGCTTCGTTTCAATCCTCATCGCCATTGTCGTGGGAACTGTCATCGGTGTGGTCTCCGGCTATGTCGGCGGGAAGTTCGACCAACTGGTCATGAGCGTCGTCGATGTGATGCTCGCATTCCCCTCGCTTTTGCTTGGAATGCTCGTGGCCGCCGTCCTGGGCGCCAGCCTCGAGAACCTGATCATCGCCATCGCGATTACCGAGATCGCACCTTTCGTTCGTCTGGCGCGGGCTCCGACGCTTGCCTTGAAGGAGCGCGAGTTCGTGGAGGCCGGTCGTGCGCTTGGCTTCAGCCATGGGCGGATCATGGCCGTGCATATCCTTCCCAACCTGATTGCCGACGTGCTGGTGATGGGATCGTTATGGATGGCCACGGCGATCCGGACCGAGGCGTCGCTCAGTTTCATCGGCCTGGGCGTCCGTCCACCGAGCGCCACCTGGGGCGGAATGATCCGCGACGGCTTCGACAACATCCTCGATGCGTGGTGGTTGGCGGTATTCCCGAGCATCGCCGTCTTGCTGGCCGTATTGGCGCTCAATCTCCTGGGCGACGCCTTGCGTGACGCCATCGATCCCAAATATCGCAAGGGCTGATCCGATGACCCCATTACCCTCCCAGGTGTCAGTGGCCGCAGACGATGTCGTCTTGGACATACGGGCGCTACGCACGGAATTCATGATCGGCGGCCAGTGGCACGGGGCGGTTCGCGACCTGACCTTGAGCGTGCGTAAGAACGAAACCTTGGCTCTGGTCGGTGAGTCTGGCAGCGGCAAAAGCATAACGGCCCTGTCGATACTGGGTCTCCTGCCGGAAAAGGTGGCACGGATCGGCGCCGGGCAGTTGCTGTTCGGGGGGCGCGATCTCACCCGCTTGAGCCGCGATCAATTGCGCGACGTTCGCGGCGGGGAAATCGCCATGGTGTTCCAGGAACCCATGACCTCGCTGAACCCCACCATGCGAGTGGGCGAGCAGATTGGAGAAATGATCCGGGCACATCGCCCTCTATCGGCTAAGGAGACGCGGGAGGAAGCGGTAAAGCTGCTCCTTCAAGTGGGCATCCCGTCGGCAGAGCGGCGCGTCGACGATTACCCCCATCAGTTCTCTGGCGGCATGCGTCAGCGAGTCATGATCGCCATCGCGATCGCATGCCGACCAACGCTCTTGCTGGCGGACGAGCCGACGACCGCGCTCGATGTGACGATTCAAGCCCAGGTGCTTGGCGTGCTCGACAAGCTCAAGCGCGAGCAGGGCATGTCGATGCTGTTCATCACCCACAACCTTGGCGTGGTTGCGCTGATCGCCGACCGTGTTGCCGTCATGTATGCGGGGCAGGTCGTCGAGTTGGCGTCGGTCACCGAGCTATTCGCCAAGCCCACCCATCCCTACACCGAAGCCTTGCTGAAAGCCATGCCAAGGGTCGACCGGGATAGCGATGACCTCGCTCCCATTCCGGGTGCCGTCCCCTCGCTCATCAATATGCCCATCGGTTGCGCCTTCGCGAACCGCTGCCCGCTGAAAGAGCCCCGCTGCGAGCAGGAGTCGCCGCTGTTGGCGCCCTTGCCCACCAACGGCGATCACGGCGTCCGTTGTTTTGTCCGCAATCCGGAGGCCCTATGAGCGCGCCCGAGTCCGGTTCCCTGGGAGTCGTCGTCAAGAACCTGCGCAAGCACTACGTCAGCGGCGGCGGCTGGTTCGGCCGCGACAAACAGGTGGTCAGGGCAATCGCGGATGTGTCCTTGACCGTTCCGAAGGGCGTTTCCGTCGGTTTGGTGGGGGAGTCCGGGTGTGGCAAATCGACCGTTGCGCGTGCCGTCCTCCGCCTGGTCGAGCCCGATGACGGAACCATTTTCCACGACGGCGTGGACGTGCGCGCGCTGACCGGCAAGGCGCTCCGGGAACACCGGCGCAACGCGCAACTGGTGTTCCAGGACCCGTTCGCCTCATTGAATCCGAAACGGACCATCTGGCAGACCCTCGAAGAGCCGCTGCGGGTGCATCGCATGGGCAGCGCGGACGAGATCAGGCGCCGCGTCGAACGAGCGATCCTGGAGGTCGGTCTGCCGGTGGAGTGCCTGTCGCGCTATGCGCACGAATTCTCCGGCGGTCAACGGCAACGCATCGGTATCGCACGGGCGCTGATCCTCGAGCCGGATTTCATCGTCGCCGATGAACCCGTATCGGCCCTGGACGTGTCGGTCCAGGCCCAGATCCTGCAGTTGCTTCTGCGGATCAAGGAGGCCCGGGGATTATCCTTTCTGTTCGTTTCCCACGACCTGGGCGTCGTGCGCTATTTCTGCGCGCTCACCAACGTGATGTACCTCGGACGCATCGTCGAGTACGGGCCTACTCGCGAGGTCATGGATGATCCTCGCCACCCCTATACCCGCCTGTTACGCGACAGCTCGCCTATTCCGGATCCGGCCCAACGGATTTCGTTGGTGAGCAGCGCGCAGGAATTGCCATCCGCGGCGAATCCGCCGCCCGGCTGCGCTTTCCATCCCCGCTGCCCCAGGGCCGAAGCCCGGTGCCGCCGCGAGGTTCCGCTACTTCGTTCGGTCGACGGTGGCGCTGGTCGCACCGTGGCTTGCCATTTCCCCCTGTAGCGGCCCCCGGTCGCTCAACGTTGTCTGATGCCTTCGGAGAAACGCAGTGAGTGCAGCTAACTTTATTTACCTGAGTCAGGAAGATGCGATAAGCCATGGCGCTGCCGATGTCGCCGCTACGGTCGATGACGTCGAGCGCACCGTCGTACTGACCTACCAGAACAAGGCGATCGAAGCGCCTACCGCGACGCTGTTCTGGGATGTCGATCCGGCTCTTTTGAGGCAGCCCTTCGTCGGTTACCCGAGCAAGAAACGGGCAAATATCCATGCCGGCTACATTGATGACCATGGCATCAAGAAAGTGGGGATCAAGAACATCCCCAGTAACCCGGATAACGTCAAGAATGGCTACGGTCCCCGGGCTTCCGGATTGGTCACCATCCTTCACCCGGAAAGCGGCTACCCCCTGGCAGTGATGGATGCGATGGTCATCAGTTGCATGCGCACCGGGGTTCTGGGGGCGTTGGGGGTCAAGTATCTGCGGTCGCCGAAGGCCACGACGGCCGCCTTCATCGGCGTGGGCCCGGTCAACCAGGCGGCGCTGCTGGGCGTCGCGGAAGTCATGCCCGAACTGCGTAAGGTTTATGTGTTCGACTACGATAAATCCCGGGCTCGGTTATTCGCCGATAAGTTCTCCGCTCAATTGAATATCGAGATCGTGGTTTGCGATTCCGCAAAAGAAGCAATTCTCGATGCCGATGTAATCTGCCCCGCGACCAGTGTGCAGAATAAGGATGCTGCTTACATCGAATACGATTGGTTGAAAAAAGGCGCGCTCTTCGTGGACCTGTCTTTATGGGATGCGAAATATGAAGTCTTCGAAAAGGCCGCCGCCCTGTTCACCAACTCCGACTTGGTGTTGGAGCGCAAGACGATGACGCCGGCCTGCCTGGTGATGGAAGGTTTCACTCGGGAGGAGGACTTGATAGATATCGGCGGCGTGATCCTCGGCGAGTCTGCTGGCCGCCAGCACGACGACGACATCATCGTGTATTTCGCCCGAGGCTTGGCGCTGTACGACATCATGAGCGGCTACCGCGTATATGAAAATGCGTTGAAAGCCAACGCAGGCAAGAAACTCAGTCTCTGGGAAGGCGACTACTGGCTGTGAACGAGCCGGATCAAGCCGCAGGTCAATCAATACGGAGTGTTATCAGCGAACATTATTGGGGAATTGCATGATGACGAATAAGTGGATGGGCGCGGTGTTGTTGGGGGCTAATCTGTTAGCCGCGAGTTGCGCCGCACAAGCGGTGACTTTGCAGATGGGCATCGGGACATCGGATATCCAGACGTTGGATCTGGACCGGGCGACCGGTTACGACTCGATGCTGTTGAACAACCTCTTCAATGGCCTGGTGCGATTCCCGCCGGGCAGCGCCGACCCCGCGAAACTCGAGCCGGATCTGGCTGAAAAGTGGGAAGAGTCCGCTGATCATCTGTCCTGGACGTTCCACCTGCGCCACGGTGTGCAATTCCATCATGGCTACGGGGAGTTGCATGCCGACGATGTGGTGTATTCGCTGAACCGCGCATCCGATCCGAATACCTCGTCTCAGTCGGCGGCCTTCGAACCTTTCGAAAAAGTTGAGGCGGTGGACCCTTATACCGTCCGTATCACGTTGAAGCGGCCGACTCCAGGATTCCTGTGGCTGGTGGCCAACTATCGGGGAGGCAACATTACCAGCCGCAAGGCGGGCGAGGCGCCGGACAGTAAGTTAGCCACGCAACCTATCGGCACCGGGCCTTTCGAGTTCGCTGAGCATGTCCCGCAACAATACGTAAGGCTGACCGCCCACGAAAAATATTTTCGGGGAAAGCCGAAGATCGACGAAATCTTCTGGCGATTCGTCGCGTCGGACAGCAGCCGAGATCTTGCATTCAGATCGCGCCAGCTCGACGTGATATATGGGCATCGCGAACAGCGCTGGGTAGACAGTGTGAAGGCTCGAAGCGGGGTTACCCTGGACGTATTCGGTCCTGGCGAGTTTCGCGCCCTTTACCTGAACCGTACGATCAAGCCGTTGGACGATATCCGCATCCGTCAGGCCATCGCTTATGCCACCGATGTCGACGAGATAGTCCAGTTCGTCGGCAAGGATGTCAGTCAGAAAGGCTGCTCGGTCGTGCCGCCCGGCTACGTGGGCGTGGATTGCTCTTTCAACTACCACCATGACCTGGAAAAAGCGAAGCAATTGCTGGCGGATGCGGGATACGCGAAGGGCCTCACCTTGCCGGTCGTGGTATCCAACATCTCTTCGATTCTGCCGGTGATGCAGGTGGTGCAGGGGCAACTGGCGAAAGCAGGCATCACCCTCGATATGAAAGTGGTGGACCACCCGACGTATCACGAGGACATCCGCAAGGATCTTAGCGCCATCGTTTTCTATGGCGCGGCACGCTTCCCCGTTGCCGACACTTACCTGACGCAGTTTTATGATTCCAGCTCGATCGTGGGCACCCCCACGGCTGTCACCAATTTTTCCCATTGCAGCATTGGGGATGAAGCGATTCGAGCCGCTCGTGTCGAAACGGATCCGGCGAAGCAGTTGGCGTTCTGGAAAACAGCACAACGGCAAATCAATGATGACGTGTGCGGCGTTCCTCTGTTCGATCTCCGGCAAGTCTGGGCCCACAACAATAATGTCGATTACGGGTATGAACTCGAGGGCGACATCAATATTTCTCCGCCCATCACCGAGTTGACAACGAAGAAGTAAACCCTGGTGGCCGGACATCGACCGATGCCCGGCCATATCGGCCACCTGCGCGGGCTCATTCGAACGGGCTGCTTTGGATGAAGCGCCCCGCCTCGCCGTTGGTGCCTGGGTTGGGTCCAGAGGGCGCCAGTCCAGCCGGCGTCATCGCGATGCCGGAGTAGGGTCGAAGCAGATGCGATGTCCGGGGCGATGGAAGCGCCCCGGCTTTCCGGTTTCCGGGTGCGGCAGCTCGCCTGGTCGCTCGTACCGGTAGCCGCGCCGGCGGTGCCGGTTGCAATCCTGACAGGCGAATGAGGCCGATCCGCTGAAACAGGCGAGCCATTGTGCCGACGGGCATGCCCAGCCGCTGGCCGATTTGTCGACAGGTCATGTGGGACCTGGCGCCGTTCGAAACGCGCGTCGAGCCTGCTCCTGTACCGGAAGTGCCCGATCACGCAGGGCTACGGGCGCGTTCTACGGGGGCATCCGCGGCTCCTGGAGAGCTCGGTCGGTCGCGCCTCCGGTGTCCGGGTAATCCCGGATGAACACCTGCCGAAAGACCACGGCGCAAGGGACCTTGGGGTCGTTCGCCGCCGAAGGGCTTGGGCAGGGCGGCCCGGCCCGGCTCGGCTACGGCAGAGACGTGCGGAATCGCCGAAGGGTATCGTTTTGACCATTGGTTAAATTAGAATCGATATCATTCATGCATTCGCGAAGGGTTCTCAGATGTTTGATACGGCCGTATCAAGTGAGCAGGCTTTCCACGACCTCTATCGCGACCATCGCCCCTGGCTGGAGCAATGGCTGCGCCGGAAGATGGGCAACGGGTGGGATGCGGCCGATCTCAGCCAGGATGCGTTCATCCGCGTACTGACCAGCTCGCAATGCATCGTCGACCTGCAGGAGCCGCGGGCGTATCTGAAAACCATCGGCAAGCGGTTGCTGATCAACTTTCACAAACGGCGCAGCCTCGAACAGGCCTACCTGGACGCGCTTGCGCAATTGCCCGAAGCCTGTGTGCCGTCTCCCGAGCAGCGCTGGCTGATTCTCGAAACCCTGCAGGCCCTGGACGAGTTGCTCGACGGGCTGCCCCCGGTCGTGCGTCGGGCGTTTCTCCTCAGCCAGCTCGAGGGCCTGGGTTACCGGGAAATCGCCGAGCGGCTCGAGGTGTCCGAACGCAGCGTCAAGCGCTACATGGCGCAGGCCTACGAGCATTGCCTGCTGGTGGAGCTGTGCTGAGCGGGGATTCCGCCGACGAGCTCCGGCGTGTCGCGCGATCCGCGGCGCGCTGGTTGGCGCTCATGGAGTCCGGCGCGGCCAGCGCGCATGACCTCGCCGGCCTGCAACGCTGGCGTGAGCGCAGCGCCAGCCACGAATACGCCTGGCAAAAGGCCCAGGCCCTGAGAACGCGCTTCGAAGGGTTGCCGACCGAGCTGGCGATGGCCAGCCTGGATCGTCCGGACCCGAGCCGTCGGCGCCTGCTCAAGGGCGTGCTCGGCCTCGCGGCGATCGCCCCCGCGGCCTGGCTCGCGACTCGCACGCTTCCCCTGGACGCCTGGCGCGCGGACCTGTCCACGGCCACCGGCGAGCGCCGCCGCATCACGCTGGCCGATGGCAGCCAGTTGGACCTGAATACCGCCTCGGCGGTAAACCTCGACGAAGGGCGGCGACGCCTGGCGCTGGTACGTGGCGAGATCGCCCTGCGCCTGGCGGGCGGCGCGCCGTTCAGCGTCGACACCTTGTACGGCGAGGCGAGGCTCGCGGGAGGCGAGCTCTGCGTTCGCCAGGACGACGCCGCGTGCGAGTTTTCCGTGTTCGCCGGTGTCGCCGAGATTCGTCCGAGCGCCTCCGGCGTGCTCGTGCTGGGCGCCGGCCAGCGGGTGCGTCTGGACCGCGCCGGCGTCGAGCCGGTCCACACCTTCGATATCCGGCAACCCGGTTGGTGCCAAGGTGTGATCACGGCGAACGACCGACCCCTGGGCGCTTTCCTGCGCGAACTCGAGCGCTATCGGCCCGGAATCCTGCGCTGGTCGCCGGCGCTCGAGTCGCTACGAGTCACCGGAAGTTTCCGGCTCGACGACACGGATCGAATCCTCGCCCTGCTCGCCGCGAGCCTGCCGCTGGACGTGCGTTCGCGCACGCGTTACTGGGTCACCCTGGTCCCGCGCGGAGCGACGGCCTGAGGCTTGTCCCTTTTTTCTCGCTCGCCTGTCTTGGAAGGTAAGTGAATTAAAAAGAGAGCCTCGCCAATGCCTGCAGTGACCCGCCAACGGAGCCGTCCGCTGTCCGTCGTTTCTTCTCCCACGCTGTGTCTGAGCCTGTTCCTCGGCTTCGGCCCGGTAGCGCCGCTGGCGGCTTACGCCCATGCCGAGGCGCGTCCCTACGACGTGCCCGCCAGCGATCTCGGGTCCGCGCTGACCCGCTTCGCCAGCCAGGCGGGGGTGAGCCTTTCGGTGAACCCGGCGCTGGTGAGCGGTCGCCGTAGCCCTGGGCTGTCCGGCGAATACAGCGTCGACGAAGGCTTCGCCCGGCTGCTGCAAGGGAGCGGATTACGCCTCCAGCCGGTGGGCGCTTCCGCCTATACGCTGATACCCGCCCCGGAGGCGTCCGACGCATTGGAAATCGCACCGACGGCCGTCACCGGTGCTCATTCCGCCTCGGACGCCGAAGGCGAGCCCTATCGCGGCGGGCAGGTCGCACGCCGAGGCTCGCAGGGCCTGCTGGGCGCGCGCGACTTCATGGAAACGCCGTTCAGCATGACCACCTACACCCAGGAGGCGGCCAAGAACCAGCAGGCGCGCACCCTGGGCGACCTGATCGCCAGCGATCCCTCGGTGCGCTCGACCAACCCGGCCGGCGGGCGCTACGAACAGTTCACCATCCGCGGGTTCAGCCTGTTCAACAGCGACGTGTCCTATGGCGGCCTGTACGGCATCCTGCCGACCTATTCGATTGACGTGGAAATGGCCGATCGCGTCGACATCCTCAGGGGGCCGAGCCAACTGATCAACGGCATCTCGCCGCGGGGAAGCGTGGGGGGCGGGATCAACGTCGTTCCCAAGCGCGCCACCGACCAGCCGATCAGCGAATTCACCGGCAGCTATGCGTCCGACAGCCAGGTCGGCGGCGCGGTGGACCTGGGCCGCCGGTTCGGCGAAGGCAATCGCTTCGGTGTGCGCTTCAATGGCGTGAAGCAATCCGGGGATACCGAGTGGGACCACCAAGAGGTCGACCGCGAGATGGCGGTGCTCGGCCTCGACTTGCGTGAGGAGCGCGTCCGGCTGTCGATGGACCTCGGGCATACCGAGCGCGACACCGATGCGCCCCAGGAGCGGGTACAGATTCAAACCGCCGCCCCGGTGCCGCATGCGGACGACGTACGCGACAACTACGCGCAGCCCTGGAGCAAGGCCAGGACCGAGGATACCTTCGGCGCCCTGCGCGGCGAGTTCGATGTCAGCGAATCGGTGATGCTGTACGGCGCCGTCGGGGCGCGAAAAAGCAACCACGACTTCCTGCGCCATGGTGTGTCCGTCAGCGACGCGGCCGGTAATTTCAGCGTCCAGCCCCGCGATTTCACCCGCGACGAAAGCGTCAGGACCGCCAATGCCGGGGTACGCGGCTGGTTGCACACCGGCCCGGTGAGCCACGAGATCAACCTGGCCGCCAACTACTTTTACATGGACTTCGAGAACGGCGGCGCCCGCTACGCCTCGGCCCCCAGCAACCTCTACGACCCACGGGTGACGCCGACGCCGGGCACCCCCACGCGCTCGGATGCGGCGGTGTACACGGAAAACCGTTTCAGCGGCGTGGCGTTGTCCGACACCCTGGGCTTCGCGGCCGACAGGCTGCTTCTGACCCTCGGCGCGCGCTGGCAGCGCGTCAAGGTCGACGACTGGACCGACGGCCTGAAAGGGGACACGGCCTACGACGAGGAAAAGGTCTCGCCCTCGCTCGGCGTGCTGTTCAAGGCCACCGAGCGGCTGTCCCTCTATGCCAACTACCTGGAAGGGCTCAGCCAGGGCAAGATCGCCCCCTCGACCTCGCTGAACGAGGACGAAATCTTTCCGCCCTTCATCAGCCGGCAGGTCGAAGTCGGTGCCAAGTACGACCTGGGTGCGTTCGCCCTGACCGCCAGCGCCTTTCGCCTGAAGCAGACCGCTTACGAGACCAACGCGACCTCCAGGGTCTTCGGCCCCAACGGCAAGCGCGACAACCAGGGCGTCGAACTGAGCCTGTTCGGCGAGCCCCTCCAGGGATTCCGTCTACTGGGCGGCGTGATGTACATCGACAGCGAACTGACCGGCACCCTCGGCGGCACCTTCGACGGCAACCGGGCCCCGGCCACGCCCAGGTTCAACGCCAACCTGGGGGCGGAGTGGGACGTACCCTCGGTACCGGGGCTGACCCTGACCGGGCGCGGCATCTACACCAGCTCGCAGTACCTGGACCAGGCCAATTCCAAGGAGATCGATGCCTGGGAGCGCTTCGACCTGGGCGCGCGCTATGCCTTCAAGGTCGACGACAAGGACGTCACCCTGCGCGGCAACGTCGAGAACCTGTTGAACGAACGCTACTGGGCGTCGGCTGGCGCGTCGGACGACAGCGAGCCGGGCCTGACCCTCTCCACCCCGAGGACCGTCGTGCTGTCGGCGACCCTGGGGTTCTGACGACGGTGGCCCCTGGCTGTCGGGCGGCCTGAAAGGGGCCACTCGTTCAGCGTGCGTTGGGCGTAGGTCTGGAGGAGCGGATCGCCGAGAACGCATATCCCGCTCGCCGGCAGGGCAGGCGGGGGCGAGACGCTTCCACTCGCTTCAGCTCGGGCCATGGGGCGCCGCGCCTGGGCCGAGGCGTCATCGCGCCTGCTTTCTGGAGCAGGCCGCCGCAAATGGCTCGGATGCCGAGAGGTGCCGCCCGCCTCGATAGCGTTCCCTGGGCCTGGGCTCCGCCGAGGGAGGTGGACGCAGCGCACTTGCCGTCTCCTGGGCGAGGCCGGTGCGCTGCCGATCCGGACGGCGATCCCACCCGGGGCGTCGGCCTCAGTCGAGGTCGTCGCAAGTCGTCATCATGGACGCGCGCAACTGCGCATCGGTTATTTTCATGACCCGCACCATGCAGGCGTCGTATTCGCTGCCGGGCTGTTGCTTTTCGGCGCGAACCTGGCCCTGGGGACTTGCCTGGGGTTTTACCTGAGGGCTCGGGCTCGGCGGGGCGAGGATCGGTCCGTTCTGATCGTAGAGCCGTCCGCCGCTGGCGACGCAGTCGAACGCTTCCGGGTTCTTTATGCGAACCGCCATGCCCCAGGATTGCGGGCGCGCCGCGCCCCAGGGGATCGGTGCGATCTTCATCTTCGAGCGTTTGTTCACCACCGCGTCCGCGCCGACGCTGCGCGCGACGTTGGCGAGTTTCAGGTTCATCTTCGCGAAGCCGCCATAGGTGGCCGAGTTGGCGATCGCTCGACCGAGGGGCGTGCTGTCCACGTTATCGGGCAAGGGTTTCGGCAGCAGGCAGATCGGCCCCGTATAGGGCGGCAATGCCGGCTGGGAATCCCGGGTGCGCTGCACGACGGCGCCACCGCAGCCAGAAAGTACGATGGCGGCGAGAGTGATGGATAAAACACGGGGGTACATAGGAACACTCCGTTTTAAAGGAAGGGGATTCTACTCCGTCGGCACCTGCCGAAAGAACGCAAAGGCTTCAGGCCGCGTCGCCCAGGTCGCTGGCGATTGGGTCGTCCCTGCTGCCATGGGCCCCAGAGCGAACCCCGTCCAGGCCTGCGACGAGTCGCTCCCTGGGGGCGGCGGCCACCCGTCGATTGGAGGTGTCGAGCGCTTGGCCGAACGACCTGCCCCCCATGCTCCGCCAGAGCCTCGCGCTACCCTGCGTGCCTGTGTCCGGGCACCCGCCATTCGTTCGCCAGCCCCATGAAAAAGGAACTTAGCCGCATTGCCCTCGTTCTACCGCCAACGTGCCTGCCCCTGGCTGGCCATCGAGGAGAACGCAATGACGAATGACAGAACCCACCTGAAGGGCGCCACCGTGGTGATCGCCGGAGCCTCCAGCGGTTTCGGCCGCGGTTCCGCGCTCAAGCTCGCGGCGCAAGGCGCGCATGTGGTGCTGGCGGCGCGTCGCGGGGCCGAGCTCGATGCCCTCGCGGCGGAAATCCAGGCGGCGGGCGGCAGGGCGCTGGCGGTGCCCACCGACGTCAGCGAGGCCGCGCAGGTCGCCCGTCTGGCCGAGGCGGCGGTCCATGGCTTCGGCCAGATCGATGTGTGGATCAACAACGTGGGGATAGGCGCACTCGGGTTCTTCTGGGATATCCCGGTCGAGGACCACGCACGGGTGATCGACGTCAACCTGAAGGGGCTGATCTTCGGCGCCCACGCGGCGTTGCGACGTTTCCGCACCCAGGGGTTCGGCACGCTGATCAACGTCGGCTCCATCGACAGCGAGGTCCCCCTGGCCTACCAGGCCTCCTATGCGGCCTCGAAGGCCGCGGTGCTCAGCCTCAGCCGGACCCTGGGCGAGGAACTGCGCCTGAGCGGCGAGGCGCGCATCAAGGTCGCCACCATCATGCCCTGGGCGGTCGACACGCCCTGGTGGACCCATGCCGCGAACTACAGCGGTCACGCCCCGCGCATGGCGGCCATGGACGATCCGGAGCGGGTCGTCGATGCCATCGTCAAGGCCTGCCTCGATCCCCAGGAAGAAACGCCGGTGGGGTGGAAGGCCAAGGCGTCGAACCTTTCCCACCACCTCTTCCCGGACCTCACCGAACGGATGTCCGCCGATATCGCCCACCGCGAGGTCGGCAAGGCACGTCCCCTGGCGCCGACCACCGGGGCGATCTACGAGCCGATGGCGGGAACCGCCACCCTCGACGGCGGCATCCGCGCCCGCATGGCGCGGGAAGACGCCGCGAAGGAATGAGGGCCGAAGGTCAAGCGGCGGCTACCACGGTGCCCTGGGCAATCGCGCACAGCTTCTCTTCGCCGGCGTCGATCGCATAGATCTCGCAGCGGCAGACCGCCTGCCGCTTGCCCACGCCGTCGGCATGGGCGCGGGCGACGATGCGCTCGCCCAGCGCCGGTTTCAGGTAGTTGATCTTGTACTCGGAGGTCAGCGCGTTGCCGCCCAGCGCGAGGCCGCCGGCGAAGGTGATGGCATTGTCCGCCAGGTAGCTGAGGACGCCGCCGTGCACGAAGCCGTGTTGCTGCCTGTGCGCGTCGGTCACCGGCAGGCTGATCTCGGCCTCGCCGCGTCCGGCGCCGGTCAGTTGGGCGCCGATGAAACGGCTGAAGGGTTGGGCAGCGAATACCTGCCGGGCGAATTCGCCCAGTTGCCGATCGTCCATCGCGTCGTCCTCGTCAGTCAGGATGCGCCGGCGCCGCTGCGCCGTCCGATCCGAACTATAGGCGCGGGGCCGCCCGGATAGGCGCGAGTGGCGGAAGTGCCCGGCGTTCGTGCCGCTCTGCCATGGGCCCGGGCAGCCGGACCGCCGGGTCAGGCTCCCGGGGCTTCCTGCCAGGCGTCGAAGGGATCGGGGAATCGGCGCCAGCGCTCGCGGCCGCCCTGCATTTCCGTGTCTGTGAGCAGGCAGGTGTCCAGTTCCTCGTCGAGCCGGGCGAAGTCGATGTTCTGGCCGATGAACACCAGCTCCTGGCGGCAATCGCCGGTCTCCGCCTCCCAATGCTCGAGGATCGACCGCAGGCCTTCGTCGTCCGCGGGCCACTGGCTCCTGGGAACGAAACGCCACCAGCGCCCAGCGTGGCCGTAGCGCATCAGGCCGCCGGCCTGGGACCAACTGCCGGCATCCTCCGGCTGGCTCGCCAGCCAGAAGAAGCCCTTGGAGCGCAGCAACCGCCCGTTGCTCCAGGGCCGGTTGAGGAACTCATGGAAGCGCTGCGGATGGAAGGGGCGCCGGGCACGATAGGCGCTGGAGGCGATCCCGTACTCCTGGGTTTCCGGCAGGTGTTCCCCGCGCAGCGCCTTGAGCCAACCAGGCGCCTGGGCGGCGCGTTCGAAGTCGAAGCGCCCGGTGTCGAGGACCTTCTCCAAAGGGATTCTGCCCATGCTCATCGGCAGGATCTCGGCGTGGGTATTCAGGCGGCGCAGGATCGCCGTGAGCTCCTCGCGCTCGGCCGAGGCGATCAGGTCGACCTTGCTGATCAGGATCACGTCGGCGAACTCCACCTGCTCGATCAGCAGGTCGGCGATCGAGCGTTCATCGTCCTCGCCCAGGCTCTCGCCGTGGCTAGCGAGGCTGTCGGCGGCGTGGAAGTCGCGGAGGAAGTTCGCCCCGTCGACCACCGTGACCAGGGTGTCGAGGCGCGCCAGGTCGGCCAGGCTTTGGCCCCGTTCGTCGCGGAAGGTGAAGGTTTCCGCCACCGGTAGCGGCTCGGCGATGCCGGTGGACTCGATCAGCAGGTAGTCGAAGCGCCCGTCGCGGGCCAGCCGGCTGACTTCCTCGAGCAAATCCTCGCGCAGCGTGCAGCAGATGCAGCCATTGCTCATCTCCACCAGCTTTTCCTCGGCCCGGTTGAGGCTGACGTCGCGCTGCACCTCGCTGCCGTCGATGTTGATCTCGCTCATGTCGTTGACGATCACCGCCACCCGGCGGTTCTCGCGATTCTTCAGCACGTGGTTGAGCAGGGTGCTCTTGCCGGCACCGAGAAAGCCCGACAGCACGGTCACGGGGAGTCGTTGGGTCATGGGGTTTCCTCAGGCATCGCGTAGGTGTTTTTCTTTTCGTTCCTGGCGCTCCTTGGCCTCCACGCACAGCGTGGCGGTCGGACGCAGCAACAGGCGTCCGAGGCCGATCGGCTCGCCGGTTTCCGCGCACCAGCCGTATTCGCCGCGGGCCAGGCGGTCCAGGGCTGCATCGATCTTGCCGAGCAGTTTCTTTTCCCGTTCGAGCAGGCGCAGTTGCCACTGGCGTTGCTCCTCGGCACTGCCGACGTCCAGGGGATCGCTGTTGATCTCCGGCTCGCGCAGGGCGTCGAGCCGCGCGCCGGTGCGCGCCCGCAACGCCTGCTTCTGGGTTTCCAGCACCTGCCGGAAGAACGCCCGCTGGGCGTCGTTCATGTAGGCGTCGGCGGGTTGTCGGAGAAGTTCTTCTTCGCTCATCGGGGTCTCGGTCGGAGGCAGGGCGCGGCGTTGGGCGGGGCGCGATCGGCCTCGAGGCGCGCCCGCGGCCACGGCGGTCAGGGTTTCGGCGCGAACCCGGCGAAACGCTTGTTGAACCCGGCGATGCGGCCCTCGACCTTGGTCTGGCGCTGCTGGCCGGTGTAGACCGGATGCGAGGCGCTGGACACGTCGAGGGCGACGTAGGGATAGGTCTGGCCGTCGGTGTGGCAATGGCTGCGGCTGGTTTCCACGGTCGAGCCGATCAGGAAGAACACATCGGCCGAAGTGTCGTGGAACAGCACGGGGCGGTAGTCGGGGTGGATCCCAGGTTTCATGGGGCGCTCCTGTTGGCGGTGGATGGAGAGCAGCGTCTCGATGATCGAGGTGCTGCGGAGGTTGCTTAACAATACGTTATAAAGTAACAATTTAAAAGCATTCGACAGACCTTCCTTTTCCACTGCTTGCGCCTGCCGCCCTTGCGTCGCCAGGCCCGTTCGAGGACCCCCATGCGCCGTTCCCGCTCCGTTTCCACGTTCCGCCTATTCGGGCGAGTCTCGCCCCTGGCCGCCGCCCTGGCGTCGTCGTTCGCCTTCGCCGAGGGCGCCACCTCCCTTTCGCCGGTGGTGGTCACCGCCAATCCGCTGGGCGAGCGTTCGCTGGCGGCGCCCACCACCCTGCTCGAAGGCGACGACCTCAGCCTGCGCCAGGCCAGCAGCCTGGGCGAAACCCTGAATGGCTTGCCGGGCGTTTCCTCCAGCTATTTCGGGCCCCTGGCCAGCCGGCCGATCATCCGCGGGCTGGATGGCGATCGCATCCGCCTGTTGCGCAATGGCGTGGGCGCCCTGGACGCCTCGTCGCTGTCCAACGACCACGCGGTTCCCCAGGACCCCAACAGCGTCGAGCGGATCGAAGTGGTACGCGGCCCCGCGGCGCTGCTCTATGGCGGAAGCGCCATCGGTGGGGTGGTGAACAGCTTCGACAATCGCATCCCCACGGAGGCCATCGAGGGCCTCCAGGGCGCCGGCGAATTACGCTACGGCGGCGCCGACACCACCCGTAGCGCCGCGGGCAAGCTGGAGGCCGGCGACGGCCGTTTCGCCCTGCACCTGGATGCCGATACCCGCCAGTTCAATGACCTGCGCATTCCCGGTTACGCCCACTCCAGCAGCCAACGGGCGCTGGAGGGCGACGAGGGCGGAAGCAAGCACCGCCTGGCGAACAGCGATGGCCGCGCCGACGGCGGCGCGGTCGGCGGCGCCTACACCTGGGCCGACGGCTACCTGGGCCTGTCCTACAGCGGTTACGACTCGAACTACGGTTCGCCCGCCGAGGACTCCGTGCGTATCGCCATGCAGCAGGATCACTACGCCTTTGCCTCGGAAGTGCGCAACCTGCAAGGTCCCTTCAGCTCGGTGAAGGTCGACGCCGGGTATACCGAGTACGAACACAAGGAGATCGACGCCGGCGAGGTCGGCACCACCTTCATCAACGAAGGCTATGAAGCGCGCATCGAGGCCCGGCACCAGCCGCTCGGGCCGTTGGAAGGGGTCGTCGGCGCGCAACTGAGCCAGTCGCGCTTCTCCGCGCTGGGCGAAGAGGCCTTCGTCCCGCACACCGAGACGGACAGCGGCGCGCTGTTCGTCCTCGAGAACTGGGCCTGGAGCGAGCGTCTGGACCTCAGCTTCGGCGGGCGCCTGGAACGTACCCGACTGGACCCGGACGCGAAGGGCAACGCGCGCTTCGCCGAGACCGCGCGCGCCCAGCGCTTCACCGCCGGAAGCCTGTCGACCGGGGCGGTGTACAGGCTGACGCCGATCTGGTCGCTGGCCGGCACGCTCAGCTATACCGAGCGTGCACCGACCTATTACGAGGTCTACGCCAACGGCGCGCACGAGGCCACCGGCACCTACGAGCGCGGCGATACCGACGCGAGCAAGGAGAGGGCCGTCTCCAGCGACCTGACGTTGCGCTTCGACAACGGCACGCACCGGGGCAGCCTGGGGGTGTTCTACAGCGACTTCGCCAACTACATCGGCCTGATCGGCACGGGGCGCTACTTGGACGACGAGGGCGACGAGGTCGCGCCCGGCGCCGACGATGCGCTGCCCGAATACCGCTACGGCGGCGTCAAGGCGCAGTTCTATGGCATCGAGGCCCAGGATCGCTGGCGCCTGGGCCAGGGCCCCTTGGGGCGTTTCGACCTGGAACTGGCCGGCGACTACACCCGCGCGAAGAACAAGGACAGCGGGGAAGCGCTGCCGCGCATTGCGCCCCTGCGCCTGAACACCGCGCTGCTCTGGGAGTACCAGGCCTGGCAGGCGCGCGCGGAGGTCGAACATGCCGCCGCGCAGCGCCGGGTGCCGGAGAACGAGACCGGCACCGACGGCTACACCACGCTCGGCGCGAGTCTCGGCTATCGCTTCGGGGTCGGCGAGAGCCGCTGGCTGGCGTTCGTCAAGGGCGACAACCTGACCAACCAGACGATCCGCTACGCCAGTTCGATCCTGCGGGATGTCGCCCCGGCGCCGGGGCGCAGCATCGAAGCGGGGATCAAGGTCGCCTTCTGACGCGGAGCCGGTTCCGGCGGGCGGCGGCCAGCTTCCATCCCCGCGAAGCGCCCTTTGCCGGCCTTGTGGCGGCGGGCCGGCCTCTCTGGCATGAGGCGCCGCCCGACGTCGGAAGCGACCTGCCGGCGCCGTTATCTGTGGCGCAGCGCCTGGGCCATGGCCTGATCGACATGCCGTCGCCACGCCCGGTCCCGCCAGTCGTCCCGCGCGCTCGGGCCAAGGGCGTTCTGCACCGCTCCCTGGCATTGCCGGAAGCCGTCGTCCCAGCCTTGGGCATAGACCGGCTGGGCGAGGTAGCGTGGGACGTCCTTGGTCAGCCTTTCCAGGCCCGAGGCCGCCTGCCTGCCGCTGCTGCAACCGGCCTCGAAGCCCTCGACGAAGGGCGCGGGATAGCCCTCGGCGAGCATCCGTTCACGGGTGCCCTGGCAACCGCCGAGCAACATGGCCGCGAGGCCGCAGGCCAGGGCCGCGCATCGCCGTGCATGGCGGCGACGGGCCGTTTCAGGTGCGGCTGCCATGGGGATTCTCCAGTGCCTCGCCCAGCCAGGCCTTCACCCTGCACAGCGCCCAGCGACGGGTGCTGCACGCGCCGCTGTCGAGGGCCGCGCGCAGCCTGCCCACGTCGACCTGCCGCAGGTAGCGCTCGGTGTTCCCCAGTCGGTCCTCGCCGCCGAAACCGGCCTGGTGCATTTCCGCCAGCGCCTGCGCTTTGCTCCAGCCCTGATAGAGGATGCGATACATCGCGGCGATCAGGCCCGTGCGGTCCTGCCCGTGCTTGCAGTGGATCAACACCGGACCATTCGCCTGGGCTTCCCGGATGCTGCGCAGCACTTGGATCACATCGGCATCGTCGATGTGGCGGGTGCGCAACGGCAGGTGGACCTGGCGAATCCGCGGGTCCCGCAGCCAGTCCGCGTCGCTGGCCTGGTGCAGGTTGATCAGGGTCACCACCCCCAATGCCTCGAGCAGTGGCTGGGCCGCGCCATCCGGGAGGGCGCTGCGATAGAGGCCGGGCTGCATCCGGTACAGGTTCAAGCGTTTGTCGATGAGTTGCGCCCACTCGACCGGGCGGGTCTTGCCGCGCGGAAAGGGCGCCGCGTGCACCGCGCTCCAGGCGAGCCCGGCGGGCAGGCCAACGGACGCCAGCAGGATCAACCCGAGGAGGCAGGCGCGGTGTAACAGGCCTGGACCTTTCATTGGCTCTGTCTCCCGAACGGCAGGGGTTCGCTGCGCGGCGGACGTTCCGGCGCGGGCCGCCGATAGAGCATGCCCCGGTAGCAAAGCAGGCAGAGCGTCCAGTCGATCAGCAGGGTCCAGAGATTGTGGGAGAGGAAGTGCGCGCCCTGCATCATGCGCCCGAGGGAGAACAGGCTGCCGGTGGCCAGCGCCACCGCCAGGGCGACCCGTGCGGCGCGGGGCTGGCGGTCGCGCAGGACGAAAAACAGCGCCAGCAGGGAGAAGCCCGCCGACGCGTGGCCGCCGGGCCAGCAGCGGCCGGGGTTGTCGCTCGGCGCGCGTGGGGCGAGCAACGGCGTGAAGGTTTCCGTCCCGCCGAATTCGCTCAGGCTCCAGGGGCAATGCATGGCGGTCAAGGTCTTGAGGGGCGCGACGACGCTGGTCGACAGCCCCAGCGCCAGCACCAGATAACCCAGCCGAGGCCGCCAGGGGCGGAAGCGGGCGGTCACCAGGCTGAGCAGGAAGCCGCCGATGGCCAATACACCCAGCAGGATCGACGCCTGCTTGGCACGGTCGTGGAGGATGTCTTCCAGCCAGAAGCTGCGGCGGCCGATGAACCCCTGGCCGGGTTCGTAGAACAGGTGCGCCAGGGCGAAATCCAGGCCTGTCGGGTCGAGCACCAACAACAGCGCCATCAGCGCCAGCGGGATGCCCAGGCCGAGGCGGAAGTCGAAAGGGCGCGAGAAGTGTGGCGAGGGTGCGCGGAGCGTCATGGCAGGACTCCAGTAAGGACACCGCCGCGCGGTGCCCGTGAGGATTTCAGGATCATTGCGCGCTGGGCGGGCGCTGCGGCCACGCGATCAAGCCTTCCTGGAAGGCGTGGCTGGCGCCTTCGTAGTAGGCGATGTCGCGACGTACCAGGCTGTCGCGGTCGCCGACCTTGGATTCGTGGCTCAGGCCCAGCGCATCCTCGTGGCGACGCATGGCCCGGCGTGGGCTGAGGATCGCCAGGTCGTGCCCGTCGAACAGCCCCAGGTGCTGGTAGTTGCCGATCAGTGCGCGTCCCGGCCTGCCCTCGTCGCGCAGCAGGTCGCGGCCGAAGAAGGTCGAGACATAGTTCATGTTCAGCAGGCCGAGGAGGGTCGGGGCGAGGTCGATCTGGCTGGCGACCCGGTCGACCTCGCGCGCCGCGACGACGCCCGGCGCGTAGATGAACAGCGGGATGTGGTAGTTCGCCACCGGCAGGTCTTCCTTGCCGGCACTGCCCGCCGTGTGGTCGGCGACGAACACGAACAACGTGTTGGCGAACCAGGGCTTCTTGCGCGCCTGGGCGAGGAATTGGCCGATGGCGTAGTCGGTGTACTTCACCGCGCCTTCGCGCCCCCTGCCGGAAGGAATGTCGATGCGCCCCGAGGGGTAGGTATAGGGGCGGTGGTTGGAGGTGGTCATCAGTTGCAGGAAGAAGGCTTTGCCCGCCGCATGGTCGGCGTCGGCCACCTTCAGGGTCTGCGCGTAGATGTCCTCGTCGGACATGCCCCAGGCGTTCTGGAACGCCATCTCCGCTTCGCTCACGCTGCTCTGGTCGACGATGCGGTAGCCGTTGCCGCCGAAGAAGGCGTTCATGTTGTCGAAATAGCCGCGCCCGCCGTAGATGAACACGCTGTCGTAGCCTTGGGCGTCGAACTGCTGGCCGAGGCTGGCATAACCGCTTTCCCGCCCGATGCGCTTGACGATGGAGCGTCCGGGCGTCGGCGGCATGGACAGGGTGATCGCCTCCAGCCCGCGGTCGGTGCGCGTGCCGGTGGCGTAGAACTGGGTGAAGGCCAGGCTGTGCTTGCGCAGTTCGTCCAGGTTCGGGGTGAGGCCCTGGGTATCGCCGAAGCTGCCGAGGTACTTGGCGCTCAGGCTTTCCAGGGTAACCAGCACCACGTTCATACGCCGTGGTGCGCCCGGGTGGTCGATGGCCCGACGGATATCCAGCGGGTCCTGGCCGAGGAAGCGGGCATTGGATTCGCTGACCTCGTCGCGCAGCAGGCCGGCGATCTCCGGCTGCGGCAGGGTGGCGTAGAACTGCTGGTAATCCAGTTCGTTGTTGCGGAAAGCGGCGAAGAACTGAAAGGGCCCGTTGCTGGCCAGTTCGCGCTGGAAGGCATTGCCGCCCAGGCCGCGGGGCGCGCCCTGGTCGACCAGCGCGGCGTCCAGCCCGGCCAGGAGCAGCAGGGCGGCCAGGCTTCCCGCCGCCTGGGCCCGGGACAACCGCGGGGCGTCGAGCGCCGCCTGGATCGGCCCGCGCAGCGCGACGGTCGTGCCGATCGCGACGATCGCCAGCACGGCCAGCAGCGGGTAGATCGGATAGGACTCGAGAATGTTATCGACCACCTCCTTGGAGTACACCAGGTAGTCCACGGCGATGAAATTGAAGCGTACGCCGAACTCGTCCCAGAACAGCCACTCCGCGACCGCGGTGAACAGCATCGCGAACAGGCTGAGACCCACCAACCCGAGCAGCAGGCGCTGGTGCCCGCGTCGCTTCCAGAGCGCGGCCGGGCACAGCGCCAGGTAAAGCGCCAGGGGGAGGCTGGCGTAAAGCAGGAAGCCCAGGTCGTAGACCAGGCCGACCCCATAGAGCCGGAGAAGCTGCGGCAGGCCGAGGTCGGCGTCCGCGAAATGGCTGGCCAGCAGCAGGCTGCGGGTGAGGAAGAACACCAGCAGCCAGGCGAGCAGGATGATAGACAGATAGCGGAGTTGCGCGTAGCGGAGCCGAGGCATCGTATGATCCTTGCAGGATGAACGTGCCGCAGTCTGGCCTTGCCCCTGTGAGGCGCTCGTCAAGCCGAAGTGAAAAATCCGTCAAATACCGGAGAACTCCAGACGATGCGTATCCTGGTCATAGAGGACAACCGCGACATCCTCGCCAACGTGCTCGATTACTTGCAGCTCAAGGGCTACGGCGTGGATTGCGCGCAGGACGGCCTGAGCGGCCTGCACCTGGCCAGCACCGCGCATTACGACCTGGTGGTACTGGACATCATGCTTCCCGGCATCGATGGCTATCAGGTGTGCCGGCGCCTGCGCGAGGAAGGGCGCAACGAAGTGCCGATCCTCATGCTCACCGCCCGCGATGCGCTCGACGACCGCTTGCAGGGGTTGCGGGCGGGGGCGGACGACTACCTGGTCAAGCCCTTCGCCCTGTCCGAGCTGGTGGCGCGCATCGAGGCGATCCTGCGGCGCACCCAGGGCGGACGTACGCGCCGGTTGCAGGTGGCGGATCTGCTCTACGACCTGGACACGCTGCACGTCAGCCGCGCCGGCCAACCCCTCAAGCTGAATCCTTTGGGCCTGAGGCTGTTGGCGGTGCTGATGCAGAAGAGCCCGGCGGTGGTGCGCCGCGAGGCGCTGGAAGAGGCGCTCTGGGGCGACGACTGCCCGGACAGCGACGCCCTGCGCAGCCATATCCACCAACTGCGCCAGGTCATCGATAAGCCGTTCGACAAACCCCTGCTGCACACCCTGCACGGCATGGGCTATCGGCTCGCGGAGCAGACCGATGGCCTCTAAGCAACCTTTCGCCCGGCGCCTGCTGATCGCCTTCGTGCTGATGACGGTGCTGGTCAGCGGCCTGTTTTCCCTGAGCATCGTGGCGGTGGTGCATTTCATCGAGGAGCATTTGGTTTCCGAGGAACTGAACCGCGAGCTGAACGAGGTGCTTCACGAGGACCTCAAGCACGGCCGTCCGCCGCGCCTGGACTCGAAGACGCGATTCTTCGCCTCCGCCCTGGAGGGCTACAGCATCCCCAAGCAGTTCTCCGGACAGCCGGAGGGATTCGCCGAGGTGGTCGATCACGACGAGGCGTTCTACGTGTATACCCGCCGCATCAACGGGCACACCTACCTGCTGGTGCAGGAGCAGCGCGACTTCGAGGCCCGCGAGCAGGCGCTGTTCAACGTGGTGCTCGCGGGTTTCCTGCTGACCGTGGTCGGCTCCTGGGCGCTGGGCTTGTTCATGGCGCGCAAGGTGATGGCGCCGATCAGTCGCCTGGCCCAGCAGGTACGCCATCGCGATCAGTTGCACAGCCTGGCGCCACCGCTGGCGCCGGAGTACCCCGACGATGAAATCGGCCAGTTGGCGGCGGCGTTCGACAGCACGCTCGGCCAGGTGCGGCAGGCCCTGGAGCGCGAGCGGCTGTTCACCAGCGACGTCAGCCATGAGCTGCGCACGCCGCTGATGGTCATCGCCACCTCCTGCGAGTTGCTCGAGGAATCGCCCCTGGACCTCCGCCAACGCGAGCAGATCGAGCGGATCGACCGGGCCAGCGGCGAGATGCGCGAGCTGGTGCAGACCTTCCTGCACCTGGCGAGGAACCAGGACGACCAGGTCGCCGCCGGCAGCAGCCTGGCCGGCGTGGCGGCCGAGCAGGTGACCCGCTGGGGCCCCATGCTGGCGGAGAAGGGGCTGGACTTCCAATGGGTGGAGGAGGGCCGCGACGAGGGCCTCTACAACCCGACTTTCCTCGGCGCGGTGATGGCCAACCTGCTGCGCAACGCGCTGCACTACACCGAGCAGGGCCAGGTGCGCCTGGTGCTCGAGTCGGGCGGGTTTCGCGTGGAGGACAGCGGCGCCGGCATTCCCGAGGAACAGCACGAGCAGATCTTCCTTCCCTTCGTGCGCGGCTTCGAGGCCCGTGGCGAGGGACTGGGCCTGGGCCTTTCGCTGGTCAAGCGAATCTGCGCCAAGCAGGGTTGGACGATTGGCGTGCAGAATCTCGCCCAGGGCGGAACCTGTTTCAAGGTGTCTCTGGCGGGGGGCAGATAACGTTTTTTTCACATCCCCTTGACGGTCTCTTGAGGTTCGCCGCCCTAGGGTGGCGCACGTACTTCATCAGGACGTTCGTCATGACCAAGCCCGACACCCTCGAACTCGATTTCTCCCGCAAGTACGATTTCGCCCACTCCCAGCAGTACCTGCGCAAGCACCGGGAGGGGCTGGCACGGCGCCTGTCCCATTGGCGCGACCTCCAGGTGGCGCGCCAGGCGCTGCGGCTGGCCGGCCAGCCGGACCTGGTGCTGGACCTGCCCTGCGGCGCCGGACGTTTCTGGCCGCTGCTGGCGGAACGAGCCGACCGGGTGATCCTCGCCGCCGACAATTCCGCGGACATGCTCGCCACCGCGCGCGCCGCGCAGGCGGCCGAGGTGGTGGCGCGGGTCAGCAGCTTCCAGACCTCGGCCTTCGCCATCGACCTGGGCGCCAACGCGGTGGACTGCATCTTCTGCATCCGCTTGCTGCATCACGTCGAAGCGGCGGAGCATCGCCTGGCGATCCTGCGTGAGTTCCACCGGGTCAGCCGCGATACGGTCATCCTGTCGCTCTGGGTGGACGGCAACTACAAGGCCTGGAAACGCAGGCGCCTCGAGCGCCATCGGGCCCTGGAGGGGCGGGCGACGCAGAACCGCAACCGCTTCGTGGTGGCCCGGCGGGTGATCGAGCGCGAATTCGCCGAGGCCGGCTTCCGGATCGTCGGCCACCGCGATTTCCTGCCCGGCTACGCCATGTGGCGCACCTACGTGCTGCGCAAGCCGAATTGAAGCCAGGCATTGGGTCGCGTCGGCGCCTAGGCGCAACGGCGCGATCCGCCGGGCGAGCGGGGCGGTCACCCGAGCGATGCAACGCCGCGCCCCCGGCGGGGTCCAACCGTCGCTGCACCTTAACCCGCCCCGCACCTCTGGGCCTCAGGGAGGTTGTTCGCGGTATCCCTCGCAGTTCGGCAAGCCCGCTGGCATGGCTTGCGCTGCCCTAGGATCGTGGCGCCCTCTCGGTTTCCGGAGATCCATGACGATGAAAATCCATTACCCCCTTGCCCTGGTCGCCCTGCTCGCGGGCGGCGCCGATAGCCTGGCCGCCGAAGCGGGCCAGGATCTGGTGCCCGGGTTGTTCCCGCGAACGCCCTTTCAGTTCACCGCCCACGGCGAGTTCGTCGCCGGCAGCATGAGCAACGAGGTGACCTTAGAGGTGCCCAGTGGCAAGCGCCTGGTGATCGAAACGGTCACCACCAAGGTGGAAGTCCCCGCCGACCACCAGGTCACCTCGGTGACGGTGCGGACCGACGTCGGCGGTGTCACCGCCTGGCACGAGATACCCGTGTCCAAGGGGGCGACCTTCACCTCGGCTTTCAAAAACAAGCTGAATTTGTACGGGGGGGCCGAGCAGGTCCGCCTCTACGCCGACCCCGGCAGTACGGTGTCGATCATGGCGCACCGGGACGTCGACGTTTGCCCGCCGTTGTGCGGCAGTAGCATGGTGTACATCTCGGGTTACCTGATCTCCGAATACAGCCCCAGCCTGGCGCCTTGATCGCCGCGTCCGCCCGCTCTTGTCAGGCGGACGGACGGGACGGGCCCTCCTGAGTTCGGTCGAGCGAGCGCGGCAGGGCTCCACTCCTTTTTCCGCTCGACCTCGACGGCGCCCTTCGAGGCTGCAAGTCCCTTCCAACGAAAAGCGGCCGGAAGGCCGCGTCCCGCCCGCCGGGGCTCAGTGGCCGCCGGCGGACTCGCTGCTCTTGGCGAAGAAGGGGGGCTTGGCCAGCCAGATGATCAGCACCAGCGCGGCGAACAGCCAGCCCATCAGGGTGAACTGGTCCACCGTCGCCAGCATGTAGGCCTGGTGCTCCACCACCCGGTCGATCTGCGCCGCGCTGGCTTGCGAGGCGCCGCCGAGGTGGTCCAGGTAGCGTTGCGTCGCCGGGCTGTAGGCGGTCACGTGCTCGCTGAGCTGGGCGTGGTGGAAGATCTCCCGGCGGTGCCAGATCCAGGTGGTCAGGGACGAGGCGAAGCTGCCGCCGAGCACTCGGAGGAAGGTCGCCAGGCCGGAGCCGTCGGCGATTTCCTGGGGCTTGAGGCTGGACAGCAAAATGCTGGTGGTGGGCATGAAGAACAGCGCGATACCCAGGCCCATGAACGCCTGCACCGCGGCGATGTGCAGGTAGTCCACGTCGGTGCTGAATTGCGCGCGCATGTAGCAGGACGCGCCGATCACCAGGAAGGAGCCGGCGGCCAGCAGGCGCAGATCGGTCTTGTGGGCGAAGCGCCCGACCAGCGGCGAAAGGAACACCGGCAGGATGCCGATCGGCGCCGCCGCCAGCCCGGCCCATACCGGCGTGTAGCCCATCTGCGTCTGCAACCACTGCGGCAGGATCAGGTTGATGCCGAAGAACCCGGCATAGCCCAGCACCAGCGACAGGGTGCCGACGCTGAAGTTGCGGTAGCGGAACAACCGCAGGTTGATGATCGGGTGTTCGTCGGTGAGCTCCCAGATCACCAGGGCCACCAGGGCGATCACCGACACGGCGGTGGCGCCGAGGATGAAGTTGGATTCGAACCAGTCGAGGTCGTTGCCTTTGTCCAGCACCACTTGCAGCAGGCCGACGCCGAGCACCAGCAGGGCCAGCCCGACGTAGTCGATGGGCTTGTGGACGATGGCTTCCGGACGCTTGCGCAACTGCGTCCACACCACCAGCGCGGCGAAGATGCCGATCGGTACGTTGATGAAGAAAATCCACGGCCAGCTGTAGTTGTCGGTCAGCCAGCCGCCCGAGATCGGCCCGATGATCGGCGCCACCACCGTCACCATCGCCAGCAGCGCCAGGGCCATGCCGCGCTTGGCGGCGGGAAAGATCGCCAGCAGGAGCGTCTGCGCCATGGGGTAGAGCGGTCCGGCGACGAACCCCTGCAGCGCACGGAACACCACCAGTTCCGGCATCGAGCGGGCGATGCCGCAGAGGAACGAGGTGATCACGAACAGGATCACCGAGGCGAGGAACAGTTTCACTTCGCCGAAGCGCCGCGCCATCCAGCCGGTCAGGGGCAGGGCGATGGCGTTGCACACGGCGAACGACGTGACCACCCAGGTGCCTTGTTCGGAGCTCACCCCGAGGTTGCCGGAAATGGTCGGCAACGCCACGTTGGCGATGGTGGTGTCGAGCACCTGCATGAAGGTCGCCAGGGAGATGCCGACCACGGCGAGCGCCATGTTCGCCGGGCGGAAGGTGTTTTCGCTCATGACTGCTCCGCTCAGCGCCTGGCCATGCCGGCGTCCCGGCCAGCCGGGGCGTTGCTCCGGATGATCCGCTCGATCAGCGCGTCGGCCTCGGCCAGTTGGCGTTCGTAGACGTCGGTGGCGAAGCGTGGCTGGCTCAGGGGTTTCTGCGCGAGCAACTCGCCGTCCTGGTCGTGCAAGTCGACGGTAACGTCGGTGGACAGGCCGATGCGCAGCGGATGTTCTTTTAGGTTGTCCGGCTCCAGGCGGATGCGCACCGGCAGGCGCTGGACGATCTTGATCCAGTTGCCGCTGGCGTTCTGCGCCGGCAGCAGGGAGAACGCCGTGCCGGTGCCGACGCCGAGGCTCTCGACGCGGCCGCGATAGCGCACGTCGTCGCCATAGAGGTCGGTGTGCACCTCCACCGGCTGGCCGATGCGCATGTCGCGCAGCTGGGTTTCCTTGAAGTTGGCGTCAACCCAGATCTGCTCCAGGGGCACCACCGCCATCAGTGGGGTACCCGGCTGCACGCGGCTGCCGACCTGCACCGAGCGCTGCGCGACATAGCCACTGACCGGCGCGATCAGACTGCTGCGCGCCTGGTTCAGGTAGGCCTGGCGCATCTGCGCGGCGGCGGCCTTGACGTCTGGATGGGAGGCCACCTCGGTTTCGTCCACCAGCGCCGAGTTGGTATCCAGTTGCTGCTGCGCGGAAGTCAGGGCGCTCTGCGCGGAAGTCAGGGCGTCGCGGGAGTGGGACAGTTCCTCCTGGGAAATCGCCCCACCCTGGGCGAGCTTCTGCCGGCGCGCGTAGTCCGAGCGGGCACGCTCCACCTCGACCCGGCGCGAGGCGACTTGGGCCTTGTAGGAGTCCACGTTGCTGTACAGCCCGCGCACCTGGCGCACGGTCTTCGCCAGGTTGGCCTCGGCGCTCTGCAACGCCACTTCGCTGTCACTCGGGTCGAAGCGCACCAGTTCCTGGCCCTGCTGGACGAAATCGCCGTCGTCGGCGGCGATGCTCACCACGGTACCGGTCACCTGCGGGGTGATCTGCACCAGGTTGCCGTTGATGTAGGCATCGTCGGTGTTTTCGTGGAAGCGGCCGTAGAGCACGTGATAGAGGTACACGCCGAGGCCGGCGAGCAGGACCACCACGACCAGACCGATCAGCAGCAGCTTGCGTTTGCGCGGGTTGCCCTTGGGCGCGTCCTGGTCGGCGTTGGCGGCCTTGTCGTCGCGGGGCGCCGCGGGCGTCTCGGGTCGTTCCTGGTCCGCGGTGTTGGCGGGGGTATGTGGCGTGGTATCGGCCATGGTCACGTCCTCAATTCGAACTGTTCGCGGCCGCCGCCAGGGGCGGCGGCGTGATGGAAGGTTGGTAGCCGCCGCCGAGCGCCTGCATCAGCAGCATGGCGTTGTCGATGCGTTCGGCCGCCAGGCTGGCCAGTTGGCGGTCGGCTTGCAGCAACTGCTGCTCGACGCTCAGTGCATCGAGGTAGCTGCCGATGCCCTCGCCGTAGCGGCGCATGGCGATCTCGTAGGAGCTGTGGGCGATGTCGCGAGCGCGTTGCTGCTGCTCGATCTGCCGTTCCAGGGCGCGCAAGCGGGTGATGGCATCGGCCACGTCGCCCAGGGCGCCGACCAGTGTCTGGTTGTACTGCGCCACCACCAAGTCGTAGTCGGCATCCGCGCCGGCCAGGTCGGCGCGTCGGCGCCCGCCGTCGAAGATCGGCAAGGACAACGCCGGAGCCAGGTTGAAGTAGCGGCTCGGCGCGGCGAACAGCGCGTCGCCGAGCAACGATTTCACCCCGGCCGCGGCGCTCAGGTTGAGGTTGGGGTAGAACTCGGTCTTGGTCGCGGCGATGTCGCGGGACGCCGCTTCCACCCGCCAGCGCGCCGCCACCAGGTCCGGGCGCCGGCCGATCAACTCGGCCGGCACCTGTTCCGGCAGACTGACCGCGGTCGGTGCGATCAGGCTCGGACGCGGCAGTTCGGCGCCGCGGTCCGGGCCCTGGCCGAGCAGCACGGCGAGGCGGATCTGCGCGCCGCGCACCTGTTGTTGCGCGGCGGTCAGCGCGGCTTCCGAGGCGGCTTCGATGCTCTGGGTCTGTTGCAACTGGAATTCGCTGTCCAGCCCGGCGCCCACCCGGCGCTGGGCCAGGTCGAGCATGTTGCGGGTACGTTCGAGGTCCTGCTCGGCGATGTCCTGGGTGCTGTAGGCCAGACCGAGGTCGTTGTAGCCCCGTGCCACGTCGGCGGCCAGGCTCAGGCGCGCGGCCTGCCGATCCACTTCGGCGGCGCGGGCGCGGCCCAGCGCGGCCTCCCAGGCGTCGCGCTGGCCGCCCCAGAGATCGAAGGTGTAGCTGCCCTGCACGGCGAGGGTGCGCAGGGTGCTGTAGCGTCCGCCGTTGCCCGAGGGGTCGTCGGCCCGCGCCAGTCGCGAACGGCTGATTTCGGCGACGGTGCCGATTTCCGGCATGCGCGCGGCGTCCGCGGCCAGTGCCGCGGCGTCCGCCTGGCGTGCGCGGGCGGCCGCCACCTGCATGTCCGGATTGCTCGTCAGCGCCTCGCGGATCAGGCCGTCCAGGCGGGCGTCGCCCAGGTCGTTCCACCAGTCGGCGCGTGGCCAGGCGGCCGCCGACAGCGGGCCGTCGAAGGTGCGCTCGCCGTGCAGGCTGGCGGCGTCCAGGGGCTTGCCCTGCGGGTCCAGGCCATGGGAGGAAACGCAGCCGGCCAGGACCAGGGCGATGCTGAGCGCTATGAGAGGAACTCGATGATTCATGTTCGGAGCTCTCCGGGGGTGTCCGGTGCCGAGGGGGTGAGCAGCTTGCCCAGCAGGCGCTGGAGCTCGTCGAACTCGGCGGGTTCGAGCGGGCCGGTCAATTCGTTCATCGCGTCGGCGGCGATGCGGTTGATGTGTTTGCTGAAAGCCCGGCCCTGCTCGGTCAGATGCAGGCGTACCTGGCGACGATCCGCCGAGCTGCGCTCGCGTTCGATCAGGCCCTTGCATTCCAGGCGGTCGAGCATGCGGGTCATCGCGCCGCTGTCGAGGGACAGCGGACGGCATAGCGTGGCGGGCGTGTCGAGGTTGTCGCGGGCGAGCAACAGCAGGACCTTGAACTGCGCGACCGTGACGTCGTGGGGCGCCAGGTGCTTGTCCAGCAGGCTGTCCTTGCGCTGGTTGACCAGGTGGAGCAGGTGGCCCAGGGAGTAATGCACGGGAAAGGTCTCTCGATCGAAATGTGCCAATGCAGTATCTGCCTAGTCAGATAGAGGCGCTCATTCTACTGCCTAGGCAGATAAAGCAAAGGTCAGTTTCGACAACAATCCGTTCCGGCCAACGCTATCTGTGCCCTCAGCGAGACAGTGAGGCGGGCGTGCGGCGGCTGCCGAGATTTCCTCTCGCGGCGGGCCGGGCGGCGATCCAGCGCGCCCCGACACCGAGGCGTTGGCGTGTGGCCCCGCCGCCTCGGGCGGCAGGCACGCCGTACCGCGGATTGCCGAGTTTTTTGCTGAACCCCTTGCCGGGGCGTCGATCAGACACACGCAGCCGGCGCGTCGGCCGCGCCACCTCCCAGGGATTCGTCATGTCAGTCAACAGGCCCAGCAAGTTGCGGCGCGCCATCACCGGCCCGCTGCTGTTTTTCTTCATCCTCGGCGATGTCCTCGGGGCCGGGGTCTACGCCCTGGTGGGCAAGGTCGCCGGCGAGGTCGGCGGGGCGATCTGGTTGCCGCTGCTGGTGGCGCTGGGTTTCGCGCTGTTGACCGCGGCGTCCTATGCCGAACTGGTCACCAAGTATCCTCATGCGGGCGGTGCCGCGGTCTTCGCCCGGCGCGCCTTCGGTTCGCCGATGCTGTCCTTCCTGGTGGGGTTTTGCATGCTCGCCGCCGGCGTCACCAGCGCGGCCGGCCTGTCCCTCGCGTTCGCCGGCGACTATCTGCGCAGCTTCCTGCCGGTTCCGACCGCCTGGGCGGCGCTGGCCTTCCTGCTGGCGATCGGGGTGCTGAATGCGCGAGGGGTGAAGGAGTCCCTGGGCGCCAACCTGGCGATGACCCTGGTGGAGGTGTCCGGCCTGCTGCTGGTGGTGGTGCTCGCCGGGCTGTATTTCCTCTCGGGGCAGGGCGACCCGTCCCGCGCGCTCGAATTCAAGGAAGGCGTGACCCCCACCACGGCGGTGCTCGGCGCGGCCTTGCTGGCCTTCTATTCGTTCGTGGGTTTCGAAGTGTCGGCCAACATGGCCGAGGAAATCGAGAACCTGCGCCTGTATCCCCGCGCGCTGTTCGCCGCCCTGGGGGTCGCCGGCGCGGTCTATGCGCTGATCGGCATCGCCGCCGCGGGAGTGCTGCCGCCGGCGACCCTGGCGGATTCATCCGCGCCCCTGCTGGCGGTCGTCCAGGCCACCGGCTACGGGGTGCCGCCGGTGTTCTTCTCCTTCGTCGCACTGGTCGCCGTGGCCAATGGCGCGTTGCTCACGATGATGATGGCCAGCCGGTTGGCCTTCGGCATGGCCGAGGAAGGGCTGCTGCCGCGGGCGTTCGGCCGGGTGCTCGCGCGCCGGCGTACGCCCTGGGTGGCGATCATCGTCACCACCTGCGCGGCGATGCTGCTCACCCTGACCGGCACGCTGCAATTGCTCGCCGAGACCGTGGTGCTGCTCCTGTTGTTCGTGTTCATGAGCACCAACCTGGCGGTACTGGTGCTGCGCAAGGATCGGGTCGAGCATCAGCACTTCCGCGTTCCCGCGGTCATCCCGGTCCTGGGCATCCTGTCCTGCCTGGTGCTGCTGGCCCAGCAGGAGCCCGGGGTCTGGCTGAGGGGCGCGGCGATGCTGGCGGTCGGTGCGCTGCTGCACCGTTGGGCCCGCAACGGGCTCCGCAGCGACCGCTGAAGCGATCGCGCACGCGATTCGCCAGGACGCCAGCGAAGGCCGAAGCACCCGCCCCGTCCCGCGAAGTCGAGCGAATCGGGGAGGGACGGCGATGCACGACCCGCCTCGCGTCCGCCCCGGGGCTGCGCAGGCGGGATCAGATATCCAGGCAGATCTTGCCGAAGTGGCGATTGGTTTCCTGGTAACGGAAGGCCTCGACCATCTCGTCCAGGGCGAAATGCCTGTCGATCACCGGTCGCATGCCGTTGGCTTCGATGGCCCTGATCATCTCCTGTTGTTGAGTCCGGCTGCCCACCAGCACTCCTTGCAGGCGCAATTGCCGGATCAGCGAGGCGACCACCGAAAGGTTTCCGCTGACGCCGGTGAGGATGCCGATCAGCGCGATATGCCCGCCGATGCGCGCGGCGATCATCGACTGTTCCAGGGTGGAGGGACCCCCCACCTCGATGACGTGGTCGACGCCACGGCCATCGGTCAGCTCGCGCACGCGCTCGCCCCAGGCCGGCGTCTCGCGGTAGTTGATCAGCTCATCGGCGCCCAACGCGCGCAGGCGTTGCAGCTTTTCCTCGCTGGAGGAGGTGGCGATGACGCGGGCGCCGGCCATCTTGGCGAATTGCAGGGCGAACAGGGACACGCCGCCGCTGCCTTGAACCAGCACGCTGGCGCCGGGTTTCAAGGCGCCGTCGACCATCAGCGCGCGCCAGGCGGTGAGGCCGGCGGTGGTCAGGGTCGCCGCCTCGGCGTGGTTGAAACCGGCCGGCGCGTGGGTGAAGGCGGTGGCCCGGGCGGTCACCGCTTCGCGGGCATAGCCGTCGATGCCGTCGCCGGGCACGCTGGCGAAGCCCTCGACCCGGGGTTCGCCGTCCAGCCAATCGGGAAAGAAGGTGCTGACCACATGATCGCCGACGGCGAATTCGCTGACGCCGGCGCCCACGGCGATCACCTCGCCGGCACCGTCGGCCATGGGGATGCGCGGTTCGTGGGGTCCCCACATGCCGCTGACCACCGCGAAGTCGTGGTAATTGAGCGAGCTGGCGCGCAGGCGCACGCAGATTTCGCCGGCTTCCGGCGCCCGGGCCTCGCAGGTGCCGCGGGTCAGATTGTGATAACCGCCGCCGGGTTGGACGAACAGGGCCTTGTAGGTCATGGGGCTTCTCCTGGGGGAATGAATCGATTTCATATTTTCGAAAATAACGAAATATAAAGCCGCTGAAAAAATCACAGCTCGTGCTTCAGCCGCTCCGCGAATGCGTCGATCGCGCGCTCGTTGCGCCGGTAGTAGGTCCACTTGCCGATCCGCGTGGCCTGGATCAGGCCGGCCCGCTGGAGGATGGCCAGGTGGCTGGAGGCGGTGGAGGGCGAGAGGTCCGCCTTGCGTTGCAGGTGGGTGACGCAGATACCGATGCCCTTGGGGTCGCCGTGTTCCTGGGGCGGGAAGTTGCCCTCGGGATCCTTCAGCCACTCCATGATGAGCATGCGGGTGTCGTTGCCCAGCGCTTTTATCTGTTCGAGGATCATCGGGGGATACTACGGGTTTTTACGAAATGATCAAACCCTGTACAGCCTGAGGGGACGAAAGGTCCTGCTGCTAGGGGGTGTCCATCCAGGCGCCGGGCGGTGCCGATGACCGTTGACAAGCGAAAGGGTCTACCGCATTCTTTTCAAAGGTTCATCCAATGAACCTAGATAAGCGCTTCCGAGGTTTCCGTCGAAAGCCCATAAGAACAATAAGGAGACACCATGAAGACAAGAGATGGCGCCCATTTCGCTCATCGGAGTCCTGGTCGACGGTCGCCCCGGCAGCTCGCCGCGGCTATCGCACTCGCGGGCGTGGCAGTGTGCCAACCCGTATGGGCCAAGATGCCGCTGAAAATCTGCTTCGTCGACGACCGCAGCGGCGCGGCGGCCGACACCGGCATCCAGAGCTACAACGGCTTCCAGCTGGCGGTGGCCGAGGCGAACGCCGCCGGCGGCATCGGCGGCCGGCAGGTGGAAGTCGTCGCCTACGACGGCAAGACCGACCCGCAACTCACCGCCACCTTCGCCAGCCGCTGCGCGGAAGACGACGAGACCCTGGCCATCATCGGCGGCAACCCCGCCGCGCCCGCCGCGGCGATGATTCCCATCGCCAGCGAATACGAAATCCCCTACCTGATGCTGTCCGCCGGTACCGACAACCTGACGGACCCGCCGGCGCCGTTCCACTTCCGGGTCGGCCCGCGCAATTCCCAGGACGCCAACGCCATCGCCGATCTGGTGCACAGCCAGGGCTTCAGCCGTATCGCGATCATCAACAACTCGCTGCCCTTCGGCACCGACAGCGCCCATGCCACCGAGGCGGCGCTGAAGAGCAAGGGCGTCGAGGTGGTGATCCAGCAGACCTACGACATCAACGCCACCGACCTGTCGCCGCAGGTCAGCGGGGTGCGCAATGCGAACCCCGACGTGGTGCTGGTGTTCCCCTACGCGGCGGATGGCGCGCGGGTCCTGCGCACCATGCAGCAACTGGGCATGCAGACGCCCCGCATCGTCGCCCGCAGCGCCCTGCTCGATACCCTGCGCGAACTGGCGGGCTCCGCCAGCGACGGAGTGATGATCCCCAACACCGTGGACATCCACCGGCCCGACGTGAAGCAGTTCTTCGACAGCTACAAGGCGCGCTTCGGCGTGGCCCAGCCGACCATGTACCCGGTGCTCGGCTACGACGCGGCGAAACTGGTGTTCCGTGCCATCGCCAAGCCCGGCGTGGCGGCGGCGCTGGATGAGGAAGACCTGCCGGCGGTGCGCAAGGCGATCCGCGACGCCCTCGTCGAGGACGGCCATTACGCCGGCCTGCAGGGCAAGGCGGGCTCCACCTATCAGTTCGGCCCGGACCGCCGGCATGGTCCGGCGGACACCGATTGGTTCGTCTTCGTCCAGGTGGCGGGGAACGGCAAGCAATTGGTCGAACCCGATCTCGCTTCCTTCAAACCCAAGCCCTGACGGGCCACGACCGGGCTTCGCCGGCGCTGGCCGCGAAGCCTGAAAGGAAAGCCGCTATGGAACAAATCGGAGTCATCCTGCTGGCCGGCCTGACCAACGGCAGCGTGTACGGCCTGGTGGGCCTGTCGATTTCCCTGATCTACGGCACCAACAGGGTGATCAACTTCGCCCAGGGCGAATTCGTGATGCTCGGCGTGATGTCGGCGATCCTGTTCATGGTCACCTTCAGCCTGCCGCTGATCGCCGCCCTCGCGGCGATCCTCGCCGTGGTGGTAGTGGCCGCCCTGGCGCTGGAGCTGGGGGTGTACCGGCCGCTGGCGAAGCGCGGCGCCCCGCCGCTGACCATCATGATCGGCACCCTGGCGGCGGCGATCATCGCCACCGGCGGTGCCTTGCTGGTCTGGGGGCCCTTGCAGCTTTACGTGCCCAACGTGCTGCCGCTGGAGGCGATGAAGGTCGGTCCGCTGATCACCAACGCCCAGCAGATCGCGATCATCCTGGTGTTCGCGGTGCTCCTGCTGCTGACCTGGCTGCTGCTCTACCGCACCAGTTTCGGCCTGTGCATCCGTGCCACCGGGGTCAACTCGAGGGTGGCGCTGCTGATGGGCATCCGCTCCCAGCGCATTGTCCGGTTCGGCTTCATCTTCAGCGCGGTGATCAGCGGCATCGTCGGCCTGCTGGTGGGGCCGCTGCTCGGCGGCCAGGTCGGCATGGGCGTGACCCTGACCGTGAAGGGCTTCATGGCGGCCATCCTGGGCGGGCTCGGCAGCCCCTTCGCCGCGGCCGCCGGCGGCGTGATGATTGCCATCGTCGAGGCGCTGGTGGCCGGCTACGGCTCCAGCCTCTATGCCGAACCCATCATCTTCGGGCTGATCCTGCTGATCCTGTTTTTCCGTCCCTATGGGCTCTTGGGCGATTTCGAAGCCGGGAGGCGCTGAGCATGAACAAAACCCACACTCCCAGCCTGTGGAAGGTGCCGCTGGCGCTGCTGCTGCTCGGCCTGCTGGTGCCGCACCTGCTGAGCAGCGGTTTCCACCTGCGGCTGGCGTCGATCGTCTGCATCTACACCATCCTCTGCGCCGGCTTCAACCTGCTCTACGGCTACGCCGGGCAGATCTCCATGGGGCAGCAGGGGTTCTTCGCCCTGGGCGCCTACGCCTACGCGCTGCTGACGGTCAAGGCGGGCTGGCCGGTGTACGCGGCCCTGCCGGCGAGCCTGGCGCTGTGCGCCCTGGTCACCCTGCTGATCGGCATCCCGCTGCTGCGCCTGCGCAGCCACTACCTGGCGATGGCGACCCTGTGCTTCGGCCTGATCTTCGCCGGGGTCGCCAGCCGCTGGATCGAGATGACCGGGGGCACCGCCGGCATGATGGTGCCGAGCCTGGCGTTCGCCGGGCATACGCTGAGCCGCACCGAGCTGTACTACGCCTTGCTGGTGGTCATGGTGGCGGTGCTGCTGATGCAGAACTTCATCGTCGGCAGCCACCTCGGGCGGGTGCTCTGCTCGTTGCGCGGCGACGAGACGGCCGCCGAGTCGCTGGGCGTCAACGTGGTCGCCTACAAGCTGCGGATCTTCGTGCTCAGCTCGGTGCTCGCCGGGCTGGCCGGCATCGGTTTCGCCCTGGTCAGCCGCCAGGTCAATCCCAGCTTCGGCGAATTCCCGATCCTGGTCACCGTGCTCACCGTCGCCGTGGTCGGCGGCCTCGGCACCCGCTACGGCGCCTTGCTCGGGGCCGTGGTGGTGGTGCTGGCGCCCCAGGGGCTGGCACGGTTCGGCGACTTCGAAACCATCATCTATGGCGTCTGCCTGCTGCTGTTCCTGCTGTTCATGCCCCATGGACTGTCGGGATTCCTCCAGAACCTCGTGGCGCGCCTGGCGCGTCCGGCCAAGCCCTTAACGCCGCTGAAGGTGAGCGAATGATGAACGCGATGACCCATGCGAAATCCCTGACCCGCGAGGTCATCCTCGATATCCAGGGCGCCACCAAGCATTTCGGTGGCCTGGTGGCGGTCAACGACGTGTCGTTCAAGGTGGACAAGGGCCACGTGTTCGGCCTGATCGGCCCCAACGGCGCCGGCAAGTCGACGCTGTTCAACCTGGTGACCGGGGTGCTGGCGCCGAGCGCCGGGGAGATCGGCTTCGCCGACCGCTCCATGCTCAAGGCGCCGCTGCACCGGCGCAGCGCCCTGGGGATGGCGCGCACCTTCCAGATCGTGCGGGTGTTTCCCGGCTTGACGGTGCTGGAGAACGTGATGATGGGTTTCCATCACCAGCTCATCGACGGCATCCTGCCGTCGCTGCTGCGCGCCGTGCAGGTCATGCGCACCGAACGCGCGCTGCGCGAGAAGGGGCGCGAGCTGCTGGCCTTCGTCGGCCTGGCGGAGCGCGCCGACGAACTGGTCGAGCACCTGCCCCACGGCCAGTTGCGCCTGCTGGAGATCGCCCGCGCCCTGGCCAGCGAACCCCACCTGCTACTGCTCGACGAGCCGGCCGCCGGGCTCAACGACGGCGAAACCCGCCACCTCGGCGCGCTGATCGCCAAGCTCAACCAGCAGAACGCACTGACCATCCTGCTGGTGGAACACAACATCGACTTCATGATGGGCCTGTGCGATCGCATCGCCGTGCTCGACCACGGCTGCAAGATCGCCGAGGGCACGCCCTGCGAAATCCAGGCCGACGAAAAGGTCATCGAGGCCTATCTGGGAAGGGGGGCATCCCATGCTCAAGGTTGAAGGGTTGCGCGCGGGCTACAACGGTTCCGACGCCATCCGCGGCGTCTCGCTGGAAATTCCAACCGGCCAGGTGGTCGCGGTGCTCGGCCCCAACGGCGCCGGCAAGTCGACCCTGGTCAACGCGATTTCCGGGCTGACGCGCATCCACCAGGGGGAAATCCTTTTCGAGGGCCGCGCCATCACCCGCCTGTCGCCGCCGGAAATCGTCGAGCTGGGCATCATCCAGGTACCCGAGGGGCGCCAATTGTTCGGCCCGCTGACCGTCGCCGAGAACCTCAGCCTCGGCTTCCAGCGGCTGCGCGGGCGCAAGGGCGCCAGCGCGTTGTTCCGCCAACGGCTGGAATACGTCTACGAGCTGTTCCCGCGCCTGCACGAGCGCGCCGGCCAGCGCACGGTGACCCTCAGCGGCGGCGAGCAGTCGATGGTCGCCATGGGCCGCGCGCTGATGGCCGATCCGCGCCTGTTGCTGCTGGACGAGCCGTCCATCGGCCTGGCGCCGCTGGTGGTCGAGCTGCTCTTCGAGGTGTTGAAGAAACTTCGCGAGAGCGGCCTGACCATGCTGGTGGTCGAGCAGCACGCCGAGGAATCGCTGCGCCTGGCCGACTACGGCTACGTGATGGCGACCGGCGCGATCACCGCGCAGGGCACCGGCGAAGCGCTGAGCCAGAGCGACGCCCTGCAGCATTCCTACCTGGGCGAAGTCCAGGCGCCGCGGGCCAGGGTGCCCGCATGAGCGAGCCCGGCTACGACCTGGCGGTGGTCGGCGGCGGCCTGGCGGGCCTGGTCGGCGCCCTGCGCGCGGCGGAACTGGGTGCACGGGTGGCGCTGTTCGAGACCGGCGCCGAGCACAAGTACGCGGCCAACTCGCGTTTCACCGGCGGCGTCTTCCACGTCGCCTTCCAGGACATCCTGGCCCCACCGGAGGTCCTGGAGGAGGCGATCCTGGCGGCGACCGGCGGCTTCGCCGATCCCGCCCTGGCGCGTGCCCTGGCCCAGGACGCCGGCCGCGCGGTGGCCTGGCTGGCCGAGCAGGGCGCCGACTACGGCGTCGGCGGCCCGCTGCCATTCATGGGCCACATGCTCAAGCCCTTCAGCCTGCGCGAGCCGGGGTTCGCCCGGCACTGGCCGGAACGTGGCGCCGATCGCCTGCTGGCCGAACTCGAACGCCGCTTGCTGGCCCGTGGCGGGCGGTTTTTCCGGGCGACCCGGGCGCGCCGCCTGAACATGGTGTCCGGGCGTTGCCGCGGGCTGGAGGTGGAGCACGCCGACGGCAGCCGCCGCGCTGTCGAGGCGAGCGCGGTACTGCTCGCCGACGGGGGGTTCCAGGGCGATCGCGAACGGGTCAGGCAACACCTCTCGCCGCGGCCGGAGTCGCTGTGCACGCGCGGGGCGGGCACCGGCGTCGGCGACGGCCTGGCGATGGCCGAAGCGGTCGGCGCCAAGACGCTGCACCTGGACAGGTTCTACGGCCACGTGCAGTGCGCCGAAGCGCTGACCGACGAACGCTTCTGGCCCTATCCGATCCTCGATATCGTCGCCTCCGCGGCCATCGTGGTGGACGCCCGGGGTCAGCGCTTCACCGACGAAGGCCTCGGCGGCGTCGCGCTGGCCAACGCCATCGCCGCGCTGGAGGACCCCCTGTCGGCGTTCGTGATCATGGACGAACCCCTGTGGAACCGCGCCGGCAAGGAGTTCCTGCTGCCGCCCAATCCCTACATCGAGCGCCTCGGCGTGGCGGTCCACCGGGCGCCCAGCCTGGCGCTGCTGGCCGAGGGTCTGGGCATGCCGGCGGCGACGCTGAGCAAGACCGTCGATGACTACAACGCGGCGCTGGTCACCAGTCGCGGCGCCTGCCTGCGCCCGCCGCGCAGCGGCCAGGGTTCGACCCTCGCCCGCGCGCCGGCGATGATCACCACCCAGCCCTTCATGGCGATCCGCCTCTGCGCCGGGATCACCTACACCATGGGCGGCATCGCCATCGATGCTCATGGCCGGGTTCTGGATCGCCACGAGGCGGCCATTCCCGGCCTGTTCGCCGCCGGCTCCACCACCGCCGGGCTCGAGGGCGGGCCGAACAGCGGCTACGTCGGCGGCCTCGCCAAGGCGCTGGTGTTCGGCTTGCGCGCCGCGGAACGGGCGGTCGAGGAATCGGCCCGCCGCGGCTGACGGCCGCCTGCGGCCCCTGGCTTCAGTCGCCGAGCGCCGGCGAAGTGGAGCGGCGGCGGGTCGGGGCGGCGATGCAAAAGCTGATCCGCGGCGCCTCCGGGCCGATATGGAACCCCATCCGCCGCTGCCGCAGGTCCATGTCGGCGACGGTCATGCGCTCGTAGCGACGCAGGTGTTCGAGCCAGGACGCATCGCGGACCTGTTCGATGTAGCGCCCGGGGACCGCGGCGTCGGCGTACAGCGCCCAGGACAGCGCGCCCTGGCTGAGGCGCGCGCGCCGGGTTTCCTCCATCACCGCGAGGAAGGCTTCGGCGCCGTCCACCTCGATCTGGTACTCGATGATCACCAGGACCGGGCCGCGCGCGCCGTCGGCGATCTGGCAGTCATCCGGCGGTTGCAGGTCCTGGGCGATGCTCAGGTCGCGGTCGAGGCCGTCGCCGATGCGCACGCGGCGGCTCGCCAGCAGCACCAGCAACGCGGAGGCGGCGGACAGCGCCAGGGCGCTGCGCAGGTCGGTCCAGCCGGCGACGTGGCCCCAGGTCGCGGCGCCGAGGGCGCTGCTGCCCATGATCGCCATCATGTAGATCGACATGCCCCGCGCGCGCACCCAGTCGGGCAGGGCGACCTGGGCCGCCAGGGTGACGCCGTTGGCCACCGAGATCCATGCCATGCCGCTCAACAACAGGGCCGGCAGCGCCCAGCGGACATCCGGCGCCAGGCCTGCCGCGCAGGTGGCCAGGGCATGCAGCAGGCCGCCCCAGAACAGCACCTGGTCGGTATCCAGGCGGCGGCGCAGGCGCGGCAGCAGCACCCCGGCGGCGATGGCGCCCACGCCCAGCGAGGCGAGCATGAAGGTGAAGGTGCCGGCGTCGCTGCCGGGAAACCGGCGGGCCAGCACCGGCAGCAGCGACACCAGCGCGGTGGAATGGAAAAAGAAGATGAAGATGCGCAGCAGCACCCGGCGCATCGGCAGGGATTGGCGGACGTGCTGGGCACCGGCACGGATCGCCGTCAGCAGGCGCTCGCGGGGCAGGCGTTGGACAGTACGGGTGCTCGGCCAGCGGTAGACGACGAAGACCATCGCCACCGACAGCCCGGCGTTGAGGGCGAACACCGCGCCGATGCCCAGGGCGCCGATGGCCGCCCCGGCTACCAGCGGGCCGACGATCCGCGACGCGTTCATGGCGATGCTGTTCAGCGCCAGCGCGGCGGGCAGTTCGGCGCGGGGCACCAGTTGCGGGACGATGGCGGCGAACACCGGCCAGCGCATCGCCAGGCCGATGCCGTTGGCGAAAGACAGCGCCAGCAGCAGGACGGGCGTCATCAGGCCGTAGAGCAGGGCCGCCGCGGTGAAGGTGCCCACCGCGCCGACCCACAGCTGCGTGGCCATCGCATAGCGGCGCCGGTCGAGCATGTCGGCGATGGCGCCGCTGGGCAGGCCGAGGAGAAACACCGGCAGGGTCAGCGCGGTCTGCACCAGCGCCACCATGGCCGCGGAATCGGTCAGCGAGGTCATCAGCCAGGCCGAGGTGACGTCGTTCATCCACATGCCGACGTTGGCCACCAGCCAGACGATCCACATGCTGCGGAAGGCGGCGTGACGCATCGGTGACAGGGCGCCGCTGGGCGCGCCCGCGGCCTCGGGCGGTTGCGGATGGTCAGGGTTCATGAAGGACCTCCAGGAGGGATTGGGCATTCGCGCCGACGCCGGCGACGGGAGCGTGGCGAATGCAGCCGGTCGTGCTGTGGAAACAGTCTATAGGTTCATTGGATGGACCAAAATACCCATTGCCTCTTTATCCGCTCCCGCAGCCATGCGGGCGCCTTGACAAAGGCGAAAACGCTCAGCATTATTTCAAAGGTTCATCCAATGAACCTAATAAGGATTCCGACATGGAACACGATCTTCGAGACCGCGTGCGTTACGAGGCCCGCGATGGCCGCGCCTACATCACCTTCTGTCGTGACGAGAAGCGCAACGCGCTGACCTACGAGATGTTCGATCGGCTGATGGAGCACATCGACACCGCCGAACGCGACGACGACGTCCGGGTGATCATCTTCCGCAGCGAAGGGCGCGACTTTTCCACCGGCCACGACCTCGCCCAGGTCGGCGGCGCCGAGTACGGGTTCTCCAAGGACCCCAAGGCGCGGCGGCCCAGCCAGCGCGCGCGGCTGCATTTCGATAAGCGCCATGTCGAGCAATTCCGCCAGATCTTCTACTGCGTCAAACCCACCCTGTCCCTGGTGCAGGGCTGGTGCGTCGGCGCCGGGCTGTACATCGTCGAGGCCAGCGACCTGGCCATCGCCGCCCGCGACGCCAAGATCGGCCACCCCGAGCAGAAGATGGGCCTGGCCGGCGCGGCCTACCTGACCAGTTGGAACATCCTCGCCATGGGCCCGCGCAAGGCCCGCGAGATGCTCCTGCTCGGCGAGGTGGTGGACGGCGAGGAAGCCGCGCGCATCGGCCTGATCAACAAGGCGGTGGCGCCGGAAGAACTCGCCGCCGCCGGCGAGGAATGGGCCGAGCGCATCGTCCGCCTGCCGCGCGACGCCATTGCCATCGGCAAGGCCGCGACCCACCTGGCGATGGACTCCCTGGGCATGACCTCGCAGTTCGTCCACGGCTACATCGGCCATGCGCTGGGCACCAACATCCGCTACGAGCCGGACGAGGTGAACTTCATGAAGGAGCGCCGCGACAAGGGCACCACTCAGGCGGCGCACACCCGCGAGAAGCACTACGACGAAAGCGCATCCGCCAAGCCGGCCGATGCCGCCAGCGAATGAGCCCGGGCGAACCTTCGAGGAGATGAATCCATGATTGCAGACATGACGGGATCGGTTGCCGTGGTACTCGGCGGCACCAAGGGCATCGGCCGGGAAAGCGTGCGCAAGCTCGCCATGAGCGGCGCCCACGTGGTCATCCAGGGCCGTGACGAAGAGGCGGCCGCCAGCCTGGTGGAGGCGTGCGCGCAGTATTCCGGCGAGCGGCTGTTCGTGCAGAGCGACCTGCTCGCCTATGCGGGCATCGAGCAGGCGGTGGCGACCGCCAAGGAGCGCTTCGGCAAGGTCGACGTGGTGGTCGCCAGCGGCGGCCCGCGCGAGCCGCGCCCGCAACTGTTCGTCGACATGAGCCCGGAGGAGGGCATCGCCTGCCTGCAGAGCCGCCTGATGCCGCGGCTCAACGCCCTGCACGCGGCGGTGAAGTACATGCGCGGGCAGAACTACGGCAAGGTGATCCTGGTGACCACCGACGCGGCGCGCATTCCCACGCCGAGCGAATCCATGATCGGCGCCGCCGGCGCGTCGATCATGTTCCTGACCCGCGCCCTGGCCGCCGAACTCGCCGGGCTGGGCATCCGGGTGAACGCGGTGGCGACCACCTTGACCACCGGCACGCCGGCCCACGAGCGCTTCCTCGCCGCCCGCGAGCAGGGCTCCCAGGAGGTGATCGTCAAGGCTTTCACCAAGGCCGAGCAGCGGGTCAAGTTCCGCCTGAACACCGCCGAGGACCTCGCCGAATACATCCTCTACCTGGCCAGCCGCGACTCCGACCAGGTGTCCGGCTCGACCCTGAGCATCAACGGCGGCCTGTCCTTCCCCAGCTATTGAGCGACCCATTCAACGCAGGAGGGGCGACATGGCCCGCAACGAAGAACACGAAATGCTCCGCGACTCGATCCGGCGCATGGTCGCCCGGGACGTGGCGCCGCTGGTCCCGTCGATGGAGGGCAGCGACCGTTTCCCGGAAGAACTGGTGCCGATCTTCGGCGACATGGGCTTGCTGCAACTCTGGTTGCCCGAGGAATACGGCGGGCCGGGCGGCAACCTGACCACGGTGTGCATCGCCAAGGAGGAGATCGCCAAGGTCTCGCTGGCGGCCGCCACCCTGTGCGGCAACAACTCGATCTCCTTCGTCCTGCCGATCCTCCACTACGGCACCGAGGAGCAGAAGAACCGCTGGCTGCCGCTGGCCGCCGAGGGCCGGCTGGTGTCGGCGATCGGCATCACCGAGCCGCAGACCGGTTCCGACGTCTCGTCGCTGCGCACCCGCGCGGTGCGCGACGGCGACAGCTACGTGATCAACGGCCAGAAGAGCTGGATCACCTGGGGCGGCAACGCGCACTTCCTCCTGCTGTTCGCGCGCACCTCGGATGCGCCCGGCTCCGACGGCATCAGCGCCTTCATGGTGGACACCCGTACCCCGGGGTTCCGCGTCGGTCGCCAGGAACACAAGATGGGCCGCCACGGCTCGCCCAGCCACGAACTGTACTTCGAGGACATGCGGGTGCCCGCCGACTGCCTGCTGGGCCAGGAAGGCGAAGGCTTCAAGGCCTGCATGAAGGTGCTCGACCTGAACCGCCCGACCATCGCCGCGACCTCCCTGGGCCTGGCCCAGGGCGCGCTGGACGTGGCGGTGCGCTACGCCCAGGAACGCCAGCAATTCGGCAAGCCGGTGGGGCACTTCCAGGGCATGCAGTTCAAGCTCGCCGACATGGCCATCCAGATCGAGGCCGCGCGGTCCCTGCTGCGCACCTGCACCGAGGAAATCGATTCCGGCGACCACGCGCGCATGACCCTGCTGTCGTCGATGACCAAGTGCTTCGTCACCGACATGGCCATGACCGTCACCACCGAGGCGGTGCAGGTGCTGGGCGCCTACGGCTACTCCAAGGAATTCCCGGTGGAACGGATGATGCGCGACGCCAAGGTCAACCAGATCATCGAGGGCACCAACGAGATCCACCGGATGATCGTCGGCCGCCGCCTGCTCGCGTCCTGAACCGCCACACGACCGCCATAACGACAAGAGCCGCTTAGCGGCATAGAAGCAACCGGGCGCGGCGATGACCGTCGCCCGAGGGAGACTGACGATGAAGACGCCTGTGTTGATTATCGGGGCGGGCCCTATCGGCCTGGCCCTGGCCGGGGACCTGGGGTTCCGCGGAGTGGACTGCATGCTGATCGAGCGCACCGACGGCGCGGTCCTGCAGCCGAAGATGGACATGGTGGGCATCCGCACCATGGAGTTCTGCCGGCGCTGGGGCATCGTGCCCTGGGTCGAGAGCGCCGGCTACAACCGCGACTACCCGCAGGACTGCGCCTGGGTCACCACCCTCAGCGGCCATGAGTTCGGCCGCGAGGTCTTCCCCTCGCCGAAGGACGAGAAGTGCCCGCCGCAAAGCCCGCAGAAACGCGAGCGCTGCCCGCAGAACTTCTTCGACCCGGTGCTCAAGCGTTTCGCCAGCCAGTTCCCCGGCGTGACCCTGGCCTACCAGACCGAACTGGTGTCCTTCGAAGAGAAGGCGGACGGCGTGACCGCCCTGCTGCGCGACCTGCAGACCGGCGAGGAACGCCGCGTCGAGGCGCAGTTTCTGGTCGGCACCGACGGCGGCGCCAGCCAGGTGCGCCAGTCCCTGGGCATCCAGATGACCGGCGAGCCGGCGCTGACCTACACCACCAACGTGGTGTTCCGCTGCGAAGGCCTGGAGAAGCTGCACAACCTCAAGCCCGCCTACCGCTACATCTTCATCGGCCCGGAAGGCACCTGGGCGACCCTGGTGGCGATCAATGGCCGCGACCAGTGGCGCTTCTCCCTGGTCGGCGACGACAACCGCCTGACCCACACCGAGGAATACATGCGCGCCGCGGTGATCCGCGCGGTCGGCCGCGACTTCGATTTCGAGATCCTCTCGATGCTGCCCTGGGTGCGGCGCCAACTGGTGGCCGAGTCCTACGGCACGCAGCGGGTGTTCATCGCCGGCGACGCCGCGCACATGACCTCGCCGACCGGCGGCTTCGGCATGAACACCGGCATCCAGGACGCGGTGAACCTGTCCTGGAAACTCGCCGGCTACCTGCAGGGTTGGGGCGGTCGCACGCTGCTGGATTCCTACGAGGTGGAAATGCGCCCGGTGGCGCTGCGCAACGTCGCCGAGGCCACCGGCAACCTCAAGCGGATGCTTTCGCCGCGGGTCAGCTCGCCCTCGCCGGCGGTGTTCGAGGACGGCCCGGAAGGCGATCGCGCGCGGGTGGAGTTCGGCAACGCCTACACCGAGCAGATGAAGCGCGAGTGGTTTTCCATCGGCATCCACCTGGGCTACATGTTCGAGGGGTCGCCGATCATCGTGCCGGATGGCACGCCGCAGCCGCCGGACGAAGTGTCCACCTACCGGCCGACCGCGCGTCCCGGTTCGCGGGCGCCGCATGTGTGGCTGAGCCCGGGCGAGTCGCTGATCGACCTGTTCGGCCGCGAATTCGTCCTGCTGCGCTTCGGCGCCTCCGCGCCCGAGGCCGGCCCGCTGGAGGTGGCGGCGAAGCGCCGGGGCGTGCCGTTCAAGGCCCAGCGTATCGACAACCCGGAGGCGGCCGCGCTCTATGAGCGGCCTCTGGTCCTGGTGCGCCCGGATGGCCAGGTGGCCTGGCGGGGCGATGCCTTGCCGGACGACGTGGAAGGCCTGCTCGATACCTTGTGCGGCATTCGCCACGACGCCTGACCGGCACCGGCTGCGCAGCGTCCGGGGCCACATGGCCCCGGGCGGCTGCCTTGGCATTTCATTAGGGACGATTCCGGCGGGTTGGCCCGGGCGATGCCAGGTGCGTCCTCCGCGCGAATCGCTGCCCCCAGCGCCTCTTTTCCGGCCCGTGCTCGCGCGCACGGGCCGAGCGCGGCCTCAGGCGTCGTCTTCGGCGCCTTCCGCCGGCTTCGCCCGTTCTTCGTACTGGGTCATGTAGTGACGACCGAGGGCGGTGAGGTGCCTTTTCATCTCGGCGGCGGCCTTTTCCTCGTCGCGGGCGCGCAGGTAGCCCAGCAGCTTGCGGCGCGAGGCGATGACCTTGGCATTGGTCGCCGGCACCATGGTCTGGAGCAGCTTGCGGTGGATGTCCATCAGGGCGTCCACCAGGATCAGCAGGACCGGGTTGTTCGCGGCTCGGGCCAGGATCACGTGGAAATTCAGGTTGATCTTCAGGCGTTCCTCGGCGTTTCCCTGCTGCGCCGCCTTTTCGCTGGCATCCAGGTTCGCCTCCAGTTCGACGAAATCCGCCTCGCTGGCGCGGGCGCAAGCCAGGCGGGTGACCTCCACGCCGACGATCATCCGCGCCTCGATGAGGTCCGCCGGCTGGATGACGCCGAGGCGGTAGAGGTCGGAGAAGCCCGACACCACCGCGTCGCTCTGGCCTTCGCGGACGAAGGCGCCGCCGGTGGCGCCCTTGCGGAATTCCAGCAGGCCGGACATTTCCAGAGCCCTCAGGGCTTCGCGCACGGTGTTGCGGCTGAGGTTGAACTGCTCGGCCATCTCGCGCTCCGGCGGCAGGCGGTCGCCGGGTTTCAACAAGCCATTGCTGAGCTGGTCGCGGATCTGTTCCGCGACCTCTTCGAAGGCTCGGCGGGTCTGCACGGGTACGTAGGCGGGGCGGGGGCGTAGCGCGTTCTTATCCACGATTTCTTCCTGTACGGGCTGGTACTCCAGCCGGCAGTATACGTGAATTGGTTTATCCATTGAAATTCGACGTCAAGGGTCTCGGGCGCCTGCCGCGCGCCGCGCGGGCGGGCGTGGTCCCGCTGCAGGAGCGACCCCAATGGATAGACGCGGTGTTGACAAAGCCGATTCCCGGGCGCAGTCTTTTTCCAAAGGTTCATCCAATGTACCAAAGAGCAACGATCCTTCGGGATCACCGGCATATCAGGGGAGAGGTATGGATAGTTCAGCAGCGGATAGGGCGACCACCGTCGGGAATTCCCCCGCGAACCGGCCGGATCGCGAGCACGAGGCGGAGCGTCCCCTCGACGGCATCGTCGTGGTGGAGACCTCGAGCTTCCTCACCGGCCCCTTCGCCTCGCTGATGCTCGCCGATCTGGGCGCCGAGGTGATCAAGGTCGAGCCGCCGGGCGGCGACGGTTTCCGCAAGTTCGGCCACGCCCGTGGCGGCTTCGGCGCCTCCTGGACCAACGCCAACCGCAGCAAGCGCAGCATCGTCATCGACCTCAAGACCCCCGAGGGCGTGGCCCGGATCAAGCGCCTGCTGGCCCGCGCGGACATCCTGGTGGAGAACTGGCGGCCGCGGGTCGCCGCTTCCCTGGGACTCGGCCAGGAGGTGTTGAGCGCGCTCAACCCGCGGCTGATCCGCCTGTCGATCACCGGCTTCGGCGACACCGGGCCGCTGGCCGCGGCGCCGGCCTTCGACTCGCTGATCCAGGGCCGCACCGGCATCGTCAATGCCGAGGGTCGCAACGGCAGCCCGGCGGTGACCCCCTTCAACATGGTCGACAAGGTCACCGGCGCCTTCGGCGCGCAGGCGGTGCTGGCCGCGCTGTACGCCCGTGAAAGGAACGGGCGCGGCAGCCACGTCAAGCTGCCGATGCTCGACGTGATGGGTTATTTCAACTTCCCCGACATGTTCCAGCACCGCACCTTCGACGGCGACACCAGCGGCTGGAAGCCGCCGCAGTCCCAGGTGTTGCAGACCGCCGACGGCCACGTGGTGATTTCCCCGGCCAACGGCGCGCAGATGTCGAAGACCCTGAACGCCATCGAACGGCCCGAATGGAAGGACGACTTCAAGAAGATGCCCGACCCGGTGCTGATGGCCGAGGAGTTCTTTCGCCGCGTCGGCGAGGTGGTGGCGCAGAAAACCTCGGCCTTCTGGCTGCAACGTTTCGCCGAACTGGACGTGCCGGCGGCCCCGGTGTTCGATTTCGACCAGTTCCTCGACGACCCGCAGGTCGCCAACAACCGTATCTTCAACCAGGTGATGTCGCCGGTCGGGCCGATCCGCGCCGCCAAGTATCCGGCCGAGTTCGATGGCCGGCAGATGCTGCCGCGCTCGGGGCCGCCGGCCATCGGCGAGCACGACGGCGAGATCGAGCCGGCCGCCGGCCCGGCGGGAGCGGCCTGATGAAGGTGCGCGCGGCGATCGCCTACGGCCAGCACGGCCAGGTCTCGGTGGAGACCGTCGAACTGGCGCCACCGGGCCCGCGGGATGTGCTCATCCAGATGAAGGCGGCGGGTATCTGCCATTCGGACATGAGCTTCATCAATGGCGAGCGCAGCGGCGTCGAGTACCCGATCGTGCTCGGTCACGAAGGCGCCGGGGTGGTGCTGGAATGCGGCCGCGAGGTGACCGGCGTGAAACCGGGCGATCACGTGATCCCGGTGGGCGTGCCCGAATGCGGCGCCTGCCCGGCCTGCCTGAGCCTGAAGACCAATCTGTGCGACGAATATTTCCAGGCCTGGCCGGAGCGGCCGTTCCGTTTCGACGGGCGTTCCGCCAAGGGCTTCTGCGAGCTCGGCACCTTCGCCGAAGCCATCGTGGTGCGCGAGACCCGCGTCGCGAAGATCCGCCCCGATGCGCCGCTCGACGTGGTCTGCTGCCTGGGATGCGCCGGCGCCACCGGCCTGGGCGCGGCGCTGTACACGGCACGCGTGGAACCCGGCAGTAGCGTGGTAGTGTTCGGTTTGGGCGGGATCGGCCTGAACGTGGTCGAGGGCGCGCGGCTGGCCGGCGCCCGGCAGATCATCGGGGTGGATACCAATCCGGCCAAGGAAAGCTTGGTCAGGCGCGCCGGCGCGCAACATTTCGTCAATCCGCACGGGGTGGACGACCTGCTCGGTCACTTGCGCGAGTTGACCGGCGGCGGCGCCGACTACAGCTTCGAGTGCGTGGGCCAGCCCCGCACCCTGCGCGATGCGGTGGAATGCACCCGGCCCGGCTGGGGCACCACGGTGATGATCGGCGTGTTGCCCGGCGCACAGGAGATCGCCTTGCGCCCGCGCGCGCTGCTGGAAGGCCGTCGGCTGCTCGGTTCGTACCTGGGCAACACCAAGACCCGAACCCAGCTCCCCGGCCTGGTGGATCTGTTCATGGAAGGCCGAATATCCCTGGATTCGTTGATTTCGCACCGCATCGGACTGGAGCGGATCAACGACGGGTTCGCCTGGCTGGCGAGCGGCGCGGCGACGCGCACGGTCATCGGCTTCTGACGCACCCCCGGAACCGCGTTACGTATCAGCGAGATGCCAATAACAATAAAAGGTGACAACCATGAGCAGCAACGATTCCAGAGCTCCGTCCTTTCCCATGAAGCGCTGCCCGTTCTCCCCGCCGCCGGAGTACGCGCAGATTCGTGAGGAAGCCCCGATTTCCAAGGTGACCATGCCGGATGGCTCGCAGGCCTGGCTGATGACCCGCTACGACGATGTCAAGGCGGTGCTCGGCGACAACCGCTTCTCCACCGATGCCTCGACGCCCGGCTACCCGTTCATCGCCCCCGCACGCGCCGCGCTGTTGATGAACGAAAAACCCAAGACCCTGATCCGCCTCGACCCCCCGGAGCACACCAAGCACCGGCGGATGCTGACCAAGGAATTCATGCTGACCCAGGTCGAGGCCATGCGGCCCTTCGTGCAGAAGACCGTCGACGAGTTGCTCGATCACCTGGAGTCGCTGGATTGCAGCGAGAACCCGGTGGATTTCGCCGAGGAATTCGCCCTGGCGCTGCCCACCACGGTGATCGCCAACCTGCTCGGCGTGCCCTACGAGGACCGCGACTTCTTCCAGGAGCGCGCCCAGGCCAAGCTCGACCTCACCGCCGACCCGGAGGTCCCGCTCAGAGCCGGCGAGGAAATGCGTGCCTACCTGGACAAGCTGATCGAGGAGAAGATGAGCAGCCCGGGCAATCGCGACGACTTGATCAGCCGGCTGATCAACAACCAGGTGGTGCCCGGCCACCTGAGCCGCGAGGAAGCCCTGGCGACCATCGAGCTGCTGCTGATGGGCGGCCACGAGACCACCGCCAACATGATCGCCCTGGGAACCCTGTCGCTGCTGATGAACCCCCGGCAGAAAGACGAGTTGATCGCCGATCCCTCGCTGGTGAAGAACGCCGTCGAGGAAATGCTGCGCTTCCACACCATCGTCCACTACAACGGCCCGCGGGTGGCCCTGGAGGACGTCGAGGTGGGCGGGCAACTGATCCGCAAGGGCGAGGGCGTGATGGCGATGATCAGCGCGGCCAACCGCGACCCCGAGCAATTCCCCAACCCTGACGCCTTCGACATCCATCGCGAAGCGCGCCACCACGTGGCCTTCAGCTACGGCCCGCACCAGTGCCTGGGCCAGCAACTGGCGCGGCTCGAATTGCAGATCGTGTTCACCTCGCTGTTCCAGCGCTTCCCCACCCTGGAACTGGCGGTGCCGGTGGAGTCGCTGCGCTTCAACCACGACGCCTTCGTCTACGGCATCAAGTCGCTGCCGCTGAAGTGGGCGTCGAAGACTCCGAAGAAGTTCTTCTCGGTGGACTACTCGCGCTGCGTCGGCGGCGGGCTGTGCGTAATGGCCGCGCCCAAGGTCTTCGCCCAGAACGAGGACGACGGCCTGGTCATCGTGCTGGACGAGAACCCGCCGCCGGAAGAGCACGAGGCCGTGCGCGAAGCGGCGCGGCTGTGCCCGGCGCTGTGCATCCACATCGACAAGTAACGGTGTGCCGACCGGGGTCCGCGACCCCGGTGGCGGGAGTGAGTCATGACCAATGAAGGCATCACCATCGTCGGCAGCGGCCAGGCGGCGTTCCAGCTCGCCGGCTTCCTGCGCGACGAAGGCTACGTCGGCCGTATCCGGCTGATCGGCGACGAGGCGCACCTGCCGTACCAGCGGCCGCCGCTGTCCAAGGCCTACATGAACGGCGAGGTGGAAGCCGAGGGCCTGAGCTTCCAGACCCTGGACTACTACGCCCGGCGCGGCATCGAGCTGCACATGGGCGCGCCGGTGGTGCGCATCGACCGCGCCGCGCACCTCGTCGAGACCGCCGACGGCGAGCGCCTGGGCTATGCCCACCTGGTGCTGGCCACCGGGGCGCGCAACCGCCGCCTGCCGGCCCTGGGCCTGGCCCAGCCGGCGGTGCTGGACCTGCGTGGCCTGGACGATGCGCGGGGGATTCGCGAGCGGCTGGCGGCGGCGCAGGACATCCTGGTGATCGGTGCCGGCTTCCTCGGCCTGGAATTCGCCGCCGTGGCGGCCAAGAAGGGCGCGCGGGTGAACGTAGTGGAGGCCGGCCCGGGGCTGATGGGCCGCGCGGTCTGCGCGGTCGTCGGCGACGCTTTCCGTCGCCATCAGGAAGCCCTCGGCGTGCGCTTCCACCTGAGCACCACCCTGGGCGCGCTGACGCCCCTGACGGAGGGCCGCCTGGCCGTGGAGCTGTCCGACGGCCAGCGCCTCGAAGTCGATCTGGCGGTGGTCAGCATCGGCGTCCTGCCCAATGTCGAGCTGGCCGAGCAGGCCGGCTTGCCCATCGATAACGGCATCGTCGTCGATGCCTACCTGGGCACCGCGGACCCGGACATCTCCGCGATCGGCGATTGCGCCGCCTTCGCCTCGCGCTTCGCGCCCGGCCTGTGCCGCATCGAGTCGGTGCAGAACGCCATGGACCAGGCGCGTTGCCTGGCGAAACGGCTGGTCGGGCAACCCGCGGCCTACGACGCGGTGCCCTGGTTCTGGAGCGACCAGGGCGGCCTCAAGCTGCAGATCGCCGGGCTCTCCACCGGGGCCGACGAAGTGGTGCTGCGCGGCGACGTGGAGGCGCACAGCTTCTCCGCCTACCGTTTCCGCGAGGGCGAACTGGTCGCGGTGGAGTCGGTGGCGCGGCCCAGCGACCACATGGCCGCGCGCCGGCTGCTGAGCAGCGGTGCGCGGGTCACGCCGGCCCACGTACGCAACCAGGCGTTCGACCTCAAGACCCTGCTGCCGGCGGCACCGGCCGTTTCGCCCACGGCATGACGGGCACAGGCCGCCTTCCCGGCGGATTCCGATCCCTCGGCGACCCCGCGCGTTCGCGCGCCGGCGTCGCCTCCAGACAGGAAGACTTCAGATGTCCACGCTCCATCCGCGGCTCGACGCCGCCGCCGCCGACTTCATCCGGCGCGAACACCGACTGCTGATCGACGGCCGCTGGGTCGCGGCCAGTTCCGGACGCCTGTTCGAGGTCGAGGACCCCGGCACCGGACGGATCATCGCGCGGGTCGCCGAAGGCGTCGCCCGGGACATCGACCTGGCGGTGGACGCGGCGCGCCGCGCCTTCGACGGCGGCGACTGGCCGAAGCTGAAGCCCGCCGACCGCTCGCGCCTGCTGTTGCGCCTCGCCGACCTGATCGAACGGCACGGCGACGAACTGGCGCAGCTGGAGGTGATGGACAACGGCAAGCCGCTGGCGGTGGCCCGTCGCGGCATCCTCGGCACCGCCGACATGGTGCGCTACATGGCCGGCTGGGCGACCAAGTTCAACGGCGAGGCGGTGCCGCTGTCGATGCCCGGCGAATGGCACGCCTACACGGTGCGCGAGGCGGTGGGCGTGGTCGGGCAGATCATCCCGTGGAATTTCCCGCTGTCCATGGCCATCTGGAAGCTCGCGCCGGCTCTGGCCGCCGGTTGCACCATCGTGCTCAAACCGGCCGAGCAGACCCCGCTGAACGCCCTGCGCCTGGGCGAGCTGATCCTCGAGGCGGGGTTTCCCGCCGGGGTGGTGAACATCGTCACCGGCTTCGGCGCCGAGGCCGGCGCCGCGCTGGCCGCCCATCCCAAGGTCGACAAGGTGGCGTTCACCGGTTCCACCCAGACCGGCAAGCGCATCGTCCAGGCGGCCCTGGGCAATTTGAAGAAGGTCACCCTGGAGCTGGGCGGCAAGTCGCCGGTGTTCATCTTCCCCGACGCCGACCTCGAGGCCGCCGTTCCCGGCGCCGCCAACGCGATCTTCTTCAACAGTGGCCAGGTCTGCTCGGCCGGCTCGCGGCTGTACGTGCACGCGCGTGTCTACGAACGGGTGGTGGCGGATCTCGCCGCCTACGGCGATCGCCTGCGCCTGGGGCACGGCATGGAGGAGGGCGTCGACCTCGGCCCGTTGATCTCGCGGGTGCAGATGGAGCGGGTCCGGGGCTACATCGAGAAGGGGTGCAGCGACGGCGCGACCCTGGTCAGCCAGCGCCGGCTCGACGGCGGCGACGGTTTCTTCGTCGCGCCGACGGTGCTCGCCGACACCCGTGCCGAAATGAGCGTGGTGCGCGAGGAAATCTTCGGCCCGGTGCTCTGCGCCATGCCCTTCGACGACGATGACCTGGAGCGCCTCGCCGGCCTGGCCAACGACAGCGACTACGGCCTGTTCGCCGGCATCTGGACCCGCGACTTCGGCATGGCGCACAAGCTCGCCAAGCGCATCCGCGCCGGTTCCGTCTCGGTCAACGCGCACATGGTCAACGACCCGGCGCTGCCGTTCGGCGGCTTCAAGCAGTCGGGCTGGGGCCGCGAACGGGGCCGCGAGGCGCTGGACATCTATTCCGAGCTGAAAAGCGTCGCCATCAACCTGGGCTGACCGGCGGGCGTGCCCGTGCCGGTCGAGGACAATGCGTCATGAGCGATTACGACTACATCATCGTCGGCGGCGGTTCGGCGGGCTCGGTGCTCGCCCACCGCCTGTCCAGCGATGCCACTACCCGCGTGCTGCTCTGCGAGGCCGGCGTCGATACGCCTGAAGGGCAGGTGCCGGCGGCCATCCTGGACAGCTATCCCGGCACCGCCTACCTCGACCCGCGCTTTCTCTGGACGGGCCTGCAGGTCACCACCCAGGCCGTTCGCGAGGCGTTCAAGCCGCCGCTGCGCAAGTACGAGCAGGGGCGGGTGATGGGGGGCGGTTCCGCGATCAACGGGCAGTTCTTCAACCGGGGTGGGCCTTCCGACTACGACGAGTGGGCCGCCCGCGGCGCCCATGGCTGGGACTGGGCGTCGGTGCTGCCGTATTTCCGCAAGGTCGAGCGCGACCTGGATTTCGACGGCCCCCTGCACGGCGACGCCGGGCGGATCCCGGTCCGGCGAATCTTCCCCGAGGCCTGGCCCGGCCATCCGAAGGCCGTAGCCCGCGCCCTGGACGAGGCCGGCTACCGCTACCTGCCGGACCAGAACGGCGTGTTCGAGGACGGCTATTTTCCCATCGCCATTTCCAACCAGGACGAACGCCGGGTATCGGCGGCCATGGCCTACCTGGACAGCGCCACCCGCCAACGCGCCAACCTGACGATCTGGTCCGGCGCCCAGGTGAGCCGGGTGCTTTTCGAGGGCAACCGCTGCACCGGCGTCGAGGTGGAGTTCGCCGGCGAGATGCGCCGGATCGGCGCCCGCGAGGTGATCCTCAGCGCCGGGGCGATCCATTCCCCGGCCTTGCTCATGCGCTCCGGGGTCGGCCCGGCCGAACACCTGCGCGAGTGGGGCGTCGAGGTGGTGGCGGACGTGCCGGGAGTCGGCCAGCACCTGATGGAGCACCCGTCCATCGCCCTGGCGTCCTATATCCGCAAGGCGGCGCGGGTCAACGACCTGACCCGCCGGCACATCATGCTCGGCTGGCGCTATTCCTCGGGCATGTGCGGCGCGCCGCCGGGCGACATGTTCGTCGCCGCGGTGACCAAGACCTCCTGGCACGCTGTGGGTCGTTGCGTCGGCACCCTGTTGATGTACGTGAACAAACCCTATTCGGACAGCGGCCAGGTGCGCCTGGCCTCCACCGACTGGCGCGTGCCGCCGCGGGTGGAGCTGAACCTGCTGTCCGACCCGCGCGACCTCGATCGCCTGGTGGATGGCTTCCACCGCATGGCCGCCCTGCAGGCCAGCGCGGCCATGCGCGAGGCGACCTCGGAACCCTTTCCCGCCAGCTACAGCGAGAAGGTGCGCCAGGTGGGCATGCTCAGCACGCGCAACCGCATCCTCACCGACGTGCTCGCGGCCCTGCTGGACGGCCCCGCGCCCTTGCGCAAGCTGCTGATGCGCAAGCTGGTGGCCGGCGGCCCGACCCTGGCGGCGGTGCTCGCCGACGAAAACCTGCTGCGCGAATTCATCCGCGGCGCCTGCGTGGGGGTCTGGCACCCCGGCTGCACCTGCCGGATGGGCGCGGACGACGACCCCAGCGCGGTGACCGATGCCGCCGGGCGGGTCCGCGGCACCCGCGGCTTGCGGGTGGTCGACGCCTCGATCTTCCCGGCGCTGCCCAGCGGCAACATCAATTTCCCGACCATGATGGCCGCCGAGCGCATCGCCGACCTGATCCTCGCCGGCGACCCGGCGCCGGAGCGGGCCGCGGTCGCCGACCCGCAGCGCGAGCCCAGCCTGGTCCAGGAGTAGCCGCCACCGGGTTCGAGCGAACCCCCTTCGTGCAACGCCCGCCCGGCTTCCGCCGGGCGGTCACCTTCATTGCGCCGGCATGGGCGCCGGCGCGTGGACCGGGCGTCGGTGGCGGTATGCCGCTCAAGGAGCGAAACCGCCATGCAACCCCGTTCGGTTCTGCTCGCCCTGGCGGTCGCCTTGCTCTGGGGCGGGAATTTCATCGCCCTGAAATTCGCCAGCCAGGCGTTTCCGCCGATCTTCATCGCGGCCATGCGCTTCGCCTGCGTGGCGATCCTGATGCTGCCCTTCGTCAAGGTCCCCAGCCGGGCCAGGATGCCGGGCATCCTGGCGGTGTCCTTCACCCTCGGCAGCCTGCACTTCGGCCCCATGTTCACCGGGTTGGCGCGGGTCGAGGCGGCGACCGGGGCGATCATGTCGCAGCTCAGCGTGCCCTTCAGCGCGCTGCTCGCCGCGTTCTGGTTCAAGGAGCGCCTGGGCCTGCGCCAGATCGGCGGCATCGCCCTGGCCTTCACCGGCGTGGCCCTGCTGGCCGGCGCGCCGAGCGGGGCGAGCGACCCCCTGGGCATCTGCCTGATCGTCTTCGGCGCGCTGTGCTGGGCGCTGGCGAACGGCGTGATCAAGCATTTCGGCCCCTTCGATCCCTACATGCTCACCGCCTGGATGGCGCTGTTCGCCGCGCCGCAGCTGTTCGCCATGTCCTACGTCCTGGAACAGGGCCAATGGCAGAGCCTGCGCCAGGCCGGCTGGGCGGATTGGGGCGCGGTCGCCTACATCGTGGTGGGGGCCGGCATCCTCGGCTACACGCTCTGGTACCGCCTGCTGAACGACAACCCGGTCAGCCAGATCGTGCCCTTCGCGCTGCTGCCGCCGGTGATCGCGGTGTTCCTCGCGATCCCCATCCTCGGCACTCCGCTGAGCGCCGCGCTGCTGCTCGGCGGTTTCCTCACCGTGGCCGGGGTGGGGCTCTGCGAAATCCACTGGCCACGCCGCGGGCACCGTCCGTGGCGCAAGCGCTAGGGATTCCCCGGCAGTTCCCGTGGCGAATGCGCGGCCGCTCCGGGACGCGCGTGCAGCGTCCGTGAACCGCGCCTTTCCGCCGATTCCCGCCTCGCTTGGCGTTTCCGGCCGTCTTCCTGCCATGCCGGCGCTTCCCGCGCCACCGCTCTGCCACGGGCGCCGCGGGCCCGCGCGCGACATTGGCCGGGGACGCGCCCGGAAGTTTTGCCGCGGAGCGTGTTGACAAGACCAGTCCGAACACCGATGCTTTTGTCAAAGGTTCATCCAATGGGCCATTGATTGAGGCGCGAAGAAAGCCTCGGCAACTTGCAGGAGATAATCGCTATGGCGGGAGCACTGGAGGGACTGCGTGTCCTGGATTTCACGCAGATGATGAACGGCCCGTTCGGCACCATGTTGCTGGCCGACTTCGGCGCGGACGTGATCAAGGTCGAGCCGCCGGAAGGCGACACCATGCGCAAGACCGGCGAAACCTTCCTCGGTGACGATGCGGTCTACTTCCTGACCCTGAACCGCAACAAGCGCAGCGTGGTGATCGACCTGACCACGCCGGAAGGCCAGGCCACCGCCCATGAGCTGGCGGCCCAGGTGGACATCGTGGTGGAGAACTTCCGCCCCGGGGTCGCCGAGAAGCTGGGCATCGACTACGACACCCTCAAGCCGCTCAACCCGCGGATGATCTACTGCTCCACCTCGGCCTTCGGCCGCGTCGGGCCGGACAGCAAGCGCCCGGGCATGGACCCGGTGGTGCAGGCGATGTCCGGGATCATGCAGCTCACCGGCGACGAAGCCACCGGGCCGCTGAAGACCGGCATGCCCTATTCGGACCTGATCACCCCGTTGCTCTCGACCATCGGCGTGCTCGCCGCCCTGCAGGCGCGCAACAAGAGCGGCCGCGGCCAGCGGGTCGACCTGTCGATGCTCGACGCCACCATCTTCAGCATGATCCCGCGCGACGCCTACTACTTCGCCACCGGCGAGACCCCCGGGCGGATCGGCAACGCCCACTGGCAGATCGTGCCCTACAACACATACCGCACCGCCGACGACCGGCACATCATGATCATCGCCCACACCGACAAGTTCTGGCAGGCGCTGACCGCCGCGCTGGAAGCCCCGGAACTGGCCGGCGATCCGCGCTTCGCCAGCAAGGACGGCCGCCTGGCCCATCGCGAACTGGTGGACAGCGGCGTCGCCGCGGCCTTCGCCAAAAAGCCCATGGCCTACTGGGACGCGAAGCTGCTGGCTGCCGGGGTGATGTATTCGCCGGTGCTGACCTTCCCCGAAGTCTTCGAGGACCCGCGGGTGCAGCGCGACCTGGTGGTGGAGGTGGACCACCCGGTGGCCGGCGTCTTCAAGCTGATCACCAATCCCATCCGGCTCTCGGAAAACCCGCCGTCGACCCGCCTGGCGCCGCCGGTGCTGGGCCAGCACACGGCCGAGGTGCTGGCCGAGTTCGGCATCGCCGCGGCGACGCCGAAACCGGCGCATTCCTGATCCCCACCGACCGACCCACGGGGCGCGCCCGTCGAGACGCGTTCCACGAGGCGACCCTGGCAGGAGCTTTCCTTGAGCATCATCACCTCCCACGACGGCGCGCATTCGCTCAGCGCGCGCCCCGGTGACTCCGCCGCTTCCGGCTCGCCGGCGGCCGCCGCCGAGGCCCGGCGCGCGGCGTACTACCGGCAAGGGTACTGGCGCGACCAGGACCTCTGGACCTCGATCCAGGCCAGCACCGCCGGCCTGGCCGGGCGCCTGGCGCTGATCGACGGCGAGCAGTCGCTGACCTTCGCCCGCCTGTCGAGCGAGGCCCGGGCCTTCGCCGCGGGGTTGCGGCAGGCCGGCGTCGAGCCCGGCGACGTGGTGCTGATCCATGCGCGCAACGGCCTGCACTCGTCCCTGGCACTGCTGGCCTGCGCCTGCCTGGGGGCGGTGATGGCGCCGATCCCGCCGATGTTCGCCGCCGCCCAGGTGAGCCAGATCTGCCGCAGCGTCCGCGCCCGGCTGTTGTTCGCCCTGGGCGACGAGCGCGAGCGCGCCGCGGCCCTGGAGGGCGCCCGCGACGCCGGCTGCGTCGAGACCTGCGTGGTGCCCGACGACCACCGCCCGGGCCCCGGCCTGCGGGCCTGGTCGAGCCTGCGGGCGAGCGTCGCCGAGGCGCCCAGGCAGCCGCGGGACGCCGACGCGCTGGCCCTGCTGGTGTATTCCTCCGGCACCACCGGCGCGCCCAAGGGCGTGATGCATTCGGCCAACACCCTGCGCTACGCCGTGGAGCAGCGCGCCCGCATGCACGGGGTGGCGGCGGGGGAGGTGAGCCTGGTGGCCTCGCAGTTCGGCTTCGTCGGCAGCGTGGTGTTCGGCCTGCTGGCCGGTCCGCTGCTGGGACTGACCAGCGTGTTGATGCGCGCCTGGAACGGCGACGAGGCGGTGCGCCTGATCGCCCGCCACCGGATCGGCTATGGCCTGCTGATGCCCACCCATGTCCACGACATCCTGGCGTCGCCCCTGCTGGAAAGCAGCGACCTCTCCAGCTTTCGCCGCTGCGCCATGGGCGGCCTGACCCGCGAGCGGCGCCTGGACGTGCGCCGGCGCCTGTGCCCGAGCCCGTTGCCGGCCTATGGCATGTCCGAATGCCTGGGCTTCGCCAGTTGCACGCCCACGGACGACGACGACCTGCTGCTGGGCTGCGACGGCTACCCGTTCCCCGGCACCGAGGTGCGCATCGTCGACGACGCCGGCCTGGAGGTCGCCACGGAAATGGCCGGGCACATCCTGGTGCGCGGCCCGAGCCGCTTCCTCGGCTATTACGACGCGGCGTCTCTCAGCGCCGCCGCCCTCGACGGCGAGGGCTTCTTCCGCACCGGTGACCTCGGCCGGCTCGACGCCCGCGGCGGCATCCATTACGTGGCCCGGGAGAAGGACATGATCCGCCGCGGCGGCGTGAGCATCGTGCCGGGCGACCTGGAGGCGGCGCTGGCCGGCCACCCGCGCATCGAGCACGTGGCGGTGGTCGGTTTGCCGGACGCGCGCCTCGGCGAGCGCGCCTGCGCCTGCGTGATCACCCGCGACGGCCTGCCGCTGACCCTGGAGGAGGTCTGCCGCCACCTGGAGCAGCGCGGCGTCGCGCGCTACACCTGGCCGGAGCGGGTCGAGCGCTTCGACAGCTTCCCGCGCAGCGCCTCGCTGAAGGTGCAGAAAGGCGTGCTGATCGACCTGTTGAGCGGCACGCCATGAGCGCGAACGAGCCCGCCGGGCAGCCTTCGCCGCTGCGCTACCCGTTTCCGGCGCCGCCGGCGCGCGGCCGCCTGCTCGAAGTGGGCCCGGGGGTGTTCTGGATCCGCATGCCGCTGCCGTATGCCCTGGATCACATCAACCTCTGGGCGCTCGCCGACGGACCCGGCTGGACCCTGGTGGACACCGGCCTGCACGTGCCGCTGACCCTGGAAGTCTGGGCCGAGCTGTTCGCCCATTGGCCGGACGCGCGGCCCATCACCCGGGTGATCGCCACCCACATGCATGCCGACCACGTCGGCCTGGCCGGCTGGTTCGCCGAGCATCACGGCTGCCGCTTATGGATGTCGCGGCTGGATTACCTGAACAGCCGGCTGACCGTCGCCGAAGCCGGCGACCCGCCCTCGGCGGTGGCCCGCGCCTTCTATCGGCGCTGCGGCTGGGGCGACGAGGCGCTCGACGCCTACCCCCGTGGCCGCAGCCGCTATGCCAGCCAGTTCTATCGGTTGCCGGAGAGCTACCGGCGCCTGCAGGACGGCGAGGAGCTGGCGATCGGCGCGCAGCGCTGGCGGGTGATCGTCGGCACCGGCCATTCGCCGGAGCACGTCTGCCTGTACTGCGCGGAACTGGCGCTGTTCATTTCCGGCGACCAGGTGCTGCCGCGCATCACCTCGAACGTGTCCACCTACGCCAGCGAACCGGAGGCCGACCCCCTGGCCGACTGGTACGCCTCCCTGGCCAAGCTGCGCCTGGCGGTGCCCGACGAGGTGCTGGTGCTGCCCTCGCACAACGTTTGTTTCTACGGCCTGCATGCGCGCCTGGAGCAGTTGCGGGACTCGGCGGACGAGGCCCTGGCGTCGCTCAGGCGCCGCTTGCGCCAGCCCGCGCGGGTGATCGACACCTTCGCCGCGCTGTTCGCCCGGCCGATCCCGGAAAGCGACCCCAGCCTCCTGCGCATGGCCACCGGCGAGGCGCTCTCGCACCTCAACTGGTTGCTGCGCCGCGGCGAGATCCATTGCCACCTGGATGAGCACGGCATCGCCTGGTACCGGCTCGCGCCGGAGGCGGGCGAGCGGCCAGCGGCCGCGTTCCCCGATGTGACAGTTTGACCTTTTAGCCAGACAGGATGAAGGAAATGAGTGCGCTCGGAACCACCACGCCCGCAGAGGCGACCATGACCGACGGCGACGCCCGCCGGGCCCTGAAGGCGGACCTCGCCCGCTTCAATTGCCGGGTCCACCAGCCGGACGACCCGCCGTTGTTCACCCGCGAACCCACTTCGGACATGCAGAACGTGCATTGGCGCTGGACCGACCTGGAGCCCCTGCTGGAGCGGGTCGGCGCGGCCATCGCGATCGGCTCGGGCGGCCAGCGGCGTACCCTGCGCCTGGCCAACCCCGGGCTGGCGTTCGGCACCACCCACACGTTCTGGGGCTCGATCCAGTACATCCTGCCCGGCGAAGTGGCGGCGGCCCACCGGCACACCGCCAACGCCTTCCGCTTCATCCTGCACGGCACCGGCTGCAGCACCACGGTCGACGGCGAATGCTATGAGATGAACGAGGGCGATCTGGTACTGACCCCGAGCATGGCCTGGCACGACCACGTGCATCGCGGCAGCGAGCCGATGATCTGGCTCGACGTGCTCGACATCAGCCTGTCGCGCTCGCTCCAGGCGACCTTCTTCGACCCCTACGACCAAGGCGACATGCAGCCCCTGGACAGTGTGCCGGAGCGGTCCTACCGGGCGTTCGGCAGCGGCGTGATGGGCAGTCCGCGAGCGCCCTATCGACGTGGCAGCAACCCCTTGCTGGCCTACCCGCGGCAGCAGGCGGAAACGGCGCTGGAGCTGGCCTGCGGCCTGCCGGCCGATCCCTGCGACGACGTCATCCTGGAGTACCGCAACCCGGTCGAGGGCGGCCCGGCGATGAAGACCCTGGGGATGAAGCTGCAAAAGATCCGCGCCGGTTTCCGCGGCCAGCCGCGTCGGCACACCGGCAGCAAGCTGCTCTGCGTGCTCCGCGGGCACGGCTCGACCCTGGTGGACGGCCAGCGCTACGACTGGGCCCCCGGCGACTTCATCGCCATCAAGCCCTGGGCCTGGCACGCGCATCTCAACGCGTCCGGCGAGGATGCGCTGCTGTTCCAGGTCGACGACAGCCCGGCGCTGCAAGCACTGGGTTACTACCGGGAAGAACTCCTTTCTCCGCATGACGGCCAGGCGGCCGATGAGGGTATGCAATGAAACTCGCGGTGTACGACGATTACCGGCTGGCCGTGGTGGAAGACGACCGCCTCTATGACATCACCCAGGTGCTGCCCGAGGCCCTGGACGGCCTGCCGCAGCAACGGATGAACTGGCTGATCGCCCACTGGGAGGCGCTGCGTCCGCAGGTCGAAGCCCGGCGCCGCGAGGTCGAGGGGATACCGGTCTCCCAGGCCCGGCTGCTGCCGCCCAGCCCGCATCCCTCGCACCTGTTCGCCGCGCCGGCGAACTACCGCAAGCACGTCGGCGAGCTGGGCGTGCGCTCGGTGAGCAAGGGCCGCACCGCCCGCGAGCAGGGCTTCTTCCTCAAGGCGCCGGGCTCCCTGGTGGGCGCCGGCAACCGCATCGTCCTGCCCAAGGGCTCGACCCGACGCTTCGACCATGAATCCGAACTGGCGGTGATCATCGGCCGCGCCGGGCGCAACGTGCCGCGCGAACGGGCGATGGAATACGTGTTCGGCTACAGCTGCCTGATCGACGCGACCATGCGCATCGAGCCGGGGGTCGCCGAGGAGGAGCGCTCGATGCGCAAGTCCTTCGCCACCTTCACCCCGCTCGGGCCCTTCCTGGTGACCGCCGACGAGGTGCCCGACGCCGAAGCCTTGGGCAATCGCCTGTGGGTCAACGACACCCTGAAACAGGACGCCAATACCGGCGACATGATCGTCGGCATCGCCGAACTGATCGAACTGATTTCCTCGGTGCTGCCGATCAGCCCGGGCGACGTGATCGCCACCGGCACCCCGGAGGGCGTCGGCCCCTTCGCGCCCGGCGACCGGGTGCGGATCGCCATCGAAGGGGTGGGCGACATGCGCCTCGAGGTGGTCGAGGCCGAGCAGCGCGCGCCGCGCGCCTACTGACCGGCTCCCGGGGCCGAGGGGCCGCCCGCGCGGCCCCGGGCTTTTCCGATTTGATCCGACGAGGCGTTGCCCGGGAGGGAGAAACCCGCAGGGGCGGGAAACGATGCGGTAACCACAGCTCACGCGTGTCCGGCTTTTTCCTAACAACAATAAGAGTGGAAAGCACATGCAAAACAAGCGCAGCAGTATCGAGCGTTTCAACGGCGGCAAGAGTCTCGGCGTCCTCTCCTGCCTGGTCGCCCTGTCGGCCGGTGGCGCCGTCGCGGCCGGCCAGGACGAAGCCAAGGGCTTCATCGAAGAGAGTCACCTGGACCTGCTCAACCGCAACTTCTATTTCTACCGGGATATGCGCAACGGCGCGCGCAACAACCTGGGCGCCAACGCCCACAAACCGGTTTCCGAGCGCAACGGCTACCGCGAGGATTGGGCCCAGGGCCTGATGGCCACCTACCGTTCCGGCTTCACCCAGGGCGTGGTGGGCTTCGGCGTGGATGCCTACGCGATGGTCGGTATCAAGCTGGACAGCGGCGGCGGTCGCACCGGCACCAGCCTGTTGCCCTGGGATGGCGACGGCGAGCCGGAAGACGAATTCAGCAAGTTCGGCGGCGCGGTGAAACTGCGTTTCTCCAATACCGTGCTGAAATACGGCCAGCAGATTCCCAACGTGCCGGTGTTCTCCTCCAACCAGTTCCGCCTACTGCCCAGCACCGCCACCGGGTTCAGCCTGAACAGCGACGAAATCGACGGGCTGAACGTGCAGGCCGGGCATTTCACCTCGGTCAGCAGCACCGATTCGAGCAACAACGACGGCGAGATCACCACCGACTACACGGTGTTGCCGGCGGCCCGCAGCATCGACTACCTGGGTGGCAGCTACCGGGTCAACGACCGGCTCGGCGTGGTGTTCTACGGCTCGCAGCTCAAGGACATCTGGCGCCAGTACTACGGCAACGCCACCTACATCCAGCCGCTTTCCGATACCCAGTCGCTGTCGCTGGCCTTCAATGTGTTCGATACCCACGACTACGGCGACGCCAAGGGCGGGGACATCGACAACACCTCCTGGTCGCTGTTGGCCGGCTACGCCTTCGGCGCGCACAAGGTGTCGGTCGGCTACCAGATGATCGACGGCGACGAGCCCTTCGACTGGGCCGCCTACGAGGGGACCCAGAGCGGCGCGGTGTACCTGAGCAATGCCGGCGCGGTGGTGCCGTTCAGCGAGCCCAACGAGCAGTCCTGGCAACTGCGCTACGACCTGAACATGGCCGGCTACGGGGTGCCCGGGTTGAGCTTCATGGCGCGCTACATCCGGGGCGACGGCATGGACAACTCCGACAGCCGCAACCCCTACTACCGGCGCATCGGCAACTACGACGAGGATGCCAAGGCCAACAAGGAGTGGGAGCGCAACCTGGAGGTCGGCTACGTCGTGCAGTCCGGCCCGGCCAAGGATTTGAGCCTGCGGGTGCGCCAGTCGACCCACCGCGCCTCGTCGGGCACGCGTTGGGTGGATCACGACGAAGTGCGGGTGATCCTGGACTACCCGATCAGCATCTTCTGACGCCCGCCGCGCTCGCGAAAGGCCCGCCTTCCGGCGGGCCTTTTTCGTCGCGCGGCGCTCATTCCTGCTCGCGGGCGGGCAGGGCGTCGATCCGGTCCAGCCAGTCGACCGCCGAGCGGCACCACTTCTGCCGCTGCGGCGCCAACTCGCGGCGCTGGCGAATGCTGCCCCAGCGGATTCCCCACTCGCCCTGGTCGGGGTCTTCGCCGCTGCTGAACAGCGGGGAGCCGCAATCCGCGCAGAAGTACAGCAGGCGCGCGCGACCGCTCTCGGCGATCTTGCGGTACACCTTCGGCGGCGTGCCGCTCAGGCTGATGGCTTCGCGCGGCGTGCTGACGCTGATGCGGAACGCGCAGCCGGTGAGCGCCTGGCAATCGTTGCAATGGCAGATGGCGACCTTCTGCGGATCGATTTCCGCGCGGTAGGCGACTTGCCCGCAATGGCATTGACCCTCGATGTTCATCTCGTTCGTCCTCGTCCGGTGCGGCCGCCACGGCGTCGGCCCCATGCCGATGGCCAGCGACCCAGCCTTGAGACCGGTCTTCCGCCGCGCCGTGCGGCCAGCCCGCCGACCGGCGCGGCGCGCGCTCAGCCTTGGCCGCGGCGCTCGCCGCTGGCGAAGCCGCGGCCTCCCTCCAGTTGCACGCAGAGCGCGGCCACCGCGATCAGGCCAAGCAATGCCCAGGGAACGCTACCGACCCCGGCGCGCTCCAGCAGCAGGCCGCCGAGCAGGCCGCCCCCGGCGATGGCCAGGTTCCACACGGTGACGATCATCGACTGGGCCACGTCGGCGCCGTCACCGGCCGCGTCCGCCGAGGCGGTTTGCAGCAGCGTCGCCGCGCCGCCGAAGGTCAGCCCCCAGAGGGCCACGCCGACATACAGCACGGCGGGCGACCCGCCGCCGAGCCCCAGCAGCAGCGCGGCCAGGGCGAAGCCGGCGAGGCTGAGCAGGACCAGCCGGCGCAGGTGGCGATCGATCCCCAGGCCCACCCCGGCGATGCCCAGCAACGCGCTGCCGCCGAAGGCCAGCAGCACCCATTCGATCTGCCCGGCCATGCCCTGCGCGGCGAGGAAGGGCGCGATGTAGGTGTACAGCAGGTTATGCGCCAGGACCCAGGCGAGGATCACCAGCAGCACCGGCCGCACCCCCGGCGTGCGCAGCACGCTCGCCAGGCCGGCGCGCTGCCCGGCGCGGCGCCCCGGGAAGTCCGGGACCTTCCACGCCACCCAGGCCAGCAGCGCCAGGGCGAAGCCGGAGACCAGCCCGAACAGGGTGCGCCAGCCCAGCAGCAGGCCCAGCCAGGTGCCGAGCGGCACCCCGAGGGACAGCGCCAGGGGCGTGCCGATCATCGCCAGGGCCATGGCGCGCCCTTGCAGGGGCGGTGCCACCAGGCGCCGGGCATAGCCGGCGAGCAGACCCCAGACCAGCCCGGCGGCGACCCCGGCGCAGAACCGCGCCAGCAGGATGAGCCCATAGTGGTCGGACAGCGCGGTGACGGCGTTGAACGCCAGGAAACCGATCAGCGCCAGCATCAGCAACGGCCGGCGGCGCCAGCCCTGGGTCAGGCTGACCAGGGGAATCGCCGCCGCCAGCGAGCCCAGGGCATAGACGCTGACCAGTTGTCCGGCGAGGGCCTCGCTGACCCGCAGGCTGGCGCCGATACCGGGCAACAGGCCGGCCGGCAGGGTTTCGGTGAGGATGGCGATGAAGCCGGTCATGGCCAGGGCCAGCAGCGCCGACAGCGGCAGCCTGGCCACCGGCTCGACGGCCGTCCCGGCGTCGGGTTCCAGGCAGGCGGTTTTCATCGGCCGTGGCCCCCGCGCCCGTAGACCGCGTCGCGCAGGTCCTCGACGAAGCGTCCGTTCATGCCCTCGTAGAGGGTGTTGGTCAGGGCCACCACGCTGAGCGCCCGGGCGCGGTCGACGAACCAGGAGTGTCCGTAGGCGCCACCCCAGCGCCAGGTGCCGGGGGATTCCGGTGAGTTCGCGGCGCGCGGGTCGCGCAGCACCGAGAAGCCCAGGCCGAAGCCGAATCCGGGCGCGGTGGGCAGGTCCGGCCCGCCGATCTGGTCGCGGCCCATTTCCTCCACCAAAGCCGGCGGCAGCAGGGGCGCGCCGCCGCGGCGCAGGCTTTCCAGGAGCGCGAGGACGTCCCCGGCACTGCCGACCATGCCGGCACCGCCCGAGTGAAAGGCGTCGGCATCGAAGGCCCGCGCCGGTTCGAAGCGGATGCCCACGCAGCCGTCGAGCGGCGCGACGGTTTCCCCTTCCGCCAGGCGGTGGGGCGCTGGCGTGTCGCTGACGTAGACCGTCGCCAATCGCTCGGCCGTGGGCGGTTCGAAGCCGCTGTCGAGCAGGCCGAGCGGCACGCCGACCCATTCCCGCAGCGCGTCGCCCAGGCTGCCACCGCACACCCGCGCGACCAGGGCGCCGACCACGTCGGTCGCCAGCGAATAGCCCCACTGGCTGCCGGGCGGGTAGAGCAGCGGCACCTGGGCGATTCGCCGGAGGTTCTCCGCCAGGTCGATACCGCTGCGGTCCATGCCGTCGGAAACCCCGGCGCGGGCGTAGGGCCCGTCGGCGTCCTCCTCGAGGAAGCGGTAGCCGAGCCCGGCGCTGTGGCTGAGTGCCTGGCGCAGGCTGATGCGCGCGGGGCGGCCATCGGCCAGGCACGGACGGAATTCCGGCAACTTCCGGTCCAGGGGCTCGTCGAGGGCGAGCCGCCCTTGCGCCACCAGCACCAGGGCGGCGGTGCTGACGAATACCTTGGTCACCGAGGCCAGGCGAAACAGCGTGTCCTCGCGCATCGGGCGCCCGGCTTCGCGGTCGGCCAGGCCGGCGGCACGGCGGTAGACCGGGACGCCGTCGCGGGCCACCAGCACCACGCAGCCGACCAGGCGGCGCTCCGCCAGGCTCGCCTGGACGACGCGGTCGAGCCGTGCTTCCAGGTCGGGGTCGGGGAGGGCGGCGGTGGATGAGTCCAGTGGGTTCGGCATGGGGAATCCTGCGTATCGATGGGGAGGCTTACAGGTTAGAAGTTCACCCGAAGCGGAAAAAGCCGGATAGAGTTCCGTTCAATGCGGAAGCCGATGTCCGCAATGGCCGGGGGTGCGCAGTGGATAGCCTGAGCGGTTTCATCGTTTTCGTGCGCGTCGCCGAAACCCGCAGCTTCGTCGCGGCAGCCCGCGGCCTGGGGGTCAGCGCTTCGGCGGTGGGCAAGCGCGTGGCGCGCCTGGAGGAGCGCCTGGGCGTGCGCCTGTTCCACCGCAGCACCCGCAGCATCACCCTCACCGCGGAAGGCGCGCTGTTCCTCGAACGCAGCCGGCGCATCCTCGGCGAAATCGAGGCCACCGAACTGGAGCTGTCCCAAGGCCGCGACGTGCCACGGGGCAAGCTGCGGGTGAGCCTGCCGCAGGTGAGCAGCCTGGTGTTGCCGGTCCTGGCGGACTTCATGGCGGACTACCCGGAAATCGAGCTGGAGCTGGTGTTCACCGACCGCGTGGTGGATGTCATCGAAGAAGGGTTCGACGCGGTGCTGCGCACCGGGCAACCGGCGGACTCGCGGCTTTCCGCGCGGCGCCTGGGCGATTTCCGTTTCCGCCTGGTCGGCGCGCCGGATTACTTCGCCCGCCACGGCGTGCCCGAGCGGCCCGCCGACCTGGCGCAGCATCGCTGCCTGCATTACCGCTTCCCCAGTTCCGGCAAGCTGGAAGAATGGCCACTGCGCCGCTCGCCCGGCGAGCCGGCGGCGCAGATCCCGCGCGCGATGGTCTGCAACAACATCGAGGCGCGCCTGTGTTTCGCCCTGCGCGGGCACGGCATCGCCTACCTGCCGGACTTCGCCTTCCCCGGCCTGCTGGAAAGCGGGCAATTGCGCAGCGTGCTCGACGACTGCGTGCTGGGCGAAAACAGCCTCTACATGCTCTGGCCGTCCGGTCGGCAGGTCGCACCCAAGCTGCGGGTGTTCATCGATTACCTCGACCAGCGGATCTTTCCCGCCGACGCGCCGGCCTGATCGCCACGCGCGGAAAACCTGGCCGGCCGGGCTTGCGCGGAACAGCGGCGGATGAGGCGGCGGCCGCCGCGTTTTCGCCCCGGGTATGTCCTCCGGGCGCCTTCGCCGTTTACCCTGGGGCCGCGCGCGCCTCGCCCCCATGCGAGTCCGCCGCGCCTCGAGGGCGCTCCCCGAGCGAGCGCCGAATCGACATCGACAGCCTATCCACCCCACAGTGAGTGTCGCCCCATGTTCGATTTTTCCGCCGACGAATACCCCTATGCCTCGCAACGCCAGAGCGTCTTCGCCCCGCGCGGGATGGTCGCCGCCTCCCAGCCCCTGGCCGCCGAGGCCGGTATCGAAATGCTCCGCAAGGGGGGCAACGCCATCGACGCCGCCATCGCCAGCGCGGCGGCGCTGACGGTGGTCGAGCCCACCGGCTGCGGGATCGGCGGCGACGCCTTCGCCCTGGTCTGGAGCCAGGGGCGCTTGCACGGGCTGGATGCCAGCGGCCATGCGCCCCAGGCGCTGACCCTGGACGCGGTGCGGGCGGCCGGGCACGACAGGATGCCGGCCTATGGCTGGACGCCGGTGACCGTGCCGGGATGCCCGGCGGCCTGGGCCGAGTTGTCCGCGCGCTTCGGCCGGCTGCCCTTCGCCGACCTGCTGCAACCGGCCATCGACCTGGCGGCCGAGGGCTTCCCGGTGTCGCCGGTGATCGCCCGCCAATGGCAACGCGCCCTGGAGACCTTCGGCGCCCAGCGCCAGCCGGCCCTGGAAGCCTGGTTCGACACCTACCTGATCGACGGCCGCGCGCCCCGCGCCGGCGAGCCGTTCCGCAACCCGGCGCAGGCCGAGACCCTCGCCGAACTGGCCGCCAGCGGCTGCGAGAGTTTCTACCGGGGCGCCCTGGCCGAGCGCCTGGACGCGCACTCGCGGGCCAGCGGCGGCTACCTGCGCGCCAGCGACCTGCAGGACTACCGGCCGCGCTGGGTCGAGCCGATCGGAGTGAATTACCGGGGCGTCGACGTCTGGGAAATCCCGCCCAGCGGCCAGGGCCTGATCGCCCTGATGACCCTGAAGATCCTCGAAGGCTTCGCGTTCGAGCAGCGCGACAGCCTGGGCACCTGGCACCGCCAATTGGAGGCGATGAAGCTCGCCTATGCCGACGGGCTGCAGCACATCACCGATGCCGCGCACATGCGCGTGGCGGTCGCCGAGTTGCTCGGCGCCGACTACGCCGCGCGTCGCCGGGGAAGCATCGGTGCGCGGGCGGCGACCCCGGCGGCCGGCGATCCCCAGGCCAGCGGCACGGTGTACCTGGCCAGCGCCGACGGCGAGGGCAACATGGTTTCGTTCATCCAGAGCAACTACGGCGGCTTCGGCTCCGGGGTGGTATTGCCCGACAGCGGCATCGCCCTGCAGAACCGTGGGCAGGAATTCAGCCTCGATCCCGGCCACGTCAACTGCCTGGCGCCGGGCAAGAAGACCTTCCACACCATCATTCCGGGCTTCCTCAGCAAGCAGGGCCACCCCCTCGGGCCCTTCGGCGTGATGGGGGGCTACATGCAGCCCCAGGGCCATGTGCAGATGGTGATGAACCTGGTGGATTTCGGCCTCAACCCGCAGGCCGCCCTGGACGCGCCCCGCTGGCAGTGGCTGGGCGGCCTGAGGGTGGGGGTGGAGCAGGCGACCCCGCGCGATCTGGCCCTGGCGCTGGCCCGCCGCGGCCATCGGATCGAGGTGGCGCACGATTCCCTCGATTACGGCCGCGGCCAGATCATCCTGCGCGATGCCGAGAGCGGGGTGCTCTGCGGCGGCACCGAACCGCGGGCGGACGCCCACATCGCGGTGTGGTGAGAGGCGCTCGTCGTCTTCAACGGATGCCCGTGGCCGGACGGCGCGCCGGTCGGCATCTCGGGCGAACCGGGGAGGCCGGCCGCCCCTCGAAGCACTGAACCCCACCGGCGAGCGCCATGCCCATCGACGACGACCAGATCCGCGCCTGCATCCTGGAGGCGCTGAGCGCACGCGACGCCCAGGCCTCCGCCTGCCCTTCGGAAATCGCCCGTCGCCTGGCGGCGGACGAAGCCGGCTGGCGAGCGCTGATGCCGGCGGTGCGGCGGGTAGCGCTGGAATTGGCGGCCGGCGGCCGGCTGAGGATCACCCAGGGCGAGCGCATATTGGAAGGCGAGGATCTGCCGCGCGGCCCCATCCGCCTGCGGCGCGGTCCGGCGTTCGAGGGCTGATCGGGGTGGCGGGCGCGGCCGCAGCAGCGGCTCGCCGTCGCGCTCAGGCGCGGCGCAGGTCGAGCACCACCGCGGCGATACGGTCGGCGCCGGCGTAGGCGGGTTCGAGCAATTCCTCGCCGAACACGTCCGGGTCCATTTCCCGGTAATGCCAGTTCACCGGGCTGTCTGCCAGGCGCTGGCGCAGGCGGCCGAGGAAGGGGTCGCGGCCTTCCACCATGGCCACGCCGGTGTACAGCAGCAGGGCGCCGCCCGGGGCGAGGCGCTCGAGCGCCGCGTCGACGATGGCCAGGGAAAGCCCCAGCCCCAGGCCGCCACCGCCGTGTCGATAGGCGCGTTCGCCGGGGTCGAGCAGATAGGGCGGGTTGGAGACGATCAGGTCGAAGTCGCCCTCGACGTCCTTGAGCAAGTCGCTGTGCCGGGCGCTGAGCCGCTCGGCACCCGCCAGGGCGGCGTTCACCCGGGTGAGCGCGAGGGCGCGGGGATTGATGTCCAGCGCCAGCACCTCGGCCTGGGGGCATGCCCGGGCGACGCGCAGGGCGCCGGGGCCGGCGCCGCAGCCGATGTCCGCCGCGCGGCGGATCGAACCGGGGACGACGCCCTCCAGGTGCCGATCGATGGCCTGGACGAACCGGTAGGTGTCGGGGCCGAAGAACACCGCATCGGTGGCGTCGGTGGGGTAGCGGGAATGCACCAGCAGGCCGTCGTCCAGGCTCGACCAGCGTACCCGGCTGCGCCAGCCGTCGCCGTGCGCCTCGAGGGCGTCAGCAGCCTCCAGGGCGGCGAAGACCTCAGCGTCGAGCACCTCCCGGCGAAACGGTCGGCTCCAGCCGAAGACATCCGCCAAGCCACGCGCCATACGGTTTTCCGGGCGGGCGTTGACCCGCGCATGGGTCGCCGGGGTGACGGTGACGAAGCGGTAGTCGCGGGCTTGCAGCAGCCGGCCCAGGCGCAGCAGCGCCTCGTCCCTGGCCGGCAGGGCGGTTCCGGCGAGCGGCGCGGTCATTGGGTCAGTTCCCTGAACAGGCGCGTCGCCAACAGGCCCGGCGGGGTGGAATGGAGCGCGGGGGCCATGAGTTCGATGAGCCGCGCCAGGCGCTCGGGGTCGGAGCAGCCCTGCAGTTCCGCTTTCAAGGCGGTGAGTTCGCGGTCGAATTCCGACCCGGCGACGGCTTCGCCCGGAGCGGCGTTGCCCAGGGCCAGGCCCGGGCGCCGCCATTGGCGGAAATTCGTTCGGCCCTGGGGACCCTTGGGCCGGACCTGGGCGGCCAGCCAGTCGCCGGCGATCCAGTCGTGCAGGAGTTGCTGCTCGTAGGGGCTGAACACGCCGAACATCACCGCCCGGTCGCCCTGGACCAGTTGCCAGAAACGGCTCTCGGCCGGGTCTTGGTGACGGCGGATCCAGCCGCGCGTTTCCAGGGCGCCGAGGAATTCGCCGATCTGGCCGGGGCGGCTCAGCCATTCGTTCACGGTGCGCCCTTCGATGCGGCAGAAGTCCGAATGCACCATGCCGGCGGTCTCGCGCTTGCGTTCGAACATCGCCAGCAGCTCGCGCTCCAGGTCGAAGGCTTCGATCACCGCCGTCGTGCCCAGCCCCAGGTCGTTCAGGCGGTAGCCGAGGGCGACGCGTCGGTAGAACGCCTCGGCGTCGCCGATCACCGGCAGGTTGTCCAGCACCGCTTGCGCGGCCTTGTGGGCATGTCCGGTGCTGGCGTTGTCGATGGTCACGTGCAACTGGAAGTAATAGGGGTCGATGTCCAGCTCGCTCAATTCGAACGCGGTGATCAGCAGGTGCAGCGGCAGTTGCTCGTAGCCCAGGTTGTAGCCGATCACTTCCGGCAGGTAGTCCTCGGCCAGGGTGCCCAGCACCAGTTGCAGGGCGCCCTGGGTGAAATGCGCGTCAGACAGCATGGAGGTGTCTTCGCAGCCATGGCTGGCCAACAGCTTCTTGTACAGGACCACGTGGTTCTGCGCGGGATTGCCGTCGCCCAGTTCTTCGAGGTAGGTGCGCGCCAGGCCCTGGAAGCGCGCGTCGTACCAGCGCGGCAGCACCCCGTGCAGCCAGGCGCCATCGACCAGCTTGGTCGGCGCCACGGCGTGGATGAAGTACAGGGCATGGGAGCGGTTGGCGAAGTAGCGACGCGGCTGGCCCTGCTTGCGGCGGGTCAGGTACTGGTTATAGGCCGCGGTGGTGCGTTTCGCGCCGGCGATCACCCAAGCGGACAGTTCTCGGGCATCCTTGGGCAGGTCGCATGGCAGATCCTGCGCCCGCGCCAGTTGCCGCTCCAGGTAGTCGCGGCCGAGCTCGCGGTTGGCCAGCGGCTGCTCCAGCAGCGCCTGGTAGACGTCGCGATCCTGCACCGGGCTCGGGTGAGGAAGGGACATGGCGCGCGGCTGGGTCGAAATCGGGGTCAGTGTCGTCATGATGCAACCTTGGCTTGCCGGAAAGTGCGCAGCGACATGGCCAAGGAGCGGCGACGGATTCGGCGTTATCGCCGATGCCTGCCTGGGTCCCCGTGGTACTCCACTGCTACTGCGAAGCGTCTTGTGAGGCCGAAGCGTTCTGGGCGGTGCGCTTCTGGCCTGTCGAGATTGTGAGTTTGCCCGCGGAAAAAGATTCCGGTTTTAAGCCGGACGGCGTCGTGCCCCGGGAGCGGCTATCCGGAGCCGGAGCGACGGCCTCGCGCAGCGAGGCGCCAGGCTGCGCCAACGCGCGGGCAGGCGGCCCGACGCCAGGGCCTGTGGCGGGTGCGGGCGAGCTTGGCGGCTGGGGACGCAGGCAGGCGACGGGCGGCAAGCATTGACCCCACGCCAAGGGTGCCCGACGCGCAGGGTTCGCCGCGCCGCGCGCACCTGGGCGGACGCGCTCGGCGCCGTCGTCTTCGGAGGCCGGCAGCGCTAAGCTGTTTCCCGGCGTCATGGCTGCAAGCGGCCCGTCGGGACGTATGCCAACGGCCTTTTGGCGAAGCCTCCCATCCCCTCACTCCAGGCGCTCTCGATGCCCGAATCCAACACCTCGATGTTCACACTCGATCCCGCGCCGAAGGTCATCACCTTCGACTGCTATGGCACGCTCGTGCAGTGGTACGAAGTGCTGCTGCGGGAGATCGGCGCGACGCTGGCGAGGCACGACGCGCGCGGCGCCAGCGCATCGGCGATCCTCGACAGCTTCTCCGCGCAGGGCCGACGCCTGACGGCGGAGCGGCCGCACCGCCTCTACGCGGACATCCTGCGCATCGGCTTTGCCGCCGCGTTCGGCGAACACGGCCTGACCCCGAGCGCGGACGAGCTCGAAGGCATCGCCTCGTCGCCCATGAGGATGGGCCCGCACCCCGAGGTGCCGGGTGCCCTGCGGCGATTGCGCGAGCGCTACAAGCTGGCGATCTTCACCAACTCCGACGACGCTCTCATCGCGCCGACCGTGGCGCGCATCGGCGTGCCCTTCGACTACGTCATCACCGCCGAGCAGGCGCAGGCCTACAAGCCGTCGCGCCGGCTCTTCGAGTACGCCTACCGCGCGATGGGCGTGACGCCGGACGAAACCCTGCACGTGGCGATGGGCATGTACTGGGACATGAAGGCCTGTCATGAGCTGGGTCTACGCGGCATCTGGGTGAACCGGCGGGGTGAGGTCGGCAACCCGGACTGGCTGCCCTACGCGCAGGTGTCCGACCTGGACGGCGCGGCCGCCTTGCTCTTGCCCGCATGACGCGAGCCTGGCGCGGCGCCTGTGGCGCTCGGGGTCGGGAGCGGCGCCTCGCCGCCCGGCGGGTGGGGCGAAGTCCTAGAGCAGGCTCATCAGCGCCGCCTTGGCGATGGCCTGGCTCTTGTTGCGCGAGCAGAGCTTGCGGTTGATGCGCTTGATATGGAAGTTGACGGTGCTCTTGCTGATGAACACCTGGTGAGCGATTTCCTCCGCGGTCATGCCGTCGGCGCTGAGCCGGAGGATATGCAGTTCGCGGCTGGAGAGTTTTTCCCGGGGCAGCAACGGGAAGTCGCTTTTCCGCTCCCGGGCCACGATGTCCAGCAGCGTCCGGCACGCCTGGTAGGCCAGGGGCCGCAGGTCCTCGGCCAGTTGCCCGGAGAGCGGCAGGGCGCCGCGGGTCAGGGACAGGATGGCGGTGACCCCGCCCTTGAAGATGAACCAGTAGCTGAGACCCTCGTCGCTGGCGTCCCGCCAGAGCAGGGGGATGCGCCGATGCCGGGGGAGTTCTTCGCGCCAGATCAGGGTGTCCTTGCCGCCGCTGTAGTTCAGCACCGGATCGTCCTGCCAGGACCGTCCTTCGTCGTAGGCCCGGCGCGCGGCGTCGCTGAAGTTGTCCAGCACGTAGACCACCGGAAACGACACCGGCAGCGGCGAGCGCAGGGCGAAATGGAAGTGCGAGAAACCGGCCTTCTCGACGATCAGCCGCTGGACCTCGCTGGTCCTGCTGAGGTGGGGAATGACCCGGGTGAAATCGAACGTGCCGCGTTGCGACGGCTTTCCTGCCTGTTCCATAGCATCCTCCATGACGTGCGTTCCTTGAATTCCAGCATTCCGTGCAGCGCTTCCGCGGTGTCGCGACTCTGTTCCTTTTTCTACGGCGTCGGCCGGCTCGCTTCGTCGCTGCGCCCGCTGCTCTGGCGGTCGCCCGCGCGCTCCCGCGCGAGGGCCTCAGGCGCTCCGCCCCCCCAGGCGCCGTGCCGGGGGCGGGTCGACCCGCTCCGGCGCGTCCCCGACCACGGGGCAGAGCACCCCGGGATAGCGACCGGCCGCCAGGCGGTCCCGGAGGCGCTGGATCAGGCTGCGCATCGCCTGGGTGATGCCGGGGCGCGGCGGGCTGAGCAGGTGCAGCGGCGCCGGATCGGCTTCGTACGCATCGAAGAGCGTAGACAGCCGCCCGCTCTGCAGGTCCTCGTGGCAAGCGAACAGCGGCAGATGCGCCACGCCCTGGCCGCTGCGCGCGGCGGCCAGCAGGAGCGGCAGGCTGTCGCTGCTCAGGGCATTGCCCTGCAGGGTGCGCGGTCGTGCCTGGCGCAGCAGCCAGGGGCGCAGCGCCTGCGGTGGGCCGAAGCCCAGGCAATGCCGTGTCTCCAGTTCGTCCGGGTGGTGCAGGGGGCCCAGGCGGTGCAGCAGCGCCGGGCTGGCCACGCTGACGAAGCGCACCTGGGCCAGAGGGTGCGCCACCAGGCGGGCGTCGTCCCGGGGCGGCGCTTCCAGCCTCAGGGCCAGGTCCAGGTCCTGCAATCCGATCGGCGGCTCCGCGTAGGCCGTCAGCGAGAGGCGCACCTTCGGGTGGGCGGCGGCGAAACCCTGCAGCAGGTCCGGCAACAGGTCCAGCAACAGCGAAGGCACCCCCAGGCGCACCAGCCCCTGGGCTTCCTCCAGGGCTTCCAGGGCCGCGCACTCGGCGGCCTGTGCGGCTTCCAGCATGCGCAGCGCGTGGCGGTAGACCTGCTCGCCGACGGCGGTCATGGCGAAGCTGCGGGTGCTGCGTTCCAGCAGGCGCACGCCGAAGCGGCGCTCCAGTTCGATGATCCTCCGGCTGAGCAGCGAGCGGGCGAGCCCGGTGCCGCGGGCGGCGGCGGAAAACCCGCCGGCCTCGATCACCCGGGTCAGCAGGTACAGGTCGCCCAGGGTGCCCGCCTGGCTCTGCGGCGCGGCTCTGCCCTCGCTTGGCAGGCTTGGCGGGGAATCGGTGAGGAAGGGCGTGGTGCGCATGGCCGGAAGACTGCGAGTGAAGAGTGATCGCCATCCTACGGGCTTCGTCGACGGCGAAGCTTTGCCAGGGCGGACGAGGCTTTTTCCCGGGCGGCGTTTTTCTCCCTTCCGGCAAAACGATTCCCGCGTCGAAAGCCCGCCCGGCGACAGGCGGTCGAAACAGGGTCGCCTGCCGCCGAAGCAAAGCCCGCCGCCCTCGTCGCGCACCGGGGAAACCGCCGTCCAGGGGTGACCCATGGGTCATGCGCCCGCGTCTGGCCTTTTCCGCAGGGTCCGAGTCGTCCTTCGGGCGGGAAGCTGTTTCCCGGCGGGGCGCCTTGTCCGGGGTGCGGTGGATTCCTACAGTCAGCGCCCAATCGACCCCCGGTCCGCTCGCCTCATGCTGTGGCGCGGCGGGGGCCGCGATGCGGGAACGGGCGAGGGGAGCGCCCGGTTCCGCCGGAAGGCGTCAGGAAAACGCGTTCCGCATGCAGCAGGTTTTCCGTTGTTCGTTCGCCGTGTCGCGCCCAGGGGGAGGGCGGACCGGCAGCGCCTGGCCGGCGCCCCTAGCGGTGCCCGCCCGGCGAAGGCCCGGCCCGGCCGCGACTGTCGTCGCCCCGGGGCCGGCCGTTTTCGAGCCGTTCGCCGCTGGACCGGCGACGGCTTCCGTATCGGTTCGAGGTGTTCGGCCGGCGCATGCCGACCCTCGTCCACTCGCTATCACGATGACGCCGCCGCGCGAACCCTTCGCGCGCCCGGCGGATGCAGTTCGTTCGAATACGGTGTGAAGGCCCCGCCGGATCGCCGCCTCATCAATAAGGAGATGTCATGATTCACTCAATTCTGCCAAAGGCCGGCGGGTGCGGCGCGGCCGAAGCCCGTCCGGGCGAGCGGACGACGAAGACCGGGCGCAGATGGCGCCAGGGCCTGTTGTCCTTGCTGCTTTGCAGCCTGTTGCCGGCGGCCGAGGCGGCGTTCAACGCGCGTCACACCTTCAACGAACATGGCAACATCAGCATGGTCGGCAACACCCTGCTGACCTGCGACGGGACCGGCACCTGCGCCGCCGAACAGAACGGCACCACCGCCGGCGGCAACGGCAACCGCCAGATGGTCTACGTCAACGTCGATCCGGCGGCCGGTTTCAACAACTCGTCCAGCGCCACGCTGAACCTGCCGGCCGGCGCCGAAGTGCTCTCCGCCGGCCTGTACTGGGGCGGCCGCGCCGACCCGTCCAACGGCAACCGCGCCGTGCTGCACCTGCGTGCGCCGAACGCCGCGGACTACCAGGACATCGTCGCCCAGGCGGCCGACCTCTACACCTTCACCAGCCAGGGCGATGCCAACAGCCGTCCTTATTCCGCCTACGCCGACGTGACCCAGTTGGTCCGCAGCGCCGGTAGCGGCGAGTATTTCGCCGGCGGCCTCGCCGCGGTCAGCGGCAACGGCGGCGGCCTCGGCCACTTCGGCGGCTGGAGCTTGATCGTGGTCTACCGCGACGCCAACGAGCCCTATCGCCGGCTGATGGTGTTCGACGGCAAGCTCGACGCCAACGACGGCGTGGTCAGCGGCAGCACCTCCGCCAGCATCGACGTCACCGGCCTGCGCACGCCGGCCAGCGCCAGCTTCACCACCTACATGGGGGCCCTGGTCTGGGAAGGCGACCAGAACATCAGCGGCGACGCCTTCAGCTTGAACGGCCAGGTCCTGAGCGACTCGCAGAACCCTTCCAGCAACTTCTGGAACAGCAGCATCTCCCGCCTGGGCGCGCGCCTCGACGCGAAAACGCCCGATTTCGTCAACCAGATGGCCATCGATATCGACTACATCGACGCCTCGGGCATCCTGGCGAACAACGCGAGTACCGCCACCCTGGGCTTCTCCACCTCGGGCGACGCCTACTTCCCCCACGCGCTGACCTTCGCCACCGAGCTGTTCGAACCCAACCTGGTGACCTCGCTGACCAAGACCTACAGCAACCAGAGCGGCGGCAGCCAGATCACTTTCGGCGACGTCATCGTCTATGAAATCGCCTTCAGCAACACCGGAACCGACGGCGCCACCGGCGTAGCGGTGAACGACGTGCTGCCCGTCGGCACCACCTTCGTCCCGGGCTCCCTGGAAGTGCTGGCCAACGTCGCCGGCGCGCCCACCGGCGCCCAGTCGGACAGCGCCGGCAACGACCTGGCCGAGTACGACAGCGCCAGCCGCGCCGTGGCCTTCCGCCTCGGCAGCGGCGCCACCGCCACCAATGGCGGGCTGATGCTGCCCGGCGACAATGCCCGGGTGCGGTTCCAGGTCCGGGTGACCGATCCGCAGCTGGCCAACCAGAGCATCGGCAACACCGCTTCGGTGAGCTACTCCGAGCAGACCAACCCCGGCCCCGATCCCCGTGGCGGCACCGCCACCGCGGTCACGTCCCCGGTGGTCTCGGTGATCGACGCGCTGGACGATCCTTACACCACCCCGGTGATCAGCAGCGCCGGCAACGCCAACCTGGGCAGCGTGTTCGGCAACGACCTGCTCAACGGCGTGGCGCCGAACAACGGCCTGGTCGAGACCACCCTGGTCGGCACCTTGCCCGCCGGCATCGGCTTCGATCCCGTCAGCGGCGTGGTCAGCGTGGCACCGGGCACCGATCCGGGCGCCTACGGCTTCGTCTACCGCATCTGCGAACGGGCCAACCCCACCCACTGCGACGACGCCAACGTCAGCCTGACCGTGCAGGCCGCGCAGATCGTCGCCAACGACGACAGCAACCCGACACCGGTGATCAGCGGCCAGGGCTCGCCGAACGTGGTCAACCTGTATGGCAACGACAGCCTCAACGGCGGCGGGGTGAACACCTCCACCGTGACCTTGAGCGTGACGCCGCCGGCCGGCATCAGCGTCGACCCGGCCACCGGGGTGGTCAGCGTGGCGCCCGGCACGCCGCCCGGCAGCTATAGCTTCCCCTACACCCTCTGCGAAGTGGGCGATCCGGATAACTGCGACAGCGCCACCGTCAGCTTCACCGTGGAAGCCGCGGTCATCGCCGCCGGCAACGACAGCTACGGCCCGGTGACCAGCGAAACCACGCGCAACCTCGGCAACCTGTTCGGCAACGACAGCCTGAACGGCGGCCCGGCCACTCCGGCCACGGTCACCCTGACCGCCACCCCGCCCGCGGGCATCACCCTGAACGCCGCCACCGGCGAGCTGGGTGTGGCCGAAGGAACCGCGCCGGGCACCTACAGCTTCGACTACCGGATCTGCGAAACCAGCGATCCGGACAACTGCACCACCGCGACCGTCAACGTCGAAGTCCGCGACACCCGCGCCGACCTCAGCCTGAACAAGAGCAGCGGCACCACCGCGCTGTTGCCGGGCGACGACGTCAGCTACAGCATCCAGGTCAGCAACGCCGGCCCGGAAGCCGCACGCAACGCCTGGGTCAGCGACCCGCTGCCCAGTGGCCTGACCTACGTGTCGGCCTCGCCCGCCTGCAGCTACGTCATCGCCAGCCGTACCGTTCGCTGCGCGGTGAGCGACCTGGCCAGCGGCGCCAGCGAGTCCTTCACCATCACCACCCGGCTGAACCAGGGCTTCGCCACCTCGTCGCTGGTCAACATCGCCAACGTGAGCTCGGACAACGATCCGACCCCGGGCAACAACAGCGGCAGCGCGGAAACGCCGGTGATCGTCGATCCGGTGGGCGCACCGACCCTCTCGGAATGGGCGCTGATCCTGCTCTCCGGGCTGATGGCGCTGGGTGTGCTCGGCATGTCCGGGCGCAACCGCCGGCTGCTGGGGTAATCACGGATGAAGCGCTTCTTCATCGGTTTCGGCCTGCTCCAGCTGCTGTTGTTCACGCTGGAGCTCACCGCGCCGGTACAGCGCTGGTTCGTCGTGCCCTTCACCGAGGGGCTGGCATTCGCCAGCACCTCGCTGGCGCGGCTGGTGGATCATGGCGTGGTATCCCGCGGTATTCATCTCTACGACGTGGCCTCGGGATTCGGCATGTCGATCGAGGCGGGCTGCAACGGGGTCGAGGCGTCGATCATCCTGCTTTCGGCGATCCTGGCCTTCCCCGCCCCGTGGCGGAAGAAGGCCTGGGGCCTGCTGGTCGGGCTGGGCTCGCTGCACCTGTTGAACCTGTTGCGGATCCTCAGCCTGTTCTACCTGGGCCAATGGAGCCTGCGCGCCTTCGAGTGGGCGCACCTGTACATCTGGCAAGTGCTGATCCTGCTGGATGTGTTCGTGGTGTTCCTGTTCTGGTTGCGTTACCTGGGACGCGCGGCCCGCCCCCTGGAGGAGGCCGTGCATGGCTGATTCCCTGGGCGTCGCGTTGCGCCGGGTGCTGGCCTGGCTACCGTTGACCTTCCTGGCCTGGTACCTGCTCGCCGGGCCCATCGCCAGCCTGGTCGCGACATTCCTGCAACCCGTGCTGCGCGCACTGAGCGACGGGCTGATCTTCCGGCTCGAAAGCGAAGGCGCGCTGATCCACGCCATGATCCGTCTCGGCGGCGGGCAGTACGGCAGTCTGACCGTGCCGCCTGGACGCTTGGCGGAACTGATCCTGGAGGGCCGGCCGATGATCCACGGCTACGGCATTCCCTTGTTCTTCGCCTTGCTGCTGGGCTTGCCGCGGGTTCCCGGCAAACGCCTGGCGACCCTCGCCGCGGTGTCCGGCCTGCTGGCGCTGGTGGCCTTCGGCGTTGCCATGGGCATCGGCAAATCCCTGCTTTTCGACCTGGACCCGGCGGTTTCCGCCCGGCTGGGCCTGCACCAGATGCAGATCGACCTGATCGCGCTGGGCTATCAGTTCGGCGCCCTGATCCTGCCGGCGGTCGTCCCCCTCGCGCTGTGGGCCGGCCTGCACGGCCAGGCGTTGCTGGCGATGACGCGCACAGGGGCTGCGGTCGATGGTATCGTCCGTGTTTCCTGAAACCGATCCGAACAGCGGGATGGAGCCGATGCCGCTCGCCGATGCGCCCTTGATCCTGATCATCGACGACACCCCGGAAGAGCTCCGGGCGTTGTGTACCCTGCTGCGCGCCCACGGGTTCCGCCTGTCCCTCGCCAGCGAGGCGCACCAGGGCTACCAGCGCGCCCTTGCCTTGCAGCCGGCGCTGATCCTGCTCGACGTGCACATGCCGCAGATGAACGGCTTCACCCTGTGTCGGCTGCTGCGCGAGGCGCCGGCCACGCAACGGGTGCCGATCATCTTCCTGACCTCCGCCAGCTCGGTGGACGAGCGCCTGGAAGGCCTGTCCCTGGGCGGCGTCGACTACGTCCTGAAACCTTGCGTGCCGGAAGAAGTGCTGGCGCGCATCCGCATCCACCTGCAACTGATCTGGCGCGACTCGCCCGCCAGCGCGGTGTCGGCCCCGGTGGAGCGCCTGGACACCGACCAGGTGATCCTGCGCGCGGCGATCCGCTTCATCGACCAGCGCCTCGGCGAGCTGCCGGGCCTCGGCGAGATCGCCCGGGAAGTCGGCACCCACGACAAACGGCTGTCGTCGATCTTCCGCGAGCACCTGGGCATGACGGTATTCGCCTATATCCGCGAGGCGCGTCTGCGCCGTGGCCAGGCCCTGCTGCTCGACAGCGACATGAGCATCCAGGACATCGCCGACCTGGTGGGTTTCCGCAGTGCCTGCAACTTCACCACGGCGTTCCGCGAGCGCCTGGGCCTGACCCCCAGCCAGTTCCGCCAGCAGGCCGGCGGCAGTCAAAGCCTGGTACACGCTCACCCATGAAGGGTTTCCTGCGGATCGCGACAGTGCTCATTGGCCTGTTCGCGTTCGCGGCGGCCCATGCCGCGGCGCTCACCTGCAAGACCGCGCATGCCGAACTCGGCCCGCACCTGCAGCTCTTCGAGGATGCCGGCGGCCGCTTGGACGTGGACGAGGTCGCCGCGCTGCCCGCCGCGCGCTTCGCCCCCGGCGCGGCTCGGCTGGACTGGGACATGTCGCGGTCGGCGTTCTGGATGCGCTTCGAGCTGGACAACCCCCTGGCGCGGCCCTGCATGCGCTGGCTGAGCATCGGCCAGCCGCGCCTGGAGGACATCCGCGTGCACATTCGCCGCGGCGCGACCTGGCAGGTGCAGCGCGCCGGCAGCGCGTATCCGCTGGAAGACTGGGTATCGGTCGAGCGGCAGCCGTTGTTCCCGCTGGCGCTGGAGCCCGGCGAGCGGGTAGAGGTGCTGGTGCGGGTGAGCAGCCACACCTTGCTGATCCTCTACCCGCAGCTCTGGTCGCAGGCCGGCCTGCTGCGCGAGCGGCAGCGGGTCAACCTGGTCGAAGGCATTTCCCTGGGCATCGTGCTGCTGGTGGTGCCGTTCAGCCTGATCGTCGGCTGGATCATGCGCTCGCGTCTGCTGGCCATGCATGCCGGCGCGGTGCTCAGCTACATCGCGATGACCTGCGCGCTCAACGGCTACCTGATCTACTGGCCGGGCGCCGTGCCCTGGACGCGGGAGATCACCGCGCTGCTCAGTGTCGTGTCCTTCTTCTTTTTCTGCGGCTATGCGCGCGTGCTGTACCGGGTCCGCCTGCTGCCACGGCAATGGGGCTGGCTGTACGGCCTGCTCCCGGCGGTCTTCGGCGCGTTCAACCTGTGGGCCCTGTGGGGCGATCACGTGCAGGGCCGGCATCTCGCCTTGCTGATGCTGGGTGCCTGTATCTACCTGGTGTTGCCGCTCACCCTGTGGGCCGCCTGGCGGCGCCGGCTGGCGCTGACCTGGATGGCTTGGGCGGTGGTCGGGTTGTTCCTGGCGCAGTTCCTGGCGCGCTATGCGTTGCAGGCCGAACAGGTGCCGCTGCAGGCCCGTCAGGAACGCTACAGCCTGCTGTCGACCTTGCCCGGCGTGCTGCTGCTGGTCTGCACCCTGGTGATGGAGTTCAGCCGCGCCCGGACCCGGGAAAAACGTGCCCTGGACGATCTGGACCGGCAGCGGCAGGCGGAACAGGAGCGCCTGGAAAAGACCGTCGCGCTGCGCACCGAACAGTTGCGCGAATCCCTGCGCGCGCGCAGTTCGCTGATGGCGCGGATCAGCCACGACCTGCGCTCGCCGTTGGTGAGCATCATCGACTACGCCCGGCTGTTGCAGGCGGTCCCGGACCGCGAGTACCCGCGCAAGATCGAACGTAACGCCCGCCAGCAACTGGAGTTGATCGACGAACTGCTGGAGTTTTCCCGCAGCGAGCTGGAGCAACTGGAGCTGATCCTCGCGCCCGGCTACCTGTACGGCTTCCTGCGGGAGCTCACCGAGGAGGGCGCCTTCCTCGCCGCGCGCCAGGGCAACCGGTTCGAGAGCCGCTTCGCCGAGGATTTGCCGGCCCTGGTGCGGGCCGACTTCCGCCGCCTGCGCCAGGTGCTGGTCAACCTGCTGACCAACGCCGCCAAGTTCACCCACGAGGGTTGCATCACCTTCGTGGTGGGTGCGCGCCAGGGTCCACTGGAGAAAACCGTGGAATTGAGGTTCGACGTGCTCGACACCGGTATCGGTATCGATCCCGGCGAACGCGAACTGCTGCTCCAGCCGTTCCGTCGCGGGCACAACGCCGGTCGTCGCGACGGCAGTGGGCTGGGCCTGTCCATCGTGACCCAATTGCTGCAACACATGGGCAGCCGGCTGGACGTGGACGCGCGGGAAGAGGGCGGCAGCCGCTTCGGCTTCAGCCTGATCCTGGAATGCGCAGCGGAACACGACATGGATTTCGACCTGGTGGAAAGCCACCCGGCGCGAGTGGACGGCGCCGGCCTGGGCATCCTGCTGGTGGATGACGTGGAACAGAATCTCGATTGGCTGGGCGACCTGCTGACCGGCTATGGCTTCGATGTGGAGCGCGCCGCCGATGGCCAGGCGGCGCTGGCGCGGCTGGAGGCGGCGCGGGTCGACCTGGTGGTCACCGACCAGATGATGGCCGGCATGGACGGTTGGCAACTGCTGCAACGGGTGCGCGCGGAATGGCCGGGCCTGCCGGTGGTGCTCTATTCCGCCGCGCCGCCGCGCCGGCCGGCGGGCGTGCCCGCCTCGCTGGACTTCGACGCGGTGCTGCTCAAGCCGGCCAGCAGCGGCGATCTGCTCGCCTGCATCGCGCAGACCCTGCACGGCGTTTCGGCGAAGGCCGCGCGCGCGCTCGAGGCGCGTTGATGCGGCGCATCCTCTGGCTCGCCTTGTTCGGCGGCGTGATGCCCGTGCCCGGTTTCGCGGGCGAGGGCGCCGGTGCGGTCGCCGAACCCCTGTTGCTGGAAACCTCGACCATCACTGCCCGGCGCCGCGAGGAAAACGCCCAGGCGGTGCCCCTCTCGGTGGGCGTGCTGGACGGCGACAGCCTCGACGACGCCGGCCTGCACCGTCTGCGGGATATCCAGCGACGGGTTCCCGGCCTGGTGGTGTCCGGGCACAACCCGCGCTATGCCGGCTTCGGCCTGCGCGGGTTCGGCGCCACGCCGTTCAACGACGGGCTCGACGGCAGCGTCGGGGTGTTCGTCGACGGCGTCTACCAGGGGCGCCCGGGCATGGCCTTCGCCGACATGCTCGACGTCGAGCGCATCGAAGTCCTGCGCGGTCCGCAGGGCACCCTGTTCGGGCGCAACACCAGCGCCGGCGCGCTGAACGTCCTGACCCGTCAGCCCACCCCCTATGTCGAATCCAGCGGCCAGCTGGACCTGGGCCAGGACGACCTGCGCGAGTACCGCGGAAGCCTTTCCGGCCCGCTACTCGACGAGGTCCTGGCGGCGCGCCTGAGCGGTTTCCGGCGCACCCGCGACGGCCTGGTGGACAACCTGAATGGCGGGCTGCGGCTCAACGACCTCGACGGCGAGGGCCTGCGCGGCCAACTGTTGTGGACGCCGGACGAGCGCTTCAGCGCCCGGCTGATCGGCGAGCGGGGCGACGAGCGCCAGCACGGCACGGCCCTGCAGCCCAGCTACTACAACACCCAGACCCGCCAGCGCGCCGAGTTCGCCGGTTACCGGCTGCTGCCCACCGATCCCTACCGCCGCGAGGTGAAGCTGGACACCCTGGCGAGCAACCGGGTCCGCCAGGACGGCGTTTCGCTTGAACTGAACTGGGACCTGGCGGACGACCTGCGCTTCACCAGCCTCACCGCAAACCGCGACTGGCGCTACCGGGACAATCGCGATGGCGACGGCACGGCATTGTCGGTGGTGCCCTTGGCCGCCACGGACCTGGAGCATCGCCAGTTCAGCCAGGAATTCCGCCTTGCCGGCAGCCTGGACGCGCGAACCGACTACGTGGTCGGGCTGTACTACCTGCGCCAGCGTCTGGATCGCGACCTGCAAGTGCACTTCGGCGACGACGCCGCGGCCTGGTTCCTCGGCGATATCGATATCGTGCGGCAGCTCGGCATCGGTCCGGCGCACATTCCGCAGAACCTGCTGAGTGGCGCCACGCAGCTGTTCGACGGCACCCAGCGCGGCGACAGCCGGGCGGCCTTCGGCCAGGTGACCTGGCGCCCGCTGGAACGGCTGGAGCTGAACGCCGGCCTGCGCTACACCCGCGAGCGCAAGCGCGGTTTCATTTCCCGCCGCGCGGTGGACGTCAGCCGCCTGGGTAGCGACTGGCTGTCGCAACTCGCCGGCCCGCCACTGCGCGAACTGGCCCTGGGCAACGACTACTATCGCCACGACAGCATCGAGGAGGGCAACCTCTCCGGCCTGCTGGGCATGAGCTACCGCTTCCGCGACGATGTGCTCGGCTACGTCAATTGGTCGCGCGGCTACAAGGCCGGCGGCATCAACTTCGACGTGGTCGGCTCGCGGGCGGCGCCCACCTTCGGCGACGAGCGCGCCACCTCCCTCGAGGTCGGGCTGAAGACCCGCTTCTGGCAGGACCGCGCCCGCCTCGACCTGGCGCTCTACCAGACCGACGTGGACGATTACCAGGCACTGACCACCAGCCCGTCGGAGCAGCCCTACCTGCCGCCGTTGCGCGACAACCTGATCAACGTCGGCCGGGTGCGCATGCGCGGCATCGAGCTGGACAGCGCCTGGCGCTTGCATCCGCGCCTGGACGGGCGGTTCGGCCTGGCCTGGAGCGATGCGCGCTACCGCCGCTTCGCCGATGGGCCCTGTGCCCAGGGATCGGCGCAGGTGAACTGCGACCTGGCCGGCCAGCGGCTGTACAACGCGCCGGAGTGGAGCGCCAGCGCCGGGCTCGACTACCGGCATCCGCTGACGGCGGGCCTGGAGGCCTTCGGTGGCCTCGACTACAGCTTCCGCAGCGGTTACTACGGCACCCTGGAGGGCGGTCCCGGCAGCTACCAGCCGGCCTACGGCCTGACCGACCTGCGCCTGGGCGTGCGCCGGGTGGATCGCCGCTGGGAGGTGGAAGCCTGGGCACGCAACCTGTTCGACCGGCATTACCTGGATGCCGTCTACGCCACCCTGGGCAATGGCGACTACGCGGTGTTGCCCGGCGACCCGCGCAGCCTCGGCCTGAGCCTGCGCGCCCGATACTGAGGCCTGGAGCCGTGGCGGGCCGGTTTCCCGGCTGAACCTTTGCCGGCGCTTCCTTTCCCAATCCTGCGGCGCCCGCCCGAGCGGGCCGTCGAATCGTTCCAGCGCCCGTATGGAAAGGCGTCCGCGCCGCGCCTGAGCGGAGCTCGCCCGGACCCTATGCGCGTACCGACCCCCACAAGGATCAGGAGGTTAGGATGAACCCATCCGTCATCGCCCATCTGCTCGGCTGGAGTCTCGCCGCGGGTTCGGGCATTCCGTCGCTGTCCGCGTTCGCCGCGGACCAGGCCCAGCCCCACGCGTCGCCCCAGGGCGAGGAAAAGACCGCGAAGGTGAAGGTCCTCGAGGGCGGCGCCACGCTGCTCCAGGGCCATGCGCCGGTCCGCGGCTTCGACGTCTATATGGTCGGGTTCCACCCGATGAAGGACGATCCTGGCCTGCAGATGGAGGCCCACCATTACTGCAATCAGGTCAACGAAGATTTCGCCCAATGCGTGCTATTCGACGGCAATACCGCGGCGGCCAACCTGAACGGGGTGGAGTACATCCTGTCCGAGCGACTCTTCCAGACCCTGCCCGCCGAGGAGCGCCCGTACTGGCATCCGCACAACGGTGAAATCCTCTCCGGCCAGTTGATGGCGCCGGGGATACCGGAGACCGCGGAAAAGGCGCTGATGAAGACCAAGCTGAACAGCTACGGCAAGACCTGGCACTTCTGGCACACCGGCTATGCCGGGCATGCCGCCGACACGCTGCCGCTGGGCGAGCCGAGGCTGGCCTGGTCGATCAATCGCGACGGCGAAGTCTTGCCGGCGCTGGTGGCGGAGCGGGACCGGCGCACCGATCGCGACACCGCCAAGACCCGCGAACACCGCGCCGACCTCGCGCCGCTGGCCCATCCGCAGTCCGGGGTCGACGCCCTGAAAGGGCGTTTCGGCCGGGAAACCCGCGACATTCCCCGGGTGGTGGACGAAAAAGCCGCGGCGCCGACGCCCGCCCCGCGGCCCTGAGCCGCCGCGCGCGAAACTAGCGCCTTGCGTGCGATTGTCTATGCTCCCCGCGCGCGGGCGGACCGGCAGGTCCGCCACGACGGCCCACCCCAGGCAAGGATCGGCCGAGCACCCCGCGTTTCAGGCGCGGGGTGCGGTGAGCAGGGAAGGCGGCAGTACGGCATTTCCACCAGGCGGCACCGCTGGCGGAGCCCTTCCAGGCCTGGAAAAGGAATTTCTAAAAAAAGGTCATGAAGGCTATGCATCAGAAATCGCTTCATTCGCTGTTGTTCGCGTTTTGCCTCGCGTTGTTCTTCTGCGGTTCCAGCCAGGCCAGCGGCCAGGCGCCGTCGAAGGATATCCTCGCCTACCTGAGGTCGCTGCCGGGAATGGAGGCGGAAGAGCTGGACAACGCCCCCAGCGGCTACCGCTACCTGTTGCTGCGTTACGAGCAACCCATCGACCACGCCCACCCGGCCCGAGGTACCTTCAAGCAACGCATGGTGCTGCTGCACCGTTCCGCCGACGCACCCATGGTGCTGGCCACCAACGGCTACGACATTCCGGTGAGCAGCTCCCGCTACGCCATCACCCGGGTGCTCGACGCCAGCCAGTTGAAGGTCGAGCACCGTTATTTCGCCGAGTCCGCGCCCAGTCCGCTGGATTGGCGTTACCTCACCCTGGAGCAGGCCGCCGCCGACCATCACCGCATCGTCCAGGCGATCCGGCCGTTCTACAGCGGCAAATGGGTGTCCACCGGCGCCAGCAAGGGCGGCATGACCGCGATGTACCACCGGCGCTTCTACCCGAACGACGTGGACGGCACCCTGGCCAACGTGGCGCCGCAGAGCTTCGCCCGCCTGGACCCGCGCTACGCGGTGTTCCAGGAACAGGTGGGGAGCCTGGCCTGCCGCAACGACCTCAAGCGCTACCAGCGCGAAGTGCTCACCCGGCGCGAGACCATGAAGGCCTACATCCAGCGCTACGCGGCCGACAAGGGGCTGGTCTACAGCCTGCCGGGCGGGCTCGACCGGGTACTCGACCTCACCGTCGGCGAGCTGTATTTCCAGTTCTTCCAGTATGGGTCGTTGGATAACTGCGCGAAGATTCCGGCGAACAGCGCCAGCGACCAGGACCTGTTCGACTTCCTGGTGGCCTGGGGTCCGCTGTCCTCGACGGACGATAGCGAACTGGCGCGCTACGAGCCCTACTACTACCAAGCCATCACCCAGTTCGGTTATCCGCGCCTGCTGACCCAGCACCTGCGCGATCTGCTCAAGTACGACCCGAACGACTACAGCGCCTATGTCAGCCAATGGCCGCGACAGCCTTTCAGCCCGGCGCGCATGTGGGACATCGCCGGTTTCGTCGCGCTGAAAGCACGCAACGTCATGATGATCTACGGCGACATCGATCCCTGGACCGCCGCCGCCTTCCTCATGCCGAATTCCACCCTGCGCGGCACCCGCACCTTCCTGGTGGCGGGCGGTAACCATGGCTCCGACCTGCCGGCGCTGAACGCCCAGGACAAGCAGAAAGCCTATGCCTTGCTGGAAAGCTGGACCGGCGTGAAGCCCAGCGACCCGCCGCTGGTGCTCAAGCGCGAAGCGGCGGACGAACCCTCCGAAGAGTTCCTGCTGCGCAGGCCGCTGTAACCTCGATACGCCCGGGACCGAGGGGTCCCGGGTGTAAACCGCAACCGAGGCCGTTGCCGGGTGGGCAACGGCCTTGCGTATTCGCCATCGGACCGGCCGGGTCTCAGCCGGCTACCGGCAGAGCCGCCCGCGGCGCCATGGCATGCGAACCCTGGCAGACAGGGGGCGGACGCGGCGGGATCAGCGCTTGGCGGTGAGTTCCGGGTCGGCGGAGCGCCGCATGAAAGCCTGGGTCACTTCCGGCAGGTGTTCCAGCAACCAGGCCGCCATGGCTTTTTCCTGTGCGAGGATCTGTTCGCAGGCGGCCTGGGTCTCGGTGTCGCCCAGTTCGGCGGCCGCGGCGATCAGCACCGTATAGGTGGCGATCTCCACGTTCTCGAAGGCATACCCTGCCATGGCGCCCTTGACCACCTCATCGCTCATGACCATGCCGCCGACCGCCTGGCCGAAGGCCATCAGCTTGCCGGTGAGGTCCTTGAAGGTGGAGGCGCTGCCGCCGAGGCGGGTGATGCAGCGGTCGAGCAGCTGCTGCTGGGACTGGGTTTCCTCGATGTGCTGTTCGATGCGCCAGCGCAGTGCGGGGTAGTGCTCCAGGCGGCCGGCCTGGGCCTTGAGCATGTGCTCGGCCTGTTGCTCCATGGCGTGGGCGTCGCGCAGCCAGTCCAGCAGGTTGTCTTTCATGGACGTGCTCATGGGTTTCTCCTCAACGGATTCGCTGAAGCCGATCCCGGCCGGGATCGGCGGCGTTGTCCTTTTTCGGAGTGCGCGGGTAAGCCTAGGATTCCAGCGAAACGATATATGGCGCCGCGCGAGTGCCGACGCTTCAGGCCGGGCGTGGCGTCCAGCCCAGTTGCCGCTCGATGGCCTCGCGATAGGGCGTGCGGATTTCACTGGGCACCTGGCGTACGTAGGCCTCGGCGTGGGCGCGTGGCTCTCCCTGCAGGTCGTTCAGGTAGCGGACGACCTCGGCTTCGCTGGGGATGCGCCCCTCCTGGCCGGCCGAGCGTGGCGGCAGGGCGGTCCAGATCACTGCGGGAATCCCCTCGCGCTCCGCCCAGGCGGCGATCAGCGGGTGGCGCACGTCATCGCTGGACAGGTCGAGGCTGCCGATGCCTTCCGGCCGTTGCGGGTCGATCTGCTCGCGGCGCCGCAGCCATTCCCGCGCGGCCTCCAGGCTGTCCACTTGCAGGTAGGCCCAATACGTTGGCGCCGGCGGGGCTTGCTCGCAGAGCACGATCGCCAGTTCGCCGCCATCGCTTTCCCGCGCGAACTCCAGGGGCAGCAACGGACCGCCCGCGCGCCACGCCGACGCCAAGGGGAGGGGGTCGGGTTTCCAGAGCAAGGAACCCCAGCCCAGGCAGACGATGCGGTTTTCGATGCTCATGGGGCGTTGCTCCTGGTTACGTGCGCCGGATGGCGGACGTCGAAGGGGGCGCCGGCCGCTTGCGGCCGGCAGGCTGTCGCCCTGTTGGCCGTCGCGTCACGCCGCGAAGGCAGGCATAGGGTTGAGAGTAGCGGCTGGCGCGTCGGTTCAGGGCCGTCGGCGGGGAGCGATGGGGTGCCAGCTTTCTCCCGGGCCGACCGGCCAGGCCATCGGGCTGATGCCGATGGCCGACCTCGGCCCCGGACGGCTCGGGAGGGGGCGGGTGAGCGCGATATCGCTGGCGACAGGTTGTCTCCGCAGAACGGGCGATCCGCGCGGCGGGGCTCCAACCGCATTGGATTGCTTTTGCAACTATTGCATGTGCAATTTATACTGAAAGTTCATTTTCGGAGGCCGCCCCCATGCACTTCGCCCTTCCCAGCGCCACGCTGCAGACCCGCCAGGCCGCCCTCGCATGCATCGCCCGGCTGGAGGCGATGGAGGATGCCTTGGCAGCGACGCCGGCTCGGGCGCTCGAAGGCATGGTCGCCGCGCTCCGGGGCGCCCCCTCGCTGGCCGAGCAGGCCTGGATCGTCCGCGCCGACGCGCCATCGTCCGCTGCCGCCAGCGCCTGGCCGTTGTGGTTCCAGCCGCGGGAAACGCGCCATGAGCGGCCGCTGTTTTACCTGATGCATGCACGTTCGATCGACGAGTTGCGCGCCCTGGCCCTGGAGACCGGTGAGCGCGGCATCTTCGGCAATAGCGTCGATGCGCCTGCTTCGGCGCGGCCCGGCATGCAGCCGGGGCTGCCGCTGTGGCTGGCGGCCAATCCGCGCTGTACGCCCTACGATCCGGCGTCGGCGCAGGAAGCCCGCGCCATCGTGACCGCCGCCCTGCGCAGGCTCTACGTGGACGGCCGGCAGGGCTTCTATTACCTCAGGCTGCACGATCGCTGCCCGGACGCGCGTGCCGAGGGGCCGGATCTGTCCCGGCAGGCGGCGCTGGAGGCGGCGCGGGGCATGTATCTCGTGCGCCCGGCCTCGGCGCGGGCGGGCGCAGCCAGGGTCCGGCTGCTGGGGGCCGGGCAGGCCCTGGACGCGGTGCTCGCGGCCGGTCGGGCGTTGCGGGAGGAGTGGAACGTGGAGACGGAAGTCTGGAGCTGCCCGAGCTATACCCGGCTGGCCCGGGAAAGCCGCGCGGTGGAGCGCTGGAACCGCCTGCATCCCTGTGCGCCACGGCGACGCAGTCATCTGCAACGCTGCCTCGGAACGGCAGCCGATCCGGTCATCGCGGTGACCGGCTACGACCGCTGCATCGCCGAGCAGATCGGACGACACGCGCCCGGGCGTTTCCTCGCCCTCGGCGCGGAGTCCGCTGGCCGCGCCGGAACGCCCGTGGACGCCCGCTGGATCGCCTTCGCCGCCCTCGGTGCCCTGGTGGACGAGGGGCGCCTGCCGAGCCGCGTGGCCCGCGAAGCGCTGCTCCGCTACGGTTTCGGCGATGCCTGAGGTTCAGCCGGTCGGGGCGCTGTCGTCCTCGCCCGAAGCGGCACGGCGGGCGGCCTGTCCGGCTTGGTCCAGGGCCTCGGCGAAGGCCTGGCGCTGCGCCGGATCGAAGCGGGCGAGGAACAGGTCGGCCACCGTGGCTTCGTAGATCGCCCACATGCGCTTGCGCAGGGCACGGCCCGCCGGGGTGATGCTGGCGAAGGCCGCGCGGCCGTCTTCCGCCGAACGCACCCGGGTGACCAGGCCTTCCTTTTCCAGGCGGTCCACCAGACGGGTGAGGTTGTAGCGCTCGATGGCCAGCACGTCCGCCAGTTCGTGCATGCGGCGGGTGCCCTCCGGGCCGCTTTCCAGCCCCCAGAGGGCGTCGTACCAGGCATAGACCGGCAGGCCGGCGGCGGCGAGGCGCCGTTCTATCTCGCGGATCATCAAGCGATGGGCGCGGACGAAGGAAAACCAGAGATCGGGTTCGGTGGCCATGGAGTCGTCTTCCAAAAGGGATTGCATTTGCAATTCTAGCGCGGGCGATTACAATCCGGCTCATACGATTGCAGTTGCAACTTTATTTTCCGTCCACCGCCTGCCTGGAGAACGCCATGAATCCATCCTCGACCCGGACGGACGCCGATCCGTCGGAAACCCGCGAATGGCTGGACGCCCTGCATTCGGTGGTGGCGGTGGAGGGCAGGCCGCGCGCCCACTACCTGATCGACCAATTGCTGGACTTCGACGTCGCCCTCCACGGCGACTTCCATGGCCGCGTCACCACGCCCTACGTCAACACCCTCGGGGTCGAGCGCCAATTGCCCTATCCCGGCGACCTGGCCATCGAGCGTCGGCTCAATGCCTTCATCCGCTGGAACGCCATGGCCATGGTGCTGCGCGCCGGCAAGCATTCCAACGTCGGCGGCCACATCGCCACCTACGCGTCGGCGGCGGTGCTCTACGACGTGGGCTTCGAGCATTTCTTCCGCGGTCGCAGCGAGAGCTTCGCCGGCGACATGCTGTACATCCAGGGGCACTCGTCTCCCGGCATCTACGGCCGTGCCTATCTGGAAGGCCGGATCGACGAGGCGCAACTCGACAACTTCCGCCGCGAGACCGGCGGCGCCGGGCTTTCCTCCTACCCCCATCCGCGGCTGATGCCGGACTTCTGGCAATTTCCCACGGTGTCCATGGGGCTCGGCCCGATCATGGCCGCCTACCAGGGCCGCTTCATGCGCTACCTGGAGAACCGCGGGCTCAAGGAGCACCAGGGGCGCAAGGTCTGGGCCTTCCTCGGCGACGGCGAGATGGACCAGCCGGAGTCCCTGGCGGCGATTTCCCTGGCCGGGCGCGAGAAGCTCGACAACCTGATCTTCGTGGTCAATTGCAACCTGCAGCGCCTGGACGGGCCGGTGCGCGGCAACGGCAAGGTGATCCAGGAATTCGAAAGCCTGTACCGGGCGGCGGGCTGGAACGTCATCAAGGTGATCTGGGGCGGTGGCTGGGACGCCTTGCTGGAGAAGGACCGCAGCGGCCTGCTGCGCCAGCGGATGATGGAGTGCGTGGACGGCGAGTACCAGAACTACAAGTCGCAGAACGGCGCCTACGTGCGCGAGCACTTCTTCGGCAAGTACCCGGAGTTGCTGGAACTGGTGGCCGACCTCAGCGACGAGCAGATCTGGAAGCTGTCGCGCGGCGGCCACGATCCGGAGAAGGTCTACAACGCCTACGCCGCCGCGATGCGCCACAGCGGCCAGCCCACGGTGATCCTGGCCAAGACGGTCAAGGGCTTCGGCATGGGGGAGGCCGGCGAGGGGCAGAACATCAACCACCAGTTGAAGAAGATGGGCGCCGAGGCGGTAAGGGCCTTCCGCGACCGTTTCGGCCTGGCGCTCGGCGACGACCGCCTGGACGAGATCCCCTACCTGAAACCGGCCGCGGACAGCGAGGAGGCGTTGTACCTCCGTGCCCGACGCGCCCGCCTCGGCGGCGCCGTCCCGGCCCGCTTCGACGACTGCCCGCCCTTGCGGATCCCGCCCCTGTCGGCCTTCGAGGCGCAGCTCAAGGACTCCGGCGAACGGGCTTTCTCCACCACCATGGCGTTCGTGCGCCTGCTCGGCACCCTGCTGAAGGACCCGCACATCGGCAAGCGCGTGGTGCCCATCGTGCCCGACGAGTCGCGCACCTTCGGCATGGAAGGGCTGTTCCGCCAGATCGGCATCCATTCCCACGTCGGCCAGCTCTACACGCCCCAGGACGCCGGGCAACTGAGCTACTACAAGGAGAGCCGGGACGGCCAGATCATGCAGGAGGGGCTGAACGAGTCCGGCGCCATGTCCTCCTGGATCGCCGCCAGCACCGCCTACAGCAACCACGGCGTGATGACCCTGCCGTTCTACATCTATTACTCGATGTTCGGCTTCCAGCGGGTCGGCGACCTGGCCTGGGCGGCCGGCGACGCGCGGGCGCGCGGCTTCCTGCTGGGGGCGACCTCGGGGCGCACCACGCTGATGGGCGAAGGCCTGCAGCACGACGACGGCCACAGCCACGTGCTGTCCTCGGTGATCCCCTGCTGCCTGTCCTACGACCCGACCTTCGCCTTCGAACTGGCGGTGATCATCCAGGAAGGCATGCGCCGCATGTACGTCGAGCAGGAGGACGTCTTCTACTACATCACCCTGCTCAACGAGAACTACCCGCACCCGGCGCTGCCGCCCGGGACGGAGGCGGGCATCCTCAAGGGGTTGTACCGGCTCAGCGGCTGCGAGGCCCCGGAGGCCGACGCGCCGCGGGTGCAACTGCTGGGCAGCGGCGCCATCCTGCGCGAAGTCATGGCCGCGGCGGAGCTGCTGGCGGCGGATTTCGGCGTGGCCAGCGATGTCTGGAGCGCCACCAGCCTGACCGAGCTGCGCCGCGACGGATTGCAGGCCGAGCGCTGGAACCTGTTGCATCCGGACCGCGAGCCGCGGTTGCCCTACGTGCGCCAGTGCCTGGCGGCCTACCCGGGCCCGGTGGTGGTGGCGACCGACTACATGAAGATCGTCGCCGACCAGATCCGGCCCTTCGTCGAGGACCGCCGCTTCGTGTCCCTGGGCACCGATGGCTTCGGTCGTTCCGACACGCGGGAGGCGCTGCGCCGGTTCTTCGAGGTGGACCGGCATTTCATCGTGCTGGCGGCGCTCAAGGCGCTGGCGGACGACGGACGCCTCGCGCGCACCCGCGTGGCAGAGGCGATCGCCCGCTACGGCATCGAGGCGGACAAGCCCGACCCGACCCAGGGCTGAGGCGGCGTACCGGCGGGCGAGCGCCACGGCGCTCGATGTCCGCCGGGCGGGCCGCGAGCTGTGCCCAGCCGTCACAGCGGCTGTGACCGCCGGGCCGTTCCTCGCGCCGCTGGACTTGCCTAACCTGGCCGCGACCGACGCCGTTCCCCGAAGCGCCGGCGCCCGCCAGCCAGTGAGAAGCCAATGAGCAGTCCAGCCAAGCCCGACGAACTCGCGATTCCCTATCAACTGCCCCAAGTGCCCTACATGTCCCCGGACATGGTGCATCCCGGCGTCATGACCCAATGGCTGGAGAACGACGACCTCTGGGTGCCGGTGACCCAGACCGTGTCCTTCAAGCCGCTGCTGCTCAGCGTCAGCGGTGGCTACTACATCAACCTGCTGCGGGTGCGCCAGGCCGGCGTGCTCTCCCGTCACCGCCACACCGGCGGCGTGCATGCCCTGGTGCTCAAGGGCCGCTGGTACTACCTGGAGCACGACTGGATCGCCGAGGAAGGCTCCTTCGCCTTCGAGCCGCCGGGGGAGACCCACACCCTCTACGTGCCCGAGGACGTCGAGGAGATGATCACCTGGTTCCACGTGCAGGGCGGCTACACCTACGTCGACCCCCAGGGGGTCGCCGTGGGCTACGAAGACGTGTTCACCAAGCTGGAAACCGCGCGCCGGCACTACCGGTCCATCGGCCTGCCGGACGATTACGTCGAGCGGTTCATCCGCTAGGCGAGAAGTGCCGGCGCTCGGATGCTGGTTAAAAACAGGTTCGGAACGCTCATTGACGGCACGTGGGCGCCCCTTCTTCGCCTGTTTTTGCCTGGCCTGACCTTCGCTCGGTGACGTTCGTACAGACTCCAGGGTCTGTCGAATGCGGGCGACGCGCGAGTCGGGCCTTCGCCGCGGTTTCGACCCCGCCCCGGGCACGGGCGCGTTTCGTCCGCAGCCGGGCGCGGCGCGCTCGCCTCCGAGGCGACGGGCCCCCTGGCACGCGGAGCCCGGCGTGGCGCTGCTATGATCGGCGGTCCGAAGCTGAAGGCGGTGCAGGCATGGATCATTACTCGCAGTTGCTGGCGTTCATCTGGGCCACCGAGCAGGGCAGCTTCTCCGCGGCGGCGCGGGCCCACGACCTGTCGCCTTCGGCCATCAGCAAACTGATTTCCCGGCTCGAGGACCGCCTGCAGGTGCGCCTGTTCCAACGCGGCGCGCGCAGCCTGTCGCTCACCGAGGAGGGCGCCGCCTACCTGCGCAGCGCCCGCGCGGTGGTGGAGGCGATGGCCGAGGCGGACTCCCTGGCCGAGGCGTTGCCGGCGCGGGTCGGCGGCACGCTGCGGATCCACACCATGGCCACCTTCGCCAAGCACCAGATCCTGCCCTGGCTGGATGATTTCCTCGATCGCTATCCGGGACTCGACGTGGAGTTGCAGCTCGGCGCGCAGTACCTGGACCAGTTCGACCAGGGCTTGGACCTGGCCATCCACAGCGGCGTGCTGCCCAACTCGTCGCGCATCGCCCGGCGCATCGGCGAAAGCGAATGGCTGCTGTGCGCCTCGCCCGACTACCTGGCGCGACGCGGTACGCCCGGCCATCCGCAGGAACTGCTGGAGCACCGCTGTTTCAATTTCGGTTTCGACAGCCCTTGGAACACCTGGGCCTTCCGGGTCGAAGGGGAGATGCTCAGCGTGCCGGTGGTGGCCCGGGCGTCCTTCACCCAGGGCGATCTGCTGCGGGACATGGCGCTGTCCGGCGCCGGCATCGTCAAGCTGGCGGATTTCCACATCGGCGCGGACATACGCGCGGGCAGGCTGGTCCCGTTGTTGCGGGGGTTCGGCAGCGGGGCGACCGAGCCGATCTACCTGGTCTACGCCAACCGCAAGCACTTGAGCCCACGGATCAAGGTATTCCGGGATTTCCTCGAGGCGCGCATGCGGCGTTCGCCCTGGGGGCTGCCGGCGGAGATGACCTAGGGCCGCCCCGCCTGCGCCCGACGAATGGGTCTGGCGCCGGCGATGCGGGCGCGCCGCCCGGGGATCAGAAGGTCGGCGGCGATACCGCGCTGACCACCACGCACTCTTCGTCGAAGGGGTTGCGCATGCGGTGCGGCAGGCGGCTGTCGAAGTAGTAGGCGTCGCCGGTCTCGAGGATCCGCGTTTCCTCGCCGACGGTCATCTCCAGGCGGCCCTTGACCACCACGCCGCCTTCCTCGGCCTCGTGGGCATAGAGCTCGCAGCCGGTGTCGGCGCCGGGGGCATAGCGCTCGTGGAGGATCATCATCGAGCTGTTGACCAGGTTGGCGCCCACCTGGCGGTAGGAGAGCGAGGTGCCATCCGCCAGCTCAACCAGTTCGTCGGCCTTGTAGAAGACCGCGCGATCGAGCACGTCCGAGTCGGAGAAGAAGCTGCTCAGGGTGACGTTGAGTGGTTCCAGCAGGCGTTTCAGCACGCTGATCGAGGGGCTGGAGTTGTCCCGTTCGATCAGCGAGATGTTCGGGTGGGAGACTCCGCTGAGTTCAGCCAGGCCACGGATGGACAGGCCTCGGGCCTGGCGCAGGGTCTTCAGGCGCGCGCCCACGGAGAGCGCCGGTTCCGCCGCTTTGTCGACCTGCGCGACGGGAGTGGATTCGATGGCTGCGGACATCTCAGTCTTCTCGTTCCTTGGCACGGCTACCCACTGACAACGGTATCCGCCCGCCGATACGGCGAGCGCGAACAGGCGGCATCCTAGCACAGGGAGGAGCTGCGCCTTTTCGCTACAGCGGCGTGGATGGCGCACCCGGGCAGGGCGGCACGGGCGTGGAAACCACCCAGGCACAGGAGCGACGGCATTCGCTGCGATGCGTCCGCGGGGCGGCGTCATCGGCCGAAACGGACCCGTGCAAAACCATCGCGGACCCTGGAAGGCGGGCGATTCCGGGGAAAACCCCGGGCTGTGAAAAAAGACTTGCTGCCGGTCGGTGCGCGGTGGTAAAAATTTTTACCACCGCTGCCACCCCCACTGCGCTGAGGATAAAAATGCACAAATCGAGCCGTACTCTCATCTCCCTGGGTTTCGCCTTGTCGACCCTGACGCTGGCCCAGACCGTCGCCGCCCGCGACCTCACCGTGGTCTCCTGGGGCGGCAACTTCCAGGATGCGCAGCGGGACATCTTCTTCATCCCCTTCGGCAAGCAGACCGGCAAGACCGTGCTCGATCAAAGCTGGGACGGCGGCGTCGGCGTGCTCGACGCCAAGGTGCGGGTGGGCGATCCCAACTGGGACGTGGTCGAGGTGGAGTCCGAGGACCTGGCCCTGGGCTGCGAATCCGGTCTCTACGAGAAGATCGACTGGGCCAAGGTCGGCGACCGGAAGGATTTCCTCCCGGAGGCCGTGCACGAGTGCGGGGTCGGCGCCATCGTCTGGAACACCGGGCTGACCTACGACGGCAATCGCCTGAAGGACGGCCCGACCTCCTGGGCGGATTTCTGGGACCTGAAGAAATTCCCCGGCAAGCGCGGCCTGCGCAAGGGCCCCAAGTACGCCCTGGAGTTCGCCCTGCTCGCCGATGGCGTCGAGGCCAAGGACGTCTATTCGGTGCTGAGCACCCCGCAGGGGGTGGACCGCGCCTTCAACAAGCTCAACCAGATCAAGCCGAGCATCGTCTGGTGGGAAGCCGGCGCCCAGCCCTTGCAGATGCTCTCCGCCGGCGACGTGGTGATGAGCTCCGCCTACAACGGCCGGATCAGCGGCTTCAACCGCAACGAGGGCAAGAACTTCAAGCTGGTCTGGAAGGGCAGCGTCTCGGCGGTGGATTCCTGGGTGGTGCTCAAGGGCAGCGCCAACAAGGACCTGGCGATGGACTTCATCGGCTATGCGAGCAAGCCGGAGAACCAGGCCAAGCTGCCGCCCTACATCGCCTACGGCCTGACCAACACCAAGGCCAACGTCCTGGTGCCGGCGGAATTGCGCGCCGAATTGCCGACCACGCCGGAGAACATGGCCGAGGCGCTGCCGCTGAACGTGGATTTCTGGGTCGAGAACATCGAGCCGCTGACCCAGCGCTTCAACGCCTGGATCGCCCAGAAGTGAGCCCTGGCGGCCGCCCGGCGCGACAGGCCGGGCGCCGCCACGGATGAGCCGATGCCGGGCCGGATGGCCCGGTACGCCTGTACAGTTTTCAGGAGAGCCCATGTCCAATTTGGTTGGCGACGTATCCAGTGCCGCCAGAATCCTCCCCGATCTCGACGGGGAGAAACTGTTCATCCAGCGCGGGGAGGGCGCATACCTCTGGGATGCCCGGGGCCGCCGCTACATCGATACCGCCCTGGGCTTCGGTGCCGTGCTGGTCGGGCACTCGGAGCCGGGAATCGTCGCCGGCGTGGCCGGGGCCCTGCAGGACGCCGCCGCGCCTTCCTGGGCCCACGTCCGCGAGCACGGCGCGGCGCGGGCCCTGGCGGCCCACACCGGCGCGCTGGACAAGGTGATCTTCACCAATTCCGGGAGCGAGGCGGTGCACCTGGCCTGCCGCGCGGCGCGGGCCTACACCGGCCGCGGACGGATCGCCAAGATGGCCGCGGGGTTCGACGGCTGGTTCGACGAGGTGGCGTTCGGCAACGTCAATTCCGCCGAGGCCCTGTTCGATCCGCAACGGCGTCCCACCACCGAGCGCACCACCTTGCTGCGCTACAACGATTTCGCCGATGTCGAGCGCCTGTTCGCCGAGCACCACGACATCGCCGCGGTGCTGCTGGAACCGATGCTGGCCAACGCCGGCTGCATCATGCCGGCGCCCGGCTACCTGAAGCACGTGCAGGCGGTTGCCCACGCCCACGGCGCGCTGCTGATCTGCGACGAAGTGCTGATGGGCTTCCGCCTGTATCCGGGCCTCGCCGGCCTGCGCGAGGGGCTGAGCCCGGACCTGGCCACGGTGGGCAAGGCGATCGGCAACGGCGTGCCGGTTTCGGCGTTGCTGGGGCGCGCGGCGATCCTCGCCGGTTTCGAAGAAGGCCGCGTGTTACGTGGCGGCACCTTCAGCGGCAACCCCATGGCCTGCGCGGCGGTCACCCACACCCTGGAACGCCTCGACGCCGCCGACTATCCGCGCCTGATCGCCCGCGGCGACGCCCTGCGCCGCTCCATCGAAGCCTCCTTCCGGGCCCAGGGCCTGGCGTTGTCCACCAGCGGCTACGGCAACGTCTTCGGCCTCTGGCCCGGGACAGAGGCGCCCACCTGCTACGAGCAGGCGGCCCAGATCGCCGATCCGCTGTTCTCCACCGCCCTGCACCTGGCGTTGCGCCGTGCCGGCGTGCTGGCGATGCCGTCGCCCTATGGGCGCATCTACCTGTCATTCGCCCACACGGATGCGGTGGTCGAGGAGATGCGCGGCGCATTCGACGACGCGGCGCGGGAACTGGCCAGCACCTTTCGCCACGGCTGAGCACGCGCGCCGCCACCGCCCGCGAACGGATGGCGCGGGCAGAGGAGCTGTCTCGGAGCACTCCTAAAAGGGGGGCGCGGGCGACCGATTCGCTGGCGTTGCGAGCCGTCCCGTGGGCTCCCGTGGCGGCGTGGGGCGGATGCAGACGGTCTCGCAGCCTCAAGGGCGGATACGCGTATCCCCCTCGGAGAGGTCGCGGGGGGCTCCAGAGCGACTTCAAGACATCGACACCCTCGCGAGCACAGGGCACTCGTCCGCCGACCGCGGGCATCGGCGCCCGAGAGCGGGGCAGAGTCGATGGTCGAGGAATGGGAGAGGGGAGCGCGCTAACGGCAATCCCGGCAGTCGCGGAGTCGCAGGCCGTTGGAGAAAAGCACGCGTGCGGCTGCTGGGGCGCCGTCGAAGAAGCCCACGGGCCGCGCCGAAGGTGCGCGCGGCCCGGGCGTCGAGGTTAGGGCAGGATCACCAGCCGGTCCGGCAGTTCGTTGCGGGCATGGGTGGCCGGCACGTGCCGCTTGAGGTGCTCGCCGCAGGCTTCGATGCAGGCGAGGAAGCCCTGCAGGGTATCGCCCCGGCGCACGGCCGTGGTGAAGGTGTCGACGATGGCGGCCCAGGTGTCGTCGGCGAGACGGCTGGAAATCCCCCGATCCACCAGGATTTCCACGTAGCGCTCGGCCTCGGACACGAAGATCAGCACCCCGGTGCCGCCCTCGGTGTGGTGCAGCTTGAGCTCGAGGAACTGCCGCCGCGCCAGGTTGGCCGCCCGCCAATGGCGCACCGAGCGCGGGATCAGGTGCGAGGTGACGGCGGGGATCTTGAACGCCAGCCCGAGCACGATGAAGGTGAGCCATTGCGCCACCACCAACTGGTGGGCGTTCAGCCAGAGCGGGTAATAGTTGAGGAGACCCGGCACCAGCAGGGCGAGCAGTCCCGCCCAGAGCAACGGGATGTAGGTGTAGTCGTCGGCGCGGGCGGCGAGTACCGTGACCAGCTCGGCGTCGGTTTCCCGTTCGATTCGCGCGATGGCCTCGGCGACCCGTTGCTGGTCGCTTTCGCTCAATAGACTCATGGGTTTCTTCGCATCCTTCCTCGGTTCACCAGCCACCGGAAGCACCGCCGCCGCCGAAGCTGCCGCCGCCTCCACCGAAACCGCCGCCGCCGAAGCCGCCACCCGAGGACCGTCCGCCGCCGCCCAATAGGCCGCCGAGAATCGCCCCGGTGAGGATCGAGCGTCCACCGCCGCCGCCCCTGCCGCCTCCACCGCCGCCGCGGAGCATCAGCATCACCAGGATGAACAGCACGAAGAAGGCGAAGCCCGGCACCCGTTGCTTGTCGGGGTGGGCTGCGGCGTGTCGTTCGGGCTGCGCCAGCGGGTCGCCGCCGAGCACCTGCAGGATGGCGCCGACACCCTCACGGATGCCGGCCGGGTAGTCGCCGCGACGGAACGCCGGGACGATCACGCTGTTGATGATGACCGCGGACTGCGCATCGGTCAGGCGGTCTTCCAGGCCGTAGCCCACCTCAATGCGCACCTTACGGTCGTCGCGGACGACGATCAGCAGGGCGCCGTTGTCCTTGCCCTTCTGCCCGATGCCCCAGTGGCGCCCGAGCTGGTAGCCATAGTCCTCGAGGCTGTCGCCTTGCAGGCTGGGCAGGGTGACCACCACCACCTGTTCGCCGGTGGCCTGTTCGTGGGCTTCCAGGCTCTGGGTCAGGCTGGCTTGCGTCTGGGCGTCGAGCAATCCGGCTTCGTCGACGACCCGACCGCTGAGCGCGGGGAAGGTCGGCGCGGCCTCGGCCAGCAGGGTGCCGGCCCATAGCAGCAGGACCAGAGGCAGGCCCAGCCATTGCTTCATTCGAAGCTCACGCGCGGCGCCTGCTCGGCGTTCGGTGCGGTGGCCTTGAAGTTCTCCCGTACCTTCATGTCGCGGTACAGGGTCATCTGCCAGAGCCGGCCGGGGAAGGTACGGATCTCGGTGTTGTAGCGTTCGACGGAAGCGATGAAGTCGCGACGCGCCACGGCGATGCGGTTCTCGGTGCCTTCCAGCTGCGATTGCAGGGCCAGGAAGTTCTGGTTGGACTTCAGGTCCGGATAGCGCTCGGACACCACCATCAGGCGACTCAGGGCGCCACTCAGTTGCTGCTGGGCCTGGTCGAATTGCTGCAGTTTCTGCGGGTCGTCCAGGGTGCTGGCGTCCACCTGGATCGAGGTGGCCTTGGCCCGCGCCTCGATCACCTTGGTCAGGGTGTCCTGTTCCTGCTTGGCGTAGCCCTTCACGGTCTCCACCAGATTGGGGATCAGGTCGGCGCGGCGCTGATACTGGTTCTCCACCTGCGCCCAGGCCGATTTCACCTGCTCGTCGTACTGCGGGATTTCGTTCACCCCGCAACCCGACAGCAGCATCGAGAGGAACAGGAAAACGACCAGCTTGGCGTTGGCCAGAGTGGGCAGTTGGGTTCGCATGGCAAGTCCTTGAGCAGAGTGTCGCGATAATCCCGGCAAGCGGCACCGGGTTGGTTGTTCGTCTTAGAAGGGGCAGGCGCGTCCAGAGTTCAGCCCGCCGGCGGAGACCGTTCGAGCCGAGCCCGTCGTAGAAAGGTTTCCATCGGGGCGCATCGCTCCCGCCGCTCCCGCTCCACGCAGCCATGGCACGACTCGACAGCCACCACAGCGGTTGCGCTCCGCTAAAAGCGGCGCCCTCGGGACCGGGTCGCACCGCGCCCGCCTGGTGGCTCGCGCTCGACCGACGCCTGAAACCAAAGAGCACCGGCGCGGCGTTCGGCCGGGCGGAGCCCGGTCCACGCGGGAGGGCTATTCCGCCAACAGCCGCTCGACCGCGTCGAAGGCTTGTCGTTGCCGATCCGGCCAGTCGCCGCCGATTTCCTGGAACGGTTGCCCGTGGCGCAGCAGCCAGTCCTTGCAGGCGCGATGGAAGGCCTGGCGTTCGTCGAGGCCGGGTTGGCAGCGTTGCCCGTCATCGATCCAGGACACGCCGTCCGGGGACAGCAGCAGGTGCAGGTCGTAGCGGCGGGCGAGCAGCGCCGGTTCGATCCAGGCCGGGCAGGCGCCGAACAGCAGCCGGCTCCAGAGCAGATTGCTCAGCAGGTGGGTATCCAGCAGGAGTAGGGACGGCGCCTCGGCGCGGGCGGCGTCTTCCCAGGCCAACTGGCCCTCGGCGATCGCCGGGATATCGGCATAGGTGGTGTCGCGTGCCTGGGTGTCGATGAAGTGGCGGACGTATTCGTCGACCACCCGGCCGCCGAAACGGGCTTGCAGGCGCGCCGCCAGCCAGCTCTTGCCGCTGGATTCGGGGCCTGTGAGCACCACCACCTTCACGCGGCGGCTCCGCGCAGGGCGGGGTCGCGGCGCCATTCGCGCCAGCCTTGCACCGCCAGCAGGGTGAACAACCCGTAGAGCGCCGCGGTGAGGTACAACTCCTTGAAGCAGAACAAGCCGACGAACAGGGTATCGAGCAGCACCCACAGGGCCCAGCATTCCAGGCGCTTCTGTGCCATCCAGACCTGCGCCACCAGGCTGAAGGCGGTCAGGCTGGCGTCCCACCAGGGTTGCGCGGCGTCGGTGTGGGTCGCCATCAGGTAGCCCAGCGCCAGGCTGCCGAGGGCGCCCGCCGCCAGGCCGGCGCTCAGGGCCTTGGCGTCCAGGCGGCTCACGGAGCGCCCGGCGTGGCGTGCGCCGCCGCGGGTCCATTGCCGCCAGCCGTAGATTTGCAGGCCGGCGTAGACCCCTTGCAGGAGCATGTCCGAGTAGAGCTTCACGTCGTAGAAGATCCACCCGTAGAGCAGCACCATGACCAGGCCGATCGGCCAGCCCCAGCGGTTCTGGCGGACGGTCAGCCAGACGGCGATC
>NZ_JANZKU010000018.1 GCF_025642785.1 Pseudomonas sp. RIT-PI-AD
CTGGTGGATCACCTCAACGGCGACCCGGACCGACCGATCATCACCAGCCGGGTCTACAACGCCTTCCAGATGCCGCCCTGGGGCCTGCCGGCCAACGCCACCCAGTCGGGCTTCCTGACCCGCTCCAGCATGGGCGGCGGCTACGACAACGCCAACGCTCTGCGCTTCGAGGACAAGAAGGGCGAGGAGCAGTTGTGGATTCACGCCGAGAAGAACCAGGACATCGAGGTCGAGCACGACGAGACCCACTGGGTGGGCAACGACCGCAGCAAGACCATCGACCGCGACGAGACTACCCAGGTCAAGCGCGACCGCACCGAGACCGTGGACCGCCACGAAACCATCACGGTGCACGGCAACCGCAGCGAAACCGTCGATGGCAACGAAACCATCCTGATCCACCAGAACCGTACGGAAACGGTGGACGGTAACGAGACCCTCAAGATTCACCGTAATCGCGATGAGACGGTCGATGCCAACGAAACCATCGCGATCCACGGTTCCCGCCAGGAAAGCGTCGACGGCAGCGAAAAGATCACCGTCCACAAAAGCCGTACCAAGACCATCGACAAGAACGAAACCGACAAGATCGGCAGCAACTGGTCGGTGAAGGTCGGCAAGCTCAAGACCGAAACCATTGGCATGGCCAACCTGGAAAACATCGGTCTCGCGCGCATGAGCAACATCGGCGTGGGCTACAGCCTCAACGTCGGGATGTTGATGAACACCGTGGTGGGCATGCAGCAATCCACCCAGGTCGGTCAGCGCAAGACGCTCAAGGTGGGCAGTGACTACAGCGCCGATATCGGGTCGCGCCATGAGTTGAAAGTGGGCGGTGTCTCGCTGCAGCAAGCCGGCGAACACCTGGAGATCGCCTGCGGCGCCGCCAAGATCGTCTTGCGAGCCGATGGCGGTATCTACCTGTCCGGCACCCACATCGAAATCCAGGGCGCCCAGGCGATCAATGCCGACGCGGCGATGGTGCAGATCAACTGCGGCGCCAGCCAGCAGGCGCCGGGTGCGCCCGCCGCCAAAGGCGAACCGTCCGGCGCCGCTGCCGACGCCTCGGCCGAGGGCGGGGCCGCCAGTGGATCGCCGCTGGCGAGTTCGTTCGTCGCGTCCAAGGGCGGGGCCAATCCGCTCGACACCCTGATGCAAGGCCTGGAGGGCGGCAACGCCTTCTCCACCTTGGGCAAGCTGGCAGAACTGGCCTCCGCCGCCGGCATCGGCGGCAAGGGCGCCGGAGTCGCCGGTTCGCTGTTGGGCATGGCGGCCGGCGGCAGCGCCGGCCTGGGAGGCGGTTCGATGGGCGGCGTCGACCCGGCGAGCATGCCCATCGTCGGCATCAATGGCACCGTGAACCGCTGATCAGGGAGAGAACCACATGGGACAACCCGCAGCCCGCGTCGGAGACGCCGCGCTCCATAACCAGGCCGAGGGCGCCATTTTGCAAGGCGAGCCCAGTGTGCTGATCGGTGGCCTGCTCGCCGCTCGAGTGGGCGATCTGGTGAAGCACAACAAGGGCGAGGAACCCATCGTCGAAGGCGAACCGACCGTACTCATCGGCGGTCGTCCCGCCGCGCGCGTGGGGGATCGCGTCGCCTGCCAGGGCGCCATCGCAGTGGGCTGCAACAGCGTGTGGATCGGCCTGAATCGGCAGGGCGAGTGCCTGAAAAGTGCGGGCGAAGAGGGGATCCCATTCGTCAAGACATTGCACGAATGAGCGTGTTCGACTACTCGGCACGACTGGCCACGCTGATGCCCAAGGAGGCGGGTTCTATTTATGCCTTGGTGGATGCCAGCCGCCACCCCCGGTTTTCCGATGAGTTGAGGAAACATGGCATCCGTGCACAGTGTCTGTTCAGCGGCGTGTTGGAGGCTCGTCTCGGCCGATACGCCCCTTATTGCGCGGAGTTTCCTCTGGATGGCGCGTTGGCGGCGTTCTGGTTCAATCACCGCGGACAGGGGTGGCGTAACCACTGGGGTTGGCTGTTCCAAAGCGATATGGAGCTGGACGCGCTGCGCCGGCATTTCAAGAAATTCACCCTGGTCACCCTGCCCGATGGCAGCGAAGTCTTCTGGCGATTCTATGATCCGCGGGTTTTTTGCCGAGTGATTCCGCAGTTGAACCTGGGGCAGCACGGAGAGTTCGTGGGCGATTTGATCACTCGAATATGTTGTACGGAGCCGCGCACTGGCGAAATGCTCGAATTCATATCCAGTCGGGCCTTGTTGGGGGCATTGGGATCTCGAACGTTAAGACTTCGACGTCATCCTTGGCTCGAGAATTTGGCGATGACCCATGAAAATCACCCGTGAGCAATATGCGGCGCTGTGCGCCGCTTATAACGCCGAGCAGCGAGAGGCCTTCGTTCGTCTGGTTCGCCATGAATGGCGGCAAGCACAGGCACGTCTGGTGCCGGGTTTCCCCATCCTGGACGATGCCACGCTGACGGCCTGGGTCGAGGCCTGCCATGACGATTGCCTGGCCCATGATGTCTTGGAAAAGTCCTTGGTCATTAATTACGCTTTTCAAGTCCTGCGCGCAGTGAACCTGGGGGCACGGCATGAATTCATCCAGGGCTTGCGCAATCATTTCCTCAGTGAGCGGACAGGTCGACGGCAGGCACTGGAATGGATCGCTTTCATTGTGGGCGGCGCTCAGGATTCCATGAGCGCGTCTAATACAGAAACCCCGAAAGGACGCACATGATGAGTAGCGGTATCCCTGCGCCGGCTACTGATTCGGTCTCCATACAAGCGGCTGAAAGAGAAAAGGCTGGCAACGACCAAGTAGCCGCGGCCGCGAATAAGGCGCAAGCCAATGCGCAGAAGGCTTATGACGCGGACGTGAAGGCTGCGCAAAAAGCCGAGGATAAAGCGAAGGCCGCGGAAACCAGTGCCCGTAGACATCCCTCTTCATCTGCCCAAAGCCGGGCAGATACCGCCAGGGCCAGCGTGGAGGGCGCGCAGCGCAAACTGGAGGAAAGTCGTGCCGAGCTGGAAGAGGCCAAGGCCGCCGCGGCCCGCGCGGCAGAGGCAAAAGCCAAGACCGATACCGCATATGCCAAATTAAAGAATGATGAGCTAAGGAAATCCCTACCGTCCGAAGAGTTCGATGAAATTCTCAAACAGATCGAACTCAATTGCGGCACCGGACATTTTGTCGACGGAGTGGTGAAGCCCTGCCCTGGGACCTTCAAAAAGAGAAACTGTGCGGGTAGTTCTCCACCGATAACACAGCGCTTGAGCAAGACGGCGCAGGAGGCCATCAATAACGACACGGGGACCACCATCAACTACGAAAAGCTCGCGGATTTCGAAGGGGGACAGGCCACGTCCGCCTATGTGCCTTGGTGGCCCAAGGGGGTAACAGTGAAAGACGGAGTGATCACTGCCGACACCAAGCGAGTTAGGGGCACTGAGGAGCTTGCTGGAGAGAGTAAGTCGGGCGTTACGGTCGGTACAGGGGTGGATCTGGGGCAGCAAGAAAAAAGCGCATATTTTAAACGCTTGAGGGAGGCTGGCGCTACACAGGAGCTGCTAGATAAACTTGATCCCTATATGGGGCTAAAGCGTTCCGCCGCCTGCCGCTACTTGAGAGAGCACCCACTGACGTTGACTCAGGATGAAGTGGATTTGATTGATTCAGAGATGCAGAAGGAAAAAACTAAATCTGTTAAGAATACATTTAATAATTTTTCTAAAAATAATGGATATACGAAAAGATTTGAAGATCTTAGTGAGGCTGAGCGAACAATTTTGCTGTCCAGGCAGTACAATACAGGAAGTCTCAACTCTAACGCGGATCAAAGTTTTATGCTTTATATAGCTAAAGGCAAGACGGCTGAGGCGGCTGCCACGTTAACAGTGGATAATTATCCTGGGGTCGATGCATCACGAATAAATGGCGAGCGTGGCTATTTAGAGGGCTCTTATGTTGAAGGTAATTAAAGTTTTTGGTTTGTTTAATTTATCGATCATGGCGATGATTCCAATGAAGGCATTTCCCTATGAAAAATTTCCAGTAAGACCGTTAGATGGAATGTTTGAAGTAATTAGCTCAGATCCCTCGGTTGAAAATGTGAGCTCTGATCTGCTTGGGCCTGAGATTTTTTATCTTAATCAAAGGGTAAAGTTTAGTTATGTTGGGCCAGTTGGTTTTGATTGGCCCATGCGTGATGAATACAAGATTACTTTATATCCTCCTTTTTTAAAACGATACTGCAATCGTCCTGGGTGGGAGTATATTTGCGAATCAGAACTAACTGAAGCTCCTCTGGTAATGGATGGAATGTTAGATACTGAGCGTCTAAAGATAGATATGGTTAAAAGCAACAAATACCTGAGTAAATACTTAAATAAGCCGGCTTATCATTTCGTGATGACATATTCTGATGAACGTGCTAGCTATGATTTTTATATGTTGGACTGGAATACATTGATTTATTCTACTGCTTACAGTTCTCAGTCAAAAAAATCAGAGGATGATGACTTTGTTTCCGTAATTCAAATCTTGAGGCGGGTCAAGGAATGAGAACATTGTTCAAGCTTGTTTTTTTATTTCTGAGCATTTCTTTGGTTTCTGCTACGGGATTTAGTGTAGCTAATGCAGCAAAAAAGCAAAACTTAGAAGTGGAAAATGGCGAGCAAAGCGCTCCTCACTGTCCTGCCATCATGGACGAGTCAACCCGAGATGAGCATATCGCTTACCTGCGCTGGAGCCTGGATAAGTTGCAGAAAGAAGCGCGAGACATGCGTTCAGGTAAATCCCTTTCCGCCCAAGAGTTGGATCGCATTGCACGCGACAGCTTCGATAAAACACTGGAATCAGGCATTGAAAATGTAAATTTCGCGATAACGCTTTCAGCCTATACGGCCCTGGCCGAATATCAGCAGCGTGATCCACTGTTCATTTCCGAAATGCAGGACTACCTGTTCCAGGCCTGCCGAGAGGATTGTTCCGATAGCGTGATCCACGCCGCGCGAGATTGGGTGGATTACGTCGTCAGGCCAAAAGAAAATACCGTGCTACCGGAAGGTATGAACAAGCCGCCCTATAAGGCATTGGAACCGTTCTAAATCGCTCATCGTACAACGCTCATTCTTGGGCTGCTTCGCGCTGATCGACAGCAGCCGCCGCCCTCAATTTGCCGATGTGCTGAAGCGTCACGGCATACGCTCGGCGTCTATTCAGCGGCATCACCGAGGTACGTTTGAGACGGTATACGCCCTGTTGAGTTTGGCCTGGGGGTGGAATCGTCTTGGCTGGATACCCTATCAGGCATGCGCAGCCCTGAACTCAGGACTCACATACTCCCGCACTTCCCCTGATTCAGTTCAATGCGCATCAACTCGAACAGCTTCCCCAGGTGGAGCAGGAAACGTTCATCGAGAGGGTACAGGCTCATTGTTTTTGCAGGCCTCTATCGCCGATGCACGAGACCTTGGGGTAATCACACGCAACCCGAGTGGGCGCCGCACGAGGCGACGGCGGTAACGGGCAGGTAGCGGACACAGGCACAGCGCCAAAGGCGCCGACCACACCCAGCCCGCATCTCAAGGCTGCCGAACCAGCGCTTGCATGACTTGCGCTGCGCTGGTGCCGTCCAGGTCCACCAGCAGGCCGGGTTTGCCGGCCAGGGTGGCGGCCACCGGGACGCCGTCCCGATAGACCAAGCGGTTGCCGGCGATGGCGGGGATACGTTGGCCGGGCAGTAGGGTGCCCACCAGGTTCAGCGGATCGGCGGCGGAGATCGCCACCAGGCTGCCGTCCGGGGCGCGTCGGCGTACTTCGCGCAGGGGGCCGAGGGCTTCGGGCAAGGCGAATTGCTCGCCGGACAGGCCGTTGACGAAACGTCCGCCGCGGATTTCGCCGCGTGCTTCCAGACGATGGTAGAAGTGCAGCAGGTCGCGCCAGGGCGGCAGCCAGTCCGCCTCGCGCTCCAGCAGGTGCCAGAACACCACCCCATAGCGACGCAGCAAGACCCGGGCGACGTGCTCCAGGGTCGCGGGGTCGAAGGTCTTGCGCCGTGCTGGGCCGGCTTGCGACTGCGTCGCGGGGGGACGACGCAGCAGGGCCCAGCGCCCGGCGTCCTGCATGCCGCCGATGAAGGCGCCACCGCGGCTTCGGCGCGCGCTGCGGCCGCGCTTGTCGGCTGGCGCGAGGAGTGCGCGCAAGCCGGCGAAGCTGTCGGCGTTGACCAGGCCGAGGGCGACCAACTCGCCGAGGGCGTTCTCCAGTTCGGTGCGCAGCAGGTTCGCTTCGCCCATCAACTCGTCGAAGAACAGCGCGCCCTGCCGGGTCAGGGCGTCGACCACCCGTTGCGCCCGCGGCGACACTTCCGGCGGCTCGCTGTCCGCGGTCAAGGCGTTCCAGGTCGCCAGCTCGCGGCGCGGCAACAGCATCACCGGCGTGCCGCGCACCGGGCCGCCGGGGGCGCGGCTGCGGCCCGGCTGGCGAATCCACACCAGCCGGCCGGAGCGGCACAGGTCGTCCAGCCAGGTCCGCCCGTAGCCCTCGATCCGCGCCGGCAGCAGTTCGTTTTCCCAGGCGCCGGCCGCGGCCTGGAAGCCTTCCAGTTGTTCGAGCACCGACGGCAGCGCATCCATCGAGCGGGCGCGATGGTTGGCGGAAACCCGTTGCCAGTCGAACAGGAAGCGCATGAAGTCGGCGCGCTCCACCGGCTCGATCTCCCGGCGCAGGCGTTTCACCGTGTAGCGGTGGATACGCGCCAGCAGGTGCCGCTCGCACCATTCCTCCTCGCGCGCGCCCGGATTGAAGCGTCCGCGCAGCACGTAGCCCTGGGTTTCCAAGTGCACCAGGGCCTGGGCGCACTGGGAGGCGGGCAGGGCCAGCGGCCGCGCGATCGCGCCCAGGCTCAGCGGGCCGAAGCCGGTGAGCCGGGCGCGGAGGATCTCCACCCTGGCGTCCTCTTCGCTCCAGGGCTCGTCGTATTCCTCCGGGATGCGCAACGGCGGCGCGCATTCGGCGTTAGGGTAGAGCGCCCGGAACTGCGCCAGGCGTTCCACCGGTAGCCAGAGCGCATCCTCCAGGGCGATCTGCAGGCGCGTCGCCCGGCCGGCCTTGGCCAGCGCCGCCAGCCAGTCCGGCCAGCCGGCATGGGCCTCGGCCTCGTGCTGGTGGATACAGCCGAGGCCCATCAGCGCCTCGTGCATTTCGTCGCGGTCGCGGACCAGGGGCCAGGCTTCCAGGGCGACCGCGGCGATGGCCTCGGCATCCAGGGCGCCGAGGTCGTCGGTGGATTCCGGGTCGCTCCAGCGCCGCGCCAGGACCGCCTGGGTGCGGCGTTCCTCCAGGGGCGCGTCGTCGAGGAAGGCATAGGGGCGCGCGCCCAGCACCTCCGCCGCCAGCGGCGAGGGTGCCGGCAGGTCGCGGGCCAGCAGTTCCACTTCGCCGCGCTCCATGCGCCGCAGCAGGGCCAGCCAGGCCTCGCTGTCCATGGCTTCGTGGAGGCAGTCGTCGAGGGTCTGCTTGACCAGCGGATGATCCGGCACCTCCCGCTCGCCGACGATGTTCTCCAGGCAGGCGACCTGGTCGGGGAACACCGTGGCCAGCAGGTCCTCGCTCTTCATTCGCTGCAACTGGGGCGCCACCTTGCGCCCGCCGGCCATGCGCGGCAGCGCCAGGGCGGTGGTGGCGTTCCAGCGCCAGCGCACGCCGAACAGCGGTGCGTCCAGCAGCGCCTGGATCAGCATGTGCTCGGCGCTGTCGGCGCGCAGGTAACGCCAGACCTCGTCGAGGGCGAAGCTGTGGCTGGTGGACAGCGACAGCACGATGGCGTTCTCGGTGGCCGCCGCCTGCAATTCGAAGTTGAAGGTGCGGCAGAAGCGCTTGCGCAGCGCCAAGCCCCAGGCGCGGTTGACCCGGCTGCCGTAGGGCGAGTGGATGATCAGTTGGGTGCCGCCGGACTCGTCGAAGAAGCGCTCCATGACCAGGCGATCGCGGGTCGGCAGGGCGCCGAGGGTGGCCCGGGCGCGCGCCAGGTATTCGACGATCTGCCGCGCGGCGGCCTCGCCGAGGCCGAGGGTCTCGGCCAGCCAGGCAAAGGCGGCATCGAGAGGCTGCGTGGCCGGCGCAGCGGCCAGGCGGGCCTCGATTTCCGCGCGCAGGCGGGCGACTCCGGCGGAGAGCTCGTCGCTGCGCCCCGGTGCCTCGCCGAGCCAGAAGGGAATGTTCGGCGGCTGCCCCTGGGCGTCTTCCACGCGCACGCGGCCGGGCTCGATGCGCAGGATGCGGTAGGACGTATTGCCCAGTTGGAAGATGTCGCCGGCCAGGCTTTCCACGGCGAAGTCCTCATTCACCGTGCCGATGCCGTGGCCCTGGGGTTCCAGCAACACGCTGTAGTCGCCGCTCTCGGGGATGGTGCCGCCGCTGCTCAGGGCGGTCAGGCGCCCGCCGCGGCGACCGCGCAGGGTTCGGCTCACCGCGTCGCGGTGCAGGTAGGCGCCGCGCGGGCCGTGGCGGGTGGTGTAGCCCTCGGCGAGCATGCGCAGCACCGCCGTGTAATCGGCGCGGCTCAGCGCGGCGTAGGGTTGCGCGCGGCGCAGGCAGTCGAACAGCGCGTCCTCGTCCCACTCGCGGCAGGCCACTTCGGCGACGATCTGCTGGGCCAGCACGTCCAGCGGCGCCTGCGGGATCACCAGGGTGTCCAGTTCGCCACGGCGCACGCAGTCCAGCAGCGCGGCGCACTCGATCAGGTCGTCCCGCGAGGAGGGGAACAGGCGACCCTTGGGGGTGCCATTCACTTGGTGTCCGGAGCGTCCAACCCGTTGCAGAAAGGCGGCGATGGAGCGCGGCGAGCCCAGTTGGCAGACCAACTCGACGTCGCCGATGTCGATGCCCAGCTCCAAGGACGCCGTGGCGATCAGCACCCGCAGCTCGCCGCGCTTGAGGCGCTGCTCGGCGTCCAGGCGCTGCTCGCGGGCCAGGCTGCCGTGATGCGCGGCCACCGCGCCGCTGCCCAGGCGCTCGGACAAGTGGCGCGCGGCGCGCTCGGCCATGCGCCGGGTATTGACGAACACCAGGGTGGTGCGGTGGGCGCCGGCCAGTTCGGCGAGACGGTCGTAGACCTGCTCCCAGACATCGTTGGCCATCACCGCTTCAAGCGGCACCGGTGGTACTTCCAGGGCCAGGTCGCGGGCCCGCGCATGGCCGATGTCGACGATCGCGCAATCCGCCGCCGAGCCGGGCGGCGTATGCCCCACCAAGAAGCGCGCCACCGCCTCGATGGGTTTTTGCGTGGCCGATAGGCCGATGCGAATCGGTGGCCGGGGGCACAGCGCTTCCAGGCGTTCCAGGCTCAAAGCCAGGTGGCTGCCGCGCTTGCCGCCGGCGATGGCGTGAATCTCGTCGACGATCAGGCTGCGCACCGAGGCGAGCATTTCGCGACCCGACGCCGAGCCCAGCAGCACGTAGAGGGATTCGGGGGTAGTGACCAGGATGTGCGGCGGCCGCTTGCGCATCGCCGCGCGCTCCTTTTGCGGCGTGTCGCCGGTGCGCACCGCGGTGCGGATCTCCACCTCCGGCAGGCCCAGGCGTTGCAGCTCGGCGGCAATCCCGGTCAGAGGGGTCTCCAGGTTCAAACGGATGTCGTTGGACAGGGCCTTGAGCGGCGAGACATAGACCACCCAGGTTTCGTCCGGCAACTCGCCACCCCGGTCCAGGCCCTCGCGCACCAAGTCGTCGAGGGCGGCGAGGAAGGCCGTGAGGGTCTTACCGGAGCCGGTGGGTGCCGCCACCAGGGTTGGACGGCCCGCCTTGATCTGCGGCCAGGCCGCCACCTGCGCGGGCGTCGGCGCGGCGAAGGCCGAGGCGAACCAGGCCGTCACCGCGGGATGGAAAAGGGCGTCGGGAAAGTCGGAGCGGGAAGGGGCGTTCATCGGACGAATATGGCGGCGCCCCGGGCCGACCACAAGCCCGCCGGGCGGTGGATCAGAGGCCGAGGCCGGCGAGCAGCCCGGTCTTCAGCGCCAGCAGGTGCACGGCAAACCAAGTGAGGCCCAGCGCCACGCCGCCGAGCCAGACGCCCAGTGCGACCTGCAGGCTCAGGCTGCCGTTGCGCCGAGCCGGCGCGCTGTGGCGGGCATGGCCATATTCGGGTGAATCGTCACGTTCGGCACGGATGCCAGCAAAATCGTCTCTCATCGTTCCCCTCGATACGGCATGGGCAGGAAATCGGCTAACGCTGTGACCGCGGGAGACGCGCGGCGGTTCGCGGCACTCATGACGCCAGACCGCCTGCGCGAAGGCGGACACCCCGTCAGGGCCGCCAGCATAAACCCAACACGGCATCGCCGCGCCCAGGTTCGGACCGGACGCCAAGAAGGTGGTGGCGCTTGAAGGCACATGAGGGCGAAGGGGACGACGAGTTTCGAGGAATGATACCGCTCGAGGCCAATGGACCTTTCGACCCAGGGGCCAGGACTCGATCGTGAGTCTTGCCAAGGTCAACGCTCGGTCGGCGGATCACTTGTTTCATTTATAAGGGCGGGGCCGTCGCTGAAGATTCTCAACGGCAAGCAGAGGCTTTCTGATAGGGAAACGTGAGCAGGATGCCGGTGCTTTCCGCAAGACTTATGAGCGCACCGGATTGCACACGCCTGGGCAACTGACACATATCCTGCGTCACACTTCGCCAGCCACTACATGATGCAGGGCGACAACATCCTCACCTTGCAGCATCCTGGGTCATGGCGATATCAAGATGACCATGCGCTATTCGCATCTCGCGCCGGATCACTTCGCCACCGCCTTGACCCTTTCACCGCTTGGGTTACTGAGCCAGAATGAGGGACAACCTGATAGCGGCGTGCATCCGGTATAATGGCCGCTGGCGAAACGAAAGAGGAAACCCCATGACAGGTGTATCTCTGCAAGCCAAGAAGGCTTATTGCGCTAAGGCCCGCCGGTCGAACTATGCGGCCAGCCTACGTCTCGAGGGGTTTAACACGACCCAGGCCGATGCCGAGCGTAAGCTCCCGACCCGTGAGGCTGCTTTGAACGCTGCGCGGTCTAGTCAGGCCTGATGCTCGACAAGTACGGCGTCGGTCAGGATCCTTACTGCTACCCAGGCACCGTCGTTCTACGTAATCGTCTTGGCCTGATTGGCGATAGCGCTCTCCATGAAGCTGAGCGCAACCTCTCAGAAATCGCAGCTAGTCAGCTGGACTTCGATCTCCCTCCCTACGATCTCGCCTACCTGCAGCGTATACACCGGCATCTGTTCGGTGACGTCTACGACTGGGCGGGTGAGTTGCGCACTGCCGATATCTCGAAGGGGGGAACGCATTTCTGCAACGTGACCCGCATCAAGGCGGAATCCACCAAGCTGTTCAAGCGAGTAGCCTCAGCTAGGTGGTTCGAAGCAATGGCTCGTCCAGATCTGGTGGTGGCCGCTGCAGAGCTGTACGGAGATCTGAACATCATCCACCCGTTTCGGGAGGGAAATGGCCGGGCTCAGCGCATCCTGTTCGAGCACCTGATCATTAACGCGGGCTATCAGGTCGACTGGTGGAGCGTAGGTGAGGCTGAGTGGATTCAGGCAAACATCGATTCAGTGGTTTGCGACTATCGCGCAATGACCGCCATTTTCGAGCGCTGCATCGGTGAACCCATCGCCTGATGTGGGCGGGACAAGAAAGGGGCAATTTAGAGGCACCCTAGAAACAAAAAAGGGCTTAGCTTTCGCTAAACCCTTGTTTTGTTTGGTGGCTACGCAGGGACTTGAACCCCGGACCCCAGCATTATGAATGCTATGCTCTAACCAGCTGAGCTACGTAGCCAAGTGGCGCGCATTATTCTGATCCCGCTGTCGGCTGTCAAGCGTTATCGGTTCCGCATCAAGCGCTTAGCGTGGAAATGCCGATCGCGATTCCGGGCCTTCGGGCCGGCTTTGAGAGCGGGCGCTTCCGGTGAGGGGAGAGGATGTCGCGGTTCCGGTTTGTCCTCTTGATGCTGCTGGCCGCGCCGTACGGCTTGCCTATGGTTTGCAGCGCGGACAGCTCCGCTTTCCCGAAACCGGCCTATCTGTCCGCTCCCTTGCAGCCGAGCGGTCAGCTGCATTTTTTCAGTTCGCGAGTGGAGGGGCAGGGCGGCGAGGCTCCGCGGAGGGCGCTGGTCGTGCTCCACGGCCACGGGCGGGACGCGGGTCGGACGTTCGCGGCAGCGTATCGCGCGGCGGTGCTCGCCGGCCGCGTCGACCAGACGCTGATCGTCGCGCCGCTGTTTCAGGTGGCCGTGGAGGCTTCGTCGCATTGCCGGTCGGTGGGTCTTCCGGCAGTGCAGGCGGGCGATGCGCTTTGGTCCTGCGCATCCTGGATGGAAGGCGGGAGGGCGGAGAACGGCGGGCCGGGCGCGTTTTCGGCGCTGGATACCTTGTTGAAGACCTTGAAGCAGCGCTGGCCGAGCGTGCGGCAGGTCACCCTGGCGGGGTTTTCCGCCGGCGGGCAGATGCTCCAGCACTATATCGGCTTCGCCGCGCCTCCCCCTGGGGGCCTCCAGGTGCGCTACGTGGTCGCCGATCCGGGGAGCTGGCTTTATTTCGACGACGTACGACCGCGACCGGTGCGACAGGGCCAGCCGGTCGACTGGCTTAGCTGCCAGGACGAGACCGACCGCCCCGGCGGGTGTGCCTACGTCTGGGCGCCTGCCGCGGCGTGCCCTGGCTTCGATCGGTGGAAATACGGGCTGAGTGGCTTGCCCTCGGCATTGGCGGCTCCGGGACGCGCGCCGCGCGAGGTGTACGCGAGTGCGGATATCGCTTACCTGGAGGGCGCCCTGGATCAGGGCGAGGCGCCAGCGGCGCATGGCAAGGTGCTGGATCGCGCTTGCGCTGCCTTTGCCCAGGGCTCGTTCCGCCTGCAACGCGGGCTCGCCTATGCGGCCTATGACCGCGAACGAATCGCGCCGGATAAACGCCGACGAGTCCAACGGGTGCCGGGCTGCGCCCATGACGTCGCCTGTGTCTTCACCTCCTTAGAGGGCCGTGCCGCGCTCTTTCTGGCGCCCTGAGCCCGGCCGGTTTGCGGGTCGGATCCGCCCCGGGACGCCTGCCACGGTGAAGCTCCGCGACGGCGAAGCGATTGCGCAAACGTCGGTCGGATGAGAATCTTGCGTAATCGTGAACCCCTATCATTCAACCGACCCTGTCTCGCCCGCCCGCATCCTGATCGTCGAGGACGACCTGGAGCTGGGCGCGCATTTGCGTGCCCACCTGAGTCGCCGCGGGTTCGAGGTGCAGAGCACTTCGCGGGGCGACCGGGGCTTGAGCATGGCGCTGCAGCATCCGCTGGATCTCGTGCTGCTGGACATCATGCTGCCCGGTGAGAACGGCCTGGACGTACTGGCGCACCTGCGCCGCGAGCGGGGGACGCCGGTGATATTGATGTCGGCGCTGGGCGCGGAGCAGGATCGCATCACCGGCTTCAGCCAAGGGGCCGACGACTACCTGCCCAAACCCTTCAGCCTCGCCGAACTCGATGCGCGGATGGACGCGCTGCTGCGCCGCGTGGCGCTCGATCGCGGCGCGAACCCGGCGCGTCCCAAGACGGTCGAGTTGGCGCTGACCTTCGATCCGCTCGCCCGCGATGTCGTGTTCAACGGGCGCAAGGCCGGGCTGACGGGGTCAGAGTTCCGGTTGCTGACCACCCTCCATGAGCATGCGGGCGAACCCCTGACCAAGGCCTTCCTTTATCAGCAGGTGCTGCACCGTGCCTATACCCGACTGGACCGCGGCCTGGACGTCCATGTCTGCAACCTGCGCCGCAAGCTGGCCGCGATCCAGGCCAATGAGTTGCAGATCGAGGCCGTGCGCAACCAAGGCTACGTGTTGGTCTGCAGCGGGGCAGCCTGATGCACCGCCGGCATCCGTTGCTGTGGAAGCTGGCGCTGCTCCAGGTGTGTTTTTGCCTGGTGCTGGTCTGGCTGGTATGGGGCTGGGGCATGCAGGTCGAGCGCAGCACTTACTTCCTGGACGAAGCCGACCGCAGCGTCCTGGCAGGTTATGCCGCCGAGGCCGAGCACGTGGCCGCGACGCGGGACGCCGAGGCCGTGGAACGCTGGCGCCAGGCGTTGCAGCGTCGCGAACACACCTGGGTCGGCGTGCTCGATGAGCACTTGCGCAGCCTGGGCACGCAGCCCCTGAGCGCCGAAGACATCGGCCACCTGACCTTCATGCGCAAATTGAGCTGGCCGATGAGCAAAAGGCTCGAGGACGAGCTGCCTTACGTCAGCATCGCTTTCCCAGAGCACCCGCAGAACGGTCGACTGGTCCTGCAACTGCCCGAACGTCTCTTGCCGCCGGGCCTGACCCCCTGGACCCATCTGTTCACCCACGGCGTTGTTCCGGTGCTGCTCGCCCTGGGGCTCGGCCTGGCCCTCTATCGCCACCTGGTGGTGCCCTTGACCGAGCTGCGCGACCGCGCCGACGCCTTGCGCGCAGGCGATCTGGCGCCCCTGGCCGGCGGCTCGGTCGCCCGTCGTCGCGACGAGCTGGGCGAGCTGGCGCGCGCCTACGAGCACATGGCCGAACGGCTGCGGCAGAGCCTCCATCAGCAGCGGCAATTGCTACGCACCCTGTCCCATGAAATCCGCACGCCCCTGGCGCGCCTGAAGATCGCCAGCGAGAGCGGCCTGTCGCAACAGGACCTCGAGCGTCGGCTGGGCCGCGAGATCGAGGAGATGCAGCGCCTGGTGGACGACTCGCTGAACCTGGCCTGGCTGGATGCCGAAAAACCGCGGTTGCTCGCCGAGAACCTGGTGGTGGCCTCGGTCTGGGAAGCCTTGGCTCAGGACGCGCATTTCGAGAGCGGCTGGCCGCTGGAGGCGCTGATCTGCGAGCTGGGTAGCGATTGCGAAGTCCATGTCCACCTCGACAGCTTCGCCCAGGCGCTGGAGAACGTTCTGCGCAACGCGATCCGGCACTCGCCCGAGCAGGGGATCATTCGTCTGTCTGGCGAGCGGGTGGGCGACGACTGGCTGCTTACCGTGGAGGACTCGGGGCCCGGTGTCGCCGAGGCCGATCTCGAGCGCATCTTCGAGCCCTTCCTGCGTCTCGACGGGGCGCCGGGGACGGGCTTCGGCCTGGGCCTGAGCATCGCCCGGCGGGCCATCGAGCTCCAGGGTGGGCAACTCTGGGCCAGCCGGGGAGAGCGAGGACTGCGGATGAACCTGCGCCTGCCGGCGGCGAATGTTTAGAAAGTTAATGCGCTTTACTCGCAATTGCATCTAATTATCATATGCGCTCTTTGCTGGCCTACCGCCACCGGTGGCTCACGTTTCGGAGATCGCATCATGCATCGCTTGCCGCCTTTTTCCCTGCTCGCCCTGAGCATCTGCAGCCTGTTGCCAATCGGCAGTTCCGCCGCGGAGATCGCGACGCCCGCTTCCATCGAACTGGAATCGCAGACGGTGCTCGGGACCGCCGAGGAAGAGATCAAGCAGGCGCCGGGCGTTTCCATCATCAGCGCCGAGGACATCAAGAAACGTCCGCCGGCCAACGATCTGTCGGAAATCATCCGCACCATGCCCGGGGTCAATCTGACCGGCAACTCCAGCAGCGGCCAGCGGGGCAACAACCGGCAGATCGACATACGCGGCATGGGGCCGGAGAACACCCTGATCCTGGTCGACGGCAAACCCGTCGCCAGCCGTAACTCGGTGCGCTATGGCTGGCGCGGCGAGCGCGACAGCCGTGGCGACAGCAACTGGGTGCCGGCGGACCAGGTGGAGCGCATCGAAGTCATTCGCGGGCCGGCCGCCGCGCGTTACGGCAACGGCGCGGCCGGTGGCGTGGTGAACATCATCACCAAGCAACCCAGCCCGGAAACCCATGGCTCGGCCACGCTCTACCATTCGTTCGCTCAGCACAGCGAGGAAGGCGAGACCGAGCGGATGAACTTCGGCCTCAACGGCCCGCTGACCGACGCCCTGAGTTACCGGGTCTACGGCAACGTCGCCAAGAGCGAGGCGGACGACGCCGACATCAACAGCGGCCACGAATCCATGCGCACCGGCAACCAGGTCGGCACGCTGCCCGCGGGGCGCGAGGGGGTACGCAACAAGAACGTCAACGGCTTGCTGCGCTGGGCGCTGTCGCCCGAGCAGACCCTGGACCTGGAAGCCGGCTACAGCCGCCAGGGCAACATCTACACCGGCGATACGCAGAACACCAACAGCAACGCCAACGTGAAAAGCCTGCTGGGCCACGAGACCAATATCCTGTATCGCGAGACCTACGCCCTGACCCATCGCGGCGACTGGGATTTCGGCACCTCGCTGGCCTACCTGCAATACGAGAAAACCCGCAACAGCCGGGTGAACGAAGGCCTGGCGGGCGGCACCGAGGGAATCTTCTCCAGCACCGACTTCAACACCAGCGTACTGCGCGACCTGACCGCCCATGGCGAGGTCAACCTGCCGCTGCACACCGGCCTCGAACAGGTCCTGACCCTGGGCGGCGAATGGGTCGAGCAGCGCCTCGACGACCCCAGTTCCAACGTGCAGACCACCACTGCCGGCGGCAGCGTGGCCGGGTTGCCCAGCAGCGATCGCAGCAGCACCGCGTCGGCGCGCATCGCTTCGCTGTTCGCCGAGGACAACATCGAGCTGCGTCCCGGGACACGACTGACCCCGGGCCTGCGCCTGGATCACCACGACGTCGTCGGCGACAACTGGAGCCCGTCGCTGAACCTGTCGCAGGTGCTCAGCGAGACGCTCACCCTCAAGGCGGGCATCGCCCGCGCCTACAAGGCGCCCAACCTCTACCAACTGAACCCCAACTACCTGCTGTATAGCAACGGCCAGGGCTGCTACGGGCAAACCAGCAGTTGCTACCTGCAGGGCAATGCCGACCTGGACGCCGAGACCAGCGTCAACAAGGAGCTGGGGCTGGAGTACCGCGACGGCGGCCTGGTGGCCGGCCTCACCTACTTCCGCAACGACTACAAGAACAAGGTCGAGTCCGGCCTGAGCCCGGTGGGTCGAGCCAGCGGCGGCACCGGCAGCACCGCCAATGCCAGCATCTTCCAATGGGAGAACGTGCCCAAGGCCCTGGTGGAAGGGCTCGAAGGCAACCTCGCGTTGCCCCTGGCCGAGCGGCTGAGCTGGACCAACAACTTCACCTACATGCTGCAATCGAAGAACAAGGAAACCGGCGACGTGCTCTCGGTCACGCCGAAGTACACCCTGAATTCGATGCTCGACTGGCAGGCCCGCGACGACCTGTCGCTGCAACTGAACGTGGCCTGGTACGGCAAGCAGACGCCGAAGAAATACGACTACCACGGCAACCGCGTCACCGGCTCGTCCAACAACCAGCTGTCCCCCTATGCCATCGCCGGGATGAGCGGAACCTACTCCCTGAACAAGAACCTCAGCCTGACCGCCGGCGTGGATAACCTGTTCGACAAGCGCCTGTGGCGAGAGGGCAACGCCCAAGGGGTGAACAACATCGAAGGTGCGGGCGCGGCGACCTACAACCAGTCCGGGCGCACGCTCTACACCAGCCTCACGGCGTCCTTCTGATGCCGCGAGCCCTCGGCATTCTCCTGAGCCTGGCCCTGCTCGCGCAGGGCGCGCCGGCCGTCGCCAGGCCGGTGGCGGACCAGCCCATGGACGCGCCGGTGCTGCGCGAAGCCAGCGCTTATCGGTTCGGCACGCTGGAGATGGACTCCGCGGACGGCGCGCGGCATTACCGGGTCTGGATCGGGCAACCCGCTTCCTTGGACGCCGCCACGCCGGTCGCCTACCTGTTGGACGGCAACGCGGCGATGAGCGCCCTGGACACCGACCTGTTGAATCGCCTGGCGCAGCGGCCCGCGCCGCCGGTACTGGTCGCGGTGGGCTACGCCACGCCGCTGCGCATCGAGCGCAGCGCGCGCACCTTCGACTACACGCCGAGGATCGGCGGCGCCGCGGAGCAACGCGACCCGCTGACGGCGGCGCCCAGTGGCGGCGCGGATGCCTTCCTCGATTTCCTGACCCAGCGACTAAGGCCACTGATCGACCAACGGCTGAAGCGGGAGTCGAGCCGGCAACTGCTGTGGGGCCATTCCTACGGGGGCCTGCTGGTGCTGCATGCCTTGATGACCCGGCCAGAGACCTTCCAGGTCTATGCCGCCGCCAGTCCGTCGCTGTGGTGGGGCAACGGCGCCATCGCTGCCGATCGCCCCGGCATGGAGCTGCGACTGCGCGGAAGCCGGCCGCAGCTACTGCTCATGCGCGGCGACCTCGAGCCCGCGAGCCCGACCGCGGCCGCCGAGCCCGGTGTCGTCCGTGACGCCGCGGCGAAGCGGCTGCTGGAAAGCCTGCGCCAGCTCGACGGGCTGGAGGCCCGCTACGAGACCTTCCCAGGCCTGGGGCACGGCCCCATGCTGGCGGCGTCCTTGCGCCATACCCTGGAGTGGCTCAGCCAAGGGGTGCCTGCGCAGTGACGGCGGGGCATTCCGCGGAATGCCTGTCGAGCGCTGCAAAGCGCCGCCCCCGGCTCGGTCGCTGCTGCCCGCCACGTTGGCGTGCGGGGACCGGCAGCGCTCCGACTCGATCCTGGCCCTGCACGAACGCCCTGAGCGGTGCCAGGCGAGGCGAACATCGTTGCTGTGAGACACGCCGTCCAGGTGCGTCGAGCCGCGTTTTCGCCCGGCATCACCAATCCCATTGGGCGTGGCGCGTTCCGCGATGTCCGACGCAAGTGAAGCGGCGCGAGCCCCGCGCGACGGGTCATCGAGGCGTGAAGCACCCACCGGGTCCGGCACCCGTGAGCGCCGGGCGTTTCCAGGCCTGCCGGGGTTCCATCCGATCCACGCCCCCCGTTGCCGCCGATGTTCATCTCCCGCCCTGCCTGCTGGTGTCGCCGACTCAATCTCGCAGCCAAGGAATCTCCTCCGCCTGGTAGCGATGCGCGCGGAATAGGGCGTTGTTCTCACCCGGCAGGTAAGCGCGCGACGCGGCGTCGGGGTAGGCCGCGAAGTGGGGGTTGACGTATTCCCAGACCACCTCCCCGGTGCGGGTCACCTCGAACAAGCGGCCGAAGTTGGCCTCGGTGATCAGCGTATTGCCGTTGTGCAGGCGCTGCGCGCCGCCCATGAACGGCGTGAAGAAGGCATAGCCCGGGGTGTCCGCGTACTGCCACTCGATGCGCTGGGCGATGGGATCTATTTCGAGCACCCGCGAATACGGCATCGACACGTGCGGCCGTGAGATGCCGTTGTCGAAGACCAGCACGCGGCCGTTCTCCAGTTCGCTCGGGCAGTGCTGCTGGGCCACCAGGTCGTGGCCCAGGCGCCACAGCACGCGGCCACTGGCACGCGCCACGGCGATCACCGAGGACACGCTGCGCAGGCTGAGGATCACCTTGCCCTCGCGCGCTGGCGTCACCGCGTTGGCCATCGGCCAATGGGCGCGCTCGAAGCCGTCGTGCAGGGGGTAGTCCTCCGGCGCCAGGTGTTCCCAGCTGCGCCACTCCCACAGCGCCTTGCCGGCCCGATCCACTTCCTTGACCACATCGGCGTAGATCACGCCGCCGGGTGCCTCGCTGCCGGGGATGCCGCCGCGCACGCGCCGGGCGATAGCCGCGGGAAGCGGCGCGACGGTGGTGTAGAGCAGGTTGCCGTTGGCGAGCCACTGCGCATCGTGGTGATGGGCGAGGTCGGTGTGCTGCCAGACCACCTCTCCCGACGGCGTCACCTCGGAAAAAGCCCCGCCGTGCCACACCGACCAGCCAGGGAACAGCTCGGGCGAGTCCGGGTGATTGCCGTTGTAGCCGAGGTTGCCGTTGGCCAGCAGCACCGCGTCGCGGCCGGGGCGCTGAGGCAGGGTCCAGCGGTGCACCTCCTCGCCGTGGAGGTCGATGAGGAACACCTTGCCGCCGGCGGTTTGCGGCGCGAACAGGGTGTAGCCGCCGGCCGAGCGCTCGGCGTCGACCGCGATCAGGCCGGTGGCGCGGCGCCTCAGGGTGATGGAATCGAGTGTGGGCATGCTTTCTCCAGGGTGAACGCCGTCCTGCCGAGGACCGGCATGACGGATGGGCGAGTGGGCGTCAGGGCGTGGCGGGCAACAGGGCGTTGTAGCGCTCGTCGAAGACGTCGGTGACGCGTAGCGGACGAGGAATCAGGCGCGCCTGGGCGAAGGCATCGGCCAGCCGCTGCTGCAGCGCGGCGATACGCCCGTCGAGGGGCACGAAGCGCAGGTGCTGGCGTTCGAGCATGCCCTGCACCAACGGCAGCGGCAGGCGAGTGGCTTGCGCCAGGCGCTCGGCCCAGGGGCCGGGGTTGGCGGTAGCCCAGGCCTGGGCGCGGGCCAGGCGGCCAATGAAGTCGCCGATCAGCTCGGCCTGGCGTGGGTCCCCGAGGGCGGCCAGGCTGGCCAGGGTGAAGTTGAGGCCGGTTTCCGGCCAGTGGCTCCCGTCCAGCAGAATCCTGGCGCCCCGCGAGGTGGCCTGGCCCACGAAGGGATGCCAGACCGTCCAGGCGTCCAGCCGCCCGCTGGCGAAGGCGTTCTGCGCATCCACCGGGCTGACGTAGGCCACCTCGACGTCGGTGGGCCGCAACCCCGCTTCGGCTAGGGCGGCGAGCAACAGGTAATGCGCACTGGAGCCCTTGGCCACGGCGATGCGCTGGCCCTTCAATTCGCCGGACGCGCGGATGGGCGAGTCGGCCGGGACCAACAAGGCATTGTTGTTCTGCGCCCCTTCGGCCGCCGCCACGATGCGCACATCGAACCCGCCCGCCTGGGCGAACACCGGCGGCGCGTTGCCCACCACGCCCAGGTCGATGGCGCTGGCGTTGAGCGCCTCCAGCAACGCGGGTCCGGTCGGGAAGGGATGCCAGGCGAGCCGGTAGGGCAGGTCACGCTCCTCGCCGGCCGCCGCCAGCAACGCCTGGGTCAGGCCGCTCTGGTCGCCCACCCGCAGGACCGCGTTCGCCAGGGCATCCGGCGAGCGGTTATCCAGCGGCGATGGCGCGCTCTTGGCCTGGCCGGCGAGGAACAGCGCGCAGAGCAACGCGGTCGCCGCGTGCCGAAGGCGCTTGGTCAGGGTGGGCTTTGTGGGCATCATCGAGGCTCTCGAATCACGAATTGGCCTCAGTATGTCGACGTCGCCCGTGCGCCACTATGTCGAACACCCCTCGTTTCCTGCCGCCGAGGGCCCACGCTGCGTGTGGGTCCTGGTGTTTCCCGGCTCGTTGCTGCTGAACGCCGCGGGCCCCCTGGAAGTGTTCGCCGCCGTGCCCCGGGTGCTGGGCGGGGAATGGGCCGGCTCGCCGCCCTACCGGGTCGTGCTGGTTTCACCCGGGGGCGGCGAGATCGAGACCGTTTCGGGGATTTCGGTGTGCACCCGCGCGTTCGAGGACGTGGAGCACGAGACCGGGCCTGACACCCTGATCGTCAGCGGTGGCCCGGGGATATCGTGTGTATTGACGGACCGGCGCGCCATCGCCTGGCTGCAACGCAGGGGCCCCAGCGCTCGTCGCTTGTGTTCGGTGGGCTCGGGGGCCTTCGCCCTGGCCGAAGCCGGCCTGCTGGAAGGGCGGCGGGTGGTGACCCACTGGAAGTTCGCCGAGGCGTTGCAGCGGGAGTACCCCGGGCTGCAGGTGGAACGGTACGCGCTGTTCCTACACGACGACGGCCTCTGGACCTGTGGCGGCGCGGCGGCCGGCATCGACCTGGGGCTGGCGTTGCTAGAGGAGGACCTCGGCCCTCATGCCGCGCTGGCACTGGCGCGCTACTTCACGGTGTTCCTGCAACGTTCGGCGAAACAGCCCCAGCTCAGCGCGGCGCTCAAGGCCCAGAGCGATGCCCTGCGCACCGATCGTGACCTGCGCCTGGTGCGCCTGCACGCCTGGATCGCCGAGAACCTCGATGCCGACCTGCGGGTGGAGCGCCTGGCGGAGCGGCTCGGCATGAGCCCACGCCATTTCGCCCGCGCCTATGTCGCCGCGACCGGCGGGACGCCGGCGCAAACCGTGGAGACTCTGCGCCTGGAGGCGGCCTGCCGTTTACTGGAGACGACCCGGGAGCCGATCAAGCGCATCGCCGAGACCGTCGGTTTCGGTCATGAGGAACGCATGCGCCGCAGCTTCCAGCGGCAACTGGGCACCAGCCCGCTGGGCTACCGTACCCAGGCCCGCTCAGGACAGCGGGAGCGCTCGGGGCAGGCCGGGTATCGCCATGACGGCGGACCGGCGTTCGCCTTGGACCAGCTCGCGTACTGAAGCCGGCGGCCTCAGCACGGGATCGAGCCGTGGATCAGACGTTGAAGCGGAAGTGCATCACGTCGCCATCCTTGACGATGTAGTCCTTGCCTTCCAGGCGCCACTTGCCGGCTTCCTTGGCGCCGTTTTCGCCCTTGTACTGGATGAAGTCGTCGTAGGCGACCACTTCGGCGCGGATGAAGCCTTTCTCGAAGTCGGTGTGGATCACGGCGGCGGCCTGGGGCGCGGTGGCGCCGATCCGTACCGTCCAGGCGCGGACTTCCTTGACCCCGGCGGTGAAGTAGGTCTGCAGGTTGAGCAACTCGTAACCGGCGCGGATCACCCGGTTCAGGCCAGGCTCTTCCAGGCCCAGGGATTCGAGGAACATGTCCTTTTCCTCACCGTCTTCCAGCTCGGCGATTTCCGCCTCGATCTTGTTGCACACCGGTACCACGAGGGCGCCCTCGGCGTCGGCGATGGCGCGCACGGTGTCCAGCAGCGGATTGTTCTCGAAACCGTCCTCGGCGACGTTGGCGATGTACATCACCGGCTTGCTGGTCAGCAGGTGGAAGCCGCGGACCAGTTGTTTCTCCTCGTCGCCGAGGCTCTTCATCAGGGTGCGCGCCGGCTTGCCTTCGCTGAAGTGCGGGATCAATTTTTCCAGCAGGGCTTTCTGGGCGACTGCGTCCTTGTCGCCGCCCTTGGCGTTGCGGGTGACTTTCTGCAATTGCTTCTCGACGCTGTCGAGGTCGGCGAAGATCAATTCCAGCTCGATGATCTCGATGTCCCGCTTGGGATCCACGGAGTTGGCCACGTGGATCACGTTGTCGTCCTGGAAGCAGCGCACCACGTGGGCGATGGCGTCAGTCTCGCGGATGTTGGCGAGGAACTTGTTACCCAGGCCTTCGCCCTTGGACGCGCCTTCCACCAGGCCGGCGATGTCGACGAACTCCATGGTGGTGGGCACCACTCGCTGCGGCTTGACGATCTCCGAGAGGGCATCCAGGCGCGGGTCGGGCATGGGCACGATGCCGCTGTTGGGTTCGATGGTGCAGAACGGGAAGTTCTCCGCCGCGATGCCGGATTTGGTGAGGGCGTTGAACAAGGTGGACTTGCCGACGTTGGGCAGGCCGACGATGCCGCAGTTGAATCCCATGGTGTTTCCCTCGCGGAGATGATGTCGGTGGAGAAGGGCGTTCAGGCCTTCTGGCTGTGCAACTTCTGCATTGCTTTGGTCCAGTCGCCGGCGAGCATCTCCGGCAATACCGCCAGGGCGAAGTCGATGCTGGTATCGAGCAGGTCCTGCTCGCTGCGCGGCGCGCGGCCCAGCACGTAGCCGGTGACCTGGCTGCTGTGGCCCGGATGGCCGATACCCAGGCGCAGGCGGTGGAAGCCGTTCTGATTGCCGAGCTGGGCGATGATGTCGCGCAACCCGTTGTGCCCGCCGTGCCCGCCACCCTGTTTCAGCTTGGCGACGCCAGGCGGCATGTCCAGTTCGTCGTGGGCCACCAGGATGGCGTCGGGGGCGATGCGGAAAAAACTCGCCAGCGCCGCGACGGCCTGGCCGCTGCGATTCATGTAGGTGGTGGGGATCAGCAGGCGCACGTCCTTGCCCTGGTGGGAGAACTTCCCGACCAGGCCGAAGTACTTGCGGTCGACGCTCAGGTTCGCGCCCTGGCTGGCCGCCAGGCGCTCAACGAAAAGGGCCCCCGCGTTATGCCGGGTCTGGTCGTATTCCGGGCCCGGGTTACCCAGGCCAACGATCAGTTGTACGGCAGTCACGACAGGGGCCCTTCCTTTTAGGCGAGGCGAGTGTTACTCGGCAGCGCCTTCGCCTTCGCTTTCTTCAGGCTGGACGCGCGGCTGGTGGATGTTGGCTACCGGCAGGTCGCTGCCGTGGGCCAATGCGACCAGTTCGACGCCTTTCGGCAGTTTCAGGTCGGACAGGTGGATGCTCTGACCCAGTTCGAGGTTGGCCAGGTCCACTTCGATGAATTCCGGCAGGTCCTTCGGCAGGCACGTCACTTCGACTTCGGAAATGGTGTGGGAGACTTCGCCGCCGCCTTTCTTGACGCCGACCGAGGTGGCTTCGTTGATGAAATGCAGCGGAACGTGGGCTTGCAGCTTCTGGCCGGCGACGACGCGCTGGAAGTCGGCATGCAGGACGAAGCCTTTGGCCGGGTGGCGTTGCAGCGCCTTGATCAGCACGGTTTCGCTGGCGCCATCGACGCTCAGGTTGAGGACGTGGCTGAAAGCGGCTTCGTTTTCCAGCAGCTTGGCGACTTCCTTGGCGAGCAGGCTGATGGACTGCGGGGCTTTGTCGCCACCGTAGATCACCGCCGGCACCAGGCTGGCGTTACGACGCAGGCGGCGGCTCGCACCTTTCCCCAGGTCGGAACGCACTTGGGCATTCAGGGCAAATTCATTCGACATTTCGTTTCTCCAAAATAACCAAAACGCCCGTAGCGCTTGCGACCAGCGCCCGGGCGGTTGGGCAAAAAGCCCCGCACGGGGCGGGGCACTTGACGTTCGGCGTCATTTCCCGAGGCGTTGGCCTCAGCGGAACATGGCGCTGATCGATTCCTCATTGCTGATGCGGCGCACCGCTTCAGCCACGACCGGGGCGATATCCAGTTGGCGGATACGCGCACAGGCCTGCGCCGCGGCGGACAACGGGATGGTGTTGGTCACCACCAGTTCGTCCAGCACGGAGCTTTCGATGTTTTCGATGGCCCGGCCGGACAGCACCGGGTGGGTGCAGTAGGCGATGACCTTGGCGGCGCCGTGTTCCTTCAGCGCCTTGGCGGCGTGCCCGAGGGTGCCGGCGGTGTCGACCATGTCGTCGACCAGCACGCAGGTGCGGCCTTCGACGTCGCCGATGATGTGCATCACTTCGGACTGGTTGGCCTTGGGCCGGCGTTTGTCGATGATCGCCAGATCGACCCCGAGGGACTTGGCGACCGCACGGGCGCGTACCACGCCGCCGATGTCCGGGGACACGATCATCAGGTTCTCGAAACGCTGGTCTTCGATGTCGTCGACCAGGACCGGGGAGCCGTAGATGTTGTCCACCGGGATGTCGAAGAAGCCCTGGATCTGGTCGGCGTGTAGGTCGACCGTGAGCACGCGGTTGATCCCGACCACGGTGAGCATGTCGGCGACCACTTTGGCGCTGATCGCCACGCGGGCGGAGCGCGGACGGCGGTCCTGGCGGGCGTAGCCGAAGTAGGGGATCACGGCGGTGATGCGCGATGCCGAGGAGCGGCGGAAGGCATCGGCCATCACCACCAGTTCCATCAGGTTGTCGTTGGTCGGCGCACAGGTCGGCTGGATCAGGAAGACGTCTTTACCGCGGACGTTTTCGTTGATCTCGGCGCTGATCTCGCCGTCGGAGAATTTTCCGACCGAGGCATCGCCGAGTGGGATGTGCAGCTGACGTACGACGCGACGCGCCAGATCGGGGTTAGCATTCCCCGTGAAGACCATCATCTTGGACACGCGCAGTACCTGCCGGCTGAGGGTGGACCCGATGAATTAAAAAGCTGTTCAAAATCGCCGTGTATACGACGGTCTTGAACAGCTTCGTAGTGTATGGCAGGGGCGGCTGGATTCGAACCAACGCATGGCAGGATCAAAACCTGCTGCCTTACCGCTTGGCGACGCCCCTGTGGTGTTGCAATCGAATGCCTGGCATTCGTTCTCAGGACAAGCTCTTCAGCTTCCGCTGCAACATCGAAACGTTGCTGCCTTTAGCCACGAAACTTGGCAGGTAGGCTGGAAGTTGGGCGGCGACTTTATCAGCTTCGCCTCGGTTTGGGAAGCTCCCAAACACGCAACCTCCAGTGCCGGTTAATCTAGCCGAAACAAATTTGTTTAGCAAGATCAAAGCGTTACGAACTTCAGGGTAACGCTTCTCGACTACCAGCTGGCAGTCGTTACGACCGCCTCGCTCGAGAACGGTGCGCACTGTAATGGCGGGCGTGTCCCGTGTCAACTCCGGGTCCTGGAAAATTTCCGCTGTACTGACAGACACTTGCGGCGCGACCACGAGAAACCAGGGCTCGTCGAGCTGCACCGGGAGCAGTTTCTCGCCCACGCCCTCGGCGAAGGCGGCCCGTCCGCGGATGAACACCGGGACATCCGCGCCGAGGCGCAAGCCCAGCGTCGCCAGGCGATTTTCATCGTGCTCCAGCTTCCACAGGCGGGTCAGGCCGAGCAGCGTGGTGGCGGCGTCCGAGCTGCCGCCGCCGATGCCGCCGCCCATGGGCAGCCGCTTGTCCAGCCAGATGTCTGCGCCCTGCGTGCAGTTCGCATCGGTCTGCAAGGCACGCGCCGCGCGAACGATCAGGTTGGCCTCGTCGGGCACACCGGGCAGACCGCCGTGCAGGCGGATTTCGCCATCCGCGCGGGGCGAAAAGCCCAGTTCGTCGCCGTAGTCGAGGAACTGGAACAGGGTCTGCAATTCGTGATAACCGTCGGCGCGGCGACCGAGGATGTGCAGCATCAGGTTGAGTTTCGCTGGCGCCGGCAGGATCAGTTGCGCAGCGGCCAGCGGGGAGGGCGTGGCGCTCATTGGCCGAGCTGGCGCGGCTGCCATTCCTTGATCACCAGGGTGACGTCCAGCTCATGGCCGTGCAGCTTGATGCGCTCCGGCAGGCTGTAGCCGTCCTGCTCGGTGTAGGCGAGGTACTCGACCTGCCAGCCATCCTGTTCCAAGCGCGCCAGATGGCTGTCCGCATCGAGGGTCAGGCGACTCTTGCTATCCGGCGCGGGCAGGCCGCGCACCCACCATTGCAGGTGGGAAACCGGCAGGCGCCAGCCGAGCTGTTCCTCCAGCAGCGCTTCGGGCGAGGCGGCCTGGTAGCGACCCTGGTTGGCGACCTCCAGGGACACCTCGCCTGGGCGGCCAGTCAGACGCGCCGCGCCGCGGCCAAGGGGACCGGACAGGCGGATGTCGTAGTACTCCTGGCGCTGCAGCCAGAACAGCGTGCCGCTACCGGAGTCTCGCGGGGCGCGAATGCCCACCTTGCCGTTGATCTGCCAGCCGTCGATGCGGCCGACCTGCGCTTTGTGCGCTTTCCAGTGCACGGGATCGCCCTGGCCCTCCAGGGCTTCGTGGCTGCCGAAGCCGGCGCAACCGGCCAGCACGGCGAGGGAAAGGACAACGGCGAAACTGCGTAGGGTCTTGAACGAATGCATGGATCAGGGTTTCTCGGAACCGGTCAGGCGTTTGATCGTGCTGCGCAAGGCGCTGCTGTCGGGTTGTTTTTCCAGGGCCTCGGCCCACACGTCGCGGGCATCGCGTTGCTTGCCCTGGGCCCAGAGAGCTTCGCCGAGGTGGGCGGCCACCTCGTGGTCGGGAAAGCGTTCGAGGGCGATGCGCAGCAGGCGTTCCGCCTCGGCGAAGTTGCCCATGCGGTAATTCACCCAGCCCAGGCTGTCGAGGATCGCCGGATCGTCCGGTTTCAGCCGGTACGCCTGCTCCACCAGGGCCTTGGCTTCGGCGTAGCGGGTGGTGCGGTCGGCCAGGGTGTAGCCGAGGGCGTTGAGCGCCATGGCGTTGTCCGGCTCGCGTTGCAGGACGAAGCGCAGGTCCTTTTCCATCTGTGCCAGGTCGCCGCGTTTTTCCGCCAGCATGGCGCGGGTGTACAGCAGGTTGAGATCGTCGGGATACTGCTTCAGCGCCTGTTGCAGGACGTCCCAGGCGCGGTCGTTGCGTTGTTGGTTGGCGAAGCTTTCGGCCTCGATCAGGTACAGCTGGATGGCGTAATCCGGCTGGCTGTCGCGGGCCTTGGCCAGGCGACCGCGGGCTTCGTCGGCGCGATTGGCGGCGAGCAGCAGCTCGGTGATGCGCATCTGCGCCGGCAGGTAGTCGTTGCCCGCGCCGACCAGGCCGTACTCGATCAGTGCGCTTTCGTTGTCGTGCTGTTCCTCGTAGGCGCGGCCGAGGTTGTAGTGGGCGGCGTCGAGGTGGCTGCCGCGCTCCACCAACTGTTGCAGATAGACTTCCGCCTCGTCCCAGGCCTCGCCTTCGAGGCAGACGAGGGCGAGCGAGAAGCGCAGGTCGTCGTCGTCGGGGAACTGCTGCACCAGGCCGGAAAACTCCGACTTGGCTTCGTCCAGGCGATTCTCTTCGATCAGCAGGCGCGCGTAGGTGAGGCGCAGGCGTTTGTCGTCCGGGTGCTGCTTGATGCCCTTCTGCAGCAAGGGCAAGGCTTCCCGGGTGCGCCCCAGGCCTTGCAGCAGGCGAGTGCGCAGCAGCAGCGGGGCGACGTCCTTGCTTCCGGCCGGCTGGCTTTCCAGCAGGTCCAGGGCTTCCTCGGCGCGGCCATCCTGTTGCAGCAGCACGGCTTTGCCGAACAGCAACTGGCTGTTGTCGGGGTACTTCTTCAGCAGACGGTCGAACCCCTGCAGCAGCCCGGCACGGGTGTCGGGATCGGTCTCGGCGGCGGACAGGGCGAGGAAGTCGAAATGGGTGGCGCCCTGGCCCTGCAGGGCTTTTTCCATGTATTGCATGGACTCGTCGTAGCGACCGGCGCGGGCGAGCTGCACTGCGGCGGCGCGCTGGGCGTCGAGGTTGCCGGCGTCGGTCTTCGCCCAGATCAGCGCGGTCTCCAGGGCCGCATCGTCGGCGCCGAGGTACTCGGCGATGCGGAAGGCCCGCTCGGCCACCGCCGGGTCCTGGGTCTCGTGGGCCTGCCTGAGGTAGTTGTCGAGGGCGATGTCGAAGCGGTTGCGCTGCCCCGCGAGTTCGGCGGCGAGCAGCTCGTACAGGGTCTCGCGGCTGAACGAGCCATATACCTGCGGTTTCGGTGCGGCCGGGGCCGGGCTGACTTCTGCGGTCGGCGGGGTGCCTTCCGAAGGCGTCGTGGACAGGTTCTGACAGCCGCCGAGAAAGAGGAAGGCGGTCAGCAACGCGAGGGATTTATTCATATTTAAGGGGGAGAAGATGACTAACCTGCGGTGGGGATCATCATGACACAAGCCGTTGGAGAAAGGGCAGACCGCAGGGCTTCGGGCCTTCTCCGGGGTGGCGGATGCCGTTCGGCGGGCGCGGCGTGTCGGTGAGTTGTCTATCGGGACAACAAAGGCAAGTGGTTGTTCTCCACCGGGCGACGTAGGACAATTGCGCGTTTCCCGTCTACCCAGCGATCCTGAATGGCCTTTCTCGCTCTCGGTATCAACCACAAGACCGCTTCGGTGGACGTTCGCGAGCGCGTGGCATTTACCCCCGAGCAATTGGTCGAGGCGTTGCAGCAGGTGTGCCGGCTGACGCCCAGCCGCGAGGCCGCGATCCTCTCCACCTGCAACCGAAGCGAGCTGTACCTGGAGCAGGACGAGCTGGCCGCCGACGACGTGCTGCGCTGGCTAGCCGATTATCACCACCTCGATCACGACGAGCTGCGCGCCTGTGCCTACGTGCACAGCGAGGACGCGGCCGTGCGCCACATGATGCGGGTCGCCTCGGGTCTGGACTCCATGGTCCTCGGCGAACCGCAGATCCTCGGCCAGATGAAGTCGGCCTATGCCGTCGCCCGCGAGGCCGGCACCGTGGGGCCGCTGCTGGGCCGACTGTTCCAGGCCACCTTCAGCACCGCCAAGAGCGTGCGCACCGATACCGCCATCGGCGAGAACCCGGTGTCGGTGGCCTTCGCCGCGGTGAGCCTGGCCAAGCAGATCTTCGCCGACCTGCACCGCAGCCAGGCGCTGCTGATCGGCGCGGGCGAGACCATCACCCTGGTGGCCCGGCATCTCCACGAGCAGGGCATCAAGCGCATCGTGGTGGCCAACCGGACCCTCGAACGCGCCAGCCTGCTGGCCGAGCAGTTCGGCGCCCATGCGGTGCTGCTGGCCGACATCCCCCAGGAACTGGCCCACAGCGACATCGTCATCAGCTCCACCGCCAGCCAGTTGCCGATCCTCGGCAAGGGCGCGGTGGAGCGGGCCCTGAAGCTGCGCAAGCACAAGCCGATGTTCATGGTCGATATCGCCGTGCCGCGCGACATCGAGCCGGAAGTCGGCGCGCTGGACGACGTTTACCTCTACACCGTCGACGACCTGCACGAGGTGGTCGCGGAAAACCTCAAGAGCCGGCAGGGCGCCGCCCAGGCGGCGGAAGAGCTGGTCAGCGTCGGCGCCGACGAATTCATGCTGCGCCTGCGCGAGCTGGCGGCGGTGGATGTGCTCAAGTCCTACCGGCAGCAGGCCGAGCGCCTGCGCGACGAGGAGCTGGCGCGGGCCCAGCGGCTGCTGGCCAACGGCGCGGCCGCCGAGGACGTACTGGCGCAACTGGCGCGTGGCCTGACCAACAAATTGCTTCACGCGCCGAGCGTGAAGCTGAAGAAAATTTCCGCGGCCGGGCGTTTCGAAGCGCTGGCCGTGGCCCAGGAGCTGTTCGCCCTCGACGAGGGTTCGCCGCCGGACAAGCCATGAAAGCCTCGCTGATCGATAAGCTGGACACCCTGCAGGAACGCTACGAAGAGCTCACCGCCTTGCTCGGCGACGCCGAAGTGATCGCCGACCAGGGCCGGTTTCGCGCCTATTCCAAGGAATACGCCGACGTCGAGCCGGTGGCCCGGGCGTTCCGCGAGTTCCGCAAGGTGCAGGCCGACCTCGAGGGCGCCCAGGCGCTGCTCAAGGACAGCGACCCGGACCTGCGCGAAATGGCCGAGGAAGAAGTCGCCGATGCCCGCGAACGGCTGGCCGGCCTGGAAGCCCGGCTGCAACGCATGCTGCTGCCGAGGGACCCCAACGACGGCCGCAACGTGTTCCTCGAAGTGCGCGCCGGCACCGGCGGCGACGAGGCGGCGATCTTTTCCGGCGACCTGTTCCGCATGTACTCGCGCTACGCCGAACGCCAGGGCTGGCGGGTGGAAATCCTTTCCGAAAGCCTCGGCGAGCACGGCGGCTACAAGGAAGTCATCGCCCGGGTGGAGGGCGACAACGTCTACGCCAAGCTGAAGTTCGAGTCCGGCGCGCACCGTGTGCAACGGGTGCCGGAAACCGAGTCCCAAGGCCGTATCCACACCTCCGCCTGCACCGTGGCGGTGCTGCCGGAGCCGGACGAACAGGCCGCCATCGAGATCAACCCGGCCGACCTGCGGGTCGACACCTACCGTTCCTCGGGCGCCGGCGGCCAGCACGTGAACAAGACCGACTCGGCGATCCGCATCACCCACCTGCCCACCGGCATCGTGGTGGAGTGCCAGGAGGAGCGCTCGCAACACAAGAACCGCGCCAAGGCCATGGCCTGGCTGGCGGCCAAGCTGCAAGACCAGCAGGACGCCGCCGCGCACAAGGAAATCTCCGACACCCGCAAGCTGCTGGTGGGCTCGGGGGACCGCTCCGAGCGCATCCGCACCTACAACTTTCCCCAGGGCCGGGTCACCGACCATCGGATCAACCTGACCCTGTATTCCCTCAACGAGGTGATCGGCGGCGCGGTGGAGCAGGTGATCGAACCGCTGCTGCTGGAATTCCAGGCCGATCAACTGGCCGCGTTGGGAGACTGACATGTCGACCCTGGGTTCTCTGCTGTCGAACGCCCACCTGCCGGACTCTCCGACCGCCCGCCTGGACGCCGAGCTGCTGCTCGCGGCCGCGCTGGGCAAGCCGCGCAGCTACCTGCACACCTGGCCGGAGCGCATCGCCACCCGCGAAGTGGCGACCGCGTTCGCCGCCGCCCTGGAGCGCCGCCGCGGCGGCGAACCGGTGGCCTATATCCTCGGCCGCCAAGGCTTCTGGAGCCTCGACCTGGAGGTCGCGCCGCATACCCTGATTCCGCGGGCGGATACCGAGTTGCTGGTGGAAGCCGCCCTGGAGTGCCTGCCCGCCGGCGCCGCGCGGGTGCTCGACCTGGGCAGCGGCAGCGGCGCCATCGCCTTGGCCCTGGCCAGCGAGCGACCGGCTTGGAGCCTGCTGGGGGTCGACCGGGTGGCCGACGCCGTGGCCCTGGCCGAGCGCAATCGCCAGCGCCTGCGCCTGGACAACGCCGCCTTCCGCGAAAGCCATTGGTTCTCCGCCCTGGAGGGCGAACGTTTCGCGCTGATCGTCAGCAATCCTCCCTACCTCGCCGCCGGCGACCGCCACTTGGGCGAGGGCGACGTGCGTTTCGAACCCCTCAGCGCCCTGGTGGCCGGCCCCGATGGGCTGGACGACATCCGCCGGATCGTCGAGGCCGCGCCGGAGCACCTGGACGCCGGCGGCTGGCTGCTCATCGAACACGGCTACGACCAGGCCGCCGCGGTGCGCGAGCTGCTGTCCGCGAGGGGCTTCGCCGGCGTGCAGAGCCGCCGCGACCTGGGCGGCCACGAACGCATCAGCCTCGGCCAATGGCCATGAGCCGGTCGAGTGGGCGCCCGCGCGATGCTCGCTGACGACGAACTGCTGCGCTACAGCCGGCAGATCCTCCTGCCGCAGATCGACATCCAGGGCCAACTGCGGCTCAAGGCCGCTCGCGCGCTGATCGTCGGCCTCGGCGGGCTCGGCTCGCCGGTGGCGTTGTACCTGGCCGCCGCCGGCGTCGGCGAACTGCACCTGGCCGACTTCGACCAGGTCGACCTGAGCAACCTGCAACGCCAGGTGCTCCACGACATGTCCGCGCTCGGCCAGGCCAAGGTGGAGTCCGCCGCCGCCCGCCTGGGCGCCCTGGCGCCGGCGCTGCGCCTGACCCTCCATCGTCGCGCGCTGGAGGGCCATGCCCTCGCCGCAGCGGTGGCCGCCGTGGACCTGGTGCTGGATTGCTCGGACAACTTCGCCACCCGCGAGGCGGTCAACGCCGCCTGCGTGGCCGCCCGGGTGCCGCTGGTCAGCGGGGCGGCGATCCGCCTCGAAGGCCAGGTGTCGGTGTTCGACCCGCGCCGCGCTGACAGCCCCTGCTACCATTGCCTGTACGGCCAGGGCGGCGAAGACGCGCTCACCTGCAGCGAGGCCGGCGTGGCCGGTCCCTTGGTGGGGCTGGTCGGCAGCCTGCAAGCCCTGGAAGCCCTGAAGCTGCTGGCCGGCTTCGGCGACCCCCTGGTCGGTCGCCTGCTGTTGGTGGATGCCTTCGCCAGCCGCTTCCGCGAATTGAAGGTCCGCCGCGATCCCGCCTGCCCGGTCTGTGGCCCCCATGCCCAGTGAAGCGCCGATCGGCGTCTTCGACTCGGGGGTCGGCGGGCTCTCGGTGCTGGCGGAGATCCGCCGGGCGCTGCCGCGGGAAAGCCTGTTCTACGTCGGCGACTGCGGCCACATTCCCTACGGCGAGAAGAGCCCGGAGTTCATCCGCGCGCGCTGTCGGCGCGTAGCCGAATTCCTCCGCGAACGCGGCGCCAAGGCGCTGGTGCTGGCCTGCAACACGGCGACCATGGCGGCGGTGGCGGACCTGCGCGCGCGCTATCCGGACTGGCCGATCGTCGGCATGGAGCCGGCGGTCAAGCCCGCCGCGGCCGCTACCCGCAGCGGCGTGGTCGGGGTGCTGGCCACCACCGGCACGCTGCAGAGCGCGCGTTTCGCCGCCTTGCTGGATCGTTTCGCCCACGATGTGCGAGTGGTCACCCAACCCTGCCCGGGGCTGGTGGAGCAGGTGGAGCGCGGCGACCTGGACGGCCCCGTCACCCGCGCGTTGCTGGACGGTTACGTGCGGCCGCTGCTGGCCGAGGGCTGCGATACGCTGATCCTCGGCTGCACCCACTACCCGTTCCTCAAGCCCCTGTTGCGGGCGCTGATCCCGGCGGACATCAGCCTGGTGGACACCGGGGCCGCGGTGGCCCGGCGCCTCGCCGCGCTGCTCGCCGAGCGCGATCTGCAGGCCGAGGGGCCGGCACGCCCGACACGCATGTGGAGTAGCGGCGATCTCCCCGCTCTACGGAACGTACTGCAACGATTGTGGGCGGAAACCCTTGAGTTGGAACCCTTCGACGATCGAGGGTATTAACTAACCTGAACACTTTCACGTATCGTGTGTCTGTGTTGGCAGGTTTTAGCCAGATGTAAGAAAAAACATACATAAAGGATGCTTACGATGAAAAAACTCATCTCTTTGGCCGTGGCAGCGTTGATCGCTTCGGGCAGCGTGCTCACCGCCCAGGCGGCGGAGTTGAGCGGGGCCGTGGGCGTGACCGGGCAGGGCGACATGACCTATCGCCTGGGTGTCGGTTTCGACTGGGATCAGAGCTGGTTGCAGTCCTCCGTCGGTCATGTGACCGGCTACTGGGACCTGGGGTACACCTATTGGGAAGGCGGCGAGCAAGCGGGTGGCGAGCACTCCCTGTCGTTCGCCCCGGTGTTCGTCTACGAATTCGCCGGTGACAACGTCAAGCCGTTCATCGAGGCCGGTATCGGCGTGTCGGCGTTCTCCGCCACCCGTGTCGGCGACAAGAACCTGGGTTCCTCCTTCAACTTCGAAGACCGCATCGGGTTCGGCCTGAAGTTCGGCGACACCCAGCGGGTCGGCCTGCGTGCCACCCACTACTCCAACGCCGGGATCAAAGAGCCCAACGACGGCATCGAGTCCTACGCGCTGTTCTACAGCCACTCGATCTGATCGACGGGTGCATGAAAAAGCCGGGCTTGCCCGGCTTTTTTATGTCCGCGCGCTGGTCAGCCGGGGCGCGGCAGGTCGCGGAAAGCCGCCAGCGCCCGCGCCCGACTCTCGCCGAGGTCGACCAGCGGCGGCGGATAGCCGGCGATGCGCCGGTCTTCCACGCTGGGTTGGTGGATGTCGCGACAGCCGGCCAATTCCGGCAACCACTGCCGGATGAAGCGCCCCTGGGGGTCGAAGCGCCGCGACTGGCTCAGGGGATTGAACAGGCGGAAATAGGGGACCGAATCGGTGCCGGTGGAAGCGCTCCACTGCCAGCCGCCATTGTTCGAGGCGAGGTCGCCGTCGATCAGGTGGGCCATGAAGAAACGCTCGCCCTCGCGCCAATCGATCAGCAGGTTCTTGCTGAGGAACATCGCCGCCACCATGCGCAACCGGTTATGCATCCAGCCGGTGGCCAGCAGTTGCCGCATCGCCGCATCGATCAGCGGAAAACCGGTCAGCCCGCGTTGCCAGGCGAGCAATTCGTCCGGCGCCTGGCGCCAGGGCAGTGCCTCGGTCTCGCGGCGGAACGCACGGTGCATCGAGACCCGCGGGTACCCCGCCAGCACGTGCCGATAGAATTCGCGCCAGAGCAACTCGTCGATCCAGGTCACCGCGCCGGGGCGACCGCTGTCGAACTCGCCTTGGTTGGCCGACAGCGCCCCGTGCAGGCATTGCCGCGGCGAGAGCGCGCCCACCGCGAGGTAGGCGGACAGCCCGCTGGTGCCGGCGCGGGCGGGCAGGTCGCGGTGCAGGTGATAGTCGCCGAGGTCCTCCTCGACGAACGAGCGCAGGCGCTCCCGGGCCACCCCTTCGCCGGCCGGCCACAGCGCCTGGATGGCGGGCGAAACCTCGAAGCCGGGGAGGGCGATCGGCGGCGTCTCGCCGGCCAGGGGCAACGGCGCCTGCGCCTCGGGCGTCGCCAGGCAGGCCGGCAGGGCGCTGTGCAAGCGCTGCCGGCACACCTTGCGGAACTGGCCGAACACCTGGAAGTAGCCGCCGCCACGGGTCAGCACACTGCCCGGTGGGAAGAAGGTCTGGTCGAGGTGGCGCTGGAAGGCCACGCCCTCGTCGGCCAGCGCCGCGTCCACGGCCTGGTCGCGCCGCCGTTCGTCCGCCCCGTATTCGTCGTTGACCTGCACCGCGCGCACCTGCCGTTCGCGGCACAGCGCGGCGAGGGTCGCCGGCACCTCCGCCCAGGTATCCAGGATGCGCACCAGCAGCGGCACGCCGAGGGCGGCCAGATCCCCGGCCAACGCGGCCAGGGTGCGCAGGCGGAAGTCCACCTTGGCCGGCGCTTCGTCGTGCGCGCGCCATTGGCCGGGCGTGACCAGGAACAGGGCGAGGGTCGGGCCCGCGCCCATGGCGGCGCAGAGTGCCGGGTTGTCGGCGACCCGCAGGTCGCTGCGCAGCCAGACCAGTTGCGTCATCTCAAGGCTCCGCGGTGTTGTCGAGCAGGCCGGCGTCCTGCAGGTGGCGCAGGGCGGCCGGCGGATCGATCGCCAGCGCCAGGCCGGCGACATCGGCCAGGCGCGCGCCATGGATGTGCGCCACCGGCCCGGCCAGGACCAGTGGAATGCCCAGGCTGGCACTGAGCTTGGTCAATTGCCGCTGCAGACGCGGTCCGTCCAGCGCCTGGCTGGAGTAGAGCAGCAGCGCCCGCGGGGCGATGCGCTCCACCGCGAAGATCAGCTCGGCGGTGGGCAGCGGCCAGTCGAATACCCGCACCGGGCACCCGGCGCAGGACAGCAGCCAGGCGCTCAGCCACAGGCCGGGCTCCAGCGGCCGCTCCGAGAGGTTCGCCAGCAACAGCGGACGGCCGCCCTGCTGCTGGTTGTGGTGATACAGCCGCGCGCCCAGTTTGCTGCGCAGCCAGCCGTGGAAGAACACCCGCTGCGCCTGGGCACCGAAGCGCGCCTGCCAGCGCCGCTCGAGGTCCTCCAGCAACGGAAGCAGCAGGCGCTCGCACAGGGTGACCGCCGGATACAGCGCCATGGCGCGGTTGATTGCCTCGTCGAGGCGGCGCTCGGCCAGGGCTTCGATGGCCTCCACCAGGGTGTGCCGCTGCGTCTCCCACAGGCCGACGGGCGCCTCGCGGGGCTGATCGTGGGTATCCAGCAGGTCCCTGACCTGGCCGACCGCCACGCCGCGGTTGAGCCAGGCGAGGATGGCCTGGATGCGGGCGACCTGCGCCTCGCCATACAGCCGATGGCCCTTGGGCGTGCGCTGCGGCACGATCAGGCCGTAGCGGCGCTCCCAGGCGCGCAGGGTCACCGGGTTGACGCCGGTGCGCCGGGCCACCTCGCGGATCGGCAGCCAGCCCTCGGCGAGCGCGTGGCGGAGTTCGTCGGCGGCGGGTTCCAGGGGTTCGCTCATGGTCAGATCGCGTTGCGCAGGGACAGGGCTTCGGGGTGCGGCTGCAGGTAGACCTGACGCGCCACGTAGGCATGGGGATGCTGGCGGAAGTGGTGCTTGAGCAGGGTCAGCGGCACCACCAGCGGCACGATGCCCTCGCGGTACTGATCGATCAGCGCCTGCATCTCGCGGCGGTCGTCGGCGCCGAGCGCGCGTTTCAGGTAGCCGCTCAGGTGCTGCAACACGTTGCTGTGGGTGCCGCGGGTGGCGCAATGGCGCAGGGCGTCCATCAACCGACGGAAGTACGCCGGGCCGAATTCCGCCGGGTCGTGGCGGCCGATGTCGCCGAGGAGGTGGCCGAGGCGTTTGTAGGCCAGGGGATCGTTGGCCATCAGCAGGTACTTGTGGCGGGCGTGGAAATCGAGGATCGCCTGGCGGCTCAGGCCGGCGCCGCAGAGGCGCCGCCAGTCGGCGTAGGCGAACACCCGGGTGAGGAAGTTCTCCCGCAGCACCGGGTCGTTGAGGCGGCCATCCTCTTCCACCGGGAGCTCGGGGTGGCGCGCGCGGAAGGCCTGGGCGAAGATGCCGCTGGCGCCGCCTTCGGCCGGGTAGCCGTTGTCCTGGTAGACCTTGACCCGCTCGACTCCGCAGGACGGCGAGCGCTGCATGAAGATGTAGCCGCAAAGGTCGTCCAGTTCGCCCGCCATGCGTTCGCCGTAGGCGGCGAGGGCCTCGGTGACGTCATGCTGCGGGTGCCGGCTGCCGACCGCGCGGGGCGCCCGGGGATCGCCGACCAGGCGGATCGGCTCCCGTGGCGTGCCCAGGCCGATCGCAACCTCCGGGCAGAGCGGCACGAATTCCAGGTAGCGGCCCAGGCTGTCGTTGCACAGCGACGATCGCTTGTGTCCGCCGTTGTAGCGCACTTCGGCGCCCAGCAGGCAGGCACTGATACCGATGCGGGGCTTGGCGAGGGGTTCGGTGGCGGACATGGCGGATACCCGAGTGGCGAGCGTGGCTTGTACAGGTCTCAAAAGCTGTACAAGTCTTATGCATGATAGGTGTAAAGCTGTACGGGTCAATATTTTTGTATAGGAATTGGCGCCGTTACGGGGAGCGCCAGGGCTCGCTGGCGGCTTTTCCTCCAGCCCGTCGATGGTTGTCGCGCGGCGGCGGAGTGCCTAAGCTCGCCGCACATTCAGCGCGGGCGGAGGCGAGGCGAGGGTGATGGACGAAGCAGCATGCCTGGGCCGTGGCCGGGAGGCGCCAGACGATGGCGGCGCGGAGAGACCGGCCGCCGGCGACGGCGCGCGCGACGCCGGGCCCTCGGCGCCAGCGCCCAAGCCCTGGTTCGTCTACCTGGTGCGCGCGGCCAACGGTGCGCTCTACTGCGGGATCAGCGACGACCCGCGGCGACGCTTCGGCCAGCACTGCAGCGGCAAGGGCGCGCGTTTCTTCCACTCCAGCCCGGCGGTCGCCCTGGTGCACGTCGAGGCCTGCGCCGACAAGGGCGCGGCCCTGCGCCGGGAGCGGGCGATCAAGCGCCTGCCCAAGCGCGCCAAGGAGCGCCTGCTGGGCCCCAGCCCCATCATCCAGCGCGTGGATGACACGCCATCCGCGTGAGCCGGTGTGCGCCGCTCCGGCGAGGGGTAAGCTGCCGGTCCCTTCCCGTTTTCGCGGAGCCGTCATGCACGAGTTGATCCTGCACCACTACCCGACCTCGCCCTTCGCCGAGAAAGCCCGGCTGTTGCTGGGCTTCAAGCAGCTCTCCTGGCGCTCGGTGACCATCCCCGCGATGATGCCCAAGCCGGACCTGGTCGCCCTCACCGGCGGCTACCGCAAGACCCCGGTGTTGCAGGTGGGCGCCGACGTCTATTGCGACACCGCGCTGATCGCCCGCCGGCTGGAAGCGGAAAAGGCCACGCCGAGCCTGTTCCCCCGGGACCGCGCCTTCGCCGTGGCGAGTTTCGCCCAGTGGGTCGACAGTACGATCTTCCAGTACGCGGTGAGCCTGGTGTTCCAGCCCGAATCGGCGGCGCTGCGTTTCGCCCGGCTGCCGCCGGCGGCCGTCGAGGCCTTCATCGCCGACCGCGCCGCGCTGTTCAGCGGCGGCAGCGCCACGCGCCTGCCGGCGGAAGTGGCGCGCCGCGACTGGCCGACTCTGATGACCCGGCTGGAGCGGCAACTGGCCCAGGGCGCGGGCGACTTCCTGTTCGGCGAGCCGAGCATCGCCGATTTCTCACTGGCCCACTGCCTGTGGTTCCTCAAGGGCACGCCGGTCACCGCGCCGCTGGTGGACGATTACCCGGCGGTGGCGGCCTGGCTGGGCCGGGTGCTCGGCTTCGGGCATGGCGCGCCGAGCGAGCTGGGTGCCGCCGAGGCCCTGGAGATCGCCCACGCCGCGCAGCCGGCGGCCTTGCCGGACGAACCGGGTCGCGAGCCAGAAGGTGTGAGAATCGGCCAGCGGGTGGCGATCGCCGCGACCGACTACGGGGTCGATCCGGTGGAAGGCGAGTTGCTGTATGCCGGTCACGAGGACCTGATCCTGCGTCGCGAGGACCCCAGGGCCGGGGTGGTCCACGTGCATTTCCCGGTGCTGGGCTTCCGCCTGGAGGCGCGCTGAGGCCCGGCCGGCGCCCGGTCAGTAGGCGGCGAGGATGGCGTCGGGGTTGTAGCCCCTGACCAGGGTGCCCTTGACGTCCACCAGGGGCACGCCGTTGCCGCCCAGCGCTTCGTAGCCACGGCGGGCCTCGGCGGAGGCCTCGATGTCCAGGTCGAGGTAGGGAATCCCGCGCTCGGCGAGGAACGCGCGGGTCTTGGCGCAGTAGCCGCACCAGGCGGTGCCGTAAAGGATCACCTGGCCGTGGCGTGCCACCGCCGGTGCCGGCCCCAGGCCCAGCAGCGGCTCGACGCGACCCCAGTGCTGCCAGATCACCAGCGCCGCCAGGACCAGCAGGATCTTCTTCATCTCAGTCCTTGCGGCGCTTGAGCTGGTCGCGCAGCTGGGTCGGCACCTGGCGGATGATCAGCATGTCCCGCGCCTCGTCGTATTCGATCTTCGAGCCCAGCAGGTGCGACTCGAAGCTGATCGACAGGCCTTCGGCGCGGCCGGTGAAACGCTGGAATTGGCTAAGGGTGCGCTTGTCCGGCGGGATTTCCGGGGACAGGCCGTAATCCTTGTTGCGGATGTGGTCGTAGAAGGCCTTCGGCCGGTCCTCGTCGATCAGCCCGGACAGTTCGTCCAGGGTGATCGGCTCGCCCATCCTGGCCTGGCTGGTGGCATAGCCGACCAGCGTATTGGTCTTCTCCCGGGCCTGCTCCTCGGGCAGGTCTTCGCTCTCGACGAAATCGCTGAAGGCCTTGAGCAGGGTGCGGGTCTCGCTCGGCGCGTCCACGCCTTCCTGGCAACCGATGAAGTCGCGGAAATAATCCGAGACCTTCTTGCCGTTCTTGCCGCGGATGAAGGAGATGTACTGCTTGGACTGCTTGTTGTTGCGCCACTCGGACAGGTTGACCCGCGCCGCCAGGTGCAACTGGCCCAGGTCGAGGTGCTTGGCCGGCGCCACGTCCAGCGCGTCGGTCACCGTCACCCCTTCGCTATGGTGCAGCAGGGCGATCGCCAGGTAGTCGGTCATGCCCTGCTGGTAGTGGGCGAAGAGCACGTGGCCGCCGGTGGAGAGGTTGGATTCCTCCATCAGCTTCTGCAAATGCTCGACGGCCTGGCGGCTGAAGGCGGTGAAGTCCTGCTCGGCGTCCAGGTACTGCTTCAGCCAGCCGCTGAATGGATAGGCGCCGGACTCCTCGTGGAACAGGCCCCAGGCCTTGCCCTGCTTGGCGTTGTAGCTCTGGTTGAGGTCGGCCAGGAGGTTTTCCATGGCCTGGGATTCGCCCAGTTCGCTGTCCCGGGCGTGCAGCACCGCGGGCGAGCCGTCGGGCTTCTTGTCGATCAGGTGGACGATACAGTGGCGGATCGGCATGGTGGTCTCTTCGGCAGGGCGGTCATCGGCCGGCCAGTTTAACCCGAGCCATGGGGAAGAGGGTCAAGCGCCGCGGCGCCTCCCGCGGAACGCGGGTCGACGCCGGGCGCAACGGCGGCCTGGCCTCAGATCACCGGCGGGGTGTCCGGGTGGGCGTCCATTTCCTGCTGCATGCCGCGAAGTCGGGTCATCTCGTAGCGCACGTGCAGGTGCAACTCGTACAGCTCGTGGGAGTAGGAGAGCGGCACTTCCACCTGGCTGAGCTCGTCCTGCACCGCCTGCAAGGCGAGGATTTCGTCCTCCAGCGCGCTGCGGATCATCCCGGCGTGAATCTTGTCGTCGATCTCGTGCAGGTAGCGGTACCACTTGTAGATGCGCGAGCGGACCCGCCATTCGTAGAGCGGCGACAGCGACTTGAACAGCGGCAGCAGGATCGCGATGAAGGGAATCAGCAGGACGATGTAGCGATCCACCAGCGAGGCGATCTTGAACGGCAGGTAGCGCTGCAGGTAGGGCGGGCCGTTGCGGTAGTAGTTGTCGGCTTCCTTGGTCAGGGTGAAGGTGATGGGGTCGGCCTTGGGAAAAGTGTTGGCCTCGTCCAGCATGTTGCCTTCCTTGAGCACGTCGCGGGCGGCCTCCAGGATCATCGGCGTCAGCGCCGGGTGCAGGTTGCCATTGGCCACCAGGGTCGCCATCGGCGATAGGGTGATGACATCCTGGTCCGGGCTGTTGGTGGCCAGGTTGAGCAAGCCTTCCGGGATATTCACCGAAGAGAGGAATGGGAAGCGCGCCTCATAGGCGGCGGCGCGGCGGAAGCTCACCAGTTGCAGCTGATCGCTGGCCGCCAGGTCGCGGATCAGCGCGTTCTGCGGCGGGGCGACGAAGAAGGCCGCGTCCACGTCGCCGCGCACCAGCGCATCCGCCGCGTCGCGGCCACCGATGGCCTGCCAGGCGGCATCGTTCTGCATCTGGTTGGCTTCCAGCAGGCTGTTCACCACCGCCTGGGTACCGGTTCCGTCGACGCCGATGGCGACGCGCTTGCCGGCCAGGTCGGACAGCCGGTCGATGCCCAGGCCGCTGCGCTGAAACAGCCACAGCGGTTCGCGGTACATGGCGCCCAGGCCGTGCAGGCGGCCGCGGTCGCCGTCGTTGAGAATCTGCTCGGTGCCGCTCTGCACCAGCGCGATTTCCACCTGGCCGTCGAGCAGGCGCTTGAGGTTGTCCAGGGAGCCGCTGGTGGGCACCAGTTGCAGGTCGATGTCCTCGCGTTTCAGCCGCTCCTGCAAGCGCTTGCCGAAGTCGTGGTAGCCTCCGCCCTCGCCGCCGGTGGCCATCGTCAGGTGCGACGGCGGCGCGGGCGCCAACGCCCAGAAGAACACCCCGACCAGTATCACCAGTATCGGGATCAGCCACAGGTGGGCTTTTACGAACATCTTCACGTCGTTGAGCATCTTCATGCTGGCTCCGCTCGTTCCAAGGCCAAAAGGATCGGGCTGGTAGATCGCCCCCAAGTGATCCGACCCGGCCCATCGCCCGAGCGTTCGACCGATTCGCCGGCCGTCGCCGACATTCGAGGACTCCTTCATGCGTGTGCTGCACACTTCCGACTGGCACCTCGGCCAGCATTTCATGGGCAAGACCCGCCTCGCCGAGCACCGTGCCTTCCTCGCCTGGCTGATCGGGCAGGTGCGCGAGCACGCGGTGGACGCGCTGCTGGTGGTCGGCGACCTGTTCGATACCGGCTCGCCGCCGAGCTATGCGCGCGAGCTGTACAACCACTTCATCGTCGAGTTGCGCGACACCGGCGCCGAGCTGGTGATCCTCGGCGGCAACCACGATTCGGCGGCGACCCTCGGCGAGAGCAAGACGTTGTTCGCCCGGCTCAATGCCCGGGTGATCCCGGCGGTCGGCGACTGCCTGGACGACCAGTTGCTGGTGCTGCATCGGCGCGACGGGCAGCCCGGCGCGCTGCTCTGCGGCATCCCCTTCGTGCGCCCGCGCGACCTGCTGAGGAGCCGCGCCGGCGACAGCGCCGCCGATAAGCAACTGTCCCTGCAACAGGCGATCCAGGGCCATTACCAAGCGCTGCATGCCCTGGCCGAGGCGCGCCGCGAGGCCCTGGGCGGGGCGCTGCCCATCGTCGCCAGCGGCCACCTGACCACCGTCGGCGCCAGCGCCAGCGAATCGGTGCGGGAAATCTACGTGGGCGCGCTGGAAGCCTTCCCCACCAACGCCTTCCCGCCGGCGGCCTACATCGCCCTCGGCCATATCCACCGGCCGCAGAAGGTCGGCGGGCTGGAGCACATCCGCTACAGCGGCTCGCCGATCCCCCTCGGCTTCGACGAGGCGCGGCAGGCCAAGGAAGTGTTGTTGGTCGAGCTGGACGCCAATGGGCTGCGCGCTGTGACGCCGCTGCCGGTACCCTGTTTCCAGCCCATGCGGAGCCTGCGCGGCAACCTGGCGGAGCTCGGCCCGGCGCTGCGCGCGGCGGCCGCCGACGGCAGCCCGGAGCGGCCGGTGTGGCTGGACGTGACGGTGGTCGGCGACGACTACCTGGCGGACCTGGCCACACCCCTGGCCACGCTGCACGAAGGGCTGCCGGTGGAAGTGCTGCGCATCCGCCGCGAGCGCGGCCGCGACAAGGCCGCCCTGGCGCCCCAGGCGGTGACCCTGGAGGAACTCGGCCCGCAGGAGGTGTTCGCCCAGCGCCTGGCCGGCGAGGCGCTGGACGAGCCCCAGCGCCAGGCGTTGCAGCAGCTCTACCGGCAGGTCCTCAGCGAATTGCCCGACTGAGGCGTCGCGTTCGTCGGTTGTACGTTTTTTAAGCTGAACGGCCCTTCCCGCGCGCCAGTCAGCTCCTTGAGACCCCGTTCGCAAGGAGAACCCGATGTCCGAATTCGATGAGCCCCTGTCCGCCACCCGCGTGGCCCAGGAACAGTTGCACGGGCCCGATCTGGGCAGTGCCGAACGTACCCTTTCGTTGCTCGGCGGCAGCGCCCTGCTGTTCAACGGCCTGCGCGACGGCGGCGCCGCCGGCCTGGTGCAGGCCGGCCTCGGCGCGCTGCTCGCCTGGCGCGGCGCCAGCGGCCGGTGCCGGGTGAAACGCGCCCTCAACCCGACACCCTGGGAAAGTCGCCTTCAGCAGCAATACGGCTGGAGCAACATCGAAGCGCTGAGCCGCAGCGTGACCATCGCCAAGCCGCGCAGCGAGGTCTATGCCTGCCTCGCCGAGCCCGCCCGGCTGGCCCCGGTCCTGGCCGGCGTGGAGGCGATCGAGACCCTCGAGGACGGGCGCCTGCGCTGGACCTTCGGCGCTCCGCTGGGCAAGACCTTCCAGGTGATCAGCCGATTGGAGGACAGCCGCCAGGACGAACGCCTGGTGTGGGTCACCGAGGAAACCCGCTGGCTGCCGCACCGCTGCACCCTGACCTTCGGCGATGCGCCCCATGGACGCGGCACCGAGATCAAGGCGGTGCTCGCCTGCGAACCGCCGGCCGGCCGCGCCGGCTATGCCGCGGCCGCGCTGCTGGGCCGGGTTTCCGGCCACGCGCTGCTGCGCGAGCTGCGCCGGCTCAAGCAGTTCCTGGAAACCGGCGAAGTGCCCTCGGCCGACCTGCGCGCGCGACAGCCCCAGGACGAGGACCCGGACGACGCACCCGGCCTGAACCGGGAGCGGCCGGATTCGGCCTTCGTCGGGGAGGGCGCACGATGAGAGCCCTGACCTGGCAAGCCCCCAACCGGCTGCAAGTGGACACCGTGCCGGACCCGAGCATCGTCAACCCGCGCGACGTGATCCTGCGGGTGATCATGTCCTCGGTCTGCGGCTCCGACCTGCACCTGCTGGGCGGCTACGTGCCGGCGATGAAGCCGGGCGACATCATCGGCCACGAGTTCCTCGGCGAGGTGGTGGAGACCGGCTCGGCGATCACCGGTTTCGCCAAGGGCGACCGGGTGATCAGCATTTCCATCATCGGCTGCGGCGACTGCGAGCACTGCAAGCGCAGCGACTTCTCCTGCTGCGACAACTCCAACCCGAACCCGCAAGCCACCGACCTCGCCTACGGCCAGCCGTGCTGCGGAATCATCGGCTACAGCCACGCCTTCGGCGGCTACGCCGGCAGCCACGCCACCTACGTGCGCGTGCCCTATGCCGACGTCAACCTGTTCAAGGTGCCCGACGGGGTCAGCGACCAGCAGGCGGTGTTCGTCTCCGATGCCGCGCCGACCGGCTACTACGCCGCCGACATCGCCGATATCCAGCCGGGCGACACCGTGGCGGTATGGGGCTGCGGCGGGGTGGGCCAGATGGCGATCCGCAGCGCCTACCTGCTCGGCGCGGAACGGGTGATCGGCATCGACCGCTTCCCCGAGCGCCTGGAACTGGCCGAGCGCAAGGCCGGGGCGATCCCGCTGAACTACGAGACCACCAACGTGCACGAGGCGCTGCTGGAGCTCACCGGCGGGCGCGGCCCGGACCGCTGCATCGACTGCGTGGGCATGGAGGCCCACGGCACCGAGCTGGACTACGCCTACGACAAGACTAAGCAGATGCTGCGCCTGCACACCGAGCGCGGCAACGTGCTGCGCCAGGCCATCCGCGCCTGCCGCAAGGGCGGCACGGTGTCGGTGATCGGCGTCTACGGCGGGCTGCTGGACAAGTTCCCGATGGGCGCCATCGTCAACAAGGCGCTGACCCTGCGCTCCGGCCAGCAACCCGGGCAGCGCTATGCCGAGCGGCTGTTCGAGCACATCCGCAAGGGCGAGCTGGACCCCGCCTACCTGCTCACCCACCCGATGAGCCTCGAGCAGGCCCCGGAAGGCTACCGGTTGTTCAAGGAGAAATCCGAGGGCTGCCTGCGCGCGGTGTTCACCCCCTGAAGCCCGCCGGGCCGTCGCGCGCGGCGGCCCCGGCGTCCACCGGCTTGGGCTAGGATAGGCGCCTTTCCCCGCAGCCCGTGGCCCATGAAAATCCTCTCCCTGCGCCTGAAGAACCTCAATTCGCTCAAGGGCGAATGGAAGATCGACTTCACCGCCGAGCCCTTTCGCGACAACGGCCTGTTCGCCATCACCGGACCCACCGGGGCGGGCAAGACCACCCTGCTCGACGCCATCTGCCTGGCGCTCTACCACCGTACGCCGCGGATGAACGTGCTCTCCGCCACCAGCAACGAACTGATGACCCGGCATTGCGCCGACTGCCTGGCGGAAGTCGAGTTCGAGGTGCGCGGCCAGGGGTATCGCGCCTTCTGGAGCCAGCGTCGCGCCCGCGACAAGGCCGACGGCGCGCTGCAACCGGCCAAGGCCGAGCTGGCCCACCTGGACGGGCGGATCATCTGCGACCGCCTCGGCGACAAGCCGCGGGAAGTGGAGCGCCTGACCGGGCTCGACTTCGCCCGTTTCACCCGCTCCATGCTGCTGGCCCAGGGCGGTTTCGCCGCGTTCCTCGAGGCCGATGCGCGCAGCCGCGCCGAGCTGCTGGAGCAACTGACCGGCACCGACATCTACGGGCGGATCTCCCAGCGCGTGTTCGAGCGCGCCCGCGAGGTGCGCGAAGCGCTGGACCAGTTGCGCGCCCGCGCCGAAGGGGTGGAGCTGCTTGGCGACGAACAACGCGCGGCCCTGCTCGAGGAACGCGAACGCCTGGAGCGAGAAGAGACGGCGCTGCGCGAACAACTGGCGGAGGCCACGGCGCAGCGCCAGTGGCGCGCCGACCTGGCCGCCGGCGAGGCGCGCCAGCGCGCCGCGGCGGAGGACGAACGCTTGGCCGGGCAGGCACTGGCCGAGGCCGCCGATGACCTGCAACGGCTCGCCGCCAGCGCGCCGGCGGCGCGCCTGCAACCGCTGCATCGCGCGTGGCAGGCCGCCGAACGGGAAGGGGCGGCGACCCAGCGGAGGCTCCACGAGCTGCTCGGCGAGCGCGAGCGGGTCGGCGAAACCGCCCGCGCCAGCCTGGGGCGCGCGCAAGCGGCCGCGGGTCGCCTCGCGGAAGCCGCACAGGCTGCGGCGCGGGACCTGGACCGGCAGCGCCAGGCCTTGCACAGCCAGCTCGCCGATCAGCCCCAGCAGGCGCTGCTGCTGGAACGCCTCAGCGGTTGGCGCAACCGTTTCGCCGCCCGCGATGCCGGGACGGCGACGATCGCCGGCCTCCAGGCCCGCCAGCGCGACGCCGCCCATGCCCTGCACGCCGCCGGCGAGGCGCTCGCCGCCCGCCAGCGCGCCCTGGACGGTGCGCGTACCGCGCTGGAGCCGGCACGGCATGCCGAGGCCGAACTGCAACGGGACTGGCGGCACACCCTGGGCGAGCGCAGCGAAGCGGACTGGCGCGCCGACTGGCAGGACCTGCACGGCCGTGGGCAAGCCCTGGAGCGCCTGCAGCAACTCGGCGAGCGCCGCCGCGAGCTGGAGACGACGCTCGCCCGGCGCGAAGCGGCCCTGGCCGAGCGGCAACGCCAGCAGGCGGCGAAGAACACCGAACTGGCGACCCTGCGCGAGCGCTATCGGGCGGTGCAGCAGCAAGTCCGCGACAAGGAAAAGCTGCTCGAACAGGAGCAGCGCATCCAGGCCCTGGAACACTATCGCGCGCAACTCCGGCCCGGCGAGGCCTGCCCCCTGTGCGGCGCCCAGGACCATCCGGCGATCGCCGCCTACGCGGCGCTGGACGTCTCCGCGACGCGGCGCGAGCTGGAGGCGGCCAAGGCCGAACGCGAGACCCTGGGCGAGCGCGGCCAGGAGTTGAAGGGCGAGGCGGAGCGCCTGGACGAGCAGGTCCGGCAGCTGGCCGCCCAGCTCGACGAAGGGCGCCAGCAGAGCGCGGAGCTCGACCAGGCCTGGCAGCGGGAAACCCGGGCGCTCGACCTGTCCCTCGCCGACGACGACGCGCTCGCCGCGTACCGCGCGCGGCATGCCGAGGCGCTGGCGACGGCGCAGGCCACCCTGGAAGCCCTCGACGCCCATAAGCGGAGTCTGGAAGCGGCGCGCGCCACGCTGCAGGCCGCCACCACCGCCGAGGCCGAGGCACTGCGCGCCCAGGTCCAGGCCGAGAATGCCCAGGCGCTGGCCCAAGCCGGGCTGGACGAGCTCGCCCGCCAGGTGCAGGCGGCCCAGGCCCAGCAGCAGCGGATCGAGGAGGCCCTCGCCGGCGAACTGGCGGAACTCGGCTACGCCCTGCCCGACGAGGGCGAGAGCTGGTTGCGCCAGCGCGAAGCGGACGCCGAGGCCTGGCAACGGGCCCGGGACCGTTTGCAGTCCCTGGCCGAGCGCCAGGTGCGGCTGGACACCGAGGCGGAGACCGCGCGCCAGCAGGCCGAACGCTGGCATGGGCGCTGGGCCGAGGCGGGCCGCCCCGCGTCCCCTGGCGCGGCCACGGATACCGAGGCGCCCGCGCAGGCCCTGGCCGGCGCCGAAGCACAACTGCTCGCGGCCGAGCGGCGTGATGCGCAATTGCAGGGGGAACAGCGCTCCCTGCAACGGACCCTGGAACGCCAGCACGGCGAAGCCCAGGCGGCCGCGCAGGTCTGGCAAGACGCCTTGGCCGCCAGCCCCTTCGCCGACGCAGCGGCCTTCCTCGCCGCCTGCCTGGACGAACCCGAGCGCCTGGCGCTGCAAACCCGCAAGGACGCCCTGCAGCGCACCCTCGGCGATGCCCAGGCGTTGCGCACCGCGGCCGATCAGGCCCTGGCCGCGCTCGCCGCCGCGCCGCCGACCCCCTTGTCCGCCGAGCAACTGGACGAACGCCTGCAAGGGTTGAACGCCCAGGCCCGGACCCTGACCCAGCGCCAGGGCGAGATCCGCGCGCAGCTCCAGGGCGACGATGCGCGGCGGCAGAACCAGCAGGCGCTGTTCGCCGCCCTCGTCGAGCGGCAGGGCGAGCACGAGCGCTGGTCGCAACTCAACGGCCTGATCGGCTCGGCGGACGGCGCCAAGTACCGCAAGTTCGCCCAGGGGCTGACCCTGGATCACCTGATCCACCTGGCCAACCGGCGCCTGGAGCGCCTGCACGGGCGCTACCAGCTGGCGCGGCGCAACGCCGGCGAACTGGAGTTGGAAGTCATCGACACCTGGCAGGGCGACGTCGCCCGCGACACCCGTACCCTGTCCGGCGGCGAAAGCTTCCTGGTCAGCCTGGCCCTGGCCCTGGCGCTGTCCGACCTGGTCAGCCACAAGACCAGCATCGACTCGCTGTTTCTCGACGAAGGCTTCGGCACCCTCGACGGCGAGACCCTGGAAATCGCCCTGGACGCCCTGGACGCCCTCAACGCCAGCGGCAAGACCATCGGCATCATCAGCCACGTGGAGGCGCTGAAGGAGCGCATCCCGGTGCAACTCAGGGTGCACAAGTCGGTGGGCATGGGCTACAGCGCGCTGGATAGCCGCTATCGGGTCTGTGAAACCTAAGGAAACCCTGAAGAAGACTTTCTGATTTTGGCAAAATATCCGGATTCTACCCATCGAGTTTGCCGATGAAGCAAATGACCTTCGCCGACGCCGAATATGCCGGCAAGCGCAAGCAGACCCGCAAGGAGTTGTTCCTGATCGAGATGGATCAGGTCGTGCCGTGGAAGGGTTCGATTGCACTGATCAAGCCGCACTACCCCAAGGGTGAAAGCGGTCGTCCGTCGTATCCGTTGATGGCGATGCTGCGGGCGCACTTGATGCAGAACTGGTTTGGCTACAGCGATCCGGCGATGGAAGAAGCGTTATACGAGACGACCATCCTGCGCCAGTTTGCCGGACTGAGCCTGGAGCGCATGCCGGGCGAAACGCCATTCTCAACTTCCGTCGGCTGCTGGAGAGGCATGGGCTGGCGGTCGGATTCTAGGCGTGTAAACGGCTACCTGAGTGACAAGGGGCTGTTGCTGCGCCAGGGCACCATCGTCGACGCCACACTGATCCATGCATCCAGTTCGACCAAGAACCAGGACGGCAAGCGCGATCCAGAGATGCACCAGACCAAGAAGGGTAACCAGTACTACTTCGGTATGAAGGCGCACATCGGTGTTGATGATGAGTCGGGCCTAGTGCACACCGTGTGGGCACAGCGGCGAACGTGGCGGACATCACTCAGGTTGACAGGCTGCTGCATGGGAAGGAAAACGTGGTCGGTGCCGATGCAGGTTGCCGCGGCGTCGAGAAACGCCCTGAACATGAAGGACATGATGTCATCTGGCAAATCGCCGCTCGCCGCAGCACATATAAGAAGCTGAGTAAGCGCAGTTGCTGCTCACAGCTTTCAAAACGGCGGGACTGAAATCGGCTAGAAATACATGGCTACTTCAGGCCATCCTTAAGCCTAGAAGAAGGTTAAATGTTATTGCTGTTTTTGAATTGGCTCACTATTTGGTATCGAGCATTGATGTATGATTATTATCGTTAATATTCTGGGGATTGATGTATGCTGGGTTTTGAGACATCTCTAAATGCTCAGTTTCAGCGTCAGAAAATAGATGCTCGTTTCCGCATGGAGCCTTTGTTTTCTGCTATAGATAAAGATCCTGAGCTGATTGGTTCTGGGGTGATTTATATTGACTCCGATTACCAGGTATATAGATTGCGTGAGTTTCGTTCTATCTGCAGTCGGGCGCCAAAAAATATTATCATACGTGAAGTGAGTGTTTCTGCTCCTGTATCTCAGGTAGTGGCGGAAATTTCAAATAGTGCTCGAGAGTCAAGAGTCATAAAGGAGGCAATAAGTATGTCTCTTTCTTGTACTGGTGCCGTTGTATCATGGCTGGCTATGATAGCTGGCGGTGTAGGCACGCCATTCACAATGGGAACAAGCACAGCTTTAATGTATTTAGGAATGGCTAGTGCTGCGGCCAGTACAGCTCAATGCTTAGCCGGTGGGCTTAGAACTTACCAGGAGGCGATAGGAGACTCAGGATTCAATACCTGGTTAGATAGCGAGGATTGGTATACCAATACTATGTTATGTTTGGATTCTTTGTCATTAGCATCTGCTGCTGGCAGTTATGCTTCGTTGGGGCGGCAACTTATAATATTGAAGCATAGTACGGGGAGGGGCTGGCGATCTATTTTAGACGGTCTCAATAAGCATGAGCGTTACAAGCTGACAAGGGAAATGTTGAAAATTCAACACCCTAATATGAGTTTGCAAACTTTGAAAATGAGACAAACTATGAATCAGTTGCCTAGAGCTTATTCTGCTCCCCAACTAAGGGCAACTACTCGATCCCTCATCGTTGATGCTGTTGCGGCTAGCCTGTCAGTGGCGGGGAGTACCTATGCCGGGTCTGTTAAGTTATTAATTGGTTTGGCGGTAGAACAGTGAGAAACCATTTGGAAATTCCGCTCGCTACGCTATTGATGCGTTATTTTCCGCTGTTCTTCTGTTCCCTGTTGCTGACGCTGTTCAGCCTGGCGGGGAGTTGCGTGCTGGTGGGCCGCTTCCTGCGCGGATGGCTGGTGCCGGGGAGCGGCTACGGCGCGGCGGACGTCTTGATTCCCCTCGCCCTAGGACAGGTGATCGTGGTGTGCAAAGTGCTCATGGTACGCGGTTTCCGGCTGTTTCTCTGGCCGCTGGTGGCCCTGCTGCTGGCATGCTTCATGGCGTCGTCGACGGTGCTGATCGGGCGCGCCCTGTTCGATGTCCCGGGCGGCGTCGGGCTGTGGGAGCTCTCGGCGCTGGCGATGCCGCTGCTGGCGCTGGCGATGCTCCATTCGCGGCGCTACCAAGAGGCGCGCGCATTGTTCGCGTTCCGCCGCCACGAGCGTCAGGCGCTTGCCAATCCAGGTACTGTCCACCGGCCGCAACCGCCGGCGTTCCTGAACAACCTGGTCGAGCGCACGCCTCCAGGCGGGCATCCGCGGGATCGTTGGATAATCGGTGGGCTGCTCGTGCTGTCCTTCGCCGCCTTGGTCGCAAAGGCCTGGGGGCCTTTTTAGGGAGCGCGAAGGGCGCGGCCGGCTGGTCCACGCGGCGCAAAAACCAGTCTTCCCAGCCGGCCCGCAGCGCCGAGTGCAGCACTTTTCGCGGGTGGCCCTGGGACGACCCAACCCAGCCACGCCCAGGCGCTCGAAGCCAACGGCAGGGCGCCACGGCGGCGCGTCAGCCGGTGCGGAAGACCAGCGCCAGGCCGCCGAGGATCGCCGCCATGCCCAGCAGGCTCAGGCCTGACAGCGGATTGCCGAGCAGCAGATAGTCCAGCAGGGCGGTCACGCCGGGCACCAGATAGAACAGGCTGGTGACGTTGACCAGGCTGCCGGCCTGGATCAGCCGGTACAGCAGCAGGGTCGCCGCCACCGAGATCACCAGGGCCAGCCACAGCAGCGGCAGGATGAAGCCCAGGCTCGCCTCGGCGTGCAGCGGCTGGAAGGGCGCGAAGGCCGCGCAGAGCAGCAGGCTCACCGCGTACTGCAGCGGCAGCACCCGCAGCGGCGGCTGGCTCAGGCCTTTCTGCAGGATCGCGCCGAAGGTCATGGCCAGCAGGGCGAGCAGGGCCCAGAGCATGCCGGCCAGGGAAAACCGCGCCAGGCCGATGCTCTGCCACACCACCAGGGTCAGGCCGCCCAGGGCCAGCGCCAAGCCCAGGCCACGGCGCCAGGAATAGCGGCGCTCGAACAGCAGCAGGGTGAGGATCGGCTGCACGCCCAGCAGGGTGGCGAGCACCCCCGGGGTGATGCCGTGGTCCAGGGCCAGCAGGTAACCGATCTGGTAGCCGCCGACCAGCGACAGGCCGGTCAGCGCGACCCGCCAGCGGGTGCCCGGCTCGGGCAGCCAGCGCCGCGGCGAACGGCGGATGATCAGCAGCGCGACCAGGGCAAGGGCCAGGCGCAGCAGGAGGAAGGCGAAGGCCGACGCGTGGTCGAGCCCCCATTTGGCGAAGATCGCCCCGCTGCTCCAGAGCAGCACGAACAGCAGGGTCGTCCCGTGGGCGGACGCGAGTTTGCTAAAGGACATGGGAAGGTACCTGTCGAAAGGACGGGGCTCCGGCAACGACGGCCGCGGGGGCGTCGCCTGGAAAGACCGGAGGGGATCGGGTCAGCCGCGCGGAGCGGCCGGCGGATCGACAGGCGGGGGTGGGGAAAGGGCGCAGGCGAGAGCACCTGCATGGGTACCTGCGAGGGCGCCTGCAAGGGCGTCGATGCGCGCAGCGACGTTCGCGATCACGGCCGTGGCGGGCGTGGATGCGGAAGCGGAAAGCGCTGCGGATCGAGGCATGGAGGGTTACCGGGAAAGCGGGCCGGGGGTTCCGGGCCAGGGCCTAACCCTACCCCATCGGAAAGCGGCCCGACAAGCCGGCGCCCCGGCTCGTCGTCCAGGGGCATGGCGGCCGCCATGGACAGGTACCCGGGCTTCCTCCGGCGTACGCCGCGCCGCCGGTGCGCTTCGCCGCAAGGAACGGGGTGCCGGGAGCGGCGTCTTGCTTTAGGCTGCATCGAACGGAGGGCCGGCCCCGACCCTCCCTTGCATGTCGTCCCCGCCGCCCGGACTCCTCCGATGACCGACCCGCGTTCCCGCTCGATGCCTTCCCGGTCGACCCCGTACCTGCCTCACCCCGGCGCGCCGCGCCTGGGTGCGAAGACACCCGGCCACGGGAGCGGCCGATGACCGCCCGGATGGGCGGCGAGGCGGATTACCGCCAGGCCAGCGCGTTCCTCGCCGACCTGGACCCGGACTGGGCCTGGCTGGTGCGCACGGTCGGCCCCTGCGCCCATGCGCCCAAGCCGTCCCGCGAACCCTACGAGGCCCTGGCGCGGGCGATCGCCTACCAGCAACTGCACGCCCGCGCCGGCGATGCCATGCTCGGGCGCCTGCTGGCCTCGACGCCCGGCGGCGGTTTTCCCGCTCCCGCCCAACTGCTGGCCCTCGGCGCCGAGGGGTTGCGCGGGTGCGGGTTCTCCGCGAACAAGGCACTGGCCTTGTTGGGCATCGCCGAGGCCCGCCTGAGCGGGATCATCCCCAGCGGCGAGGTCGCCGCGACCCTGGACGACGAAACGCTCATCGAACGCCTGCTGCCCCTGCGCGGCGTCGGCCGCTGGACCGTGGAAATGCTGCTGATCTACAGCCTGGAACGCATGGATGTGCTGCCCGCCGACGACTTCGGCGTGCGCGAGGGCTATCGCCGGCTGAAAGGCCTGGAGCGGCAACCCACGCGCAAGCGGATGATCGAGATCGGCGCCGCCTGGCGACCCCATCGCACCGTTGCCGCCTGGTACCTCTGGCGGGTCCCGGCGACCCCCACGGAATTCGAGCGCAACAGGCGGAGTGCGGCGCCGGACGGCCCGGCCTAACCTGGCCTCCGATGCCCTTCCACCCTTGCGGAGCAGCCATGCGCTCATCCAGATCCCCGATTCCAGGCGATGCCGCCGCCGTCCAGGCCGATCCGCGCTGGCACGCCGTGCTGGCGCGCGACCCGGCGGCCGACGGCCGTTTCGTCTACGCCGTGCGGACCACCGGCGTGTACTGCCGGCCCAGCGCCTCGGCGCGCTTGCCGCGCCCGGAGAACGTGGAGTTCTTCGACAGCGCCGAGCAGGCCGAGGCGGCCGGTTACCGGCCGAGCCGGCGCGCGGCGGCCGACCGCGGCCAGGTGGCGGCGCGACGCGCGCAGTGGGTGGCCGAGGCTTGTCGGCGCATCGACGCGGCGGAGCAGCCGCCGAGCTTGGCCGAACTGGCCGCCGCGGCTGGCGTGAGCCCCTACCATTTCCACCGGATCTTCAAGGCGATCACCGGCCTGACCCCGAAGGCCTACGCCGACGCCCGGCGCAGGCGCGCGGTGCGGGCGGGGCTGGAAAAGGGCGCCTCGGTGACGGAAACCCTCTACGCCGCCGGATTCAATTCCAACGGGCGCTTCTACGCCGCCAGCGACGCGCTGCTGGGGATGACCCCCAGCGACTACCGCGCGGGCGGCAGCAACACCGCGATCCGCTTCGCCCTGGGCGAGTGCTCCCTGGGTTCGATCCTGGTGGCGCAGAGCGCGCGGGGGGTGTGCGCGATCCTGCTGGGCGACGACCCGGACGCGTTGCTGCGGCAACTGCAGGATGCCTTTCCCCGCGCCGAACTGGTCGGCGGCGACGCGCCGTTCGAGAGGCTGGTGGCGCTGGTGGTCGGCTTCATCGAGGCGCCGGCGCTGGGCCTGGACCTGCCGCTGGACGTGCGCGGCACCGCCTTCCAGCAGCGGGTGTGGCAGGCGCTGCGCGAGATTCCGTTGGGCAGCACGGCGAGCTACGCGGACATCGCCGCCCGGATCGGCGCGCCCCGCGCGGTGCGGGCCGTGGCCCGTGCCTGCGGGGCCAACCGCCTGGCGGTGGCCATTCCCTGTCACCGGGTGGTGCGCAGCGATGGCCAGTTGTCCGGCTACCGCTGGGGGGTGGAACGCAAGCGCCGCCTGCTGGAACGAGAAACGCCGCCGTCCTGACAGGCGCGGCCGGCGTGATCGCCCGCATGGAGTTCCCCGAAAGCGGCGGGCGGAAGGGCTGGCATCCCGGCGAAGGGGCTTACGCCGGACGAAGGGCCCCAGGGGGCTTCGATCCGTGCGCCCTGACCGATCCCGTCTCCTGGCTTACAGCGCCTGGCGCGCTGCGTGCCAGGCGTGGCGCTGCTCGGCGTCGAGGAAGGTCCAGGCGACGAAGCGGCTCTGCTTCTGCCCCTGGGCCATGTCCAGGGTGCGCACTTCACGGGCCTTGGCGGCGCGCAGCCGGGCCAGCACCCCCGGCAGATTGCCGGCCTTGGACACCAGGCTGCTGAACCAGAGCACCTGGGTCGGGTAGGCGACGCTTTCGTCGATCATCCGTTGCAGGAACCCGGCTTCGCCGCCGACGCACCAGAGTTCGGCGCCCTGGCCGCCGAAATTGAGCAGCGGCAGCCTGCGCCGCGGATCGAGCTTGCCGAGGTTGCGCCACTTGCGCTGGCTGCCGCGGGTGGCTTCGTCGAGGGAGGCGTGGAACGGCGGGTTGCACAGGCTCAGGTCGAAACGCTCGCCGGTCTCCAGCAGGCCCTTGAACAGGTGCCGCGGTTCGGCTTGCCTGCGCAGCTCGATGGCCCCGTCGAGCCCGGGGTTGCCGGCGACGATCGCCCGCGCCGAGTCCAGCGCCTGCGGGTCGATGTCGGCGCCGACGAAGCGCCAGCCGTATTCGCAATGGCCGATCAGCGGGTAGATGCAATTGGCGCCGACGCCGATGTCCAGCACGCGCACCGCCGGGCCGCGGGGGATCGTCGCCTCGAGGGACCGCGCCGGGTGCCCGGCCGCGGTGGCGCCCGCCTGGCGATCCTCGGCGAGCAGGTCGGCCAGGCCGTGCAGGTAGTCGGCGCGGCCGGGAATCGGCGGGCACAGGTAGCCGGGCGGAATGTCCCAGTGGGCGATGCCGTAGAAGCGCTTGAGCAGGGCGCGGTTGAACACCTTCACCGCCTCGGGATCGGCGAAGTCGATGCTCGGCTTGCCATAGGGGTTGAGGATCACGTGGGCGGCCAGCGCCGGGCTTTCGGCGATCAGCGCGGGGAAGTCGTAGCGGCCCTGGTGGCGGTTGCGCGGGTGCAGCGTGGCCGGGCGTTCGGCGGGAGGCGTGGGGCGCGGGGCGCCGCCGCGGGGTCTGGACATAGCGGGATCGGTCGAGTGGGGCGGGCCGGCATTCTCCCACAGCCGCGCGCCCGGCGGCAGCGGCCGCGCCTCAGTACAGCGGGAACAGCCAGGGCACCATCAGCACGCTGATCAGCATCACCAGCAGGGTGAAGGGCACGCCGATCTTCACGAAGTCGCCGAAGCGGTACTGGCCCGGGCCCAGCACCAGAGTGTTCACCGGCGAGGAAATCGGCGTCATGAAAGCTGCCGAGGCGGCCAGGGCCACGGTGATCGCGAAGGGGTAGGGCGAGGCGCCGAGCTGCTGCGCGGTGGCGATGGCCACCGGCGCCATCAACACCGCGGTGGCGGTGTTGGAGATGAACAGGCCGATCAGCGCGGTGAGGGCGAACAGGCTGGCGAGGATCGCATAGGGGCCGGCGTCGCCGAGCAGGCCGACCAGCCCGGCCACCGCCAGCTCGATGCCGCCGGTCTTCTCCAGGGCCAGGGCGAACGGCAGCATGCCGACGATCAGGATCAGGCTCTGCCAGTGGATCGAGCGGTAGGCGCTGTCCATGTCGATGCAGCGGAAGGCGCCCATCACCAGGCAGCCGATCAGCGCGGCGAGCACGTTGGGCACCCAGCCGCCGATCATCAGCAGCACCATCAGCGCCAGGGCCAGCAGGGCGAAGGGCGCGCGGCTGGCGGCCGGCGCCACCTCGTCCACTTCGGCCGGCAGGCTCAGCACGAGGAAATCCCGTTGCTGGGTCTGCAACTGGCGAATCGCCTTCCACGGGCCTATCACCAGCAGGGTGTCGGCGAAGCGCAGGCGTTCCTCCACCAGCGCCCCGGTGAGGGGCTCGCGCTCCCGGCGCAGGCCGATCACGTTGAGCCCGTACTGGCTGCGGAAGGCCAGCTCCAGCAGGGTCTTGCCGATCAGCGTGGACTCCGGCGGCAGGGTCACTTCGGCCATGCCCACCTCCCGCGACTGGTCGGTGAAGTAGCTGCCGCGCAGGCGCAGCGGCTCCAGGCCGAGCTGCCGGCACAGGGCGTGGAGGTCTTCGAGGGGCGCGAAGAGGTCGAGCAGCAGCACGTCGCCTGCCTTGATCTCGGTGCTGGCGCTGGGGCTGAGCACTTCGCGGCCGAAGCGGTATTGCCGCTCGATGCCCACCACGTTGGCGCCATGCAGGGTACGCAGGTGCAGCTCCTGCAACGGCCGGCCGAGCAGCGGCGAGTCGGCGCTCACCCGCAGGCGCCGTTCGCGGCCGGCCAGGTGATAGTCGCGGACCAGGTCGAGCAAGGTGCGCCGCGCCTGGCGCGCGTCGTCCTTGGGGCTGGTGCCGCCGAGCCAGCGGCGGGTGAGCAGCATGTAGCCAACGCCCAGGGCCAGCACCGCCAGGCCGAACGGGGTGACGGCGAAGAACCCCAGGCCTTCGTAGCCGGCGCGGCGCAGCTCGCTGTGCACCACCAGGTTCGGCGCCGTGGCCACCAGGGTGAGCATGCCGCTGATCAGCCCGGCGACCGACAGCGGCATCATCAGCCGGCGCGGCGAAATGCGCAGGCGCGAGGCGACGCTGAGCACCACCGGAATGAAGATCGCCACCACCCCGGTGGAGCTCATCACCGAGCCGAGCCCGGCGGCGGCCAGCATCAGCAGTACCAGCAAGCGCGTCTCGCTGCTGCCGGCGCGGCGTGCCAGCCATTCGCCGAGGCGCAGGGCCACGCCGGTGCGCACCAGGCCCTCGCCGATAACGAAGAGCGCGGCGATCAGCACCACGCTGGGATCGCTGAAGCCGGCCAGGGCGTCCTGCACGTCGATCACTCCCGACAGCGGCAGGATCACCATCACCAGCAGCGCCACCACGTCCATCCGCGGCCGGTTGGCGACGAACAGCGCCACGGCGACGGCCAGCAGGGTCAGCACCCAGATCAATTGCGGATTCATCCCGTCCCCTCGGTAAGGCGTCGCTCGCAGCCTGTCACGGATAGCCGAGGGTGTGCTTGATGTGCGGCAAATGCGTGGCGATCCACTGGCGATCGATCGGCCCCCAGTCGCGGATGCGGTAGTGGCCGGCGTTGTTGCGCTCGCCGGCGTCCTGTTCGAAGACGCAGTCGATGTCCAGCTCGGCGAGGGCGGCGAGGGTGTCCTGGGCGGTGCGTCGGGGCATGCCGGTGGCGCTCATCAGCGCCGGCACGCTGGTGGCCGCGCCGCTGTCGATCAGCCAGGCGACGTAGAGGCGGCGGTAGAAGCTGGTGCGGGTCTTGCTGGTCTGCATGGCGGGTATCCGTGGCGCTCAAGGGTAGAGACGTGCCGCCCGGCGGCGCAGGGTGCAATGGCGGCTGGCGAAGAACGGGTGGATCACGCCGCGCCCCAGCGGGGCGGCGACGCGCGCCTATCCTGCCAGCCCCGGGCGACCGGGTGTAGTGCCCCCTGTGCCAGCCTGCCGGAGGAGGATGGCGTGCAAGGAGGTGTAGGTGAAGGGAGCGGTGGATCGGTGAAGCGTGATCCACCCTACGGGGGGCGAGAACCGCGATCGAGGGTTGCTCGTCCCGTAGGGTGGATGACGCTTTTTTCATCCACCACCCGCCGACGCCGAAGGTGATCGCGGGAGCGTCATTCGGAAAAGCACGACCTGGCGAGAAATGCCGCGGGGGGCCATCCGGTGGATCGGTGGAGCGTGATCCACCCTACGGGGGGCGAGAACCGCGACCGCGGACTGTTCGTCCCGTAGGGTGGATGACGCTTTTTTCATCCACCACGCCGCCGGCGTGGGGGCGCCATGAAAAAGCCCGGGCGGGCCCGGGCTTTTGGCGTTACAGGTTGGCGATCTTGCCGCGCTGTTCGGCGAGTCGCGCCAGGGCCTGTTCGGCCTCGGCGAGCTTGGCGCGTTCCTTGTCGATCACCTCGGGCGGCGCCTTGGCGACGAAGCCCTGGTTGCCGAGCTTGCCGCCGACGCGCTTGACTTCGCCGTCCAGGCGCTGGATTTCCTTGTCCAGGCGCGCCAGCTCGGCGGCCTTGTCGATCAGCCCGGCCATCGGCACCAGCACCTGCATGTCGCCGACCAGGGCGGTGGCGGACATCGGCGCTTCCTCGCCGGCGCCCAGCACGCGCACCGACTCCAGCTTGGCCAGCTTGTTCAGCAGCGGCGCGTTGTCGTTCAGCCGGCGCAGGTCGGTGTCCGAGGCGTTGGCGACGATGATGTCGATGCGCTTGGCCATGGAGATGTTCATCTCGCCACGGATCTGCCGCACGCCGAGCATCAGCGTCTTGACCCACTCGATGTCGCCTTCGGCGGCGGCGTCGATCCTCGCCTCATCGGCCACCGGCCAGGGTTGCAGCATCAGGGTGTCGCCCTGCTTGCCGGCCTGGGCCTTGATGCGCTGCCAGATTTCCTCGGTGATGAAGGGCATGAACGGGTGGGCCAGGCGCAGGATCACTTCCAGCACGCGGATCAGCGTGCGGCGGGTGCCGCGCTGGCGCTCGATGGGCGCGTTCTCGTCCCACAGCACCGGCTTGACCAGTTCCAGGTACCAGGCGCAGTACTCGTCCCAGACGAATTCGTAGAGCGCCTGCGCGGCCAGGTCGAAGCGGAAGGCGTCGAGTTGGCGGGTGACTTCGCGTTCGGCGCGCTGCAGGTGGGAGATGATCCAGCGGTCGACGGAGGACAGCTCCACCGTCTCGTCATGCACGCCGGTGTCCTGGCCATCGGTGTTCTCGATGACGAAGTTGGCGGCGTTCCACAGCTTGTTGCAGAAGTTGCGGTAGCCTTCGACGCGGCCCATGTCGAACTTGATGTCGCGGCCGGTGGAGGCCAGCGAGCAATAGGTGAAGCGCAATGCGTCGGTGCCGTAGCTGGCGATGCCCTCGGGGAACTCGGCGCGGGTCTGCTTGGCGATCTTCTCGGCCATCTTCGGCTGCATCAGGCCGCTGGTGCGTTTTTCCAACAACGCGTCCAGCCCGATCCCGTCGATGATGTCCAGCGGGTCGAGCACGTTGCCCTTGGACTTGGACATCTTCTGCCCCTGGCCGTCGCGCACCAGGCCGTGGACGTACACGGTCTTGAACGGAATCTGCCCGGTCAGGTGGGTCGACAGCATGATCATCCGGGCGACCCAGAAGAAGATGATGTCGAAGCCGGTGACCAGCACGTCGGTGGGGTGGAAGGTCTTGAGCGCCTCGGTCTGCTCGGGCCAGCCGAGGGTCGAGAAGGTCCACAGGCCGGAGCTGAACCAGGTGTCGAGGACGTCGTCGTCCTGGCGCAGGCGCGCGTCGCCCAGGCCGTGCTTGGCGCGCACCTCGGCCTCGTCGCGGCCGACGTAGACCTGGCCGGCCTCGTCGTACCAGGCGGGAATCCGGTGGCCCCACCAGAGCTGGCGGCTGATGCACCAGTCCTGGATGTCGCGCATCCAGCTGAAGTACATGTTCTCGTACTGCTTGGGCACGAACTGGATCTCACCGCTTTCCACCACGGCGATGGCCTTCTCGGCCAGGGGCTTGGTGGAAACGTACCACTGGTCGGTCAACCAGGGCTCGATGACGGTGCCGGAGCGGTCGCCCTTGGGCACCTTCAGCGCGTGGTCCTCGATCTTCTCCAGCAGGCCCTGGGTCTCGAAGGCGGCGACGATGCGTTTGCGCGCCTCGAAGCGATCCAGGCCGGCGTATTCGGCCGGCAGGCTGCCGTCGAAGTCGGTATCGACGCTGCCGTCGAGGCGGAACACCTGGGCGGTGGCCAGCACCGCGGCGTTCTTGTCGAAGATGTTGATCAGCGGCAGGCCGTGGCGCTTGCCGACTTCGTAGTCGTTGAAGTCGTGGGCCGGGGTGATCTTCACGCAGCCGGTGCCGAACTCGGGGTCGCAGTAGTCGTCGGCGACGATCGGGATGCGCCGGCCGAGCAGCGGCAGTTCGACGAAGGTGCCGATCAGCGCCTGGTAGCGCTCGTCATGGGGGTTCACCGCCACCGCGGCGTCGCCGAGCATGGTTTCCGGGCGGGTGGTGGCGACCACCAGGTGGTCGGCGCCCTCGGCGGTCCTGGCGCCGTCCGCCAGCGGATAGCGCAGGTGCCAGAGGTGGCCCTTGTCGTCGTGGCTTTCCACTTCCAGGTCGGAGATCGCCGTGTGCAGCTTGGTGTCCCAGTTGACCAGGCGCTTGCCGCGATAGATCAGGCCGTCCTCGTGCAGGCGCACGAAGGCTTCCTTGACCGCCTCGGAGAGACCGGCGTCCATGGTGAAGCGCTCGCGCGACCAGTCCACCGAGGAACCCAGGCGACGGATCTGCCGGCTGATGTTGCCGCCGGACTCGGCCTTCCACTGCCACACCTTGTCGAGGAATTTCTCGCGGCCGAGGTCGTGGCGCGACAGGCCCTGGGCGCCGATCTGGCGCTCCACCAGCATCTGCGTGGCGATCCCGGCGTGGTCGGTGCCCGGCTGCCACAGGGTATTGCGGCCCTGCATGCGGCGGAAACGGATCAGCGCATCCATGATCGCGTTGTTGAAGCCGTGGCCCATGTGCAGGCTGCCGGTGACGTTCGGCGGCGGGATCATGATGGTGTAGGGCTCGCCGGCGCCTTGCGGGGCGAAATAACCACGGGACTCCCAGTTCTGATACCAGGACGTCTCGATGGCGTGGGGCTGATAGGTCTTGTCCATGGGGGCGGGACCCTTACTCGCGGCTGATCGGGAAAGCCGCCGAGTATAGCGGGATGGCGCGCCGGGCGGGAATCGCGGCGCGTCCGCCGGCGCGGCCCGGCGGATTGACATGCATCAAGGGCCGAGGCGGCGCGTTGCGCTGGAATGCCGGTTTTTTCATGCGGAGGAGCCGCCGATGAACAGTCTGCTGGTCGCCACCGACCTGTCCGCGCGCTCGGAGCACGCCATCCTGCGTGCGGTACGCCTGGTACGCGACTTCGGCTGCGACTGGACGTTGCTGCACGTGGTGGACGAAGACTATCCGGAGAGCGTGCTGGAGCATCAGGTGGCGCAGATCACCGAACTGCTGCTGGCGCGGGTCGACCGCCTCGAAACCTTGTGCGGCCGCCGTCCGCGGGTGCTGGTATGCGCCGGCGACGCCGAGCGCTGCATCGGCGAGATGAGCCTGGAGCTGGGCGTCGACCTGGTGCTGCTCGGCCGCCATCGGCCCAGCGCCGCCCGCGAGGCGTTCGTCGGCACCACCGGCGAACGGGTGCTGCGCCGCGCGCGCCTGCCGGTGCTGCGGGTGAGCGGGCCGGCCGAGGAGGACTACCGCGGCCTGCTGCTGGCCCTCGACCTGTCGCCGACCTCGGCCGCCGCGCTGCGTCGCAGCCGCGACCTGGGATTGCTGGAACGCTACCGGAGCTGGGTGCTGTATGCCTTCGAGCCCTTCGCCAAGGGCTTCATGCTCTACGCCGGGATCGATCAGGCGCAGATGCGCGAACACGTCGCCGAGACCGAGCGGCGCGCCGCGCGGGCGCTGCGGACCTTCCTCGCCGAGCAAGAGGCGAACTTCCCCGAAGAGCGCCTGCGGGTGAGCGAAGGCGCCCCGCTGGAGGTGGTGCGGCGCACCCAGGCGGAGTTGCGCCCGCAGTTGCTGGTGATCGGCACCCACGGCCAGTTGAGCCTGAAGAAAGCCATGCTCGGCGGCCTGGCCACGGCGCTGCTCAAGGAAGGCGCCGGCGACATCCTCTGCGTGCCGCCGCAGGCCTGAGGCGGCGGCTTTTCCGCCGGGTGTCGGCCCTGGCCGTCAGGCCGCTTTGCGCAGGGCGGGCGCGCTGAGGCCGAGGGCCTCGGCGATGGCCGCCTGGGCGCGCGCCGCCAGTTCGTTGCGCGACAGGCCCTGGCTGGGAATCGGCGCCAGCAGGTGGATGTCTACCTCGCCGACGTCCGCTTCGAACAGGCGCAGCAAATGGCTGACCAGGTCGTCGTCGCCGACGAAGGGCGCGAGGGGGTCCGCTCCGTCCCCGCGGCGGTAGCGGATCGCCACCGGTTGCAGCGCTCGTTGCGCCTCGAGAGCGCAGGCCAGCAAGCGTCCGTGGAAGGTGCGCAGGCCGTTGCCGTCGGTGGTGGTGCCTTCCGGGAAGATCAGCAGCGCGCGGTCCTGGCGCAGGTGCTGGGCCAGGCGCGGGCCGAGCAGGGCGCCTTCGCCCGCGCCGCGGCGGATGAACAGGGTGCCGGCCTGTTGCGCCAGCCAGCCGGCCAGCGGCCAGGCGCGCACCTCGGCCTTGGACAGGAAGGCCAGCGGCGCCAGGGCGCCGAGCAGCGGGATGTCGGTCCAGGACACGTGGTTGGCGACCCACAGCATCGGCTCCCGGGGCACCTGCCCGTGGACCCGCACCCGCATGGGCAGGGCGCGCGCGAGGCGGGCGAGGAACCAGCGGGTCAGGCGCGGGCGCAGCCGCGGGTCGCGGGTAAGGCGCTCCAGGAGACCGGCCACTGCGGCCAGGCCGATGCCCAGCAGCAGCACGGCGCACAGCCGGGCGAGGCGTGCCGGGCGGCGCAGCTTCACACGGCGGCCTTGAAGTGGCGGGCATAGCGCGGGCACAGCTCGTCGCGCTTGAGCAGGATGAACACGTCGGCGACCTGGAAGTCCGGGTCCCAGCAGGGTTCGCCGCAGACCTTCGCGCCCAGGCGCATGTAGGCCTTGAGCAACGGCGGCAGCTCGGCGCTGAGGTTGTCCGGCAGGTTCAATGCCGGCAGCGGGTTCTTCGGCTCGGCGCGCAGGTGCTCGGTGCACAGGTAGCCGTCGCGCAGGCGTTGCATCACTGCCCGCGCCTGGATGCCGCCGTCCTGCATGGGGATGCTCGCGCAGCCCATCAGGTAGCGGTAGCCGCCCTGGTTGAGCACCTCCGCCAGTTCGCCCCAGAGCACCGCGATGGTGGCGCCGTTGCGGTAGTCGAGGTCGACGCAGGTGCGGCCGATCTCCAGCACCGGGCCTTGCAGGCCGGCGAGGCCGTGCAGGCTGAATTCTTCCTCGCTGTAGAAGCGCCCGAGGTCGGCGGCGGCGCGGTGGTCGAGCAGGCGCGTGGTGGCCACCAGTTGCCCGCTGCCCAGGTCGCGCACGCCGATGTGTTCGCAATGGGGGTCGTAGTCATCCATGTCGAGGCCGAACTCGGCGCCCTTGAGGGTGGCGGCGAACTCCCGGCTAAACACCCGGAAGCGCAGGGCCTGGGCCTCGCGCAGGGCGGCGACGCCCTCCAGGCGTTCGGCGCGCAGGCGGCGCGGGCGTTTTTCCAGGCGGACGACGGCGTCGTGAGTGAGGGCGATCTGGGTCATGGAGGGCCTCCGTTGGCCGGCGCGTTCCCGGTTGCAGTCAGTCGTGCTCGTTGTGCAAGCTCAGCCTAGGCCGCGCCGGTGTCAGCCCGGTGACGCGGCGGTGATGCTTGTGTGACAGTGACCGCCCCTTGAGGAGGAACCCCACCATGCCCTGGCAGGCTTCGCTCGGCCCGCTCCAACGCCTCGCCCCCGTCCGCCTGGACGACTGGTACGCGGCCCTGCGCGCGCGGGCCGGCGACGCCACGCCGCTGCGCCTGGCGCTGCTCGGCGGACGCCTGGCGGCGACCCCGGGGCTGGCCTTCCTCGCCGGCTACCAGGCCGCGTTGCGCGCCCTGTGGCCTTCGGCCCCGGCGAGCCTGGGCGCCTTCTGCGTGACCGAGCGGCGCAGCCTGCGCCCGGCGGACCTGGAGACCCGCCTGGAGGGCTTGAGCCTGAACGGCCGCAAGGATTTCGTCAGCGCCGCCGACGCCGCCGACTGGCTGCTGGTGGCGGCGCGGGAGGACGCTCCCGGCGAGGCGCCGCGGCTGGCGCTCTGCGTGGTGCGCAACGGCTCCCCCGGGGTGCGCCTCGAAGCCCTGCCGGCGCTGCCGCTGATGCCGGACATCGGCCACGCCCGGCTGTATCTGGAGGGGGCTCATTGCGAACGCCTGGCGGGCGATGGCTGGAGCGACTACGCCAAGCCGTTCCGCACCCTGGAGGACCTCTACGTGCTCGCCGCCCTGGTCGCCTGGCTCTACGGCGTCGGCCTCGACGCCGGCTGGCCGGAACCCTTGCGCCTGCGCCTGATCGCGCTGCTCGGCGGCTGCGCGGAAGGGGCGCGGCAGTGCCCGTCGGCGGCGGGCGGCCACATGCTGCTGGCCGGTCTGTTCGCGCAGTTCCAGGCGCTGCACGCCGACCTGGACGCCGCCTTCGCCGCCACGCCGGCGCCCTGGCCGGCGCTGTGGCAGCGCGACCGCGGCCTGCTCGGGATCGCCGCCACCGCCCGCGAGCGGCGCCTGGAAAAGGCCCGCGAGGCGCTGGGCCTGGGCTGAGCCGCCGGTCTCGCGACGTCGCGACGGGCGCGGCGGCCGGGCGGCGCGGGAGGTCCGCGGCTTGATCCAGGTCAGTGCGGCATAGCGCCACGCCCGGTATGGTCCTCGCGCATTTCCGGAGAGAAATCCATGCGACGCGAGCCCATCGTGCTGTTCGACAACGGCGCCCATCAATGCCTGATGTTCGACGACCTTGTCAGTGGCGACGGGGTGCAGTCCAACCAGTTCCTGATCATCGACCACGACGAGCAACTGCTGCTCGACCCGGGTGGCGACCTCACCTACACCCCGCTGTCGCTGGAGCTGTCCAAGTTCATCAGCGTGCAGGACCTGACCTACATCTTCGCCTCGCACCAGGACCCGGACATCATCGCCTCCCTGGACAAATGGCTGCTGCACACCCGCGCCAAGGTGATCTGCTCCAAGCTGTGGGCGCGCTTCCTGCCGCACCTCACGGCCAACTACCTGGCGATCAGCCACGGTATCTCCACCTATGACCGGATCATCGCGTTGCCCGACCGTGGCCAGTCGATTCCCCTCGGGAAGTGCCAGCTCAAGGCGGTGCCGGCGCACTTCCTGCACTCGGTGGGCAATTTCCAGATCTACGATCCGCTGAGCAAGATCCTGTTCTCCGGCGACATGGGCGCCTCCCTGGTGGAAGACGCCACGCCGGTGGCGGATTTCGCCGCCCACCTGCCGCACATGGAGGGCTTCCACAAGCGCTACATGGCGAGCAACAAGATCTGCCGGCTGTGGGCGGCGATGGTGCGCCAGATGGACGTGGAGATGATCGTGCCGCAGCACGGGCGGCCCTTCGTCGGCCAGGAAATGATCAGCGCCTTCCTCTACTGGATCGAAAACCTCGAGTGCGGCCTCGACCTGATGGGCCCGCAGGACTACCAGTTGCCGCGCTGAGGCCCGCGGCGACCGAGCGTTTGCCTGTCGCCTGCCGCGTGTTAGGTTCTCTGCGAAAAACGTCGGCGCGCGATGCCCGGGCGGGGTCCTCCCGGAGCGGCGATTCGTCCCGGGGGCGAACGCGCGGCCCGCAGCGGTTTCGCCCTGGCATCGCCGCGCGCCGACAGGTTTCGTTGCGCCCACACGACAAGCAGAGGCCGTTCGATGCCCGTTTCCTTCCTGCGCCAGTGCTGCCGGCTCGCCGGTTTCTGCCTGGGCGTTTCCTTCCTTCCGGCCCAGGCGGAAACCTGGCCCGGCGTCGACTGGAGCCGCGCGGCCGAGCCGCCCGGCGCCGCGCTCGAAGCCTTCGAGGCCTATGCCTTTCCCGCCCGCGACGACCTTTCCCGCCGCGGCGTGCGCACCGACGCGTTGCTGGTGGTGCGCGATGGCGTGCTGGTCTACGAGCGTTACGCGGCGCCGACCACGGCGAGCACGCCGCACCTCACCTGGTCGATCAGCAAGAGCCTGCTCGCCACCCTGCTCGGGGTGGCCTACGGGGAAAAGCGCTTCAAGCTGGACGATCCCGTCGCCCGCTACTATCCGGCCTTCGCCAAGCGTCCCAACGTGCGCCTGGAAGACCTGCTGCACTGGGCCTCCGGCATGGCCTGGTCCGAGGACTACGAGTACGCGCCGCTGAAATCCTCGGTGGTGGCGATGCTCTATACCCGCGGCCGGGCGGACATGGCCGGGTTCGCCGCGGCGCGGCCGCTGGACGCGGTGCCGGGCAAGCGCTTCCGCTATTCCAGCGGCGACAGCGCCGTGCTGGCCGCCGCGCTGAAGGGCATGGTTGGCGCCAAGGCCTACCCGGACTACCCCTGGACCGCGCTGTTCGACCCCCTCGGCATCACGTCGGCGGTCTGGGAGACCGATGCCGCCGGCACCCTGGTCGGTTCCTCCTACGCCTACCTGAGCGCCCGCGACCTGGCGCGGGTCGGCCTGCTGATGCAGCGCGACGGCCGCTGGGGCGAGCGCCGGTTGCTGCCGAAGGACTGGCTGGCGTTCAACCGCAAGCCTTTCGCCGGCTACCGCGGGCGGCCGGGCGAGGCGGTGCCGGGCGGGCACTGGTGGCTCAACGCGGTGCTGAAAGGGGCGGCCAAGCCCTGGCCGGACGCGCCGGAGGACACCTTCGCCGCCCTCGGCCACTGGGGCCAGGCGCTGTACGTCATGCCAAGCGCCGGGCTGGTGATCGTGCGTTATGCCGACGACCGCGACGACGCCTATCGCCACGACGAACTGCTCAAGCGCGCCCTGGCCGCCTTCGCCCCGCAGGTGCGCCCATGAGCCGCCGCCTGCTGCGCATCCTCGGGGTCCTGGTGCTGCTCGGCCTGGTGCTGCTGTCCGGGCTGGCCTGGCGCAACCGCGTGGACCTGGCGGCTTTCCCCGCCATCGTCGGCGCCTACAGCGCCAAGGAGTACTGCTCCTGTCGCTACGTGATGGACAACCCGGCCGATTACTGCGCCGCCTACGTCAGGCAGTACGTGCCCCTCAGCGGCTTCCACGACGATCCCGCGCGCAAGCGGGTGACCGCGCGCGGCCTGGGCAGCACCCAGAGCGCCGCCTGGGTGAGCCCGCGCCAGGGCTGCCGGCTGCTGCCGGAGGCGGACGCCTTGCCGGAGTGACGGCCGGGAAGGGTGGGCAAGGGCGGTCCGGACGGTTATCGTTCCGCCCTGTTCGACTGTCCGAAGGCTTCCCGATGTTCCGCCCCTATGCTGTGTTCCTCCTGCTTCTCGGCGCCGCCTGGCAAGCCCAGGCGGGCTGGTACCTGGACAACGAGTCCTCGCGCATTTCCTTCATTTCCAGCAAGCAGGGCACGCTGTCCGAAGTCCACCGCTTCCTCACCCTGCACGGCACCATCGACGACGCCGGGCAGGCGCTCCTGCGCATCGAGCTGGATTCGGTGAGCACCGGGGTGCCGCTGCGCGACCAGCGCCTGCGCCAGTGGCTGTTCGAGGTGGCGCATTTCCCCGAGGCGCGGGTCGCCGCGCGGCTGGATCTCGGCCCGATCACCAACCTGGCGCCCGGCGCGCAACTCGAATTGCGCCTGCCGCTGAGCCTGACCCTGCACGGCAAGACCCGGCACTACCAGGCCGACCTGCTGGCCACCCGCCTGGATGACCATCGCTTCCAAGTGGTGACCCTGGCGCCGCTGGTGCTGCAGGCACCGGATTTCGGCCTGGCGGCGGGGTTGGAGCGGCTGCGCGCCGGCGCCGGCCTCGACCTGCTCAGCCCCTCGGTGCCGGTCGGCGCCGTGCTGATCTTCGGCGAGCGCTGAGCGGTCCGTGGGCACCATCTTCCCGTGGAGGGACGGCAACCGCTTCAGCCTGCTGGTGGACGGCCCGCGCTTTTTCCCGGCGATGCTCGCGGCGATCGACCGCGCGCAGCGGCAGATCGCCCTGGAGCTCTACCTGGTGGAGGCCGGGCAATGCGGCGAGCGGCTGGTCGAGGCGCTGTGCGCCGCCGCCGAGCGCGGGGTCAAGGTGCGCTGCCTGTTCGACGGCTTCGGCAGCCTGCGCCTGGGCATGACCCTGCGCGCGCGCCTGGCCGCCGCCGGCGTGCAGTTGCAGGCCTACAACCCGCTGCGCTGGCGGCGCGGCCTGAACAACCTGTACCGCGATCACCGCAAGTTGCTGGTGGTGGACGAAACGGTGGCCTTCGTCGGCGGCGCCGGCGCCACCGACGAGTTCTGGCTGCCCGGCGCCGATGCCAGCCCCTGGCACGAGGTCATGGTGGAGATCCGCGGGCCGCTGGTCGGGCACTGGCAGGTGCTGTTCAACGTGCAATGGCTGGCCAGCCTCGGCCGGCACCCGTGGAAACCCGGGGAGGCGCCGGGGCTCGAACACCTGCCGCCCTGTCCGCCGGCGGGGCAAGGGCTTGGGCGGGTGGCCTACGCGGATGCCCGGCAGCACCGCGACATCGTTCAGTCGCTGATGCGCAGCCTGCATCGCGCGCGCCAGCGGGTCTGGCTGGCGACGCCCTATTTCCTGCCCAGCTGGAAGGTCCGCCGGGCGTTGATCAAGGCCGCGCGACGCGGCGTCGACGTGCGCCTGCTGCTGACCGGCCGGCGCACCGACCATCCGCCGGTGCGCTTCGCCGGCCAGCGCTATTACCCGCGGCTGCTGAAGGCCGGCGTGCGAATCTTCGAATACCAGCCGCGATTCCTGCATTTGAAGATGGTGCTGGCGGACGACTGGGTGAGCCTCGGCTCGTGCAATTTCGATCACTGGAACCTGCGCTTCAACCTGGAGGCCAACCTGGAGGCGGTGGACCCCGCGCTGACCGCGGAGGTGGCCGCCAGCCTGGCCGGGGATTTCGCCCTGAGCCGGGAGATTTCCCTCGACGACTGGCGCGCGCGGCCGCTGCTCAAGCGCTTCTACCAGCGCCTGTGGGGCTGGCTGGACCGCATGGCGGTCAACCTGCTGGACCGCCGTCGCTGACCGCCGCCGGCGCTGTAGTAGCAGGCTGTTACCCGCGCCGGCGTCCGCGGGTGGATACTCCGCGAGTGACTTTCCCAGGAGAACCCTGATGGCTGCGAAAAACATCCTCATGCTCGTCGGCGATTACGTCGAGGATTACGAAACCATGGTGCCGTTCCAGGCGCTGACCATGGTCGGGCATACCGTCCATGCCGTCTGCCCGGACAAGGGCGCCGGTGACAAGGTGCGCACCGCGATCCATGACTTCGAGGGCGACCAGACCTACAGCGAGAAGCCAGGGCACCTGTTCGCCCTGAACTTCGCGTTCGCCGACGTGCGCGCCGACGCCTACGACGCCCTGGTGATCCCCGGTGGGCGGGCGCCCGAGTACCTGCGCCTGGATGCACGGGTGCTGGCGCTGGTGCGAGCCTTCGACGCCGCCGGCAAGCCCATCGCCGCGGTCTGCCACGGTGCGCAACTGCTGGCCGCCGCCGGGGTGCTCGGCGGACGCGCCTGCAGCGCCTATCCGGCCTGCGCGCCGGAGGTCCGCCTGGCCGGCGGCGAATACGTGGAAATCCCGGTGGACCAGGCCCACGTCCAGGGCAACCTGGTCAGCGCCCCGGCCTGGCCGGCGCACCCCGCCTGGCTGGCGGCCTTCCTCGGCCTGCTGGGCACCCGCATCGAACCCTGATGCACCCCGTGGCGCCCTGCGGGGCGCCGTCTCCCGCCACGCCGGAGCCGCTGCCATGTGCGAGTTGTACGTCAAGGCCGACCCGATCCTCTACGAGTCCCGCTCGCGCTCCCTGCGGATTCGCGGGGAGGTTACCACCCTGCGCCTGGAGAACCAGTTCTGGGACATCCTCGCGGAAATCGCCGAGGTGGACGGCATGAGCACCAACCAGTTGATCGCCAAGCTGTACGACGAGGTGATGGACTACCGCGGCGAGGTGGTGAATTTCGCCTCCTTCCTGCGGGTGAGCTGCACCCGCTACCTGGCCCAGCGCCGTGGCGGTGTGGCGGAACTGAGCCTGGTGGGCCGCGCCCGGGGCTGAGCGACGCCCGGCGCGAGACTTTCCCGTCGCGCGGCGTTTAAGCTGGCCGTCCCGCCGCCCGCCAAGCGATCACGATGTACAAGCTGCCGACCACCGCCACCGCCCCCTTCTGCCCCTCGGCCGTCAGCGACAGCGTCGCGATCCCGCCGAATGCCTCCCTGGGGCGCAAGCTGCTGCTGTACATGGGCCCGGGGCTGCTGGTGTCCGTGGGCTACATGGATCCGGGCAACTGGGCCACCGCCATCGAGGCCGGCTCGCGCTTCGGCTACGCGCTGCTGTTCATGGTGGTGCTCGCCAGCCTCAGCGGCATGCTGTTGCAGAACCTCTGTTCGCGCCTGGGCATCGCCAGCGGGCGCGACCTGGCGCAACTGTCCCGGGAGCGCTATCGGCCGGGCGTGGCCCGCGCGCAATGGCTGCTGGCGGAACTGTCGATCCTCGCCACCGACCTTGCCGAAGTGCTCGGCGCGGCGCTGGCCTTCCACCTGCTGCTGGGCGTCTCGATCACCGTCGGGGTGGTGCTCACCGCCTTCGACACGCTGATCGTGCTGGCCTTGCAGGGCGCCAATTTCCGACGCCTGGAAGCCATCGTGCTGGGGTTGATCGCCACCATCGGCGGGTGTTTCTTCGTCGAGCTGGTGCTGGTCAAGCCCCATTGGCCGGAGGTCGCCGCCGGCCTCTGGCCGTCGTGGAGCGTCCTCGGCGGCCAGGAGCCGCTGTACCTGGCGATCGGCATCCTCGGCGCCACGGTGATGCCGCACAACCTCTACCTGCATTCCTCGGTGGTGCAGACGCGGCTCACCGGCAGCGACCTGGCCAGCAAGCGCAGCGCGGTGCGTTTCTCGCGGGTCGATACCCTGGCATCGCTGTCCCTGGCGCTGCTGATCAACGCGGCGATCATGATCCTGGCGGCCGCCGCCTTCCACGGCAAAGGCGACGGCGCGGTGGAAATCCAGGACGCCTACCACCTGCTCGATCCGCTGGTGGGCGGCACCCTGGCCAGCCTGTTGTTCGGCATCGCGCTGCTGGCCGCCGGGCAGAGCTCGACCTTCACCGGCACCCTCGCCGGGCAGGTGGTGATGGAGGGCTTCCTCCAGGCGAAGATCCCCTGCTGGCAGCGCCGCCTGATCACCCGTGGCCTGGCGTTGGTCCCGGCGCTGGCCGGGGTGATCTGGCTCGGCGACGGCGCCGTGGGCAGCCTGCTGGTGCTCAGCCAGGTGGTGCTCAGCCTGCAACTGCCGTTCGCCCTCTGGCCGCTGATCCGCTTCAGCAGCGACCGCCGGCTCATGGGCGCCTTCGTCAACGGCCCGCTGGTGCGCGGGCTGGCCTGGTTCCTGTTCGGCCTGATCTCCCTGGCCAACCTCGGCCTGCTGTATTTCTGGATGACCTGAGCGCCGGCCCGGCCTCAGTGGCTGAGGAACTTGTCGAGGTAGATCCGCCGGGCGCGGTCCATGTGCGCTTCGGACAACCGCTCCAGTAGCGCGCGCTCGCCGCGGCGCAGCGCTTCCACCATCTCGGCGTGCTCCCGGCAGGCCTGCTCCAGCGCGCCCGCGTCGGCGGCGCCATAGGCGCGCACGGGGAAGCTGAGCCAGTCGTGCAGGCGGATCGATTCCGCCAGGTAGGGGTTGTCGCACAAACCGTAGAAGGCGCGGTGAAAGGCCATGTTGGTGCGGTGGATGGCGATCAGTTCCCCGGACGCCGCGGCTTCGGCATGCGCGCGCATGGCCGCCGCCACCTCGTCCAGGCGCGCCGCGGGCACCGGCAGCGGCATCATCGCCACGGCGGCGCGGTGCAGCACGCTGCGCATCCGGTAGAGGTCTTCGACGCCCTGGGCGTCGAACCGGCGGATCTGCGCCCCGAGGTGCGGCGGCTTCACCACCACGCCCAGGCGCTGCAACTCGGTCAGGGCGGCGCGGACCACGTGGCGCTTGGCGGCGTAGTCCTCCATCAGATGGTCCTCGATCAGCCGGGTCCGCGGCAGGATGCGGCTGCGGATGATGTCCGTCTCGATGGCCTCGATCACCGCGACCACCTGTTCCGGCAGGACGACTTCGCTCGCGTCAGAACGGTTCTTGCTCACCTGGGCCCTCGCTCCACCGTCGCCGCCGGACCCTTCGACGGTTCGTCGTCGAGGGCCGCAATTGGCGGATTATCAATAGTTTTATCGCCAATCTTGGCGACAACGTGCTGGTTGTTACAGGGAAAAAGCCCGTCCAGACTGCGGCCAATCAGAACAAAAAGGAGGCCGCCGATGGCTACCGGCATGCAGCAAGAAGAACTCATCAGCATCGATCCGGCAAATGGCAGCGAAGTGGGCCGTGTGCGGGTGACGGCGGTCGAGGAACTGGACGCGATTGTCGCGCGTGGCTGGCAGGCGTTCCACCGTTCGGGCTGGAAGGCGCTGTTGCCGCACAAGCGCGCCGCGGTCCTGCGCGCCATCGCCGACGGGCTGGCGGCGGAAAAGGAGTTCCTCGCACGCTTGCAGATGCGCGACAACGGCAAGCCCCTCGGCGAATGCCGCGGCATGGTCGATTCGGCGGTGGGCACCTTCCTCTACTACGCCTCGGTGTGCGAGACCCTGGAAACCGATGTGACGCCGGCGCGCGGCGATTACCTGTCGTTCACCGTGCTCGAACCCTTCGGCGTGGTGGCGGCGATCACCCCCTGGAACTCGCCGGTGATGAACGATGCCACCAAGGTCGCGCCGGCCCTGGCCGCGGGCAACGCGGTGATCCTCAAGCCGTCCGAGGACGCCCCGCTGCTGGCCCCGGAGCTGCTGCGCATCGCCCGCGCCGCCGGCCTGCCGGAGGACTTGCTGCAGGTGGTCCAGGGCCGTGGCGCGCAGGTCGGCGCCGCGTTGGTGGCGCATCCGGGGGTGCGGATGATCTCGTTCACCGGCGGCACCCAGTCCGGCCGCTCGATCGGCCGGGTGGCCGGCGAGCGCCTGGTGCCGGTGGCCCTGGAGCTGGGCGGTAAATCGCCCCACGTGGTGTTCGCCGACGCCGACCGCGAGCATGCGGTGGCCGCCGTGGTGGCCGGCATTTTCGGTTCCGCCGGGCAATCCTGCGTGGCCGGGTCGCGGCTGTTCATCGAGCAGAGCGTGTACGACGAAGTGCTCGACCAGGTGCTGGCGCGGGCGCGCACGCTGCGGGTCGCGGCGCCGGACGCCAGCGGCGTGGAGATGGGCCCGCTGGCCTCCTTCCACCACCGCGAGCGGGTGGCGGCCTTCGTCGAGCGCGCCCGTGCCGAGGGCGGTCGCGTGCGCTGCGGCGGCCAGGCACCGGAGGGCGCCGAATACGCCTCGGGCGCCTACTACCTGCCGACGGTGATCGACGGCCTCGGCCCGCAGGCGCTGTCCTGCCAGGAAGAGGCCTTCGGCCCGGTGCTGGTCGCGTTGCCGTTCCGCGACGAGGCGGACCTCATCGAGCAGGCGAACGGCACGGTGTTCGGCCTGGCCTGCGGTATCTGGACGGAAAACTTCAAGCGCGCCTGGCGCATCGGTCGTGCCCTGGAGGCGGGCTCGGTGTGGATCAACACCTACAAGCAATCGGTCACCAGCACGCCGTTCGGCGGCTTCAAGAGCAGCGGCATCGGCCGCGAGAAGGGCATCGACGGCCTGCGTCTCTATGCCCAGGTCAAGAGCCTGTACGTCGGGCTGCACGCCCAGCCCCTGTCGGTCGCGAAGTAGAGGACCCCACCCGCGCCTGCCAGCGCCAGCGTTCCGATGAGCGCGGTTCCACATCCAATAACAAGAAGAGGATCGACCCATGACAGCGCTTTCCATCCCCGCGACCGCCGAAGAGGATTCGGTGGTCAAGTCCGCGGTACGCAAGTTCTACCGGCGCATGGTGCCGCTGACCGTGCTGATGCTGCTGATCAACCAGATCGACCGCACCAACCTGGGCTTCGTCCAGGACGCCCTGAAGGCCGACCTGGGCATCGGCGCGGCGGCATTCGGCCTCGGCGCCGGGCTGTTCTTCGTCGGCTACGCGCTGTTCGAGGTGCCCAGCAACCTCTACCTCAAGCGCCTCGGCGCGCGAATCTGGCTGACCCGCATCATGATCACCTGGGGCGCGGTGACCCTGGCCATGGCGTTCACCGGCGGGGAAACCAGTTTCTATGTCCTGCGCTTTCTCCTCGGTGCCATGGAGGCCGGGTTCTTTCCCGGGGTGATCTTCTACTACAGCGTGTGGCTGCCGGACGCCCACCGCGGCCGCGCGGTGGCGATCTTCCTCAGCGCCTCGGCGCTGGCCTACATCGTCACCGGACCGATCAGCGGCGCCCTGCTGGAAATGCACGGCTGGCTGGGCATCGCCGGCTGGCGCTGGATGTTCCTGATCGAGGGCGGCGTCTCCATGCTGGTGGGCCTGCTGAGCATCATCTGGCTGGTGTCGAGAATCGACGACGCGCGCTGGCTCAGCCTGGAGGAGAAGCGCGCGCTGGGGGACGCCGTGGCGCGCGACGAGGCCGTCCGCCAGACCGAGGCGCGGCACCTGACGCAACTGCAACTGCTGCTGCAACCCACGGTGATCAAGCTCTGCGCGATCTACTTCATCTCGGTGATGACCGGCTACACCGTGACGTTCTGGCTGCCGGGCATCCTTCGGCAGATCGACGGCATCGACAATTTCCAGGTCGGCCTGCTGTCGGCGGTGCCCTGGCTGTTCGCGGTGGCCGCCATGTACGTCCTGGCCAAGCTGACGGATGACAAGGGCCATCGCAGGGCGTTGGTCGCCGGCTCCATGGCGCTGATGGCGGCGGGCATGGCCCTGGCCACCCTCGGCAGTCCCTGGTTCGCGCTGTTCGCCCTCACCCTGGCGGCGGTGGGCTACAAGTCCTGCAACTCGGTGTTCTGGTCGATGACCGCGGTATCCCTGGAGCCGAAGGTGCTGGCGGCCGGCATCGCCCTGATCAACTCCCTCGGCAACCTCGGCGGTTTCGCCGCGCCGGCGGCCTTCGGCGTCATCAAGGAGCAGACCGGCTCGATCCAGGGCGGTCTGCTGGGCCTGACCGCGTGCTCGCTGATCGGGCTGGTCCTGGTGCTGTCGCTGAAGGTGCGCAAGGGCGTGTGACCCGGATATTTTCACTTGCAATGGAGAACGACATGAGCGGTCAACGAACCGTGGCCGTCTATGGCCTGGGCAACATGGGGTACCTGATCGCCGAGCGCATCGCCCGGCATTTCCCGGTGAAGGTTTCCGACCTCGACCGCCAGGCGCTGGCGCGGGCCCGCGAGCACTTCGACGCGGTCGCCATCGAGGCGCCGGACGACCTGGCGGGCGTGGACGTCGTGGTGCTTTCGCTGCCGAGCCCGGCGATTTCCCGCGCGGTGGTGCAGCGGATCGTCCCGCACCTGGCGAGGGGCGCGGTGCTGGTGGAAACCAGCACGGTCAACCCCTCGGACATCCAGGCGCTGGAGGCCCTCCTCGCCCCTCAGGGCGTCGAGCTGGTGGACGCGTCGGTGCTGGCGGGCGTCGGGCAGATGGCGGCGGGCACCGCCGCGCTGGCCGTCGGCGGTTCGCCGCGGGCGCTGGACGCGGCCCAGGCGGTGCTGGATGCGATCGCACCGAGGCAGATCCGGTTCGGCGAGCTGGGGGCGGGTGCGGCGGCCAAGGTGATCAACAACGCCGTGGCCCACGCGGTGATGGTGGTGGTAGCGGAGGCGGGCGCCATGGCCACCGCCGCCGGGGTCGCCTGCGACCAACTGATCGCCATGCTCTGCGACGCGCAGATGGGCATCCAGCGGCCCCTGACCCATCGCTACGCGGAGCGCATCCTCGAGGGCAACTATGCCGGCGGCATGCCGTTGGACGCGGCGCGCAAGGATTCGGTGCTGGCGCTGGAACTGGCGCAGTCCCTCGGGGTGCCGCTGTTCGCCATCCAGGGCTCCCACAGCGTGTACGAGATGGCCGCCCGCGCCGGTTACGGGCGCGACGACTACGCCGCCGTCGCCAAGCTGTGGGCGGACTGGGGCAAGCCGACGGTGCCGCAGGCCGCCGGCTGAACGCCCCCTGAAATGAAAAAGCCCGGCATGGCCGGGCTTTTCCTTGAGCGCGAAAGGCTTACTGCACTTCCACCGCCAGGCTTTCGGCGATCTTGCGGTTCCAGATCGCCGGGCCGGTGATGTGCACCGACTCGCCCTGGGCATCCACCGCCACCGTCACCGGCATGTCCTTCACGTCGAACTCGTAGATGGCCTCCATGCCCAGTTCCGGGAAGGCCAGCACCTTGGAACCCTTGATCGCCTGGGCCACCAGGTAGGCGGCGCCGCCGACGGCCATCAGGTACACGGCCTTGTTGTCCTTGATCGCTTCGATGGCGACGGGGCCGCGCTCGGACTTGCCGATCATGCCCAGCAGGCCGGTCTGCTCGAGGATCTGCCGGGTGAACTTGTCCATCCGCGTCGCCGTGGTCGGGCCGGCCGGGCCGACCACCTCGTCGCCCACCGGGTCGACCGGGCCGACGTAATAGATGAAGCGGCCCTTGAGATCCACCGGCAGGGTCTCGCCTTTGTTCAGCATGTCCACCATGCGCTTGTGCGCGGCGTCGCGGCCGGTGAGCATCTTGCCGTTGAGCAGCAGGGTCTCGCCCGGCTTCCAGCTCAGCACGTCTTCCGGGGTCACGCTGTTCAGGTCGACGCGGCGGGCCGACGGACCGGCCTCCCAGACGATTTCCGGGTAGGCGTCCAGCGGCGGCGCCTCCAGGCTGGCCGGGCCGCTGCCGTCGAGCACGAAGTGGGCGTGGCGGGTGGCGGCGCAGTTGGGGATCATGCACACCGGCAGCGAGGCGGCGTGGGTCGGGTAGTCCATGATCTTCACGTCGAGCACGGTGGTCAGGCCGCCCAGGCCCTGGGCGCCGATGCCCAACCGGTTGACCTTGTCGAACAGCTCCAGGCGCATTTCCTCGATACGGTTCGAGGGGCCGCGGGCCTTGAGCTCGTGGATGTCGATGGGGTCCATCAGGACTTCCTTGGCCATCACCGCGGCCTTCTCGGCGGTGCCACCGATGCCGATCCCGAGCATGCCCGGCGGGCACCAGCCGGCGCCCATGGTCGGCACGGTCTTCAGCACCCAGTCGACGATCGAGTCGGACGGGTTGAGCATGGCCATCTTCGATTTGTTCTCGGAGCCGCCACCCTTGGCCGCCACGTCCACTTCCACGGTGTTGCCGGGAACGATGGAGTAGTGGATCACCGCCGGGGTGTTGTCCTTGGTGTTCTTGCGGGCGCCGGCGGGGTCGGCCAGGATCGAGGCGCGCAGCACGTTCTCCGGCAGGTTGTAGGCGCGACGCACGCCTTCGTTGATCATGTCGTCGAGGCTCAGGGTGGCGCCGTCCCAGCGCACGTCCATGCCGACGCGGACGAACACGGTGACGATACCGGTGTCCTGGCAGATCGGCCGGTGGCCGGTGGCGCACATGCGCGAGTTGATCAGGATCTGCGCCATGGCGTCGCGCGCGGCGGGCGATTCTTCGCGCAGGTAGGCCGCGTGCATCGCCTGGATGAAATCGACGGGATGGTAGTAGGAGATGAACTGCAGGGCGTCGGCGACGCTCTGGATCAGGTCATCTTGCTTGATCACGGTCATGGGGCGCGCTCCTCTTCGAACGGGAACCTCTGGAAAACGCCGGATCACGAACCGGCGCGCTTTCGATGAAAAAAAAGCGGGGCAGTATAGCGCGCCGGGCTGTCGCGACGCACTCGCGCCGGCATGGGCGATGGCTTCGCGCCGTGGCCCCGGACGCCGCGCAACCGGACGAACAGGACCTAGGCATTTGTCCGGCACCTAGGTAGAGTGGCGGCGAGGTGCCAGTACGGGATGGAGCCCCATGAGCACAGGAAGCCCGCGAATCACGTCGAGCGCCTTGAAGAAGCTGCTGTTGAAGCGCTTCGCCATGGCCTGCGCCACCTATGCCCTGGTCCTGGCGCTGACCTGGGTGGCGATCTTTTGCGGACTCTATCGGGGTTCGCTGGCGACCTCACTGGCCGGCACCGGCCTGGTGATCCTCAGCCAGTTGGGCTTCCTGGCGCTGTTCTGCAGTGGCCAGAACCGGCGTTTCCGCGATCCCAGCCTGGCGGAAGCGCAGATGCTGGTGGCCCTCAGCTGGCTCACTTACCTGTTGTCGCACCTGGACAGCGCCCGCGGCACCCTGTTGGTGTTCTACGCGCTGATCATGCTGTTCGGGGTGTTCCAGTTGCAGCCCCGCGGATTCGCCCGCTGCGCCACCTATGCCTTCTTCATCTTCACCGGGCTCAACCTCTGGGAAGCCTATCGCATGCGCCTGGCCGATCCGGGGCTGGCGCTGCTGCAGGTCTGCGTGCTGGCGGCGCTGTTGGTCTGGCTGGGGCTGTTCGCCAAATACCTGCAGAACATGCGCCAACGCATGCGCCAGCGGCGCTTCGCCTTGCAGGCGCACCAGGACACCCTGCGCGGTATGATGCGCCAACTGGAAGACCTGGTGGCCACCGACGAACTCACCGGGTTGTTCAACCGCCGGCATTTCCTGCGCCTCGCCGGGCTCGCCCTGGAAAGCCTGGCGCCGGGCTGCCGGCACGGGCTCGCGCTGATCGACCTCGATCACTTCAAGCGGATCAACGACGTCCACGGTCACGCCACCGGCGATCGGGTATTGCAGACCTTCGCGGCGGTGGCGCGTGCCTGCCTGCGCGACGGCGACGTGTTGGCCCGCTACGGCGGTGAGGAGTTCGTCCTGTTGCTGCCGGAGTGCGACGCCGACCGCCTGGCCAGCTGCTGCGAACGCCTGCGCGACACCTTCGCCCAGTCCCAGCCGGTGGGCATGCGGGTGGACAACCTGAGCCTGTCGGCCGGCATGACCCTGCTGGAGCCGGGCGACGACCTCGATGAAGCCCTGCAACGCGCCGACCAGGCGCTGTACCGCGCCAAGCGCAGCGGGCGCAACCGCTGCGAGGCCACCTGGGAAGGCTAGTGGGCGGTCTTCGCCATCTCCCGCCGAACGCGTTTTCCCCTAGAATCCCGCGTGTACCCGTTCCCTCGGCTCTTCCTTTTCCGGTCCAGTTCCGCCGATGACGCCTTTCCCCTCCGACGCTCGCCCGTGCCATGCCCGAACTTCGCGTCGGTGATCGCTGCTGGCAGGTGGCCGCGGGCAGCGACCTGCTGGACGCGCTGAACCAAGCCGGTTGCCGCATCCCCTTCAGTTGCCGGGCCGGCAGCTGCCAGGCATGCCTGGTGCGATGCCTGGAGGGCGAGCCGGCGGACGCGCGTCCCGAGGCGCTCGACCCGCTGCGACGCGCCCAGGGCTGGCGGTTGGCCTGCCAGTGCCGGGTGGTGGCGGACCTGCGAGTGGAGGCGTTCGACCCGCGGCGCGATGGCATGCCGGCCGAGGTGGCGGCGGCCGACTGGCTGGCCCCGGACATCCTGCGCCTGCGTTTGCGCCCGGAACGGCCGCTGCGCTACGTCGCCGGGCAGCACCTGCTGCTGTGGAGCGACCAGGGCGTGGCGCGGCCCTATTCCCTGGCCAGCCTGCCCGGCGAAGACCCCTGGCTGGAGTTTCACCTGGATTGCCGCGCCGCCGGGGCCTTCTGCGCGCGGGCACGGCATCTGTTGCCGGGCGACGGGCTGCGGCTCGGCGCCCTGGGCGGCGGCGCGCTGCGCTACGAGCCGGACTGGCAGGAGCGGCCCTTGCTGCTGCTGGCCTCGGGCACCGGCCTGGCGCCGTTGTGGAGCCTGCTGCGCGAAGCGCTGCGACAGGCCCACAGCGGCCCGATCCGGCTGATCCACCTGGCCCGCGAGCCCGCCGGCCACTACCTCGCCGAGCCCTTGCGAGCCCTGGCCGCGCGCCATCCGCAGCTCAGCGTCGAGCTGCCGTGCGCGGCGGACCTGCCGGCGGTCCTGGCCGAATTCCGCCTCGTTCCCCGGCGAACCCTCGCCTTACTTTGCGGCCATCCCGAGCGGATCGAGGGTGTCGCCCGGCAGCTTTACCTGGCCGGCCTGCCGCGTTCCAACCTGCTCGCCGAGGCATTTCTTCCCCATGCCCCCTGAGGCTGCGGTCAAGTGCGGGCGAAAAAAAGCCGCTCGAGGGAGCGGCCTTTTTTCCGGCAGGCGTGGGGTCAGACCAGGGCCTCGCCCACGTGCAGCAGCTTCATGCTGTTGGTGCCGCCGATGGTGTGGTAGCTGTCGCCCTTGGTGAGGATCACCCAATCGCCCTGCTGCACGTAACCGCGCTTGAGCAGTTCGTCCACCGCCGCCTGGCTGACGCTTTCGCTGCGCGCCGCCGCCGGGTCGAAAGGCACCGTGTAGACGCCACGGAACATCGCCACCCGCGCCTGGGTCTCGCGGCTCGGGCAGAACGCGTAGATCGGCACCGCGGAACGGATACGCGACATGATCAACGGAGTGAAGCCACTCTCGGTAAGGGCGATGATCGCCTTCACACCGGGGAAGTGGTTGGCGGTGAACATCGCCGCCAGGGCGATGCTTTCGTCGCAGCGGGTGAAGGTGTGCCCCAGGCGGTGGCTGGATTTCTGGCTGGTGGGCTGCTTTTCCGCGCCCAGGCAGATCCGCGCCATGGCCTTGACCGCTTCCACCGGGTGGGCGCCGGCGGCGCTTTCCGCCGAAAGCATCACCGCGTCGGTGTAGTCCAGCACGGCGTTGGCCACGTCGGAGACCTCCGCGCGGGTCGGCATCGGGCTGGAGATCATCGACTCCATCATCTGCGTGGCGGTGATCACCGCTTTGTTGTAGCGCCGCGCGTGCAGAATGATTTTCTTCTGGATGCCGACCAGCTCGGCGTCGCCGATTTCCACGCCGAGGTCGCCGCGCGCCACCATCACCGCGTCGCTGGCGCGGATCAGGCCGTCCAGGGCCTCGTCGTCGGCCACCGCTTCGGCGCGCTCGATCTTCGCCACCAGCCAGGCGGTGCCGCCGGCCTCGTCGCGCAGGCGGCGGGCCAGGTCCATGTCGGCGGCGTCGCGCGGGAAGGACACCGCGAGGTAGTCCAGTTCCATCTCGGCGGCGAGCTTGATGTCGGCCTTGTCCTTGGCGGTCAGCGCCGGGGCGGTCAGGCCGCCGCCACGACGGTTGATGCCCTTGTTGTCGGACAGCGGCCCGCCGATCAGCACTTCGCAGTGCAGCTCGTCGGCGGTGCTGGCTTCCACGCGCATCACCACGCGGCCGTCGTCCAGCAGCAGTTCGTCGCCGACGCCGCAGTCCTTGATCAGGTCCGGATAGTCGATGCCGACCACCTCCTGGGTGCCGGCGTCGCGCGGGTGGGTGACGGAGAAGCGGAAGCGATCGCCTTCCTTGAGTTCGATGCGTTTGTCGAGGAACTTGGCGATGCGGATCTTCGGACCTTGCAGATCGCCGAGCAGGGCGACGTAGCGCCCGTGCTTCGCGGCCAGGTCGCGCACCAGTTGGGCCCGGGCCTTGTGCTCGTCCGGCGTGCCGTGGGAGAAGTTCAGGCGGGCGACGTCGATCCCGGCGAGGATCAGTTGTTCGAGGACTTCAGGCGAGTTGCTCGCCGGGCCGAGGGTGGCGACGATTTTGGTGCGACGGAAGGTCATGCGAAAGCTCCAGGTTCCAAGCAGACCCGGAGGCTACTATGCCGCGTCCCTGTAGTCATCGTTCGCTTGCACTACCTGGCGGCCCCGCGCGCCCGCGCCCGGCGAGTCGATGCCGGGCGGCGGATGCATTGCAGCTTTCGCCCGCGCGGTCGATACACTGGCATCTCCTTTCCCCGGTATGGAGGAACGTCCATGCGTCCGTTGATCGTCCTGCTGCTGGTGCTCGCCACCGGCGGCTGCACCCGCTGGTCCCTCGATAATCACTTGAACAACGCCTATCGCGCCTACAACCGCGGCAACTGCGAACAGGCCATGCTGGATCTGTCCCTGGCCGAGCGGATGAGCCGGTCGCGCCCTGCGGTGAAACCGGAAATCTCGCTGTTGCGCGGGCAGTGCCTGGAGCGCCAGAAGCTCTACGTGGACGCCGGCCAGACCTATGATTTCATCATCGCCCGTTATCCCGGCAGCGAGTATGCTTACCGCGCCAGGGCTCGCCTGGACACCCTCGAACAACTCGGCCACTTGCGCGGTTCATCGTCCGCCATCGCCCGCCCCGCGCCGCTCTGACGGACGCGGCGGAGGCCCGGATTCTCTTGCGGAGAGAAAGATGCGTCATCTGCTGTTGTGCGCGTTGTGGCTGCCGGCGCTGGCCGCCGCGGATATCTACCGGTGGACCGATGCCCAGGGCGGCGTGCATTTCGGCGAACGGCCCGAACGCGGCGCCACCCAGGTCGAGGTCAAGCCCCAGGTGGTGGAGCGGGACGCCGCGACCCGCGCCCGCGAGGAACGCCTCGAACGGCTTCAGGAGGCGCGCCGTCAGGAGCAGGCGCAGGCTTCCGCGGACACCGCCCAGCGCTTGGCGAAACGCGAGCAAAGTTGCCGCCAGTTGCGCAATCAGTTGGCGAGCATCGGGGGCGATCGGCGGTACTTCAGCCGTGACAGCAAGGGCGAAGCCCATTACTACAGCAGTGCGGAAATCGACGCCGCCCGTCGAACGCTCAGCGAACAGGTCGCCAGCCATTGCAGTTAGCGGTTGGTGAGAGGCAGTAGTGCGGCCATACTGAATGGCCATTCATAGCGATTTGCCATTATGCCCATGCAACGTCGAATCGATCGCCATCAGTTGCCCTATTACCTGAAAGTCTTCAATCGCGTCACCGACAAGCCCATGGGCTACATCGGCAACCTGTCGCTGGACGGCATGATGCTGATCAGCCAATTGCCGATGCTGGTCGGGGCGCGTTTCGACATGCGCCTGAAGATTCCCGGGCAGGACGCCCAGGTGCATCACGTGGATTTCTTCGCCAATTGCCAGTGGTGCCAGGAAGACGTAACACCCGGGCATTACGATTCCGGATTCGCGCTGGTGACGCCGCCGGCGGAATACATCGAGATGATCGAGGTGTTGCGCCACTATTTCAGCTTTCGTGCCCTGGCCGCTTCCGCCTGACGGCGGCCGTTGAGAGCACCCGGGCCGCCCGGCTTCCCTTCGCCGGGCGTCGAAGCGAGAACCTCCCTGTCGGATGAGGCGCCCCCGGCCACGGTGGGCGTCGGGGGCGGCGCTTGGCCGAGCGGTCAGATCACCCCGGCTTTTTTCCAGGCCAGGTAACGGCCCACCAGCTCTGGACCCAGTTCGCGGGGACGGGCGTCCAGCACCGGAACGCCATGGGCGGCCAGGCGGTCCTGCAGGCCGGCGCGGGCGTTCAGGTAGTCCACCGCACCGCAGTACCGCAGGGCCTGTTCGTACCCCTGCACCGGTTGCTGACGCACCTCGTCGAGCACCTCTTCGCGCAGGCTGGCGACCAGCACCCGATGCTGCCTGGCGAGGCGCCGCACCGCGCCGAGTAGTTCGTCGTCGTCTTCGTCGCGCAGGTTGGTCACCAGCACCACCAGGGCGCGCCGGCGCTGGCGCACCAGCACCTGCTGGATGGCGGTGGCGAAATCCGCCGGCAAGCGGGTGCTTTCCACGTCGTACAGCGCGTTGAGCAACACGCCGAGCTGGGCCGAACCCTTGGCCGGGGCGAGGAAGCGGTCGCGCTCGCTGGCGAAGGTCGACACGCCGACGGCGTCGCCCTGGCGCAGGGCCACGTAGCCGAGCAACAGGCAGGCGTTGAGGGCATGGTCGAAATGCGCGAGCTCGCCATCGTGGCTGCGCATGCGCCGGCCGCAGTCCAGCAGGAAGACGATCTGCTGATTGCGTTCGTCCTGGTATTCGCGGGCGATCGGCGTCCGTTTGCGCGCGGTGGCTTTCCAATCGATCTGCCGCAGGCTGTCGCCGTCGCGGAAGTCGCGCAACTGGTGGAATTCCAGGCCCAGGCCACGGCGTGGCCGCTGGCGAATGCCGTTCTGGCTCAGCCAGTCCTCCACCGCCATCAACTGGCCGCCGTAAAGACGGGCGAAATCCGGGAACACCCGGGTCGCATCGCTGCGCTCGACGAAGCGCCGGGCGCGCCACAGACCCAGCAGGGACGGCAGTTCGAGCTCGCAACGGCTGAAGACGAAATGACCGCGGCGCAGCGGCCGCACGCGATAGCCGAAGCCGGTGGTTTCGCCGGGGCGAAGCGCCAGCCGCTGCGGCAGGTGTTCGAATTCCATGTCCGCCGGAACCTGATCGAACACCAGCAGATCCCGGTGTTTGCCGTAGGCGTGCTGGAGGGTCAGGCGCACTTCGGTCCAGCGGCCCAGCGCCAGGTTGCCCGGCAGGTGGCGCTCGACCTGGGGCGTCGCCAGGCGCCGCAGCCAGAGCGCATCCAGCAGGGCGAGCAAGGCCAGGGCCAGCAGCACCGCCCACCACAGTTGGGTCAGCAGCGGGAGCGGTCGGGCGAGCGCCGCCAGCGTGCCCAGGGGCAGCGCCAGCCCGAACAGAACGGCCAGTGCGATCAGCAGCGCACGCGAAGGCTTCATAGGCGCGGCGCCGGCACCTGGTCGAGCAACTGTTGCACTACCTGATCCACCGACAGGCCCTCGATATCCAGTTCGGGCGATAGCCGCACACGGTGGCGCAGCACCGCCAATGCGCAGCCCTTGACGTCGTCCGGCAGCACGAAATCGCCGCCGCGCAGCAAGGCCCGGGCACGTCCGCCGCGCACCAGCGCGATGGAGGCACGCGGCCCCGCCCCCAGTGCCAGGCCCGGCCAGGTCCGGGTGGCGCGCGCCAAGCGCACGGCGTAGTCCAGCACCTGATCGTCGAGGGGCAGTTCGCTGGCGATCTTCTGCAGGGCCAGCACGTCCTTGGCCTGCAGCAGGGTGCGCAGCGGCGCCACCTCGAGCATGTCGGCCCGGGCCGAGCGGGTCACCTGGCGCACCAGCGTCAGTTCTTCCTGGGCCTGCGGGTAATCCATGCGCAGCTTGAGCATGAAGCGGTCGAGTTCCGCCTCCGGCAGGGGGTAGGTGCCCTCCTGCTCGATGGGATTCTGGGTGGCCAGCACCAGGAAGGGTTGCGGGATCGCCAGGGCGCGGCCTTCCAGGGTGACCTGGCGCTCCTGCATCGCTTCCAGCAGCGCCGCCTGGGTCTTGGCCGGCGCGCGGTTGATTTCGTCGGCCAGCAACAGGTGGGTGAACACCGGGCCCTTGCGCAGCTTGAACTGCTCGGTCTGCAGGTCGTAGACGGCATGGCCGGTGATGTCGCTGGGCATCAGGTCCGGGGTGAACTGGATGCGCGCGAAATCGCCGCCGAAGCAGCGCGCCAGGGCGCGGATCAGCAGGGTCTTGCCGAGGCCGGGCACGCCTTCCACCAGCACGTGGCCGCCGGCGATCAGCGCGGTGAGCACGTCGTCGATCACCGTGGCCTGGCCGATCACGGCTTTCTGCAATTCCTGGCGCAGGGCCTGGGCCAGCTGGCTGGCGCGCTGCCGTTGCGAGGCCGCGGCGGGCGGTGGCGCGGCGGGCATCGGTGGCGCGCTCGGCGTTGCGTCGGTCACGGGGGCGCTGTTGGCGTAATCGGGCGTGTCTTCGCTCATAGGGCATTCCTGAGGCTTTGCAGGTGGGCGACCTGGCGGGTGAATTCGGCGGCGGACAGGGGTTGCCGCGGCAGGGGGCGCATGGCTTGGCTGATGGCCTTGGTCGGCAGGCGCGTCATGCGGCCGAGGACCTGCCATTGCTCGGCGACCGGCAGGCGTTCGAAACCGGGATGGCGACGTCGCGCGCGGCGCTGGATGTCGCGTTGCAGCCCGCTCAGCAGGCTGTGCTGACCGCTGCGACGGAGCAGGAAGTCGGCGCTCGCCCGCAGGTGTTCTTCCAGTTGCCGGCGGGCCGGGGCGGGCGGCCGCTGCAACGGGCCCTGGCGCACGCCGACATGCCACAGCGCCGCGGCCAGCAACAGCGCCAGGGCGACCAGCCCCTGCGGGAAGTACCGCGCCAGCAGGCTGGCTAGGTCGTCGCGGTCGGCCCGGTACAGCAGGGTGACGTCGGTGTCCTGGGTGAGGTACCAGAGCAGCCAGGCGTTGTCGTAGTCGGCGATGCCGTCGTTCTGCCATAGCCAGGGGTCGCTCACCACGGTGACCAGCCCGTCGCCCTGGTAGAGCTGAAGCATGTGGGTGGCGGTCGCGCTGTTGGCCCAGGCGTGGGCGCGGTTCTCGCTGTCGTAGAGGTGGAAGTCGGTATCGAAGGAGAAATACGCCGGGTGCTCCTCGTTTTCCAGGTAAAGCTGGGTCAGCTCGGGAAAGTCGTCCGCCGGCTCGTTCGATTCGTCCGCCGTTTCGGCCGTGGGCGCCTCGGCATCCGCGTCGGGTGCGTCAGCCTGCTGCGCGTCCTGCTCCGCCGGTTCGTCGTCCGCCGGGTCATCGGAGGCGTTCGTCGACGCCTGATCCTCGTCCAGGTCCTCGCTGAGGTACTGCTGGATGCCCAGGCGATCCGCCAGCAGGTCGCCGCTGGCGTGGCGTTTCTCGTCGTAGAGGCGTTCCGCGACGAACAACAGGTGCCCGCCCTTGGCCGCCCAGTCCAGCAACCGATCGGCCTGGCGCGGGGTCATGCGGCTGCGATCGCCGAGCAGCAACAGGGTCTGCCCGGGGCTGGGCAGGCCGTCCAGGACGTCGAGCCCGTCGGCGTGGCGGACCTTCAGGTTGCGCTGGCGCAGGAAATGTTCGGCCGCCAGGTAGGGATTGGCCGCCACCTCGGGGGCCGGGCCGTGTTCGAGGACCTTCTGGTAAGGCTGCAACTGGCCCAGTACGTAGGCCGCCAGGAGCCCCAGGAGCAGGACCACCAGCGCGCCCGAGGCGAATGCGAATCGACGGGTCATGCCGGGGCCTGCCCGTCGAGGCGGCGCCAGTCGGCGCAAAGCCGCTCCCTGAGGGACTCGGGCGGCATGCGATGACCGTAGGCGAGGGCCTGCCAGTGCTGGGTGAGCAGGCGGGCGAAGGCATCCAGTTCGGGCCGTTGCAAGCCCTGTTGCAGCGCGAGCACCTCGCCTTCGGTGTGGGCGCTCTTCAGGGGCAGGTGGAACTCGTGCAGCAGGCGGCTCAACAGCGCGCGGTACAACAGGCCGAGGGCTTCCCGCGGTTGGCTGCCCCACAGGCGCTCCACCTCGGCGGCGACGTCGTCGGGCAGGCTTTCCGGCGCCACCTCCAGGCCGAACAGCAGGCCCGGCGCCTCCCGTGGCGTGCGGCGCGGCGGCCGCACCCGGCGGGCGAAGGCGAACCACCACTCCCGATAACGCCAGAGCAGCAGCGCCAGCGCGCCGATCAGCAGGGCCCACAGCAGCACCTTCAGCGCCACGGCGAGGTTGGCGAGACCTTTGCTGAGCTCGCCGAGGCCGGCCAGCCATTGGAAGAAACGAGCCAGCATGCCGGGTGGCGCGTCCGCGCTTTCCGCCGGCTCGTCGCCGAAATGCCAGCGGGTGACGGTTTCGCGATGCTGGAACGGCGGCGCATCGAGGATCTGCGCGATGGCGCCCTGAGCGGCCTGGCTGGTCAGGGCCTGGCGGGTCAGCCTGGCGGCCTGGGGGGCGCTCGCGTCGAGGCTCGGCAACGGGCAGCTCTGCGCATGTTCCTCGGCCATCGCCCGCTGGCCCGGGTGCATGGCCAGCAGCGCCGCGCAACCGAGCAGTACGGCGTAGGCGATGCCGGTCAGGCGCTGGCGCAGGCGGCGGAACACCAGTTCGATGTCCCAGGCTTCCAGTTCGGTGCGGCGGTTCAGGTAGAGGGTGAAGCCACAGGCCACGTAGACCGGTTCCCAGACGATCAGCAGCAGGGCGTAGAGGCTGTTGGACAGATGCTCCAGCCAGAGCCAGTCGCCCTGGGCGACGTCGATCAGTTTCTGCCAGTCCATGTCGATCTTCAGCTGTTGCGGCAGCAGCAGGTAGAGCAGGGTGATCAGGCCGAACCAGAGCGCCCATTCCAGGTGCGCGCCGATGATCGTCAGCCAACTGGCAGCCCGCGTGCCGCTCAGGCCCAGTACCGCCAGGCGACGGCCGCGCGCCTGCCCGGCGAGCCCTTCGAGCTGCAATACCGGCAGGTCGAAGCTGCGGGTCAGGCTCAGCCGGCGCCAGGTCAGGCTGGCCAGCAATTGCGGCTTGAGCAGGCGCGGCAGGGCCTTGAGCGCGCTTTTCAGGCTCGGCGTATCGTCGAACAGGGCATGGGAGAGGATGTACAGCGGCAGCCGGTCGAAGGCCGGCTTGAGCAGCCAGAACAGGAACATCGCCCAGCTCGGCTCGGTCCAGAACAGCGCGCTGAGGAGGACGAAGACCGGCAGGGTCAGCAACGCCCAACTGCCCATCAACAGGCCGGCGTGACGGCGCGCCAGCAGCACGCCGAGGTCCATGGCTTCCCAGGCGCTGCGCGGGCGGATGGCCACGCTGGCGTCAGTCAGGCGCATGGCGAGACCGTCCGACCAGCAGGAAATAGGCCGCCACCGCCAGCCAGAGCGCGGCTCCCACGGCGTATTTGATGTGCGGGCCGATGAAGGTCATGGACGACCAGTAGGCCTCGATGAAGGCCGCGATCAGCAGCATCAGGATCACCCCGGACACCAGCTTGACGCTTTCCGCCGCCGCCCGGCGCAGGGCCTCGCCGCGCGGCAGGCGCCCGGGCGCCAGCAACGCGCCGCCGAGGCGCAGGCCGGCGGCGCCGGCGAAGGTGATCGCGGTGAGTTCGAAGGCACCGTGGCCGACGACGAAGGACCAGAAGGTTTCGCTGTAGCCGACCTGGGTCAGGTGGCCGGCGACCGCGCCGATGGTGAGGCCGTTGAACAGCAGAAAGAACAGGCTGCCGAGGCCGAAGACCAGGCCACCGGCGAAGGTCTGAAAGGCGATACCGATGTTGTTCATGATGTAGTGGCCGAACATCATCCAGTCGTCGCCGGAGTCGCGTTCGCTCATCGGCCCGATGCGCCGGGCGTCCGGGTCGTACATCGATTCCATGGAAGCCACCTGGTCGGGCGGCAGCACACTGTAGACCAGGTCGGGAAAGGCATAGACCAACCCGCCCATGAGCACCAGGCTGCCGTAGAACAGCAGGCTCGCGCAGGCGACGCTGCGCCAGTGGGCGCGCACCAGCCGTGGAAAGCCGCCGAGGAGAAAGCCCAGCAGGCTGGCGCCCAGGTGGCTGCGGTGGCGGTAGAACTGCTGGTGCGCGCGCAGCGCCAGGCGTTGCAGGTGATCGACCAGGTGGCTGCTGTAGCCGCGCGCCTCGGCGAGGGCCAGTTGCTGGCAGAGCTGGCGGTAGTCCGCGGCGAACCGCGCGCAGTCCTGCGCCTCGACCTTGCCGCGCTCCAGGGCTTCCAGGCGGGTTGCGAAGGTCTTCCAGGCGGCCTGGTGGCGGGCTTCGAACAGGCTTTGCTTCATGGTTGCCCCAGCAGGCCGCGGGCGATGCCGTTGAGCTGCGCCTCGGCCTGTTCCGTCGCGACGCCCAGGGGCTCGGCGAGTATGGCGGCCACCTCGGCGCGGCGTGCCGCCGACAACGTGCCCTGGCGTTCGGCGAAACCGAGGATCGCGCGTTGCTCGTCGAGGCTCAGGGCGAAGGGCGCGCGCAGCGGCTGCGCTTCCGGCAAAGGCGGACGGACCGCGGGTTTATCTTCCCGGTACACCACCAGGGTGCCGGCGGCCAGGTCGCCGAGGCGCTTGAAGGCGGGGTGCCAGAGGCTGCTGAGAATGCCGAAGGTATAGCCGAACGGCAGCATGTCGATGCAGCGCAACAGGTTGCGCACCAGCGAGGCCGACCAGCCCACCGGGGTGCCGTCGTCGTGCACCACCTTGAGGCCGAGCAACTGCTTGCCGGGCGAGCGACCCTGATTGAGCACTTCGAACGCCACCATGTACCACCAGGTCAGCAGGAACGTCAGGATCAGCCCCAGGCCCATGCCGAAGCGGCCGAGCCAGATCAGCAGGAGGAACATCACCAGCATGATCAGGCCGCGGATGGCCAGGTCGACGCCATAGGCCAGGCAGCGGGGCAGCAGGCTGGCGGGGCGCAGGAGCAGGTCGATGCCTTCCGGGGTTTCCACCTGGTAGCGGGTGTCCAGGAGGCCGGCGCGCGGAACGGACGGCGCGGAACGGGCGGGCGAGGGGCTAGGAGGCATCGGCGGACTGTATGAAGGAAAGCCCGATGCTAGCGAGCACCGGGCGGAGTAGCAACCGGGCCGCGGCGGCCCGGTGCGCGGTCAGCGGGGCGCCGGCAGCACGCCGAAGACGGTGCGATAGAGCACGCCCAGGGCGATGGTGGTGAGTGGCAGGGTCCAGATTAGGCCGATCCCCAGCGGAAGGCTGCTGAGGGACATCAGCAGCGTCAGGACCAGGAGCAGGCCAAACACCTTGAACCAATGCTGGCCGATGGCTTTGCGCGAGGCTTCCATGGCTTGCCAGGGGCTCAGGCCGCGTTCCACCACCAGCGGAATGGCCAGGATGTAGGCGATGCTCAAATAAAGGCCGGGAATCACGAAGAGCATGTAGCCGATGCTGCTCAGCAGCGTCACCAGCAAGGCGGTGACGATCACCGGTACGCTGCGGCGGAAATGGCTGAAGATTTCGTTGAAGCTCACCGGCTGGTCCGCGGCGCGGCGGATGCCGACCATGAAGATGCCGGCGAAGAACGGGTAGCAGAGCGCCATGCCCAGGGTCATCATCAGCATGAAGCCGAAGCCCATCGCCACCACGCCCATGCCGAGGCCTGCGCCTTGGGTCAGCGCCTGCATCGCCGCCAGCCCGGCCACGCCGGTGAAGACCAGCACGGTGGACAGCAGGTTCATCAGGATGAACGCCACCACGTACATGACGATGAAACCGCCGAAGATGATGCCCTTGGTGCCCTTGACGCGTCGCCAGGATTCGCCGATCAGCGCGCCGATGCGGAAGTCGTAACCGCGGCTCAGGGCCTCCTCGATGGTCGGGACCTGGCTGGGGCTCGGCAGATCCTGAAGCTCGCTGGACGGAACGGAGTAGGGGTTTTGCGCAAGGGTCTCGTTCATGCTCGCTTCCTTGTCCGGAAAGTGGAAAAGCGGCCATGCTATGGACACCCGGCAGGCACGGCAAGGTGCCACCACGCCTCGAAGTCCGACACTGTGCGGACCATCAAACTTTCGGCGCCCGCTTGCGCCGTCGACGACTTTCTTTAAGGATCGTGCGTGACTTCCAGCATCTTCTGGTACGACTACGAAACCACCGGTATCGACCCTCGCCGCGACCGCCCGCTGCAGGTGGCCGGTATCCGCACCGACGAAGCGCTCAACCCGATCGGCGAACCGCTGAACCTGTATTGCCGTCTGTCCGAGGATATCCTGCCGCACCCGGCGGCCTGCCTGATCACCGGCATCCGACCCGCCACCCTGCGCGAGAAAGGCCTCGACGAAGCGGAGTTCGTCGCCCGCATCCATGCCGAACTGGCTCTTCCGGGCACCTGCGGCGCCGGCTACAACAGCCTGCGTTTCGACGACGAAGTGACGCGTCACGCGCTCTACCGCAACTTCCATGATCCTTATGGGCGCGAATGGCAGGGCGGCAACAGCCGCTGGGACCTGATCGACCTAGTGCGCACCGCCTATGCGTTGCGCCCGGAAGGGATCGTCTGGCCCGAAGAGGAGGGCCGGGTCACCCTGCGGCTCGACCGCCTGACCGCGGCCAATGGCATCGAACACACCCATGCCCACGATGCCCTGTCCGATGTGCGCGCCACCATCGCCCTGGCGCGGCTGATCCGCGAGCGCCAGCCGAAGCTCTACGAGTTTCTCTATCGCCTGCGCCTCAAGTCGAGCGTCCAGGAACAGATCCAGTTGTTGCAGCCCCTGGTACACGTTTCCGGGCGCTTCGCGGCGGAGCGGGGGTTCCTTTCCGTGGCCTTGCCGCTGGCCTGGCATCCACGTAACCGCAATGCCCTGGTGGTGCTGGACCTTGCCGCGGCGCCGGAGGCTTTCCTGGAGCCCGATGCGCAGACCCTGCGGCGATTGCTCTACGTGCGCCGTGCCGATTTGGCCGAGGGGGAGTTGCCGGTACCCCTGAAGCTCCTGCACATCAATCGTTGCCCGGTGGTGGCACCGCTCAAGGTCATCCGCGAGGAAGATCGCCAACGCTTGAATCTGGATATGCCGTTACTTCTGGAACGTGCGTCCCGGGTCCGTGCCGAGCGAGCCCATTGGCACGACAAACTTCAGGTCATCTATGGGCCGGACGAGTTTTCCGCCAACCAGGACCCGGAGCAGCAACTATATGAAGGCTTTTTCGGTGATCGGGATAGGCGTTTATGCGAAAGAGTGCGCCAGGCGGAGCCCCTGCAGTTGGCCAATGAAAGCTGGCCGTTCGACGATCCCCGTCTCCCCGAATTGCTTTTCCGTTATCGGGCGAGAAACTTTCCCGGAACTTTGAGCGAACGGGATGCGGCACGCTGGCGGTCGTTCTGCCGGGATCGCTTGAGTGCGACCGAATGGGGGGCGCCGAATACCCTGGCGGACTTTACCCGCGAGCTGGAGATTCGCCTGGGCGATGCGGACGATGCCGGAAAGTTGGTGCTGTTGGCGTGGCGGGAATACGCGGAGCATTTGCGTATGCGCCATGGGTTATAGGGCGTGCGCGGAAGATTCGGAATCGCGCCCGCAGATGCGCGAATACCATTAACGCCACATTCGTTCTGAAACGGGCTTCGCGGATTTTCACAAATGCGTACGGCAATAAAAAACGCCAGCTAATGCTGGCGTTTTACTGAAACGGAACGCTTAGCCCAGCAGCGTGGCCCAGCCTTCAACGTCGTCACCGCCCCACTTGGCCTTCCATTCTTTCAAGGTCTTGTGGTTGCCACCTTTGGTTTCGATGACTTCGCCGGTGTGCGGGTTCTTGTATTGCTTGACCTTGCGCGCACGTTTGCTGACGGTGGCGGTGGTCTTGGTATTGCGCGGCGCCTTGGAAGACTTGGCTTCCGGATCGAGCAGGGCAACGATATCGCGAAGGGATTTCTGATATTCGCCCATCAGGGTGCGCAATTTACCTTCGAATTCGAGTTCTTTCTTGAGTTTCTCGTCTTGGGACAGGGCCTTCAGACGCTCTTGCAGTTCTTTGATCTGCTCTTCGGTAGTGCGGTATTCATTAATCAGCGACATGACGGCTTACCTTATGACTCGAGGAGGAACGTTGCTCGTGTCGGCAATAATAGTCAGGCGTTTTAACCAAGTAAATATGTGGGAAAAGTTTTGTGTGAATTAATCAATTCGATGTATGCATCGGACGCCCACTTTTCCCCGCCCGATTTCGCCCGGCGCACTTTGCGTTCGTGGGAAAACCGCGGAAAGAAGGGGGGGAACGAACGACTTGATAGCCGCCCCGGAGCCCTACGGATTACTGAAGTTTTTTTCCGTGCTCGCTAGAATGGCGCCTTTCGCGAAGTTCTGGAGTTTCCCCATGCGTACTTTTCGGCTGGTGATCGCCTGCCCCGACCGGGTCGGTATCGTCGCCAAGGTCAGTAATTTTCTGGCCACCTATAACGGCTGGATCACCGAAGCCAGTCACCATTCGGATACCCAGAGCGGCTGGTTCTTCATGCGCCATGAAATACGCGCGGATTCCCTGCCGTTCGAACTGGACGACTTCCGCCAGGCGTTCGCGCCCATCGCCCGCGAGTTCTCCATGGAGTGGCGGGTCACCGACTCGGCGGTGAAGAAGCGTGTGGTATTGATGGCCAGTCGCGAGTCCCATTGCCTCGCCGACCTGCTGCACCGCTGGCAGAGCGACGAACTGGACTGCGAGATTCCCTGCGTGATCGCCAACCACGACGTCCTGCGCAGCATGGTCGAGTGGCACGGCATTCCTTATTTCCATGTGCCGGTCGATCCCCGGGACAAGCAACCGGCCTTCGACCAGGTTTCCCGGCTGGTGGAGGAGCACCGGGCCGACGTGGTGGTGCTGGCGCGCTACATGCAGATCCTGCCGCCCGAGCTATGCCGCCGCTATGCCCATCGGGTGATCAACATCCACCATAGCTTCCTGCCGTCCTTCATCGGCGCTAAGCCCTATCACCAGGCATCGCTGCGCGGCGTCAAGCTGATCGGCGCGACCTGCCACTACGTGACCGAGGAACTGGACGCCGGTCCGATCATCGAGCAGGACGTGGTGCGGGTGACCCATCGCGACAGTGTCGAGGACATGGTGCGCCTGGGCAAGGATGTGGAAAAGATGGCGCTGGCGCGGGGCCTGCGCTATCACTTGGAAGACCGGGTGCTGGTGCACGACAACAAGACCGTGGTCTTCGACTGACGCATCCGGCCCCTTTCGCCTCGCGTGTTCCACGCTCCATCGCCGTCTGGCACCATGGCCAGGCGGGCGTTCGGAGGGCCCATGAAAGACCCGCAGCAACCCGGCACGTCCACTCCGCCCACAGTGATCGGCGAGGGCTGCGTCAGCCGGTACGACCTGGACGAGATGGACGAGAGCTACGGCACCGAATTCCCCGAGGCCCGTCGCTTGTGGGATGCCCTGCATCCCGCGGACGACGGGAAAAAAGGTGCCCCCGAGGAGAAACCCAACCCGCCGTCGGCGGCTCCCATCGATTGATTCAGCGCCTGCTCAGCGGCGCCTGCTCGAAGCGCAGACCGGCCAGCCCATGGGCCATCAGGGCGCGGATATTGGCGTGGTCGCCGCCCCGGGGATCCTTCAGCACCTGGCGATAGTGCTCGCCGAACGCCAGCAGGGCTTCTTCCAGCTCGAAGCCTTCCAGCAACGCCAGGCCCAGCACCTTGCAGGAGCCTTCGTTCTGGCCGGCCGGGTTGTCCACCTCGCCATTGCGGAAGGCGCTGGGCCGGTACCGATAGTGTTCGGCGATGAACGCCAGGGTATCGGCGAACAGCGGCTCGGCGCCGCGCAGCGACTGGCGAAAGGTCGACAACGCGCTCATGGATGCTTGCCCTGCTCGAAGGCGGCTTGCTGCTCGGGCGTCGCCTCGGCCTGGTGGCGTGCCTTCCATTCCGCGTAGGGCATGCCGTAGACGATCTCCCGCGCCTGCTCCATATCCAGCGCCAGGCCCTGCTCGTCGGCCGCCGCCTTGTACCATTTCGACAGGCAGTTGCGGCAGAAGCCGGCGAGGTTCATCAAGTCGATGTTCTGCACGTCGGTGCGTTCGCGCAGGTGCTGCACCAGACGGCGGAAGGCCGCGGCTTCGAGCTCCAGGCGTTGTTGTTCGGTCATGGCGAGTCCTCGGAAGAAAGGAACGGATGGTCGCGCCCACCGCGGCGGCGACAGGCGCCGCCGGAGCGGGGAAGTCAGCGGTGGCCGGCGAGGGTGATGGAGACGGATTCGGCGAAGCGCAGCGCGTGCGGCTTGTCCACTTCCACCTGGGCGTAGCGGACGCTGGGGTTCTGCATGATCAGGTCGAGGATTTCCTGGGTCAGCCGCTCCAGCAAGGCGAAGCGGTTTTCCTCCACGTGCCGGATGATCGCCTTGGTGATGGTGCGGTAGTTCAAGGCATGGCCGATATCGTTGTCGCGCACGGCATCCTCGGCCGGGTAGAGGATCGTCAGGTTGATCAGCACGTCCTGCTTGTTGAGGATTTCCTCTTCCTTGATGCCGATGAAGGTGCGCAGGCGCAGGTCCTTGACGCGGATACGCGCCATGCCCGGTTCGAGTCGCGGCATCACTTGCTCCTGTTGATCAGTTGCAGGAACTCCTGGCGGGTGGTGCTCGACTCGCGGAACACCCCGAGCATCACCGAGGTGACCATCTGCGAGTTCTGCTTCTCCACGCCGCGCATCATCATGCACATGTGCTGCGCCTCGATCACCACCGCGACGCCGGCGGCCTGGGTCACGCTGGCCACGGCTTCGGCGATCTGCCGGGTGAGGTTCTCCTGGATCTGCAGGCGGCGCGCGTACATGTCGACGATCCGCGCCACCTTCGACAGGCCGAGCACCCGCCCGGTGGGCATGTAGGCGACATGCGCCTTGCCGATGAAGGGCAGCAAGTGGTGTTCGCAGAGCGAGTACAGCTCGATGTCCTTGACGATCACCATTTCGTCGTTGTCGGAAGCGAACAGCGCGCCGTTCACCACCTCTTCCAGGCTTTTCCCATAGCCGTTGCACAGGTACTGCATCGCCTTGGCGGCCCGCTTGGGCGTGTCCAGCAGGCCTTCGCGCTGCGGGTCCTCGCCGAGGCCGAGAAGGATTTCGCGATAGTGTTCGGGCAGTTCTGGGTTCATCGAAGAGTCCTCGCGGCCGCCCTCACTTGAGGTGACGACCGCCATTCACAGTAAGAGTGGTGCCGGTGACGTAGGGATTGTCCAGCAGATAGCGCAGGCTTTGGTAGATCACCTGCGCTCCCGGTTCGAAACCCAGGGCGGATTTGGCCAGGGTCTTCTCGCGGTAGGTGGCGTCGTCGTCCGGGTTGAACAGGATCAGGGCCGGCGCGATGCCGTTGACTTTGATGCGCGGCGCGTAACGCGCGGCGAAAGACAGGGTCAGGCTGTCCAGGCCGGCTTTGCTGGCGCAGTAGGCGATATGCCGGGCGCTGCCTTTGCGCGCCACGTCGTCGCCGATGTGCACGATGTCCGCGGGTTGCGAAGCGCGGAGCAGGTCGGCGCAGTGCAGGTTGATCAGGTAGGGCGCGAGCATGTGCACGCCGACCATGCGCTGGAAGTCCTCGGCTTCGTGGCCGCTGCGCTCGGCGCGCCATTCGGAGGCGTTGTGCACGATGGCGCGCAACCGTCCGGTGTGGGCTTTGACGGCCTCGATGAACGCCAGGATGCCGCGTTCGTCCGCCAGCTCAGCCTTCAGCGTGAGGGCGCCGCGCTCGCGCAGGCGCGCCAGCTCCGGATTGTCCCGGCGATAACTGAGGATCAACGGGTGACCGTCGTCCAGCAGTCGTTCGGCGCAATGCAGGCCGATACGCCGGCCTGCGCCGGTGATCAGGATGGGAGCCAGGGCGGCGTTCATGAGGTCTCGTCGGAACCGAGTGTACGGGTGAGCCGGGGGACGTTATCGCAGCGTCGGGCTTTGTACAACCACGCGAAACATGGGGTTAGGGTGGGGATAGGGGCGCAACCCGGGCCCCGGGGCTTCGCGAAACCCGCCACCGGAGCGATCCCGCCGGGGTTCGTCGGCGTCGGCGACGGGCCTGGCGGCCGGATTCCGGGTCTGGGTTACACTGCCGGCCTCGCCAACCGATGACCCTCGCCATGAACGAATCTGCCGCGACAGCCCGCGCCCCGGGGCTGGAACAGGATGAGTTGTTTCCCATCCGTGAAGTGTCCCGCCTCACCGGCGTCAACCCGGTCACCCTGCGCGCCTGGGAGCGTCGCTACGGGCTGATTCAGCCAACCCGCACCGACAGCGGGCATCGCCTGTACTCCCTCGCGGATATCGAGGCGGTGCGCAGCATCATGGACTGGATCGAGCGGGGCGTGGCGGTGAGCAAGGTCGGCACGCTCCTGGCCCGCCGCGCCAGGCCGTCGGCGGAGGCGCTGCAGCCCGCCGGGGTCGAGGATCGGGGCGAATGGCAGGCCCGCATCCGCGCGGCCCTGGCGGAGTTCGACGACCTGCGCCTGGAACGGCTCTATGGACAGGCATTCGCCAGTTACACGCCGCAGGTGGTGTTCCAGGACATCTTCATGCCGGTCTGGCAGGAGGCGCTGACGCACCGGGAGCGTTTCGGTCGCACCAGCGAATGGCTGTTCCTCGACGGTTTCCTGCGGGCGCGTACCTTGCAGCGTCTGCAACTGGGCCGCGGCCATGGGGAGCGTCGGGTGCTGCTGGTGGGGTGGCCCGGTCAGTGCCGGGAGCTGGAATTGCAGGTCGCCGGGTTGCTGCTCGCCGGGACGTCGCTGGATATCCTCCCGCCGAGCTTCGGCCAGCCCCTGGCGGAGCTGACGCTGGTCTGCGAGAAACAGCGCCCCGAGGCCGTGGTGGTGTTCTCCAACCATCCGCCGACCGCGGCGTTCGTCCGCCAGCTTTCGCGCTTGGCGCTGAGCCTGGACCGTCCCCTGGCGCTGGCCGGCGAAGCGGCCGACCTGGCGGCGGGCAGCCTGGACGGCAGCGCCGTCGCGGTCCTGGGCAGCGAGGGTGGGTTGATGCAGCGCCGTCTGCTGCAATTCCTCGCCGGCCACCTGGACACCTGATTCAGGGCGTCGGCGGCGGGTCTTCCTCCAGCGCCTTGGTGCGCCAGCTGTCGTTGCCCGGCAGCAGCAGGTTGAGGGCGATGGCGATGATCCCGCACAGGGAAATGCCCTTCAGGCCGATGTCGCCGTTGCCGATGACGATGCCGCCGATGCCGAACACCAGGGTCACCGAGACGATCACCAGGTTGCGTGCCAGGGACAGATCCACCTGGTGGCGGATCAGAGTGTTCAGCCCGACCACCGCGATGGAGCCGAACAGCAGGCAGAGGATGCCGCCCATCACCGGGACCGGGATGCTTTGCAGGCTCGCGCCGAACTTGCCGATGAAGGCCAGGGTGATGGCGAAGCCGGCGGCCCAGGTCATGACTTTCGGGTTGAAGTTGCGGGTCAGCATCACCGCGCCGGTGACTTCCGCGTAGGTGGTGTTGGGCGGCCCGCCGAACAGGCCGGCCGAGGTGGTGGCGAGACCGTCGCCCAGCAGGGTGCGGTGCAGGCCGGGATTCTTCAGGTAGTTCTGGCCGGTGACGCCGCCCACGGCGATCACCCCGCCGATGTGTTCGATGGCGGGGGCTAGGGCCACCGGCACCATGAACAGGATGGCGCCCCAGTGGAATTCCGGCGCGACGAAATGCGGCATCGCCAGCCAGGGCGCGGCGGCGATGGCGCGGGTGTCGACGATGCCGAAGGCGAAGGACAGCCCGTAGCCCACCGCGACCCCGGCGAGGATCGGCACCAGGCGGAAGATGCCCTTGCCGAACACCGCGACGATCAGCGTGGTGAGCAGCGCCGGCATCGAGATCAGCATGGCGGTGTCGTAGGGGATCAACTGGGTGCTACCGTCGCCGGCTTTGCCCATCGCCATGTTCGCCGCCACCGGCGAGAGGCCCAGGCCGATGGAGATGATCACCGGGGCGATCACCACCGGCGGCAGCAGCCGATCGATGAATCCGGTGCCCTTGATCTTCACCGCGAGGCCGAGAAAGGTGTAGACGAAACCCGCCGCGACCACCCCGCCGAGGGTCGCCGGCAGGCCGAACTCGCCCTTGGCGGCGATGATCGGGGCGATGAAGGCGAAGCTGGAGGCGAGGAACACCGGTACCTGGCGCGCGGTGACCAGTTGGAACAGCAGGGTCCCCAGGCCGGCGGTGAACAGCGCCACGTTAGGGTCCATGCCGGTGATCAGGGGCATCAGCACCAGCGCGCCGAAGGCCACGAAAAGCATTTGCGCGCCAGCGATGATCTGGCGCCAGAGCGGGTCGTCGTACTGCTGCATCGAGTGATCCCTTGAGTGAGTGTTTCCGTGGCGGCCCCGGTGCCTGGCGGCGCGGAGCCCTCTCGGACGCGGCCCGCGCTGCGGACCCGCGTGTATGGATGCGGCGAGCGAGCCTGGCACTGGCGCGGCCGCGCCAGTGCTCAGTTTTCCTTCTGCTTGGTGCCGAAGATCTTGTCCCCGGCGTCGCCGAGGCCGGGGATGATGTAGCCGTTCTCGTTGAGGCGTTCGTCGATGGAGGCGGTATAGATGATCACGTCCGGGTGGGCATCCGCCACCGCCTTGATCCCTTCGGGCGCTGCCACCAGCACCATGGCGCGGATCTCTCGGCAACCGGCCTTTTTCAACAGGTCGATGGTGGCGACCATCGAACTGCCGGTGGCCAGCATCGGGTCGATGATCATCGCCAGGCGCTCGTCGATTTCCGGCACCAGCTTTTCCAGGTAGGTGTGGGCCTTGAGGGTTTCCTCGTTGCGCGCGACACCCACGGCGCTGACCTTGGCGCCGGGGATCAGGCTGAGCACGCCGTCGAGCATGCCGATGCCGGCGCGCAGGATCGGCACCACCGTGATCTTCTTGCCGGAAATCTTCTCGACGCTCACCGGCCCGCACCAGCCTTGCAGCTCATAGCTTTCCAGGGGCAGGTCGTTGGTCGCCTCGTAGGTGAGCAGGGCGCCGACTTCCTGGGCCAGTTCGCGAAAGTTCTTCGTGCTGATATCGGCGCGGCGCATCAGGCCGATTTTATGGCGGATCAGCGGGTGGCGGATCTCACGGACGGGCATGGAAAGTTCTCCGACGGGCTGGCAAAAAAATTGCGTTAGAGTAAAGCATTGGCCATGCCAAATGCTGCATCCGGCTGCAATTCGTGCGGGCGTTTCGACAGCCTGGCGGCAGGAAAAGCTGCCAGGCCCCGGCTGCGTCGCCATGCCACTGGACGTCGATCGCCCGGGGCTTGCCCGCGGCGGGCCGGATGAGTACCTTTGCCGACTTTTATCTTGACGCCCCGTTCAGCTTCGCGCGCGGCGGCCCAGCCACCGATAGAGGAATTTCCATGTCCGCCGATCTCGCGCACATCCGCCAAGTCATGGCCGAAGCCGATTGCCTGTACACCGATGCCCAGGTCGAAGCGGCCATCGCCCAGGTCGCCGAGGCCATCAATGGCGAGCTGGCCGACCGCGACCCCGTGGTGTTCTGCGTGATGAACGGCGGCCTGATCTTCGCCGGCAAGCTGCTGCCGAAGCTCAACTTCCCCCTCGAACTGTCCTACCTGCACGCCACCCGGTACCGCAACGAAACCAGCGGCGGCGAGCTGTTCTGGAAGGCCAAGCCGGAAATCTCCTTCATCGACCGCGACGTGCTGATCATCGACGACATCCTCGACGAGGGTCATACCCTCGGGGCCATCAGCGATTTCTGCAAACACGCCGGCGCTTCCGCCGTGCACATCGCCGTGCTCATCGACAAGGTCCACGACCGCAAGGCCCGTCCGGGTCTCAAGGCCGATTACGTGGGCCTGTCGTGCATCGATCGCTATATCTTCGGCTACGGCATGGACTACAAGGGCTACTGGCGCAACGCCGCCGGCATCTTCGCGGTGAAAGGCCTCTGAGGCCGGCGCCCCGCGCTCTCGCGTCTGACCCGGCGGACGCCTAATGCCGGGCCAACGCTCGGTAGAGGATCCGCTCCACCCAATGATCCCGTGCGAATGCCCCAGTCGTTCCTGCACGGGCGTTCGCCTGAACGGGGCCGCGCCTCGACGCGGCTTTGGCAGGCTCGTTCGCCGCCGGCGGGCGACGGTCTCAGCGGTTTCTGCCTCGCCGACGACGTTCCCCCTGGCCTAGGCGCTGGCCGCTTCGCTCGCCAGCCAGCGCTGGGTCTTCTCGCGGGCCTGCTCCAGGTTGCGCACGTAGGCCAGGCGGCCCTCGTGCAGGTGCACGCCGGCCCGGCGCAGCTTCAGGCGCACCCGCGGGTGGGTACCGACCAGGATCAGCCCGACACCCTGGCGCCGGTAGTCGCGCAGCAGGCTTTCCAGGGCCGCCAGGGCGGTCATGTCGAGCAGCGGCACCGCGCTCATCTCGACGATCATCACCTTCACCTCCGGGTTGTAGCGGCGCAGCACGTCCAGGGCTTTCTCCGCCGCGCCGAAGAACAGCGGGCCGCGGATGGCGTAGGCCATGGCCTGGGGCGGCAGCTCGCCGAGCAGGCGCTGGAAGTCCCGCGGCAGCGGCGCGGTGTCCGTGAGGTCGCTCATGCGCTTGATGAACAGGCCGGCGGCCAGCAGCAAGCCGACGCCCACCGCCAGCACCATGTCGAACAGGACCGTCAGCACCAGGCACACCAGCAGCACCAGCACATCGTTGCGCGGGGCGATCTTCAAGGTGTGCAGTACGTGCGGGGCCTCGCTCATGTTCCACGCCACCATCACCAGCAGCGAGGCCATCGCGGCCATCGGCAGGTAGCTGAAGATCGGCGCCAGCAGCAGGACCGCCAGCAGCACCACCCCCGCGTGGACGATCGCCGCCAGGGGCGAGAAGGCCCCGGCACGCACGTTCGCCGCGCTGCGGGCGATGGCCGCAGTGGCGGTGATGCCGCCGAACAGCGGGCCCACCAGATTGCCGATGCCCTGGCCGAGCAGCTCGGCGTTCGGGTCGTGGCGGGTGCCGGTCATACCATCGGCGACCACCGCGCAGAGCAGCGATTCGATGGCGCCGAGCATGGCGATCGCGAACGCCGGGCCGATCAGTTGGCGGATCAGCTCGAAGGACAGCGTCAGCGGCTGGCCGTCCGCGCCGGTCAGTTGCCAGGGCCAGGCGAAGTCCGGCAGGAACGGCGGAATGCCTGGATGGACGATGCCGTCCAGTTCGTAGCTGAAACGCTCGCCGAGGGTCACCACCGGCAGGCCCAGGCTTTCCAGGCCCAGACCCAGCAAGGTGCCGACCAAGAGGGCGATCAGGTGGCCGGGGACCTTCGGCACCCAACGCGGCCAGAGGATCAGCACCGCCAGGCTGGCGAGGGCGACCAGCCCGTCGCCCAGGTGAGCCCCGGGCAGGGCGCGTATCAGGCTGCCGAGCTGCTCCAGGTAATGGTGCGCCTGTCCCACGGGTTGCAGACCGAGCAGGTCCTTGATCTGCAGGGTGGCGATGACGATCCCGATGCCCGCGGTGAAGCCGAGGATCACCGGGTAGGGAATGAACTGGATCAGCCGGCCGATGCGCGCCAGGCCCATGCCGATCAGGATCAGGCCGGCGAGCAGGGTACACAGCAACAGGCCGCCGATTCCGTGCTGCTGGGTGATCGGCAGGAGGATCACCACGAACGCGGCGGTGGGGCCGGAGACGTTGAAGCGCGAGCCGCCGAACAGGGCGATCAGCGGCGCGGCCACCAGCACCGTGTAGAGACCGTGCTGGGGCGCGACGCCGACCGCGATGGCTAGCGCCATCGCCAGCGGGATGGCGATCACCCCGACCGTCAGGCCGGCGGCGAGGTCGCCGCGCAGGGACTTGAGCGAGTAACCGGCGCGCAGGCTCTGGCGCAGGGCGGAAAACAGCGGGGGCATAGCGGATGACATGATGACCTCTCGAAGAACACCGGGAGTAGAGGTGGGGCCAGGGGATTCGGACGTGCCGGTCCGGATCGGTGCGGGCCCCGTGCTAGAGTGCGCCCTTGCCCGCTTCGGAGTCGACGATGTCCAGCCGTTCCTGCGCTTTTTTCTTCGCCCTTGCCTGCGCGCTGCCCCTGGCGGCGGCGGAAACCCCCATTCCCCATGGACAGTTCCTGCCGCCGGACGATGCGGGGTTGCGCCAGGGCCAGCCCGAGCAGCAGCAACTGATCCAGATCGTCGAGTATGCGGTGGTGATCGGCAATCAACGGCAATCCAGCCAGCAACCCATTCCCATCACCACCCCGACCCTGTTGCGCCTCAAGGGCAAGCCGGCGGGCAAGGGTACCGGGCAGTTCGAGGTCTTGATCAGTTTCGACGGCGAAGGCAAGAGCCTGAAGCGGCCGGCCTATGATGAGAAAACCCGTACCCTGAGCCTCGCCTACCCTCTGGCGCAGTATGGCGTGCTGCTGGACCTGCTGCGCAACGGGCCGGTTTACTGCCAGTTCCTCAGCTATGCCAATGGCCATGTCTGGGCCGACCTGCACAGCGGGGCGGTGCGGGTGCGTTGAGCGGAGCCGCGCGCGGCGGGTAGACTGCCGGTCCGTGCAACGCCGCAGAGAGAAGAACGATGCGTAAAGACAAGCAACAGGTGATCGGCGACGAGATGTCCGACGAGGCGGTCAAGCTGTTCCTCGGAGTGGAGCCGGCGGACGATACGCCGCCGTCCCTGCACAAGCTGACCAAGGCCTACCGGGGCCTGCGCATCGACGATTTCGTGCGGTTCCTCGGTTTCTTCCGGGAGGCCGGATACGACCTCGATGCGAAGAACGACAAGGGAGAGGACTTCATCGCCTCGATCCAGGCGCAGCGCAACGCCCAGCCCTACATCGACGCGGTGAAGGCCGCCCGCGGCTGAGCCGGACGACAATCGCAGCCATGAAAAAACCGCCTCGAGGGCGGTTTTTTCATGGCGTGGCGATCAGGGGAGAGGGGTAACCCCCGGTTCGGCCCGTGCGGGTTGCGGCACCAGTTGCAGGCACTCGTTGGAGTGCTGGCTGACGTCGCGATACAGCGCCGCGTCGGTTTCCAGGACCTTTTCCCGGGCCGGGAAGATTTCCTGGAGCTTGCCGGTCCATTGCGCGGAGCGCGCCTGCTCGGGGAAGCAGCGCTCGATCAGGTCGAGCATGATCGAGACCGTGACCGAGGCGCCCGGGGAAGCGCCGAGCAGGGCGGCGATGCTGCCGTCGCCGGCCGCCACCAGTTCGGTGCCGAATTGCAGCACGCCGCCTTTCTTCGCGTCCTTCTTGATGATCTGCACGCGTTGCCCGGCGATCTCCAGGCGCCAGTCCTCGGGCTTCGCCTGGGGATAGAAGCGCCGCAGCGAATCCAGACGCTGCTCCATGGTCTGCCGGACTTCGCTGATCAGGTAGCGGGTCAGGTCCATGTTGTCGCGCGCCACCGCCAGCATCGGGCCGATGTTGCCGGCGCGGATCGACAGCGGCAGGTCGAGGAAGGAGCCGTGCTTGAGGAACTTGGTGGTGAAGCCGGCGTAGGGCCCGAACAGCAGCGATTTCTTGCCATCCACCACGCGGGTGTCCAGGTGAGGCACGGACATCGGCGGCGAGCCCACGGCGGCCTGGCTGTAGACCTTGGCCTCGTGTTGGCGCACCACGTCCTGGTTATCGCAGCGCAGCCACTGGCCGCTCACCGGGAAGCCGCCGAAGCCTTTGCCTTCGGGAATGCCGGACATCTGCAGCAGCGGCAGCGCGCCGCCCCCGGCCCCGAGGAAGACGAAACGCGCATCGACCTGCCGTGCCGCGCCGCTGCGGCTGTCCTTGATCTCGACGCGCCAGCCCTGGCCCTGGCGTTCCAGGCCGGTCACCTTCTGGTTGTAGCGCACCTCGGCACCCGGCTGGCTGCCCAGGTGGGCGAGCAACTGGGTGGTCAGGGCGCCGAAGTTGACGTCGGTGCCGCCGGCCACGCGAGTCGCCGCGATGACTTCGTCGGCCGGGCGGCCGGGCATCATCAGCGGCATCCATTCGGTCATCCTGGCCTTGTCTTCGGTGTACTCCATGTCCGCGAAGGCGTGGTGACGGCTGAGGGCGGCAAACCGGTTCTTCAGGTAGTCGACGCCTTTGCGGCCCTGCACGAAGCTCAGGTGCGGCACCGGGCTGATGAAGGACTTCGGCGAGCCGAAGGTGCCTTTGCGCACCAAGTAGGACCAGAACTGCTTCGAGACCTCGAACTGGCTGTTGATGTGCACGGCCTTCTTGATGTCGATCGAACCGTCCGCCGCGGCGGGTGTGTAGTTCAGCTCGCAGAGGCCGGCATGGCCGGTACCGGCGTTGTTCCAGGGGTTGGAGCTCTCCGCGGCACCCGAGCCCATGAGCTCGACCACTTCCAGGCGGATCGTCGGGTCGAGCTCCTTGAGCAGGACGGCCAGGGTCGCGCTCATGATGCCGGCTCCCACCAGCACCACGTCCACGGCTTCGTTATCGTTTTGCGCCATTAACGCTTCTCCAAAAAACAGCTGCACCAAGATTGGATGGCAGGCGGACCCGATCGTGCGTACACGTCGATGGCTCCGGCGAGGGGCGCGGGAAAGGGTGGGGTTCCCGGAAGCACGCAGGCCGGGTCCGCCGTTCTGATTCTTCGCATGCCGGCGAGGGCAGAGACACTCGCCCGGATACCTGGACGGCGAACCCGTAGGCAAGCGGGCTCGCCTCGGGTTCACCCGGTCCGGGGGTATCCATGTTGCGCGGTCAGATACGGAGCGGATCGGCCGTCATATGCCGGCCACGGCGTATCGACTGGGTGGAATAGCGGTCGGGGTGCTCGTTGCAGACGCAGAATTCTTCATTGCTCGCCACACTCTTGTGAAGTAGTGAAAAACCGTCATCTCACGTTCTTTTGGAAACGTGAACCTCGAAAAGAATCGTCTGGTCCGGAAGGGCCGCTGCCACCGATCGCGGCAAAACGCTGCACGGGGCAG
>NZ_JANZKU010000019.1 GCF_025642785.1 Pseudomonas sp. RIT-PI-AD
TGATGTAGCTGGCGTAGCCAGGGATGGCGCCGGCGCGGCCGGCTTTGCTCCAGTGGTGGACCAGGCTGCGGCTGGAGAGGCCCAGGGCCTGACGCAGGTTGGGGTGGTCGGGCAGGCCGACGCCCTTGCGCACCAACGGGCCGAGGCTGGCGTCGAGCTGGCGCATCAGGTGCTGGCGCTCGGCGAAGAAGGCGTTGCCGCGCAGGCTGCCGGCCTGGTCGAAGCTGCGCTGGTAGAGCTGCTCCAGGGCCTTGAGGGTATGGCCCAGGTCGTCGAGGTGCTTGCCGACCATCAGGGTGGCGGTGCCGAGGGCGCCGGCGCCGTCCTGCAGGAAGGGTTCGATGAGGTCGCGGTTACGCACCAGGAAGCGCGCGTCGTCGTCGCTCATGGGCGCCAGGGCGGCATCGACCTTGGCCGCCGCTTCCATCAGCAGGGCTTCCTGCAAGGTACACATGCGTTCGGGGGAGGCGCTCATCACCGCCATCTGCCCGGGCTTGGCCCATTGGCTGAGGTGGGGGTTGAGGCTGCGGAATTTCTCCAGGGTCGGGGCCTGTGCCTCGGGCAGCAGCAGCCGTTCGAGGCTCTGGCGGGGCATGGGGTCCTGGACGATGTAGAAACCGGGTTCGGCAGGCGTGTTCATGACGCCTTTCCTCTCCTCTTGCCTTCCATGAACGAATCGGCCGCGACTGTGGCACAGCCCCTTCGCGCCCGACAACCGCGAAGCAGCGCTCGATCACAGGACGAACGACGGAGAGGCCGAAAACGTGATCGTAACCACAAAACAACAGCCAACGTTACCGACTCTTTCCGCCGCCCTGCGCCCATCGCATGGCGGAAAGGCGTCTCTCTCCACCGACGACCGCTGCGCGCTTCCTCGAGTCATGGAGCGGAAACACACGTTACCCAAGGCTTTTCCCACAGGCGCGTTGCGCGCCGATAGGCCGCAGTGACCTAGGGCGCGCCGAACACCTGTGTCCAGTAGATGCCGGCATCGCTGCGCGGATCGACCCCATAGGCGGCGCCCATCTCGGTGAAGGCCGGGTTCATCAGGTTGGCGCAATGGGCCGGGCTGGCCAGCCAGCCGTCGACGGTGCCGGTGGGCGAGCCCTCGCCAGCGGCGATGTTTTCGCCGAGGCGGCTCCAGGTGTAGCCGGCGCGCAGGGCGCGTTCCTCGGGCTGGCTGGCATCGCTGCCGCGGTGGGAGAAGAAGTTGCCGTTGGCCATGTCGCGGCTGTGGGCCAAGGCCGCTTCGCCGAGCAGCGCGTTCCAGGCCAGGGGTGGCGCCGCGGCGAAGGACTCGCGACCGCACTGGCGCGGCTGCGCCCGGGCTGCGTTGACCTGCTCCAGCACCGCCTGGCCCGCGGCTTGCCAGTCATCCAGCCCACCGGACAGCAGCGGTCGCGCCAGGACGATGCGCCAGTCGCTCGCGCTGCGCGACACGCCGATGTCGGTGTACTGCACGCCCAGCAGTTGGCGACAGAATTTCTGTTGCAGCGCGCCCATGGCCGCCTCGACGCTGTCGGGGCCGGACAGGCGCAGCAGGTGCAGCGCGGCCGCCTGGTAACCGGTCTGGCTCAACGCCTGCTGCAACGCACCGACGTCCGTCGCCGTCGGCGCGGACAAGCGCAGGTCGGCGGACAGCGGGCCGACCGCTTCCGGCTGCCCGGCGCAGCCTTGGGGGTCGGCGCGGTAGGCATTGATCCGGTCGACGAGCTGCGCTTCCTCGGCGGCCCGGGCAACGCCCACGGCCAACAATCCCGCCAGCAGCAGGCTGAAATTCGTCAGGCATCGACGCATGGGTGACTCCTTCTCAACGAGCGGACCGCCATGATGCGCGAGCCCGCGGCCCTCTGCCACCGAACGGCCGCGCCGAGCACGGTGGCCGCTTCTGGAAAGCCCATTAGACCAAAAGCGACTTGCTCGACACAGGACGGATAGGTCGTGAGTTCTGGGGTGGACCGCGAGCGGGTTATCCACCCCACGGTTCGATCCAAGAGAGACGTGGCGGGCCATTTATGCGGCGATGCCTTGGCTTTGTGGTGGATAACCGCAAGCGGGTTATCCACCCTACGACGACACGGCGGGTGAGCCACCTGTGCGTCTGCGTTCTGGCTTGTGGTGGATCCCCTGAGCGGGTGTCCACCCCGGACGTCGGGCGGATAACGCGCCAGCTTATCCGCCGAGGGTCGAGGAGCTGGATTGGGCCGAAGGGTCTCGGCGCCCTGGATCGAGGCGGCGAAGCTCCGGCTACCTCAGGTTCCGCTCGGCTTGGTTGGTGTGCCGAAGCGGTAGGCCGCGACGCCGCACACCAGCAGCCCGATCACCGCCAGCGCGCCGCCGACGTTGCCGATGCTGGGCAATCCCAGGTGGAGGCTGACCAGGCTGCCCAGCAAGGCGCCGCCGCCGATGCCGACGTTGTAGAGGCCGGAGAACAGCGCCATCGCCACGTCGGTGGCATCCGACGCCAGGGCGAGAACTTTCGCCTGTAACGCCAGGCCGAAACACATGATGGCGATGCCCCAGGCCATGCCCAGCGCGCCGAGGGCCGTGGCGTTCCGCGCGGCCGGCAGCAGCCCGAGCAGGCACAGCGCCAGGGCGGCGATGGCGAACAGGGTGAAGCCGTTCGGGTAGCGCGCGCTGTAGCGGCTGAACAGCAGCGAGCCGAAGAGGCCGGCACCGCCGAACAGCAACAGCAGCACCGTGGTCATGTGTTCGCTGAGGTGCGCCACGGTTTTGGCGAAGGGCTCGATGTAGCTGTAGCCGGTGAACTGCGCGGTGATCACCAGCACCGTGAGGACGTAGATCGACACCAGCGCCGGGCGCTTGAGCAACATCGGCAGGCTCCTCAGCGAACCGGAGTTCTGGCTGGGCAGCAGGGGCAGGGTCTTGATCAGGCAGAGCAGGGTCAGCACGGACAACACCGCGACCGCCATGAAAGTGGTGCGCCAGCCCAGCGCTTCCCCCACCACGCGCCCCAGCGGGATGCCGAGGACCATGGCCAGCGAGGTGCCGGTCGCCAACAGCCCCAGGGCCTGCACCTGCTTGCCCGGCGGGGCCACGCGCACCGCCAGGGACGCGGTGATCGACCAGAACACCGCATGGGCCAGGGCGATGCCGATCCGGCTCACCAGCAGCACGCCGAAACTCCAGGCCACCCAGGACAGCAGGTGGCTGACGATGAACAGCACGAAGATCCCGGTGAGCAGCCGCCGTCGCTCGACGTTGCGGGTCAGTTGCATCATCGGCAGCGAGGCCAGCGCCACCACCCAGGCGTAGATCGTCAGCATCAGGCCGACCCGGGGCGTCGGCATGTCGAAGCTCTGGCCGATGTCGCTCAACAAGGCGACCGGCACGAACTCAGTGGTGTTGAAGATAAAAGCGGCCAAGGCCAAGGCGACGACGCTGAGCCAACTACCGGCCGGGGCATTCGAGGGTGTGTTCATTTCAAGACTGTCTGAGGCTCGCGACCTGTTGCGACCGCAAGGCTATCGTCGCGTGCCGCGCACGGCAGGGACAGCCTGCGGAAAATTCGAAGAAGGCATCCCGGATGCAAGGGCACGCAGGAGCCGAAGTATCCGGCTCACGGCCGGGAAGACGACGGGCGCAACGGAGTGCGCGGTGAAGGGGCGATACGAAGGCGCGGATTCTACGCCTCGTCTCCACCGCTCTACAACGGAGCATCCGGCCATTTGTCGTTTGGGAGGGTCGAGCCTGGGCCAAGGTTGGCGAACGCTCCTTCGGCCCGGCCATTGGTCCCCTCCAGAGAGCCTTCACCCAAGAGGCCCGCGCCTTCGCCGACAGACGCCCCCTGCGCCTGATCGACGGCGAGCAATTGCAGCCATAAATCCGTGAAAGGCGTGCCGCCGCGCGCTCATCGGCGGCCCTCGTCGATACCGAAGCATTGGCGCCCACATCTGCACGAGCCTCGCAGCCGGATCGCCCCATCCGCCACGCGCCCATGCTGCTGATTACTGCCAAGCGCGGGCCGGACACCGGCAAGGATTTCGGGGGCCGTTCGCACTACTCGGCACGCTAGGCTATCGCCCGCTCGCCGCGCCGCGGGCCCCGTGCACTCATTCCGGCTAGTCGGCCCGGGCACTCTTTCTCTTGAACAACCGGACGATTCCGGTAGCCTCGTCGGCTCAATCATCGAGGAGTCACCCCATGGCCAAAGCCACTGCCCGTCACATCCTGGTCGCCAGCGAAGCCAAGTGCAACGAACTCAAGGCCGCTATCGAAGGCGGCGCCGACTTCGCCCAGGTCGCCAAGGACAATTCCACCTGCCCGTCCAGCCGCCAGGGCGGCGACCTCGGTTCCTTCGGCCCGGGCCAGATGGTCAAGGAATTCGACACCGTGGTGTTCAGCGCGCCGCTCAACGTGGTACAGGGGCCGGTGAAGACCCAGTTCGGCTACCACCTGCTGGAAGTCACCAGCCGCCAGGACTGATCCGTCCAGGCAACCGGCGCTCCCGGCAAGTCCGACGCGCCTCGGTGAGCACGTCGCGGGCGTTCAGCCCGGTGCCGACCTCGTGGTGGATAACCGCAAGCGGGTTATCCACCCTACGTTTCCCGTAGGGCGGATAACGCGAAGCTTATCCGCCAATGCTCGGAAGCCGATCGAGCACCGATATTGGCTTCCACGCAATGCCCGCTTCTCTGCACGCCCGTATCGACCTTCTTGGTGGATAACCGCGAGCGGGTTATCCACCCTACGTTTCCCGTAGGGTGGGTAACGCGAAGCTTATCCGCCGGTTCACGGGCGCCGAGGCTGAGGCGGCGCCCGCTGAACGGTGGGGGCGGCTCGCGCCAAGGGGGCCCGCCTCAGACCTTGAAGCGCGTCACCAGGGTTTGCAGCTGGGTGCCGAGGCGCGCCAGTTCTAGGGTAGAGGCGGCGGTCTGTTCGGAGCCGGTGGCGGACTGGTCGGCGATGTCGCGGACGTTGACCACGCTGCGGTTGATTTCCTCGGCGACGGCGCTCTGTTCCTCGGCGGCGGTGGCGATCTGTTGGTTCATCTGCTGGATGTGCGAGACCGCCTGGTTGATCTCGGCGAGGGAGGCCTCGGTCTGGCGGGCGAATGCGACGGTCGTGTCGGTGCGTTCGCGGCTGCGTTCCATGAGCTGCGAGGCTTCCCCGGCGCCGGCCTGCAAGGCGGCGATCAGGCTTTCGATCTCCTGGGTGGAGCCCTGGGTGCGCTGCGCCAGGCTGCGCACTTCGTCGGCCACCACGGCGAACCCGCGGCCCTGTTCGCCGGCGCGCGCGGCCTCGATGGCGGCGTTGAGCGCCAGCAGGTTGGTCTGCTCGGCGACGTTCTTGATCACGTCGACCACGCTGCCGATCTTCTCGCTCTCCTGGGTCAGGCGCACCATGGCCTCGCCCAACTGGTCGATGTCCTGGGCCAGCACCTGGGTCTGCCGCACGCTGTCGCCGACCACCGCGCTGCCGCGACGGGCCTTGTCGTCGGCGGCCTGGGCGGCACGGGACGCCTCCTCGGCGTTGCGCGCGACTTCCTGCACGGTGGAGGCCATTTCGTTCATCGCGGTGGCCACCTGGTCCACCTCGCTGCGCTGCTGGCTCACCCCGGCGCTGGTTTGCCCGCTGACGGCGGACAAGGCTTCGGCGGCGGTGCTGAGCTGGGTGACGCCATGGGTGATGCCACCCACCAGTTCGCGCAGGTTGCGCGACATCTCCTGCATGCTGCGTTGCAGCAGGCCGAGCTCGTCGCGGCGGTCGCTGTGGATGTCGCCGGTGAGATCGCCGGCAGCGACCCGCCGTACCCGCTCCACGGTCTGGCGCAGCGGCGGGACGATCTGCCGGTGGGCGATGAAGGCGGCGAGGATGCCGAGGATCAGCGCGAGGACGGACACCGCCGCCAGTTCCAGCTCGGCCTGCTGCCGCCGCTCTTCCGCGCCTTTCAACTGGTCCGCGGTGAGGGCCTGGAGCATGCCGACGTTTTGGTTGGTGGTGGCGATCAGGTCCTGGCCGCGGGCCTGCAACTGCTGGTCCTGCTGGAAGATGGTCTGCAACAGGGTCCGGTAGCCGTCGACCGCCTGGGCGGCGGCGTCGAGGTCGCCGCCGTAGGGGGCCGGCAGGCTGGCCCGCGCCGCCTGGGTGGCGCTCGCCAGCTTGTCCAGGCTGGCGAGGATCGCCTGGGCGTTGTCCGGGCTCGGCAGCGACAGGTAAGGCAGGTTCAGCAACCGTGCCTCGGTCACCAGGCCCTGGAGCTGGGTGGCGGTGGCCAGCGCCTGCACGCTGTCGGCGTCCGGCGCCTGCCGTGCCTGTTCGAGGCTCTTCGCCAGCAGGGCGGCGAAGGTGGCGCTCATCTGGTCGGCGATCCGCACCATCGGCTTGCGCGCGTCGGCGCTGGCCTGCCGGGCCTTCACCTGGGCGTTAAAGCCGTCGTGGTGGGCGTCCACGCTTACCTTCAGGCGCTTGAGCAGGTCGACGCTGACCGGGCGCACCAGCCGTAACAGGCCCTCGTCGATCTTCTCGTCCATCTGCCGCGCCGCCTCGGCCTGCAGCGCGAGGGCCGCCGGGTCGCCGCCGCTGGCGTAGGTCACTTCGTAGAGGCGCATCTCCAGGCCATGGTTGAGGATGGTGGAGGTCAGTTGGGTCTTGCTCAGCTGGGCGCTCAATTGCGCGGCGCTGAAGGCGCCGATGGCGGCGACCAGCAGCAAGGCCAGGAGGATGAAGCCGAAGCCGAAGCCGAGCTTCTTGCCAACGGACAGGTTGTTGAGCCAGCTGGCGCGATCGGTGTGGGACTGTTTCATGAGGTACCCGAGAGAGGAAACCGATCCTTGGCGTGAATGGTGAGCATGCGATTGCATTATCGGGCAAAAGTGCGAGGAATTTGATGGCAAAAAGCCGCCAGACCTTGACGCGGATCAGCCTATCCCGGGGTGATCGCCGCAGGGTGTCGGCCGGAGGTGTTTCCGGCACGCGCGAAGCGACTAGAATCCGCAGCTCGATTCCCCACCCGCAAGAGAACCCCCATGGGCGCACAGTGGAAAGCCAAACACAAAGAAGCCGCCGCGAATGCCAAAGGCCGCGTTTTCGGTAAGTTGTCCAAGGAAATCATGATCGCCGCGCGCGCCGGCGCCGACCCGGACATGAACCCGCGCCTGCGCCTGGTGGTGGAACAGGCGAAGAAAGCCTCGATGCCACGCGAGACCCTCGAGCGCGCGATCAAGAAAGGCGCCGGCCTGCTCGGCGAGGCGGTGCAGTTCGAGCGCACCACCTACGAAGGCTTCACCCCGCACCGGGTGCCGGTGATCGTCGAGTGCCTGACCGACAACATCAACCGCACCGTGGCGGAGATCCGCGTGCTGTTCCGCAAGGGCCAACTGGGCGCTTCCGGCTCGGTGACCTGGGACTTCGACTACCTGGGCATGGTCGAGGCCGCGCCCGCCGCGGCGGATGCCGATCCCGAGCTGGCCGCCATCGAAGCCGGCGCCCAGGACTTCGAGCCCGCGGAAAACGGCGCCACCCTGTTCCTCTGCGACGCCACCGACATGGACACCGTGTGCCGGGCCCTGCCGGCCCAGGGGTTCACCGTGCAATCCGCGCAACTGGGCTACCGGCCGAAGAACCCGGTGACCCTGGGCGAGGCGGAGCTGGAGGAGGTCGAAGCCTTCCTCGACGCCCTGGATGCCCACGACGACGTGCAGAACGTCTACGTCGGGCTGGCCGGCTAAGCCCGGCGGCGGACGGATGGCGAGGCGGCCGGATGGACCCTCTCGCCGCCGCCGCTTAGGCTGTCACCCTCGCCTCTCTCGTCAGCACAGGCCTTCTCCATGAGCACGAACAAGCCTTCCACCCCCTACAGCCAGCGCGAACAGGGCTATCGCGAAAAGGCGTTGAAGATGTACCCCTGGGTCTGCGGCCGTTGCGCCCGCGAGTTCTCCGGCAAACGCCTCAGCGAACTGACCGTGCACCACAAGGACCACAACCACGACAACAACCCGGAAGACGGCTCCAACTGGGAGCTGCTCTGCCTGTACTGCCACGACAACGAGCACTCGCGCTACACCGACAACCAGTATTTCGCCGAGGCCACGCCCGGCGGCGACCAGGGCCCGAAGACCACCTTCAAGGGCCTGGCCGGGCTGGCCGACCTGCTGAAGAAGCAGGAGTGAGCCGGCGGCGCGAAGCAGCGCCAAGCCAAGGGGCGGCTCGGGTCGCGTAGGCGCCCGCGCATGGCGCGTATCCGATTCGCGCGCCCTCTGCGGCCAATCTCCGGCCCGATCCGACAACGGGTTGCAACCTCCCCGGCGACGGGATTTGCCGCCTGCGTGGGCCCTAGAGCGGCGCCGCGAACAGGCACACCCGTTCCTGCCGCAGCACGCGCGGTGGCCGGGTCAAGGCGCGTACCGACACACAGGTCCCCGTCGCTGGGCGCCCTTCGACGGCCGGCGTCGGCGGGGTTTCCGGCACGGGTAGCAGGGTGAAATCCGCCTCGCGAATCGCCAGGCAAGTCGAGGACAGGTCCGGCCAGCGCCTCAGGCGGACCTCGCGCAACGCCGCCGGGCAGAGCAGGTTCATGGTGCCGAAGCGGTACTGGCGGAACGCCTCGATCCGCGTGCGCCCGCCATCCTCGTCGCGGCTCTGCGCCCGCCAGCCGCGGCCGGCGAAGGTCGACGGCGGATAGCGCGGGCTGATCAGGTAAGTGGAAGGCTCCGTCTCGCGCAGGTGGACGACCCGCGCCGCCGCGTAGGTGAGCACGCCGAAGAACGGCAACGACAACAGGAAGAACAGCGCCACGCAGAGGCCCAGTGCCAGGGCGCCATGGCGGAGCTTGCGCAGCGTATCGCCCCGGGTCAGGTGGAACGCCAGGGTCGGGGTCGCCGCCAGCAGCATCGACACCAGGCAGATGGCCAGGGCCTTCAGCAGGTCCCAGTCGGTGTCGCCGCCGCGATAGGCGTCGATCGCGAAGGCAGCGGGAAAGACCCCCGCCAGCACCGCCAACGTCAGCATGGCGCTGGCCGACAGGATGAAACCCAGCAGGTCGCCCCCGCGTACCCGGTGGCCGCGCGGCGCCAGAGGCTCGCCGAGCGCCCGGCGGAATGCCGGGTACCCGACACAGAGCAGGCCGGTGGCGAGCGAAACCCAGGCGAACAGCAGCGGAAAGACCCAGTAAACCCGCTCCAGCGGGATGATCCAGGCGGCCGCCAGCAACAGCGCAAAGCCCGAGGCGACGATCCGGTAGGCATGGCTGGCGAGCAGCCGCCGCGCCGCCTCGTCCGAGGGCCGCTGGGCCAGGAACAAGGCGAGGATCAGCGAGGGCGCCAGCAGGCACGCCAGCGCCGCCAAGGCGATCAGGGCCACCGCGAACAGCCAGGCGAACAGCGCCGGGCCCAGGCTCAAGGACGGCATGAACAGGTCCGGGCGGCCGATCGCCTGCAAATAGGCGAACAGCGCGAGGAAGCCGCTACCGGAGCAGAACAGGAACAACACCGAGCCGATCAGCTTGGCGTAACGGTTCAATCGCGCGGCGCCACGCGCCAGCCAGGCACGCAGGGCGTCGCGGCCGGCCGGGTCGAGCGCTTGGCGAGTCATCCGCGGGGCACCGTCACAGGGCCGAGAGGGTGCGGTATTCGTCCTGGGCGTGCTGGTCGGTCATTCCGCTGATGAAATCCTGCAGCATCCGACAGCGATGGTAGAACTCCCACAGGCCCCGGTCGGGGCTGTCCGCGGGCAGGCCTTTCAGCGCCTCGTGGTAGGCTTTGACCTGCTGGCTGGGCAGGCGGTGGATCAGCAGTTGCAGGTTCGGCGCACCGCGGTAGGCATTCCCGGTAAGGGCGAGGAAGTCGGCGGCGGGCACCCCCAGCAGGGGCGCGTAGAACCCCAGCAAGCCCTGCAGGATGCGGTAGCCCTGCAACTCCAGGGTTTCCACTTCGCGGTGGCAGAACACCCGTTCCAGGGCCACCGCCTTGAAGGTCTGGACGATGGCGTTGGGCAGGCTGTCGTCCTCCAGCAGGGCGCGGTCGAGGGTGCCCTGGTAGACCGCCTCGAGCTGTTCGATGAACTGCCCGGCGGCGTGCCGCACCAGCGGGTGGATGAGGTTGACGCGCAACCAGAGAAAGAACTCGCTGACCTTGTTGATCGGCTCGTTGCGCGAGCGCTCCTGGGCATAGCGCACCACCTCGCCGAAGCTGCGGGTGGAACCGGGGATGATCGCGTCCGGCGACTGCTGCTCGGCGAACTTGGCCACCAGCAGGCTGGCCAGCAGGTCGACGTCGAGGATGCCCTTCTCCACCGAATCCTCGATGTCCGCCAGGCAATAGGAGATGTCGTCCGCCGCCTCCATGATGTAGGCCAGGGGATGCCGGGTGCCGGGCGCCATGCCGAGGGCGGCGCGCAGGTCGTCGATGAAGGGCTCCTCGGAGAGGTAGAAACCGGGTTTCTTGTTCAGGTAACAGGCCGGCGTGCCCGGCTGCGGGCGCGGCCGGTAGGCCGGGCGCACGTACTTGAGCAGGCCGGCGGTCTGGGTGTAGGTCAGGTTGAGCCGCAGCAGCTTGACCACCAGGCGGATGGCCTGGGCGTTGCCCTCGAAGCTCTTCAGGTCGGTGAGCATGCGCGCGCGCAGCCCGGCATCGCCCTGGTCGGCGGCCACGGCGGCGGCGAACAGGCCGTCGAGGCGGCGCCCGAACCAGTCGTTGATGGCGAATTCGCCGAAATGCCCGAACGGTGGGTTGCCGATGTCGTGCATCAGGCAGGCCATTTCCACCAGGCTTTCCAGCGCGCCGTCGAGGCCGTCCAGGCCGTAGTCGCGAGCCCGCGCGCCGAGCTGCTTGTAGAGCGTCTTGACGATGAAGCGCCCGGTCTGCTGCACCTCCAGGGAATGGGTCAGGCGGCTGCGCACCGCGGCATTGCGTTCCAGCGGGAAGACCTGGGTCTTCTGTTGCAGGCGCCGCACCGCCGCGGAGTTGATGATCCGCCCGCGGTCGCTTTCCAACTGGTCGATCAGGGCGCCGAGTTCGCCTTGGGACGCCAGCGGCCGCTCCTCGGCCTTGCCGTGGGGGCGCTGGCGGGAAATCTTGTCCTTGAAGTTCACGGGGCCTTGCATCGCAGTTCGCTCTCGCTGGCGGGGTGCCGGTCCGGCAGCCTAGCGCGCCGCGCAGCGGATACCAAGGCGGCGAGCCGATGCGGCCCGTCGCCGGCCCGCACGGGCGGCGCGGCAGGCCAACCGGCTGCGACCCTGGGTCACGCGTGCGGTGGGCGGGTTCCGGGTATAACCCTGTCGATCCGCAGACCCTCCGCCCCCGCCGGGGCCCCTCCACGAGGTTCACCCATGAGCATCACTTCCGCCCGCATTTGCGAGGCCGCCGACCGGCTCAACGGCTTCGTCGGCTTCAACACCAAGACCGGCCGGCACATCGTGCGCTTCAGCGAGGACTCGTTCGGCATGGACGTGGCCGACAGCAGCATCGTGCCGACCAGCGAGTTCGTCTGGCAGGCCGTCGACGCCCGGTTGATGAGCCTCAAGCGCGAGGCGATCCAGTTGCTGCTCGACCAGCACATCGACGACCGCCTCAACCTGAGCGAGCCGCTGCGGGTGTACATGCGCCGCCAGGATTTGCCGGAGATCGTCGCCCAGCGCAACCTGCGCCGGCCGGCCGACGGCTCGACGCAGGGCCTGGCGGACACCGCGCGCGGCTGACGCCCGGGGCGCAAGCGCGCGGCGGCTGCCGCGCGCCGGCTTATTCCGCTAAGCTCGGCAACGACCCCCCGGCATGCGAACCCTCGTGGCAGGGCCGGGGTCGAACCTCGACGTCCGTTGCAGAGCGAAGCCCATGGCCCATCCGAAACCCGCCCCCTGCCTGGCCCTCGCGGCCCTGATGCTCCTGGCGGGCTGCGCGAGCTCGCCCGGTTGCGACGAGCCCATGAGCGGCGACCGCTGTCGCGAAGAACGTCTGCTCTACCAGAACGACATGCTGCAAGCCAAGCTGCTGATCAGCTCGGGCGACATGGAAAACTACGAGCTGGCCGCGGCCCTGCTGGATCGCGCCGCCAGCGAGGACAAGACCGGCGAGGCCGATTTCTACCGGGCGGTGCTGAAGATCCGCCAGGGGCCGCAGGTCGACGAGGTGATGAAGCTGCTGGAAGCCTCGGCGGATCGCGGACACCCCTACGCCACCGCCCTGCTCTACAAGATCTATGCCGAGCCTTACCTGCTCACCGAGGCCGATCCGGTGCAGGCCGAGGACTATCGCAAGGCCTACGCGGAACTGGACGTGGCGAAGAGCGGCTACCCCTCCTTCGACAAGGCCTTGAGCCTGGTGAATGCCCTGGTCGCCGCGCCGGCCCTGGAAGAAGAGCCGATCCCGGACGAAGCACCCTAGGCGCTGTAGGAAAAGCGCCTGCGCTCGGGGATGCCGCGAAGGTTCAGTTACAGCAGGCACACTCCGCGTCCTCGGCTGTTCTTGCCTTGCCTGACCTGCGCTCGCTGATTTCGCCTACAGACCTGGGGCCCCTTAGAAGGGCCCGCGTCCAGCACTCGCCGATCCATCCGGCATGCCTCTTTACCCGACGTAGCTGGCGCGTCCTCGCCTGACCGGCTCGAGGCTTCCGATCGCAACCCGGGCTTGTGCCGGCACGCGATGCCTGCGCCGGGCCGCTCCGGGGACATTTGCCCACGACGGGCACCGGGCGCCCCACTCGGGTTCGAGCGCTTCGACACGGCGCTCCGACCGGCCCGCAGGGCTCGTCCCGCTGCTCGCAGCCCGGCTCGCGTTGCCCCGAGCGCGCGGCGGAAGCCGGATGCCTGGAGACATACGGCGCCATCGCTTTGCCTGGGCGCGCCGCTATAATGCGCGCCTTTGGCGTCGCTGCCGCGCCGTCACGACCTCCATCGGTGCTCCATGACTTCGACAGACCCCCTCTCCCCCGCCGACGCGTCCACGGACGCCAGCCCCGCCGGCGAACCCGCGCAGGCGGAAATCCCAGCCTTCGAGTTCCCCTTTTCCCCCGGGCAGTTCCTGAAGGCCAAGAACGAGAAGAACCGTCCGCCGAAAGGCCACGTCAGCCAACACGACAAACGCCCCGGCCCGGCGCCGCGGGGCACCCGCCGCTCCATGGGCAAGCGCTGATCCACACCGGATGGACATGCTTTACCGTCGGCTGCCGGACCTGGCCCTGCCGCTGGCCAACCGCTTCTATCGCGACCAGCGCGCGCCGGCCCGCGTCCGCGGCGGCGATGCGGTATGGGTCGCCCAGGCCCCCGAACCGATCGCGGCCCTCTGCCTGCGGCCGGAAGCGGATGGCCACTGGCTGACCCGCCTGCTGGTGGCCGCGCCGCAGCGCAGACGGGGCGTGGCATCCGGCCTGGTCCGCACCGCCCGCGCCGCGCACCCGGGACCGATCTGGCTGTTCTGCCATCCCGATCTCGCCGGGTTCTATGCCCGCCTCGACTTCCAGCCCTGCACCGACCTGCCGGCCACGCTCACCGAGCGCCTGGCCCGCTATCGCCGCAGCAAACCCCTGATCGCCCTTGGAAATGCCGGACTCTCCCAGCACTGAACCCGACGCCTCGCCAGTGAACTCCACGGCTTGCCCGCAGGCGCTCGCCACCCGGGTCCTCGGGCAATAACGGAACGCGCGCGCAGGCCAGGATACCGATGCCTGCCCATCCGCCCCGGTTCAACAAACGCGAAAACGCACACCCTGCGCAGAGCCCGGTAGGGCGAATAACCGCTCGCGTTATCCACCCGCCCCCGACCGCCGCAGCCAATGCGCAGGCACATGCAGATCGAGAGGCCAAGCACTCAGCGGATAGCATCAATCCCCACGCAGAACCCGGTAGGGCGAATAACCGCTCGCGTTATCCACCCGCCCCCGGCCGCCGCAGCCAATGCGCAGGCACATACCGATCGAGAGGCCAAGCACTCAGCGGATGGCGTCAATCCCCACGCAGAATCCCCGTAGGGTGGATAACCGCCCGCGTTATCCACCAATCCCGGACGCCGCAGCCAATGCGCAGGCACATGCAGATCGAGAGGCCAAGCATTCGGCGGATAGCGTCACTCCCCACGCAGAATCCCCGTAGGGTGGACCGCCCGCGTTATCCACCAATCCCGGACGCCGCAGCCAGGCGCATATGAAGACTCGCCCTGCCTCACCGCCTGCTCCACACGCAAACTTCACGTGCCAGAACACGAGCGAGATACGAGCGCGCACTCGACGCCGCGAACGAATAGAAACGTATGGAAAGGAACTAACGGCAGGTAAGCCAGCTATATCGGCGAATCACTCACAAGGCGGATAACAAGATTGCCTTTATCCGCCCTGCCGCCTGTGTGGCCCGCTCGAGAATCGAGGCAAGGAAGGCTATTTGGTCTCGTGCAGGCGCACGTTCAACTCATCCACGGCCGGGGCCCAATCCGCATCCTTCATCATCTGCTCCTTGAGGAATGTCCCCTGGGCGGAGCTCCAGAAAGGCGCTTCGGTGACCTTGACCTCGTCGGGCAGGGGGGCGTGTTCGGCGATGAAGGCATCGATGCTGTCCGGATCGCTGTCCAGGCCCAATTGATCGAACAAAGCGGCGAGATTGTGGTTGGGTAAATCCATTATCGTTCTCCTCATACGGCGAAAGTCGTGTTCCCTAATTAGGACAGACGCACCCGTCGGGAAATTCAGCCAATATCAGGCGGACGAAACGAGCCGGTGAGCGGCGTTAACGGCAGCCGAGCCCATGAAGGCCGAGGCAATAAGGAGTGTGGAATCGAGCGGCGAAAGAATAACGTGCGGGATATCGGCGATGATTTCACCGACACACTACTCGGGGATATAAAACCCCATCCTTTAAACAATAACGGCAGAATCTTCCACGAAGTTCTGCCGTAACCTATCTGGACGTCACCTTCGCTCGATGACGAAGGCACGTCTCAGATCGTGCAAGGCATCATGCCTTGTCGATGCCTTTCTTCAGGGCATCCTTGGCTTTACCGACCGCTTGCTGCGCTTCGCCTTTATGCTCTTGCAGCTTGCCTTCGCCTTTTAGGCTGGCATTGTCGGTGGCTTCGCCGATGCCTTGTTTGACCTTACCGACGGCTTCGTTGGTAGCGCCTTTGATTTTGTCCGAAGTGCTGCCCATGGGAATCTCCTGGGTTAGGTTTTCGTCACGATTGACATATAAGCTGACTCTGGCCCACACCCGGGAGTTTCTTATTTTTTTCAAACCCGGCTGTTTCGAGCGGTTACCGGATAAACGGCTTCGGCATATGGATTCGCCGTGCCGCCAGTCGAGTGACGGGAAATAAAACGACTCGCCGAAGGTCGCTAGACGAACGCCCCGCGACTCGGCGCCCAGGCCCGAGCGCTCGCATGCCATGCGCCCCGGGACGGCCCGAGCCCGGGTTTCGGGCGCGCCGGACAACCCATCGCGGCTGGCGGACCTCCGGTATCCGCGCCACTTTCGCCCCCCTTCGCGAGGCTCCTGGCTCATGTCTTCGCCGAATCCGCCCCCGCTGCGCCTATGGACCCTCGGCCACTCGACGTTGCCGATCGAGGTGTTCCTGGCCCTGCTCACCCCTTACGGCGTGCAGGGAGTCGCCGACGTGCGGCGTTTCCCCTCGTCCAAGCGCTACCCGCAATTCGGCGAAGGCCCGTTGCGCGCCGCCCTGGCGGCGCAGGGCATCGATTACCGGTGGCTCCCCGAACTGGGCGGGCGGCGGGAGCCGACGGCCGATTCGCCGAACACCGCCTGGCGCAATCCGGCGTTCCGCGGCTATGCCGATCACCTGGACAGCGCGGAATTCGCCCGAGGGTTGGACAAGCTGCTGGCGTTCGCCAGCGCGCGGCGCGTCGCGGTGATGTGTGCCGAACGGATGTGGACACAATGCCATCGCGCCCTGATCGCGGATGTCCTGCATTTCCGCGGCCATGAGGTGCTCCACATCCTCGACGATCAGCGCTGCCAGCCCCATGCCTACGGGCCGCAGGCGCGGATCGTCGAGGGGCGGCTGAGCTATGGCGCCGATCCCCGCTTCCAGGCCCATCAGGGCGACCTGTTCGCCCCGGAGTGAGAACGCCCGAGGGCTCAGGGGCCGAACTTTCCGCACGCGGCGGCAATCAGCTGAACAGGCGCCGCTTCGGTACGGCGCATCCCACCTTCCCCCGACAGGAGTCCTTTTCCCATGCTCAGAGCCCAATACGAACGCCACGGTAAACCCGAAGAAGTGATAAAGGCCGTCGAACTCGAACGGCCTTCGCTGAAACCCGACGAGGTCCTGATCAAGGTGCTGGCGGCGCCGATCAACCCTTCCGACCTGCTCACCCTGAGCGGCGAGTACGGCCGGTTGCCGCCCCTGCCGGCGTTCGCCGGCAACGAGGGCGTGGGCGAAATCGACGCATGCGGCAGCGGCGTGGATAAGCTGAAAGCCGGACAGCGCGTGCTGCTGCCCTCCGGCTGCGGCAGCTGGTCGAGCCACGTGCCGGCGAAGGCCGAGGCGGTGTTGCCGCTGCCCGCCGAGGGCGATGTCCGGCAACTGGCGATGCTCACCGTCAACCCGCCGGCGGCCCTGCTGATGTTGCGGGAATTCGTCGACTTGAAGGCGGGCGACTGGGTGTTGCAAAGCGCGGCCAACTCCGGCGTCGGCCTGTACCTGGTGCAACTCGCCAAGCTACGCGGCCTGCGCACGGTGAACATCGTGCGCCGCCAGGAAGCAGCGGATATCGTCCAGCAGGAAGGCGGCGACGTGGTGCTGCTGGATGGCCCCGACCTGGCGGAACGCGTGGCCAAGGCGGTGGACAAGGCGCCGATCCGCTTGGCGATCGACCCCATCGGCGGCGAGGTGATCGGCCGGCTGGCGACCTGCCTGGCGGATGGCGGCATCCTGGTGAATTACGGACGGATGGGCGACGAGCCCTGCCAGATCGATCCCAGCCTGCTTATTTTCCACGACATCCAGGTACGTGGATTCTGGCTGGACCAGTGGTTCCGCCAGGCCGGCAAGGAGCAGCGCGACGCCGTGCTGAAGGAACTGATCGGGCTGATCGCCAGCGGCAAATTGAAAGGCCGGGTGGGCGATACCTTCCCCGTGAGCCGGATCAAGGACGCCGTCGAGGCCGCCGGGAAAGGCGAGCGCAACGGCAAGGTGATGGTGGTCGCCGACTGACGACCAGGCCTGCAAGGCGTCTCGGCGCCTTTCAGGCCAGCCAGGGTGCTGGCCAGCCTAAGCGGAAATGCGGTCACTGACGTCTGGGGGCGATCACCTGGTCCATGGGCCGTCGGTGTCGCCGCCCACTGCGGGGCGACTCTCAGGGCGTGGTAAAGGCCAATACCGGCACGTCGCTGTGCTCCAGCGCCATATCCCGTCGCAGGGTGTTGATGACCCATTCCAGATGGACGGGAACGCTGCTGGTGGGAATCACCCGCTGGAAGGTCCGGCCTTCTTTTTCCAAGCCCAGCACATAGCCGCCATCGGCGTGCGCCTGGGTGGAAAAGCTGAAACCGGGAAAGGCTTGGGTCAGTTTGGCGACGTCGAGGCTCATGGCGTACTCCGATACGGCGGGATGAGGGATTGGCTGATCCCTTCACCCAGCAGCTTGCATGCCAGGCCAAGGCGAATGAAAAAACCTTTAACTATCAGATAGTTAATATGATAATCGGGATTCTTGCTATGCAAGACGCCCGACCGAGAAGTTTTCCCCGTGCAATCTGCACGTCTAGGAACATGCCTCCCTATTGGCTCATGAAGGCCTTGATGTTCGCCTGGTAGCCCAGGGATTCCCGTTGATCCTCGATGGAGTCCCAGATCTGTCGCACGACCTGCGGCCGTTGCGCGGCGAAATGCGGCGAGAACACCAGGTAGTAATCCTTCACCTCCAGCGGGATCTCGGCTTTTTCCAGGTCATCATTCAACTCGGGATGGGCCTTGAGGATGAAATCCGCCCGCAACACTTGCAAGGCGGCCGCCTCGATGCGGCGATTCTTCACCATGCTCAGCAGCGCCAGCGGATCGCGACTGGTCTCGTCCACCTCCGCCCCGCGCGCGCGGAGAAAGTCGACGATGGAGAACCCCGAGAGAGAGCCGATGCGGCCGTCCAGGCGATGGAAGGCGGCGCCGTCCCATTCGGGGCCCTGGCCGATGCGCCGGTAGAGCGCATAGGTGGCGGTGTGCAGGCGCTTCCCCCGTTCCGGAAGGCCTTGCGCCGTGAGGGGATACACCGCCCCCTTCGTCCGCTCCAGGTTGAAGCTGGCCGCGAAGGCGCCGTCGTACAACCCTCGCGCCACGCCGTCCAGGCAGCGCCGCCAGGGCAGGGCCACATAGCGGAACTGCACCGGCAACGCCCGTTCGACTCGGGCCAGCAGTTGGCGATTGAGCCCGGAACCGTCGGCCATGCTCCAGGGATAGGCGTCGCGGTCCTCATGGCAGAGCAGCAGCGACGGCGGCTGCTCCGCGGCCATCGCGAGCGCCGGGCCGGCCAGGCCATGGAGGGCGGCGAGCGCGGCCAGGATTCGCAGCGCCAGCCCGCACGCCGCCGTTCGACCCTGGCGCCGAAACGAAGACGCGAGGGGATGTGGGTCCGTGCCGAGTGTCGATGCCCTGTCCATGGCCAGCCCCGTTACCTCGTCCGCAGGGGCAGCGGAATGCGGCCAGCTCCCGTCCTGGCGCGAAGACGCCATGGCGGCCCCTCAGGGCAACTCGATGCGGTCGCCATGGATGATCACCAATCCCTGCTTGTAGAGCCCGCCGATGGCCTTCTTGAAGTTGCCTTTGCTGACGCCGAACAGCGAGCTGATCAGCTCGGGCGGACTCTTGTCGCTGACCGCCAGGCTACCGCCCTGGCGCCGCAACTCGGACAGGATGCGCTCGCTCAGGCTCTCGGCGGCATCCTCGCCGACCGGTTGCAGGCTCAGGCTGATCTTGCCGTCGGCGCGGATTTCCTTGATGTAGCCGGTCTCCTGCATGCCGCTGCGGAGGAACTTGAACACTTCGTTCTTGTGGATGAGACCCCAGTGACGGCCCTCGATGATCGCCTTGAAGCCCATATCGGTGGCCTCGGCCACCAGCAGATTCACCTTCTGCCCGATCGAGTAGCGCGCGGGGGTGTTGTCTAGGTAGCGATCCAAACGCGCCGTGGCGGTGATGCGCTTGCTGCGCCTGTCCAGGTAGACGTGCACCACGCAATAGTCGCCGACTTGGAGCGGCTTCTTCTCTTCCGAGTGGGGCAGCAGCAGGTCCTTGGGCAGGCCCCAGTCGAGGAACAGCCCGACCCGGTTGATTTCCACCACTTTCAGGCTGGCGAAGCCGCCCACCTGGGCCTTGGGGGTTTCCGTGGTGGCGATGGGGCGGTCGTCGCTGTCCAGGTAGAGGAAGACGTTCAGCCAGTCGCCGATCTCGCTGGGCTGATCCTTGGGCACGTAGCGATTGGGCAACAGGATTTCGCCTTCCGCCTCGCCGTCGAGGTAAAGGCCGAAGTCGGTCCGTTTGACCACCTGCAGAGAGTTGAAGCGCCCGATCAGTGCCATGCTGGATACCTTGGAAGACAGGCCGCCATTCTAACCGGTTTTCCCGGCCCGCCGACCCTGGCCGCCGGCCGGCTCGGCGGCATGAATCGCGCTCGCCGGGCGCGTGCGCAGCGCCTGCCGAGCCGCCCAGCCCGCTGATTCCACGGGATAAACCTGTCGATTCGGACATCCCTATTTTTTATCGGGCTTCTGTTGGTTATTTCCTGTACAATGGATGGCCGCATCGATTTTGAGACAGGTTGATAGCCATGCGCGTAAAAGTAGCGAATACCAAGAGCAAGCCCGCCCCCGCCGTCGAGACCCGCGAGTCCATCGAAGCCCAGGTCGCGGCCTTCCTGAATGCCGGCGGCGAGATCCAGCAAGTCGCCAAAGGTGTAAGCGGTCAGGTCAACGGCCCGTCTCGCCACATCACCATCAGCAAGAAGTAATCGTCTGCTTTTCGTGTCCGCGCTTCCTCGGAAGCGCGTTACGCGCGCCCACTTCCTCCGCTTCGCCTCCCCTTCTTCGCCTCATCCGCTTTTCCATCGTCGACCGGCCTCGCCCGGATCGCCCGCCCTCTTCCTCGGTTTTCTTGTGCCATGGATGCGCCAGCGCTTTGATGCCGAGACGCCATCCCTCCACGTGCTGTTTACCGGCGGATCGACGAATGGCGCCGTCCGCGCCGCCTCAGCCGTTATCCTGAACCGCGCGCCGCGCCCTGCCGAAAGGGCGCGCCAGGTGTCTAGCCCGCCCCTCCAGGGCAACCCGCGCGGCTGAACGGCCGCGCGCCGCTACGAGCCGCGCGCTTCGCTGGCAAGGTCTGTGCGCCCCTGCCCCTGGCTGCAACGTGACTACGTGAGCCACTCCTGCTCGTTTTTCCTTAAAGGAGTGAAGAAGGATGTACAAATTTTTATTCTTGCTCGGGCTGGGCTTGCTGTTGAGCAGTCCGGCCCTGGCCCAGGTCATGCGCCGCGATATCGGCGACTTCGAACTCAAGCTGGCCACCACCCCGACCCGCAGCATGGCCCAGGGGCTGGTCAAGACCGACAGCGTCGGCTCCTTCCATGGCGGGCTGGACCTGAGCCACGACAGCGGCTGGTACATCGGCCAGTGGTCGCCGAACATGGACCTGTTCGATGCCCGCAACCTGGAAATCGACTCCTACACCGGCTTCAAGCACGTTTTCGACGACAAGCTGGGCTATGAGCTGGGCATGATCCGCTTCGCCCGCCCGCAAAACAGCGCCCTCGACCGCCATCAGGTGTTCGCCGGCATGAGCCTGTTCCAGAGCCGCCTCGGCGCCGCGCTGGGCGACCGGCCGGGCCGCTTCGACGGCACGCTCTACGCCGACCTGGGCACGCGCTCGCTGCTGGGCGTCGACATCACCATGAAATATGGCAACCACGACCTGGACACGCCGGTCACCCTGGCCAACGGGGGCAACGTGCGGGTGTTCAACGACTGGTCGCTGAACCTCACCCGGCCCTGGCTCGGCATCGACCTGGACCTGTCCTACAGCGGCTCCAGCCTCCGCGGCCAGGCCTGCTCGCTGTACTCCGGGCTGAACAGCCAGTGCGACGGCTATCTGCTGCTGAAAGCCTCGCGCCCGCTGTTCTGAACGGGCCATGGGAGAGGCGCTGCGGTTACACTAGCGCCCTTTCCATTGCCGATGCCGCCGCCATGACCGATCCCGTGCGCCTGTCCAAACGACTCGCCGAACTCCTGCCCTGCTCACGCCGGGAGGCCGAGCTGTACATCGAGGGCGGCTGGGTCAGCGTCGATGGCGCGGTGGTGGAGGAACCGCAGTTCAAAGTGGAGGCGCAGCGTATCGAACTGTTGCCCGGGGCCACCGCGACGCCCCTGGAGCCGGTCAGCATCCTGCTGAACAAGCCGGCCGGCCACGCCGCCAGCCTCGAAGCGATCCTGCCGCTGCTGACCCCGGAGAACCGCTGGCCCGAGGATCGTTCCGGGATACGTCCGCTCAAGCGCCACCTGAGCACCCTCAAAGCGGTCAGCGAACTGGAGCCCGACGCCAGCGGCCTGCTGGTGTTCAGCCAGAACTACAGCGTGTCGCGCAAGCTGCTGGAGGACGCCCATAAACTCGAGCACGAATACACCGTGGACGTGACCGGCACGCTGGCGGCGGATGGCCTGGCCGCGTTGCAGCACGGCATGCGCTACCGCGGGCACGTGCTGTCGCCGTGCAAGGTCAGTTGGCAGAGCGAGCAGCGCCTGCGCTTCGCCCTGAAGACCCCGCAACCCGGGCAATTGCGCTTCATGTGCGAAAGCGTCGGGCTGCGAGTGCTCGGCTTGCGGCGGCTGCGCATCGGCCGAGTGGCGATGTCGAAGCTGCAACCGGGGCAATGGCGCTATCTGGGCGCCGACGAGCGCTTCTGAACGCCCGCCCAGGAGCGCCTCAGCACTGCGTGGCCTCGCCCTGCAGCATGCCGCGGACCTTCGCCGCCAGGTCGTCCAGGGAGAACGGCTTGGCGATCATGTCCATGCCGACATCGAGAAAACCGCCGCGCACCTCCGCGCCCTCGGCATAGCCGGTGGCGAACAACACGCGCAGGTCCGGATGCAGCTCACGGGCGTGTTCGGCCAGTTGCCGGCCATTCATGCCCGGCAGGCCGACATCGGTGAGCAACAGATCGATGCGCAGCTCGCCATTCAGGGTATCCAGCGCCTGTTGCGCGTCTTCCGCCTGTTCCACCTGGTAACCCAGTTCCCGCAGGACCTCGACGATCAGCATGCGCACCACCCGGTCGTCTTCCACCACCAGGATGCGCTCCCCCTCGCCCTGGGGCGTCGCGGCCGTCTCGGCCGGTGGCGGCTCGGCGCGCGGCGCGGCGTCGTGGCGGGGGAAGTACAGGCGGAACAGGGTACCCTGCCCGGGCGCGCTGCTGATGCGGATATGGCCGCCGGTCTGCTTGACGAAGCCGTACACCATCGAAAGGCCCAGGCCGGTGCCCTGGCCGATCGGCTTGGTGGTGAAAAAGGGTTCGAAGGCGTGTTCGATGACATCGGCGGCCATCCCGCTCCCGGTGTCGCGCACGTCCATGTACAGGTAGTCGCCGGGCTCCAGCTCGTAGCCTTCGGCGTGACCGGCGGCGAGGCGCACGTTACCGGTCTCGATGGTCAGGCGGCCGCCCTCGGGCATCGCGTCCCGTGCGTTGATCGCCAGGTTGAGCAGCGCGCTCTCCAGTTGCGGCGTATCGCTCAGGGTCAGCCAGAGCCCCTCGTGCAGGCGGGTTTCCAGGATCACCCGTTCGCCCAGGGTGCGGCGTAGCAGGTCTTCCAGGGAATCTATCAGGGCGTTGATATCGGTCGGCTGGTTGTCCAGGGATTGCCGGCGGGCGAAGGCGAGCAAGCGCTGCACCAGGGAAGCGCCGCGATGGGCCGCGTGGCTGGCGGCGTCGATGAAGCGCTGGGTGCGCCCGCGCGATTCCTCCGACATGCGTCGCTGGATCAGGTCGAGGCTGCCGATGATGCCGGCCAGGAGATTGTTGAAGTCGTGGGCGATCCCGCCGGTGAGCTGGCCGATGGCTTCCATTTTCTGCGCATGGCGCAGTTTTTCCTCCGCCATGGTGCGCTCCGCGACCGCTTCGGCGACCCGCTGCTCGAGGGTCGCGGTGAGCTCGCGCAAGGCGTTTTCGCTGCACTTGCGTTCATGGATATCCATCAGCAAGCCGGGGAACCGCAGGGCCGCTCCCTGTTCGTCCAGCTCGCAATGGCCATTGGCCTCGATCCAGCGGTACTGGCCGTCCAGTTGCCGCACGCGGTACTCGGCGCGATAGGCCCCGCCCTGGGCCAGCGCGCGCGCGATGATCGCCTCGGTGGCGGCGCGGTCGTCGGGATGGATGGATTGCACCACCAAGTCCAGGGGCACCCCTTCGGCGGTCTGGGTCGGGTCCAGGGAAAAGGCGCGGGCGAAACGCTCGTCGCCGACGAAGATGTCGCCGGGCACGTCCCAGACCCAGGTGCCGATCACCGCGCCGGCGTTGAGCGCCAGGTCGATCCGCTCGTTGGCCAGGCGCAGGCGCGCCTCGGCATCCTGGCGCCCACGCTCGGCCACCACCTTCTCGGTGTTGTCGACGATGATGCACATGACCCCGGCGGGCACGCCGTCCTGATCGGGCAAGGGGCTGTAATAGACGTTCATCCAGGAGTCGTCGGGCCGGCCGCGCCGGAACAGTACGAAGTGCAGGTTCTCGTAGGAGATCGACTCGCCCTTCAGGCCGCGTTCGAGAATGTCCCGGTTCCAATCGGCGATCTCCGGCCAGGCCTGCTCGACCGGCCTGGCGAAGGTGTCCGGATGGCGGTCGGCGGCCACGCGGGTCGCATAGGCATCGTTGTAGATGAGCAGGCCGCTCTGGCCGAGGATCAGCACGATGGGGGTCGGCACGCCGAGCATCAAGTCGATGCTGGTGCGCAGGTAGGCCGGCCAGCTCGAAAGAGGTCCCAAGGCCGTTCCGGCCCAATCGTGGCGGCGGATGAGCGCGGCCATTTCACCGGGGTGCGCAGGGAAACCGGGAACAACGGGGGATTCGGGACTCATGGGCTCACACGGACAGGCTCAAGCGACGCATCGTCGCTCGGAAGGATTCGTTTCGACAAGGGCCAGCTCGTCGAGTGCCCGAACCTTGTCCGGGGATCGCGGAGATGAACCGCCGAGGCCGCGGAAGGCGATGCCACGGAGCGAGGGGGATGCTCCGCAGCGCCGAGCGCTGGATTCAACGGGCCATGCGTACCTTGAAGGTGATGATGCCGTCGCCCTGGGTCACCTCGATGGTGCCGCCATGGGCCAGCACGATGGCCTGGGAAATGTACAGGCCAATGCCCAGCCCGCTCTTGTTGCGCCCGTGCTCGGGCAGGTGTTGCTTGAACGGAGTGAACAGGGAGGCTAGACGCTCCTCGGAGAGGACTTCGGCCTCGTTGAGAATCGAGAGGATGGCGTGGCTGTCGTCCTGGCTCAGGCTCACCAGCACCGGACGGCCCTGGGTGCCGTGGTGACGGGCATTACTCAGCAGGTTGGCGACCACCTGGGCCATCCGGTCGGGATCGGCGTCTACCATCACGCCGGGGGTGATGGCGGTTTCCATGTTCAGGCCCGGATAGGCCAGGCCGGTCTCGCTGATGATTTCCCCGACCAGCCGCGACAGATCGGTGGGCACCCGCTGCAAGGTGATTCCGGCACCGGCCTGCAAGCGGCTCATCTCCAGGATCTGGCTGATCAGGCGCTCCATGCGCCCGCTGGAATTGGTGATGTGCTGGCGCAGCTCGGCGGTGCGGGTGTCGTTCGGCGAGAGCATCGCCGCCGCCATGGAGATCGATTGCAGCGGGTTGCGCAGGTCGTGACCGAGCACGGCGATCAGCCGTTGGCGCATGCGGTCGATTTCGCTGGCGCGGTTCAGGCACAGCTCCATCAGTTCGATGCGCAGCTTCTCGGCGATGTTCAGGTCGGTGGGGCCCCAGACCGCCGAGCGGCCGCTGACCACCTCTTCCCAGGCCTCGAACGAGCCCCGCGGCGTCAGGCGCGCGCCGGAGGGGCCGACGGAGAGGATTTTCTCCGGCTTGCCGCCCCAGTTGATGGTCTGCACCTCTTCCAGGCGGAACCAGAGGATCCAGCCGGACGCCTGCCGGTGGAAACGGATCGCCAGCACGCCGCAGAAGCGCGCCTCCGGCAACTGCGGAAGCGGATGGGGCCACTTCTCGGTGTGGAAGGTTTCCAGGCTGTCGTCCAGTTCCAGCTGCTGCACCACCCTCCGGACGAAATCCTCCGGCAGGCCGTCGCCGATGCAGCTCAGGCGACCGCCGAGCATCACCGCGGCGCCATCGCTGGGCAGCAGTTGCGAAACCTCCTGCAACTGGCGGGTGAGCGAGCCCAGCAGGTCGTCGGAATCCCGCGCATGGCGCACCAGGCTCAGTTGCAGCTCGGCGGCCAACCGCTGGGTTTCCGCCGCGCGGCTCGCCTCGAGGCGCTCGATCACCGCGCTGCACACCTGGGAGAAGACCTGGAAGGCCATCCGCACCGGATAGGGCACGCGCTTGGGTGTCATGTGGTGGCAGGAAAACAGGCCCCACAATTCACCGCCGACCACGATGGAAATGCTCATGGAGGCTGCGACGCCCATATTGGTCAGGTATTCGCAGTGGATCGGCGACACGCTGCGCAGGGCGCTGAAACTCAGGTCGAACGGCTGGCCGCTGAGGGGGTGGCGGTCCGGCACCAGGGCCGCGGGCCTATAGGTCACGTCGGCGATCAGCCGGATCGGGTTCTGGATGTACAGGCGCCGCGCCTGAGCCGGGATGTCCGAGGCCGGATAACGCTGGCCCAGGTAGCTGACCAGGTCCTCGCGACGCGACTCGGCGCACACCTCGCCGGACAGGTCGGGTTTGAAACGGTAGGCCATCACCCGGTCGTAGCCGGTCATCCGGCGGATTTCCTCGGTCACGCCGATCAGCAAGTCCTCGACGTCGTGGCGCTGCTGCACCTGGCCGATGATCCGCTGGGCGTTCAGGGCGAAGGCGGTGAAGGCCGTCGTTCCCACCGGACGCGGTTCGAATTCGAGGTAAAGCACGCCGTCGTAGGCATGCCCGATGATGTCGTACAGGGTGTCGCCCAGCCAGCCCTCGACGGCGTTGCTCCAGCGGTTGACCGAGACGTCCTTCTCGCCGAGCAGGGCCATCACCGACGCGCCGACCTGCGCTTCACGCAGCGGCTCGCCCAGCGCCGGCGTGAAGCCGAGCAGTTGCGGCAGGTTGACGCTGTAGCCGAGCACGCATTGCGCGGCATCCAGCACGATCATCGCGCCATGGGGCTGGATCGCCCCGGGGACGTGGATCGGCTCGTCCTCGCAGTTGGCGAGGGTGATGGGTTGGTCAACCACGCGGGACCCTCATGTCGGGCATGCTTGCGCGACCTCTTGGTTGACCCAGAGACGGAACGAGCGGAAGGCGTCCTGGGCCGCGTGCTGCGCCTGCTGGATGTCGGTTTCGCTGCGGATGTTCCGGGCGAGCTGCTGCTGGAACTGCTGCCACAGGCCGCTGGTCGCGGCGCCATAGCCTTGCAGCCACTCCAGCGGCAGGCCGGGCAGACGCGGAGCAAGGCGCTTGTACAGTACTACACCGCCGAGGGTGGCACCCTCGACCACATAGGCGAGGCCGAAGGCGCTGGCGAGGTTCTCGGCCAACGGTACCTGGGGGCATTCATCGATCCGCGCCAATGCGCCGCGGTCTAACCCGGCGGCGAGCAGGTCGGCCTCCAGCCAGCGGGTCTTGTGGAAGCGCTGCTCGGCCTGCAATTCAGCGTGCCAGTCGATTCGCGCGAGCCTGGCTTCCAGCGGGCGCATCCAGCCGAGCACGCGGCGCACGTAACGCAGGTACTGGTCTTCGGTAAGCCCGGGGCGGGTCAGCGGGGACGTGGCGTCCAGCTCCGCATGCAACTGCCGCGTCGCGTCGCGCAAGGCGAACAGGACGGGAGAAATCTGAAAACCTGCGGTCATGCCATCTGCATTCCGGGTGGTGCCTCGTTGATGTGTTTCCAGAGACTGCGGAAAACGCGAAAGAACCTGGAACGAGCGATGAAGGACGGGTGAAGGTGGCGGCCGGCGAGGCCAGCGCGCTAGTTAACAGACCCTGTGAGCGCGCAAAGTTCAGCCCGCGGGGACCTGCGGTCATGCCGGCCACGAGGCACGCAGAGTACCAACACCGGCGTTTTTTGGCATGCGTCTTGTGGTTGTCGGGATGGACGGTCATGGCCTAAGGCCTGCAAGCGGGACGCCTCATTCATCGGTCGACGGGAACCTTGTACCGGTACGCCGGGGTCAACCCCTGAGACCGAACGAAACCTGGAGATTCCCCATGAGCAAGCCCCTTTCCCTGGAAACGGCCACGCGCCTGATCCACGAAGCCTTCAAACCCTACAGCGGCCATATCCAGGAGGAGAACGGCGGCCTGAGCTTCAGTGTGAGCGACGTGCAAGGCAAGGAAGTGTTCGCCGCCTCTAACATTCCCAGCCAGGAATACAGCGACGCGGAACGCTTCGCCGAACGTCTGCAGCAGGCGCGCGCGGCCATCACCGACAAAGGCCTGCGCCTGGAGCCCTGGACGATGCCCTGCCTGACCGACGGCACCGGCATCCCGGAAACGCCGCCGAACTACTGAGCCCGGCGACCATCCGTTTCGGGCGGTAGCCGTCCGAGGCGGATCGGGCGGCCCGCCCGTCGCCCATCGCGCGTTACCGATACCCCCCGTCATTCCATTTGAAACTTTGCTTATAGCGCTCTGTCGTTTTCCAGACATCCCCACTGTCGTGGCGGCCACGCATAGCCTGTACAGGAGCGCGTCGAATGCCTCAAAGGGTCCGCGATCTCGAACCCTGCCAGGAACGCCTGGATCAGTTGCTGGCGCGCTACCTGCGGGTACGCCAGACCTCCGAGCGACTCTGCGCGCCCTTGCAGACGGAGGACTTCCTGATCCAGAGCATGGCCGACGTCAGCCCGCCGAAGTGGCACCTCGCGCACATCAGCTGGTTCTTCGAAGCCTTCCTGCTGACCCCCTTCCTGAAGGGCTACCGTAGCCCGGACGCCGCCTACGACCGGTTGTTCAATTCCTACTACGAAACCCACGGCAAGCCCTTTCCCCGTGCCCGGCGCGGCTTGCTGTCGCGGCCCACGGTGGCCCAGGTGTATGCCTACCGCGCGCACGTGGACCACGCCATGAGCGACCTGCTGTCGGCACCGCCGCTCGAGTGGGCGGCGGAGATCGCGCGGCGCGTCGAACTGGGCCTGCAGCACGAGCAGCAGCACCAGGAATTGCTGCTGATGGACATCAAGCACATCTTCGCGCAGAACCCGCTGATGCCGGTCTACCGCGACGACCTGCCGCGCGCGCCGCAACGGACGGCCGTTCCCCTGAGCTGGCAGGCCTACACCAGCGGGGTGCGCCATATCGGTCATGCCGGGGACGCCTTCGCCTTCGACTGCGAACGCCCCCGCCACCGCGTGTTCATCGACGATTTCCGCCTGGCCAACCGGCCGGTCAACAACGCCGAGTACCTCGCGTTCATCGACGACGGTGGCTACCGGCGCAGCGACCTGTGGCTCGCCGATGGCTGGAGCCTGCTGCAACAGGCCGGCTGGCAGGCGCCGCTTTACTGGTGGCGCGAAGAGGACGCCTGGTGCGAATTCACCCTGGGCGGCCTGCGCGCTCTCGATCCGGGCGCCCCGGTGAGCCACCTCAGCTTCTACGAAGCCGATGCCTATGCCACCTGGGCGGGCGCGCGCCTGCCGAGCGAGGCGGAGTGGGAAGTCGCGGCCCAAGGCCTCGCGCCACGTGGCAATTTCGCCGAGTCCGGCTACCTGCAGCCCATGGCGGCGCCGGAAAACGCCGAGGGGCTGCAACAGATGTTCGGCGACGTCTGGGAGTGGACCGGCAGCGCCTACCGCCCCTACCCCGGCTTCAAGGCCCTGGAGGGCAGCCTGGGCGAATACAACGGCAAGTTCATGTCCGGCCAGATGGTGTTGCGCGGCGGCTGCTGCGCCACGCCCGAAGAGCATATCCGCGACAGCTACCGCAACTTCTTCTATCCCTCGATGCGTTGGCAGTTCTCCGGCCTGCGCCTGGCCCAGGAGGCTTGAGCATGGCGTTAGCGATCCGTTTCCACGACGAACAGTTTCCCGACAGCGAAGAGAACGACCTGCGCGCGGAAATCCTCCAGGGTTTCGCCAGCGCGCCGAAACGCACGCCACCGAAGTTCTTCTACGATCGCCGCGGCTCGGAGCTGTTCGAGCAGATCTGCCTGCAACCGGAGTATTACCCGACGCGCACCGAGGAAAGCATCCTGCGCGAGGCCGCCGGGGAAATCGCCGAGATCGCCGGCCCCGGCGCCAGCCTGATCGAGCTGGGCAGCGGCGCCAGCCGCAAGGTCCGCCTGCTGCTGGAAGCCCTGCGCCCGAGTAGCTACCTGGGCATCGACATCTCCCGCGACTTCCTGCTTTCCAGCACCCACCGGCTCGGCGCCGACTACCCCTGGCTCGACGTGCACGCCGCCTGCGCCGACTTCACCCGGCCGATGCACCTGCCGGGCAGCTTCATCGGCGAACATCCCCTGGCCTTCTTCCCCGGTTCCAGCATCGGCAATTTCGACCCAAAGGATGCCGAGGTCTTCCTGCGCAACCTGCACGACCTGCTGCCCGCCGGCGGCGGCCTGCTGATCGGCGTCGACCTGGTCAAGGACAAACGCATCCTGGAAGCCGCCTACAACGACCGCGCCGGGGTCACGGCGGCATTCAACCTGAACCTGCTCTGGCGCATCCGCGACGAGCTGGACAGCGATATCCAACCCTCGCGCTTCGCCCACCGCGCCTTCTTCAACGAGGCTCACTCGCGGATCGAAATGCACCTGGCGAGCCCGCGGGCGCAAACCCTGCGCATCGAAGGCGAGCGCTACGACTTCATCCCAGGGGAAACCCTGCACACGGAAAACTCCTACAAGTACAGCCGCGAAGGCTTCCAGCGGCTGGCCGGCCGCGCCGGGTTCGAGCCTGTGCGGGTGTGGACCGACGAGAAAGAGCTGTTCAGCGTGCATTACATGCGCCGCGTGTGAACGAGAACGGCGCAGCCCCAAAAGGGAACTGCGCCGTCGTCGAGGTCTGCGGTTTTCCGTTAGCGCGCGGGGGGAGTGGAAGGGCTCAGGTCCGCGCCACGCTGTCCGCCAGTTGATCGAACACTTCACCGTCCAAGGCGATCTCGCCCTGCTCGTCCAGGCGACGACGAAACTCCACGCTTTCCGGAAAGCTGCTGCCGATCAGGCTGAGCAAACGCGCGCCGCGGGCGGTGAGGACGAAGTTGTTGCCGGTGCCGCCCTGCTCCGTGGTGCGAGGCTCGATGAAGCCGCCCTGGTAGAGCACGCCCTCCAAGTCCCCGGCTATCTGCTTGAGATGATCGACGCTGCCTTCCAGCGGGATGCCCGCTTCGAGGCGGTCGCCCGCCAGTTGCTCCGCGTACAGGCGGGGTTTGAACGAGTCGTCGGCAGAGTTCTGCGCCTCATGCAGCAAACGCTCGATGAGTTCCCAATCATGCGCCATACGAAAATCCTCTCGTCGGATGGGCGACGTCGATCGCGCCCTTGAGAATACCGACCGCGGGGCTTTCCCGATGGTTCGATCGCCCAGCCGAAGGGACGTCGAACGAAAGGCGCGACGGCGCAGTCACACCCCACATCTCATATCGGAGCCTGGCTGTCCATGACGTCGTTGCCGCATTCGCCCCCCCGCCCTTCCCCTCGTTCGTTCTGGCTACCGCTGCTGCTCACCGGCCTGGGCAGTGTCTTCGGCGCCAATGCCGAAGAGGGGCTGCGCATCGAGCGGCTGCAACGCTGCGGCGACCTGCTGGAGCGCGAGCATCAGGATTTCTGCCTGGGCGCGGCGGGCCTTGCCGAGGGCGAATTCGAGGTGCTGCTGAACGAACGCGAGCTGCCCCCGGCCCAGGTCCACCGCGAAGGCAGCGGCCTGCGCCTGGGCCTGCAGGCCAGCCGCCTGCGTAGCGGCCCCCTGCGCCTGCGCCAGGGCGGCCGCGAGAGCAACCCGGTGTGGCTGTCGCTGAACGACAGCCAGGTGCTCGCCGCCAAGCCGGACGAAGTGGCGAAGAACATGGATGGCCTGACCACCTACGTGGACCTGGTCAGCGTGCTGATCGAGGAAGACCATGCCGGCCTCGACGAGGCGAAACGCCTCGCGGACAAATACGCCGCCAAGGTGGTGGGCGCCATCCCCGCGCTGAACCTCTACCAATTGCGCCTGCCGGCGAAGACCCTCGTCGAACGCGACGCGCTGGTGCTGCGCCTGGGCAGCGAGGTCAGCGTCGATGCCGTGGTGGTCGAGGAGTCGGCCCCGGAGAAGGGCGAGGAAGGCGAAGCCGGCGAGAAGCCCGAGAAGCCCGAGAAGCCCAGCGGCGACGAGTGGGCGGCCAACCGGTTCATGGACGCGGTGAATTACTACCGGCGCCGTATTCCCGCCAAGCCCTCGCCGATCCAGACCACGCCGTTGCGCATCGGCGTGATCGAGCGCGACGTGGACTTCGATTCCGCGGACTTCGCCGACTACCTGGGACCCTGCCGCCCGGAACGCGCGGGTACCTGCCTGTACGCCCGGGACGCCGCCAAACCCGATACCCATGGTTCGACGGTCGCGGGCATTCTCGCGGCGAAGTGGGACGCCGGGGGCAATACCGGCTTCCTCAGCGGCCTGGATGGTGCGGGGCCGGGCTTCGAGGTGATCGTCGAACGCAATTCGGACGCCGGCATCACCGCCAACGTCGCGGCCTCGGTGAACCTGGTGGAGGACGGCGTGCGGGTGCTGAACTGGAGCTGGGGCATCCACCGGGTCGGCGCGAAGAACGTCGAGGGCGACGAAGTCGATTCCCTGGTGCGCTCGGGGATCGCCATGGGCGGCTACGAGGAACTGCTCGAGGAATTCTTTCTCTGGCTGCGCCGCGAGCACCCGGACGTGGTGGTGGTGAACTCGGCCGGTAACGGCTCGTCCTTCTCCGGCCAGGACGAATACCGCCTGCCCTCCTCCTTCATCACCGAACAGTTGCTGGTGGTCGGCGGCCACCAGCGCAGCGAACGGGACGGCGTCGCCGTCGATGACCCCGCCTACGCGGTCAAGCGCGAAACCTCGAACATCGACATGCGCGTCGACATCACCGCCTCGGCCTGCACCCGCGCCTCGACCCTGAAGCCAGGCGAACGGGGCGCGGTGCATTGCGGCACCTCCTACGCCACACCGATGGTGACCGGCATCGTCGCCGCCATGCTGTCGATCAACCCGAAGCTGCAACCGGAGCAGCTGCGCATGCTGCTGCGCCGCAGCGCCATGACCATCGGCGAGGAATACGACTTCGAGCCCGTCCAGGGCGACGATCTCACCGCGCCGATCATTCCGTCCGAACGAAACTACGATCTCAAGAACAAGGACATCGGTCGCTCGGCGCGCCTGGACATGCAGAAAGCCCTGGACCTCGCCGTGCAGAGCCGGGACCGGGTGCGCTGAACTTTCCACCCGCGCCGGCTATCCACCGAATAGCCATACGCACTCATCTCAAGGAGCCGACCGATGAAAACCTTTCTCCCCCTGGGCCTGGCACTGACCCTGCTCGCGCCTCTCTCGGCATTCGCCACCTGCACCCCGGACGAAGCCACCGCCAAGGCCCAGCAACTGGCGGAAAAGGTCAAGCAGGTGACCGAGCAGAACCCGCAGAAAGCCAAGGAGATCAACCAGGAGCTCAACCAGATGCACGTCAAGAGCTCCGCGGAAACCCTGCCGGACGACTGTGCCGCCTATGACAAGCGTCTGCAGGAGCTGGATCAGGCCGAGCGCCAGGCCGACCCGGTGAAGGGCACCCACAAGGCTCCGTGAATCGGGGACTCCGGGCGTCGTCGGCGACGCCCCGTCCAGCCGGCGCTACTGCTCGGTCTTCTTCCGCTTGAGCGGCGCCAGGCCGTCCTGGCTGACCAGCGCCGAAGGCGCGCTGTCCCGAGGGCGCCGTGAAACCGGCTTGCGCTTGGGCGCGGCCTTTTCGGTCTTCTTGTCGCCTTTCTTTTTCTTGACCCCTACCGCCTTGCCGGACGCCTTGACCTTCTTCGGGCCGCTGTAGCTGCCCTTGAGGTCCTTGATCACCCGTCGCTCGAAGCGTTGCTTGAGGTAACGCTCGATGCTGGACATCAGGTTCCAGTCGTTGTGGCAGATGAGGGAAATCGCCAGGCCCTGGGTGCCGGCGCGCCCGGTGCGCCCGACGCGGTGCACGTATTCGTCGCCCGAGCGCGGCATATCGAAGTTGATCACCAGGTCGAGGCCTTCGACATCCAGGCCGCGGGCCGCCACATCGGTGGCCACGAGGATTTTCACCGCGCCCTGTTTCAGCCGGTCGATGGCCAGCTTGCGATCCTTCTGGTCCTTCTCCCCATGCAGCACGAAGACCTTGAACTGGCAGGCGATGAGCAGGCCGCTCAAGCGATCGGCCTGGACTCGGGTATTGGTGAAGATCAGTGCCTTCTGATAGGTCTCGTTGGCCAGCAGCCATTGCACCAGGCGTTCCTTGTGCAGGGTGTCGTCGGCGGTGATGATCTGCTGGCGGGTGCCTTCGCTGAGGTCGCCGATGCTGTTCAACTGCAGGTGCAGGGGGTCGCGCAGGACCGCCGTGGCCATCTCGCGCAATGCGGCGCCGCCGGTGGTGGCGGAGAACAGCAGGGTCTGCCGGCGCCCGGCGCAGAGCGCGGTGATCCGGTCGACGTCCTCGGAAAACCCCATGTCCAGCATGCGGTCCGCTTCGTCGAGGATCAGCACTTCCACCTCGGTCAGATCCAGCTTGCCGCCGTTGAGGTGCTCGATCAGCCGTCCGGGTGTGGCGATGAGGATGTCCGGCACCTTGCGCAGCATCGCCGCCTGTACCTTGAAGTCCTCGCCGCCGGTGACCAGCCCGGACTTGATGAAGGTGAACTGGGCGAAGCGCTCGACTTCCTTGAGGGTCTGCTGGGCCAGCTCGCGGGTCGGCAACAGGATCAAGCCGCGCACCCGCACCCTCGGTTGCGGGTCGCCCATCAGGCCGTTCAACAGCGGCAGGAGAAAGGCGGCGGTCTTGCCGCTGCCGGTCTGGGCGGTCACCCGCAAATCGCGGCCTTCGAGCGCTGGCGGAATGGCCGCCACCTGCACGGGAGTGGGTGTGGCGAAGTTCAGCTCGGCGACGGCCTTGAGCAGACGTTCGTGCAGGGCGAATTGGGCAAACACGGGCACCTCGATGAAAAACGGCGGAAACGACGGCATAGGGTAACGGTTGTCGCCCCGGAACGCCCGCGTCGTCCATCGAACGCCGGCATTCTTCCAGGCTCGCGGGTATCCTGGCGGGCGGAGCCCATGCCCTGCCCCGCGCCTGCCGGCGCCATTCCTTCGGAGCCTCACGTGACATCCATTCTGACCATCGCCGCGGCCTGCCTGCACGACGACCAAGGGCGACTCCTGCTGGTGCGCAAGCGCGGAACCCAGGCTTTCATGCTGCCTGGCGGTAAATACGAAGCCGGCGAAAGCGCCCACCAGGCCTTGGCGCGCGAGCTCTGGGAGGAGTTGCACCTGCGCCTCGACACCACGGCGCTCCAGCCGCTCGGGCGCTTCAGCGCGGTAGCCGCCAACGAGCCCGACACGCGCATCGAGGCCGAATTGTTCGTCGGCGCATGGCCGCTGGCCGCGGCCTCCGACCAGGAACCGGGCACCCTGCCTGGCGAAAGCCGCTTGCAGCCGGCCGCCGAACTGGAGGAACTGCGCTGGGTGAATCTCGAGGGCAACCAGGGAATGACCCTGGCGCCCCTGCTGGCGGATGCACGGCTACGCCGCTGTCTGGCCGCGTTCGCGAAAATCAGGGGATGAAAGGGAATTGAAAGGCCGGAAAAAAATAAACCCCGAGCCCTGGGGAGGGAGGCTCGGGGTCAAACACCCGGCTTATTGGGAGACAAGCCAGGCCGGCGCGTGGGGTCACCATAGGAGCGGAATGGTATGACGCGCCGTAAAGATACTGACTGCGGTTTTCGCAACATGTTCCCCAGAAAAAAGCCCCGCGACGGGCGGGGCTCATTTTCCACAGGCAAAGCGTCGGCTATAAAGCGGCGAAACTGCGCACGCGCGTGCGATCGAGCGCCGCGGCCGCGACCATCGGGTCGATGCGAGCCCCACGGACCAGCAGGTCGCGCCTGAGGCCATCCACGACGTCGGTGAGCAACGTACGATCGTTCAGCTCGATCTGCCGCACCAGACGCTCCACCACCACCTCGCCCGCTTCGTTCCGCAGTGTAATCACCCGTCCGCCATCGGGACGGGCGAGGCCCAGGTCCACCTCGTAAGGCGCCAGGGCGTCAACCAGCAATTGGGCTGTGCTGTCCATGTCGATCACCTGTAGAAAGAGTTGAAGTAGGTTTATCACTGACCCCAGGTTATGCCCTGAAGTTCTATAAACTCATACCTCAAATCGTCCCGAGCTACAAGGCAAAAGGCCGGCACATGGCCGGCCTTGCGTCTCGCGGTGCCTCAGAGCGGCTTGCCGCGATTGCCGTGTTGACCGACGAATGCCTGGATCGCCTGCAACTGGTTGGGCAGGACCGTACAGCGCTCCTCGCGCTGGAACAGGTCGGCCAGGTGCGCGGGCAGCTCCAACGCCCGAGCCACGCCGGCTTCCCGCACCGCATCGGGAAACTTCACCGGATGGGCGGTGCCCAGGGTCACCATCGGCGAGCTCAGGCTGCGCCGGCATTCGCGCGCGGCCCGCACGCCGATGGCGGTATGGGGATCGAGCAGTTCGCCACAGGCATCGAACACCTCGGCGATGGTCGAGCAGGTTTCCGCGTCGCTGACCGCCAGGGAATCGAAGAGCTTGCGCGCCTCGCTCCAGCGCTCGTCCTCGACGCTGAAACCGCCACCCTGGCGGAAGCTGTCCATCAGCGCGGCGATGGCGGCCCCGTTACGCCCGTGCAGGTCGAACAGCAGGCGCTCGAAGTTGGACGACACCATGATGTCCATGGACGGCGAAAGCGTCGGATGCAGGGTTTCCTTGGCGTAGCGATTGCCGCTCATGAAGCGGTGCAGGATGTCGTTGCGGTTGGTGGCGACGATCAACTGGCTGATCGGCAGGCCCATGTTGCGCGCCAGGTAGCCGGCGAAGATATCGCCGAAATTGCCCGTCGGCACCGAGAAGGCGATGGAACGCGCCGGCGCGCCGAGCTGCAGCGCCGCGTGGAAGTAGTAGACGATCTGGGCCATGATCCGCGCCCAGTTGATCGAGTTCACCGCCACCAGCCGGGTGCCCTTGAGGAAGCCCTGATCGGCGAAGCTCGCCTTGACCATCTCCTGGCAATCGTCGAAGTTGCCTTCGACCGCGATGTTGTGGATGTTGTCGCCGAGGATGGTGGTCATCTGCCGGCGCTGCACCTCGGACACCCGTTGATGGGGGTGGAGGATGAAGATGTCGACGTTGGCGCAGCGGCGGCAGCCTTCGATCGCCGCGGAACCGGTGTCCCCGGAGGTCGCGCCGAGGATCACCACGCGCTCGCCGCGCTTCTCCAGCACGTGGTCGAGCAGGCGTCCCAGCAATTGCAGGGCGAAGTCCTTGAACGCCAGGGTCGGGCCGTGGAACAGCTCCAGGACCCATTCGTTACCCTTCAACGGGCGCAGCGGTGCGACCGCCTCGTGGGCGAACACGCCCTTCTCGCCCACCGAGTAGGTTTCTTCGAGAATCCGGCGGAAATCCGCGTCGGCGATGCTGCCGGCGACGAAGGGGCGCATCACCCGGAACGCCAGCTCGTGGTACGGCAGGTCGGCCCAGGACGCGATTTCCTCCAGGGTGAAGCGCGGCAGGTTTTCCGGCACATAGAGGCCGCCGTCGCTGGCCAGACCGGTGAGCAGCACGTCTTCGAAATTCAGCGCAGGCGCTTGGCCGCGGGTACTGATGTAGCGCATGTTCAAAACCTTGGGGTTCGCGCGGCGCGTCGGCTCGTCACGGGAAACGGCGGTTGCCGGATGTCCGCGAGCGGCGACCTGCCGCGACAGGATTCATGATTCGTCTCAGCTGAGCTGCTCGACGCGGATGCGGACCACGCGGCCGGCGACGCCTTCCAGAGCCTCCAGGGCGGCGATGGCGTCGTCGATGCGCGCCTCGATCACCCGATGGGTGACCAGGATCATCGGCACCAGGCCGTCGTGCTCCTCGGCTTCCTTCTGCATGATCGACTCGATGTTGATGCCGCGCTCGGACAGGATGGTCGCGACCTGGGCCAGCACGCCCGGGTGATCCTTGGCCTGGATGCGCAGATAGTAGGCGCTTTCGCAGGCGCCGATGGGCAAGATCGGATGGTCGGACAGCGAGTCGGGCTGGAACGCCAGGTGCGGCACGCGGTTCTCCGGGTCGGAGGTCATCGCCCGCACCACGTCCACCAGGTCGGCCACCACCGCCGAGGCGGTCGGCTCCATGCCGGCGCCGGAACCGTAGAACAGCGTGCTGCCCACCGCATCGCCATTGACCATCACGGCGTTCATCACGCCGTTGACGTTGGCGATCAAGCGGTCGGCGGGAATCAACGTGGGATGGACGCGCAATTCGATGCCGCTGGCGGTGCGCCGGGCGACGCCCAGGTGCTTGATCCGGTACCCCAGCGCTTCGGCATAGCCGACGTCGGCGGTGGCCAACTGACTGATGCCCTCGGTGTAGGCCTTGTCGAACTGCAGGGGAATGCCGAAAGCGATGGAAGCGAGGATGGTCAGCTTGTGCGCCGCATCTATGCCCTCCACGTCGAAAGTCGGGTCGGCTTCGGCGTAGCCGAGCGCCTGGGCTTCCTGGAGCACGTCGTCGAAGGCGCGGCCTTTCTCGCGCATCTCGCTGAGGATGAAATTGCCGGTGCCGTTGATGATGCCGGCCAGCCAGTTGATCTGGTTCGCCGCCAGGCCTTCGCGGATCGCCTTGATCACCGGGATGCCGCCCGCCACGGCGGCCTCGAAGGCGACGATCACGCCTTTTTCACGGGCGCGGGCGAAGATCTCGTTGCCATGGACGGCGATCAGCGCCTTGTTGGCGGTGACCACGTGCTTGCCGTTGTCGATGGCCTTGAGCACCAGATCGCGAGCCAGGCTGTAACCGCCGATCAGCTCGACGACGATATCGATTTCGGGGTTGTCGGCCAGTTCGAAAATGTCGGCGGTCAGGGGAGTCTCGCCGGTGCTGCATCTTGGGTTGGGACGACGGGCCGCGATCTGCGCGACTTCGATCTCGCGGCCGGCGCGGCGGGCGATTTCCTCGGCGTTGCGCTGGAGGACATTGAAGGTGCCGCCCCCGACGGTCCCCAACCCACAGATACCTACTTTGACCGGTTTCACGCTGCACTCCCCATTACTGCTGACGATCGGGCCGTCCGACCGAGGAAAAGAGCCGAACATTACGAAGCGCCCGGTCTTTAGTCAAATAAGGTTGGGCCGTGGAAGGACCGCCTCCGCTCGCTCAGATATCACTCAGGCCATGGCGCTCGTGCCAGTCGGCCAGGGATTCGTCGGGGTAATCGGCGAAACAGCGATCCTCCTCGCCACGTTTCACCTCGACCCAGGAGGCCTTGGAGTCGAGCATCAGGTGGGTGTGCTCGGGAGGAACCGGCAGGGGCGTGTCGATGGCCGAAGCGTGGGGATGCAGGAGATCCGGCCAGTTCGGGTCCCACAGCCAGAGCGCGCTGCCGCAGGTCTTGCAGAAGTGGCGATGCCCGGAACTCAGCGCCATGCTGCCATCCGCTTGCTCGAGACGCGCGCGGTAGACAGCGATGTGCTCGCGGCCATGGATCTTCAGGGTGCGGTTGTCGCCCCCCAGGTTGATCGCATAGCCACCGCCGCCCGCGGTCTTGCGACAAATCGAGCAGTAGCAACGCATGAAGGGATAGGGCTGCGCGGACTCCAGGGAAAAGCGAACGGCCCGGCAGTGGCAGGAACCTTCGAGTTTCATGTGACCTCCTCGGGTGGGCCGGGTCGTGGACCCGATACCCATTCGAACGGGTCGCGACGCAGAGGTTTGCCCAACGGACGCGCGCGGATGTCGCGCCCGATAGGCGGTTCGACTCAGTTGGTGCGGCTGACCTGCGTGGACTCGCCACCGGCCTGCAAGGCGAGCTTCGCCAGGTCGGGTGCGGGCTGGTAGCCGGGGATCAGTTCGCCGTCGGCGAGCACGATGGCCGGGGTGCCATTGACGCCGATGGATTGGCCGAGCTGGTATTCCTTGGCGACCGGGTTGTCGCACTTCGCCGCCGGGACTTCCTCGCGATTCTTCGCCAGGTTCATCGCCGCCTGGCGGTCCTTGGAACACCAGACGCTGACCAAGGTGTTGTAGCCGTGGGAGCCGATGCCCTGGCGCGGGAAGGCGACGTAACGAACCTCGACGCCCTGGCGGTTCAACTCCGCCACCTCGCTGTGCAGCTTCTGGCAGTACCCGCAGTCGGTATCGGTGAAGACGGTGATGTGCGTCTTCGGGTTCTTCGGCGCGAAGACCACCATGTCGCTGGTGGGAATGCTGGCGATTTCCTTGGCGATGCCCTTGCTTTCGGCTTTCTGGGTCAGGTTGACGGCTTCGCCGTTCTCGACCTTGAAGAGCATGCCCTGCATGACGAACTGGCCGTCGCCGCTGGCGTACAACAGGCGACCGCCCTTGAGGTGGACCTGATAGATACCGGTCAAGGGGCTCTCGGACACCGCCTCGATCGGCAGATCCGGCTGGATGGACTTGAGGGTCTGGCGGATCGCCTGGTCGGGATCGGCAGCCTGGGTGGCGACGGCGGCGAAGGCGAGCGCCACGCCGGTCAGCATACGAGAAACGCGCATGTAGCACTCCTGTCTGGAATCGGGAAAGCCTATCACAGATCGCTCCGCGGTCGTGGCCATGGACTGCCGAGCGGCGGGCTCAGCCCCGCGGGTGGTGATGGGCGTGCAGGTCCTGCAAGCGGGCCTTGGCGATATGGGTATAGATCTGCGTGGTGGACAGGTCGCTGTGGCCGAGCAGCATCTGCACCACCCGCAAGTCGGCGCCATGGTTCAGCAAGTGGGTGGCGAAGGCATGGCGCAGGGTGTGCGGCGAAAGCGCCCTGCGGATCCCGGCGACCTGGGCCTGATGCTTGATGCGGTGCCAGAAGGTTTGCCGGGTCATCTGCTCGCCGCGCTGGCTGGGGAACAGCACATCGCTCGGCTTGCCGCCCAGCAACATCGGCCGCGCCTCGCGCTGGTAACGCTCCAGCCAGGCGATGGCTTCCTCGCCGAGGGGCACCAGGCGTTCCTTGCTGCCCTTGCCGAAGACCCGCAGCACCCCCTGGCGCAGGTTGACCTGTTCCAGGGTCAGGCCCACCAATTCGCTGACCCGCAAACCGCAGGCGTAGAGCACCTCGAACATCGCCCGGTCGCGCAGGCCGATCGGGTCGTCCAGGTCGGGCGCCGCCAGCAGGGCTTCGACATCCTGTTCCGAGAGGGACTTGGGCAAGGGACGCCCAAGCCGTGGCAGTTCGATCTGCAGGGTGGGGTCTTCGGCGATCACGCGCTCGCGCAGAAGGAACCGGTAGAACCCCCGCAGACCGGAGAGAAAGCGCGCCGTCGAACGTGCCTTGTACCCTTCGCCCAGGCGCCAGCCCAGGTAATCGAGGATCGGCTCGCGGCCGGCCCGCTCCAGGCTCAAGCCTCGCCCATCGAGCCAGGCGTTGTAGTGGGCCAGGTCACTGCGGTAGGCGGAGCGGGTATGCACCGAAAGACCCTTCTCCAGCCAGAGCGTATCGAGGAAGCGGTCGATCAGGGGGTGATCCAGGGTAGACATCGTGGCGAGCGGCAACCGTTCGAGGGGCTGGCAGTTTTCCATAGCCGGGCCGTTCCCACCAGCGAACTTGAGGAGGCTGGAGGCGACCCGCACCAGGGAAGCGCGGCGCCGAGACGCGGGAGCGGAAACGAAAAAGGCAGCCCGAAGGCTGCCTTTTCGCGAAGGAGAGAACCGGACTCAGGCCAGTTTTTCCTTGATGCGCGCTGCCTTGCCGGACAGGTCGCGGAGGTAGTACAGCTTGGCCTTGCGCACGTCGCCGCGGCGCTTGACGCTCAGGCTCTCGACCAGCGGGGAGTAGGTCTGGAAGGTACGCTCCACGCCGACACCGCTGGAGATCTTGCGCACGGTGAAGGCGCTGTTCAGGCCGCGGTTGCGCTTGGCGATGACCACGCCTTCGAAGGCCTGCAGACGCTGACGGTCACCTTCCTTCACTTTCACTTGAACGATCACGGTGTCGCCGGGGGCGAACGCCGGGATCTCTTTATTCATTTGTTCAGCTTCGATCTGCTGAATGATCTTGTTGCTCATGCTGTGCTCCTAAGACAAGCCGTCAGACTCGCCATCGATACGTTAACTATCGTCCCGCTGGCGAAGGTATTCCGCCAACAGCTTTTTCTCTTCTCCAGAAAGCGAGCGGCAATCCAGAAGATCGGTGCGGCGTTCGTAGGTCCTTCCGAGGGACTGCTGCAAACGCCAGCGCCGGATGTGTTCGTGGTTGCCGCTGAGCAGCACCCCCGGAACACCTTTACCCGCGTACACCTCGGGACGGGTGTAGTGCGGGCAGTCGAGCAGGCCGTCGGTAAACGAATCCTCCTCGGCGGAATCCGCATGGCCCAATGCACCGGGCAGCAAGCGGGTCACCGCATCAATCAGCACCATCGCCGGCAGCTCACCGCCGGACAACACGTAATCGCCGATCGACCATTCTTCGTCCACGTGCGCTTCGATGAAACGCTCGTCGATGCCTTCGTAGCGCCCGGCGATGAGGATCAGCGCGTCCTCTTTCGCCAGTTCACGCACGGCCGCCTGTACCAGCGGGCGACCTTGCGGCGACAGGTAGATCACCTTCGCCCGCTCCCCGGCCGCCTCGCGGGCTGCCGCCAGCGCGCGCTCCAGGGGTTGAATCTTCATCACCATGCCCGGCCCGCCCCCGAAGGGTCGGTCGTCCACCGTCTGGTGGCGATCCTCGGTGTAGGTGCGCGGATTCCAGCAGGTCAGTTCGAGCAGGCCCTGTTTGACCGCACGGCTGGTGATGCCGTACTCGCCGATGGCGGCGAACATGTCGGGAAACAACGTGATGACGTCGAATCTCATGGTATTGCCATGGGCTTCAGAAGTCCGCGTCCCAGTCCACCCGCATCTCGCCAGCGGCCAGGTCGATCGAAATCACGCATTGCTCGGTATAGGGCAACAGGCGTTCGCGACCGTCCAGGCTACCCGCGCAGGGCTTCACCGCAATCACATCGTTGGCGCCGGTTTCCAGCAGGTGGTCGATGACGCCGAACAATTGTCCGTGCTGATCGATCACCTTGAGGCCTTCCAACTGGTACCAGTAATATTCGCCCTCGCTCAGGTCGGGCAGCGAGTCGCGGGGTACGCAGATTTCGAAACCGGCGTAGGTTCGCGCGATTTCCCGATCTTCGAGCCCCTTGAGCCGCGCCACCAGGACTTTGCCCTGGAGCCGGCCAGCGCTCACTTCGACCTGGCGGGTCTCACCGTCGCGCCGGAGCGTCCAACGGCGATAATCCAGCAAGTTGTCCAGCGGATCGGTGAAGGAGTAGACCTTCACCTCGCCACGAATACCGTGTACCGAAACGATCTTGCCGAGAACGATGAGGTCCTCGGCATCAGCGGGCAGCGTATTCATGACGGTCTGCCGGAGTGCGCTCAGGCGGCGGCCTTAGCGGCTTCCTTGAGCAGTTGAGCGACGCGCTCGGAAGGCTGTGCACCCTGGCTCAGCCAGTAGGTGGCGCGTTCCTGGTCGACGGACAACTTCACTTCGGCGCCAGTGGCGATCGGATTGAAGAAACCGATACGCTCCACGAAACGACCGTCGCGCGCATTGCGGCTGTTGGTCACGGTCAGGTGGTAGAAGGGGCGCTTCTTGGAGCCGCCACGGGCAAGACGGATGGTTACCATTGAACTTCGTTCCTGTAGTCGGTGCTTTGCAAACGATATTGCAGGCTTGGGCCGGGGGCCCGAAAGGCCGCATATTCTAAGGATTATCCGGACTAATGCAAATGTCTTTTTAGTCCGGCGATCGGGACGGCGCTCCGGGGAGCGCCCTGCCCTCACATCTTGGGCATGCCGCCGCCGGGGAACATCCCGCCCATGCCGCGCATCATTTTGGCCATGCCGCCCTTGGCGGTGAATTTCTTCATCATCTTCTGCATCTGCTTGTGCTGCTTGATCAGCTTGCCCACGTCCTGCACCTGGGTGCCGGAACCCAGGGCGATGCGCCGCTTGCGCGAGCCGCTGATGACGTCCGGATCGCGGCGCTCGGCGGGGGTCATGGAGTTGATGATCGCCTCCATCTGCTTGAATTGCTTTTCCGCCACGCCTTGTGCGCTGCCCATCTGCGCCAGGTTGACCCCGCCGATCTGCGGCAGCTTGTCCATCAGGCCGCCGAGGCCGCCCATGTTCTTCATCTGCTGCAACTGGTCGCGGAAGTCCTCGAGGTCGAAGCCCTTGCCTTTCTTCAGTTTCTTGGTGAGCTTCTCCGCCTTCTCGCGATCCAGGGTCTGCTCGGCCTGCTCGATCAGGCTGAGTACGTCGCCCATGCCGAGGATGCGCGATGCGATCCGATCCGGGTGGAAGGGGTCGAGGGCTTCGCTCTTCTCGCCCATGCCGAGGAACTTGATCGGCTTGCCGGTGATGGCGCGCACCGACAGCGCGGCACCGCCACGGGCGTCGCCGTCTACCTTGGTCAACACCACGCCGGTCAGCGGCAACGCCTCGTCGAACGCCTTGGCGGTGTTGGCGGCGTCCTGGCCGGTCATCGCATCCACCACGAACAGGGTTTCCACCGGGTTGATCGCCGCGTGGACCGCCTTGATCTCGTCCATCATCTCGGCGTCGACGTGCAGCCGCCCGGCGGTGTCGACGATGACCACGTCGATGAACTTGAGCTTGGCCTCGCGGATGGCCGCCTCGGCGATGGCCACCGGCTTCTGCGTCAGGTCGGAGGGGAAGAAGATCGCGCCGACTTCGCCGGCCAGGGTTTCGAGTTGCTTGATCGCCGCCGGGCGGTAGACGTCGGCGGAGACCACCATCACCGATTTCTTCTTGCGCTCCTTGAGGAAGCGCGCCAGCTTGCCGGCGGTGGTGGTCTTGCCCGCGCCCTGCAAGCCGGCCATCAGGATCACCGCCGGCGGCGTGGCGTTCAGCGCCAGGTCTTCGTTGGCGGCGCCCATCAGGGTCTCGAGCTCGGCCCGCACGATCTTCACGAACGCCTGGCCCGGGGTCAGGCTCTTCGACACCTCGGTGCCGACCGCGCGGTCCTTGACCTTGTTGACGAAGTCCTTGACCACCGGCAGCGCGACGTCCGCTTCCAGCAGCGCCATGCGCACTTCGCGCAGGGTGTCCTTGATGTTCTCTTCGCTCAACTTGGCCTTGCCGGTGACGTGGCGCAGCGTCTGCGAGAGGCGGTCGGTCAGGTTTTCGAACATGCAGGTTCCTTTCAGAAACGGGTGGCGGGGCCGACGGCGAGGGTCGGGGCGCCCGGACATGCGGCAGGCGGCGGATTATATCGGAGACTTCGGCCTGCCGCACCGCCAGCGGTCTTTCGTGGGCGGGCGGTTCTGTGCCACACTCGCCCCCTTTCGGGCTTGCCTTACAAGGACTTATGCACCCTCTGCTGCCCAGCCTGGCGGCCGCCGCCCTGTACGCCGGCGCCGCGTTCTATCAAGGCCTTCGCCTGGCCAGACACGAAAAGCCGAACAGGACCCTGCTCGCGCTGCTCGTCGTGATCGCCCTGTTCTTCCATGGCGGCAGCCTGTTCATGCAATTGCATGCGGTGCCGGGCCTGTCCCTCGACTTCTTCAATGCCGCCAGCCTGATCGCCTTCGCGGTGATCCTGCTGACCCTGGTCGCCTGCCTGCGCATCCCGGTGGAGAACCTGCTGCTGGTGCTCCTGCCGCTCGGCTGCCTGACGGTGCTGCTCGCGCAGTTCCTGCCCTCGGGCACGGTCAGCCCGATCGACGAGGAACCGGGCATCCTCGCCCATATCCTGCTGTCGATCCTCGCCTACGGGCTGCTGACCATGGCGGTGTTCCAATCCTTGCTGCTGTTGCTCCAGGACTACCAGCTCAAGCACAAGCACCCGTCCGGCCTGATTCGCAACTTCCCGCCCCTGCAGACCATGGAAAGCCTGTTGTTCGGCTTCCTCTGGGCCGGCTGGGGCCTGCTCTCGCTGTCGCTGTTGTCGGGCTGGCTGTTCGTCGAGAACCTATTCGCCCAGCACCTGGCCCACAAGACCATCCTGTCGTGCTTCGCCTGGGTGGTGTTCGGGGTGCTGCTGTGGGGCCGCCATCGCCTCGGCTGGCGGGGCCACAAGGCCATCCGCTGGACGCTCGCCGGCTTCTGCCTGCTGATGCTGGCCTATTTCGGCAGCAAGCTGGTCCGCGAATTCATCCTGCACATCTGACGTGGCACCCATGAACGGATTCTTCAGCGGACTCCTGCTCGGCCTGTCGATCGCCCTGGCCCTCGCCGCCTTTCTGCTGTGGGCCCTGGGCCGCCGGAGCCCGGCCGTGCGGCAGACGCCGACGCAGGAAGAGGACCCGCTGCACGCCCTGGAACACCTCAGCGTCAACGAAGTGATGGTGCCGCGCGGGCAGATCGAGGGGCTCGACCTGGACGGCACGCCGGCGAGCATGCTCGAACAGCTCGGCAGGACGCCCCACAGCCGCCTGCCGCTCTACCGCGGCGACATCAACCAGGTGCAAGGGGTGATCCACGTGCGGCAGATCGCCCGCCTGCTGGGCGAGGGCACCTTCGACGCCGCCACCCTGCTGGCCGCCAGCCGCGAGCCTTATTTCGTCCCGCAAAGCACCCCGCTGGCCAAGCAATTGCGCCACTTCCAGAAGCAGCAGCGGCGGCTCGGCCTGGTGGTGGACGAATACGGCGAACTGGTGGGGCTGGTCAGCCTGGAAGACATCCTGCAGCAACTGATCGGAACCTTCGCCAGCCTGGAGACGCCCTTCCCCCAAGGCATCCAGGCCCTCGGCGATGGCAGCTACCGGATCAACGGCAACGTGCTGATCCGCGAACTGAACCAGCGCCTTTCCTGGCAACTGCCCAGCGAGGGACCGAAAACCCTCAACGGCCTGATCACCGAAGCGCTGGAGAGCCTGCCGGAAAGCGGCGTCTGCCTGAAGATCGGCCCTTATCGGCTGGAAGTGCTGGAGATCGACCACAACCGGGTCGAGCAGGTGAAGCTGTGGAACGCCGGCTTCACCCCGGAACGCTGGCCCCGCTGAGCGGCACCCGCCGCTGGTACCGGCAGAGCCTCCCTGCCCGCCACCGATCGCACGGCGGGCAATGCCAACCCCGTCCTCAGAGGCTGACGTCCACCGCCTGGGCGGCGCGCGTCGCCTTGGCCCGCGCCGCCTCCACCGAGGCATCCCGCGCCAGGGCCACGCCCATGCGCCGCTGACCGTCCACCTCGGGCTTGCCGAACAGGCGCAGCGCCGTATCGGGCTCGGCCAGGGCCACGCCGAGGTTGGAGAAACAGATTTCCCGGGAACGCCCCTCCACCAGGATCACCGCCGAAGCCGAGGGACCGACCTGACGGATCGCCGGGATCGGCAGGCCGAGGATCGCCCGGGCATGCAGGGCGAACTCGGACAGGTCCTGGGAAATCAGGGTGACCAGCCCGGTGTCGTGGGGACGCGGGGATACCTCGCTGAACCACACCTGATCGCCCTTGACGAACAGTTCGACGCCGAACAGCCCGCGCCCGCCCAGGGACTCGGTGACCGCGCGGGCGATCCGCTCGGATTCGGCGAGCGCGCGCGGGCTCATCGCCTGCGGCTGCCAGGACTCGTGATAGTCGCCCTTCACCTGGCGATGCCCGATGGGCGCGCAGAAGGTGGTGCCGCCGACGTGGCGTACGGTCAGCAGGGTGATCTCGTAGTCGAAATCGATGAAGCCCTCCACGATCACCCTGCCCTTCCCGGCGCGACCGCCCTCCTGGGCATGGTCCCAGGCAGCCTGCAGGTCGGCGTCGCTCTTCAGCAGGCTCTGGCCCTTGCCGGAGGAACTCATGATCGGCTTGACCACGCAGGGATAGCCGACGCTCGCCACTGCGGCGCGATAGGCGTCGAGGGTATCGGCGAAGCGATAGGGCGAGGTCGGCAGGCCGAGTTCCTCCGCGGCCAGGCGGCGGATGCCCTCGCGGTTCATGGTCAGTTGCGCGGCCCGGGCGGTCGGCACCACGGTGTAGCCTTCGCTCTCCAGCTCCACCAGGGTGGCGGTGGCGATGGCCTCGATTTCCGGCACGATGTAGTGCGGGCGCTCCCGCTCGATCACCGCGCGCAGGGCCTCGCCGTCCAGCATGCTGATCACGTGGCTGCGGTGCGCCACCTGCATCGCCGGCGCATCGGCGTAACGGTCCACGGCGATCACTTCCACGCCCAGGCGTTGCAACTCGATGGCGACTTCCTTGCCCAGCTCGCCCGAGCCACACAGCAATACACGGGTCGCACTGGGCGACAGCGGGGTTCCGATACGGGGCATCTTGGTTCCTCAGGTTTGAAGCGATGGGAAGAAAGGACGCCGGCCCGATTCAGGGGACAGCTCTTCGAATAACGTCCGGCAGGGCAGCCAGGCCACCATCGGGCTCAGTCCGGCTCGATCAGGAACAGGCCCTGGGCCTTCCCCCGCTCGATGCAGCGCGCCAGCACACGCAGGCGTTCGGCGTCGTCCATGCGCCCCCAGCGGGTGATCTCATCCATCGAACGCTGGCAACCGATGCAGATGTCCTGCTCGTCCAGGGCGCACACGTGCACGCAGGGCGAAGCCACCGGGCGCCGCGGCTCCATCAGTCGTTCTGCTCGGTCAGGTCGCGGGCATAGCGCTGGGCGTTGTGCACGTAATGCGCGGCACCGGCTTCGAGCATCTGTTTCTGCGCCTCGCTGAGCTCCCGCACCACCTTGCCGGGGGAGCCCATCACCAGGCTGCCGTCGGGGATTTCCTTGCCCTCGGCGATCAGCGCGTTGGCGCCGATGATGCAGTGCTTGCCGATCTTCGCCCCGTTGAGCACCACCGCGTTGATGCCGATCAGGCTGTGATCGCCCACGGTGCAGCCGTGCAACATGGCGTTGTGGCCGATGGTCACGCCCTTGCCGATGGTCAGCGGCGAGCCGGGGTCGGTGTGCATCACGGTGCCGTCCTGCACGTTGCTGTTCTCGCCGATCAGGATCAGCTCGTTGTCGCCACGCAGCACCGCGCCGAACCAGACGCTGGCGCCGGCCTCCAGGCGCACCTTGCCGATCAGGGTGGCGCCGGGGGCGACCCAGCTGTCGGGATGGGTTTCGACACGGGCATTGCCCAAAGCGTATTTCATCAGGCGTTCCTCTGAGGGACTCGGGGCCTCGCCACGGACGGCTCAGCTCAGTTTGAGGTAGGAGGCCGGCGCCTCGTGCAGATCGATCCCGGCATCGAATACCAGGTTGGTCAGTTCCACCACCATGATCGCGGTCAACCCCCAGATCTTGTACTCGCCGAAGCGATAGCTGGGCACGTACCAGCTCCGGCCGAAGTAATCGATGCGATGGGTGGTTTCCCGCGGATCGTCGCGGAAGAACGTCAGCGGCACGGAAAATACCGCGGCGATCTCCCCGTCGTTGGCGCGGTACTCGACGAAATCCGGCACGAAGCCGACGTAGGGGGTGACCTTGATGCCGTGGCGCGAGACCAGGGTGCTCAGTGGGCCGATGACTTCCACCAGGCCCGGCGGCAGGCCGACTTCTTCCTCGGCCTCGCGCAGGGCGGTGTGGATCAGGTCGCGGTCTTCCGGGTCGCGGCGGCCGCCGGGGAAAGCGACTTCGCCCCCGTGGGTGGAGAGGCCGCTGGCGCGCAGGGTGAGGATCAGTTCCGGCTCGTCGCTGCGGGTGATGGGCACCAGCACGGCGGCCTCGGGGAAGGCGCGGTCGGTCTCGAAGAGACGGGGTGAGTGGCTCTGCACGCGACGCAGCAGCTCGTCCAGCATGGGGCGCTCTCGTTCTTTGTTCTGCCGGGCATCATGGCACGAAGCGACGACCGGCCCAACCCCCGGGGGATGACCGTCGCCGCCGCACTTGCCGCCGGGACGACTCGCCGCCAAGATGGCCCGCTGTGCGCCACTCCCGTTGACGAGGAAGCCCGATGAAATTCTGCAGCCAGTGCGGCGGCCCGGTGAGCCAGCGCATCCCCGCGGGCGACAACCGCCTGCGTTATATTTGCGACGCCTGCTCGCTCATCCATTACCAGAACCCGCGGATCGTCGCCGGTTGCCTGCCGGTGTGGAACGGCCAGGTGCTGCTCTGCCGGCGCGCGATCGAGCCGCGGCGCGGCTACTGGACGCTGCCGGCGGGCTTCATGGAGAACGGCGAGACCATGGCCCAGGCGGCGGCTCGCGAGACCCTGGAAGAGGCTTGCGCCCGGGTCGAGGCGCTCGAGCTCTATACGCTGTTCGACCTGCCGCACATCGACCAGGTCTACCTGTTCTTCCGCGCCGAACTGGCGGACGGCGCCTTCGCCTGCGGCGAGGAAAGCCTGGAGGTGCGGCTGTTCGCCGAAGAGGAGATCCCCTGGTCCGAACTGGCTTTCCCGACCGTGGGACGCACTTTAGAATGCTTCTTCGCCGATCGGCGGACCCAGCGCTATCCGGTGCGCAACGAGCCCCTGGCCCCCTTGTCCGCCTACCTCAAAAAAGTCTGACCGCGCCGCGGTCGCATCACTCTCGGGATACGTTTTCGATGCGCTGGTTGCTCGCCCTTCTCTGTTCGTTCGTGGCCGCCCTGGCCCAGGCCGGTGAGGCTCCCACGCTGGACGGCAAGGCCATCGACAAGGTGCTGGTGCTGAAATCCGAACATCGCCTGCACCTGCTCAATCGCGGCGAAGTGCTCAAGTCCTACCGCATCTCCCTCGGCAAGCAGCCCAAGGGACCGAAGTTGCGCGAAGGCGACAAACGCACCCCGGAAGGCTTCTACTGGATCGACTGGCGCAAGACCAGCGCACGCTACAACCTGGCCATGCACATCTCCTACCCCAACGCCCGCGACGTGGAGCAGGCCAAGGCGCAGAAGGTCAAGCCGGGCGGCATGATCCTGATCCACGGCACCCCGCTGAGCGCGGAATACCCCGAGTGGTACTTCCATACCCTGGACTGGACCGAGGGTTGCATCGCCATGACCAACAGCGACATGCGCGAGGTCTGGAAGCTGGTCAAGGACGGCACCATGATCGAGATCCGCCCCTGAGGCCGGACGCCCGGGCGCTCGCCGAGCGATCTTCCGGCATGAGCGGGCGTGGCTCGCACCGCCCTACGCCGCCTTCCGCGCAACGAGTCGCCCTTCGCGCCGATCCACGCGGCAAATCCGACCACCTTGACCTTTGCATGCCGGCCCCGGCACCGGAGAGTCTCGCCCGGGGAGGCGGGCGGATGCGGGAAGGCCGGTCGTCAGAACTGCAGGTCGGACAGCCGCCACACGTCGAAAGCGGGCGTCTCGTAGGGATGGCTGCGCTTGAGCGCCTTGACCGTGTCGTGGAGCTGTTCGTCGGCGACCACCAGCTCCACCTTCCACTCCGCCACCCGTTCCAGGGCCCCGGCCTCGCCCAGATAGGGCTTGCTGCCCTCGAGCGGCAGGAACTGGCCCTGGCCCAGGGTCTGCCAGCAGCAATTCTCGTAGGCACCGAGGCGCCCGCCGCCGGCGGCGAAGACCGCGCGCTTGACGGCTTCGAGGTGGGTTTCTGGAACGTAGAAGCAGAGTTTGTACATCAAGGCCTCCGAAGGGAACGGGCGCTGGACTGCGAGGGCACATGATAGCGCACCATGATGGCACTTAGCCTTGATGCCGAGGCCGCCGAGGCCGCTACAGGATATCGACTCGGCCCTGGCCGGCCTTGTTCAGCCGTGAAACGCCACACCCGCTGTAAGCCCTCAGCTACTCGGCGCCCTGACGAAAGCGCCGCCAGCGCTCACGCCAGGAGACCGTCGCGGGAGCATGACTGCCGTCGCAGTACGGCAGGTCGGCGGAGCGCCCGCACCGGCACAGCGACAGATACCCCTGGCGCCTTACCCGCAATTCCAGCCCCGCCTCGCAGGTCGCGGGGCAATCGGGCCCCTCGGGTGAACGGCCGCAGGTGCACAGGCGCAGCGACTGGCCGGGCCGGACCGCGCGCACGTCGGGCAGCGACGCGCGCGGCGGGATGAGCGCTGGCGCGCCGGAATCCGGCTGGTCCGAGCCGGTTCCCTGGACGCTGCCGCCTTCGCGGCGGCCGGGCGACTTCGCCGTGGCTCAGTCCACCCAGTGCCGGGCGTTGCGGAACATGCGCAGCCAGCCGCCGTCTTCCTGCCAGTCGTCCGGACGCCAGGAGTTCTGCACGGCGCGGAACACCCGCTCGGGGTGCGGCATCATGATGGTCACGCGGCCGTCGCGGCTGCACAGCCCGGTGATGCCCCGCGGCGAACCGTTGGGGTTGGCCGGGTAGGCCTCGGTGACCTTGCCGTGGTTGTCGACGAAACGCAGCGCCACGCAGCCGGACAGGTCAGACTCCAGCAGGGCCTCCTCGCTTTCGAACTCGGCATGCCCCTCGCCGTGGGCGATGGCGATCGGCATGCGCGAACCGGCCATGCCGCGCAGGAAGATCGAAGCCGACTCCTGCACCTGGACCATCGCCACCCGCGCCTCGAACTGCTCCGAGCGGTTGCGCACGAAGTGCGGCCAGAACTCGGTCCCGGGGATCAGCTCGTGCAGGTTGGACATCATCTGGCAACCGTTGCAGACGCCCAGGGCGAAGCTGTCCTTGCGCTCGAAGAACCCCTGGAAGGCATCGCGCGCGCGGCTGTTGAACAACGCCGACTTGGCCCAGCCCTCGCCGGCGCCGAGCACGTCGCCATAGGAGAAGCCGCCGCAGGCGACCAGCCCCTTGAAGTTCGCCAGGTCGACGCGACCGGCGAGGATGTCGCTCATGTGCACGTCGTGGGCGGCGAAGCCGGCGCGGTCGAAGGCCGCGGCCATTTCCACCTGGCCATTGACGCCCTGCTCGCGCAGCACCGCGATCTGCGGGCGCACGCCTTTCTTGATGTAGGGCGCGGCGATGTCCTGGTTCACGTCGAAGGACAGCTTGACCGACAGCCCGGGGTTCTCCTCGTCGAGCAGCGCGTCGAATTCCTGCTCGGCGCATTCCGCGTTGTCCCGCAGCCGCTGGATGCGATAGCTGGTCTCGCTCCACTGGCGTTGCAGGAGCCGCCGCTGCCCGGCGAACACCGGCTCGCCAGCGAAATCGACGACGACGTCCGAGCCGTTCAACGGCTGGCCGATCACCGCCACGCAGTCCTCCAGGCCCGCCGCGCTGAACTGTGCCAGCACGTCCGCGGTGATGTCCTGGCGCACCTGGATGACCGCGCCGAGCTCCTCGCTGAACAACACGCCCGCCAGTTCCTCGCGGCGGTCGGCCAGCGGATCGAGGACGAGGTTCACCCCGCAATGCCCGGCGAAGGCCATTTCCAGCACGCTGGTGATCAGGCCGCCGTCGGAACGGTCGTGGTAGGCCAGCAGGTGGCCGTCGACGTTGAGGCCCTGGATCACCGCGAAGAAGGCCTTCAGGTCCTCGGCGTCGTCCACGTCCGGCGCTTGGCGCCCGAGGCGGCCATGGGTCTGCGCCAGGATCGAGCCACCCAGGCGGTTCTGGCCGCGCCCGAGGTCGATCAGGATCAGGTCGGTCTCGCCCCTGTCCAGGCGCAGTTGCGGGGTCAGGGTGCGGCGGATGTCGCTCACCGGGGCGAAACCGGTGACGATCAGCGACAGCGGCGAGGTGACGCTCTTGTCGACGCCCTCGTCCTGCCAGCGGGTCTTCATCGACATCGAGTCCTTGCCGACCGGGATGGCGATGCCCAGGGCCGGGCACAGCTCCATGCCGACCGCCCTGACCGTGTCGTAGAGCCGCGCGTCTTCGCCCGGATGGCCGGCGGCGGCCATCCAGTTGGCCGACAGCTTGATGTCGGAAATCCTCTCGATGTGCGCGGCGGCGAGGTTGGTCAGCGTCTCGCCGATCGCCATGCGCCCGGAGGCGGCGGCGTCCAGCAGGGCCAGGGGCGTGCGTTCGCCCATGGCCATGGCTTCGCCGGTATGGACGTCGAAGCTGGTGGCGGTCACCGCGCAGTCGGCCACCGGCACCTGCCAGGGGCCGACCATCTGGTCGCGGGCCACCAGCCCGGTGATGGTGCGGTCGCCGATGGTGATCAAGAAGCTCTTGCTGGCCACCGCCGGGTGGCGCAGGACACGCCCGAGGGCTTCTTCCAGGTCCAGGCCGCTGGCGTCGAAGTCGTCGCCCAGCGCCGCCTCGCGGCTGGCGCTGCGGTGCATGCGCGGCGCCTTGCCGAGCAGCACCTCGAGGGGCATGTCCACCGCATGGTTGTCGAAGTGGCTGTCGGCCACGGTCAGGCGGCGTTCCGCGGTGGCCTCGCCGACCACCGCGAAGGGGCAGCGCTCGCGCTCGCAGATGGCCTTGAAGCGCTCGAAGTCCTCGGCGTCCACGGAGAGCACGTAGCGCTCCTGGGACTCGTTGCACCAGATTTCCAGCGGGCTCATGCCGGGTTCGTCGTTGGGGATCGCGCGCAGGTCGAAGCGACCGCCGCGGCCGGCGTCGTTGACCAGTTCGGGGAAGGCGTTGGACAGGCCGCCGGCGCCGACGTCGTGGATGAAGGTGATGGGGTTGTCCGCGCCCAGCTGCCAGCAGCGGTCGATGACCTCCTGGCAACGCCGCTCCATTTCCGGGTTGTCGCGCTGCACCGAGGCGAAGTCCAGGTCGGCCGAGCTGGCGCCGGTGGCCATGGAGGACGCCGCGCCCCCGCCGAGGCCGATGAGCATGGCCGGGCCGCCGAGCACGATCAGCTTGCCGCCGACCGAGATGTCGCCCTTCTGCACGTGCTCCTCGCGAATGTTGCCCATGCCGCCGGCGAGCATGATCGGCTTGTGGTAGCCGCGCACTTCTTCACCGCGCGGGGTCTGCACCGCCTGCTCGAAGGTGCGGAAGTAACCGGTCAGGGCCGGACGGCCGAATTCGTTGTTGAACGCCGCGCCGCCCAGGGGCCCTTCGAGCATGATGTCCAGCGGCGTGACGATGCGCTCGGGCTTGCCGTAGGGCACTTCCCAGGGTTGTTCGAAGCCGGGGATGTTGAGGTTGGACACGGTGAAGCCGGTCAGCCCCGCCTTGGGCTTGGCGCCGCGGCCGGTGGCGCCCTCGTCGCGAATCTCGCCACCGGAGCCGGTGGAGGCGCCGGGGAAGGGCGCGATGGCGGTCGGGTGGTTGTGGGTCTCCACCTTCATCAGGATGTGCACCGGCTCCTGGGTCGCCCCGTAGCGGCGCGACTCCGGGTCCGGGTAGAAGCGGCCGGCGCGGTGGCCGACGATCACCGCGGCGTTGTCTTTGTAGGCGGACAGCACGCCTTCGCGGTGCAGCTCATGGGTGTTCTTGATCATGCCGAACAGGGATTTCTCCTGGCTCTCGCCATCGATGTCCCAGCTGGCGTTGAAGATCTTGTGCCGGCAATGCTCGGAGTTGGCCTGGGCGAACATCATCAGTTCGATGTCGTGGGGGTTGCGCCCCAGCTCGCCGAAGCTCTTCACCAGGTAGTCGATCTCGTCGTCGGCCAGGGCCAGGCCGAGCTCGACGTTGGCCTTCTCCAAGGCCGCGCGGCCACCGCCGAGCACGTCCACCGCGGTCAGCGGACGCGGCTTGGCGTGGCTGAACAGTTCGGCGGCGTCTTCCAGGCGCGGCAGGATCAGTTGGGTCATGCGGTCGTGCAGCGCGGCGGCCACGGCCTGGGCGTCGGCGTCGCTCAATTCGCCGGCGACGTAGTAGGCGATGCCGCGCTCGAGGCGCTGGATCTTCGCCAGCCCGCAATTGCGGGCGATGTCGCTGGCCTTGCTCGACCAGGGCGAAATGGTGCCGAAGCGCGGCACTGCCAGGAACAGGCGGCCGCTGGGCTCCTGCACCGGCACGCTGGGACCGTACCTCAGCAGCCGTGCCAATACCTGCGTTTCATCGTCGCCGAGCACGCCGGCGACCTCGGCGAAATGCGCGAATTCGGCGTACAGCCCGGTCACGGCGGGGACCTTGGCGGTCAGTTGCTCGAGCAGTTTGCCGTGGCGAAAAGCGGAAAGGGCGGGAGCGCCGCGCAGGATAAGCATCGGGGAACAGCCTCGGAGGGGGAGCGTTGAGGCCGTGCATTCTAGCCTATCGGGACTGATCGCCCAAGGCTGCGGCGCGGGCTTCGGCGGCCCCGGCGGCGGGCCGATCCCGGCGCCCCGCGCGGTGGCTGCGCCGGCCCGCGCCACTACCAGAGCGCTCCCCGGCTGTCCAGATATGGCGGCGATGCCGCTTTGCGTATACTGCGCCGATGTTCATCCCCATGGCGTTCCGCCCCCGCCGGGCCTTCTGGCTGCTGGCGACCGGAATCCTCCTGGCGCTCGGCGGCTGCGTTGAAAAAACACCCAGCACCCTGGAGCGTATAAAGGAGGACGGCGTGCTACGCGTGGTCACCCGCAACAGCCCGGCCACCTATTTCCAGGACCGCAGCGGCGAGACCGGTTTCGAGTACGAACTGGTGAAACGCTTCGCCGAAGACCTCGGCGTCAAGCTGCAGGTCGAGACCGCCGACAACCTCGACGACCTGTTCAACCGCCTGAACCAGAAGAACGGCCCGGTGCTGGCCGCCGCCGGCCTGGTGGCGAGCGAGGGGCGCAAGGCCCAGGCGCGTTTTTCTCACCCCTACCTGGAAGTCACGCCTCAGGTCATCTACCGCAGCGGCGCGCCGCGCCCCACCCGTCCGGAAGACCTGCTGGGCAAGCGCATCTTGGTCCTGCAAGGCAGCACCCACGCCGAGCAACTGGCCGTGCTCAAGCGCAGCTATCCCGAGCTGCAATACGAGGAATCCTCCGCCGTCGAGGTGGTCGACCTGCTGCGCATGGTCGACGAGGGCCAGATCGACCTGACCCTGGTGGACTCCAACGAGCTGGCGATGAACCAGGTGTACTTCCCTAACGTACGGGTGGCCTTCGACCTGGGCGACTCCCGCGCGCTGGGCTGGGCGGTCGCGCCGGGGGAAGACCAGAGCCTGCTGCAGGAAGTCGACCGGTTCCTCGACGGGGTGCAGGAGAACGGCACCCTGCAACGCCTGAAGGATCGCTACTACGGTCACGTCGACGTGCTCGGCTACGTCGGCGCCTACACCTTCGCCAAGCACCTGCAGCAACGCCTGCCGCGCTACGAACAGCATTTCCGCCGCGCCTCCCAGGAGCAGGAGATCGACTGGCGCCTGCTCGCCGCCATCGGCTACCAGGAGTCGCTCTGGCAACCCGCGGCCACCTCCAAGACCGGCGTGCGCGGCCTGATGATGCTCACCCAGAGCACCGCCCAGGCCATGGGCGTGGCCAATCGCCTGGATGCGCGGCAGAGCATCCTCGGCGGCAGCAAGTACTTCGCCCTGATCAAGGAAGGCCTGTCCGACGAACTGCTCGAGCCGGACCGGACCTGGTTCGCCCTGGCCGCCTACAACATCGGCATCGCCCACCTCGGCGACGCCCGCCGCCTGGCCCGCCAGGAAGGGCTGGACCCGAACAAGTGGCTGGATGTGAAGAAGATGCTGCCGCGCCTGGCGCAGAAGCAGTGGTACAGCAAGACCCGCTTCGGCTATGCGCGGGGCGGCGAGACCGTGCACTTCGTGCAGAACATCCGTCGCTACTACGACATCCTCACCTGGGTGACCCAACCGCAGATGGAAGGCACGCAGATCGCCGAAAGTGCCCTGCACATGCCCGCGGTGATCAAGGAAAAGCCTCTGGAAAGCCTGCCGAACTGACCGTAGGCCGCCGCGCGCGCCTTCCGCGGCGAAAGCGCCTATGGAACTCCGACGGCCGAACCCGATACTATCGCGCGCCGCAGCGCCCACTTCCGTTGTGCCACCGAGGTTGTCCCTTGTCGCCCCTTTATATCTTCGCCACGCTGCTGTGCGTGACCGGCATCGCCTCCGGGCAAATCCTGTTCAAGCAGGCCGCGATGAACATCCAGACGGCGACCGACTGGCAAGCCTGGGTGTTCAACGGCGCGCTGATCGCCGCGCTCTGCCTCTATGGCTTCACCACGCTGTTCTGGATCTGGATCCTGCGCCACGTGCCGCTGTACCTGGCCTACCCCTTCATGGGCCTGGCCTTCCTGATCGTGCCGGTACTCGAACACTTCTTCTTCGGCTCGCCCCTGCACCTGAAAACCTTCCTGGGAGGCGGGCTCATCCTGCTCGGCGTCGTGCTCGCGGCCTCCACATGAACGGGACAACCATGAAAGTCGCCATCGCCATCCCCTGTTACAAAGTTCGCGCCCATATCCTCCAAGTGCTGGCCGCCATGCCGAGCATGGTGACCAAGGTCTACGTGATCGACGACTGCTGCCCCGACGGCAGCGGCACCTTCGTCGAGGAAAACTGCCAGGACCCGCGCGTCCAGGTGTTGCGCAACCCGGTCAACCTGGGGGTGGGCGGCGCCGTCATCACCGGCTACCGGCAGGCGATCGCCGATGGCATGGACATCGTGGTGAAGGTCGACGGCGACGGGCAGATGGACCCGCGCCTGATCCCCTATTTCGTCCGTCCGATCCAGCGCGGGCGCGCCGACTACACCAAGGGCAACCGTTTCTACCGGCACGAGTCGCTGCGCGACATGCCCAAGGTGCGCCTGATCGGCAATGCCATGCTTTCCTTCCTGTCCAAGCTGAGCTGCGGCTACTGGAACATGATGGACCCCACCAACGGCTACACCGCGATCCATACCCATGTGTTGCAGGAACTGCCGCTGGAGAAGCTGGAAACCCGCTATTTCTTCGAGACCGACATGCTGTTCCGCCTGAATACCGTGCGCGCGGTGGTGAAGGACATCCCGATGGACGCCATCTATGCCGACGAGACCTCGGGCTTGGACGTGCGCAAGGTGCTGCCCGAATTCGCCCGCAAGCACCTGTCGCGGCTGCTCCGCCGCTACGTCTACAACTACTGGCTGCGCGACTTCAACATCGGCTCGCTGTACAGCCTGCTGGGCACCCTGTTCGTGCTCGGCGGGACCCTGTTCGGCCTCAGCGAATGGCTGAGCAGCGACCTGCACGGGGTACCCGCCACCAGCGGAACCGTGATGCTGGCGGGGCTGCCGATCCTGATCGGCACGCAATTGCTGATCGCCTTCCTGCACCACGACATCAGCAGCACGCCGCAGGAACCCCTGCACCCTCAACTGACCCCGCACTCGATACCGATCGAATGAGCATTCGCCTCGCCTCCCTCCGGGAACCCCGATACCTCGCGCTTCTGTTCGGCCTGTGGGCACCGCTGCTGGTCCAGCAGCTGTGGTACAGGCTATCGCCGTTCGCCACGCTGCAGGCCTTCGATACGCGGGTCACCTACCTGCCCCTGGCGCGGCGTTTTCTGGAGGATGCCCCGGCGCTGTTCGCCGATCCGGCGCACCTGATCGTCGCGCCGGGTTCCTTCATCTACCTGGCGCTGTTCGGCGCGGACAACGATTTCGCGGTGCAGGCCAACCTGGTGCTCTCTGGCCTGATCCTGCTGCTGGCGTTCGACAGCCTGCGGCGCACCGCCGGCTTCGCCGCCGGAGCCGCGGTCGCCTGGCTGATCGCCGTGGCGCCGCTGCTCCCGGAAGTGCTGGTGCCGGCCCTGAGCGAGCCGCCGCAGCTGTTCTTCGTCAGCCTCTGGCTATGGTGCTCGGCGATCCTCGTCGGCACGCCGGAAAAACGCTGGCCGGTCGTCCTGGGCGGCATCGCCCTGCTCTGTTCCATCCTGGTTCGCGCCACCTACGTCTATTGGATCCTCGCCGCCCTGGGCGCCTGCGCTCTGCTGATCGGCAAAGGCTCGCCGACGGTCAGGCGCAGCGCCCGCGGGCTGCTGGTCCTGCATCTGATCGCCGGTGCCGGCGCGTTCGCCTACATCGCCTACAACAAGGTCGAGTTCGACCTGCCGATGGTGGCCACCGGCAGCGGAGCCGCGCTGTACTTCGGCAGCAACCCGGCGGTCGCGGGCTACGAGCCGCCCTACTACGGCCTGCTGCACGATCACACGCTGGTGGTCGACGACTTCCCCCACCTGTCGCTCGAGGGCGAGCGGCGCCTGGGGAAAGTCGCCAAGGCCGTGCTGGCCGATCTGCCCGCCCCGGCCCTCGCCGAACTGCTGACGCAGAAGGCCGGCGCCACCCTGTTCTTCAGCCAGGCCACGCTGAGCCGGCATTTCTTCAACGAGCGGGCCTGGCGGGTGCTGCTCCTCAGCCTCGCCTGCTTCGGTCTGTGGAGCCACCGCCAGCGGCTGTTCGCCTGGCTGCTCGCGTGCGTGGTGGCCTACCAGCTGGCGATCCTCCTGCTGGTGATGCACAGCGCCCGTTACTCCGTCGGCGCGCTGGAGCTGCCCCTGACCCTGATGGCCGGCCTCGGCCTCGGCGCGCTCTGGCATGCGCCCCGACGCCTGCCCAGCCTGGCCGGTTTGGCCGGGGTGGCGCTGGTGGGCATGGCGCTGGGCTACCTGCACCAGCGCTACAGCCGGCCCTTGATGCCGGACCTGAGCCATGTCCATCACCAGCGCGTGGCCCGCGCCGACCCCGGCGCGCTGCGCTTCGAAGGTATCGAGGGCAATCCTTTCAGCGCACAGGGCGGGCGGGTGACGGCGAAGGACGCCGCCATCGTCTGGCCGGGCATCGGCTTCAAGGTCTTGGGCGGTTTCCCGGTGGTGCGTTTCGACGCCCGGGACTTTTCCCCGTCCTGCGACTACCTCCAGCTGGACTACTTCAGGCCGGACGGCGAGATGCGCAGCAGCCGCTTGCGCCTCAACCACATGAGCCCACCCCAGACCCTGAGCATGGGCACCTTGCGGGTCGATGCGCTCGAACCCATGGGCGGCACGATGAAGGTCAGGTTCAGGTGTCCCAAAGGCACGCTGCTGAAAGTGGACAACCTGGAAATCCACGCCGTCACCAACGCCCAGTACTACCGGGAAAAGGCCGGGCTCCCCCCACGCTGACCCGTGCCGGCGGGGGCGCTCACTCGCCCGCCTGGCGGCGCGTCCTGAAGAATTCGCGGAGCATCTCGCCGCTCTCCTCGGCCAGCACGCCGCCTTCCACCAGCACCTGGTGGTTGAGGAAGTCCTGGCTGAAGAACTGCCCCCGGCTGATCGCCACGCCGGCCCGTGGCTCGGTGGCGCCATACACCACCCGGGCGATCCGCGAATGCACGATCAGCCCCGCGCACATGCTGCACGGCTCCAGGGTGACGTACAGGGTGCTGCCGGGCAGGCGGTAGTTGCGGGTGGCCGCGGCCGCCGCGCGCACCGTGACCATTTCCGCGTGGGCGCTGGGGTCGTGGGTCGAGATCGGGCAGTTGTAGCCGCGCCCGATCACTTCGCCGTCCTGCACCAGCACCGCGCCCACCGGCACTTCGCCCAGGGCCATGCCGGCACGCGCCAGGGCCAGCGCCTCGCCCATGAAGTGCAGGTCCTGGCTACGGTCGATGATTCGCGGGCGGCGCGGCGGTCTCGGTTTCACTTGACCTCGATGGCGGCCATCAGGCCGGTTTCCATGTGATCGATCACGTGGCAATGGAACATCCAGACGCCGGGGTTATCCGCCACCAGGGCCACCCGCGCGGTCTCGTTCTTGCCCAGCAGGTAGGTGTCGGTGAAGTACGGCACGATGCGTTTACGGTCCGAACTCAGCACCTTGAACGCCATGCCGTGCAAATGGATCGGGTGCTGGTACTGGGCCATGTTGCGCAGTTCGAAGATGTAGTGGCCGTTGCGCTTGAGGGTCGCGATGGGCCGGTCGGCGCAAGTCTTGTCCTTGATGTCCCAGGCGATGCCGTTGATCTGCCAGAAACTGTAGGCGCCGCCCCGCTCGACGTTGCTCGACAGCGCCGCGGTCCACTCGAAATTGAAGCGCAGGGTTTCCGCCTTCTGCAGATCCGGCTCGGGGATCGGGTTAGGCGGCAGCGCGGCCGGCCAGTCGCCGGGAGCCTGCTCGCTGGCCAGGCTCTTCAAGGTGGCCAGGCGCAGCGGCCCGTTGCGCAGGGACAGCTCGCTGCCGGCGGCGGGAACCTTCAGCGCGAGCTCGATGCGCATCCCCGGCCCCAGCCAATATTCCTTGCCCAGCGGGCGCGGCACGATGGGGTTGCCGTCCAGCGCGTAGATGCGCGCCTCGGCGCCGGGCAGGTTGAGTCGGTAGGTGACGGTATTGTCCAGGTTGAGCAGGCGCAGGCGCACCACCTGGCCGGCCGGCAGCTCGAGCACCGGCGCCGGCTTGCCGTTGAGGGTGGTGAGCCGCCCGCGTGTGCCTTCCCGGGCGGCCTCGCGGGGCACGCTGAAGGCGGTGAAGCGGCCCTCGCTGTCCACATGCCAGGTCTTCAGGCTCAGGGTGCGCTCGTGGAGGAAGCCGCTGGGTTCGCGCTCCTCGACGATCAGCGGGCCGACCAGGCCGCGCCCGAGCTGCTCGGAACTGCTGGTGTGGGGGTGGTACCAGAAGCTGCCGGCATCCGGGGTGAGGAAGCGGTAATCGAAATACTCGCCGGGCAGCACCGGCAACTGTGAGACGTAGGGCACCCCGTCCATCTCCAGGGGCAGGCGGATACCATGCCAGTGGATGGTGGTGGGCTCGTCCAGCCGGTTGATGAAGCGCACCCGCAGCCAGTCGCCCTGCCGGCAGCGCAGCTCCACGCCCGGCACCTGCCCGCCGTAGGCCCAGGCGGTGCTCGGGTGCCCAGGCACCAGCTCCACGTCGAGCGGCGCGGCGATCAGTTCGTAGTCATGGGTAGCGGCGTTCTCCGGCCGGCCCAGCCAATAGCGGACGCCACCGGCGCCAAGGCCGACGACACCGAGTCCGGCCAGGCCGGTCAGGATTTGTCTGCGGGTGAAAGACATGGGATCAGGTTCCTCGTCGGAAAGGCTTCGCGGGACCCATCAGGCGTTCGGTCCGTTCAGGTTCTGCAGACCTCGGTGCCCCTCTGGCGGGGGCCAGCTCGTCGACCCGCGCGCGGGACGGGTCGATCGGACGCCGCGCATTCTGGCACAGCGGGCGGTGCCTTTGGCAGCGGCGCCCTGCGACACGGCGCCACCGCCGGCATCGCTCAGGCCCCCTGCTGACGCAGATAGGCGCGGGTGGTGAGCAGGTAGACCGGTAAACCGGACACCAGCACCAGCAAGGCCGCATAGGGCGCCGCAGCGGCGTACTCCAGGTTCGCGGTGTGCGACCACACCGCCGTCGCCAGGGTGTCCAGGCCGGTGGGGCCGAGGATCAGGGTGGCCGTCAGCTCCTTCATGCAATCGAGGAACACCAGCACGAAGCCCGCGCCTATGGCCGGGAAGATGATCGGCAGGGTCACCCTGAGGAAGGTCGACATCGGCGTGTGGCCCAGGGTGCGCGCGGCCTCCTCCAGTTGCGGTGAGGCTTTCTCCAGGGCCACGCGGATCGGCCCCTGGGCCATCGGCATGAACAGCAGCGCATAGGCGATCAGTAGCAGGCTGGCGGTCTGGTACAGCGCCGGCACGTAGCCCAGGGCGAAAAACACCAGGGACAAGGCGATCACCAGCCCCGGCAGGGCGTGCAGCAGGTAGGGCAGGCGGTCGGCCAGCCAGGCCAGGCGCCCGTGGTAGCGCACCACCACCAGGCACACCGGCAGCGCCAGCAGGCAACTGAGCAAGGCACCGCCGAAGGACAGCGACAGGGAAGAGCCGAGGGTTTCCAGGATGGTCATCAGCGGGAAGCTGGCGGAGCTGCCTTCGACGATCCAGAAGCCGAGCATGCTCAACGGCGTACCGCAGCCGATCGCCACCAGCGCCACCAGCGCCAGTTGCGCCGGCACCGCCCAGGCTCCCAGGCGGACCGGCGCCGAGCGCCGCGCGGCGCCCTGGCCGGTGCGGGCGAAGCCACGGCCGCGCAGGCGGAACTCGCCCCAGAGCATCAGCATGCACAGCGCCAGCAGCAGCGCGGAGAGCATGGCCGCATTGGCGTTGCTGAACTCGAGTTCGAACTGTTGGTAGATCGCCGTGGTGAAGGTCTGGTAACGCATGATCGACGGCGCGCCGAACTCCACCAGCATGTGCACCGCCACCAGCAGGCTGGTGGCCATCAGCGCCGGGCGCAGCAGCGGCAGGGTCACCCGCCAGAAAATCTGCCGGCGGTTGTAGCCGAGCATTCGCGCCGACTCTTCCAGGGCCGGGTCGAGGTTGCGCAGGGTCGCGGCCACCGGCAGGTAGATCAGCGGGTACTTCGACAGGATCATCACCAGCACGGTGCCGCCCAGCCCTTCGAACATCGGGCTGATGGAAATCCAGGTGAAACCGCTGACGAACGAGGGAATGGCGAACGGCAGGCACAACAGCACGTTCCACTGGCGCCGCCCGCGCAGGTCGCTGCGCTCGACCAGCCAGGCCAGGGCCAGGCCGATGGTCGCGCACCCCAGGGTGACCAGCACCATCAGCTTCAGGGTGTTGGCCAGCAGGCCGAAGACGAAGGGCCGCCAGAGCAATTGCCAGGCGACCAGCAGGCCGGTCTCGGACGCCCGGGCGACCACGTAGAACAGCGGCAACGCGGCGACCAGCACCAACGCCATCAAGGGAATCCGCAGCCAGAACGGCGGCGACTTGCGCCGCCTGCGTCCCGGGCTCGCCGACGGCGCCGGAAGCGCCTGGTCCACCACCTCGGAATGCATGATCAGTTCAGCCCGACTTCACGTTGCAGATCCAGGGCGTCTTCGGCCAGGCCGATTTCGGCGGCGCTGAGCGCGGGCGGCTTCAACTGATCGTAGGGCTTGAGCAGCGGGTCGGCCGCCACGGCTTTGTTCACCGGGTATTCGGCGGACTTGCTGAGAATGGCCTTCTGCCCTTCCTCGCTGACCATGAAAGCGAGGAATTGCTGGGCCTCCTGGGGATGCTTGCTGGCCTTCACCACCGCCGCGCCGGACACGCTGGCCAGTCCGCCGGCATCGCCATCGGCGAAATAGTGCAGCTTGGAGTTCAGCTCGCCCTTCTCTTTTTTCAGCGCCATCCAGTAGTAGCTGTTGATCAGCGCCGCGCCGATCTCACCGTTCTCGACCGCCTTCATGGCGATGACGTTGTTGGTGTAGGTGGCGCCGAAGGCCTTGAGCCCGGTGAGCCACTCCTCGGCCGCCTCGCGCCCGCTCAGGCGGATCACCGCGGCGGTCTGGCCGAGGAATTCGCCGCTGCTGGGCACGAAGGCGATCTTGCCGGCCCACTCGGGGCCGGCGACGTCCAGTACGTGCTGCGGCAGTTCGCTCTCGGCGACCCGCTTCGGGTTGTACGCCAGCACCCGGACGCGGGAGGTGATGCCCAGCCAGTTGCCGTTGTTGTCGGAGAACCGCGGATCGACCTGGGCCAGGGTGGCTTCGTCCACCTTGGCCAGCAGGCCCTGGCTGGACAGCTTGATCAGCGGCGGCGCCTCTTCGGTGTAGATGACGTCGGCCGGCGAACGCGCGCCTTCCTCGGCGATCTGGTTGGCGAGCTGGCCGCCACCGCCCTTGCGGATCAGCACCTTGATGCCGGTCTTCGCCTCGAAGGCCTGGGCCACGGCGCGGCCGGTGGCCTCGTGCTGGCCGTTGTACAGGGTCAGGGTCACCGGGTCCGCCCAGGCGGTCGGAGCCAGCAGGCCACAGGACAGGATACCGGCGCCGCACAGGCGTACCATCCGCGCTACAAGACGTGCCGTCATTCGCTATTCCCTCTCGATACTGATGTATTCGGAAAATTATACGGGCCCGCACCGGATAACTGCACATCATTCGCAAGCAGGACGCTCGCTGCGACCCTCGGTCGCGCCAACCGACGCGCCCATGCCGCCATGGCGGCGGAACCCCGCGCGCCCTTGAAAAGTCCGATCAGCACCACTCGACAACCCGCGAAAATGCCCGCCCGCCGGCCGGCCGCAGTACGAGGAAAAATCGCCATGCAACCAGCCTTCATCGCCCGTCCCACGGACTCGCCGAGCAGGCTCGTTCGGAAATTCGGCGCGACCGCGCTGCTGGTCCTGGCGGCCGGCCTTGGCGGTTGCTCGGGCACGCTCCTGGATGAAACAGTCAGCGCCAACTACTACCGCACGCCGTTCGGCGACATCGCCTACATTCCCGGCGGCAACGCCTTCGAGCGCGGACGCACGCTGATCGAAGGCGCCGACGCCGCCAGCTTCCGCCCCCTGTCGCAGCGCTATGCGCGCGATCGCCAGCGGGTCTACTACACCTGGCGACCGATCGAGGCCGATCCGGCCAGCTTCACCGTCCTGGCGGAAGACTTCGCCCGCGACGACCGGCACCTGTTCCGTTACGGCTATCGCATCGATCACCTCGACCCGGCCACCACCCGGCGGGTCGGCCGCCATTACCTGGCAGACGCCCGCGCCGCCTGGTATGGCGAATTCGAAGGGGAAGACGGCCCTGTCATCCGGCGGCTGCTCGGAGCCGACCCCGCCAGCCTGAACATGGTGGGGGACGAACCCTACTTCGCCGCGGATGCCCGCGGGCTGTTTTTCATGCAATACCGCCTGCCGCTGACGCGGGCGACGGACCTGGAGGTCCTCGACGAAAATTCGGGCCCGCTGGTATTCCGCAACGGCGGCGACCTGCACAGCTTGGGTATCGCCCGGGAGGGCGCCGACCCCCTGGAGAAATATTTCAAAGTCAGCCGTACCGCCATCGACAGCCTGGTCCTGACCACCTACCACGGCCTGACCGGGCTGCGCAGCAATCCCTACTGGGCACTGCTGAATGGGCATCTGCTGGCGTACAAGCACGACGGCCGCTATGTGCCGGTGCGCGACCAGGTGAAGGCGCTGCGCTTCTTCGAGCGGAGCATCTATTACGTCCAGGCCGACCGCGAGCTGTACTACTTTTCCCCACACCAGCCGGATCGGGCCCTCAACCTCGGCCAGGTCGCCGACGACCTGGCGATCCTCGACCCCGGCTACGCGATCAACGCCGGCCGAGTGCTGTTCGAAGGCCGCCCCTTGCCGGAGGCCGATTCCAAGCGCTTCACCCTGCTGCCCGGCGAGCGCTACGACCGGGTGGACGCCCGCGACGACCGCTTTCTCTATCATCGCGGTGAAACCGTCGCGCCCTTCAGCGAGGAAACCTTACGCCAGTACCAGCACGACTGAGCCGCGGCCATCAGGCGCGTCGGGACAGGTGGGCTTCGACGTAGCGGACCACGTTCTCCGAGCAGGAACGCTCGAAGCGGTCGTTGGCCCAGGCGGCCAGGCGGGCGTAGCGACTGCGGTAGGCCTCGTCCAACCCCTGCTCGATGAAGCGCTCGAGCAGCGCCATCACCTGCGGCCAGTCGGACAGGCCCGGGGTCAGACAGATGTCCTCGTACGGTTGATAGAAGGCGCGGGTATCGCGGATGTAGTGCTGCACGTCGAACCCCGCATGGATCACCGGCTTGCCGGTCAGCAGGAAGTCGAAGAACACGCTGGAATAGTCGGTGATCAGCACGTCGTAGCGGTCGATGCATGCGTAGAAATCCGCGCTCTGGTCGAACCGGATGCGGTTCGACGCGAGAATCCGCCGCTGCAGTTCGGCGCGCAGGCGGTTGGACGGATGCAGCCGGATGGTTAGCACCATGTCCAACTCCGCGCAGCGCGCGTCCATCCAGGCGATGTCGAACCCCGCCGCGTCGAACAGCGCGTTTATCGCCTCGTCGCTGGAGGAAGAGCCCGCGGCGCCGCGGAAGGTGGGCATGTAGATGACCTCGCGGATCCGCCGGGGCTCGGCCGAAACCTGGGCGGGCGTCGCGCTGTCGTTCCGCGGATAGCCGGTCACCGCTACGGGCGTGCCCTTGAAGGCGCCCTGCAAACGCTCGGCGACGCCCCCGGAGGGCGCGACGATCAGGCTCCACCTGTTCCTCAGCCAGGGGAACAGGAAGGCCGCGAGCCGCCTCGACAGGCGGTTCTCGCTCTGCACGTGCTCGGGATCGTCGAACATGATTTTCTTCAGCGGCGTGCCATGCCAGAGCTGGCAGGAGTAAGTGTTCCTGGCCACCGCCGCGCCGAGGAAATCGCTGTCCTGGGTATGGGTGAAGAAGATCGCCCGGGCCCGGAGCTGGCAGTACAGCCCGCGCGGGCTCAGGTAGAAGCACGAATCGACCGATTGCGCCCGGAGCGCCCTGTCGAGGGTTCTCGACTTGGTGATCCAGACCGCCTCGATCCGCGGGCAATGGGTTTTCACGTAGGTATAAAGGTACTTGGGGTTGTCGCTGAAGGCCTGCCCACGCCAGGCGCCGAACACCCAGAGATCGGCCTTGCGCGGCACCAGCCAGCTCAGCGCCCACACGGGAATCTGCGCCAGGGAAGAGCCGAACTTTCCGAACCTACGCAACCCCATGTGGCTCGCCCTCCCGCATACGCTTCCTCAAGAGATACACACCCAGCACCCGCGCGACCATCACCAGGGTTTCCGTGAGCAAGGTGGCCAGGGCCACGCTCAACGGCGTGAGCGCATGGAACCCGTACAGACCCGCCAGGAATAGCAAATGCGCCAGGCCGCCGACGATCACCGTGGCGTTGGCCACCTGCACCTTGCCCAGGGCGGCGTAGGCGGAATAGCCGAACGCGACCGCGAGGTAGTTCACCAGCACCGTGCACAGGAAGACCAGGAGGACCGGAACGCCGGCGCGGTACTCCTCGCCGAAGACCCCTACCAGCAGCGGTTCGGCGCACAGCGCCAGGACGAGGCAGCCCAGCGCCAGGCCAGCCAGGCTGACGCCGAGGGCCTTGAAGAAAAAACGCCAATCCCGGTGGCGGGCCATGTAGGGAAGCAGGGCGCCGTTCAGCGGCACCGTGACGCTCTGCCCGGCCTTGTATAGCTGTTCGCATACGGAAAACAGCGCCACCCCGGCGGCACCCTGGGTGCCCAGGAAAAGGCTGTTGGCGGACGTGTAGAGCGAGACGGCGATGCGTGAGGTGAAGAACCCCGCACCCCGTCCGAGCTCTTCGCCCACCGCGCGCAACGAGGGCATCGCGATCCGATGACCCTGCGCGTGCAGGAGGTACAGACCCAGCGCCAGGCCCGCGGCCTGGGCCAGGCCCCAGCAATGGATCACGCGCAATCCGTCGGCCGGCGAGGAGACCAGCGCAAGCACCAGGACGGCGTAGAGGATCTTCGTCGCGACCATATACAGCGCCACCGGCTTCATGCGTTCCAGGCCTTGGAACAGCCAGATCGGCTGGAAGGCCTGGGCGAGGACGGCCAGGATCGCCGCGGCGAGAAACGTCCGGTAGTCGTGCAACGGCTCGTAAAGGTACGGGGCGATCAGGAACGCCGAGCCGACCACGCCGACCAGCAGGGCCTTGGCGCCGAACACCGCGCCGATCTTCCGATTCACATAGGCCCGGTCGTCGCGGTTCAGCGAGATGTCCAGGGTGGCCGACAGCGAGAACCCGTAATCGGTGACGACCAAGGCCACCTGGATGGCCGCCAGGACCATCGCGACCGTGCCGAACGCCTGCATGCCCAACTGGCGCGCGAAAAAGGGCAGCAACAGCAGCGGCACCAGGTAGTTGGCGATCTGCACGCTGCCGAGGGCGGCCGCGTTACGCGACACGCCATGCCCCAGGGCGGCTCTGAGCCTGTCGACGTTCATGGCGTCGCGTACGGGCGGATCGGCCAGGCGATGCGCTCCACTCCAGCCATCGTTTACAGATGACCGATGGAGTTTATGACGAAGTCCGGGACGATCGGCGAACTCTCCAGCTGGTCGCGGGTGGTCGCGCCGGTCAGCACCAGCAGGCCGTAGCTCGCGAGGTTCTTGGCCATCAGGATGTCGGTGTGCAGCCGGTCGCCGACGATCAGGGTGCGTTTGGGATCGAGCCCGAACCTCCTGATCAGCGGCAGCACCATGTCGCTGCTCGGCTTGCCGAATACCCTCTTCGGCTCCTTCCCGGTGGCCATCTTGATCATCGCCAGCAAGGCGCCGATATCCGGAATCGGACCGTGCTCGGAGGGGCAGAAGGCGTCGCCGTGGGTGGCCAGGATGTCGGTGCCGGCGTTGATGTGTTTGCAGGCGTCCACCAGCTTCCGATAGTCGAGCTCGGTGTCGTAGCCGACCACGACGTACTCGGGCTCAGACGCCTCCACCTGGAAGCCCTGCTCGGTCAGGAGCGTCTTGAAACTCCGGGTGCCCAGCACGTGGATTTTCTCCACGTTGGCCGCGACCAGATAATCCACCAGCGCATCGGTGGATAGCACGATCTGCGCCGGCGTGCTGTCAACGCCGATGCTGCGCAGCACCGAGACGTGGTCCGCCTTGTTCTTGGACGAGTTGTTCGACAGGAAAAAGACGTTCTTTCCCTGGGCCTTGAGCTTCTCCACCGCCCGGCTGGCGCCCTGAACCTCTTCGCGCCCGATGTACACCGTGCCGTCCAGGTCCAGCAGCACCGTGTCGATCTCCTGCAAGCGCTCGTCCAGCTTGGAAAATGTCCTGTCGGAGCGCGCGAGGTCGTCGTAGTTGTCCACCTCCACCCAGTCCAGCCCGGCGATGTCGCAGGGCATGAAGCGGAGCCGGCCGCTGCGGAAAAGCCGCTGCATGGCGACTTCGGTCCAGTCCTTCAGGTTGCGCTCGCTTTCGACGATCCGGCCGATTTCGTCGAAAAAGACCTCGGACGCTTCGCCGGAGAACTTGTAGAAGTCGATGGAGCAGGCGAACGCATCGGCTTCGTCGATGCCCTTGGAAATGTCGTCGATGTAGCCCTCGGCATCCAGGGTGATCTTCATCGACTCGCGGTTGTAGGTCGAGGTATCGACCGCCACGGCGTCCGCCGCGTCGTGCGCCATCAACCTCGCGACGATCTGCGGATCGATGCCCAGGTCGGCGTTGTTCAGGACGAAGGGCCTGCCCTTGGCGTGGGCGCGGCACAGATGCAGCGAATACATGTTGTTGGTGATTTCGTAGTCGGCGTTCTCGACGATCTCGATCCGGATGCCTTTTATATGCTTGCAATACTCCCGGATGGCGTGCCCCTCGTAACCCACCACGATGAGCAGGCGGTCGAAGCCGGCCTGCTTATAGGCATCGATCTGGTACTGCAGGATGGGCTTTCCCGCCGTCGTCACCAGACATTTGGGCTTGCTATTGGTCATGGGTCGTAAACGGGAACCGACCCCGGCCGCGAGAATGATGCCCAGCATTTCCATACCTTCTGTCCAGGACTTCCGAAACATGCTTGTTGAAAGCATGGATTATCTTGTTTTGCGGCACCCCATGCCGGGCATAGCCTGCGCAATGGGACACCTGGCACGCGGAAAATTCCACGCTCGCGACTCCGGCCCCCCGAACGCCGCCCCCGAGAGGGTGTTCCGCCGGCCCGGCTCAGCGAATGCTTGGCGGTCGCGCGGACATGGCCCGATCGAGCGCCTTCGCGCCCGAGGGAGTACCAAAGGGAGGCAGCGCAGTCGAAGCCGTTCGAGCGTGTTACGCCGATGTCTCGACAACCAGGCCTTTACGGGGGCGCTCGCCCGCGGGCGAGCTGGCAGAATCCAGGGCGAACCGCCCTGAGCAATGCGTAGCGCACGAATGTAGACGAAACGCGGGTTCAAGCAACACCAAAATGACGCGGGCCAGCCTCGCCCCGGCTTTTCCCGGCTCGCCCCAGGGTGCACGTCGTCGATAACGCACGGGCATCGAGCAGCCTCCACGCCTTCGCGGCGGTGGCGAAACGACACCCCGGCATGGCACGGCGGCTCGGCCCGGCGAGGGCCTAACACACGAACGGTCGGTGCCAGTCCAGGGGCGATAGCCAGCAGACCTCCAGCCCGGCCTTCGCGAAGCGTTGCAAGGCAGCGTTGCCAGTGTCCGCGGCGCTTTGGCATCATATGAAAACGTTTTTCATTTGAAAGATATTCTCGCCATGACCTCGCGCGCCCTCGACGTCCGCACTCGCGCCTTGCACCGTTTGTTCGGCGAGCACCACGGCTGGCTGTTCGAGCGCCTGCGCATGCGCCTGGGATGCGGCGAAGTGGCGGCCGACCTCGCCTCGGAGACCTTCGCCCAGGTCGTGGCGATGGCGGCGCCCCAGGACATTCGCGAGCCACGCGCCCTGCTGACCACCATCGGCAAGCGTCTGGTGTTCGCCCAATGGCGCCGCGCCGACCTGGAACGCGCCTATCGGGAGGCCCTGGCGGCCGAGCCGGAATCCTGGGCGCCCTCCCCCGAAGAACAGTATTTGCTGATCGAAGCGCTCCTGGAGATCGATCGTTTGCTGGACGGGCTCTCGGCCAAGGCACGGACGGCCTTCCTGATGAGCCATGTCGATGGACTGACCTACGCGCGCATCGCCACGGACCTGGGCGTGTCGGTGAGCCGGGTGCAGCAATACGTGATGCAAGGCCTGAAAGCCTGCTACCGGGCAAGCCCATGAACGCGCTGCCCGCCGCCGTCGAACAGGCCATGGAATGGCACAGCCGGCAACGCTCCGGCACCTTCGGCGCGGAGGAGCGCCGCGACTTCGAACGCTGGCTGAGCGACAAGGCGAACCGGGAAGCCTGGGAAACCCTGCAACAGCGCCTGGGGCGCATGCTGGCGCCGTTGCAGCAGCCCGGCGCGCGGCAGGCGCTCGGCGCAGCCGGCCAGCAACGCCGGGCGCTGTTACGGGGCGCATTGGCGGTGGGCGGGCTCGGCGGCAGCGCCTACCTGCTAACGCGCGCGGGTTGGCCTCTCGGTGGCCTGGGCGCGGATGTGGCCAGCGGCACCGGCGAACGCCGCCCGGTGACGCTGGCCGATGGCTCCCAGGTCTTGCTCGATGCGCAGAGCCAGTTCGATATCGACTTCAGTGCCCGCGGCCGGCGCCTGCGCTTGCGCCAGGGGCGAATGCTGGTGCAGGCGGCCGCCGATCATGACCGGCCGTTGTTCATCGACTGCCGCCAGGGCCGCATCGAACTGGGTGCCGGCCGCTGCGTGCTCGGCCTCGAAAACGACGAGGCCACCCTGTGGATGCTGGAAGGCCGGGCGCAAGCCCTGGCCGGAGCCTCGGCCCTGGCGGTGCACGCCGGGCAGGCCGCCCGCCTCGAGGCCGGCATCGCCACGCTCCTGCCCCGCCCACTGGGCGACCCGCTGGCCTGGAGCCACGGCCAGTTGGAGGCCTATGACCGCACCCTGGGCTGGGTGATCGAACGGCTACGCCCCTATCACCACGGCATCCTGCAGGTGACCGAACGCGCCTCGGCGTTGCGCATCTCCGGGGTCTTCAGCCTGGACCACAGCGACCAGGCGCTCACCGCGCTGGGCGAAATCCTGCCGATCCGCGTCGAACGCTACCTGGGGTACTGGACGCGCATCGCCACCGCCTGATTCTTTTTCTCCGCAGGCCTATAAAAAACTCCGGCTCGTCTCACATACCAGTACATCCCCCTTGTCGAGACCCGTCATGCGCCCGTTCCTGCTGCTCCCCCTGGCCCTGTGCAGTGCCAGCGTCCTCGCCTCCGACCGCCTCGTCGACTACGCCCTGCCCGCCGGCCCGCTGACGGAAACGCTGATGCGGATCGGCCAGCTCAGCGGCCGCCAGGTGCTGTTCGTGCCCGCCGACGTGCAGGGCCGCCAGGCCGCCGGCGTGAGCGGCCGGCTGGACGCGGCCGGCGCGGTGCGCCGTGCCTTGCAAGGCTCCGGGTTGCGCATTCAGCTCACCGCCAGCGGCGCGATCAGCGTCCAGCCCGGCGAAGACGGCTCGCTGACCCTGGGCAATATCGACATCAGCGGCGCCGCACCCGGGGTCGGCGCGGAGGACGACGGCGGCTATGTGGCCCACCGGGCCCGCGCGGCCACCAAGACCGACACCGACCTGGTCAAGGTGCCGCAATCGATCTCGGTGGTGACCCGCGCGGAAATGGACGCGCGCAAGAGCGACAACCTGGCCGATGCCCTGCAATACACGCCGGGCCTGCTCAGCCAGCCGAGCGGCTTCAGCCGCACCGCCGACGACTTCACGCTGCGCGGTTTCAACGTCGGCTCCGGCAGCGGCGGCATCCTGCGCGACGGCATGAAGCTGCAATCCAACCCCTACGACGGCAGCGTCGAGGCCTATGGCCTGGAGCGGGTGGAAGTCCTGAAGGGCGCGTCCTCGGTGCTTTACGGGCAGTTGTCGCCGGGCGGGGTGATCAACACGCTGAGCAAGCGCCCGACCGATACGCCGCTGCACGAACTGGGCCTGGAATATGGCAATCACGACCGCCGCCAGTACACCTTCGACCTCGGCGACCGCCTGGACGAACAGGGTCGCTTCAGTTACCGCCTGACCGGCCTGTGGCGCGACAGCGGCACCGCCTTCGATCACGTCGACGACGACCGCCGCTACATCGCCCCGGCGCTCGGTTGGCACCCCGACGACGACACGTCGCTGACCCTGCTGGCCAGCCACCAGGAAACCTTCACCCAACTGGCGCCGCCGCTGCCCTATGCCATGACCGATTACAGCGATACGGCCGGACGCAAGGTGGGCCGCCACCTGTTCGTCGGCGAGCCCGGGTACGACCACTTCAACAACCGCATGGACACCCTGGGCTATCTGTTCGAGCACCGCTTCAGCGACAGTCTGAAACTCAACCACAGCCTGCGCTATTTCCAGGCCGATACCGACTGGAACTACCTGATCCCTTACGCCCTGTCCGGCGACCGCCTGTTGCGCCGCTACAGCGAGCGCGACGAGCGCTCCACCGGCTGGACCAGCGACAACAGCCTGCAGTGGGACCTGGGGAATGCCCGCTGGCAGCACAAGGTGCTGACGGGCGTGGACTATTACCACAAGACCTACGACTCGCACCGCTCCATCAGCGCCAGCCTCGCCCAACTGGCGCCGCCCCTGGACCTGGCCGACCCGCGGCACACCGGCGTCGGTGCCAACACCGCCGCCGACAGCGGCTCGGACCTGCACAGCAACCAGGCCGGGGTCTACCTGCAGGACCAGATCACCTTCGACGAACGCTGGGTGCTGCTGCTCGGCGGGCGCCGCGACTGGGCCCGCACCGCCACCGACAGCTACGCCAGCCACAGCCGGCAGAGCCGCGACGACAGCAAGACCACCGGGCGGCTGGGCGTGGTCTACCTGTTCGACAACGGCCTGGCGCCATACCTCAGCTACAGCCAGTCGTTCCAACCCGCCAGCGTCAACAACCCGGCCTATGGCAACGCCTTCGCCCCGTTGGAAGGCGAACAGTACGAAGCGGGGTTGCGCTACCAGCCCCCTGGTAGCGACACCCTGCTCAGCGCCGCGGTGTACACGCTGACGCAGAAGAACGCCCTGAGCTACGACGCCGAGACCGCCCGCTACGTGCAATACGGCAAGACCCGCGCCAAGGGCCTGGAGCTGGAGGCCAAGAGCAGTTTCAGCGACAACCTGGACCTGAGCGCCGCCTACAGCTACACCGACGCGCGGATTCTGGAAGACCGCACCGAAGCGAACGTCGGCCGGCGCCTCGAGGCGGTGCCTTACCACAGCGCGAACCTGTGGGTGTCCTACCGCCTCGCCGACCTCGGCCTGCCCCAACTGAAGGTGGCGGCCGGCGCGCGTTACACCGGCACCACGCGCACCTCCTCATCGGGCTACGACGGCAAGATTCCGGGCTACACCCTGGTCGACGCTCTGGTCAGCTATCGCCTCGACGACCATTGGGACGTGTCGGCCAAGGCGCAGAACCTGATGAACAAGCATTACCTGTACTGCGGCACCACCTGCCGCTATGGCGACGAACGCAGCCTGATCGGCTCGGTGAACTACCGCTGGTGAGGCCACCGTCCGGGGCTCGATGCACGCCGGCTCGCAAGGATCGGCACCCCATCCGCCCCACCACCGCGCCCCCGCGCACGCGGCCTTCGAGGATACTCGCGACATAGGCGGCGCGGCTCGGCGGAGAGGGCGTCGCGTGTCGCCGATCGCCCTTGCCCGGTGCTCCGGCGCGCAGCGCCGGGCTGGAGTCCCTCTGCCCCTCAGCGAAGGTTCGCCACCGGTGCGGGTGCCGAGAAGCGCCGGGCGGCCGCCACGCACAGGCAGATGGCCAGGCTGGCGGCCAACATCGGCCAGCCGATGGCCTCGTGCAGCAGGAGCGCGGCCAGGGCCAAGCCGAGGAAGGGTTGCAGCAGCTGCAACTGCCCCACCGCGGCGATGCCGCCCTGGGCCAGGCCGCGGTACCAGAAGACGAAGCCGAGCAGCATGCTGAACAGCGACACATAGGCCAGCGCGCCCCAGGCCGGCAGGCCGATGCGCTGCCAGTCCAGCGGCTGGGTGGCCAGGCTCAGCGCCGCCATCACCGGCAGCGACAGCACCAGCGCCCAGGAGATCACTTGCCAACCGCCAAGGTGCCGCGACAGCCGGCCGCCCTCGGCGTAGCCGTAGCCGCAGACGACGATGGCGGCCAGCATCAGCAGGTCGCCGCGCCAGGACGCGGCCTGGTCCTGCATCAACGCGAAGCCGACCACGCAACCGCTTCCCAGCACCGCGAACAGCCAGAACACCGGCCGTGGCCGTTCCCCGCCGCGCAGCACGCCGAACAGCGCCGTGGCCAGCGGCAGCAGGCCGATGAAGACCACCGAGCGCCCCGCCGTGATGAATTGCAGCGCCAGGGCGGTGAACAGCGGGAACCCCACCACCACTCCGAGCGCCACCAGCACCAGCGCGGACAGCTCGCCGCGCGCCGGGCGCTTCGCCCGCAACAGGGTCAGCAGGGCCAGCGCGATCGCACCGGCGATCGCGGCTCGCGCGCTGGTCAGGAACACCGGGTCGAAGTCGGCCACGGCGATACGCGTGGCCGGCAACGAACCGCTGAAGATCACCACGCCGAGAAATCCATTGAGCCACCCACCAGACGCTTTCCGCATGACGCACCACCCTTGAGTTCATTCCGCGCCATCCTCGCCTCGTCGCCTGGACGCGACCAGAGACAGATCAGTACAATTCCGCAGAACTGTACTGATACAAAGGACGGTACGCAGCATGACGGCCTTCATCACCGCGCAGGCGGATACCCTGACCGCCCGGGTCATGCAGGAGATCCACCTGCGCATGAACCGCCGCCAACTGCCGCCGGGCGCGCGCCTGCCGTCGATTCGAGGCCTGGCGGAAACCCTGGGCGTCTCCAAATCCACGGTAGTGGAAGCCTACGACCGCCTCGCCGCCGAAGGCACCATCCAGGCCCGGCGCGGCTCGGGGTTCTACGTCTGCCAGCCGTTGCCGCCGATGGCCCTGGCCGAGATCGGCCCTCGGCTGGAACGCGAGGTTGACCCCCTGTGGGTCGCCAACCAGTCGCTCGGCGCGCAGGAAGGGCTGCTCAAGCCCGGCTGCGGCTGGCTTCCCGCCGACTGGTTGCCCCAGGAGAGCCTGCGCCGCGCCTTGCGCGCGACGGCCCGTGCCGAGGACGCGGTCCTGGCCGACTACGCCACCCCGCTCGGCTTGCCCGCGCTGCGGCAGCTATTGGCGCGGCGGCTGGGCGAGCACGCCATCGAGGCCGATCCGGAACAGATCCTGCTGGCCGATTCCGGCACCCATGCGATCGACCTCGTCTGCCGCTTCCTCCTCGAACCGGGCGACACCGTGTTGGTCGACGACCCTTGCTACTTCAATTTCCACCCCCTGCTGCGGGCACATCGGGCCAAGGTGGTCAGTGTGCCCTACACCCCGGTGGGCCCGGACGTGGCGCGCTTCGAGCAGGCGCTCGAGGCACACCGGCCGCGGCTGTACCTGACCAATTCGGCCTTGCACAACCCGACCGGCGCGACGCTCTCGCCGGTGGTCGCCCACCGCCTGCTGAAACTCGCCGAGCAGCATGCGCTGACCATCGTCGAGGACGACATCTTCGCCGACTTCGAACCGCAGCCCGCGCCCCGCCTGGCCGCGTTCGACGGCCTGCAGCGGGTGGTGCAGGTCGGCAGCTTCTCCAAGACGCTGTCCGCCTCGGTGCGCTGCGGCTACATCGCCGCGCGTCCCGACTGGATCGCCGCGCTGGCCGATCTGAAGATCGCCACCGCCTTCGGCAGCGGGCGCATGAGCGCGGAGCTGGTCTACCGCATGCTCAAGGACGGCAGCTACCGGCGGCATGTCGAGGGCTTGCGCCAGCGCCTGGGCCAGGCCATGCCGGCGGCGATCCGGCGCCTCGCCGCCCTGGGCATCACGCCCTGGCTGGAACCGCGCGCGGGCATGTTCCTCTGGTGCCGCCTACCGGACGGCCTGGATGCGGTGGACCTGGCGCGCCGCGCCCTGCGCCACGACATCGTCCTCGCGCCGGGCAATGCCTTCAGCCTGTCGCAATCGGAAAGCGCCTTCATGCGCTTCAACGTGGCGCAATGCACCGACAACCGGCTGTTCGAGGCGCTCGCGCACCTGCTTCGCCCCTGCTGACCGGCCGCTCTGGGGCGGCGAAAAAGGTTGCACGGCCATCCAGAAGGTTCGACCTGAACGCACGAATGACCGATGAGGTCGACCGGACGCGCGCGGGTCCCCGTACAACTCAAGCGGAGGAACCCCGCCGACATCATCATGATCGCGGGTGGGGCGGGCGGGCCGGATGAGGCTCAGCGGAAAGGCGTTACCGACACCACGGCGCCGCTCGCCGCGTCGATATCCACCCGGTACAGCGCCTGGTCGCGCTGGCGGTTGAAGATGCAGGTAAAGACACTGGGCGAGGCATGCGGAAAGTACTCGAACCCGCCGTCGGGGCCGGCTCGACCTTTATCGATCGGCAGCCGCTCGGAAACCCTCATCGGCTGTCGACGGTCATCAGAAATCACGGGGACGGTCCGGCCGAATGCCAAGCCAGCATAGGGTGCTCGCAGACAGAAGCAGCACCACGGAAATGCCGATCGACACATGCATGCCATGCATGAAGGCCTCCGGCGCGGTATCGCGAACCAGGTAGCCAAAGACGGCCACGCCGAGCATGCCGCCGACTTGCCGGGCGGAATTGAGCACACCCGAGGCGATGCCCGCCCGCGCTGCCGCCACCGAAGACAGCGTCGCGTTGGTCATGGTCGGCACCATCAGGGCAATCCCGCTGGCCGCCAGCAGCATCGGCACGACCAGGAGCCAATAGCTGCCGTCCACGCTGACCGGCATCAGCAACGAATATCCGAAGGCGGCCAGCGCCAGCCCGAAGACCATCAGCAGGCGGGCCCCCATGCGCGTGATCAAGCGTCCCGCGAGCACATTGACCGCCATCAGCACGAGGGTCATGGGCAGGAATGCCAGCCCGGTCTGTTGTGCGGAGAGGTGTTGCTGGAGCTGGAAGAACAGGCTGAACACGAAGATCAACCCATAATAAGCGAAGTTCACCACCACACCCGCCACCGAGGCCAGGGTGAAGGTGGGAGTCCGGAACAACGCCAATGGCAGCATCGGCGAATGGCTGCGGGCCTCGATCCGGATGAACCCCAGGGCCGCGATGACGGCCAGCGCCAGGCTTCCTCGAACCACGCCATGCTCCCAGCCAAGCGACGCGGCTTCGGTCAGTGCCAGGGTCAGCGCGGCCAGCGCCAGGATGGCGGCGCCTTGGCCGGCCCAGTCGAGGTTGCGCCGGTGGCTGCCGCCATGGGGCGCCACATGGCGCAGCGTCAGGTAGACCCCGGCCAGCCCTATGGGCAGATTGATCAGGAAAATGCTGCGCCAGCCCAGATGCGTCACCAGGATCCCGCCCAACACCGGGCCGGCTGCCAGCGAGATGCCGCCGAACGCACCCCACCAGCCCACCGCGCGGCTGCGCTGTTCGCGGTCCGGGAATGCCTGCTGCAGCATGGCCAAGGCATTCGGCACCAGCAGCGCCGCCCCCAAACCCTGGATCGCCCTGGCGGCGATCAGGACCGGCAAGCTGCCGCTCGCACCACAGGCCGCCGATGCCAGGGTGAACACCACGAACCCGAGCAGGAAGACCCGGCGCGCGCCAAGGCGGTCGCCCAGGGCACCGCTGCTCAGCAACAGTGCGGCGAAGACCAGCGTATAGGCATTGATGACCCCTTGCAGGCCGGCCACATCGGTGGCGAATGCCTGGCGCAAGGCGTCCAGCGCGACGTTGACCACGCTGACGTCCAGCAGGACGACCACGAAGCCCAGCGCGGCCGCAAGCAGCGTGCCGCGCGCGGAAGAAGATGACGAAGCCATGAGAACACCCGATAAAAAACCTGGGTTCTGATGCTAGGGTTCGGGTATGTCCGCGTAAATTCCCTAAAATCGCACCTCATACTTGAGAAAACGCCTAGATGTTCGACTGGGAGAACTTTCGTCATTTCCTGGCGGTCGCGCGCGCCGGCACCCTGTCGGGCGCCGCCCGATCCCTGCAGGTGGACCACGCCACCGTCAGCCGCCGCTTGGCGGCGCTGGAATCCGAGCTGCAGGTTCCGTTGGTCGAACGCCTGCCTCGTTCCTGCCGGCTCACACCCATGGGCGTGCAGGTCTATGAGCAGGCCAAGGCGATGGAGACGTCGGCCTTTGCGGTGGAGCGCCTGGCGCGTGCCAGTCAGGAGCCGCTGGCGGGAAAGGTGACGCTCAGCGCGCCCCCGGTGTTGGTGACGCACCTGCTGGCGGGCCGATTGGTGGATTTCCGTGCCGAGCATCCGAGCATCCAGCTTTCCGTTTCGGCGCAGGCACAGCAGGTATCGCTGAGCCGACGCGAGGCCGATATCGCCCTGCGCCTGGTGCGCCCCGCGGAATCCAGCAGCGTGGTACGTAAACTGGGACAGATGCCTTTCGCGCTGTATGCGAGCCCGGACTACCTCGCGATGCACCGCCCGGAGGACTGGGCGTTCATTGCCTACGATGCGCAGTTCGCCGACATGCCCCAGCAACAATGGCTGCTGGGGATCGCCGGCAACCGGGCGATCGGCTGCGAGTTGAGCGACATCGGCAGCCATCTCGCGGCGGCACGTGCCGGGGCCGGCGTTGCCGGGCTGCCCTGTTTCCTGGGCGACGAAGGACCCGGATTGGTAAGGCTGGAACATGAAGGTCCGCTGTTCTCGCGCGACATCTGGCTGGTCGTCCACCGCGATTTGCGCCGCTCCGCACCGCTGCGGGCGGTAATGGACTTCATCGCCAAAGCCGTTACCGAGAAGGCGGGCCTGGGCTTGGAGGCCGCGCCCCGGATGGAGTCGAGCTGATCGGCTCACACCACGCAGCGGACCAGCGTTTCCGCGAGCTCGCCCGCCACAGCGAACCCTGCTCGACCTGATCGGCGACAACGGGAAAGGCGTCAGCCTCCATCGCCCGCTCACCCAGCCGAGGCTGCGCTTCAACGTATCGCGCCGCCTGCGCCCGACATCACCGCGCGTGCTCGCCCACCCGTTTCACGAACTGGAGCGCGACGGTTCGTTCGCCTGGTGTCCTTCCAAGAGGGATAGCCGCCAAAGGCGTCCGACAGACCTCGAGGCCGGCGAGCCATGCGCTGAAGAAACGGGGTAGGTCCATATCGAGTGCCATGGGAGCCGGGCATCGCGCTCGCCATTGGCATCCGCGTGTCACGGCGGATCAAGGAACGTCGGCGATGTGCGCGGTCAAGCCCGTCCGATTCGGCGCCACGTGCTCGGCGAGCACGTGGCGGTCCGGGTAGTCGCCGCCGTTCTGCCGGCGAAAAGCGATGGGCGCGTCCTCGAACAGGCGCTCCACCCGGCCGCGCCAGGCCGCGCTGGCTTCGGCCATGCCTTGGGCGGCGATGCCCGCCGCGCCATAGACCGCGAAGGTGGGCAGGACCTGCATGCCGGGAAAGAACAACGTGCCGTGGGTGATGGGAAAGAGCAGTTGCTCCAGGGGGCCGTTGATGCCCCGCGGCGAGTAGTCGATCGCCGGCCCGCCGACCGAGACGGCCAGCAGCGCGCGCTTTCCGGCGAAGCCGCCATCGCCATAGCGATAGGCGTTGCCTGCACCTTCGTAGCCATAGGCCAGGCCGTAGGCCCACACCCGGTCCACCCAGCCCTTCATGATCGCCGGCATGCCGAACCACCACAGCGGGAAATGCAGGATCACCGCGTCGGCCGCCAGGAGCTTGCGTTGTTCAGCGTCGACATCGGGCGTCTGGCACCCCTGGGAGAACGCATGGTCCGACTCCTCGATGAAGGACAGGCGATCCCGATTGGCTCGCCTGGGAAAGTCCTGGGCGTCGAACCCCGCCTTCCATCCCATGGCGTACAGGTCGGAGTGCATGACCTCGTGACCCTGGCCCTTCAGGACCTCGCTCGCGATTTCGGCGAGTCGGTGGGTGACAGAGGTTGGCTCGGGGTGGGCATGGACAAGCAGGATTTTCACGGCAGGTGCTCCATCGGTGGATGAAGCACGATAAAGGGCCACCAGCTATAGTCGAAATGAATTTCCAGTATCTCTGGTATTGCCATGAGTAATTTCTTGAGACGCCTCGACCTGAATCTGCTGGTCACGCTCGACGCTTTGTTGATCGAGCACAACGTGACCCGCGCGGCCGAACGGCTGCATCTGTCACAGCCCAGCGTGAGCGTACAACTCGCCCGCTTGCGCGAATTCTTCGGCGATCCCCTGCTGTTGCCCGGCCCCCGTGGCATGCGGCCGACCTCACGCGCCGACGAACTGCGCGAGCCGCTGCGGCAGGCACTGGCCGCGTTGGAGCAGGCGGTGGCGCCTTCCACCCCTTTCGATCCGGCCCAGGCCGACCAGACCTGGCGCATCGCGGCTTTCGACTACAGCGAGTACACGATCCTGCTGCCCGCCATCGCCACGCTGCGGGCGGCCGCGCCGGCCATGCGCCTGGCCGTCGTCCAAAGCGCGCCCTCGCAGGTGGCGAGGAAAGCGGAGCAAGGCGACATCGACCTGGCCTTCCTGATCGGCAGCGAAGCGCCGCCGGATCTACGGCGCAAGCCAATGTTCACGGAGCGCTACGTGTTGGCCGGGCGCGCCGGGCACCCGCGGCTGAAACGCCGCCCCAGCCTGACGCAGTTCTGCACGCTCGACCATGTGATCGTGTCGCCGGACGGTGGCGGATTCCAGGGCGTGACCGACACAGCCCTCGCCGAGAAAGGCATGACGCGCCGGGTCGCGCTGTCGGTGCCGCATTTCCTGTTCCTAAGGGCAGTGCTGGCGAGCACCGATCTGGTGGCGATGGTGCCGTCGCGGTTGGTGCACAGCGATGCCGCGCTGCAAGTCGTCGAACCGCCCCTCGACGTCCCCGGCTTCGAGATGCTCATGCTCTGGCCCGAACGGGTCCATCGCGATCCCGCCCACCAATGGCTGCGGGAGCGCATCGCAGACTCGGTATGAGCCTGCAGTACGGGACTCACCGGCACGCCGGCGATGCGAACGACACTGCCCAGGATCCTCATCTCCGGCGATGACGCGGCGCCTACATGACCGGGCAGTGAAAGGCGTTCCAGCAGGTCCGAGCCGCGCGCGCGGCGGCCTCGGCCGGCACAGGAAGCCTTGATCCGGCCTCCGCTTTCACCGCCATCTCCATCGCCCCCCAGGGCCGCTGTTGGCGATAACGATCAATCGCTGTCGAAACGCACTTCACTTCAAACCAATACGTGGTGCGAGAGGGCTCAATCTGGCCTCAAATTCCCTCAGGGCACTATCGAGCCGGTAGAAGATGCGAGCGTACGACTGGATACCTCGCTCGCCGTAGAACACAAACCATTGGCCACCGTCTTGACACAAAAACAGCGTTTCGTCGCGGCCCTGTTGAATCGAGTACGACTCCCTGGGGAGCTGCAGGGAATCCAGACGTTTGATCATGCTCTAAATTTTGCATTGATCTTCATTAACGGGTTGCATGTAGCCTCAGCGCCGCGTTCATGGCATACGCATCAAAACTGTGCGTAAATGCTTGATCAGGTGCGCATTGCTCAAGCAGTCGATGGGACGCAAGCCTTAGAGGGCTGGGACCTCCCGGTCAATCCACCACTTCGCTTCCACCAGACCTCTTTTGCCATAAACGATTACGGCTTCATCAAGCCGACCATTCATGATGGTGGCGAGCCGATATGCGTTCTCGTCGAGATAGTCCGCTTTGTATAGCGCCACGAACTCGAGCCAATGACGATCCCCTGGGTATTCTTCTTCAAGGCCATGCATCGGTTTCACATCCTTTCATCAGTTGGGTCTGACATGCACGGCGCACCTGCATAGAACCAGGTGGCTTCTGTCAGCCCAAACTTGAGTCGCGGGTCGCGAGTCATGAGTGCCTTGGCTCTGTTCGGCAACCACCTACAAAGAGAGATTGCTCTTTGTTTCTGTCCCCGGCACTCTGCAAGGCCTTGGCCATTTCATGAAGGTCACGACTCACCGCTGCCCGTAAGGCAGCTTCGTGAACAAATCCTTTCAAATCAGCAGGGATATCCTCTGCTTGAACCATGGCCTGCCACAAGTCAACTTCGACCGCCTCGGTAATTTGAGAACGGTCTCCAGTCACCATCGGAATGCCTAACAGTAAGGCTTTTCAGCCATGCTCCACGTGTCCGACTTGCGCCTCAATAATCGTTCTAACCAGATCGTGTCGGGCAATGTCGGATGCCCAATCATTCCCACTCTATTATCAAATGGCAACATAAACCCTTTGAAACTGGTATGTATAAGCCATACCCAATACTCAGTACCATGAGAAGTGCCACGCTTTGAATCCCATCAGTCTGCCGGTGCGTGGGGCAGGGAAACTTCTAGCCACCTGCCCTCGACTGACTGCACAAACACTCAACCGCAGCCTCAAATAGCTTCTTGTCGGGTATAAATGAACCCCATTTGCTCCAAAAGTCTCGCGTTGAGCTATCAGGCTTTCCGCCCTCGTCTGGCCCTAACGCATTGATCAAATGCCGTAACAAGACGGCCAGCTCTGCGGGATCACCGCTGCAGCCTACGTCAACAAGCAGTTGAGATGCGTAGGCAGGATCGGCGGAAAGCAGGATCGCCATTGCTTCGTCGTGTGGTAGATCTCTCATCTCATGTCAATCTTTCTGCGAAACGAACAACATAATCATACTCGACAAGCACACGGTAGTACGCCTAGTCAAGTATCGCAACTCATGGCGCTGAACTTGAATTGTGCATCTCGCGCCCCTACTCATAAGCAGTATCTTATAAACGCAACAGCATCTCCAGACTCATAATTTAGAGAGCCTGGAGATTTATTACGGATCAGAAAAAGTCATCAATCTCTCTTCTAAGCTCCGAAATTTCCGCCCTCTTTGAGAGAATGCGACTTATGTTTAATTTGCATTCCTTAGCTATTCGACGTTGCTCAACTTCGCCTTTGTGAGGCACTGATATGGAAAGGAGATCTGCTTCAGAAAGTCGCGCATGCCTTTTACCAGATTGCAAACACCGATAAACTTCCAACATTTCCGGAGTAAGAAGTAAAAATCGCAAATAGTCGATATCATGAACATTTGGCGATAATTTATATGTCAGCCATTCAGGACTTCCAATCCAATCTTCTTCTTTGTTATTTACCACGACCTTCCCGAGATAAGGTTCCAATTTTGAAATAGCAATATCACACTCACCGAACTCAATTTTATCGGAGCCTATCTCGTCAACCTCGTCGATCCCGAAAAGAATTGACATTTTTGCTTCCACATTTGCGAGATCAATTAGCTTTCTCGGCTCAGAAAGAGCTCCTTTAGGTAATTTGTTCGCTTTGTGAGGAATGGCGAGGTCTCTGATTCGGATCGACAGATCTGAAGACGCAAAAGCCTGCCCAAATTTCTTTGTCCAAAGATGCACATATTTTGGGTCAATGCGCAGGCTGGGCCGGTTTGAAAGGTCGCTTAGATTCACTCTAAAGCCATATCTAAGACTTTCTACGCCACCTTCCTTATAGTTTTTTATCACACTGCCTTGCTTATCAAAGGCATACAAGTCATTAGGCTGATCGAGATCAGGCAAACCCTTCCGTCTTCTGTAGCCAACATGTTGCGGCTCAGCCAAAAATATCTCATAGTTATCAATAGTAGGACATGCCACCACGTGCTTGAATATCCACGAGCTACCATCTTTAACTATTTCATCAAGCTCACTTGAATAGCTAGCAAGAACTTCATTAACACTAGCTTCAGGGGATATTCCAGGAATCAATTCCTTGGCAAATTTTGCTCTGACTCTTTCATCAGCAGATTTAAACCCTTTTATCTTTTTTCGATATTCTTTCTCGTGCTTTTCCCAAGCTTGATTCCAAGCCATTACTTGTTCATTTGTCTTCTTTTCAGCAAACAGAATGCAGGTCTTTGTACTCGTAAAAGGCTTAAATGCGACGTAAGGTAGCGAAATTACCGCCTTAATATTGAAGTGCTCAAAAAGAAATAGTCTAATATTCGAACTACTGGAAGAGTCCAAGATAGTTTCGGGTATTACCGAAACAAACTTTCCTCCCTCTCTAAGTAGTTGATACCAACGCTCTATGAAAAGATTCTCGCTGGCACTATCACTTCCCAGCATGAAGTCTTTATCAAGCTGCTTTTTCTCGTCCCCACTAAGGGATATTGAAAACGGAGGATTAGTGAACACGAAATCAAACTCTTCATTGCATACTTTCTTATAAGGAAACTCTAGCGGTTTTTCTTTAGTAATTGCCAAGCCATGCGACCTATCTTTAGAAGCATACTCTGCGAAGCGTTCCAATCCACTTTTGACAAAGATGTTTGTGCTTCCATCTCCGTGCAAAATCATATTGACTTTCGTTGCCATTCCTAAGTCGGCATTAGGTTCAATGCCATAGAGAAACTCCCTGGCCCATCCATTTTGATTCTTTTCACCGAACCACATATTTGCATATTGTTCAAGTCTGGGGGGAAGTTTGCCATTTAGCGGCGAGAGAACTTTGGTTCCCTCTTTTAACGCTGCTATTAAAAATGCGCCTGACCCACAAGATGGGTCAATAACTTTTGGTATTCTAGGCCTACCTTGGTTGTCGCGCTCACGTAAAAAAGTTTCAACAACCTCCTCTCCGAATCCAGACAAGGCAAAACAAAAGTTAACTAGATTTATGTGAGTAAAAAACTGGCCTTTGGTTTGGGTGAAATCTTGCGAAACAATACCTTCAAAGAAGTCTCCCAGCAAATCTCCTTCACCCCTATGTGTATTTCGGGTTAAAGATTTATCCTGTAACTGCTCTACCACGAAGGCCACTTTTGCAGCCGATATTTTCTTCGCCTCAAACGGTGTGGTTTCGGCGATCTCGGAATCGGAGTAACCTAAATAATTTTTTGCGGCCTGCCGGAAAATTTTTGTCATTTTGGTGACAACGCTTTCGGGTGATTCCACAAGCCCATTATTATATGCAGTTCTTTGGAATGAATAGTTCTCATCCGGCGGAGTTTCTAGCTCGTCGTAAACGCGACATAGAAAGAGGCGTACCAATATGACGAATACATCATTGTTATTAGTTCCACCCCCGCCCCATATTACATCGTGAAGCTCTTTTCTTAGACGATCAAACTCCAATTTTGTCACATCGGTTCTTAGCTGGCGCTGCAGCTTTGTTGAGCATTTTACATTTGCATATTCTAGGTTCTTCGGCACGCCAAAACTGTCAGGGATTATGGAGTTTGATGCTTGACCATCTTTATCCCAATCCTCCCACGTGGGATATTCAGAGAGATTTACAATTACGCATTTGTCCAGCAGGTTTTTACCATCTATCGTAGCAGTATAATAAACACCCAACTCAGGGACTATTGGCTCTTGCCGCGAAAGATTGAAAAGCTGCCCTTTTAGAAAATCTTTATCCGATTCAAACTTCTCTGGTGCTTTACATTCAACAAAAAGAAAAGGAACTCCTCTTTTTTTAATTTCAGGCCAATTATCAGGGTAACTTACTACTAGATCAATACGAGCAGATTTCTTACTCGGACGCCCGATGCTGTACTCTTTCTCGACTTCAAATACAACTTCTTTCGCCCCATAGCCCAGCTCTTTCTTTAGCTTGACGATTAAGTAAGCACGGACATACTCCTCATCACCTAGAAAAGATATTTTTCTATGCAGCTTGAGAGACTTTTCATTATATTCAATTTGACCCCCTATAAAATCGTCGGCTGGCTCTATAGATTTAATCAACACCCCATTCGGATCATGCTTGACAATATAGTTAAGTATCAATTTCTTCTGAATTTTATTCATTGGTAGACTCAGTACTTTGAGTGATTTAAATTATAGACTTAAAACAGCTATACGATGGCTGTTAGCGCGTTTTCTACATATCCATGGAGCGGTATATCGTCTTATCAATCATGCCAGTACTCAACAATGTCACTCACCCTACACTCGAAATCTCGTCATGCTTCACAAAGGATATGACAGGAGACACAAAACCATGCCCGCAATGTCATCTTTATTTTTACTTGTAGACGATACGACTCATAAGATCCAAAATCTGTGCCTGCATCGTTCGAAAGTCATTCATCACAGTTTCAACGTCTAACGGCCTGGCACCTTGGCCACGCTTCTCTGAGAGCCAAAGTTTTAAAAGTCCAGCGACCCGCCCGAGGTCGCCATTGACCTTGGCCAAATCAGCCACTGCGGTCAGATCAACGACCGACCGGATTGGCGTATTCAAACCAAGGGCGCGAAGATAACCCGACCGAGACAGGCCAGCTTGTTCGGCCTTCTCTATGATCGCCGCCTTTTCCTCATCAGTAACCCAAACCTCGATTGGCTTGCCGCGTCGGCGAGCTAGAGCCTTTTCTTTGGTACCGCCTGTCATGGGTGCTCCTGTTGTTGCTGTTGCGCTTTTGCCCCTAGACGCGGCAGCGGCTGTCTGCCTCGCAGAGCAAGATTCGTTGAGTCGAAGGCGAATAAGGGGAGGTGTTGGTAGGGTACGGGCCTGCCCGTACCCTACCAACACACATCTTGCCGTCCAGCTAGGCGCAAACATATGCGTATCTATGCGAAAAGCTCAGAAGGCGCGACTATAAGCATACTTACGCATGTCTACGC
>NZ_JANZKU010000002.1 GCF_025642785.1 Pseudomonas sp. RIT-PI-AD
AGCCGCGCGCCTCAAGCAATTGGTGGACAGCTTCCGCATCTGAGGCGGTAAGCGCCAGGCGGCGACGCCCGGCCGGCCAAGGACCGGGCCGGACGCGCCGCGCAATCAGCCTAGTCGAATATCTTTCGATCCGGCTCGCGCGCCGGATCGCCGCAGGATTCCCGCGGCAGCAGGGTAGGCGGCGGGCACTGGCGCAGGTCGCCGACCAGCGCATCGGTGCGCTGCCGGTAATGCGCGGCGCTTTCACCCTCGGACGGCTCGCCCAGGGCGGTGACGAAGCGATATTCGATTTCCCGCAGCTTTCCGTTGGCGCTGAAGGTGCTCTGGTACTGGACGACCAGCCGCCGCGCCTGGAGATCGACGCTGACCAAGACCGGCCGCATGGGCACCGGAATCACCGCGCCGGACTTATACCTCAGCATCAGAAAGGGTTGGTCCGGCGACGGCAGCGCCAGGGTCTGGATGCGCCCATCCTCGGCTTTCAGGCGCAGGCGGGCACCGTCCGGCAAGTAGCTGTCCAGGCGATGGCCCTGGTCCACCCGGTGCGCGCCGACGCAGGGGACGAAGGTGTATTCCGGTTCCCGTGCGTGGGGGCCGGCGTACTTCATGCGCCCCTCGCTATCGGCGCTCAGGCTGCGCAGGGGCCGCGCGGCACCCCGGGCATCCTTGACCGCCAGCACCTCGCCGCCGCGGACGAACAGGCCGGTATAGGGGAACCAGGAGGTTCGCTGGTTCTCGCCGCCGCCATGGGGCTGGCAACTGCGGTCCTGGGCCGGATCGTCGCTCGCCTTCAGCGGCGGCTCGCCCACGTCGGCCAGGGTCAAGGTGCCGTCGGCGTCGATGTCGTAGGTGAGCTTGGTGAACGTCGACCAATAGCTGCCGGAGCTGTCCTGGGCCTGTAGCAGCACGAAGGCGAAGGGCGTGTAGTTGGTCTGCTCCGGCGCGGTCTGCGGGTCCTTGAGCGACGCGCAGGCCCCGAGCAGGGCCAGGGCGCAAAGCATCGCGGTCTGCCGAACAGGGGCGAGAGCGGGAAGGCGGGCGGTCATCGACGAAATCCTCATTCGGGAAAGGCATCTGGACAGGCGCGGGGATCGCTAGCAGCTCGATCGCCAGGAACGAAACGCTGCAGACTTCGGCCCCGAGGAGCCACCAAACGTTCCCTCCGGCGTGCACCCTGAATCGCGCGATGCGACCCGCCGGGTGAAGGGAAGGTCATGAAGAGGCGATTCTCGCCGATGGAAAAGCTGCCGGCCAGCATTTCGCCTGCGTTGACAAACCGCGGACAGCCCTCACATAGTTTCGCCACGCAAACGTTTGCCCCACGTTATTTCCCATAAGAACGACAAGAATGGAGTTCTCCATGAAACTGCCCGTCCCGGCGCGCCTTCTCGCCCTCGCTGTCCTCGCCACCCTGCCGTTTTCCCCGGCCCACGCCGAAGCGCCCGCCAAGCCGAAGGTCGCCCTGGTGATGAAATCCCTGGCCAACGAATTCTTCCTGACCATGGAAGACGGCGCCAAGGCCTACCAGAAAGAACATGCCGAGCAATTCGACCTGGTCTCCAACGGGATCAAGGACGAGTCGGATACCGCCAACCAGATTCGCATCGTCGAGCAGATGATCGTGTCCAGGGTCGATGCGCTGGTGATCGCGCCGGCGGACTCCAAAGCCCTGGTGCCGGTGGTCAAGAAGGCCATGGATGCCGGCATCCGGGTGGTCAACATCGACAACCGCCTGGACGCCGAGGTGCTCAAGAGCAAAGGCATCCAGGTACCCTTCGTCGGCCCGGACAATCGCAAGGGGGCGCGCCTGGTCGGCGAGTACCTGGCCAAGCGCCTGCAACCCGGCGACCAGGTCGGCATCATTGAGGGCGTATCCACCACCACCAACGCCCAACAGCGCACCGCTGGCTTCAAGGATGCGATGGAAGGAGCCGGCATGAAGATCGTCTCGGTGCAATCCGGAGCCTGGGAAATCGACAAGGGCAACGCGGTGGCCTCCGCCATGCTCAACGAGTACCCCGACCTCAAGGCGCTGCTGGCCGGTAACGACAGCATGGCGCTGGGTGCGGTCTCGGCGATCCGCGCGGCGGGCAAGGCCGGCAAGGTGCAGGTGGTCGGCTACGACAACATCAAGGCGATCAAGCCGATGCTGAAGGACGGACGGGTCCTGGCGACCGCCGACCAGTTCGCCGCCAAGCAGGCGGTGTTCGGCATCGAAGCGGCGCTGAAGGCGCTCAAGGGCGAAGCGTCCCAGGGCGACGCCGAGGGCGTCATCGAAACCCCGGTCGAGCTGGTCACCCAACCCTAATCAGAGCGCTTCGCGGACCGCCGCGCGGGCATCGCCCCGCGCGGCGTCTTGGCGAGCGCGGAGACCCGCCATGACGGCACGAGATCCCTTACTCAGGGTCAGCGGTATCGGCAAGCACTACGCGCAGCCGGTACTCGCCGATATCGACTTGACCCTGATGCGTGGCGAGGTGCTCGCGCTGACCGGCGAGAACGGCGCCGGCAAGAGCACCCTGTCGAAGATCATCGGCGGCCTGGTGCATCCCAGCACCGGCGACATGCAGTTCGAGGGCCGGCCCTATGCGCCGGCCAGCCGCGCCGACGCGGAGCGCCTCGGGGTGCGCATGGTGATGCAGGAGTTGAACCTGCTGCCGACCCTGAGCATCGCGGAGAACCTGTTCCTGGATAACCTGCCCAGCCGCGGCGGCTGGATCTCGCGCAAGCGCCTGCGCGAAGCGGCTACGCGCGCCATGGCCCAGGTCGGCCTGGAGGCGCTGGACCCGGACACGCCGGTCGGCGAACTGGGCATCGGCCATCAGCAAATGGTCGAGATCGCCCGCAACCTGATCGGCGACTGCCACCTGCTGATTCTCGACGAACCCACCGCGATGCTCACCGCCCGGGAGGTCGATCTGCTGTTCGAGCAGATCGCCCGGCTGCGCGAGCGCGGCGTGGCGATCGTCTACATTTCCCACCGCCTGGAAGAGCTGGCGCAGGTCGCCCAGCGCGTCGCGGTACTGCGCGACGGCCGCCTGGTGGCGGTGGAACCGATGCCGGAGAACGACAGCCAGCATCTGGTGAACCTGATGGTCGGCCGCGAGCTGGGCGAGCACATCGACCTGGGCCCGCGGCGGATAGGCGCGCCGCTGCTCAGCGTGCGCGGCCTGGGCCGCGCGGACAAGGTCCGCGACGTCTCCTTCGAGGTCCGCAGTGGCGAGATCTTCGGCATTTCCGGGCTGATCGGCGCCGGCCGCACTGAGCTGCTGCGCCTGATCTATGGCGCCGACCCCGCCGACAGCGGCAGCCTGGCCCTGGGCACGCCGCCGCGGGAGGTACGCATCGCCTCGCCGGCGGACGCGGTGAAGCAGGGCATCGCCCTGATCACCGAGGATCGCAAGGGCGAAGGCCTGCTGTTGCCGCACTCCATCAGCGCCAACATCGCCCTCGGCAACCTCGCGGAACTGTCCCGTCACGGCATCATCGACCACAAGGCCGAGACCGCCCTGGCCCAGCGCCAGATGGACGCCATGCGCATCCGCTGCTCGGGGCCGGGCCAGGCGGTGGGCGAGCTGTCCGGCGGCAACCAGCAGAAAGTGGTGATCGGCCGCTGGCTGGAAAGGGACTGCCAGGTGCTGCTGTTCGACGAGCCGACCCGCGGCATAGACGTCGGCGCCAAGTTCGACATCTATGCGCTGTTCGGCGAGCTGACCCGCCAGGGCAAGGCCCTGGTGGTGGTCTCCAGCGACCTGCGCGAGCTGATGCTGATCTGCGATCGCATCGGCGTGTTGTCCGCGGGGCGCCTGATCGACACCTTCGACCGCGACGACTGGAGCCAGGACGAGCTGCTGGCCGCCGCGTTCGCCGGCTACAACACCCGTGACGCGCTGCTCAGCGAACCCGCGGCACCCACCCCATGAGCCAGGATCCCCCGATGAAAACGACTTCCGCGACCGTCCCGGGCAAGCGCAGCGCCGCCTACCTCGGCCTCGGCACCTACCTCGGACTGGCCGGCGCATTGCTGGCGATGATCGTGCTGTTCTCCTGCCTGAGCAGCCACTTCCTTTCCTACGACACCTTCACCACCCTGGCCAATCAGATTCCCGACCTGATGGTGCTGGCGGTGGGCATGACTTTCGTCCTGATCATCGGCGGCATCGACCTGTCGGTGGGCTCGGTACTGGCGCTGGCGGCGTCGGCGGTGAGCGTGGCGATGCTCGGCTGGGGCTGGGGCGTACTGCCCTCGGCGCTGCTGGGCATGGTCTGCGCCGCGGCGGCCGGCACCCTGACCGGTTCGATCACCGTGGCCTGGCGCATCCCGTCGTTCATCGTCTCGCTCGGGGTCCTGGAAATGGCCCGCGGGGTCGCCTATCAACTGACCGACTCCCGCACCGCCTACATCGGCGATGCCTTCGCCTGGCTCTCCAACCCGCTGGCGCTGGGCATCGCGCCGTCCTTCCTGATCGCCCTGGCGGTGATCCTGGTGGCCCAGGCGGTGCTGACCCGCACGGTATTCGGCCGTTACCTGATCGGCATCGGCACCAACGAGGAAGCCGTGCGCCTCGCCGGCATCAACCCCAAGCCCTACAAGATCCTGGTATTCAGCCTGATGGGCCTGCTCGCCGGACTCGCCGCGCTGTTCCAGATTTCCCGCCTGGAGGCGGCCGATCCCAATGCCGGCTCCGGCCTGGAGCTGCAGGTGATCGCCGCGGTGGTGATCGGGGGCACCAGCCTGATGGGCGGTCGCGGCTCGGTCATCAGCACCTTCTTCGGCGTTCTGATCATTTCGGTGCTGGCGGCGGGCCTGGCACAGATCGGTGCCAGCGAGCCGACCAAACGCATCATCACCGGCGCGGTGATCGTCATCGCGGTGGTGCTGGACACTTACCGCAGCCATCGCGCCAGCCGTCGCGGCTAGCCCATGGCCACCCTCAAAGACGTCGCGGCCCTGGCGGGGATTTCCTACACCACGGTGTCCCACGTGATCAACAACACCCGCCCGGTGAGCCCCGCCGTGCGGGTCAAGGTGGAAGCCGCGATAGCCCGGCTCAACTACGTGCCCAGCGGCGTGGCGCGCTCGCTCAAGGCCCGGGCCACCTCCACCATTGGCCTGTTGGTGCCGAACGGCATCAACCCCTATTTCGCCGAACTGGCCAGGGGCATCGAGGATTACTGCGAGCGCAACGGCTACAGCGTGATCCTGTGCAATTCCGACGACGATCCGACCAAGCAGCGTAATTACTTGCGGATATTGCTGGAGAAGCGCATCGACGGACTGATCCTCGCCTCCGGCGGCGAGGACGCCGGTTTCGCGCAAGCCCTGGGTGCGGTGCGCATCCCCCGGGTGGTGGTCGACCGCGGACTGGACGGAGTGGAGGCCGACACCCTGCGCATCGACCACGAACTGGGCGGCTACCTAGCCACCCGCCACCTGATCGAACTGGGTCATCGCGCCATCGCCTGCATCTGCGGACCTGCCCACACCGGCGTGGCGAAGCTAAGGGTGCGGGGCTATCGCCGCGCCCTGGACGAGATCGGCCTGGCGCCGCCCGCCGACTATCTCCTGGAAACCGATTTCAGCAGCCCCGGTGGCTACCGCGCCGCCGCGCAACTCCTGGACGGCGCTGCGATGCCCAGTGCGATCTTCGCCGGCAACGACATGATCGGCATCGGCGTCCTGCGCGCCGCCGCCGAGCGGGGCCTGCGCGTGCCCGAGCAACTGTCGGTGATCGGCTTCGACGACATCCAGATGAGCCGCTACGTCTACCCCGCGCTCAGCACGGTCGGGCAGTCGATCCTGCGGCTCGGCGAAATGGCCGCCGAACGGCTGCTGGCCCTCATCGCCGCGCCGAGGGCGGATGCGAAAGGGCATACCCATATCGTCGCGCCGGCCCTGGTCCTGCGCGAATCCACCGCGCCACCGGCTGGCGCGGACCCCACCAACAGGCACGGAGGAGGGCGCTGAACATGCAAGCGCAGGTAGTGGTGATCGGCAGCCTCAACATGGACTTGGTGGCGCGCGCACCTCGTCTGCCACGGGCCGGGGAAACCCTGGCCGGCGAGTCCTTCGTCACCTTGCCCGGCGGCAAGGGCGCGAATCAGGCCGTGGCCGCGGCGCGGCTGGGCGCGCGGGTGGCGATGGTCGGCTGTATCGGCGACGACGCCCACGGGCAGCAATTGCGCGACGGCCTGTTGGCCGAGGGCATCGAATGCTCGGCATTGACCCGGATCGAGCGCTGCTCCAGCGGCACCGCCTTGATCGTGGTGGACGACAGCAGCCAGAACGCCATCGTCATCGTCGCCGGGGCCAATGCCGAGTTGAGCCCACAGCGGGTAAGCGACTGCGAGGGGTTGCTGGAAGCGGCGCAGGTGGTGATCTGCCAATTGGAAGTGCCGACGGAAACCGTGGCCCATGCCCTGGAGCGCGGTCGCGCCCTGGGCAAAACGGTCATCCTCAACCCGGCGCCGGCCAGCGAAGCGCTGCCGGCGCATTGGTATCCCTGGATCGATTACCTGATTCCCAACGAGAGCGAAGCGGCCTTGCTCAGCGGCTTGCCGGTGGACTCGCTGGAAAGCGCCCTGGCCGCCGCCGAGCACCTGCGCAAGGCCGGCGCGGCGAAGGTGATCCTGACCCTCGGCGCGCGTGGCGCGCTGTTCGTCGATGCCGATGGCCACCGGCACTTCCCCGCGCCGAGCGTGCGCGCGGTGGACACCACGGCCGCTGGCGATACCTTCGTCGGGGCGTTCGCCGCGGCTCTCTCGCGGGGCTGCAGCGAGGCCCGGGCGATCCGTTTCGGGCAGAGCGCCGCCGCGCTTTCGGTCACCCGTGCCGGCGCGCAGCCCTCGATTCCCTACCTGGCGGAAGTGGAAGCTTCCGAAATGGGGAGCGATGCATGAAGAAAACCCCTTTGCTCAATATCGCCCTGTCCCGGGTCATCGCCGGGCTGGGACACGGCGACATCCTGGTGATCGGCGATGCCGGCCTCCCGCTGCCGCCCGGCGTGGAACTGATCGACCTGGCGCTCACCCGTGGCATGGTCGATTTCGTCAGCGCGTTGGAAGCGATCCTCAGCGAGATGCAGGTGGAACGCCACCTGCTCGCCAGCGAAACGCTGGCCGAGGCGCCACCGGCGCTGGCGGCCATCGAGCGCTTGCACGAAGGGGGCGCCCTGGGCGAGCGGCGCACGCTCGACCACGCGGCATTCAAGACCCTCAGCCGCGAGGCGCGGGTATTGGTGCGAACGGGCGAATGCCAGCCCTACAGCAACATCGCCCTGGTGGCCGGCGTAGTCTTCTGAGGCACGCGCGCCGGTGGCCGCACCAAGGGCGCGGCGCCAGGCCGGCAGGATGCAGCATTTCGATCGGCGGGCACGTCATCAGGACGGATTCCGCCTCACACTGACGAGGGAACGATGAAGACCGTTATCCACTATCTACGCACTATCTTGGGGAGTCTGCTGCTCTTGAGCCTGACCGCTACCGCCAGTTGGGCCCAGGAGGGCCGGCGCGACCTGATCATCGACACCGACCCCGGCGCCGACGACCTCATCGCCCTGTTGTTCGCCCTGGCCTCGCCGGAGGAGCTGAACATTCGCGCCATCACCACCGTGGCCGGCAACGTGCGCCTGGACAAGACCTCGCGCAACGCCCGGCTGGCCCGCGAATGGGCCGGTCGCGAGGAAATCCCGGTGTACGCCGGGGCGCCCACGCCGTTGGTGCGCGCGCCCATCTACGCGGCGGATGTCCATGGCGCCGAAGGCCTGCCGGTACCGGTTCACGAACCGAAGAAGGGCCTGGAGCCAACGAATGCCGTCACCTACCTGATCGACACCCTGCGCGCGGCCCCGCCGAAGAGCATCACCCTCGCCATGCTGGGTCCGCAGACCAACCTGGCGCTGGCGCTGATCCAGGCGCCGGATATCGTCGCCGGGCTCAAGGAAGTGGTGATCATGGGCGGCGCCCACTTCAACGGCGGCAACATCACACCGGTGGCCGAATTCAATCTGTACGCCGACCCCCACGCGGCCCAGGTGGTGCTCGCCAGCGGCGTGCCGCTCACCTACATCCCCCTGGACGTGACCCACAAGATCCTGACCAGCCAGGCACGCATCGGCAAACTCGAGGCCCTGGGCAACAACGCCGGCAAACTGTCCGCGGACATCCTCAACGAATACGTGAAGCGCGACATGGACCACTACGGCTTGCCGGGCGGGCCGATCCACGACGCCAGCGTGATCGCCTACCTGCTGCGTCCGGAGCTGTTCTCCGGCAAGTCGATCCACATGGAGATCGACAGCCGCGAAGGGCCGACCTTCGGCCAGACCATCGCCGACTGGTACAACAGCCTGCAACGCCCGAAGAACGTGATCTGGATCGAGGAGGGCGACGCCGAGGGCTTCTTCGAGCTGCTCACCGAGCGCCTGGCCCGGCTGCACTGAGCCGCTGCATGCGCCTCCTGACATCCCGCTCCCGGCCTGCGTCGATACTTCTGCCGGACCGGGAACGCAGCCTCGCGTTCTGGGCGGCGTGCGGTTAGACGGCGGGCGCTTTTCGCGGGACGGGGAGGGCGGCGGACACCGACAAGCGGGGAGTGTTACGTCGTTTTTTTTGCCAACTGTTGCGCACCCCGGGGGAAAAGAGGCGTAGTGTTTGCCACGCGCTCGCACTCAAGGGAATGAATGATGCTGCTTTCCGCCGACTTGTTGATGGGCTTCGCGCTCTTCGCCTTCGTCACCTCGGTCACCCCCGGTCCCAACAACACCATGCTCCTGGCGTCGGGCGTGAACTACGGCTTCGCCCGCTCCATTCCCCATATCCTCGGCATCAGTTGCGGCTTTTTCGTCATGGTGCTCGCCGTCGGGCTCGGCCTGGGCGCGCTCTTCAAGGCCTATCCGGTGCTCTACAGCGTGCTGCGCTACGTCGGCGCCGCCTATCTGCTCTACCTGGCGTGGAAGATCGCCACCTCCGGCCCGGCCTCGAACGACCCCGAAAGCGAGGGGAAACCGCTGGGCTACTGGGCCGCCGCGGCGTTCCAGTGGGTCAACCCCAAGGCCTGGGTGATGGCGGTGGGCGCCATCAGCACCTACACGCCCATGCAGGGCTACTTCATCAATGTCCTGATCATTTCCGCCCTGTTCGCCCTGATCAACGCCCCCAGCGTCGGGGTCTGGGCCGGTTTCGGCAGCCTGTTGCGCGATGTCCTGCGCGATCCGCGCTGGCTGCGCCTGTTCAACGTCACCATGGCGCTCCTGCTGGTAGCGTCGCTCTATCCGATCCTGATCGAGGACTTTTCCTCGTAGCCAAGCCTTCCGCTGAGCGCCGTCGTATCCGCTCGTATTCATAGCGGTCATGAAGAGTTCCGTCATTGCCCTGGACATGGAGGAGAGGCGCGATGCAAGAACGCCATGGTTTACCGCTGAGAAGCTTCGCCGCCGGCAAGCTGGCGGCCTCGCGCGTCGTACCCTCGTCCGGCGAGAACTGGACGGCGCGCGGCGAAGCCTACCTGCGCGGCGCGCCCCTGGGCATCGAGCTGCCCGTGGAGGACCCGCAGCGATCCTCCGACGATTGGCGCAGAGTCGAGGTTCCCGCGCGACTGGAGGTTGCCGACCGCCGATCGGGGCACCGGCTCTGGCTGGCGGCTTATCTGGTCCTGTTGGGCCGCTACGGCAGCGAGGAAGTCTGCCTGGGGTTCGCCGGGGATGCTCCGTTCGATGCGTTGGCGGTGCTGCGCTCGGCCTACGCCGCCGAGGAATCCGCAGGCGAGAGGCTCGCCAGGCTCGACCGGGAGTTGCAGGAAGCCCGGCACGCGCTGTTCGGCGACGGACCTGCGCCGCCGTATTCCGACACATGGGGGTTGGCCGAACGGTGCAGCGCCTGGGTGGTCGGCTCGCGCGACGCATTGACGGATTCGGGCTGGCTGGCCTTGGTGCTTTCGCCGGAGGGGACTCGGGCCCACCTCGCTCTGCGGGGCGGAAATCCCGCCGAGCTGGAGCGCATGGCCGGCCACCTGGGCCGGCTGGCCCGCGGCATGCTGCGGAGCGACACGCCGGTGGGGCGCCTCGACTGGCTGAGCCCCGCTGAGAAAGCCGAATTGCTGGCGCTGCGGGGGGATCCGGCGGAGGCGCCGCCGCGGGGCCTGGTGCACCGACTGTTCGAGGAGCAGGCCGCCAGGACGCCCGATGCTTGCGCCCTGCGCGCCGCCGACCGAAGCCTGACCTATGCCGAACTGGATCGAGCCAGCGCCGCGCTGGCCTCGCACCTGCGGGCCAAGGGGGTCGGCCCGGAGCAGCGGGTCGGCGTCTGTCTGCAACGCAACAGCACCTTGCTGATCGGACTGCTCGCGGTCCTGCGCGCCGGCGGCTGTTACGTGCCGCTCGACCCGGCGTACCCCGACGAGCGCATCGCCTACATGCTGGCCGATTCCGATTGCCTCCTGGTACTGGTGGACGACGTGACCCGGCAGCGGGTCGACGAACTGGGCTATGCCACCCTGTCGAACCGGACCGAGTCCCCGAGTGAGGCGGTGCCGCTGTCGCCCGCGCGGATCGACGCCGCCAGCCTCGCCTACATCATCTACACCTCCGGTTCCACCGGTCGGCCCAAGGGCGTGGCCATCGAGCACGGCAGCGCCCATGCCTTCCTCCTCTGGGTGCGCGCGACCTTTGCCGCGGAAGAGTGGCGGGGCGTACTGGCGACCACCTCGGTGTGCTTCGACCTGTCCATCTATGAGCTCTTCGGCACCCTGGCCTGCGGCGGCACCGTGCATCTGCTGGAAAATCTCTTCGCCCTGGCCGATTACCCGCGCCGCGAGGACATCACCCTGATCAACAGCGTGCCGTCCGTATGCGCGGCACTGCTGGCGCTGATGCCGCTGCCTCGCAGCGTGCGCACGGTGAACCTGGCCGGCGAGCCGCTGCCGGGCTACCTGGTGGGACGCATCCGCCGCTTCGAGCAGGTGAAGCGGCTGCTCAACCTCTACGGTCCCAGCGAAGACACCACCTATTCCACCTATTACGAGCTGCCGGAGGCTGGCGCGGAGGGGCAGGGTGGCGAAACCGAGCCTTCCATCGGCCGGCCCTTGCCGGGAACCACCGTGCAAGTGCTCGACGCCTTCGGCGCGCCGGTCCCCCTGGGGGTTCCGGGGGAGCTTTACCTGGGCGGTGTCGGGCTGGCGCGCGGATATTTCGGCAAGCCCGAGCAGACCCGGGAACGCTTCGCGTGGCGCGAGGTGTTCCCCGGGCATGGGGAGCGCCTGTATCGCACGGGCGACCGGGTGAAAATGCGTGCCAGTGGCTTGCTGGAGCACCTGGGACGCCTCGACGACCAGGTCAAGTTCAACGGGTTTCGCATCGAGCTCGGGGAGATCGCTTCGCGGCTGGTCGGCTATCCCGACGTTGGCGAAGCCATCGCGGTGCTGACCCAGGATGCCGCGGGCCTGCGCCGCCTGGTGGCCTACTTCGTCGCCGATCGCCAACTGGACAGCCGCCAGCTGAGCGCGCACCTGTCGGCGGCCTTGCCCCACTACATGTTGCCGTCGCTGTTCGTCCAGTTGCCCAGCCTGCCCAAGACCCTCAACGGCAAGGTGGACAGGAAATCCCTGCCGGTGCCTGCCGCGTCCCTCTCCGCGCCTCCATCAGGGCAGGTCGGTTCCGCCGATCCGGTCGAACGCGAGGTCCGCGACGCCTGGGAAGCGGTCCTGGGAAGCCCGCCCAATCCCGGGCAAGGTTTCTATGCCGCGGGAGGGGATTCGCTGCGCGCGGTCCATCTCCTGGCGCGGCTGCGCCACCGGCTGCGTCGGGTGATCCCGCTGCACGCTTTCGCAACCGGGGAGGCCAGCGTGGAAGCCCTCTCGGCCCTGGCGAGAACCGCGCCGGAGGAGACCCGGGCCGAGCCCGAGCGCACGCCGGAGCCGCGCCTCAGCCTGGCCGAGCAACGGCTCTGGATCGCCCAGCAACTGGCACCGACGGACACCTCCTATAACCTCCAGGCACGCCTGCAGGTAAGGGGCTCGACCCTGGATAGCCTGCGGGGCGCCTTGGCGAGGTTGCTGGAGCGGCACACGGCCTTGCGCCGGCGGGTGGAGATGACCGGCAGCGGGCCGCGCACCTGGGTCATGCCGGTGGACGCGGTTCCGGTCGAGACCCTGGCCGCCCAGCCTTCGACGATGGCCGATGCGCTATTCCAGTCGCTGGCGGAGCGCGCCGCGACCCTACCCTTCGATCTCGGTCGCGAGGCGCCGACCCGAATCACGCTGCTGCCGAGGCAGGACAGCGCGACGCTCGACATCCTGCTGAGCGTGCATCACTACGCCTTCGACGACCTTTCTCTGGTCATCCTGTCGCGGGACTTGCTGACCCTGCTCGAAGGCGGAAGCTTGCCCGCTCCCCTGGCCACCCCGGAGAGCGTGGCCGCCTGGGAGGCCACGGAACGCGAGTCGGGCCGTCTCGATGCGGTCGCCGAACGCTGGGCGCGGGCGTTGGCACCGGCGCTCGGACACCTGCGCGCCAGATCGCATCCCGCCCACACGGCAGAACGCGCACGGGCCGGCCGCAGCCTGGCGCTTCCGGTGTCACGGCACGCCTTCGAGGCCTGTCAGCGGGTCGCCGAGCGAACGTCCAGTAGCCTGTTCAGCACTGCGCTCGCCGCCTTCGGCCATGCCCTGGCGGAAGACGAGGGCGTGGACGAGGTGCTGGTCGGCGTGGCCCTCGCCGGCCGCCCGCGCCTCGAAATGCAGGGGTTGGTCGCCTGCTGCGTCAACCTGCTACCGCTGCTCGTGCGCCTGGACCCGCAGCAAACCGGACTGCAGGCGATCCGCGACGTCAGCGATGGCCTGTTGGACCTGCTCGCGCATCAGGACGTGCCCCTGGAGGCGTTGAACGATGCCCTCCGGCGTGCCGACCCTAGCCGTCAGGGCGTACCGATCCGGGTCGCCTGCGGTGCGCATAACGGGCGCCTGGGCAGCCTGGCCGGCGCGCGCTGCCATATCGACGCCGGCTTCATTCCCTCGCCGACCGCGCGGCTCGACCTGACGCTGTGGCTGGAGGACGGCCCACACGGCTGGACGGCCGCTTGGACCTACGCCTGCGATCGCTTCGAGGAGGCCAGGGTGCGGCAGGTGCATGAACGCTGGGAGCAACGCCTCCTGGCCAACGCCCAGCAAACCCAGGAGAGGGTGCGGGCCTGAGCGCCCCGACCTGGAACGAGACTCACGGAAAGGGAGCACTGCGATGGAACGACCCTCTTTCAACTTGGCCGAGCGGGGCTTCAAGCGCCCCCAGGGGCTGAAGCCCCGCGGCAGCGAGGCACTGGTCAAACGCTGGCACGCGGAAACCGACCAGTTGCCCACACGCATAGAGGCCCAGGTGCCCGGCCTTTCGCTGGCGGAGTGGATCGCCGAGCAGCGCGACGCCCTGCACGAAGCGCTGCGGTGCAGCGGCGGGTTGCTGTTCCGCGGCTTCGAGGTCGCCGCCGCCGAGGGCTTCCGGGCGGCCGCCCATGCCTTCGCCCCGGACCTGCTGAACTACAAGGAACGCTCTTCGCCACGCAACCAGGTCAGCGGCGAGGTCTACACCTCCACCGAACACCCGGTCGACCAGCCGATCTTCCTGCACAACGAACAGTCCTACACCGTCGATTGGCCGCAATTCATCATGTTCTATTGCGAGACGCCGGCCGCCGTCGGCGGCGCCACGCCCATCGCCGCGAACCGGCGGATCGTGCGGCATTTGCCGGCGAGTCTGCTGGAGCGCTTCGACCGGCTCGGCATTCTCTACGTCCGCAACTACGTCTCCGGGCTGGGCCTGTCCTGGCGCGAGGCATTCCAGACCGACAGGCGCGAAGAGGTCGAGGCCTTCTGCGCCGAGCACAGCATCGCCCATGCCTGGCTGGGCGACGACCACCTGCGCACCTGGCAACGCCGCGCGGCGTTCCAGCGTCACCCCCACAGCGGCGAGCGCCTATGGTTCAACCACGGCACCTTCTTCCATGCCACCAGCCTCGAACCCGGCCTGCGCGACGCCCTGCTCAGCAGCGTCTCGCCCGAGGACCTGCCTTACCAGACCTACTACGGCGACGGCAGCCCTCTCGAAGTCGAGGCGCTGGAACTGATCCGCGCCGCGATCGACCGGGAAACCCAGCGCTTCGATTGGAAGGCCGGCGACGTGCTGATCCTCGACAACATGCTCGCCCAGCACGGTCGCGATCCCTTCAGCGGCCAACGACGAGTCCTGACCATCATGTCGACGCCCTATAGCATCCACGCCCAGGCGGACATCCCCGATACGCCCCCGACGCTCGTACTGGAGGCCTCCCGGTGAGCACGTCCTTTACCGCCGGCCGGCTGCGGCCGCGCCAACTGAACAGCGCCGATTGGGTCGAGGAAAGCCTGCTCGACAGCGAGGGCGACTACCTGCGCATCTTCGAAGCCCGCCAGCCCGGCCTCGACCTGCGCGAGTGGATTCTGCACAACCGCGAGCGGGTCGATAGCAGTCTCCTGCGCCACGGCGGAATCCTGTTCCGCGGGTTCGCGGTGAGCGGCCCCGAGCGGTTCTCCCAGGCGGTGCAGGCGGTTTCCCCGCATCTTCTGGATTACCTGGAGCGCGCGGCGGCCCGCCAGGAAGTGGCGCATCGGGTATTCACCTCCACCGAGTTCTCGCCCGATGGCTGGATTCCGCTGCACCATGAAATGTCCTACTCGCACAATTGGCCCACCCGCATCCACTTCTATTGCGAGGTGGCGCCGGCGGAGCAGGGCCGTACGCCCTTGGCCGACGAGCGTCGGGTCACCGCGCTCATCCCGGAGGCCATCAAGCAGCGCTTCCTCGCCGACGGCGTGTGTTACGTGCGCAACTACGGTCCGGAAATCGACCTGACTTGGCAGGAGGGTTTCCAGACCCAGAGCCGCGACGAGGTGGAAACCTACTGCCGCCAGACCGGAACCCAGTGGACCTGGGTCGACGACCAGCACCTCAACACGCGCCAGGTCCGCCAGGCGATGGTGCGGCATCCGCAGACCGGCGAGGGGCTCTGGTTCAACCATGCCCACATGTTCCACATCTCGAACATGCCGCCGCACCTGGCCGAGGCCCTGCTCGGCGAAGTGGGCGAGCAGGGCCTGCCGCGCAATGCCTACTACGGCGATGGAAGCCCCATCGACACCGAGGTGCTCGAGGTGATCCGGGCGGCCTACCGCAGCCAGACCCGCTCCTTCGAATGGCGACGAGGCGATGTCCTGATGCTCGACAACTTCATCAGCGTCCATGGCCGCGAGCCCTATTCCGGGGAGCGTCGGATCCTGGTCGCCATGACCGACCTGCACGTCCACCAGTCCGAACAAAAACATACGCGCGAGGGATAGCCATGAGTTCGCAAGAAAACCCGCAGACCGAACCCGCCACTGGCGAACAATTGGAAGGATTTCCGCTGTCGCCTCTGCAGACCCTGGCGTGGCGACGCTATGCGGAGCGTCCGCTCAACCGGGTCCTGACCGTGGAACTGGCGGACGCCTGGGCCGCGGATGCGCTGGTGGAGCGGCTGGAGCACGCCTGCCGCGAGGAATCCCAACTGCGGGTGGCCTACCGAACCATGCCGGGCATGAGCCTTCCGGTCCAGGTCCTCGAAGGGCGCGATCGAGACCTGCTGGCCTGGCAGGTCCTCTCCGCCGGCCGGCAATGGCAGGCCGCGCTGGCGGGGGAGGCGGCACGCCTCGCGGCTTCGCCGCTGGGACGGGGAGCGGAACCGGTGGTCGCGGCAAGCCTGGTCGGCGGCGAAAGCCGTGACCGTGTCCTGGCCATCCTGCTCGCCGTCCCGCCTTTCGTCGCGGACGAGAGCAGCCTATTGCGCCTGCTGCAACGCGCGCTGAACGACACGCCGGAGGCGGCCGCGACGGAGGACGAAGAGCCCTTGCTGTTCCAACACTTCTCCGAGTGGGCCAATGAAGCCCTGGGCGGGGAAGCCGGGGAGACGGCCCGTGGCTACTGGCAAGCGCGGAGCGCGACCGATGCCACCGCCGCGCTGTCACTCCCCGAAGCGCGCGAGGAGGGGACACGGCAAGCCGGCAGGCAGCTTCCCCAGGAACTGTTGGACGAGCTCTCCCGGGTCGGCCTCCCGGAAGCCTGTGCCTTGCTCGCCTGGACCCAGGTGGCCGGGCAGTTCCTGGCCAACGAAGAGGCGCCGGTAGCCCTCGACCGCTTGGTGTCAGGCCGGGTTTTCAACGAGTTCGCGGACCTGGTGGGGCCTTTCTCCGCGCGCTGCCCGTTGCAGCTCGCGCGCCTGGGAGAGGATTCGGTCCGGCAACGGGTGAACGCCATCGAAGAGGCGATCCTGGCCCAGGAAGAATCCGCGGTTTTGCTCGACCCCTTCGGCACCGCGCTGGACCCTTCCAGGGCGAACCTGGCCTTTTCCTGGATTGCCGGCGCCGTATCGCCGCAGGTCGCGGCCCGTGTGCAATTCCACATGCCGGACGTGGCGCGCTTCCTCGAACTGGCGATTGAACCTCATTCCGAGGGGCGCTACGCCCGCGTGACCCTGCATCGGGCCTGGGATCGGGAGGCTGCCGATCGCCTGGCCGACGCCTGGCTACACTGCCTGCAACGGATCGCCGAGCATCCAGACGAGCCGGTCGGCCGCCTGCCGCTGATCGGTGCCGCCGAACAGGCGCAGTTGCGCCACCTGCAAGGCGAGCCGCTGAACGAGCCACAACCGGCCTCGCTGGTCGAGGCCTTCGAGCGCATCGCCGGGCTTCGCCCCACGGCGACCGCCGTGGTCGACGAACAGGGCAGCCTGAGCTTCGCCGAATTGCAGGCGCGCAGCGAGAGCCTGGCCAGGGCGTTGCTCGCGCGCGGCATCCAGCGGGGCCAGGCGGTCGCCGCCATGACCGGTCGCTCCCGCGAGGCGATCGTCGCGCTGCTGGGGATCATACGCGCCGGCGCGGTCTACGCGCCGATCAACCCGGACTTCCCGCGCGCGCGCATGGAACGCATGCGCGACGCGGCGGACATCCGCCTCGCGGTCGCCGATGCCGAGCATCGCCCACGCCTGGAAGGGCTGTTCGGGCTGTTGGACGTAAGCGAGGGCGACGGCGGCGAGGACTCACCGGCGCTGCCACTGCTCGATGCCCATGACGCGGCCTACATGATCTTCACCTCGGGCACGACCGGGCAGCCGAAAGGCGTGATCGTCGAGCACCGCAGTGCGCTGAACCTGGCGCATGCCCTGCGCCACAGTCTCTACCAGACCCCGTCCGGCGGGTCGCAGCCGGAGTTGCGGGTGACGGTGAACGCGCCGTTCTCCTTCGACTCCTCGATCAAACAGATCCTGCAACTGCTCTCCGGGCATACCCTGTACCCGGTGCCGCAGCAGGTGCGGACCGACCCGCAGCGCATGCTGGAATTCCTCGGTCAACAGCGCATCGACGTTCTCGACTGCACCCCCTCGCTGTTCCGCCTGCTCATCCAGGCCGGCCTGGACGATACGCATCCGGCCTTGCCGGGGCGGATACTGGTCGGCGGCGAGGCCTTCGACGACGCCACGTGGCAGCTGGCTTCGAAATGGTCGCGTTGCGAAGTCTTCAACCTGTACGGGCCCACCGAGGCGACGGTCAACGCCACCCTGGCGCGCGTGCGCGATCACGCCTCGCCGACCCTGGGCAAGCCCCTGCCGAACGTCGCGGTTCACATCGTCGACCCGTTGGGCCGCCTGAAGAGCCAGGGCGCCGCCGGGGAGATCTGGATCGGCGGCCGTGGTGTGGCCCGCGGCTATGCCGGAGACCCGGTGCTCAGCGCCGAGCGCTTCCGGGCCGAGCCCTGGCCCGGCGCCGGCCGGGTGTACCGCTCCGGAGACCTGGCCAGGTGGCGTAGCGAGGGCGGCCTGGAGTTCCTCGGGCGGATCGACGAGCAGGTGAAGGTCAACGGATATCGCATCGAGCTGGGTGAAATCCGTAGCGCGCTGCTGGAACACCCGGGCGTGCGCGAGGCTGCGGCAGTCACCGACAATGACGGACAGGGCAACCCGCAGGACGGCCGGCGCATCGCGGCGTTCGTCACGCCACGGCAGTCCCCCCGCGACAGCCAATGGCTGGAGGTGGACTTGCCCAGCGGGCATCGGGTCGCCGGGCTCAACCTCAACGAGACCGAGTACGTCTTCAACGAAATCTTCGTCGACGCGGTATACAGCCGGGAGGGCATCGCACTGCCGGCGGACGCCGTAGTGCTCGACGTGGGCGCCAATATCGGTCTGTTCTCGCTGTACATCGCGTCCTGCGCACCCGCCGCGCGAATCCTCGCCTTCGAACCCCTGGAGCCGATCCGCCGGCGCCTGCTGGCCAACCTCGAACGCTATGCGCCACAGGTGCAGATCTACGGGGTCGGGCTCTCGGATTCCGAACGGGACGAAACCTTCACCTATTACCCGGGCTATTCCACCTTTTCCGGGCAGGCCGACTACGCCGACGCCAGCGGCGAGCGTGAGGTGATTCGCCGTTACCTGGGCAACCAGGGGGAGGGCAGCGCCAACCTGCTGCTGGATAACATCGACGAAATCCTCGACGACCGATTGCGCGCCGAAGAGCACCTCTGCCACCTGAAACGCCTCGACCAGGTGATCCGCGAGCTGGGCCTCACCCGCATCGACCTGCTCAAGATCGACGTGCAGCGGGCGGAAATGGACGTGCTGCTCGGGCTGGACAGGGAGGTGTTCGCCAGGATTTCGCAGATCGTCCTGGAGGTGCACGACAAGCGCGACAGCGCCACCGCGGGACGTGTCGAGCAATTAAGCGCCCTGCTGCGCGAGCAGGGTTTCGAGGTCACCGTGAGGCAGGACGCCTTGCTCGAAGGCACCGACCGCTACAACTGCTATGCCGTCCGCCCCGGCTATGCCGATGCCCTGGAGAACCCGATCGACTGGCGCGCCAGGCATGTCCCGCCCGTCGCCATCGAAACCTTCGACACCCCCCAGGCTCTGGAGGCGTCCTTGCAAGCGTTCCTCGAAACGCGCCTGCCGGCCTATATGCTGCCGAGCCGTATCGGCGTCGTCGCGAGCCTACCCCTGACCCTCGAGGGCAAGCTGGATCGCAAGGCGCTGCTGGCCCTCCAGGCGCAGGCCGATCGGCAGCGCAGTGTCGAGGCGCCGACCGACGCGGTGGAGGCCGCCCTGGCGGACATCTGGTCCAGCGTGCTCAAGCGTCCCTCGGTCGGCGTGACCGATAACTTCTTCCAAATCGGCGGCGACTCCATTCGGCTGATTCAGATGCAGGTCATGGCCCGGGAAGCCGGGCTCGGATTCACCTTGCGCGACGTGTTCAGCCATCAGAGCATTCGCGAGCTGGCGAAAATGCTGAAAGCCCGAGGCAAGGCTGTGGAGGAGGGGGCGGGAGCCCCGCCAGTGGAGCCCGCACGCCAGGAGCCTTTTGCCCAACTGGCGCCCCGCGACCGCAAGATCCTGCCCGAAGGGCTCGACGACGCCTATCCGATGACGCGTCTGCAACTGGGCATGGTGATGCAGACCGAAATCGCCGGCGACCCGCGGGTGCTGCACAACGTGGTCTTGCATCGGATTCGCGGCCGGCTCGACGCCCAGGTCCTGACGCGCGCCTGGGCACTGCTGATCGCGCGACACCCGATCCTGCGCACCGGCTATGACCTGGAGGGCTACAGCGAGCCGCTGCAACTGGTCCACGAGGCCACGCGGGTTCCCGCCGACGTGGCCGTACACGACCTGAGCGGCCTGGACGCCTCGGAGCAGTCCGAGCGCCTGCGGTGCTTCATCGAAACCGAACACCGTACCCCGTTCCAGTGGGCGCAACCGCCCCTGGTCCGTGTGGCCGCGCTGCGGCTGGCGGAGGACCGCTTCGCCTTGAGCGTCGCCGAGCACCACAGCGCCCTCGACGGCTGGAGCCTGCAGCGGCTAGTGAACGAATTGGTCGATCTCTATGACGGCCTGTCGAGTGGAGCGGAGCCGCCACGGGAAGAGGGGCCGGACGTCGGTTTCGGCGATTACGTGGCCCTTGACCGCCAGGCCGAGCAGGATGCCCGGTCGGCCCTGTTCTGGCTGGACTACCTGGCCGGCGCCCGACCCGCTCCGTTGCCCACGTCGCAGAATGCCCCAGGGGGAGCGCGCCGGGTCGCGGCGAAGCAGGTCGAACTGCCCGAGGATGCCTTGCCCGCTCTGCGCCGCCTGGGCGAGCGCACCGGCTTGCCACTGCGGTCGTTGCTGCTGGCCGTGCACGCCCGGACACTGGGCACGCTCACCGGCTCGGCCGAGGCGCTCACCGGTTTCGTCACCCATGGCCGTCCCGAAGAACCGGGTGCGGACCGCGTGCTCGGACTGTTCCTCAATACCGTGCCCTGCCGTTTGCAAGTGGACGAGGGCAGGGCGCTGGTCGAGATCGCCCAGCAGGCCTTCGAATTCGAGAAGCGCATGCTGGAACATCGCCGTCATCCACTGGCAGCGATTCGCCGGCGGAGCAGGGCGGCCCTGTTCGACAGCCTGTTCAATTTCGTCGACTTCCACCAGGGCGACGAGGCGCCCGACGCTTCCGCCCGGCGCGTAGTCGCCGACGGCGTCATCGACCAGGTCGTGGTGGATGTCGACGTGCCGCTGGCGGTGGATTTCGAGGTGGAGGGCGAGCGTCTGAAACTGGGCTTCCAGTACGATGCAAGGCGCTTCGACGAAGCTCAGGCGAACGCTTTCGCACGCGCCTACCGGCATACGCTTGACGCGTTGCTGGCCTGGCAATTCGAGGAACCGCGGGCCGATCTCACCAGCATCGCGAAAGGCGATGCCTACTTGGGCAGCGTGATTGACTGCTTTGGCCGCGCCCTGGGGCGGCCGGTGACGGAGGAGGAGGGTTTTCTCGATGCGGGCGGGCATTCCCTGCTCGCCGTGCGCATCATCGCCGAGTTGCGCCAGGCAACCGGGCGACACCTGGGGCTCGACCTGCTGCACGGCAATCCGACCGCCCTGGAGGTCGCCCGGCGCTGCCAGGAAGCCCCCAGGAACACCTCGTCGCGCCTTTCAAATCCGGTGCGATCGCTCTGGCTGCATCGCCAGGGCGACATGGAGGCGCCCCTGCGGCTCTTCGCCTTTCCGCCCGCGGGCGGAAACGCCGGGACCTACGGCGGCTGGCGGTCCCATCTGCCGGCGGACGTCGAGCTGGTGGCCATCCAGTATCCGGGGCGCCAGGGGCGCCAGGACGAACCCTTCGTGACCGACTTCGAACGGATGGTCGGCCTCATCATCGACGCCATGCTGCCCCTGCTGGATCGTCCTTTCGTTCTGGCGGGCGCCAGCCTGGGAGGCGTCCTGGCCTTCGAGGTGGCGAATCGCCTGCGCGTCGAACATGGCATTCGGCCCGAGCGCCTGTTCGTGGTCAGCAGTCGCGCGCCCGCACCGGGACTGAGCTATCCGCCTTTCCATGCGATGGGCGACGCGACCCTGACCCGTCTCTTGCAGGACTACGAGGCCCTGCCAGCGGAAGTGATTGAGGATTCCGAATCGCTGGCAATCGCCCTGGCCACCCTGCGAGCCGATTCGCGGCTGAGCGCGGACTACCGGTATCGCCCGCAAGAAGCCCTCGACTTTCCCATCACGGTGGTGCTCGGGGAACAAGACAAGGGCGTCTCCCGGACACATGTCGAAGGCTGGAAAACCCTCAGCGTCCACGGCCAGGACCTGGAAACCCTGGCGGGAGGTCACGGCATCGTTGTCACCGCCGCCGAGGCGATCTGCAAAATCCTGAGACAGCGCTTGAAAATACCCAGTGCTTGAACAGGCAGGACAGACCCGTTGGCTGACACGTGCAGCCAACGGGTTTCCGAAGCATTTCATTCCAGCGCTCGCTTAATTTCTTGGGGAATTGGCAGAAAGGATCGCCAGTGGTGATGAGATAGAGTGCGGACGAATTAATTGAATCTGACTCATGCCGGGATTGACCAAGAGCGCAGTTTCACCCGTGCCGCAACCAAGTATTCTCGCCGGAGCCCCCGGAGGGGCTTTTCTCGTTCTTCCTGCTTTGTCGGCTGTTCGGCTGTTTTCGCGGGCGCGAAAATCGCTCGGCGAGGTTGGTACTACTCGATCAGGGTGTAACGCTTGCTGAACCAGTCGACAAAGGAATTGAAGACTTCGGCTGTGTCAGCGTGAAATCCACCTTCTTTTGAGATTATTCCGTCGCCGTACAGCACTAGCACGTGGTCTTTCATTTCCGCATTGGTTATGCGCATACCTTCTTTGTAGCCAGCTCTAGCTTTCAGCTCCTGATTGGCGATTGCGATTAGCTCCACTTTTCTGAGTGCAATTTTCATTGTGCAACTCCTTGCTGACTGGTTTGGCGGAGCGGGGTGTTGTTACCCCCATTTTACTGAAGACTCCTTCGGACAGTGCGTCAAACCGAAGATACCTTCGCTTTTCTGTCCAGGACGTAGATATCTTCGGCCATAGGCTCTTAACGCACCAGTGGCAGCGTAACGGAAGCGGAACGTTCCGGCTCAGTTGCTTACGACCCCGTGAGCAACTGCGGCAGGATTGTTTGAGCGTAGAGAATTTGAGCATAGAGAAAAAGCATCGAGACAGTTGCTGAGATTCTGTTGCTAGGGCTCTATCACAGCTAACGCTATGGCCCTGGCCTTTGCTGGTCCAGACTTAACTTCGCATAATGTATATTATGTTAAATAACGTATTAAACGTATTATCTGTCTGCGTATGTCGCTGCCTATCCATTTCACTAACCTTCAGTCGCTTTGCACCCCAAAACAGAAGCTTAACGCCCCCCTTACACAGTCACTAGCGGCCTAATGCGAACCAAGCTCGCAGGAAACATCCAAGTCTCCACTTTCCTGAATGAAGGCTACGTGTTGCATCAGATACTCGGGTCAAGCTCATGGTACTCGCTACGGGACCCATGGGCGTTGAGGGGAATAACATGAAGCCGAGGGCATGAGCACTTACATGAGCTCAGCCCTTGCCCCATAGTCCCATTTACACCAAGAAGCCGGAATTAACGCCGGTTTGGCTGATCCTTGTGGTTGTTGAGCGGTCGTTCCTCGGAGCGTCTTTGATACTCAGTGGTCGGTGGTGGCGGCGTCTTATTTTCCTGGCTCTTGGGTTTTTGGTCGTTGCTCATGCAAGTAGCTCCTCGCCGATACTCATGACTGCCAGCAGCGACAACGCCCATGCGGCGTAGACCATCTCACTGTAGGCAAAGTCGAGAGACTTTGATTTTGCGTCGGTGGCTGACTTCAATTTTTCCAACGTATCTATGTAACAGTTGTATATATGCTGCTGATAAGCTGAGGCGTCAACCTGCTTCAGCCATTCCATTGTCTGTCGACTGGATGGCAACGTTGGACAATCCCTTATCCTCAGAGCGCTCAGGGCGTGTCCCCAGGAGCAGACAACGCAGATAGCTGCAGCGAGAAAACAGCCCAATGCGATAACGCCCGAAGGGTTGTTGAGGTTAAAGAGCGCCCTTCCCTTGGCGCTGACGAGCGTTGTCAAAGCGGCGATCACGATCGAGACAGCGGTTAAAAACCTGGCACATTTATTCTCGAAGTGATCATATCGCGCTTGCTCGTCCTTATAGCGATCTTTCAGGTAGGCTAGGGTTTCGTCCATAAGATATCCCTCTGTCCGGCCTTGCTTTGAAGGCCGGCGTGTCTGAAAACTAGTGGTCAAGTAAGTATCCATAAGACAAGCTTCCATCCATAACGCCATGGAACCGAGGGATGAATCAGCGGCAAATTATGGTGGAGCTGCTCGTAAGGTCGCAGCGGAAGTAAACTGGATCCAGTTTGCGTCGACTGCCAGGACAAAGCAACAGCAGGCTCAACGGTATGATGCCCAGAGAGTTAAGGCCGAGACAGACGCCACGAAAATCTTCACGGAGATTAACTACGTGAGTGAATATTATTCCCGGCCCATCCGACGGACTCCCGTGCATCTTCAGGTCGAGACTGCAGGTGTGTTTAAGTTTTCCTTTGGTGGTGGTCAGATTGACCTAATGATGGCGGTGTTGAGGGCCTCAAGCGGTACTCCTTGCTGAGCCATGATGTGCTCGGCGGTGACCCGCAATCGGACAGCCAGGAACCGAAATTCCAGAAAAATCATGGCTGCCCTCCTCTCCTATTTGACGGCCCTTCGGACATATTTTTTTATTTACGGCAGTAATTCTTGGTTGCTCTATATTGAAGAATGCATATAGATGCAGGCAGTGTCGTGCGCAGGTGGTAGTGCCGATCGAACATTCAAGAATAAGGACTCAGTAAACCAGGCGCTTCTCCAGACGCACAATGCAGGTTCTCAGCGGCTTGTCGTTGTGAGGATGTCGAGATGGATGACGTTAACGCTTTAGTTCTACGGACTTGCGCCAATAACATGTCCGATCACTGTGGCCTCATCTGGCCTACTTCTGGAATCGTGGAATGCAAGTACTGGGCTCCAACGAGGAAGCTCGAAAATGGTCTTGTCGGTCTATTATGGGGAAAAGGTGGAACTGCGCATTTGAATATGCAGGCGGATGCCAGATGGGTCGTTTGCGAGGTGGCGGTTGATGACATCATATATCTCGATGCCGAAGGTGTAGTCAAGTTTCCCCGTGCCAAGGTCGTTCATGTTGGAACGCGCAATAGCGCGATGGAATATATTCAGTCGAATAGTTCCAACTATTCGTCTTCAGCAAAGGATTTGATCGAGTCCTTTACCTTCCCCGAGGGGCCAGCGGATACGAACGGACATCTGGCCAATTCGCCCACGCCTGGCAGCGTTATCAGCCGACGCGCCACGACTCAAGGCCCACAAAACCTCGAGACGGCCGATTACGGCAGCACGCTTACGGGGAACGATCAAAGTCAGCTCATCGCGGGTTATGGCAGCACCGAAACCGCCGGTGACCGCAGCACTCTGATTGCCGGATACGGCAGTACAGGGACCTCGGGTTCGGACAGTTCGCTTGTCGCTGGCTATGGCAGTACCCAAACCGCCGGGGAGGAAAGCACCCTGACGGCGGGTTATGGCAGCACGCAAACGGCTCAAGAGAACAGTGACCTCACCGCCGGCTATGGCAGCACAGGCACTGCGGGATCCGACAGCTCGTTGATCGCCGGCTACGGCAGCACCCAAACCGCTGGGGAGAAAAGCTCCCTGACGGCGGGTTATGGCAGCACGCAAACGACCCAGGAGAACAGCGATCTCACCGCTGGCTATGGAAGTACCGGCACCGCCGGGCCCGATAGCTCGCTGATCGCGGGCTATGGCAGCACGCAAACGGCCGGACATGGAAGCAGGTTGATCGCAGGTTATGGCAGCACTCAAACCGCAGGGTATGAAAGTGATCTGACCGCGGGCTATGGCAGCACTCAGACCACCCAGGAAAGCAGCAACCTCATTGCCGGCTACGGCAGCACCGGAACGAGTGGATACGACAGTTCGTTGATCGCAGGGTATGGCAGCACCCAGACTGCCAGTTACGGGAGTGTGCTCACCGCGGGCTATGGCAGCACGCAAACGGCTCGGGAAAACAGCTCGCTCACCGCCGGCTATGGCAGCACGTCCACAGCGGGCTATGACAGTTCGCTGATTGCCGGCTACGGCAGTACACAGACCGCCGGTTATAGAAGTGTCCTCGCCGCAGGATACGGCAGCACACAAACCGCTCAGGACAGCAGTTCGCTTACAGCCGGCTACGGCAGTACCTCCACAGCCGGCTATGACAGTTCGCTGATTGCCGGCTATGGCAGTACCCAGACCGCCGGTTATAGAAGTGTCCTCACTGCTGGGTATGGCAGTACGCAAACCGCTCAGGACAACAGCTCGCTCACCGCGGGTTACGGCAGCACGTCTACAGCGGGCTACCAAAGCTCGTTGATTGCCGGTTATGGCAGCACCCAGACGACGGGTTATGAAAGTACCCTTACCGCCGGGTATGGCAGTACGCAAACCGCGCAGGACAACAGCAGCCTGACCGCTGGATATGGCAGTACGTCCACCGCGGGCTATCAAAGTTCGCTGATCGCCGGATACGGCAGCACCCAGACGGCGGGCTATGAAAGCACCTTGACGGCGGGCTATGGCAGTACGCAAACGGCCCGGGAAGAAAGCTCGTTGATCGCGGGCTACGGCAGCACCCAGACCGCCGGCTATGAGAGTACGTTGACCGCCGGCTATGGCAGCACACAGACGGCGGAGCGCGACAGCACGCTAACCGCTGGTTATGGAAGTACCGGGACTGCGGGGCAGGACAGCTCGCTGATCGCGGGATACGGCAGCACCTTGACCAGCGGCATCCGCAGTTTCTTGACCGCAGGGTATGGCAGCACGTTGATCAGCGGCCTTCGCAGTGTGCTGACCGCGGGGTACGGCAGTAACCTGACATCGGGCATGCGCAGCAGCCTGACCGCCGGTTATGGCAGCAACCAGATCGCGAGTCACCGGAGTTCGTTGATCGCGGGCCACGACAGCACTCAAATAGCCGGCAATAAAAGCATGTTGATCGCCGGCAAAGGCAGTTCGCAAACCGCCGGTTACCGTAGCACGTTGATATCCGGAGCCAGCAGCATCCAGATGGCGGGCGATCGCAGCAAGCTGATCGCCGGGGCCGACAGCACCCAAACGGCGGGCGACCGTAGCAAGTTACTGGCGGGCAGCAACAGCTACCTCACCGCGGGCGATCGCAGCAAACTCAACGCTGGAAACGACTGTGTCCTCATGGCGGGAGACCGAAGCAGACTGACCGCGGGGAAGAACTGCGTGCTCATCGCCGGCGCCAACAGTCGCCTCATAGGAAGCCTCGGTTCCACCCTGACGGGTGGAGAAAACTCGACCCTGATTTTCAGAAGTTGGGACGGCAAGCGCTACGTCAATGTGGTGGCCAAAACCGGCAAGGGCGGCATAGAGGCCGATACCCCCTACCAGGTCGACGAGGAGAAAAACATCGTGAACAAGCCCGACGAATGAGGGCGATGACGGCAGGGATGCCGCGAGAAGGTCGGATGAGTTGCTTCCGGATGCCGGTCCTAGAGCCTTCGAGCCGAATCCATCGAACGCCGCCGTCACGGGGCCATCGCCCGGTGCCGGCGACCTGCTCAGCGGTTGGCCTGATGGGCTGCATCCTCGCTCGTTCGAGGCCGGGGCTCGATCACCATGCCTGGCTGGGGTTATTCCCGAGTTCAGGCTCGATCGAGCGACTTCGGCGCCTTTCCTCGCAGGATCATGCAAGAAATCCAGCGAAATGGTCTAACCGGCCCATCGCGCAAGGGGCGAGAATGTCGTCCGTCCATGACTAGAGGAGACGACCCCATGTTCGTAAGAGCCTATGGTGCACTTGCCAGCGACAAGCCTCTTGAGTCTCTGCAAATCCAGAGGCGCGAAACCGGTGCTCACGATGTCCAGATCGACATCGCCTTCTGCGGGGTCTGCCATTCCGACCTGCACCAAGTCCGTTCGGAATGGGCCGGCACCCAATTCCCCTGCGTGCCCGGGCACGAGATCGTCGGTCGGGTGACGTCCGTAGGTGCCCATGTAACCGGCTTCGCCCTGGGCGACCTGGTCGGCGTGGGCTGTATCGTGGACAGCTGCAAGCATTGTGAGGACTGCCAGGAGGGGCTGGAGAACTACTGCGATGGCATGGTCGGCACCTACAACTTCCCGACAGCGGACGAGCCCGGTTGGACACTCGGCGGCTATTCCCAGAAGATCGTGGTCCACGAACGCTACGTGCTGCGGATCAAGCACCCTGAAGATCAGCTCGCCGCCGTGGCGCCGCTCCTCTGCGCGGGCATCACCACCTACTCTCCGCTGCGCCATTGGAATGTCGGCCCCGGCAAGAAGGTTGGCGTCGTCGGCATCGGCGGTCTCGGCCATATGGGGATCAAGCTGGCCCACGCGATGGGCGCGCACGTGGTGGCGTTCACCACCTCGGAGTCCAAGCGCGAGGCCGCCCGGCAGCTCGGAGCCGACGAAGTCGTGGTGTCCCGCAATGAACAGGAACTGGCCCAGCACGGGAAGAGCTTCGACTTCATCCTCAATACAGTGGCGGCGCCCCATGACCTGGACGCCTTGCTCCTGTTGCTGAAGCGGGACGGCACGATGGCACTGGTCGGGGCGCCCGCGTCGCCGCACCCTTCGCCGAATGTCTTCAACTTCATCATGAAACGCCGCTCGCTCGCCGGCTCGATGATCGGCGGGATTCCCGAGACCCAGGAAATGCTCGACTTCTGCGCCGAGCACGGAATCGTGGCGGATATCGAGCTGATCCGCGCCAACGAAATCAACGACGCCTACGAGCGCATGCTCAAGGGCGATGTGAAGTACCGGTTCGTGATCGACAACGCCTCCTTGCAATGAGCGGGCGCCCAGGACACCCGTCCTGATCGCTCGATGCCGCAGGATGTGCTTCACCGCCATGCAAGCGTTCGCTTCCAGGAGGTCTTGTAGGCGAACGCCGGCCTGTGGGTGGGCGGAGCCCCTTGGATGGGGTCACTCCGCCCTCCTCGCTCCACTGTCCCCCTCGGTGGACGTCGCTCGTCGCGCTCGGCCGTCGGGGCGATGCGCAAGCGGGCGCGCCCGCATTCACTTGGGAAACCCACCGCCCCCATGACGCGGACCATTCGAACGATCCGCGGGTGATCCCTTGCGGACACGGTGGGCACGCTGGACAGCGAGCCGATCGGCTCCGGCAACCCTATTCCCCGAAACGCCGCGTGGCGTCACGATCCTGTTCGTAGCGCGCGACGGCTGCCGGACGCCTGGGCCCACGCCCGGAACCACGGACAGTAGTGCCAGGAAAACGCGCTGCCAGCACCTCGCGATCCGGCACATGAGGCGCCCCGCCAAAACGCAAAGCCCGGCGCATCGCTGACGGACACGCCGGGCAAGAGTCGCTAGCCTCGCGTCAGCCGTGGCTGGAGGCCAGGGGGGTGGCCACCTGGCGTCGACGGTAGGCGGTGTCGCGGCTGGCCAGCCAGTAGTACAGCGGCGCGGTGACGATCAACCCGACCAGCCACGACAGGTCCGCACCGTCGATATGCGCCGCCACCGGGCCCGTGTAGATCGGGGTGTTCATGAACGGGATCTGCACCAGGATGCCGATCACGTAGGCCAGCAGGGCCTGCGGGTTGAAGCGGCCGTAGACTCCGCCGTCGACGCGGAAGATCGAAGCGATGTCGTATTCGCCCTTGTGGATCGCGTAGAAGTCGATGAGGTTGATCGCCGTCCACGGCACCAGCACCACCAGCAGGGCCAGTACCAGGTCGACGAAATGACCGATGAAGTCCGCCGAGGCACCGATGGCTGCCACGCAGCAACCGACCAGGATGATCAGCGACAGGACCGCCCTGCTCCGCGCGGTCGGAATCCAACGGTAGGCGAAGGTCTGAAGCAAGGTGATCACCGAGAGCACCGCGCCATACAGGTTCAGCGCGTTGTGGCTGATCACGCTCAACAGGAACAGCACCAACATCAGGGGGCCGATGGCGCCGGTCGCCAGTTTCACCGCATCCATGGTGTCCATACCCGCCGGGGTGGCCAGCACCGCCACGGCGCCGAACACGAACGAAAGGATGGAGCCCAGGGTAGAACCCAGGTACGTCGCCCAGAAAGTCGAGCCGACCGCGACATCCTTGGGCAGGTAGCGCGAATAGTCGGATACGTAGGGCGCGAAGGCGATTTGCCAGAGCGCGGCCAGGGAAACCGTGGCCAGCCAGCCGGAGACGTTGAAGCCACCGCGGGTGAGGAAGTCGTCGGTCTGCACGTGGGTGAGGATGTAGCCGAAGCCCAGGACGATACCGATGCCCAGCACCCAGGTGCCGATGCGATTGAGCACATGGATGAAGCGATAGCCGATGATGCCGATGATCCCCGAGCCCAGCGCCCCGACGACGATGCCCACCGGCACCGGCACGCTTTCCACCACGCCATGCAGGGACTTGCCCGCCAGGACGATGTTGGATGCGAAGAAGCCGACGTACATCACCCCGGCGATCACCACGACCAGCAGCGCGCCCAGGGAGCCGAACTGGGCGCGGCTCTGGATCATCTGCGGGATGCCCATCTGCGGGCCCTGGGCCGAATGCAGGGCCATCAGCACCCCGCCCACTAGGTGGCCGACGACGATGGCGACGATGCCCCAGAGCAGGTTCAGGTGGAACAGCTGCACGCCCAGGGCGCCCGTGACGATCGGCAAGGGGGCGATGTTGCCGCCGAACCACAGGGTGAACAGATCCTTGACCTTTCCGTGGCGGTCCTCGGGAGGGACATATCCGATGGTGTGTTTCTCGATGAGGGGCGTCGTTGTTGCGGTGGTGGACATGACGGACTCCAAGGCAAGGGTGAGTACGTGGACGTACTTCGGTACGCGCCGACGAGCCGGCGCATTTCTTGTTGGGAGCGATCATGGGCAAAGAGCCGAAGCAGGCAAATTACTAAAAATGTTTCTTCAAACCTTAAAAAATGTTCCTGCGCCTTTACAGCGTCGCACGCGGGCACCCGCCGTTGCGCGAGGGTTCGACCTCTCCCCGGGCGGCGCCAGGACAGCGAACGTCGAGAGGGCGCGCGGCGCCGCGGTACGGCGGGCCGGAAAGGTCTGCCCCGCCGCAATGGCTGCGACGAGCCAGGCAAAATGTTCCCAATGCCCAGCAAAATCCGTTGCAGTGCCCGGCCATGGCATGCGTCGGGCGGGGTAAGGTAGGCGAAACCTTCGCCCGAGGTGCCGCCGTGGCCTCCTATACCCTGCGTCAGTTGAAGTACTTCGTCACCACCGTCGAATGCGGCAGCGTGGCCGAGGCCTCGCGCAAGCTGTACATCGCCCAACCCTCGATCTCGACGGCGGTCAAGGGCCTGGAGGACAGCTTCGGCGTGCAACTGCTCATTCGCCATCACGCCCAGGGCGTGTCGTTGACGCCGTCCGGCGCGCGCTTCTACCGCAAGGCCCAGAAACTGCTGCGGATGGCATGGGAGTTCGAGCAGAACGCGCTGGCCGACAACGACATGGTCAGCGGACAGGTCGACATCGGCTGCTTCGAAACCGTCGCCCCGCTCTACCTGCCACGCCTGATCGCCGGTTTCCGCCAGCGCTTTCCAGGCGTGGAGATCCGCCTGCAGGACGGCGAGCAACAGGAGTTGGTGCAAGGCCTGACCAGCGGACGTTTCGACCTGGCGATCTTCTATGAGCACGACCTGGACAGCACCATCGAGACGGAAGCGTTGATGGCGCCGCGGCGGCCTTATGTCTTGCTGCCGGCGGGACATCGGTTCGCCGACCAGGCCCAGGTGTCGCTGCGCGACCTGGCGCTGGAACCCATGATCCTGCTGGACGTGCAGCCGAGCCGGACCTACTTCGTGAGCATCTTCGAGGAGCTGGGGTTGAGCCCGAACATCGCCTTCAGCTCGCCGTCGATCGAAATGGTGCGCGGCATGGTGGGCCAGGGGTTCGGCTTCGCGGTGCTGGTGACGCGGCCCCACTCCAGCATCACCTACGATGGCCAACGCCTGGTGTGCGTGGAGATCGCCGAGGAGGTGTCCGGCTCGGCGCTGGTCGCCGGCTGGCTCAAGCGCACGCAACTGACCAAGCCCGCCCAGGCGTTCATGGGCTATTGCAAGGAACGCTTCGGGGAATGGCTGGCCTAGCGCCGGTCAACGCGATGACTCCGGCCCGCTTCCCATTCACAGCCCTTCGTGCCGCGCGGTGTCGAGGGCGCTCCAGCTTGCAGGGGCCGCCAAGGCCGCCTTGTATTGCTGCGGAGACTGGCCCAGGACACGCTTGAACGCGGTGGAAAACGCGCTGATCGATTCGTAACCCAGGGACGACGCCAGCCGGGTGATGGATTCCGCCGAATGCTCGAGCCGGTCGCAGGCCAGCACCATGCGCCAGCGCGTCAGGTACTGCATTGGCGTCTCGCCCATGACTGCGCGGAACCGGGTGGCGAAAACCGTTCTCGACATGCCCGCTTGCACGCCCAGCGCCTGCACGGTCCACCGCCGTGCCGGTTCGGCGTGGAGGCTCTGCAGCGCACGCCGCAGACGTCGATCCGCGAGCGCAGCGAGCCAGCCCGTTTCCGCGTGGGACGCGTCGGCCAGGTGGGCGCGCAACGCCTGCACCAGCATCATGTGGGCCAGATCCTGCGCCAGCAGGCGTGCGCCAGGCATCGCGTCGCGCATCTCCTGCATCATCCGTTCGACGGCCCAGCGCAGCGCGGCCTGCTCCCCCTGCCCGCTCAGGTGCACCACGGGCGGCAAAAGGCCAAGGAGCATGTCCGCATGACTGCCCGTGACGGCGAAGCGGGCGCCCGCCAGGGAAAACGTCGCTCCCGTTCCCAGCACGACCGTACCGCCCTGGCTGGCCGGCGGAAACAGCCTGGCGGCATCCTGCGCGGGCAACGACAGGTCGCTGGCCAGTCGAAACGACCGGCCGCGCGGGAGCACGAAAGCATTGTCCCGTTCGAGGCGTATCGGCCGCTCCACCCCGTCGACCGCCATCCAGCAGCCTCCGGAAAGAATGGAGTAGCACTTGATCTGCCCGTGCTGGCCGGCGAAGTCGATCGACCAGTCGCCACCCGCCCTGAAGCCCGACGAGAGGGTCGCCGCGGGACGCAAGAGGGAGAGCAGGTCGGAGAGCGGGTCCATGGGAAACGAACGCTCGATAAAATTATGCGCACCATAAAGAATGCAGCGTTCTCGTCGCAAGCGCTAAGGTAACCACTGAACCGCGACCAACGCGCTGAATCCCTTGACGCGCACTTTCATCAGGAGAGCCTCGATGCTCGTCGTGACCGCCCCGACCAGCCAGATTGGCAGCCAGCTGCTTCCCCACTTGCTCGCGACGGAGACACCGCTCCGGGTCATCGTGCGCGACGCCTCGAAGCTTCCGCCCGCGGTACGCGACCGCGTCGAGGTCGTGGAGGGAAGCCATGCGGATGCGGCAACGGTCGAGCGCGCCTTCGACGGCGCGCATGGCCTGTTCTGGCTCGTTCCCGCCAACCCGAAGGCCGCCAGTGTCGCCCAGGCCTACGTGGACTTCAGCCGCCCTGCCGCCGCGGCGCTCGCCACCGGCAGCATCACCCGGGTGGTGGAGATCACGGCCCTGGGCCGCGGCACCGTCCAGGCTCTGGACGCGGGTTACGTGACCGGCTCACTGGCCATGGACGATCTCATCGCCGCCACCGGCGTGCACCAGCGTGCGCTCGCCATGCCTTCGTTCATGGACAACATCCTGATGCAATTGCGGGTGTTGCGTGAGACAGGGGCGTTCTTCCTGCCGATACCCGGCGATCTGCAGCTGCCTTCCTGCTCGACGGGCGACATCGCCGCCGTGGCCGCGCGCTGGTTGCTGGATGGCGATTGGGTGGGGCAGCAGGACGTGCCGGTGCTCGGCCCGGAGAACATTTCCTTCAACCAGATGGCGAGGATCATGAGCGAAGTCCTGGGCCGCGATATCGCCTACCAGCAGATTTCCCTCGACGCCTACAAGGCCCAGTTCCTGGGCTTCGGTTTTTCCGATGCCATGGCCGAGGGCATGACCGCCATGGCCCGCGCGAAGAGCGAGGGGCTCGATCTGGGCGTCACCAGGAGTCCCGAGAGCACCACGCCCACCCACTTCCGTCAGTGGTGCGAGAGCATCCTCAGGCCGGCCTTTCTGGCTTGAGCGGCGACGGGGTTCGATGGAGTGTCCGGCGGTCCCCGCCTCGTCGCTGCCGGCACGAGCGCGCAGTGGCCGAGGCGTGATCGGAGTCATCGGCGCCGGCCGCCGGGCGCCCTGGCAAGGGTGCCGCGGGCGGAGGACTCGAACTCACCCCGTCGACCGATGACGCAGGGATCTCGTCCAAGACGGGCCACACCGGCGAGACGGATTGTTCCGCCACGCGCAGCAGCCTTGAGCACATCCCGGGGACACCGCCCCCCGAACCTGTCGTACCGGGAACGGTTCCCCAGCGGGTGCCGGGCAGCAGCTTTCGAAACAACCGGGCTCCGCGGAATCGCCCCATGCCCCGCCGCTCGATTTTTGCCCGTCGAGCGGCTGCTCGCAGGCTTTCAAGGAGCCTCTGGCTCGCTCAAATAGGCCGCCAGGCGGTCCATCAGCCGGTCGCAGGCCGCCAGTTGCTCGACGCTGACGTATTCGTCGGGCTTATGCCCCTGGTCCATGCTGCCGGGTCCGCAGACCACCGTGGGAATGCCAGCCTGGTCGAACAGGCCACCTTCCGTACCGAAGGCCACGGTGCCGAAGGCCTCGCTGCCGCAGAGCCGTGCGATCAGGCGCGCGGCGGCGCTGTCCGCCGGCGTCGCCAGGCCCGGATAGGCCGACAGGGTTTCGAAGCGAATCCCGGTATCGGGCTTCACCGCGCGCATCGCCGGCAGCAGCGTCCGTTCGGCGTAATCCTGCAATTGCTCGACCACCTCCTGGGGCGCGAAGGCGGGCAACGCGCGTACTTCGAAATCGAAACGGCAGTCGGCCGGGACGATATTCAATGCCGTACCGCCCTGGATCACACCGACCTGCACGGTGGAATACGCCGGATCGAAGCGTGGGTCGTGCCGCTGCGGCTCGGCCAGACGCGCGCCGATCTCCCCCAGCCGGCCGATCAACCGCGCCGCCTGCTCGATGGCATTCACCCCATAGGGCGCATAGGCCGAATGGCAGGCGGCACCATGCACATGGCAACGCATCGCCAGCTTGCCCTTGTGGCCGAGCACCGGTTTCAGCCCGGTCGGCTCGCCGATCAGGCACAGCGCAGGCCGGGGGATGCGTTGCGGCAGGACTTCGAGCAGGCCGCGCACGCCCAGGCATCCGACCTCTTCGTCGTAGGAAAACGCCAGGTGCACCGGGCGACGCAACGGATGCGCGAGGAAGATCGGCACGGCCGCCAGCACCGAGGCCAGGTAGCCTTTCATATCGGCCGTGCCGCGCCCGAACAGCTTGCCGCCCTCCTCGCTCAGGCAAAAAGGGTTCACCGTCCAGGCCTGACCGTCCACCGGCACCACGTCGGTATGCCCGGACAGCACGATGCCGCCGGCCACCCTGGGCCCGAGGGTGGCGAGGAGATTGGCCTTGGTCCGTTCGGCGTTGTAGATCAGTTCGCAGTCGACGCCCAACCCCCGCAGGTAGTCGCGCACGAACTCGATCAGTTCCAGGTTCGAGTCGCGACTGACCGTCGCGAAAGCCACCAACTGCGCGAGCAGGGCGCGGCTGCGCGGTTCACTCATCGCCGGGCACCCCGTAACGCGGAGCCTGGGTCGGATCGAGGGCGCGGGTCAGGTAGTCCTGCAACTGCGGCTGGTAGGCCTCCCAGAGCCTGCCCAGTTCGCCGATGGGATTTTCCTCGGCCCAGTCCACCCGCAGGTCGACGATCGGCCAGGTCAGTTCGCCGACCACCGACAGCGCCGCCGAATGCACCGCCCCGGCTTCGCCGCCGACGTCCTGGCCGGCCTGCAAGGCCTGCACCAAACGCGCGGCGAGACAGCCCTCGCTGCGTTCGAAAGCCGCGACCATGGCTTCGATCACCGCGCGGTTGGCCAGGAGATTGCCGGCCGCCACGCACTGCTCGCCGACCAGCGCGTTGTGGGTGCCGAGCGTGTGGCTGCCGCTGAAAGCCGCGGCACGACCCTGGGCGTCGAGCACCGCCACCTGGCGGTACTGGCCGTACCCGTTGCTGTTCAGGCAACGGTCAAGGGCCTGCGACGGTGCCGATCCGCCCGCCAGTTCGTCGAGGATCTGCGGGCCGAGGGCCGGCAGGGTGATGTTCTGGCTCGACACCGCGCCGACCCCGGCCCTCAGCCAGGGGCAGCGCGCGCCCACGGCGATGCTCGAAGAACTGATGGCGATACCCAATTGACCGGTTTCGGCGCAGCGGCCGACGATGGAAAAGGTCATGTCCGCTTCCTCATTCGGGGATCACCGCGATCACGTCGATTTCCATCAGCCACTGTGGCTGGCCGAGGGCACTTACCACCAGTCCGGTGGAAATCGGGAATACGCCCTTGAGCCATTTGCCGACCTCCTGATACACCGGCTCGCGGTAGCGCGGATCGATCAGGTAAGTGGTGGTCTTGACGATATGGCTGAGGTCGCTGCCCGCTTCCTCGAGCAACTGCTTGACGTTGCGCATCGCCTGTTCGGCCTGCGCCCGTGGATCGCCGAGCCCCACCAACTGGCCGTCGAAGTCGGTGCCCACCTGGCCGCGGACATAGACGGTGTTACCCGCCCGCACGGCCTGGCACAGGTCGTTGTCGAGGGTCTGGTTCGGGTAGGTGTCCTTGGTGTTGAACATGCGGATGCGGGTATGAGTGGGCATCAACGTACTCCCGTGAGGCTGGCTTGTTGGAGGTGCGAGGCGCTCGGGGCGGCCGTGTCGTGCTGCGGAGCGGCCTCCGCGCGGCGTTGCGAAGCGTCCCGATAGGCGAGGTAGGCGCGCTGCTTGGCAATGTGATCGGCGATGTGCTTGGCGTCGTGCCAGACGCCCCAGATGAACGCGGAGCCGCGACGCGACAGCCAAGGAAGCCCTACGAAATACACGCCGGGCTCGGCCGAGACGCCGCGCTGATGCCGTGGCCTGCCGTTGGCATTGAAGGCGTCGACCTTCAGCCAGCTGTAATCCACCGAATAACCGGTCGCCCAGATGATCGAGGTAATGCCCGCCTCGGCCAGGTCCAGTTCGAGGATGGGCCGGGTCACGCATTCGGGGTCCGGAAGCATGGCGCGGGCCTCGGGCTCCTCGGGGAGGTCGAGACCATTGCGGGCGATGTAGGCATCGGCCGCGTCGAGCAGCGCCAGGTAGTTCTCGTCGCCGCGCGCGAGGTTGTCGGCCAGGTTCGCCTGGAAGCGCGCCACGCCATGCTCGAACGCTTGGGTCAGGCCGACCAGGGTGATTCCCTGCTGCGCGAGCCGGCGGAAATCGACCGTGTGGCCGCCACGGGCCCCGCTCACGGCGATGGTGACGTGTTCCTTGCCCGGCTGGACCGACTCCGCGTCCCATTCGCCGAGCACCCCCAGCCACCAGCAGAAGTCGCGGTTGCGATAGGCCCGCGGCGGCCGGTCATGGGCACCCACGGACAGGTAGACCTGCCGGCCGGCACGTTGCAGTTCATCGGCGATCTGCACCCCGGAGGAACCGGCGCCCACCACCAGCACGGCGCCTTCGGGCAGTTGCCCTGGGTTGCGGTATTCGGCGGAGTGGATCTGGGTGAGGGATGTATCTTCCGGGGCGATCGGCGGGATGACCGGCTGCTGGAAGGGGCCGGTCGCGACCACCACCTGATTGGCCTCGATGACGCCCTCGGAGGTTTCGACGGTGAAGCCCGGACGGTCGAGGTTGCGTTCCACCCGCCTCACCTCCACGCCGGTGCGGATGGGTGCGTTGAATTTTCTGGCATAGGCTTCGAAGTACGCCGCCACTCGATCCTTCGGCGCGAAGGCATCGGGGTCCAGGCCCTCGAACTCCAGGCCTGGGAAGCGATCGTGCCAGGCCGGGCCGTTGGCGACCAGGGAGTCCCAGCGGCCGGTGCGCCAGGCTTCGGCGATCCGATTGCGCTCCAGGACGAGATGGGGCACGCCGAGTCGGCTCAGGTGTTCACTCATGGCCACGCCGGCCTGGCCGGCACCCACAACAAGCGTATCTATTTGTATTTTTTCAACTGTCATGTTTGTGCGCTTCTGAAAGTTGGCTTGTCTAGGGCGGTCATGGCTGCCGCCCTGATTCGGAGGGTCGTCGTGTATCTGTGGAGGGTGTTGGCGCATTCTGTTCGGCGCCGGGGGTTTGCGAAATTATGTTTTTTGTAGTCGCTGGCGAGGAAAAAGCTGGCAGTGCGGACAACTCGGAAGATCCGCCCGGCGGAAGGTCTGCGGAGGTGGCGGGCCGTCCGGGGCTCGTCGCAGACAGCGCACTGAAAGGGTCGAGAGAAAGGGTCGCGGGCCGGCATTGCCGACGCAGTCACCGGTTGCGGTCGGACGGGGTTACCCTGCCTGGGCTCACTCGCTTCCCCATTCGGGATTCCGCGCCTAAGGTTCTTCTCGCCGTGGAGGATGTTGTCATCCGGTGCGATCAGAATCGGACCTGGCGCTGCTTTTCACCCTTTGGGGTGGCCCAGGCCCCGCTGCAACCGGCAGCGGAAACTGGCCATACACCGGTGTTGAGAAGCGTTACAAAACGAAACACTTGCAAACATTCATACGTGTACGTTTAATGCTTCGCATGCTAATAATTCGTCCGCGCGTTCTCCCGTAGTTCGACGAGCCCTGCCTGCGCTTCTAGAAAGAGGTTCCTATGCATTTCAAACCTGCTCTTGCCGCCCTGCTTGGCGCGGTCGGTGTGGCGATCCTGACGCTCGGCGGTTGCAGCAAACCTGCTGCGGAAGCCCCCAGCAAGCAAACGCCCGAAGTGAGTGTCGTCACCCTCAAGGCCCAGCCCTTCAACCTCACCACTGAGCTTCCCGGACGGACCTCCGCCTACCGCATCGCCGAAGTCCGTCCCCAGGTGAGCGGGATCATCCAGAAGCGCCTGTTCACCGAAGGCGGTCAAGTCAAGGCGGGCGACCAGCTCTACCTGATCGACCCGTCGAGTTACCAGGCCACTGCCAAGAGCGCCCAGGCGACCCTGGCCTCGGCCAAGTCCCTCGCCGATCGCTACAAGCAACTGGTGGTCGACCAGGCGGTGAGCAAGCAGGAGTTCGACGAGGCCCAGGCCGCCCGCCTGCAAGCGGAAGCCGCCCTGGAACGGGCCAATATCGACGTGCGTTACACCAAGGTGAACGCGCCGATTTCCGGGCGCATAGGTCGTTCCAGCGTCACCGAGGGGGCGCTGGTCAGCAACGGGCAGAGCCAGGCGCTGGCCACCATCCAGCAACTCGATCCCATCTACGTCGACGTCACCCAGCCCTCCAAGGACTTGCTGCGCCTGCGCCGGGATTTCGCCGGCGGCAAATTGCAGAAGGCCGGCGAAAACGCCGCCCGGGTGCAACTGACCCTGGAAGACGGCACGCCCTACGGCCACGAAGGCACCCTGGCCTTCTCCGAGGTCTCGGTGGACGAAGGAACCGGGTCGGTGACCCTGCGCGCGGTGTTCCCCAACCCCGAGAACGAATTGCTCCCCGGCATGTTCGTCCACGCGCTACTGGTCGCCGGCGTGCGCCAGGATGCGATCCTCGCGCCTCAGCGCGGCATCACCCGCAACCTCAAGGGCGAGGCCACCGCGCTGGTGGTCAACGCACAGAACAAGGTGGAGTTGCGCCAGCTCAAGACCGACCGCACCGTCGGCGATCAGTGGCTGGTCAACGAAGGCCTGGCGGCGGGCGATCGCCTGATCGTCGACGGCTTGCAATTCATCCAGCCAGGAATGGAAGTCCGGGCCGTCGAGGTCGCTGAACAGCAACCCGCCACCGAACCCGCGCCGTCCAGCCAAGCCACGGGCAGCCAGGGCTGAGGAATCAACGATGTCCAAATTCTTTATCGATCGCCCCATTTTCGCCTGGGTGATCGCCCTGGTGATCATGCTGGCCGGCGGTCTGTCGATCCTCAAGCTGCCGATCAACCAATACCCGAGCATCGCCGCGCCGGCGGTGGGTATCGCGGTGAACTACCCCGGGGCCTCCGCGCAGACCGTGCAGGACACCGTGGTCCAGGTCATCGAGCAGCAGCTCAACGGGATCGATAACCTTCGCTACATCTCCTCGGAGAGCAACTCCGACGGCAGCATGAGCATCACCGCGACCTTCGAACAGGGCACCAACGCGGATATCGCCCAGGTCCAGGTGCAGAACAAATTACAGCTCGCCACGCCCCTGCTCCCCCAGGAAGTGCAGCAGCAAGGCATCCGGGTCACCAAAGCGGTGAAGAACTTCCTGCTGGTGGTGGGGCTCGTCTCCGAAGACGGCAGCATGGACAAGAACGACCTGGCCAACTACATCGTGGCCAACATCCAGGACCCGATTTCGCGGACCAAGGGTGTCGGCGACTTCCAGGTCTTCGGTTCGCAATACGCCATGCGCATCTGGCTGGACCCCGCGCGACTGAACAATTTCCAACTGACCCCGGTGGACGTGAAGAGCGCCATCCAGGCGCAGAACGTCCAGGTGTCGTCCGGACAATTCGGCGGCCTGCCGGCCGTGCCCGGCCAGCAACTCAACGCCACCATCGTCGGCAAGACCCGCCTGCAGACCGCCGAGCAGTTCGGCGCGATCCTCCTCAAGGTCAACCGGGACGGTTCCCAGGTGCGCCTGCGGGACGTGGCCAAGGTGGAGCTGGGTGGGGAAAACTACGCCATCAGTGCCGAATACAACGGCAAGGCGGCCTCCGGCCTGGCGATCAAGCTGGCCACCGGCGCCAACGCACTGGAAACCGCGACCGCGGTACGCGCCACCATCGCCGAGCTGGAACCCTTCTTTCCGCCGGGCATGAAAGTGGTTTTCCCCTACGACACCACCCCGGTGGTGTCGGCGTCGATTTCCGGCGTGGTGCACACCCTGGGCGAGGCCATCGTCCTGGTGTTCCTGGTGATGTTCCTGTTCCTGCAGAACTTCCGCGCCACGCTGATCCCGACCTTGGCGGTGCCGGTGGTGCTGCTCGGCACCTTCGGCGTGCTGGCCGCGTTCGGTTTCACCATCAACACCCTGACCATGTTCGCCATGGTGCTGGCCATCGGCCTGCTGGTGGACGATGCCATCGTAGTGGTGGAGAACGTCGAGCGGGTGATGGATGAAGAAGGCCTGCCGCCTCTCGAAGCCACGCGCAAGTCGATGGGGCAGATCCAGGGCGCGCTGGTGGGGATCGCCCTGGTGCTGTCCGCGGTGTTCGTGCCCATGGCCTTCTTCGGCGGTTCGACCGGGGTCATCTACCGGCAGTTTTCCATCACCATCGTCTCGGCCATGGCCCTGTCGGTGCTGGTGGCATTGGTGTTCACCCCGGCGCTCTGCGCCACCCTGCTCAAGCCCGGAAAGACCGGGGGGCACGGGCAGAAGCGCGGCTTCTTCGGGTGGTTCAACCGTGGCTTCGATCGCAGCGTGAGAAGCTACGAACGGGGCGTTACCCATGTGCTCAAGCGCAAGGCGCCCTACCTGCTGATATATGCGGTGTTGATCGGCGGCATGGTCTGGCTGTTCACCCAGATTCCCTCGGCGTTCCTGCCCGACGAGGACCAGGGCGTGCTTTTCGCCCAGATCCAGACGCCGCCCGGCGCCACCGCGCAGCGTACCCAGCAGGTGGTCGGGCAGATGCGCGACTACCTGCTGGAGGACGAGAAGGAAACCGTGAACTCGATCTTCACCGTGACCGGCTTCAACTTCGCGGGCCGCGGCCAGAGCTCCGGCATGGCGTTCATCATGTTGAAACCCTGGGCCCAACGCAGCGGCAAGGAGCACAGCGTCTTCGCCCTGGCCGAGCGCGCCCAGCAGCACTTCTTCAGTTTCCGCGATGCCATGGTCTTCGCCTTCGCGCCACCGGCGGTCATGGAGCTGGGTAACGCCACCGGCTTCGACCTGTTCCTCCAAGACCGCGCGGGTGTCGGCCACGAGGCGCTCGTCGAGGCCGGCAACAAGTTCCTCGCCCTGGCCAGCAAGGACCCGACGCTCGCCAGTGTGCGGATGAACGGTCTGCGGGACGAACCCCAGTATCAATTGCTGATCGACGACGAGCGGGTCCGCGCCTTGGGCGTGTCCCTTTCCGATGTGAACGACACCGTTTCCATCGCCTGGGGCGCCAACTACGTCAACGACTTCATCGACCATGGCCGGGTGAAGAAGGTCTACCTCCAGGGTCAGCCCGAGGCGCGCATGAAGCCCGAGGATTTCGCCAAGTGGTTCGTCCGCAACGGCGAGGGCCAGATGGTGCCGTTCAGCGCCTTCGCCAGCGGCAAGTGGGTCTACGGGTCGCCGAAGCTCACCCGCTATAACGGCGTGCCCGCCATCGAGATGCTCGGGGCCCCGGCGCCCGGCCACAGCTCCGGCGAGGCCATGGCCGCGGTGGAGCGGATCGCCGCGCAACTCCCCGCCGGCGTCGGCTACTCCTGGACCGGCCTTTCCTACGAGGAACGACTCTCGGGCGCCCAGGCCCCGGCGCTGTACGCGTTGTCGCTGCTGGTGGTGTTCCTCTGCCTGGCCGCGCTCTACGAGAGTTGGTCGATTCCCTTCTCGGTGATGCTGATCGTCCCCCTCGGCGTGGTCGGCGCGCTGCTCTTCACCTATGGACGAGGCCTGTCCAACGACGTGTTCTTCCAGGTGGGCCTGCTGACCACCATCGGCCTGGCGGCGAAGAACGCCATCCTCATCGTCGAGTTCGCCAAGGAACTGCAGGAGCAAGGCAAGGGCTTGGTGGAGGCTGCGGTGGAAGCCTGCCGCATGCGCCTGCGCCCGATCATCATGACCTCGCTGGCATTCATCCTCGGCGTGGTGCCCCTGGCGATTTCCAGCGGTGCCGGTTCGGGCAGCCAGCACGCCATCGGCACCGGGGTGATCGGCGGCATGCTCACCGCCACCCTGCTGGCGATCTTCTGGGTACCCTTGTTCTTCGTACTGGTCAGCTCCATCGCCAAACGCAAGAAGCCCGTGGCGAACGCCGATACCCGCGTGACTGACGAGGAGACTCTGCTGTGAAGACGTCCCTGATTCCCCTGGCACTGGTCGCGGCTCTCGCCGGGTGCTCGCTGAACCCGGAGTACCGGCGCCCGGACGCGCCGGTCGCCGCCCAATGGCCCCAGGGCGAAGGCTATGCCACGCCGGCCTCGACCCAGGCGTCCGCCGAGGAGCTGGGCTGGCGTGAGTTCTTCCGCGATCCCGCGCTGCGCCAATTGGTCGAGACGGCGCTGGACAACAACCGCGACCTGCGGGTCGCGGCGTTGAACATCGAGGCTTATCGGGCCCAGTACCGGATCCAACGGTCCGAGCTGTACCCGGCGATCAACGCGGGCGTCGGCGGGAGCAGGCAACGCCTGCCGGCCGACGTGTCGCGCAGCGGCGAGTCGATGATCAGCAGCGAATACAGCGCCACGCTGGGCGTCAATGCCTGGGAGCTGGACTTTTTCGGGCGTCTGCGCAGCCTGCGCGATCAGGCGTTGGAGCAGTACCTGGCCAGCGAGGAGGCGCGCCGCAGCACCCAGATCAGCCTGGTGGCCAACGTCGCCACTGCGTACCTCACCTGGCAGGCCGACCGCACCCTGCTCGACCTGACCCGCGACACCCTGAAAGCCTACGAACAGAGCTACTCGCTGACCCAGCGCAGCTTCGACGTCGGGATAGGTTCCGCCCTCGAACTGCGCCAGGCCCGTACCACGGTGGAAAGCGCCCGCGTCAGCCTCGCGCAGTACACCCGGCGCGTGGCGCAGGACCAGAACGCCCTGGTGCTGCTGCTCGGGCGCGGTCTGCCGGAGCGGATGGCGCCCAGCGACGACCTGGCGGCTGACGTGCTCGCCGAGATTCCCGCCGGCCTGCCTTCCGATCTCTTGCAACGTCGCCCGGATATTCTCCAGGCCGAACACGCGCTGAAAGGCGCCAACGCCAATATCGGCGCGGCGCGCGCGGCGTTCTTCCCGAGCATCAGCCTGACCGCCAACGCCGGCAGCCTCAGCACCAGCCTGTCGGGACTTTTCGATGGCGGCTCCGGCACCTGGTTGTTCCAGCCCCAGATCAGCCTGCCGATCTTCAATGCCGGCCGCCTGCGGGCCAACCTCGACTATGCCGAGGTGCAGAAGAACATCCAGGTGGCCCAGTACGAGAAAGCCATCCAGACCGCCTTCAAGGAAGTCGCCGATGGCCTCAGCGCCCAGGCCACCTATAGCCAGCAACTGGAGGCGCAGCGTGACCTGGTCAAGGCCACCGAGGATTACTACCGGCTGGCCGAGCAGCGTTACCGCACCGGGATCGATAACTACCTGACCCTGCTGGATGCGCAGCGCCAGTTGTTCAGCGTACGCCAGCAATTGATAGGCGATCGGCTCAACCAGTTGACCAGCGAAGTCGAGCTGTACAAGGCGCTGGGAGGCGGCTGGCGCGAAAAGGGCCGGACCTGACCTGCGAGCGGGGCGGCAAGCGCCACCCCGCTTTCTTCCCGTAGCCGCTCGCTTGGAGCTTTGTGGTTACCTGCTATAAAGGCCTGGGGCAATCCCCAGAACCGGCTCTTTTATTCCTTTAAATATAAAAATAATAATTTTATATTATTTAATTGAATAACCTTTCATCGCCTATAGTTGTTGCCTCTCCCCTGGAAAACCTGGACCTCAAGATGAAATCCTTCTCCCTGCATCGCCGTTTTCTGTCGGGCAGCCTGGCCCTGCTGTTGGCCGGCTTCCTCGCGCCGAGCTTCGCGTCCGAGAACCTGCTCCAGCAGATCGAGCAACGCGGCACGCTGCGCATCGGCCTGGAAGGCACCTACCCGCCCTTCAACTTCCAGGACGAGACAGGCCAACTCACCGGTTTCGAGGTGGAGATCGCCAACGCGGTGGCGAAAGAGCTGGGCGTGAAGCCCGACTTCCAGCCGAGCAAGTGGGACGGCATCCTCGCCGCCCTGGAGTCCAAGCGGCTGGACGTGGTGATCAACCAGGTGACCATTTCCGAAGAGCGTAAGAAGAAGTACGACTTCAGCGTGCCCTATACGGTCTCCGGTATTCAGGTGCTGACCCGCAAGGGCGAGGAGTCGAAGTTCGGCAAGTTGTCGGATCTCGACGGCAAGAAGATCGGGGTGGTCCTGGGGACCAATTACGAGGACTGGCTGAAGCAGAACGCGCCCAAGGCCGACATCCGCACCTACGACGACGACCCCACGCGCAACCAGGACCTGCGGGTCGGCCGTCTGGATGCCATTCTCGGCGATCGCCTGGCGGCCTTCGAGCTGATCAAGAAGACCGGTGATACCCTGGCCGTCGCCGGCGAGCCTTTCGCCCGTCAGGAAGCCGGGATCGCGCTGCGCAAGGACAACCCGGAACTGCGCGATGCCCTCGACAAAGCGCTGGAGAAGCTGCGCAAGGACGGCACCCTGGCGAAGATCTCGCAGAAATGGTTCAAGGCTGACGTGACCCAATGATCGAAGCGAGTCTGCAGTTGGCCTTGGACTCGGCGCCCTTCCTGCTGAAGGGCGCGCTCTACACCGTGGTACTCAGCCTGGGAGGCATGTTCTTCGGCCTTCTGCTGGGCTTCGCCCTGGCCCTGATGCGCCTGTCGCGCATCGGGGCGCTGACTTGGTTGTCCCGGCTCTACGTTTCTTTCGTGCGCGGCACGCCATTGCTGGTGCAGCTGTTCATGATCTATTACGGCCTGCCGCAACTGGGCATCCAACTGGATCCGCTGCCCGCCGCGCTGATCGGCTTCTCGCTGAACATGGCGGCCTACATCTCGGAAATCCTTCGCGCCGCCATCGCCTCCATCGACCGCGGCCAATGGGAAGCCGCCGCCAGCATCGGCATGACCCGGACGCAGACACTCTACAGGGCGATCCTGCCACAGGCGGCCCGCACCGCCCTGCCGCCCCTGGGCAACAGCTTCATCTCGCTGGTCAAGGACACCTCCCTGGCGGCGACCATCCAGGTGCCCGAGCTGTTCCGGCAGGCACAGTTGATCACGGCGCGCACCTTCGAAATCTTCACGATGTACCTGGCTGCCGCCCTCCTCTACTGGATACTCGCCAGCCTGCTCGCCCACGTTCAGCACCGTCTCGAAGCGCGGGTCAACCGCCAAGACCAGGAAACCTGAGCCGCATGATCCACGTTCGTAATCTGCGCAAGTCGTTCAAGGGCCACGAGGTTCTCAAGGGCATAGACCTCGAGGTCGAACCGGGCGAAGTGGTGGCGATCATCGGACCCAGCGGCTCCGGCAAGACCACCCTGCTGCGCTGCCTGAACCTGCTGGAGGAGCCGAGTGGCGGCAGCATTCGCGTCGGCGACATCGAAATCGACGGCGGCCGCCCGCTCGCCGCCCAGCAAGGGCGGGTGCGCAAGTTGCGCCAGCAGGTGGGTTTCGTGTTCCAGAACTTCAACCTGTTCCCCCACCGCACCGCGCTGGAAAACGTCATCGAAGGCCCGCTGATCGTGAAGAAAGAGCCCCGTGCGTCGGCCATCGAGCGGGGCCGCGCGCTCCTCGCCAAGGTTGGTCTGGCCGGCAAGGAGGACGCCTACCCGAAGCGCCTCTCCGGCGGCCAGCAGCAACGCGTGGCCATCGCCCGGGCCCTGGCGATGGAGCCGGAAGTGATCCTCTTCGACGAGCCGACCTCGGCGCTGGACCCCGAACTGGTGGGCGAGGTGCTCGGCACCATCCGCGACCTGGCGCGGGAGAAACGCACCATGGTGATCGTCACCCACGAAATGGGATTCGCCCGCGACGTGGCCGACCGGGCGATCTTCATCGACCAGGGCGTGATCGTCGAACAGGGGCCGGCGCGTACGCTGTTCAGCCAGCCGAAGGAAGAACGTACCCAGCAGTTCCTCAGCAAGTTTCTGGCGCCCTCGCTGACGGAGCCGCTCGAGACACGCGGGCCTGCCTGACCCTCGCGCGGCCACCGGACGGCTCGAAGATGGCCACGCGCCATCCCGCGAAAACGTCGTCGAGACGGGCATTTCCCCTGCGGTTCCCTCTTTTTTTGCGTCCTGGCTCCCATTTACGTCAATTACACGCCTTCAATACCGGTAATGCGTCACGCTCCGCCGTGGCCTCATCTGGCTATGCTCGTCCCTCCAAACGGCCAAGTGGCCGACTGAAAGGGAGAATGCCATGGGTGCAGCCATCTATATCGTTCCTGAAAAACCGATTCCCGGACTGGACGACTTCGTGAACGGCACGGCGGTCGCGAAGATCGATGAAGTCGAGCTCGACGAACTCTGCAAACGCCTGAAGGTGACCTCGATCTGGGCCTTCGTCAGCCAGGACCCCGGTCAGTTCGCCGACTTCTTCGAAGACGGCGCCGAGGCGGCCAACGACCTGCCCGGCGAGGCCTGGTTCGACGCCAGCGAAGGGTTGCGTACCGTGCGCGCCCTGCACGGCCATCTGGCGGTGCACCCGCACGCGCTGAGCAACGCCGACGACTTCGTCGACGACCTGCAGGACTACGAGTGGGTGCTGTCGGCCCTGGAAGAACAACGGATCAAGTGGCACTTCGCCGTCGACTTCTGATTTCCTGTACCGAGCGCTCGGCAGCCAGTCGCCGGCTTTCCGGCGGAGATAATGGCCGAGCCGCCAGGAGCGCGTCCTGCGCTTCCATGCCACGGCCGGAGCCCTATCCTCCCTGCCCGGCTCGCGCCATCGACGCTACACCCTGAACAACGCCACCAGCCCCTTGAGCTCCACCGCCAGCCGTGACAGCTCGTTGCTCGCGGCCGTGGTCTGATGCGCGCCCGCCGCGCTCTGGGTCGACAGGTCGCGGATGTTCACCAGGTTCCTGTCCACCTCCCGGGCGACCGCGGCCTGTTCCTCGGCGGCGCTGGCGATGACCAGGTTGCGCTCGTTGATCTCGCCGATGGCGGTGAAGATGTCCTCCAGGCCGATGGCGGACGCCTGGGTGGTCCGCAGCGTGGTGTCCGCGCGCTGGTTGCTGGCCTGCATCGAGGCCACCGCGCTGTCGGTGCCGGCCCGGATGCCGTCGATCATCTGCTCGATCTCCTGGGTCGATGCCTGGGTCCGATGGGCCAGGGTGCGCACTTCGTCCGCCACCACCGCGAAACCACGACCGGCTTCCCCGGCACGCGCGGCCTCGATGGCGGCGTTCAACGCCAGCAGGTTGGTCTGCTCGGAGACCGCGCGGATCACGTCGAGCACCTTGCCGATGTCCCGCGCCTGGCCCGCCAGTTGCTGGATCTGCTGCGCCGAGCCTTGCACTTCCTGGCTCATGAAGGTGATCGCCTCGATGGTCTGGCGCACCTGCTCGCGACTCTCCTGCGCCAGGCGGTTCGAGGCTTCGGAGGCCTCCGAGGTCGAGGCGGCATTGCGCGCCACCTCCTCGACCGCCGTGGTCATTTCGTTGACCGCGGTGGCCGCCTGCTCCAGCTCCTGGGTTTGCTGATGCAGCCCGCGGGTGCTTTCCTCGGTGACCGCGTTCAGCTCGATGGCCGCCGACGCCAGTTGCTCCGCCGAGCCGGCTATCCGTTGAAGCGTTTCGCGCTGCCGCGCCTGCATGCGCTGGAGCGACTCCAGCAATTCGCCGATCTCGTTGCGTGCGTGCACCTCGATCCTGCCGGTCAGGTCGCCGCCCGCGATGCGCTTGAAGTGCTCCCCGGTCTCGCGCAACGGCCCCAGCACCCGACGCGAAATGAACAGGCCACAGCCCACCGCCAATAGGAGGGCGATCAACCCCAGGGCCACGGCCGAGGATTCCGCCAGATGCCTGCGGCCGGCGGCACCCTCCATGACGCCCTGGGTATGCCGCTCCACTTGCTCGGTGTAGGCATTGAAGGCCTCGTAGAAGACTCCGTTGGCATCCCGTGCCTTCAGGTTCGCGGCGATGTAGTCGTTCGCCGAACGGCCTTGCAGCGCCGCGCCCTGGGCACGCACGGCGCCGAGGTACGCGTCGAAGGATTCCAGCATGCGCGCGGCCAGGGGGCCCCACACGTCGGGGTGACGGGTCTGGGCGAACGCCGCGAAACGCTTGCGCGCCTCTTCGAGCAGCGCGACGGCGCGCTGTTGGCTCACCTGGGCCTTGGCTTCCTCTCCTTCCTGTTGCTCCAGGAACGCGCCGGCCAGGCCCACTCGCGCGCGCAACATCAGAATGAAGGCGTCGCTGACCATGCCGGGCTGCTGGATGCCGTTGAGGTGCAGGTCGCGGATTTGCTGATCGCTGCTGCGCGCGTTCTCCCAGGCGATGGAGACGGATATGAGCAGTACGCTGACGAAAGACACCAGTACGCAGAACAGACCGGTACGAATTTTCAAATGAATCAACACCTTTCGGTTTCCCCCTTGAATGAATTGAAGAGGTAAGGGAAGCCTCGGCCGGGGCTCAGGTCACTTAATTGGCGTCATTCTTCAGCCATTCATTCGTCCTTCGCTGAAGCGAACCCACCGCCTTCGTTCGGTTTCCCGAACGCTCCATCGGGTTTCATTCGGATAATCGAACCCAAAGAAATCACGGCGCCGAGATACTTATAGAAAACACTTTATTTTCATGTACTTATGTTTTGCCTATCGATACGCTTCAGGTGGCATGCATTCTGCTCCTGTAGATGTACGAGGCTGGAAAGTCTTCGTCCGTCGAGACGAATGCACCCGCTACAGCTATGGTTTTGCAGTCCCCCACTAAAACAACAATGCCGAGGAAAAGACCCATGCACATCCTTCCCCGTATTCTGAGCACCGCCATCGCGGCCGCCTTGATCTCCACACCGGTGGTCGCCGCCGAACTGACCGGCACCCTGAAGAAAATCAAGGAATCCGGCACCATCACCCTGGGTTATCGCGACGCCTCCATCCCCTTTTCCTACCTGGCCGACGACCCGAGCAAACCGGTCGGCTACTCCCACGACCTGCAACTGAAAGTCGTCGAAGCCATCAAGAAAGACCTGAACCTCCCCGACCTGAAGGTCCGTTACAACCTGGTCACTTCGCAGACCCGTATCCCGCTGGTGCAGAACGGCACCGTGGACATCGAGTGCGGTTCCACCACCAACAACCTGGAACGCCAGAAGCAGGTCGATTTCTCGGTGGGCATCTTCGAGGTCGGCACACGCCTGCTGGTCAAGAAAAGCTCCGGCATCGAGGATTTCGATGGCCTCAAGGGCAAGAACGTGGTCACCACCGCAGGCACCACGTCCGAGCGCCTGATCAAGTCGATGAACGCCGACAAGCAGATGGGCATGAACATCATCTCGGCCAAGGACCATGGCGAATCCTTCCTGATGCTGGAATCCGGCCGCGCGGTCGCGTTCATGATGGACGACGCCCTGCTCTACGGCGAAATGGCCAAGGCCAAGAAGCCGGACGACTGGGTCGTCACCGGCAAGCCGCAGTCTTTCGAGATCTATGGCTGCATGATGCGCAAGGACGATCCGGCCTTCAAAAAGGCCGTCGACGACGCCATCAGCGCGACCTTCGCCTCGGGCGAGATCAACGGCATCTATGAAAAATGGTTCATGCAGCCGGTGCCGCCGAAAAACCTCAACCTGAATTTCCCCATGAGCGAAGAGCTGAAGAAGCTGATCGCCAACCCGACCGACAAATCTGCAGAACAGATCTGAAGGTGATGCCCCCGCGCTTCCAAAAGGAGCGCGGGGTGCGGGGAACCGGAGAGGCCTGGTCCTCTCCATTCTTCTTCCTGTACGACGGACCGGGTCTCTCCGCACCCACGCGGAACGGGATACGCCTGCGCGTGTGCCGGCCCCGGCTTCCTGTTCTGGCCTGATGGCCGTATCGATCGACCCCGAGGGGAAACCCGCATGAATTACAACTGGGACTGGGGCGTCTTTTTAAGATCCACCGGCATTGGCGATGAAATCTACCTGGACTGGTTCGTCACCGGCCTGGGCTGGACCGTCGCCGTTTCCCTGGCCGGCTGGATCATCGCCCTGCTGCTGGGTTCGCTGCTCGGCGTGATGCGCACCGTGCCGAACCGCTGGATATCCACGATCGCCACCACCTATGTGGAGGTGTTCCGCAACGTACCGCTGCTGGTGCAACTGTTCCTCTGGTACTTCCTGATGCCGGACCTGCTGCCGGAATCGCTGCAAACCTGGTTCAAGCAGGACCTCAGCCCCGCCACGTCCGCCTACCTGAGCGTGGTGGTGTGCCTGGGCCTGTTCACGGCCGCCCGGGTCTGCGAGCAGGTGCGCACCGGCATCCAGGCGCTGCCCAAGGGACAGACCGCCGCGGCCTACGCCATGGGCTTCAAGCTGCCGCAGATTTACAGCAACGTGCTGCTGCCCCAGGCCTTCCGCATCATCATTCCGCCGCTGACCTCGGAATTCCTCAACATCTTCAAGAACTCCTCGGTGGCCTCGTTGATCGGCCTGATGGAACTGCTCGCGCAAACCAAGCAGACCGCCGAGTTCTCCGCCAACCTGTTCGAGGCGTTCACCTTGGCGACGCTGATCTATTTCACCCTGAACATGAGCCTGATGCTGATCATGCGCGCCATCGAGAAGAAGGTGATGGTGCCCGGGATGATCTCGGTGGGAGGTAAATGATGGACTTCAGTGTGATAGTCCCCGCCCTGCCGGGCCTCGGCCAGGGCATGTTGATGACCCTGCAATTGATGGTCCTCGGCGTGCTCGGTGGCGTGGTGCTCGGCACCCTGCTGGCGATGATGCGCCTGTCGCACAACCTCCTGCTGGCCAAGCTGGCGGGGTTCTACGTCAACTACTTCCGCTCGATTCCGCTGTTGCTGGTGATCACCTGGTTCTACTTCGCGGTGCCCTTCATCCTGCGCTGGATCACCGGTGAAGATACGCCGGTGGGGGCCTTCACCTCCTGCCTGGTGGCCTTCGTGATGTTCGAGGCGGCGTATTTCTCGGAAATCGTCCGCGCCGGCATCCAGGCGATCCCCAGAGGGCAGATGGGCGCGGCCCAGGCGCTCGGCATGTCCTACGGGCAAATGATGCGTCTGATCATCCTGCCCCAGGCATTCCGCAAGATGACCCCGCTGCTGTTGCAACAGAGCATCATCCTGTTCCAGGACACCTCACTGGTCTACACCGTCGGCCTGATGGACTTCCTCAACGCCGCGCGCTCACGGGGCGATATCATCGGCCAGCCCCATGAGTTCCTGATCTTCGCCGGTCTGGTGTATTTCCTCATCAGCTTCACCGCCTCGCTGCTGGTCAAGCATCTGCAAAGAAGGTTAGCCGTATGATTTCGATCAAGAACGTCGACAAGTGGTATGGGGAATTCCAGGTGCTGACCAATTGCAGCACGGAAGTCAAAAAGGGCGAGGTGGTGGTGGTGTGCGGGCCGTCCGGCTCCGGCAAGTCCACCCTGATCAAGTGCGTCAACGCCTTGGAGCCGTTCCAGAAAGGCGACATCGTGGTCGACGGCACGTCCATCGGCGCGCCCAAGACCGACCTGCCGAAGCTGCGTTCCCGGGTCGGCATGGTGTTCCAGCATTTCGAGCTGTTCCCGCACCTGACTATCATCGAGAACCTGACCATCGCGCAGATCAAGGTGCTCGGCCGCAGCAAGCAGGAAGCCATCGACAAGGGTCTCGCGCTGCTCGAACGGGTCGGCTTGCAGGCCCACGCCGACAAGCACCCCGGACAGCTCTCCGGCGGCCAGCAGCAGCGCGTGGCGATCGCCCGCGCCCTGGCGATGGACCCGGTGGTGATGCTGTTCGACGAGCCCACTTCCGCCCTCGACCCGGAAATGGTCAACGAGGTGCTGGACGTGATGGTGCAGCTCGCCCACGAAGGCATGACCATGATGTGCGTCACCCACGAGATGGGCTTCGCCCGCAAGGTGGCCAACCGGGTGATCTTCATGGACCGCGGACAGATCGTCGAGGACTGCGAGAAGGAAGCCTTCTTCGGCGACGTCAGCGCGCGCTCGGAACGCGCCCAGCAGTTCCTGGCGAAAATCCTCCAGCACTGAGGAGGTTCCCGCGGCGGCCGCTCGCGGCCGCCGCACTGGCCAGCCCCTGGATGACTGTGATGGAATGCTCCTCCACCCGCTTTCGCGCCATCCCGCCAGACCTGACCGTGAAACCCCGTTCGATCCGTTATCTGCTGCTGCCGGCGCTGATGATCCTGCTGGTGCTCGGCTGCGGCTACGCCGGTTTCCACCTCAGCGAACGCGCCGGCATCCGCGCCCTGGCCGAGAACGGCGAGCGGCAACTGGAGCTCAACGCCCGTGCGGTCGAGAGCGAGATCAACAAATACACCTACCTTCCCAGCCTGTTGGAGCTGGAATCCAGCGTCGGCCGCCTGCTGCTGGCGCCCACCCCTTATCGCCGGCAACGGGTCAACGAATACCTGGAGGGTCTCAACCAGCGCAGCGGTAGCCTGGCGATCTACGTACTCGACACCCAGGGCCGGGTGCTGGCCACCAGCAATTGGCGGGAGGCCGGCAGCTACCTGGGCGAGGACCTGTCGTTCCGCGCTTATTTCCAGGATGCCGTACGCGGCGAGCCCGGCCGCTTCTATGGCATCGGCAGTACCCTCGGCGAGCCCGGCTATTACCTGGCCCACGGGTTGCGCGACGAAGGCCGGATCATCGGCGTGGCGGTGGTCAAGGTCCGCCTGGATGCCCTGGAGGAGCGCTGGCAGCGCGCCCGCCTGGAGGCCTACGTCAGTGACGAGAACGGTATCATCATCCTTTCCAGCGACCCCAGCCGCCGCCTCAAGGCGGTTCGTCCGCTGGACTCAGCGACTCGCGAGCGCCTGGCGCGCAGCCTCCAGTACTACTGGTGGGCGCTTGAAGAATTGCAGCCCCTCGGCCGCGAGGCGCTCGGCGCCGGCATCGAGCAGATCGGCTTTCCCGCCAAGGTGGAACCGGGCCAGGCCCCGGCGCGGATCAACTACCTGGCGCAGACCCGCCGCCTGAACGACACGCCCTGGCACCTCACCCTGCTCACCCCCTTGCAGGACCAGCGCCGCGAGGCCATCAGCCACGGCACCCTGGTCGCGGTGGCGTTCGCCCTGCTGGCGTTCCTGCTGATCGCCTGGAACGAGCGGCGCAAGGTGCTCGCCACCCGCCTCGCCGCCCGCGAGGCCCTGCAACAAGCCAACAACGAGCTGGAACGCAAGATCGCCGAGCGCACCGCCGACCTGCGTGCCAGCAACGACCGCCTCAAGGCGGAGATTCGCGAGCGCCGGCAAGCCGAGGACACCCTGCGCCGCGCCCAGGATGAACTGGTCCAGGCCGGCAAGCTGGCGGTGATCGGGCAGATGTCCACCAGCATCGCCCACGAACTCAACCAGCCGCTGGCCGCGCTGCGCACCCTGTCCGGCAACACCATTCGCTTCCTGCAACGCGGCGCCCTGGATACCGCCAGCGCCAACCTGAACACCATCAACGAACTGGTCGACCGCATGGGGCGCATCACCGCCAGCCTGCGGGCCTTCGCCCGGCGTTCCGACGACCGGGGCGAGGCCAGCCTGAACAAGGCGGTGGACGCCGCGCTGCTCCTGCTCCACCCGCGCCTGCAACGGACCCCGACGGCCCTGCACCGCGCCTGTCCCGAAGCCCGCCTGGCGATCGACCAGACCCGCCTCGAACAGATCCTGGTCAACCTGATCGTCAATGCCCTGGACGCCATGGGCGAACAAGCCGACCGTCACCTCTGGCTGGAAGGCCACGAGGCCGACGGCAAGTACCATCTGCGCGTGCGCGACAATGGCCCGGGGATCGCCCCCGCCGACCGGGTGCACCTGTTCGAGCCCTTCTTCACCACCAAGCCCGGCGAGCACGGCCTGGGGCTCGGCCTGACCCTGTCGGCGAGCCTCGCCACCGCCGCGGGCGGAACCCTCGGCGTCGAGCATCCCGAAGTGGGTGGCACCGCATTCGAACTCACCCTCACGCGGTTGCCGCCGCTCAACCCCAGCGAGGGAGCCTCCTGCCCATGAACGACCCCCTGAGTGTCCTGATCATCGAGGACGACCCCCACGTTCTGCTGGGTTGCCAACAGGCCCTGGCCCTGGAAGACATCGCCAGCGAGGGCGTGGGCAGCGCCGAGGAAGCCTTGCAACGCATCGGCGAGGATTTCGCCGGCATCGTCGTCAGCGACATTCGCCTGCCCGGCCTGGACGGCCTGCAACTGCTGGCCGAGCTCAAGGCCCGCGACCGCAGCCTGCCGGTGGTGCTGATCACCGGGCACGGCGATATCAGCATGGCGGTCCAGGCGATGCGCGACGGCGCCTACGACTTCATGGAGAAGCCCTTTTCCCCCGAGCGGCTGGTGGACGTCACCCGCCGCGCCCTGGAACAACGCGCGCTGGCCCGCGAGGTTTCGGCGCTGCGCCGCCAGCTCGCCGGGCGCCAGGCGCTGGAGGAACGGATCATCGGCCGCTCGCCGGCGATGCAGCGCCTGCGCGAGCTGATCGCCAACGTGGCCGATACCTCGGCCAACGTCCTGATCGAAGGCGAGACCGGCACCGGCAAGGAACTGGTCGCGCGCTGCCTGCACGACTTCAGCCGGCGCCAGCCCCAACAGTTCGTGGCGCTCAACTGCGGCGGCCTGCCGGAAAACCTTTTCGAGAGCGAGATCTTCGGCCACGAGGCCCATGCTTTCACCGGTGCCGGCAAGCGGCGCATCGGCAAGATCGAGCATGCCAACGGCGGCACGCTGTTCCTCGACGAAGTGGAAAGCATGCCGCTCAACCTGCAGATCAAGCTGCTGCGGGTGCTCCAGGAACACACCCTGGAACGCCTCGGCTCCAACCAGAGCGTGGCGGTGGACTGCCGGGTGATCGCCGCGACCAAGGCCGACCTGGCCGAGCAGGGCAAGGCCGGGCGCTTCCGCAGCGACCTGTACTACCGGCTCAACGTCGTCACCCTCGAGCTCCCGCCGCTGCGCGAACGGCGGGAAGACATCCTGCTGCTGTTCCAGCATTTCCTGCAGCAATCCTCGCTGCGCTTCGACAGGACGGTCCCGGAGCTGGACCGCGCCACCCTCTCCAGCCTGATGGCCCATGACTGGCCGGGTAACGTCCGCGAACTGCGTAACGTCGCCGAGCGCTTCGCCCTGGGGCTTCCGGTGTTCAAGCGCCGGGATGCGGCGGTGGAAAACGGCGGCCCGGGTTTCTCCGAGGCGGTCGAAGCCTTCGAGCGGCGCCTGCTCAGCGACGCCCTGGAGCGCCATGGCGGCAACCTCAGCCAGGCCAGTCTCGACCTGGGCATGGCCAAGACCACCCTGTTCGACAAGGTCAAGAAGTACGGCCTTTGAGGACCCGCCCAGCGGGCATCAGGCATCCCAGGCGCTGTCGCGCTCCAGGTGCAGCACCAGGAAGTCCAGCAGCCCGCGCAGGGCGGGCGGCATATGCCGGCGCGAACCGTACAAGGCGTGGATGCCCAGTTCCTGGGGGTGATAGTCGCCCAGCAGCGCGACCAGCCGGCCCTCGCGTAGCAGCTGAGACACGGAGTATCGCGGTTGCAGGCTGATGCCGACATCCGCCAGGGTCGCCTCCAGCAGCACCATCGATTCGTTGGCGCTGAGGTTGCCGCCCAGCGACACCGGCCAGCGCCGCTCGCCGTCGCGGAATTCCCAGACGCTGCGCCCGAAGTGCGAATAGCTCAGGCAGTTGTGCCGCAGCAGGTCGTCCGGATGCTGCGGGGTGCCATGGCGCTTCAGGTAGGCCGGCGTGGCGCACACCACCGAGCGGCACACGCCGAGCTTCCGGGCGATCAGATTGGGGTCGAGTTGGTTGGTGATCCGCAAGGCCAGGTCGATGCGTTCCTCCACCAGGTTCACCGACTCGCTGTTCACCAGCAGGTCGACCGTGACCTGGGGATGCAGGGCGATGAACTCGCTGACCCGATGCACCAGCCAGGCCTGGGTGAAGGATTGGCTACAGGTGATCCGCAGCGGTCCGCGCAAGGTGGCCTCGGCGTCCGCGTGCACGCGGGTCATGCTTTCCGCCAGGGCGAGCATCTCCCGGCATTGCGGCAGCAGTTCCGCGCCGGCCCCGGTGAGGCTGAGCTTGCGCGTGGTGCGGTGCAGCAGGCGCGCGCCCACCCATTCCTCCAACTCCATCAGGTAGCGCGAGACCATCGCCCGCGACATGTCGAGACTGTCCGCCGCGGCCGTCTGGCTACCCCGCTCCACCACTTCGACGAACACCCGCGTCGCTGTCAGTCGGTCCATTTGCTTCGTCTCGCGCAACAAACATGCGCAGATTATTGGGCTTTTTGCTCACCGGATTGCAATTAATATGGCGACGTTCCCACCCCAAGGATAACTTCCATGTGCTTCATGCCCTCCTTGCGCCAGCTCTTCGCCGGCGCCCTGCTCGCCGCTTCGGTCGGCGCGGCCTTCGCCCAGCCCCTCAGCCTGGACACCTACAACCCCGGCGACAAAGGCGTCTTCCCGGTGAGTTCCACCCTGATCGCGGGCGAACACGACCTGGTGCTGATCGATGCGCAGTTCTCCCCGGTACAGGCCGAGGAACTGGTCGCGCGCATCCGTGCCAGCGGCAAGACCCTGAAAACCATCTTCATCAGCCACGGCGATCCGGACTTCTACTTCGGCCTGGAAACCCTGGCCCAGGCCTTCCCCCAGGCGCAGATCCTCGCAACCCCGCGGACCCTGGCCTACATCGAAGCCACCCGCCAGCCGAAACTGGCCTATTGGGCACCGATCCTCAAGGACGCCGCGCCCAAGACCACCTTGGTGCCCAACGCCTTGAACGGCGACCGCCTGACCTTGGAAGGCGAGTCCATTCAGGTGATCGGCCAGGACCCGGCCCACACCACCCTCTGGATTCCCTCGCTGAAAACCGTGCTGGGCGGCGTATTGATCAGCGCCAACATGCACGTCTGGACCGCCGACGCCCAGACTCCGGAAGCGCGCAAGGCCTGGATCGCCGCGCTGGACCGCCTGGAAGCCTTGCAACCGGAGCGCGTGGTACCGGGCCATTACCTGGGCAAGCCGGCGTTCGACCTGGCCGATCTGCGCTTCACCCGCACCTACCTGCAAACCCTGGAAAGCGAACTGCCCAAGGCACGGGACTCGAAGGAGCTGGTGGCGGCGATGAAGCGTCACTACCCCGACCTGGCCGGCGAAGCCGACCTGGAACTGAGCGCCAAGGTGCTCAAGGGCGAAATGCAATGGCCTTGAATTCGAACTGATCCACTCCCGCGGAGGGCGAGCATGCGCAACATCCTGATCACCGGCACGTCGCGGGGCATCGGCCTGGGTCTGGCGCGCGCCTTCCTCGACGAAGGTGCGCGGGTCCACGCCGTCGCCCGCGGCGAAAAGGGCGCGGACGGGTTGCGCGCCCTGCAAGCTCGCCACGGCGCTCGCCTGCGTTTGCTGTTCGACGACCTCGCCGAGCCGGCGACGGACGAACGGGTCCTGGCCGCACTGGGCGACGAGGCGCTGGACTTCTCGGTGTTCAACGCGGGTATCCAGGGCCCCGCGCATCAGGATCCCGCGCGGGCCGAGGGCACGGAGATCGCCACGCTCTTCATGACCAATGCCATCGCCCCGCTGCGCCTGGCGCAGCGCATCGCCCCGCGGGTCAAGCCGGGTGGCGTGGTCGCCTTCCTCAGTTCGCAGATGGGCAGCGTGTCCCTGGCCCGTGCCGGCGACATGCCCCTGTATGGCGCGAGCAAGGCCGCCTTGAACAGCCTGCTGCGCAGTTGGTCCGCCCGCTGCGCGCCGCTTCCGTACAGCCTGCTGGCGCTGCATCCGGGTTGGGTCCAGACCGACATGGGCGGCGGCGCCGCGCCGCTCAGCGTCGAGCAAAGCGTGGAAGGGCTGATGCGGGTGCTGCACGCCCAGACAGGACGCAACCGCTGCGAATTCTTCGACTACCAAGGCGCACGGATGCCCTGGTGAGCCCAGGCCGTCAGACGGCTGCCATCGGCTCGACTGGACGGGCCGCCGCCATTTGTATAACAATGAGAGTAATTATCATTTGATAGCTCTCCTCGCGCCTCCATGCCCACCCACACCTTCACCCTGCAACGGCTCTACACCGATCACCATGGATGGCTCAAACTCTGGTTGCGCAGCAAACTGGGCAACGCGGCGGATGCCGCCGACCTCGCCCAGGACATCTTCCTGCGCCTGCTGTCCCGCCGCGAGCTGGGCGAGATCGGCACGCCGCGAGCCTTCCTGCGCACCGTCGCGCGCGGCCTGGTGATCGATCACTGGCGCCGCGAGGAACTGGAACGCTCCTACCTGGAAAGCCTCGCCCACCTGCCTGACGCACAGGCGCCGTCCCCGGAAGAACGTGAGATGGTCCTGCAACTGCTGGAGAACATCGCCCGCCTGCTCGAGGGCCTCAAACCGCGGGTGCGCACCGCTTTTCTCCTGGCCCAGTGCGAAGGCCTCGGCCATCGGCAGATCGCCGAACACATGGGCATCTCCCTGCGCAGCGTCGAGCGTTACGTCGCCGAAGCGCTGTACCACTGCTACCTGCTGCGCGCCGCCGAAGAAGCCACCTCGTGAGCCTGCGTTCGCCCCCGCCCGACGACGCGCGGATCCGCCAGGCCATTGCCTGGTCGGTGCGCCTGCGCTTCGCCGCGGGCGATCCGCAACTGCTGAGCGCCTGCTCCGCCTGGCGCGCCGCCGATCCGGGCCATGAGCAAGCCTGGCAGCGGATCCAGGCCCTGCACGGCGAACTGGACGGCAGCTTCCGTGCCCTTCCCTCCTCCGTGGCCACCTTCGATACCCTGGAGCAAACCGCCCAGCGGCTGGGGCGGCGCAAGGCCTTGAAGCTGCTTTCGCTCGGGCTCACCGGCGTCGGCGCCGCCTGGCTGGCGCGCGACCTCACCCCCTGGCCACGCTGGACCGCAGACTACGCGACCCGCACCGGCGAACGCCGCACCCTCGACCTAAGCGATGGCACCCGGCTGCTGCTGAACACCGACAGCGCGGTGGACGTCCGCTTCGACGCCCGCCAGCGCCTGCTGCGCCTGCGGCGGGGCGAAATCCATCTGAGCAGCGGTGCCGACCCTGCCGGCGACCACCGGCCCCTGCGCGTGCAGACCGAGCACCGGCTGTTCGAAGCCCTGGGGACTCGCTTCCTGGTTCGCCAGGACCGCGACGCCACCCGGCTCAGCGTCGAGCAGGGCGCCGTCGCCATCCTGCCCACGGGGGCCGACCCTGTCCGCCATATAGCCGAGGCCGGCCAGCACTATCGGGTCGACCCTTCCCGGGTCAGCCCGCTCGACCGACTGCCCATGGAGGCCGGGGCCTGGACCGAAGGGCTGATCGTGACCCGCGACATGCGCCTGGCCGACTTTCTCGCCGAGGTGGCGCGCTACCGCGACGGCCACCTGGGCTGCGCCGACGCCGTCGCCGACTTGCGCCTGTCCGGCGTCTATCGCCTGGACGACACCGACGCCCTGCTGGCGCTGTTGCCGCGCAGCCTGCCGGTACGCGTGCGCGCCCATACCCGCTGGTGGGTGACCGTCGAAGCACGTGTGTGAAAAAGAGACGTGGAAGCTGGCGGGTTTCTTTCGCTCGTCCGGCATAGAGGTCGATCTCTTCATTTTCTTCCTCGACCCTTACGGAAACCCACCATGACCGGACCGCTGTCCCGCCCGCGCCTTCCCACTCCCCCGACAGCCGCTTCGCCGCTGGGCCTCGCCGTGCGCGGCGCCTTGCTGTGCATCGCTCTGGGCGGCCTCGCGCCGCTGCCGGGCTGGGCGCAGCCGGGCGCCGACCACGCCACGGCGAGCCACGCCTACGCCATACCCGCCGGCTCGCTGGACGAAGTGCTGAACCAGTTCGCCCGGGCTTCGGGGATCAGCCTGTCGGCCACCCCGGAGCAGACCCGCGGCCTGACGTCCGCCGGGCTGCAGGGCGATTTCAGCGTGGAAAGCGGCCTGCTGCGCCTGCTAGCCGGGACGCCCTTGGAAGCCGTGAGCGAGGACGGCCAGCGCTATTTCCTCCGCGAGGCTCCGGCCGACGGTGCCCTGGCGGTGCCGGCTACGGAAGTCTCCGGGCTGGCCATCGGCAACGCGCTGGGCAGCATCGACGGCTATCTCGCCACCCACAGCAGCGTCGCCACCAAAACCAGCCTGCCGCTGCTGGAAACCTCGCAGTCGGTCTCGGTGGTGACCCGCGAGCAGATCGACGACCAGGCCTCGAAGACCGTGCAGCAGGCCATGCGCTACACCCCGGGGATTTTCACCGGGCAGATCGGGGCGTCGAACCGTTACGACTACGTGGTGATGCGCGGCTTCGCCGACGGCAGCGTCGACAATATCTACCTCGACGGCCTGCGTTCCATGGGCGACAGCGGCACCTTCAGCTCGATGCAGATCGATCCCTACTTCCTCGATCGCATCGACATCGTCAAGGGCCCTTCCTCGGTGCTCTACGGGCGCAGCCTGCCGGGCGGCCTGGTGGCCCTGACCAGCAAGAAACCGCTCTACGAGCCCTATCACCAAGTCCAGGCCACGGTCGGCAACCTGGGGCAGAAAGGCACCGGTTTCGACTTCAGCGGCCCGTTGGACGACGACAAGCGCATCGCCTACCGCCTGACCGGGCTGGCACAGAGCGCCGACACCCAGTTCGAGCACGTGGCCGGGGAAAAACGCTATGCCATCGCGCCGAGCCTGGCCATCGACTTCGACGAAGACACCACGCTGACGCTGCAGGGCTACCTGCAACGCGACCCCGAGGGCGGCTACCACAGCGGCGTGCCCGCCGATGGCAGCCTGCATACGCGCAACGGCCAGCGGATCTCGGAGCGCTTCTTCGACGGCGAGCCGGATCGCGACACCTTCGAGCGCGACCAGCGGATGCTCGGTTATCAGCTCGAACACCGCTTCGACGACGTGTGGAGCGCCCGACAGAACCTGCGGGTACTGGACTCCAGCGTCGAACTCGAACAGATCTACGGCTACAGCTGGACCTCACCCACCAGCGACCTGTTGAACCGTTACTACTCCGGCGGCAAGGAAGAGCTGCGCGCCTACAGCCTCGATAACATGGTCCAGGCCGATTTCTATACCGGCGCCGCCAAGCACACCCTGCTGTTCGGACTCGACTACCAGCGGCGCAAGACCGACGTGCTGTGGACTTCGGGCAAGGCATCCGACCTGAACGCCTTCGACCCGCACTACGGCGACAGCGCCGTGACCTTCTACCCGGAAAGCCGCTATACCCGCCGCCTCGACCAGACCGGCCTGTACCTGCAGGACTTGGTCGAGCTGGACAACTGGCGCTTCTCCCTGGGCCTGCGCCAGGACTGGGTGAACATCTCGGTGGAGGACCGCACCGCCGATAGCCGCAGCGACGAGGACCGGCAGAAGTTCAGCAGCCGTGCCGGCGTGCTCTACCGCTTCGACAACGGCGTAGCGCCCTACCTGAGCTATTCGGAGTCGTTCAACCCCAACGCCTATTCGGACGTCGCGGGCGATCCGCTGGAGCCCACCGAGGGCAAGCAGTGGGAGGCCGGGGTCAAGTTCGAGCCGGAAGGCGGGCGCAGCCTGTTCACCGCCGCCCTGTTCCATATCACCCAGGAAAACGTCGCCTCGAAGAAGCCCCAGGAGAACTTCTACACCTCCTTGGGCGAGATCCGCTCCCAGGGGCTGGAACTGGAAGCCCATAGCCAATTGACCGACCGCCTCAAGCTGCTCGGCAGCTATACCTTCACCGACATCACCTACAGCCGGGCCGCCGACGGCAACCAGGGCAACACGCCGAACCAGGCGCCGCGCCACATGGCCTCGGTCTGGGCCGACTACGACTTCGCCGCCGGGCTGCTCGACGGCCTGAGCACCGGTGCCGGGGTGCGCTACGTCGGCAAGAGCTGGGCGGACAAGGAAAACACCGAGCGGGTACCCTCCTACACCCTGGTCGACGCGGCCGTGCGCTACGACCTCGGCAAGCTCGGCCTGAGCGGCCTGGAGGCGCGCCTGAACGCCAACAACCTGCTCAACGAGAAGTACGTCGCGTCCTGCTATAGCCTGGACTTCTGCTACTTCGGCGAGACCCGCAACGTTACCGCCACCCTGAGCTACGCCTTCTAAGGCCTATACGAAAAGTCACCGAGCGCAGGTACTTTCCGTACAGCGCCTGGCGAAAGGCTCGCCGCCCCTGGCACGATGTGGGGGCGGCTCGGCTGGAGTCCGATTCGATGCGTTTTCTCCTGGTGCTCCTGCACCGCTACCTGGGCCTGGCCACCGCTCTGTTCCTGGCCATGGCCGGCCTGACCGGCAGCCTCCTGGCTTTCCAGCACGAGCTCGACGCCTGGCTCAACCCCTCCTTTTACCGCACCCTCGCCTCGGCCGAGGCGCTGCCGGCGCCCGTGCTGATCGAGCGCCTGGAGGCGCGCGAGCCGCGCTTCAGGATCTGGTACATGGAGTACCCGGAGGCGCCCGGACACAGCGCGATGGTGGCCTTGGCGCCGCGCATCGACCCGAGCACCGGGGCCGCCTATCCGGTGGAACACAAGGTGGTCTATCTCGACCCGGCCGATGGGCGCTCGCTCGGCGAGCGTCACTGGGGCGCCTGCTGTTTCCAGGCGGAAAACCTGGTGCCGTTCGTCCTGGAACTGCACCACAACCTCAGCCTGCCGGGCAATTGGGGACTCTGGTTGATGGGACTGGTGGCGATGCTCTGGGTACTCGATTGCCTGGTCGCGCTCATCCTGACCTTTCCCCGCGGCACGCCATTCCTCGGCAAGTGGGCCAAGGCCTGGAAGGTCAAGCGCGGCAGTCGCTACCGGTTCACCTTCGACCTGCACCGCGCGGGCGGCCTCTGGCTCTGGCTGCTCCTGCTGCCGGTGGCCGTCAGCAGCGTGGCGATGAACCTGCCGAGCCAGGTGTTCAAGCCGGTGGTCTCGCTGTTCTCGCCGATAACCCCGAGCGTCTACGAAGCCCGCGGGCAACTGCCGCGCGACACCCTGGGCGACACCCGTATGGACTTCGCCGCGATTCATGCGCGGGCACTGCAAGAAGCGCGACGGCTGGGCATTCCGCAGCGGCTCGGCGAGCTGTACTACAGCACCGAATACAACTTCTTCGGCGCCGGCTTCGGCGACCACCACGGCGCGGGCGGCAGCGCCTGGCTGTTCTTCCATGGCACCGATGGCCGCCTGCTCGGCGAGGAGATCGCCGGGCGCGGCAGCCTGGGCGAGCGGTTCTACCGCTTGCAGTTGCCGATCCATGGCGGCGGCATCGCCGGTTTGCCCGGGCGCATCCTGATCGCCGTACTCGGCCTGGCCATCGCCGGCCTGTCGATCACCGGGGTCTACATCTGGTGGCGCAAGCGCGGCGCCCGCCGTCACGGCGAGGCCCGGCGGCGCAATGCCATCGAGCCCAGCCGCGATCAGGCGTCGCGCAACTGGTAATGCACGAAGAGGTTGGCGAAATGCCGGCCATGCAGCGGTTCGGCGCGCCCGTGCAGAAGCCGCGCGCCCTCGTAGAACACCATTTCGCCGGGTTCCAGCAGCACCGAATGCATGCGTCCGAAGTGATCCTCGATCTGCAGCGGCCAGGGCTGGTCGACGTCCTGTGACACGTTGACGATGGCGCTGGCGATGTGGGTGATGCCGCGGTCGCGGTGCATCTTGAGGGTGGCGCTGTTCAGGTAGCGGCGGATGCCGTAGACGAAGGTCGGCGTGACGAAGTCGCCGATCCAGGCTTCCATCAGCGGTTGCAGGGTGGCATGGATGTCCTGCTTGAGCGCCTCGTCGAGGGGCACCAGTTCGCTGGGGGTCGCGCCGGGAGCGGCTTCGATGAACCCCTTGACCGACTCGCTCTGCACTTCGCCGGCGTGCTCCCGGTAAAAGCGCTCGATGCGCGCGAACAGCGTGGCCGGCACCGCGAGCTTAAGGAAACCCGAAGTCGTGCGCGGCGGCAGGTATTCGTTGGGGGTCTTGCGGAACATCTTGCCCTTGCCCTTGTTGCGGAACCACTTGGTCAGGATGACCTTGTAGCCCTTCTCCACCGGCATCCCCCAATGCATGCTGTCCGGATTCGGGCTGCCGTCGGCGCGCAGGCTGTTCCAGATCACCGCGTCGCCCTGCTTCGGACGCACCTCGCAATCCAGCTCGGTGAACCGGGTCGAGCCGCCTTCGCGGGTGCTGTTGAGGAAGATCATGAAGGTCCAGGTGCGCTGGCCGGCCTTGGCAGCGTAGGTCTCGAATTCCGGGCTGTTCGGCTCGAAGTAGTCGGTATGCGCCTTGAACTGCTGGCCGATGTCGTAGCGCTGCGCCTGGATGGTTTCCGACCAGCTCGAATCGATGCCCATCACCTGGCAGATGCGCCGGTCCACGTCCCGCGCCAGGGGATGGTCGAGCATGCCCAGGTCGCAGGTCCGGCTGGTGCGGTAGCCGGCGTACTCGCCGCTGTCGTTGGTGGTGGTGGAGGCCCGCAGGTGATCGTTGATCAAGGTGATCAGGGTCAGGCATTCGGCTTCGTCGAGGAAGCCGGGGAGCATGAACAGCTCCAGCCGGTCGCTGGGATAGCGCACCGCGAAGGGAATCTCGACGCGGTCCGGCGCCTGGGTCAGCTCGGTCTCCTGCGGAGGCTGCACCGCCTTGGGCGGGACCGGGGTAGGCAACGGACGCAGGCCCAGGGCATCGGCCACCAGGTCCGGGGCGAATTCATGTTCGATGAGAATGTCGTACATCCCCTCCTTCGAGCAGCCGCGCTCGATATTCAGGGCGATCCAGGCCTTCCAACTGTCGTCGAATTCGGTTTTCAGCATGAACGGGGCTCCTAGCGCATCGCCGCACAGTATCGCCCGATCCGCCTGCCCAAGGCGACAGGCCTCGGGCAGATCCTCGGGAGGTGCGGCGTAGCGCCCGCCCTAGAGCTTGAATCGGGTGACCAGCTGGTTCAGCGCCACCGCCAGGCGCGACAGCTCGCTGCTCGCCGTGGAGGTCTGGCTGGCACCGGTGGAACTCTGGATCGACAGGTCGCGGATACTCACCAGGTTGCGGTCCACTTCACGGGCGACGTGGGACTGCTGCTCCGAGGCGGTGGCGATCTGCGAGTTGCGTTCGTCGATCAACTCGATGGCCCGGGCGATTTCCTCGATGGCATTGCCCGCGTCGTCCGCGGCGGTCTGGGTGCTCTGGGTCTGCGCGCTGCTCTGCTGCATGGCCGCCACCACCGCCTCGGTGCCGGTCTGGATGGCGGAAATCATCTGCTCGATCTCCAGGGTCGAGGTTTGCGTGCGATGGGCCAGGGCCCGCACTTCGTCCGCCACCACGGCGAAACCGCGGCCCTGCTCGCCCGCCCGCGCCGCCTCGATGGCGGCGTTCAGCGCCAGCAGGTTGGTCTGCTCGGCGATCGAGCGGATCACACTGAGCACCTTGCTGATGCTCTGCGCTTGCTCGGCGAGGCCCTGGATCTGGGTGGAGGTACCCTCCACCTGGTCGGACAACCGGCGGATCGCTTGCAAGGTATCGCGGACCCGCTGGTTGCCGATGGCCGCCGAGTCGGTGGATTGCCGGGCGGCCTCGGACGCGGAGGCGGCGTTGCGGGCCACTTCTTCCACCGCCGCGCTCATTTCGTTCACCGCCGTCGCGGCCTGTTCGATCTCGGCGTTCTGCAGGTGCAGCGAGCGGCTGCTTTCCTCGGTGATCGAGGTCATCTGTTCGGCCGCCGCCGCCAATTGCCCGGAGGAATCACTGATCTGGCGGATAGTGTCCCGCAGGTTGTTGCGCATGGTGCGCAAGGCCGCCATCAAACGCGACGCCTCGTCGCGGCCGGTGACTTCGATCTCCCGCGACAGGTCGCCCTTGGCGATGCTTTCGGCCACGCGCAGGGCCGCCTCGATCGGCTGCACGATGCTGCGGATCAGCAACCATGCCAGGAGAATGGTCAGCAGGATCGCCGCCACGCTCATCACCAGCACGAACACCTGGCTGCCTTGATAGGTGGCCAGGGAATTCACCCCCGACTGCTTGGCGCCCTTGGCGTTGTAGTCGCGCATGTTGTCCAGGGCGGCCTGGGCCGCCTGGGCCCGGCCGCGCTGTTCCTTGTTGGCCCACACCATCGCGTCCGCCTTGAGGCCTCGCTGCTCGAGGTCGAGGAGATGCCTCAACCCCTCGGTGTAGTTCTTCATGGCGGCTTTGATGGTGGTGTAGTTCTGCCGATCGCCCTCGTCGGAGATCAGGTTCTTCTCGTATTCATCCAGCAGCCGATTCATGTTGGCCTGGGCCTTGTCGATCCTCTGCAGCGAGGTCTGCCGTTCCGCCGGGTCTTCCACGGACAGCAGGCGCAGGCTTTCCAGGCGCATTTCCAGCAAATTGATCTGGACTTCGTCGATGTTCTGCACGCTCGGCAACCAGTTGGTTTCCACATCCTGCTCGCTGCCGTGCAGGTCTTTCATCTGCAGCAACGAGAAGATACCCAACACGATCACCATGAGCGTGATGAGTGCGAAACTGATCGAAGCCCTGAGCGTGATATTCAAATTGCGGAGATTCATCGGAGCAGGTCCTCTACGGTGGATTCCTTGATCCTAGATGAAGTGTGGCGGTTCGCCTGCTTTTAGCCGTGCATCTCCAGCGCCGCCGGGGACTTCCGGGCGGCGGCCGGCCGATCCGCTCCACGGGGCGCCGCGAGACACTAGCCGGGAGCCGTGGGATACCAGCGCGGCGTATAGATCCACTCGCCGCCGCCGTCCCGCGCGAACCCCGTGGTCGTCGAGGAGCCGACGATCACCAGGGTGCGCATGTCCACCTGCTCCGGGCGTAATGCACCCAGGCGAGTGGCGGTGAGGGTTTCCCCGGGGCGCCCGACGTCGCGGCCGAGCACTACCCGCGTGTCGTCGTCGCGATGGCACCGGAGGATCTCCAGCGCCCGCCCCAGTTGCCAGGGGCGCGCCTTGGAAATGGGGTTGTAGAAGGCCAGCACCAGATCCGCCGCGGCCGCATGTGCCAGGCGTGTTTCGATCACCGCCCAGGGCTTGAGGTTGTCCGACAGCGACATCACGCAGAAGTCATGGCCCAGCGGCGCGCCGGCGCGGGCGGCCGTGGCCAGGGCGGCCGATACGCCGGGGAGGATGCGCAGGTCCACCGCGTGCCAGCGCGGGTCGCGGCTTCCGTGGAGCGCTTCGAGCACCGCGCTGGCCATGGCGAACACACCGGGATCGCCCGAGGAAATCACCACCACCCTGCGGCCTTCGGCGGCGATTTCGAAGGCATGCCGGGCCCGTGCCAGTTCCTCGCGATTGTCGCTGCCATGCAGCCTCTGCCCGGGGCGGAAAGGCCCGGCCATCTTCACGTAGGTCTCGTAGCCGAGCAGATCCTCGGCTTCGTCCAGCGCACGGCGCGCCGCCGGCACCATGAGCCCGGCGGCGCCCGGCCCCAACCCGATCACCGTCAAGCGCCCACGGGCCCGACCGATGCCGAAAGGGTCGACCGGTTGGTCGCTCAGGTACAGGCGCACCTCGGGGGTTGCATGGACCAATGGCGGCAAGGCTTGATCGTCGGCGAGGAAACGCAGCGGAACGGCCAGCTCGCCGGCCGCCCATTCCAGCGCGGGAACGTTCGCCTGCGCGGGGGCGGCGACCAGGCACGCCAGCGCCGCAAGCGCGAGTCCGGCCTCGGCCAGCGCCCGCCGGACCTGATCGGCGGCGATCGGGGGCGACACCCGGGCCACCACCGTGCGGGGGTGGATCAAGAGTTCGTCGCGACGGCCATCGCGCAGCCGGGGCGTGACCCGGATGGTCCGCGACGCCGCCTCGGCCACCGGCAGTTGCGCCGCCTCCAGCCAAGGCGCCTGGCCCTCGATGCGAACGCTCGCGCCGCCGAGCAGGTCGGCGACGAACCGCTTGCCTTGCTCCAGGTCGGCCAGGGCGTACCCGGCGGGAGGGTTCAGCAGGCAGGTGCCGAAGCGCAGTTCGCCGCTGGTGGTGATCGCCGGCGCCACCGCGAGGGCGGACGCCAGGGTGCGGGCCAGCTCGTTGACGCCGCCGAGCCCGCCCAGCAGCGGCACCACCGCGCTGCCGTCCTCGGCCACCGCCAGCACCGGCGGCTCGGCGCCCTTGCGTTCGAGCAACGGGGCCAGGGTGCGGATGACGATGCCGGCGGCGCACAGGGCGATGATCGGCGTCGCCTCCAGGTACAGCCCGCGCAGGGTCTCGCCGAATTCGGCGTAGCCCAGGTCGGCCCCCTCCACCCGCCCCGAAAGCCCGAGGACCCGTGCGCCCGGCACCGCCGCCTGGAGACGCCGCGCGGTCGCCAGGCCAGCCTGGCCAAGCAGAATGATCGCCGGTGGCGGAAACGCCCTGGAGTCTCGTTGCATCAGCCTTGCCACCGTTCGCCGGGTATCACGATCATCGAAAAATAAGGCGAGGCCATGGGGTCGACCTCGTCCAGGGGAAGAATGCGCTGATTGACCATGGTCGCGCGCTCGACATACAGCGCGCGCTCCGCCAGGCCCAGCTCGGCGAGCACCCCGCGCACCTTGGCGAAATTGCGCCCCAGCTTCATCACCACCGCCGCCTCCGCGCGCCCCAGTCGCTCGCGCAGCTCCGCCTCCGGCAACACGCCGGAGAGCACCGACAGGCTTTGGTTGCGATACACCAGCGGCGCCCCGAGCACCGCCGCGCTGCCCAGCATGGAGCAGACACCGGGAACCACCTCCGCCGGGTAGCGGCCGGCCAGGCGGTCATGCAGGTACATGTAGGAACCGTAGAAGAAGGGATCGCCCTCGCAGATCACCGCCACGTCGCGGCCGCCATCGAGATGCTCGGCGATCGCCAGGGCGGCGGTGTCGTAGAAGTCGGCGATGATCCGCTCGTAGCACAGCGGCGGTTCCAGGGCCTCGGTGGTCACCGGGTAGACCAGCGGCAGGCGCGCCTGGGCCTCGCGCAAATGCGCCTCGACGATGCCGAAGGCGTTGCCGCGCTTGCCGCGGGCGACGAAATAGGCCACCACCGGCGCGGCTTGCAGCAGGCGCAGCGCTTTCAAGGTGATCAGTTCGGGATCGCCGGGGCCGACGCCCAGGCCGATCAGGCGGCCGCGGGACGCCATCATTCGCGCTCCGAGGCCAGGGCGTTGACCGCCGCGGCCGCCATCGCGCTGCCGCCCCGGCGGCCACGGACGGTGACGAAGGGCACGCCACGGCTGTCGGCGGCCAGCATGGCCTTGGACTCGGCGGCGCCGACGAAGCCCACCGGAAAGCCGAGGATCAACGCCGGCCGCGCCGCGCCGGCGTCGAGCATTTCCAATAGATAGAAGAGCGCGGTCGGCGCATTGCCGATCACCACCAGGCTGCCCGCCAGGTGCTCGCGCCAACGCTCCAGGGCCACCGCCGAGCGGGTATTGCCGCATTCCATCGCCAGCTCGGCGATGCCCGGATCGTGCAGGGTGCAGACCACCGGGTTATCCGCGGGCAGGCGCGCCCGGGTGATGCCTTCGGCGACCATCCGCGCATCGCAGAGGATCGGCGCGCCGGCCGCCAGCGCCGCGCGCCCGGCCGCCCCGGCACCTGGCGAGAACAACAAGTCGTCCACCACGTCCACCATGCCGCAGGCGTGGATCACCCGCACCGCAAGCTTTTCCAGGTCGGCGGGAACGTCGTCCAACCGGGCTTCGGCGCGAATGATGGAAAACGACTGGCGATAGATCGCCTGGCCGTCGCGAATGTAATCGATCATCGGGGCGACTCCGTGGACTCGGCCAGCCCGAGGGCGGCCTCTTCGATACTCAGGCTACGCGCCAGCGCCTGACCGAAGCCCGGCTGGCCGGCGACGCGGCGGAACAGGTCATAGCGTCCGGCGGCGACCGCCAGCAGCGTGAAAGGCGCCACGTGGGCGGCGGCGCAGGCGCGCGGGCAGGCGCTCAGGTGTACGCCTGGCAGCGGTCGTCCGGCGGGCCAGAGCTGCGCCAGCCGACGCGCGTCGGCCTTGCTGTCGGCCAGGCCGCGGGCGCAATCCACCGAGCCGCTGCAAGCGATCAGCCGGGTCGCGGGCTCGCCTTTGGCGCACGCCAGCCCCAACCCGGTCATGGTTTGGAGGACTCCCAAGGCGCGCGCCTCCGGCACATTGGGCAACAGCAGGCTCTGCCAGGGCGTCAGGTGCAGGCTGCCATCGCCGAGGGCCTCGGCCAGGTCGGCCAGGCCCAGCAGGCACTCGGCCCGCAGGCGCCCCAGGTCCGCCACGCCGCCGACGGTATGCAGCCCCGGCTGGCGTTGCGGGCGCACGCCGATATGGGCGTCCACGGCGGCGGGCACGCGGCGCCAGGCGTTCAACCACCCGCCCCGCATCAGCGGAAAAGGCAGGCGCGCCCGCAGCGCCTCCAGCAACGCGTCCGGCGACCAATCCTCCAACACATGGCGCATGCGCGTGCGCTGGGCGTCGGCTCGCTCAAGGAACAGGTCCAGCAAGGCCACCAGCAGCGTCTCGGCTTCCGTCACCGGCAGTGCCGCGAGGGCGGCGGGCGCTTCCGCCGACACCGGTACGCAGCCGGCGAGGCCGAAGGCCAACAACGGTTGGTCGTCGTGGCCGGGGATCGCGGCGAACCAGATGTCGTGGGGATGCTCAAGCATCGCCATGCCCTCGCCGCCGTCCAGGGACAATGCGAACTTCGGCGAAAGACCATGGAAGCGCGGGTGGGCCTGCACGCAGGCGAGCAGGCGCTCGGCCAGTGGGCGGACGTCAAGGCAGGCCGTCGGGTCGAGGCCCGCGGCCGGGCTGAGCAGCAGATTGCGCACGTCGTCGGCGCCGGCCACCCGCGGCCCGAGGCCGGCGTCCAGCAGGCGGGCGATCAATTCGTCGGCATGCTCGGCACGCACGCCGCGGATTTGCAGGTTGGCCCGGTTGGTCAGTTCCAGCGTGCCGCTGGCACAGGCCAGGGCCGCTTCCGCGAGAGCCCGCGCCTGGGGCGCCGGCAGCCGGCCACCCGCCAGGCGTACCCGGCAGATGCCGCCATCCCGCGCCGGAACGATGCGCAGCAGGCCGGGGCACGCCGAGGGACGCGGGGCGGGAAAACGGCGAGCGGTAGGGGTCTGTTCGTTCAAAGGCCTGTCCGGTTGGTTAGCGCGCCGACCGGACCGGGCAGGGCCCCGTGGGGAACCCCGTCGGCATCGGTACACCCCGCCCGATGTTGGTACATGCGACCCTGTTCGCCGGCAGGTCTCCTGGCTCGCAGGTCGTCGCCCGTGCGCGCCTTCCCGGACCGGCCAGTGGCGGATTGCGCATGGACTCGCTGCTTACAGTTGCGGGGGCAGCCACGGCTCGATCCCGTGTTCCCTCGCGCATCCCGCCACCTCCCGAGAGGCGGCCGCCGGCCTTGCCGAGCGGACGGATACGCGGCCCCGAAGGGCACCGGCGAACGGGTATTATGCCCGCTTTGTCGCACGCCGGGAAAAGCTTAGCGGCCCGGTGGAGCGCTACAGGCGAATCGAGGAGAGGCGGATGGCGCCCTGGTTGACGGTGGTGGGGATCGGCGAAGACGGCTATGGCGGGCTCGGCAAGGCCGCCCGCCGCGCCTTGCGCGAGGCGCGGGTGGTAATCGGCGGCGAGCGGCACCTGGCCCTGCTGCCGCGCTGCATCGCTGCGCAGCGCTTGCCCTGGCCCCGACCTTTCGCATTGACGCCGGTTTTGCAGCGCCGCGGCGAAGCGGGAGTCTGCGTGCTGGCCAGCGGCGACCCGATGTTCTACGGCGTCGGCGCCAGCCTGGCGGCGCAATTGCCCGCGGCGGAAATGCGCGTGCTGTCGGCGCCCTCCTCCTGCGCCCTGGCCGCCGCCCGGCTCGGCTGGGCGCTCCAGGACGTGAGCACCCTGTCCCTGGTCGGTCGTCCCTTACAGGCCCTGCATCCGCGCCTGCATGACGGCGCCCGCCTGCTGATCCTCAGCAGCGACGGCCACAGCCCGGCCGCCGTAGCCGGCCTGCTGACGGCGCGGGGCTACGGACCGAGCCGACTGAGCGTACTCGAACACCTGGGGGGCGAACGCGAGCGGCGCCTGGACGGGCGAGCCGAAACCTGGGGCGAAGTACAGGTCGCGGCGCTCAACGTACTGGCGGTGGAGTGCCTGGCGGGCGCGCAGGTTCCGCGCTTGCCCCTCGGCCCCGGGCTGCCCGACTCCGCCTATCGCCACGACGGGCAATTGACCAAGCGCGACGTGCGCGCGATCACCCTGGCGCGGCTGGCGCCGGCCCCGGGCGAGCTGCTCTGGGACGTGGGCGCCGGTTGCGGCTCCATCGGTATCGAATGGATGCGCAGCCATCCCGCTTGCCGCGCCCTGGCCATCGAGGCGAACAGCGAGCGGCAGGCGCTCATCCTGCACAACCGCGACGCCCTCGGCGTGCCGGACCTTCGCTTGGTGGCCGGCCACGCGCCGGAGGCACTGGCCGACCTGCCGGCGCCGGACGCGGTGTTCATCGGGGGCGGCGTCAGCCTTCCCGGCGTGCTGGAAAGGTGCTGGGAGCGCCTCAAGCCCGGCGGCCGCCTGGTGGCCAACGCAGTGACCTTGCAGAGCGAGGCGCGCCTGGTCGCCTGGCGCGAACGCCATGGCGGCGAACTGAGCCGCATCGCCCTCGCCCAGGCCCGCCCGCTGGGCGACTTCGACACCTGGCGTCAGGCGCTGCCGATCACCCTGCTGGAAGCGACCAAGCCGTGGAGTCCCCATGAGTAGCGACCTCGGCACGGCACCTTCGGCGGTAGCCAGCGGCAGGCTCGGAAAATCCTTCGAAGGCCCGGCGTTCATCGGTCCCGCCCACGGCATGGGCCCTCGCCGGTCCAGGGCGGGCCTTGCGCTGGAGGGCAGCGGGCTCGAAGCCAGGCCAAGAGGGCAACGGACTCCGGCGCACGGTCTTCTAGCGAAGCCATGCGGACCGAGCCCGAGACGCCTGGAGACGCTCGCCCTGGCGCGGCCCGGCTCCATCGGCACGCAGGCCAGCAGATGAGCCGGCGCATCCTGCTGCTCGGTGGAACCGGCGACGCCCTGCGCCTCGCCCACCGCCTGGGCCCCGGACACCTCTACAGCCTGGCGGGTCTCGGCCGGGTGCCCGACGACCTCGCCTGCGAGATCCGGGTCGGCGGTTTCGGCGGTGCCGAGGGACTCGCAGGGTTCCTGCGACAGGCCGGCATCGACCTGCTGCTGGACCTGACCCACCCCTACGCCGCCCGTATCAGCGCCAACGCGGCCCAAGCCGCGCAGGTCACGGGCGTGCCGCTGTGGGCCTTGCGGCGCCCGGCCTGGCACGCCCGCGAAGGCGACGATTGGCGGGACATCGCGGACTGGGCCGAATTGATCGACGCGCTAGACGCGTTCCAGCGTCCCTTCTTCACCCTGGGCCGCGAACCCCTCGCGCATCTGGACGGCATTCCCGGCCACCAGTATTGGACCATCCGCTGCCTCCAGGGCCAGCCTCCAGGCCCTCGCTACCGCGTCCTGGGCGATCGCGGTCCCTTCGAGCTGGACGCCGAACGCGTGCTATTCCAGCACGGCGATTTCGACGTGTTGATCAGCAAGAACAGCGGCGGCGCCTCGACCGAACCCAAACTCCAGGTGGCGCGGGAATTGGGGCGGCCGGTGCTGATGCTGGCTCGTCCTCCTTTGCCCCTCGCCGACCGGACGTTCGAGGATATGGAGAGTCTCTGGGGCGCATTGCAGGCATGACTGTGCGTGTCCTCACAGCCCTGATTCCACATAAAAGCTAGAATCCCTGCTCCCAGGGAGGACCTATGCAAACAATCGCTGACATACAGACTTATCCACGTAGACCGACGCGAGTTACTCAATACAAATATTCTTTAAGCGCCCCACAATTTTCTCTTTGGAAAAGCGGTATGGAAGCGTCTTTACGCAGCCAAGCCGATTGAAAAAAATACGACAACATTGTCAATGATATAGCAGCCACCTATAACAGGCATTTCCAGGGTCCAGGTATTTGCGAGGCGGGGCTTTTTGTTATCCCTTACATAGACAGCAGACTATTACGTGCGCTCTTATATACAGAGACGGGTCCCGCTGCATGGCAAGATGCTTGGAACACAAGACCCATGCAAATTGGCAACCCTGGCAATCTTGGTATAAATGACGTTTTAAGCAAAGATAAATTCACGGGCGAAAATATGAAACTTATTCTCCCCGGGGAATATCGCTATATAAGCCATGACAGCATCAGAACACGCCCAAGAGAAAATATAATAGCGGGCACCGCCTATCTATTAATGAGAGCCTGCACTTTCGCTACCCTAACCTTAAGGGAAGAAGGCCAGGTGCGTGAATTCACCATCACGCACGAATACTCCAATCTTGAAAAAATTTCCAAGGCGGCCGGCACCACGGTAGATACCCTTCGCACACTCAATCCGGGGATCAACCCTAAGGCACTGAGAGCCGGGCAAAAACTCTACTACGTTCAAGCAATCAGAAAACGTGTCTATACTCAATGGAGCGGCTGGATTTCAATTTCATTGCATCCATCTATAATGTCAACGGAGATGCGACTTACAAAGACAAACTCGAATTTTTCTTTAACGCCATTTGCACAGGAATCTAAGATGCCTATAACCTCAAAAATATTTTTCTTGTTATTTTTTAGCCTTCCAGGTTTTGCTCACAGTGAAAACCTAGAAACTGACTTCTTCGAAGGTCGTTACCACGGGCAAGGACGCGGATGTGGTGGGGTACTGACCATCCGCGCAAAAAATATTTCCTGGCATTCGGATGCACTTAATTGCGAAATAACAAGCTACACCACCTCTGAAGAACAACACGATGACTATCATCACCACATCATTTATCACATAAAAGCCAAAAACAAGGCCTGCCGCCTGCATGACATAAAACTTGGGCACGACAAATATTTCCCTAATTATGTTGGTGGTTGGTATACGAGCGGTTACTTCACAGCCAAGGCATTCGAGAACCGCCAAGATCCCGCTAGCGCAAGCTATGCATGCGTACTCATAAAAGATTTCAACTCCAAGAACAACCCTGAACCTAGATATCTACCGATTTCGGAGTAGGTCGGCGTCTCAGCCATTAATAACATCAACCTGTCTGCTCAATGTAGAATATCTAGTAATGCGTAATCGTTTAACAGACCTGGCCAGATCAACAGAATAACTATGCAGACCCTCATGCTTTTAAAAAGCTTATAGCCAACACAGTGAGGCATGCATGATTTTTTCATGAAGAGCTTAAAGAATGTTTGCTCATAAATTTATTTTTGTGTTAGCACTAGGCCGATATACTTATAGCTTGGCCGGAAACGATAGTTTGAACGCCAATTTTTCGAGGGCCGTTATTATGGTCAAGGCCGCGGTTGCGGCGGTGTGTTGATTGTGAAGTAATGAGCTACGGCACGATGGAGGAAGAGCATGACGCCTATGATCATCCATTGTCTACCGTATCAAACACAAGAATAAAGTGTGTCGCTTGCAAGCCCTTTAGCTGCTTCATGACGAGTGCTTTCCGAACTATGTGGGTGGCTGATATGCGAACGACTACCTTACTGCAAATGAATTCAACAGTCGCCATGAAGCCAATAGCGCAAGTTATGGATGTGTAGTTCATGAAGGATTTCAACTTAAAGAACAACCCCAAAACCAAAACCATGATACTTAGCAATGTATTCAAACAGCTTTTTCATTGGGCGATATCAAAAGGAAACACTACTACACTAATTTTCATAGGCGTAATGGGCTTTGCAGGGACAGCTACCCCCAAGGACGACGCGCCGAACACCAGTCTTTTTGAAGGCCGTTATCACGGGCAAGGGCGCGGCTGTGGCGGCGTATTGACCATTCGCTCAAAGTATATATCTTGGCATTCGGAAGCTTTGAGCTGTGAAATAAGGAGCTACACAAACTCAGAAGAAGAACACAATGGTTATGGCCATCGTATTATTTACCGGATAAAGCAAAAGAACAAAGCGTGTCGCCTGTATGCCATCGAGCTGGGGCATTCAGATCAATACCCTAGCTACCTATTGGGCTGGTATATTACTGGTTTTTTCACGCAGAAAGAATTCGATGATCGTCAAGAGCCTGCCAGCGCCCGCTATGCTTGCGCGCTTATCAAAGACTACAACCCACACAACAACCCTGAACCTACGGATTTGCCGGTCGCAAAATAGCGACTGCTCAATAAGCGGTTCTGTACGAATGCCTGGCCGCTTATCAATATCCCAAATGAACGCTTTCAAGCTCACGGCGATGAGAAAGATACAAGGAAACTTGGCGCCATTGGCGAGACTGATATTCCCTACGCCGAACTTACGTTCGTCCAGCTCGGCCCATCGCAGTTCGACTTCCAGCAATACGTTCAATAAACGCGGGTGAGCGAACGGGCTTGCTCCATACATGGGTGTTCCATAGGTGTAATAGCCAGCTTCCCCAGGCGCCTGCGGTAGGGGGAAATAACTTTGCCGTCTTGATAAGGAATGTTTCCCCTAATTCTTCCCTGTAGAGATGAAAGACGATTAAGGTCAAACCCCTCTCCACAGTCAAACGGCGGCTGCGCTTCTGTGAAACGGTGCACTGTGCGCTGCGTCGCCCTTCTAATCCAATGACCGGTATTCCGCGCCGAGCCGCTCTGCGAGAAGTCGACCGCGTCCCAACCGAATCGGCCCGCTTTCGATGTCGATCAGCAGGCTCGGACAACAGGGGATCAGTTGAGCGGGCAGGTGCCGCAAGCGGCCGTCGGTGAAGATCAGCAGGCGTTGGCGTTCGGTGGGCCTCTGACGCTGGCGGCGCACCAGCCAGTCATGGGCCTGCCGCAGGGCGTCCTCCAAGGGTGTGCCGCCGCCCGCGCCGAGTCGGATCAGCCAAGCCTGCAGCCTGGCGGACGCCGGTCGGTCCAGCCAGGACCAGCGGGCGTCCCGCCCACCGGCCTGCAACACGGCGAGACGTACCCGCTGGCGGTATGCCTGTTCGAACAGTCCGCTCAGCAGCGCCTTCGCTCGGCCGAGGGCGCCGTGGCGACCTGTGCTGGCGGAGGCGTCCAGGATCACCACCCAGAGCGCCGGGGAATCCGCACGGCGCGGCGACCGGATCAGGTCGGAACGCTGGCGGGGCCGACCGCCGGCCAGGGTCGCCGGCCAGTCGATGCGGCCGCGCAGGCCTACGCCGGAACGCGCGCCCTGGGTTCCGCCCTGGTTCTCCCCGGGTCGTTGTCTGGCATCCGCTCCGGCCAGGGGCGCGGAACGGATGCTCAGGTCTTTTTTAGCCAGGCGGGCAACTCACGGGGAGCGGCCGGCGCAACCGGCTGCGCCGGCAACTCGCCCCATTGGCCCTCGCCCGTCGAGGCCTTCGAGGGCCGGTCGGTGGCCTGGGGCGGCGGCGCAAGCGCCTGGCCGCCATCCGCGCCGGGCTGGCCGCGATGGGCCAGGACGAAAGCCTCCACCGCGTCCAGGTCCTCCTGCGCCATGCGCTCGGCCCCGCGCCAGGCCGCATGGGCCCGTGCGCCTCGCAGCCATACCAGGTCCGCGCGCAGCCCCTCCACGTCGGCGTCGAAACAACGCTGGGCGATGCTTTCCAGGCTGGCGTCGTCGAGGGGGATCCCGGCCAGCCGTGCACGGGCCTGCGCACAGCGTGCGATCAACTCAGTCTGGCGCGCCTGCCACAGGGCCAGGAACGCGTTGGGATCGCTATCGAATGCGAGGCGACGCCGGACAATTTCCGCGCGATCCGGCGGAACGGGCGATCCCTCGAGGCTCACCTTGAAGCCGAAGCGATCGAGCAACTGGGGACGCAGCTCGCCTTCCTCGGGGTTCATGGTACCGATTAGCACGAAACGCGCCGGGTGCCGATGGGACAGGCCGTCGCGCTCCACCAGGTTGACGCCGCTGGCCGCCACGTCCAGCAGCAGGTCCACCAAGTGGTCCGGTAGCAGGTTCACTTCGTCGACGTAGAGCACACCCTCGTGCGCCTTGGCCAACAGGCCGGGGGAAAAGCGCACCTGCCCTTCGCCCAGGGCCGCGTCGAGATCCAGGGTGCCGACGATGCGCTCCTCGCTGGCGCCGAGCGGCAGGGTGACGAAGCCGCCCCGCTCCAGCAGGTCCGCGACGCCCCGCGCGAGGGTCGACTTGGCCATGCCGCGAGGCCCTTCGATGAGCACCCCGCCGATGGCCGGATCGATGGCGGCGAGGCAGAGCGCCAGCTTCAGGTCATCGGCAGCGACCACGGCGGCGAGGGGAAAATGCGGAATAGACGACATGGAGGGTCCTGGGTATGGCGAAACGGGAATGGTAGCGAAGGCCGCCGGGCTCGGCACCTTCTCGATAGCGGTCGGTGATTGAAAGGCTCGAATCGATGCAGTAAGTTGGTCGGCATCACGGAGATCGCCATGCCGCACGCCCCTTCCCATTCGTCCTTCACCCGCCCGGTTGCCGTATGCAACGTGCCGGCGTGCGCGCGGGTCGGGGCCGGGCTTGGTTATCCGTTCTTCGGGTATTGGTTTAGCCACGGCGCCTGATACCCCCCAGGCGCCCCAGCATCCGGGTCGCCGCCAGTGTTTTCGAACCCCCGGTCGGTTACCCGACCGGGGGTTTTGTTTTTTCGCGCCGAATCCCGGCGCATTTTCCAGGAGCATCGCATGACCACTTACCGCCGCTATTACCCCCGTTCCTTCGCTAGCGGGCGATTTAGCCGCTCGACCGCCGACCGCTCACCCTCGAACCGAACACCTAGTTAGTGACCGGCGCGCACCGCGCGCCGGCGGGAATCCCTCATGAACGCTTCCGTCGCTCCTCTGCTGTCCTCCGCTTCCGCACAACCGATAGAGCCGCCGCACACCGCGTCGAATCGAGACACCCTGCCCCTGCCCAACCCCGCCGAGCTTCGCCAGCGGCTTCCGCTATCCCCCGCCCTGGCCGCGCGGATTCGCACCGATCGCCAGGCCATTCGCGCGATTCTCGACGGTCGCGACGAGCGCCTGCTGGTGGTGGTCGGCCCCTGCTCCCTGCATGACCCCGATTCCGCCCTCGAATACGCCGAACGCCTGGCCGACCTGGCGGAGCGGGTTTCCGACCGGCTGCTGCCGGTAATGCGCGCTTACGTCGAGAAACCCCGCACGACGGTGGGCTGGAAAGGTTTGCTCTACGACCCTCACTTGGACGGCAGCGACGACCTGACCGAAGGCCTGGCGCTGTCCCGCCGACTGATGCTGCAAATCCTCGAGCGCGGCCTGCCGCTGGCCAGCGAGGTGCTGCAACCCCTGGCCGCGGGTTACTTCGACGACCTGCTCGGCTGGGCCGCCATCGGCGCGCGAACCAGCGAATCCCAGGTGCATCGCGAGCTGGTCAGCGGCCTGGACCTGCCGGTGGGCTTCAAGAACGGCACCGACGGCGGCATCGCCATCGCCTGCGACGCCATGCGCTCGGCCGCCCGCCCGCATCGGCATTTCGGCATCGACGCCCTGGGCCGTCCGGCGCGGGTGGCGACCGCCGGTAATCCGGACACCCACCTGGTGTTGCGCGGCGGCCACCAGGGCCCCAATCACGACGCGCGAAGCGTGGGCGAGGCCCGCGAAGGCTTGCGGCGCCAGGGCGTCCCGGCGCGGATCATGATCGATTGCAGCCACGCCAACAGCGGCAAGGACCCGCTGCGCCAGCCGGAGGTGTTCGCCAGTCTGCTGGAACAGCGCCTGGCCGGCGACCTGTCGCTACGTGGGGCGATGCTGGAAAGCCATCTGTTCGACGGCTGCCAGCCGCTTTCCGGCCCCCTGCGCTACGGCGTGTCGATCACCGATGGCTGCCTGGGTTGGGAAGCCACCGAAGCGCTGCTGCTGGATGCCGCCCGACGCTTGGGCGGCCGGCGCGGTTAGGTTCATTGCTCCTCGATGTCCAGCAGCAGGTTCTCCAGGCGCTCGCGGTACTCGCCGGGCTGCTCCCAGAGGCCGCGCTGCTGGGCCTCGACAAGCCGTTCGGCGATGTCCCTCAAGGCGTCCGGGTTGTGGTGCTGGATGAACGCGCGGGTGTCGTCGTCCAGCAGGTAGGCATCGGCCAGCAACTGGTACTGGTGATCGTCCACCAACTCGCTGGTGGCGTCGAAGGCGAACAGGTAGTCCACGGTGGCTGCCAGTTCGAAGGCGCCCTTGTAGCCGTGGCGCTTCATCCCGGCGATCCACTTGGGGTTGGCGGCGCGGGCCCGCACCACCCGTCCCAGCTCCTCCTTGAGGGTGCGGATACGCGGCCGGTCGGGCTGGCTATGGTCGCCGTGATAGCTGGCCACCGGCGCGCCGCCCAGGGTTTCGGCGGCCGCCAGCATGCCGCCCTGGAACTGGTAATAGTCGTTGGAGTCGAGCAGGTCGTGCTCGCGGTTGTCCTGGTTCTGCACCACAGCCTGGAGCAGCCCGAGCCGTTGGGCGAAATCCGCCCGCGCCGGGCTGCCGGCGTCCTCGGCGCCGTAGGCGAAGCCGCCCCAGTTCAGGTAGGCCTCGGCGAGGTCGGCGCGGTTCTGCCAGGCGCGCTCTTCGATGACCCCCTGCACCCCGGCGCCATAGGCGCCCGGCGCGGCACCGAAAATCCGCCATCCCGCCTGGCGCCGCGCGTCGTCCGCGCTCGCGCCTTGCGCCTGCAATCGCGCGCGTTCGCTGCGCACGCGGGCCGCCAGCGGGTTGAAATCATCCGGTTCGTCCAGCTCGGCCACCGCTTGCACCGCCGCGTCGAACAGGCGGATCAGATTGGCGAAGGCATCGCGGAAGAATCCGGAGACCCGCAGCGTCACGTCCACCCGCGGATGATCGAGTGCGCCAGGCGGGAGGATTTCGAAATCCTCCACCCGCTGGCTGCCGGCCTGCCAGACCGGCCGCACGCCCAGCAGCGCCATGGCCTGGGCGATGTCGTCGCCGCCGCTGCGCATGGTGGCGGTGCCCCATACCGACAGGCCGAGCTGACGCAGGGGTTCGCCGTGGTCCTGCAGGTGGCGCTCCAGGAGCAGGCGCGCCGACTGCAAGCCGAGGCTCCAGGCGGTGGGGGTCGGCAGGTTGCGCACGTCCACCGAATAGAAGTTACGCCCGGTGGGCAGTACATCCAGGCGCCCGCGGCTGGGCGCGCCACTGGGGCCGGCCGGGATGAAGTGTCCCTCCAAAGCCTGTAGCACGCCGGCGATCTCCGCAGCGCCGCACGCGTCCAGGGCCGGGGCCACACGCTCGCATACCTGCCTCAGTACCGCCGCGCTGGCGGTCCAGCCCGGCTCGGCCTGGCCGTCGCCGCGGATCAGCGCCAAAGCCAGCTTTTCCAGGCGCTCGCGGGTGTCGCCGGCACTGCGCCAGGCGCTGTCATCCAGCGCATGCAACACGGCGGGACGCGGCCCCTGCCAGGGTTCGGCCATCTCGCAATCCAGGGGATCGAAGCCCAGCGCCAGGTCGTCGGCCAGGGCGCGCAGCAGGCTGGCGTTGCCGCCCCGGCCATCGGCCCGGGGAATGCGCACCAGGGCCAACAGGGTGTCGTCGCGCAACGTCCCCTCCGGCGATTCGCCGAAGATGTGCAGGCCGTCGCGGATCTGCGACTCCTTGAGGTCGCAGAGGTAGGTATCCAGTTGCGGAAGCCAGCTATCCGGATCCTCGCTGAGCTGGAGGCCCAGCTCGCGATCCAGGTGGGTCTCGCGCACCAGGGCCAGAATCTCCCCGCGCAGCCGTTCGGCCCGGCGTGGGTCGAGCAGGCAGGCGTCGTAGTACTCGTCGGCGAGGCGTTCGAGGTCGCGCAGCGGGCCATAGCTTTCCGCGCGGGTCAGCGGCGGCATCAGGTGATCGACGATCACCGCCTGAGTACGCCGCTTGGCCTGGGCGCCCTCCCCCGGGTCGTTGACGATGAACGGGTAGATGTTCGGCCAGGGCCCGAGCACGGCATCGGGCCAGCAGCCTTCCGAGAGGCCGACGCCCTTGCCCGGCAACCACTCCAGGTTGCCATGCTTGCCGACGTGCACCACCGCGTCCATGGCGAACACCTGCCGCAGCCAGAAGTAGAAGGCCAGGTAGCCGTGAGGCGGCACCAGGGCCGGGTCATGGTAGATGGCGCTGGGGTCGAGCTGGTAGCCACGGGCCGGCTGGATACCGACGAAGGTCAGGCCGAAGCGCAGCCCGGCGACCATCATCCGTCCGCCACGGCACATCGGGTCGGCCTCCGGCTCGCCCCAGCGTGCCTGCACCGCCAGGCGATTGGCCTCGGGCAGGCGCTGGAAATGCTCGCGATACTCGGCCATTGCCAGGCTCTGCCGGGCCGGACGCTGATCGAGGCTGTCGAGGTCGTTGCTCACGCCGCCGAGCAGCTCCTGGATCAGCGCGGTGCCGTTCTCCGGCAGGCCTTCGACCGGATAGCCCCGGTCGCGCAGCGCGCGCAGGATGTTCAGCGCGGCGGCCGGCGTGTCCAGGCCGACGCCATTGCCGATGCGGCCGTCGCGGGTCGGGTAGTTGGCCAGCACCAAGGCCACCCGTTTGTCGGCGTTCGGCAGCCGCGCCAGGCGACACCAGCGCCACGCCAATTCGGCGACGAAGGCCATCCGGCCGGTATCGGCCCGGTAGCAGACCACGTCGCTCTGGCTGCGCTCGCTGCGCCAGGCGAGGTCCTTGAAACTCACCGGACGGGTGACGATGCGCCCGTCGAGTTCGGGCAGGGCGATGTGCATCGCCAGGTCCCGGGCACCCAGGCCCTGGGCGTTATCCAGCCAGACCTGACGGTTGTCCAGAGCGCAGATGGCTTGCAACACCGGCACCGGACGCCGGAACGGCGAGCGCCCCGGCGCTTCCGGACTGGACTGGGCGAACCCGGTGGTATTGACGATCAGCGCGGCCTGCGCCTCGTCGAGCAGCGCTTCCACCTCCGCCAGGCAGGCCGCTTCCTTGAGGCTGGCGACGGCGATGGGCAGAGGGTCGAGCCCCTGGGCCTGCAACTGGACGCAGAATGCGTCGATGAAAGCGGTGTTCGCCGCCTGCAGGTGGGTACGGTAGAACAGCAAGGCCACCACCGGCCGCTCCGCCGCCCATTGGCGACGCCAGGCCTCCAAGGTCGGTCGCGCGATCTCCGGGTGGTAGAGCGCCACCCGGGGCAAGGCCCGCGGGGCCTCCCAGGGATAGTCGCGGCCGAGCCAGCGCGTGGCGAGGAATCGGTAGAACTGGCGGGCATTGTCCAGGCCGCCCTGGCGCAGGAACTGCCAGGCCCGTTCGGCGTCCCCGGCCGGCACCGTGCCCAGGGCGCTCAGCTCAGGGTCGGGCCGGTCGTCGCCCGGCACCAGGATCAGTTGCACACCGCGCCAGCCGAGCTCCACCAGACGTTCGATGCCGTAGCGCCAGTAACCGATACCGCCATGCAGGGACAGCATGATCACCCGCGCATGCTGCAACACCTCTTCCACGTACAGGTCCACCGAGGCGTGGTTGCGCAACTGGCCGGGGTTGGCCAGGCGCAGGCTCGGATAGTCGTCCGGCAGGTCCCGCGCGGCCTCGGCGAGCAGCGACAGGTGCGAATCGCCGCTACAGAGCACCACCAGTTCGGCGGGGGTCTGGGCCAGGTGAGCGATGCCGTCGTCCGGCACGAAGCCACCCGGCTGGGTGCGCAGCAGGTGCATGCTTCAGCGCCGCGCCATGCTCAGAGCGCCGCGCGCAGTTCGGCGGCGATCGCCGCGCGGTCCAGTGCCTGGCCGATCACCACCAGCCGCGTGGTGCGGGGCTCGTCGGTGCGCCAGGCGCGGTCGAAATGCTTGTCGAAGCGTTTTCCGACGCCCTGGATGAGCAGGCGCATGGGCTTGCCGGGAATCGCCGCGAACCCCTTCACACGCAGGATCGCGTGACGCCCCACCAGGGTCGCGAGGGCATCGAGTAGACGCCGGTCGTCGACCTCCGGCAGGTCCAGGTCGAAGGAGTCGAATTCGTCGTGATCGTGTTCTTCGTGGGGTTCGTGATCGTGATGGGTGGCGCGGCCGTCGATGTGGCGCTCGGCTTCGGCGTTGAGCCCGAGCAACACGTCCAGCGGCAAATGCCCCTGGTGGGCCTCGACGATCTTCACCGCCGGCGGCAGTTCCCGGACCACTTCGGCGCGGACCCGGGCCAGGGCATCGGCATCCAGCAGGTCGCTCTTGTTCAGGATCACCAGGTCGGCGCTGGCCAACTGGTCTTCGAACAGCTCGTGCAGCGGCGACTCATGGTCGAGGTTGGGGTCCTGGCGACGCTGCGCGTCCACTTGGTCGGGATGGGCGGCGAAGGTGCCGGCCGCCACCGCCGGGCTATCGACCACGGTGATGACCGCATCCACCGTGCAGGCATTGCGAATTTCCGGCCACTGGAACGCCTGGACCAGGGGCTTAGGCAGGGCGAGGCCGGAGGTTTCGATGAGGATCTGGTCGAGGTCGTCGCGGCGCGCGACCAGTTCGCGCATCACCGGGAAGAATTCTTCCTGCACGGTGCAGCACAGGCAGCCGTTGGCCAGTTCGAAGACGCGCCCGGCGGCTTCTTCCTCGCTGCAGCCGATGGCGCATTGCTTGAGCAGGTCGCCATCGATGCCCAGCTCGCCGAACTCGTTGACGATCACCGCGATGCGTCGCCCTTGCGCGTTGTCCAGCATGTGCCGCAGCAAGGTGGTTTTGCCCGCGCCGAGAAAGCCGGTGACGATGGTGACGGGAAGTTTGCCCAGAGTTTTCATGTGCGGCGCGGTCCTTTCTGAACGAAGCGGATCGGGCGGGCATGCCTGACGAGCGCGCGCAGCGGAGACCCGCGCCACGGATTCGCCACCGGATCACCCCGCCCGGTTTGTCATCGGAGGCCGTGCGGACACGACCGTCGAGGCAGGTCTCCTGGCTCACGGCTTGCGCGTTGCGCGCCTGTCCGCCTTCCCACGGTGGAACCGCAGTGGCATCCGGACAGGCCTGGGCCGTTCACAGTTGCGGGGGCAGCCGCGGCATGACCGCGTTCCCTCCTGCGGCGAGCGCCGCGCTCGAGCGCGGAACCGGCCTGCAGGCCCGGGCCGCAGCCCGGGAAACCTCGAACCGGCAAGGCTACGCAGTGCCCCGATACAGGTCAATCGCCGCGGTTGACGCTCGCGACGCATTCATGCTGTTCTAGAAAGCTGTTCCAGGTGTCTCGCGCCGTCGCGCGCGAGGTGAAACGGGAAGCCGGTGCGCGGGGTTCGACCCTCGGCAAGTCCGGCGCTGCCCCCGCAACGGTAAGCGAGTGATGGGATCGAACGTCCACTGTGCCCCTGGCATGGGAAGGCGATCCCGGTGATCGGCCGATGGTCGAAGCTCGCAAGCCCGGAGACCGGCCTGGAGCTCTGTTTGGCAACCCGCGGTGGGCGGGCGCGAGCTGAAGCCGGTCCGTTCCCGACGTCCGGCTTTCGTGCGTTCCCCCTCGTCGCGCCCCGCTTCGTCGAAGAAGGAACGTCCGTCCATGTCCAGCAGCACCCTACTCCAATCCACCGCCGCGCTCCCCCTGTCGCAACGCCTGCCGCTCGCCATCGGCAGCTGCCTGCTCGGTGCGCTGCTGATCTATTTCGCCGGTTTCTCCCATATCGATGCGGTGCACAACGCCGCTCACGACACCCGCCACAGCACCGCCTTCCCCTGCCACTGAGGACGTCGACATGTTCAAGCGTATCGCCCAGACCGCGGGCCTGGCGGGCCTGCTCGCGGCCATCCTGCTGACCTTGCTGCAAACCCTGTGGGTCACCCCGCTGATTCTCCAGGCGGAAACCTACGAACAGAGCGAACCCGCCGAGCACGTCCACGACGGCGTCGCCGCCCACGAGCACGAGCCGGAAGCCTGGTCGCCCGAGGACGGCTGGCAGCGCACGCTTTCCACCAGCGGCAGCAACCTGGTGGTAGCGGTCGGCTTCGCGCTGATGCTGGCGGGCCTCTACAGCCTGCGTACCCCGCTGCGTCTCTGGCAGGGCCTGGCCTGGGGCGTGGCTGGTTTCGTCACCTTCAACCTGGCGCCGGCCGCCGGCCTGCCGCCGGAACTGCCGGGCACCGCCGCCGCCGACCTGCTGTCGCGCCAGTACTGGTGGATCGGCACCGCCAGCTCGACCGCCGTGGGCCTGGCCCTGCTGACCTTCGGGCGCTCCTGGGGGCTGCGGATTCTCGGCCTCGTCCTGCTGGCGATCCCGCACCTGATCGGCGCGCCGCAGCCGGATGTCCACGAGAGCCTGGCGCCGGAACACCTGGAGCGCCAGTTCGTGTTCGCCTCCCTGGCCACCAACGCGCTGTTCTGGCTGGCATTGGGGCTGATCAGCGTCTGGCTGTTCCGCCGTCCCAGCGCCCCCGACGCGGCGTGAATCCATACGTCGCCGGCCTAGGCTGCCGGCGCGGCTGCGATCCAGCGGAACTGCGTGCGCTGCTGGATCGCGCGCTGGCCGAATGCGGCCTGCACGTCCGCGACCTGGCCGGCCTCGCCAGCCTCGACCGCAAACGCGACGAGCCCGGGCTGCTCAGTCTCGCCCACAGCCTGGGCCTGCCCCTGGCGTTCTTCGAGGCTGGCTTTCTGGCGACCTATGCCGACCGCCTGCAACGACCGTCGCAACAAGTGCTGCGTGAAGTGGGCAGCGCCGGGGTCGCCGAAGCCTGCGCGCTGGCCCAGGCCGACGCGCTCGGGCTGGCCCCGGCCCGCCTGCGGCTGGAGAAGCGCAACAGTGCCCGGGCCAGCGTGGCCATCGCCCGGGTAGCCACGGAAGGAGATGCGCCGTGACCGTGTATTTCATCGGCGCCGGCCCAGGCGATCCCGAACTGATCACCCTCAAAGGGCAGCGGCTGATTCGCAGTTGCCCGGTGATCCTCTACGCGGGTTCGCTGGTGCCGCGGGCGGTGCTGGAAGGTCACCTCGCCGAGCGCGTGATCGACACGGCGCCCTTGCACTTGGAGCAGATCGTCGGCCATCTGCTCGAAGCCCACCGGCGCGGCCAGGATGTGGCGCGGGTCCATTCCGGCGACCCTTCGCTGTATGGCGCCATCGGCGAGCAGATCGAGCACCTCCGCGCCGCCGGGATTCCCTACGAGATCGTCCCCGGGGTCACCGCGACTTCGGCTTGCGCCGCCTTGCTAGGGGTCGAGCTGACGCTACCGGACGTGGCCCAGAGCCTGATCCTCACCCGCTACGGGCAGAATCGCTCCATGCCCGAGGGCGAGCGGCTGGCGGACTTGGCGCGCCATCGCACCACCCTGGCGATCCACCTCGGCGTCAGCCATCTGAAACGCATCGTCGAAGAGCTCATCCCCCACTACGGCGCTGATTGCCCCGCGGCCGTCGTGCATCGCGCCAGTTGGCCGGACCAGGATTGGGTGACCGGCACCCTGGCCACCCTCCCGGCCTTGAGCGAGGCCAAGGGCTTTCGCCGAACGGCCCTGATCCTGGTGGGGCCGGTACTGGCCGCCGAGGCCTTCGGGCGCTCATCGCTCTATAGCGCCGATCATCGGCATCTCTATCGGGGCGGCGACGAGTCCTGAGGGGCTGGCCGACGGCACAGCCGATAGCGGTTCGCATCGACCTTGCCGCGGTTGTCCTCGATCACCACACGCATGTCGAACGCCTCCAGCCACTGGTTGAAGCGGCTGGCGAACAAGCGCTGGCGAAAGCGCGGATAGGGCTCATCGGTGGCCAGCCAGGCATGCACGGCGGGCAGCGTGAACGACCAGTCGAAGGGTTCGCAGACGAAACCCGCGTCGCGCAAACGGGCGACGAGGTCCTCGTCGCCCTGGCTCAGACGGCGGCACGTATCGAGGAAAAGGGCGAGGGTATCTCGGTGGGGTTGCTCGGGCATGGACGGAGCTTAAGGTGCCCCCGCCCGAAAGGCGAGGCCATGGCTGGCTTCGCCCTCGGGCTTATCTCACTGGGCGCGTGCCGGCGGGATATTCCCGGGGATGCTTTCGCTGGTGGTGCCGCTTCCGGTGGTCTTGCCATCGGTACCATCGGTGCCGGAACCGGAGTTCTTGTCCAGGGTGATCTTGTTCTCGTGCTCCATCACCGTACCCTGCTCGGTGTCGTTGCCCATGGGCTGGGCATTCAGAGTGTCGTCGGTGCGGGGCGTGGTGGGCGAACCCGCGCCGGGACCTTCCGCCGCGCCGGGAATCGGCGATTGGGCATGGGCGGTAGAGGCCAGGCCAACGGAGACGAGCAGAGCGAGAATCGAGACAAGGTTTTTCGAAGGCATGATGACTCTCCAGTGGATGTACCTGCAGTGGAGAACGAAGGGTCGACAAGAGTGCCGATGTACCGACGAGTGGGAGGTGTGCTCACGCTGGGGCTCGCCGGTTATGGCCAAGCGTTGAAAACCCTCGTCGTCGTTCTTGCTCGCCGCTGCGCCGGTGGACCCGGCCGGGCTGTCGGTATCACAAGCTGAAGCCTTAGTGCCTCTGTTCCTGCTCGATCAAGGACACATTCGCGAACAGATCGAACGGGCAGAAATCGAAAGTATCGGAACACCAAAGATGAAGAGCCGATATCGAGGGCTACTTCAGTTTCCATGTCACCTATGACTCACCGGCAACTTCCTGGTGTACAGGAACAATGGCGGCATTATCGAAATGGACAGTTGCATGCCCTATCGATTTGCCGATCTCCAATCGCTGCAGAATCGAATAAGAGCTTCGACTGGAAAGTCGGTATCGCGCGCGAGTGAACTCACTGAGCGTATAGGCTGCGCCCATTGAACCCGTCCCTCGCCCAACGCTTGAAGCTTGCCAGAGCATAGAAGGCGGGCTACCAACACCCTTCTATATGTGCGCCAACACCCGACAAGCTCCCTCTCCATTGAGATGGAGCTTGTCGGGCCGAAATAACCACGAATCAGCTCGTGACAGAGTTCAAGGAGTCGGCTTGCTTTCGAAAAGTTCTGCGCATCGATCGCAGGCATAGAGCCAGACTTCTCCGCCACAACTGATCTGGCCGGTGGCACCGGCGCGGATTTGCCAGTCGCAGGAGCGGCCTTCGTAGGTCACCACACCTTCGATGTAACAGGGCGCGAAGTTGTAATGGTCGTGCAGCGTCTTGCTGTCCACGAGCTGGGCCCGGGTGAAGAAGTCCTGCACTTGCTCATTATCCAGATCGACGTCGGTGGCCCGGCATCGCTGGACATTCTCAGAGTTGAAATCCTCGACGTAGAAATCCTTGGCCTTTCCAATATCCAGCCCTTGGGCCGTGCAGGCCGACGGCGCGAGGCCGAGCGCCAAGGCTATGGTGAGTGGCTTCATTTCCATGTGGCGGTGCTCGCTTCTCCGGGACTCTTGTAGGACACGTCGGGATGCCGGTAGACATCGCTCGTAGTCAGGCTGAAATGTCGATACAGCTCGCTCACCAACCATTGCAGTGAGTTGTTCTGCTGCGCCGTGACGGCCTCGAAGCGAGTCGCATCCAGGCTCTTGCCCACCAGCTCAATGCCCACCGAGTCGCTGTTGATCGGGTAACGCTCGGGGTAATCCTTCTGACGTTCATGAGCGTCGAGCGCCTTGATCTGCTGCCTCCAGCCCATCGCAAGCATGCTGGCCATGGCCACGCTGTCGCAGTTGCTCTTGTTGATTTCTAGGCATTTCGACCTGATCAATTTACCTACGTGGTAACAGCGTCGATGCACGCTGGCGGTCTGGTAGATCTGGCCGTTCTTGTCGATGAGAAAATGCGCGCCGTTGCCGCCACTCTTGTAGCCGTTGAAGGTGTTCTGGGCAGTCGAGGAATCGGTCTGATGAACAACGATGGCGTGCACGCCCGCCAGTTCGCCATGCTCGATTCCGGTGAAGCGCATTTGGATGACCTGGGCATCGATCAACATGCCGTCTTTATCCAGGCTGGACATACCTGTCTCCTTGAGCGAGTGCAAAGCCGTCCATGGCTATAGCACATCGTTGGTCATCCTGCCCCAGCGTCGGCTTATGGCTTCATCCGTTCGGTGATGGTCGGCGTTACGGCTTCCACAGCGTGGTGCCACCGTTCAGCGTCCGGTCGAGGTAGGTCGCCGCGCTGATCAAGGCGAGGTGGGTCAGGGCCTGGGGGGTGTTGCCCAGGTGGTGGCCGTGCTTGTCGAATTCCTCGGCGTAGAGCCCCAGGGGGTTGGCGTAGCGCAGCAGTTGCTCGAACTCCAGGTGCGCCTGTTGGGTACGGCCGGCGCGAGCCAGGCATTCCACGTACCAGAAGGAGCAGGCGGCGAAGGCGCCCTCCTCGCCGGCTAGGTTGTCCGAGGGCGTGTCCGCGGTGCGGTAGCGATAGACCATGCCGTCGCGCAGCAGGTGCTGTTCGATGGCGTCGAGGGTGGACAACCAGCGGGGATCGGTGGCGCTGACGAAACGCACCAGCGGCATCAGCAGCATCGACCCATCCAAGGCATGGCTGCCCAGGCTCTGCACGAAATGCTCGCGCTGCGGATCCCAGAAGTGCTTCCAGATGTCCTCGTGCACCGCGGCCCTGGCGGCATCCCAGCGCCCGAACGGGGCCGGCAACGAGCGTTTCGTCGCCAGGCGGATGGCGCGGTCGAAGGCGACCCAGCACATCAGCCGCGAGTGCAGGAAGTGCTGCTTCTCGCCGCGCATCTCCCAGATTCCCACGTCCGGCTCGTTCCAGCTCTCGCAGAGGGCGTCGACGATCCGTACCACATGCTGCCAACCCTCATGGGAAATGGCCTCGCCGTATTTGTTGGACAGATACACCGCGTCCAGCAGTTCGCCGTAGATGTCCAACTGGACCTGTTCGTAGGCCTGGTTGCCGATGCGGACAGGCTGCGCCCCGCCGTGCCCGCGGAGATGCGCCAGGTTTTCCTCGGGCAACTCCTGCCGCCCATCGATGCCGTAGAGGATGCGCAGTTTGCCGGACGTTTCGCAGCATTCGCTGACCTGCCGGCGGATCCAGCGCATGTAGGCGTTGGCTTCGTCGACGTACCCCAGGCGCATGAACGCGTAGACGGTGAAGGACGAGTCGCGGATCCAGCTGTAGCGATAGTCCCAGTTGCGGCTGCCGCCCGGCGTTTCCGGGAGGCCGAAGGTGGCGGCGGCGAGGATCGCGCCGCTGCGCGACGTCAGCAGCTTCAGCGCCAGGGCCGAGCGATTGACCATTTCCCGCCAGCGGCCGCGGTAATTCGAGCGACCGATCCAATCCCGCCAGAAGGCCTGGGTTTCCTCCAGACATTGCACGGAGCCGTCGACCCTGACCCGCGCATCTTCGTCGGCGCCCAGCACGAAATCCGCGTGTTCGCCGTGGCCCAGGCGAAAGTGGGCGATCGCCGAGTCTTCCTCTACCGCCAGCGGCACGCTGGAAGCCAGGCGCAAGGCTGGCTGGTCGGCGGCGTCGAAGCGAACCGACCGGGAATCTCCCGCCATCGCCGCGCGGGTATGGCTGCGCCCGTAATCGTGGCGGACCCGGCAACGCAGGCGTATCTCCGCCGTGCCCTGGACCACCTCTACGCGCCGGACCAGGCGCGGCAGGCCCGGCGCGTCGCAGATCGGCATCAGGTCGGTGATCACCACCACCGCCTCCTCCGCCAGCCAACGGGTCTGTAACACATTGGTGTCCGGCACGTAGATTTGCTGGCGGCGCGCCTCGGTCAGTACCGGCGCCAGTTCGAAAACCCCGGCGTCGGGGGTATCCAGCAGGGCGGCGAAAATCGACGGGCTGTCGAATTCCGGCCAGCACATGAAATCCACGCTGCCGTCGTCGGCGACCAGCGCCGCGCTGCGGAGGTCACCGATGATCCCATGGGCTTCGATCGGTCGTTGCTGCGCCGGCTCCGGGTCGGACGCGCCGGAGGATTGCCCATTGTCCTCAACCATTGTTACGGAACTCCGGGTAGAGGCACATGCCACCGTCGACGAACAGGGTGGCGCCGACCACGTAGTCGGAAGCGTCCGATGCCAGCCAGACCACCGCGTTGGCGACGTCCTGCACGTCGCCTATGCGCCCGTAGGGGATCAGCTCGAGGAGCCGGTCGCCCTTATCGCCCTGGGTCTGCTCCGCGTTGATCGCGGTTCGGATGGCGCCGGGCGCCACGCCGTTGACCCGGATGCGCTCGCCTGCCACTTCCTGCGCCAGGGTCTGCATGAGCAGGTCGACGCCGCCCTTGGAGGCGGCGTAGTTGACGTGCCCGGCCCAGGGGATCCGCTGGTGCACCGAGCTCATATGGATGATCTTGCCGGCGGCGCGCGACACCTCGGGCCGTACGCCCTGGCGCTTGAATACACGGATCGCCTCGCGGGCGCAGAGGAACTGCCCGGTCAGGTTCACCTGGATCACCGCGTTCCAATCCTCCAGGCTCATGTCGGCGACGGGTGCATCCTTTTGCATGCCCGAGTTGGCCACGAGGATGTCCAGGCGGCCGAAGGCATCGAGGGTCTGCTGGAACAGATGCTGGACCGCCCGCTCGTCCGAGACGTCGCCGCCGATGGCGATGGCCTTGCCGCCCGCGGCGACGATATCATCCGCCAGACGCTGCGCCGGCTCCGCCTGGGAGTGGTAGTTGATCGCCACCGCTGCGCCATTGTCGGCCAGCGCGCGGGCGCATTCGTAACCGATACCCGAGCTGGCGCCCGTCACCAGGGCCACCTGGCCGTCCACTCTGATCTGCATTGTCGCCTCCGATAAATGTACGGGCTTGAACAAGCAGACTGGCCGCTTCCAGCGGGAGTTCAGCCGCTCCGTCCGGGGCGCGGCAATCCGCCCTCTAGGCAGCGCCGAACCCATACGGCCAGCATCGGTCATCTACTAGAGCCTTTCACTTGCTTCATGGAGTACGAAGACGTGACCCGTGCCAACCCGAGCGGCAAACCGCCCGCCCATTTCAACCTGCTGGTCGGCACCTACACGGCCGGTGCGAGCGAAGGCATCCAGGTGTTCCATTTCGACGACGCCGCGGGGCGCATAGGCGAACTGCGGTTCACCGCGCCCTGCAGTAACCCCTCCTGGCTGACCCTCAGCGCCGACGGCCGCCAGCTCTACGCGGTCAGCGAGGATGGCGGAGAATCCCCGGATATGCCTGGGGAGCGCCGCGGCCAGGTGAGCCACTTTCAGTTCGACGCGGCGAGCGGCCGGCTCGACCTGCACGGTAGCCAAGCCTCGAAGGGCGACCACCCGACCCACTCGAGCCTTTCCCCCGACCAGCGCTACCTGTTCGTCGCCAACTATTCTGCCGATGCCGAACCCGGCTCCCTGGTGGTGCTGCCGGTCGCCGCCGACGGCACCCTGGGCGCGGCCCGGCATGTGCACCGGCACCCGGTAGGCAGCCACGGCGATGCCGAACGCCAGGCCCATGGCCACGTCCATTGCGCACGGATCAGCCCCGACGGTTGGCACCTGTACGTCGCCGACCTCGGCGCGGACCGGGTCTTCGTGCACCGCTACGACGTGCACCACCCCGCCAATCCGTTGCAGACCGCCGGGCCCGCGTCGTTCCAGGCGCCGACCGGCAGTGGCCCGCGCCATCTGGTCTTCAGTGCGGACGGCCGCTTCGCCTACTTGACCCTGGAACTGAGCGGCGAAGTCATGGCCCTGGCGGTGGAGCGCGGCGAACTGCGCGCGATACAGACCGAACGCCTGGCACCGCCGGGCTTCGGCGGCGCGGTGGCCGCCGGCTCCCTGCACCTGTCGGCGGACGGCCGCTTCCTTCACGTGCTCGACCGTGGAGACCATAACCATCTGGTGGTTTACCGGGTCGATCCCGCCAAGGGCACCCTCGAATGCCTGCAACGACGCAGTTGCGAAGGACGCGAACCGCGCGAGATGGCCCTATCGCCATCCGGTCGCTTCCTGCTGCTCGCCAATCAGGGCAGCGATCGAATCCATGTGCTCGCCCGCGACCCCGAGAGCGGGCGGCTCGGCGAAACCCTGCAAACGGTGAGCGTCGGCGCCCCGTCCGACTTCGTATTCGTGGCCCTTCCATGAAAAACCTCGAAACGCCTCTACTCAAATTCGCCCTCTATGGCGCCCAGAGCAGCATCGGCAGCGCGCTGCTGGTGCAACTGCTGAACCGCCAGCACGAAGGGGTCGCGATCCTCAGCGACCTCAATGCGCTGACCGCCCGCCCCGGCTTGCGCGCGAAGTCGGGCGACCTCTTCGACGCGTTGAGCGTGAGCGAAAGCGTGGCCGGCATGGATGCGGTGATCGCCGTGCTCAGCAGCCCGCGCCTACCCGCCGGCGACCAGCAGGATGACAGCCGCACGCCGCGCCGCCAGTTGGAGGCCATCGAAGCCCTGGCCCTGGGCATGCCCCGGGTGAAAGTCGACCAGTTGCTGCTGATCGGCGATTTCGCCTGGCTGGATGGCCCCGCCCAGCTGGGCGACCTCGCCGAGCGCGTCCAGGACGCCCTGCAGCGCAGCACGCTGCGCTGGACCCTGGTCAACGCGCCGGCAGTGCAGGACGGCCTGAGCATCGACGACTTGCGCAGCCCTGGCGAGACGCCAACCGAGCAGGTACGCCAGGAACTGCTGAGCTTCGCCGCCTGCGCGGTGGACGAACTGGAAAACCCGCAGCACCTGGGCAAACGGATGAACGTGCGCCTTTGAGGTGACACGCCCTCAGGGCGACGCACCTTCCCGGTCGTCACCCTGGGCTCAGCCTCTCCGGCACGCCGAGAACGCCTTCAGTCGTGCCGAGCGGTACCGGGGCGCGTGATCGCTCGGCTCGACGCCCTACACGCGCGCTCCGTTGCCCTGCCCCGACCGTGCGGGTAGACGCGATCGGCATGCCCTTCGTCTACCGGGGTTCTGGTGGCGCCTATTCGCCATGAATCACGGCGTTCCCTCTGCATCCACCGCTACCGTCGCGGGGCAAGAGCCGTGCCGAGGCCAGCCTATCCGCCCGCGGCCTGGGCCCATGCCAGGAAAAGGCCGAAGCCGTACAGGCCGAACAAATGCAGCGGATAGAACCCGTAGCCCCAGCGGCGCACGGGGGGAACGCGAAAGGTCGGGCGCCGCCGCAACAGCCAGAGGCCGAGGCAGGGCCCCGCCAAGGCGCTGGCGGCGACCAGTAGCATGAAGGGCTCGAGGACGGGCGGCTCGAGCCGCGCCATCTCCCGCAGGTTGGGTGCCAGGCTCAGGGCGCTCGCCAACAGCCAGGCGGCCGCTCGCCCGTGCAGGCCCATCCAGATCGCCGCAGGCAAGAGCGCGCCGCACAGGCCATACATCAAACGCTCCTCGCCGAGCACGCCGGCGACCAGCACGGCCGCGCCGGCGAAGGTCAGGGCGAGTCGCGTGCGGTATTTCAGGCCCCAGGCGATGACCAGCCCGAGCGCCAGGGTCGGCATGACGTTATAGGGGTGACCCAAGCCGGTGTAGCGCTGGTAGGGCCACTCGGAAAGCGCCGCGAACACCAGCATCCAGCCGAGATAGCGCGCATGGCGGGCATTGGGAAAAGCGCCGCCATCGTCCCGCTCGACGTTCGCGGCGATGGCCGTGCAGAACAGTGGGAAGGCCAGCCGCCCCGGTACGAACAGCCCGTTCAGGTCGGGCCAGAGATAGCGCAGGTGGTCGAGGAACATGGTCGCCATGGCCAGCCACTTGACTAGGTCCAGGGCACCGTCGCGCGGCTTCAAGCGGCGCCACGCCCGGCGGCGGGCGGCGCAGGCGGAACATTCGCTGCCTGCGCGCCCTCGAACGCGCTGAACCGGGGTTTCGTCCCGTCGGTCACAACGCAGAGGTCTACATCCACGAGAGGAGTACACGACATGATCGATTCACTGTATGGGGGCGTCGCCGGCCTGATCATCCTGCTGCTGGATATCTGGGCGATCGCCAGTGTGGTGCGCAGTTCGAGCAGCACCGGCGCGAAGACCCTCTGGGCACTGTTGATCTTGATCTTCCCGGTGGTCGGCCTGGTGATCTGGGGCTTCGCCGGTCCCCGCGGCGTCACGCCCGCGAGCTCGCCCGAACACAGTAAATGAAAAAGGGCCGGCCTGTCCCAGCGCCGGCCCTGGCGTTTCCGCCTACAGCGCGGGAGCGGACAGATCGAAGCTGGAGTCACGCAGCGGCTCTTCTACCGTGGGAATGGCGGAGCCGGTGGTGAGGATCACCTTGCGGCAATCCTCCTGTTTCTTGTTGAACAGCTCGTAGCCTTTGGCCGCCTGCTCCAGCGGCATACGGTGGGTGATGATCGCCTCGGGGCTCAGGCGCCCCGCCTCGATGTGTTCGAGCAGTTCGGGCAGGTACTTGTGGGTATGGGTCTGGCCCATCTTGATGGTCAGCCCCTTGTCGAAGGCATCGCCGAACATGAAGGCATGGATGAACCCGGCGTACACCCCCGGCACGCTGACCGCGCCGCCACGGCGCACGGCGGCGATGCACTGGCGCAGTGCCTTGCCGCTGCTGCCTTCCAGCTTCAAGGTGGTCAGCACGGTTTCGGTGGTGCTGCCCTTGGCTTCGAAGCCCACCGCGTCCACCACGCCGTCGACGCCACGATGACCGGCGGTCTGCTCGGTGATGAGCTGCGCCGGATCGTCTTCCTCGTCGAAATTGATCGGGATGACGCCATAGGCCTGCCGCGCGTATTCCAGACGATAGGCATGGTGGTCGACCATGAAGATCTGCTCCGCGCCGAGCATCCGCGCGCAGGCGGCGGAAAGCAGGCCCACCGGGCCGGCGCCGAAGATCGCCAGGCTGGAACCGGGGCCGATGCCCGCGTTGATCACCGCCTGCCAGGCGGTGGGCAGGATGTCCGAGAGGAACAGGACCTTCTCGTCGGCCAGGGTGCTGGGCACCTTGAAGGGGCCGGCGTTGGCCTTGGGCACGCGGACGAACTCCGCCTGTCCGCCAGGCACGCCGCCATACAGGTGGCTGTAGCCGAACATCGCGGCACCCGAGGGGATGGCCTTCTTGTTGAGGATCGCGCCACGCCCCGGGTTGGTGGTTTCGCAGGCGGCGTACAGCGACTGGTCGCAGAAGAAGCAACTGCCACAGGCGATCACGAAGGGGATCACCACCCGGTCGCCGCGCTGCACGGCACTGACCCCGGAACCCACCTCCTCGACGATACCCATGAACTCGTGGCCGAAGATGTCGCCATGCTCGACGGCAGGAATCTTGCCGCGATACATGTGCAGGTCCGATCCACAAATGGCGGTGGCGGTCACCCTGAGAATGATGTCGTCGGGTGCCTGTAGCACCGGATCGGGAACGGTGTCGACACGCACGTCGTGGACACCGTGGTACGTCAATGCACGCATGAAATTCTCCTGTGATTCGTTGGGTCGGACTGGCGCTCTCTAAACAAGAAGGGCGCAACCCCTATTGGTTCAGCGCCAGCGGACGGGTGGCATGGGATTCAGCCTTCCCCGCGCAGGAAACGCTGGTGATAGGCGGGGATCATGTCCAGCGCGTAGCGCGCCGCCTGGTCGAGCACGCTGCAGCGGTCGCCGGGAAAGCGTTCCTTGCGGGTGAAGACGTGCAAGCGCTCCCCATTGCGAAAGCCCCAGGCGAACCACAGGGTGCCGGGGGGAATGCCGTCCTGGCCTTCGGGACCGGCGATGCCGGTGTTGGCGATCACCAGGTTGGCGTCGCTGTCGTGCAACGCCCCCACCGCCATTTCCCAGGCCACTTCCTGGCTGGTCAGGTTGAAGCGATCCAGGGTTTCCTGGCGCACGCCCAGCAGGCGTTTCTTCGCCTCGGGCGAATAGACCACGTAGCCGGCATCCAGGCAGGCTCCGCAGCCGGGGATGGTGGCCAGCAGGGACACGATGGAACCGGCGGTGCAGGACTCGGCAGTGGTCAGCACCAATTCGTGGTGCTGCAGGTAATCCATCACGCGTTGGATGGCGTTCATGAAGGCTCCTTGCAGGGATCGCGGGGTCGGCGAGGCATGCCCTCAGGCGCGCTCGAGCTTGCGCGCGATCTTGTCCTTGGTCAGTACCCGCTCGCGGCGCAGTTGGTTGAGCTTGTCGTCATCCAGGTTCGCCGCGCGCTCGGCCTCCACGATGGTCTTGTCGAGGCGCTGGTAGCGCTCCAGCAACGAGCCGAACTCGGCATCGGTCCGGGCGAGGGTTTTCAGCGCTTCGCCGAACTCGGGGAAATCCTGGGCGAGGTCATGTTGGACGGGCATGTTTCGGGCCTCCAGCAGAGCCGCGGGTGCGGTAGGGATGTCTTTAGTAAGTGAGGCCACCGACCAGGCAGAGTTTCATTTTTCCACCCCGCGCGGGAGCGACCCTGGCGCCCGTCATGCGCAGCGACGACCCTCATCCCGCCGAAACTTTTCCGCATCGCGTCAAGTCCGTCCCCTAGACACCCCGACTCACAGAAGGAACCCGTCCATGACAGACTCCAAGCAAACCCTTCCGCCGCAGCACCAGGACCACCAACCCGGCCTGGAAAGCCAGATGACCCCGGCCCCGGCCTATCGCGCCGAGGATTACCGGGCGGCCGGAAAGCTGGCCGGCAAGGTAGCCCTGATCACCGGGGCGGACAGCGGGATCGGCCGCGCGGTGGCGGTGACCTTCGCCAAGGAAGGCGCCGACATCGTCCTGCTGTACCTCGACGAGCACGACGACGCCGCCAAGACCCGCCGCGACATCGAAGGCCTGGGCCGACGCTGCCTGAGCTTCGCCGGCGACGTGGCCGGAGCGGCGTTCTGCGCCAAGGTGGTGGAGGAAACCCTGGGCACCCTGGGCCGCCTGGACGTGCTGGTGAACAACGCCGGCGAACAGCATCCCCAGGAGAGGCTGGAAGACATCAGCGAGGAGCAATGGGAAAAGACCTTCCGCACCAACATCTTTTCCATGTTCCAACTGACCAAGGCCGCCCTGCCGAAGATGAACAAGGGCGCGAGCATCATCAACACCACCTCGATCACCGCCTACAAGGGCAACCCGATCCTGCTGGACTACTCCTCCACGAAGGGCGCCATCACCGCCTTCACCCGCTCACTGGCGCTGAACCTCGCGCCCAGGGGCATCCGGGTCAATGCCGTGGCGCCGGGACCGATCTGGACGCCGCTGATCCCCTCCACGTTCACCGCGGAACAGGTAGCCAAGTTCGGCGCCGATACGCCCATGGGGCGCCCCGGCCAACCGGAGGAACTGGCACCGGCCTACGTGTACCTGGCCTGCGACGACTCGTCGTACGTCAGCGGTCAGGTCATTCATGTGAATGGCGGTACCGTGCTCAACGGCTGAGGCGCCGCGTCGCCATCCGCTCCCGCCGGAAGACCGCCCGTGCGGCGGTCCTTCCCGGGACCGGCGCATCGACCGCACCCGATTCAATAGTCCTTGGCGATGGAAACCACGTTCGCCAGGTGGACCTCCGTCAAGCTGCAGGGCATTTCCTCGGGCTCGGGAATGCCGGTCAACTCGCTGATCAGCGCCCAATGCTGGTCCAGCTCGCCATTGATCGCGGCCATGCGGGTGATCATGCGTTTGCTGGCGTCGCGTACCACGCTGTCCTCGCTGCGCAATAGCTCGAAGGACATGGCGGTCATGGCAGCGGTCAGGTGGGTCAGACTGCGGGCGGTCAGCGACAGCAAATCGACGAGCGACTGAGGCTTGGCAGTTGCATTGGCATCCATTCGAACAGGCTCCTGCAATCCATGGGGAAAGTGCGGAGGCTAGTCGAAAAAACCGGAGAAGTCCCCTTTCGCCGTGCGTGATGGAGGCTAACGTCATCGACCCGGCATGGGCGGGACGCGGACCGGTGCAGGCGAACCGCGGATTCGTCCTTTGCCGGGAGCGGAAGCCCGCTCCCGGCGAGGGGCGTGCCTATCGGCGTTTCACTCCGTGACCGGCGTGAAGATCGTGAGCGCCAGGGGCGGCAGCAGCAGCGAGAGCGATTGAGGTTGGCCATGGCTGGCTTCTTCCTGGGTGTGCACCCCACCGCCGTTGCCCAGGTTGGAGCCGGCGTAGCGCTCCGCGTCGCTGTTGAACAGCTCGCGCCACAAGCCCGGCAAGGGGACGCCGATCCGGTAGCCCTCGCGCGGCACCGGCGTGAAGTTCGCCACCACCAGCAACGGCTTGCCGTCGGCGCTCCAGCGCAGCCAGGCGTAGACGCTGTTCGCCGCGTCGTCGCCGATCAACCATTGGAAACCTTTGGCGTCGCCGTCCAGTTGGTGCAGGGGCGCATGTTCGCGGTACAGCCGGTTGAGGTCGCCCACCAGCTTCTGCACCCCCAGGTGCTCGCCGTATTGCAGCAGGTACCAATCCAACTCGTGGTCATGGTTCCACTCGCGCCACTGGCCGAACTCGCAGCCCATGAACAGCAGTTTCTTGCCCGGGTGGGTCCACATGAAGCTCAGGTAGGCGCGCAGGTTGGCGAACTTCTGCCAGCGATCGCCCGGCATCTTGTCGATCAGCGAGCGTTTGCCGTGCACCACCTCGTCGTGGGAGATCGGCAGGATGAAGTGCTCCGAGAATGCGTAGAGCAGCCCGAAGGTGACTTTGTCGTGGTGGAAGCGCCGGTTGATCGAGTCCTCGGCGAAATACTGCAGGCTGTCGTGCATCCAGCCCATGTTCCACTTGTAGGCGAAACCCAGGCCGCCTTCCTGGGTGGGCCGGCTGACGCCCGGCCAGGCCGTGGACTCCTCGGCGATCACCAGCGCGCCGGGCGCTTCCACCGCGACCACATCGTTGAGGTGGCGGAGGAAATCGATGGCCTCCAGGTTCTCCCGGCCGCCGAAGCGGTTCGGCACCCACTCGCCCTGCTTGCGCGAATAGTCGCGGTACAGCATGGAGGCGACGGCATCCACCCGCAGGCCGTCGATGTGGAAGTAACGCAACCAATACAGTGCAGAGGCCAGCATGAACCCGTGCACCTCGGTGCGGCCCAGGTTGTAGATGTAGGTATCCCAGTCCTGGTGAAAGCCCTCCATGGGGTTTTCGTATTCGTACAGCGCGGTGCCGTCGAAGCGACCGAGGCCATGGGCATCGGTGGGGAAATGCGCCGGTACCCAGTCGAGGATCACGCCGATGCCGGCCTGGTGGCAGGCGTCGACGAACGCCGCGAAGTCCTCGGGCTTGCCGAACCGTGAGCTGGGCGCGAACTGCGACAGCGGCTGATAGCCCCAGGAGCCGCCGAAGGGATGCTCCATGATCGGTAGCAGCTCGATATGGGTGAAGCCCAGTTCGGCGATGTAGGGGACCAGGCGTTCGGCGAGCTCGTGCCAGTCGTAGCTGCGGCCCTCGTTGCCCCCCTCGTGGCGCCAGGAGCCGGCATGCAGCTCATAGACCGACAGGGGCGCGTCATGGGCCTGGCGACGGGCGCGCCCCTCCATCCACGCGCTGTCGCGCCATTCGTGCTGCAAGGGGCCCGCCACCACCGAACCGGTGGCGGGCGGCAACTCGGTGGCACGCGCCATGGGATCCGCCTTGAGGGGCAGGATGCCGTCGCGGCTGAGAATTTCGTACTTGTAGACCTCGCCCGCCTCGAGCCGCGGGATGAACAGCTCCCAGACGCCCGAGTCGTGACGCAGGCGCATTGGATGCCGACGGCCGTCCCAGTTGTTGAAATGCCCCACCACCGAGACCCGTCGCGCATTGGGTGCCCAGACGGCGAAGCGGACGCCCGCCACGCCGTCGAGATTCATCGGCTGCGCGCCCAGGCAATGGCCGAGGTCGCGGTGGTTGCCCTCTCCGAACAGATAGAGATCAATATCGCCGAGCAGGGCGCCGTAGCTGTAGGGGTCTTCGGTTTCCTGGACCCCGCTGGCCCAGCGGATGCGCAGGCGATAAGCCTGCCGGCGAGCCAGGCGACCGCAGAACAACCCGGGGATTTGCGGTTGCTCCATCGGCCCGAGCACCTCGCCGCTCTCGCCGTCGATCAGCTCCACCGCCAGGGCGTTCGGCAAGTAGGCGCGAACCACCACCCCCTCGCCTTCGCGGTGTTGGCCCAGCACGGCGAAGGGATTGGGGTGTTCGGCGCGCGCCAAGGCGTTGGCGTCCGCTGCCGAGATACCCAAGGCATGGCCGCTGGAGAATTCCTGTTCGTGTTTCATTACTTTTTCGCCCCCGATAGATGCTGTAGCAGTTCCACCAACCCTTGTAACGGGACACCGATCCAGGTGGGACGGTGGGCGGCTTCGTAAACGATTTCGTAGGCTGCCTTTTCCAGGCTGAACAATGCGAGGGCAGCACCCTCGCCGTCCCGTTCGTGCCAGGTGTGCGGCAGGTCGGCGGCGGCCAACCGGTAGGCCTCGAGGAATGCGTTGCGGGCATCGCGCCGGTAGGTCTGGGAAATCAGCGCACGCGCTTGCTGGGCTTCCGGCGATTGGTCGGCGCCCTGGGCATTGCGCATCGCCATGGCTGCCGCGTAGTCGATGGAACGCAGCACCCCGGTGACGTCCTTGAGCGGGCTGTGCTTGGCGCGGCGCTCGGCCAGCGGCCGCGCCGGCTCGCCCTCGAAGTCGATCAGGTAGGCGTCACCCTGAACCACCAGGACCTGGCCCAGGTGCAGATCGCCATGCACCCGCATGCGCAGGCCGCCGGCGGAACGCTTGGCCAGCTCGTCCACGTAATCCAGCAGGCGAGCGCGGCGGCCTTGCAGGGTCTGCAGCGCCTCGCGCTCTTCCGGGCTCAAATGAGCCTGTTGCGCCTCGGCGGCATCCAGGGCCTGTTCGACCTGGGCACGGATGCTGGTGGCCCAATGCGCGGTGTCGGCTTTCTCGCTGAGCTCGACGCCGAAATCCGGGTTGTCGGTCTCCGCCGCCAAGGCGATGTGCATTTCGCCGAGGCGCTGGCCGAGCATGGCGGAGAAGCCTTGCAGCTCGCCCAGGGCGCCGAATTGGTTTTCCTGGTTGGAAACCCCGGCGCTCATCTGGTCGCGCACTGCCCTTTCGAGGGTGTCCTGGGTCCACTGCCAGGCATCGCCCTGGTTGTTCAGGTAACCCTGCAGGATCATCAAGGCATGGGACTCACCCTCGGCATCGAGCCGGCGGACTTCCCCGAGCACCGGCGCAATGTGGGCGAAACCACGCTCAGTGAGGAAGCCGCCCACTTCGAGTTCCGGGTGGATGCCCGGGAACACCCGGCGGATCAGCTTGAGCACCATGCGGCCACCGATGACCACCGAGCTGTTCGACTGCTCGACCGACAGGTACTTGATTTCCGCGTCGTCCGCGATGTCGTACTCGGCCAGCTTGGCGCTGGGCAGGAAGTGCAGCTCGCCGTCGGCCAGGGGCAGCACGTCGCCCTTGCGCAGTTGCCGCACGACGTTGCGCACGAAATCCTCGAGAGTGAAGGCATCGGTCATCAGGCCGACCTGGCGGCCACGGCGAACCCGCGCCAAGGCCAGTTGCTGGGGCAAGACGCTGCCCGGTTCGTCTTCGGTGACGAAGCCGAGCGGCAACTGATACCGGTCGCGCTGTTCGCCCTGCTGCACTTCGACTTCCGCCAGCAGCAGAGGCCGCTTGGCATCGCCGAACGGCGTCGCATAGGCCACCCTGACACTTTTCGCCTGGCCGTCGGTGCCGGAGAACCAGCGCCGCTTCGGCAGGTAGGCCGGCAGGGATTCCTGCTCCAATACACGCCGCGAGGCCGGCGCCAGCAGGTCTTCCAGGCCGCGCTTGAGGACCAGGGTCGACAATTCAGGCAACCGGTCCACCGGCTCCACGTGCCAGCTGGGCATCTGGCTGGCGTCCGCGAGGAGGAACCAATAGAAGCCGTAGGGCTGCAAGGTCAGCAGGTAGGAAAGCTGACCGATCGGCGGGAAGGCGCTGCCGCCCACCATTTCCACCGGCACCTTGCCGGCGAAGGCGGACAGGTCGAGCTCGACCGCCTGGGCCGCGCGGGACACGTTGGCCACGCAGAGGATGGTGTCTCGCTTGCCGTCGACCCCGGTGTATTCGCGCAGGTAGGCGAGAATGCGCCGATTGGTCGGCGCCAACATCTTCATGGTGCCGCGGCCGAAGGCCTTCTGCTGCTTGCGCACGGCGAGCATGCGCCGGGTCCAGTTGAGCAACGAATGCGGGTCGCGGGCCTGGGCTTCGACGTTGATGGTCTGAAAGCCGTAGAGCGGGTCCATGATCGGCGGCAGCACCAGGCTGGCGGTGTCCGCGCGGGAGAAACCGCCATTGCGGTCCACCGACCACTGCATCGGGGTGCGCACGCCATCACGGTCGCCGAGAAAGATATTGTCGCCCATGCCGATTTCGTCGCCGTAGTAGAGCGTCGGCGTACCGGGCATGGACAGCAGCAGGCTGTTCAGCAGCTCGATCCGGCGACGGTCCCGCTCCACCAGCGGTGCCAGGCGGCGCCGGATACCCAGGTTGATCCGCGCGCGTCGATCCGCGGCGTAGTAGTTCCACAGGTAGTCGCGTTCCTTGTCGGTGACCATCTCCAGGGTCAGCTCATCGTGGTTGCGCAGGAAGATCGCCCACTGGCAGTTGCTGGGGATGTCCGGCGTCTGCCGCAGGATATCGGTGATCGGGAACCGATCTTCCTGGGCGATGGCCATGTACATGCGCGGCATCAATGGGAAATGGAAGGCCATGTGGCACTCGTCGCCGAGCACGCTGACCGCGCCGTCCTTGTCCGTCACCTCGCGCCCGCCGAAATACAGCTGGGTATCTTCCGGCCACTGGTTGGCCTCGGCCAGCAGCATGCGGTCCGGGTAGTTGGCATCGATCTCGGCGCGGATCTGCTTGAGGACGTCGTGGGTTTCCGGGAGGTTCTCGTTGTTGGTGCCGTCGCGCTCGATCAGGTAGGGAATGGCGTCCAGGCGCAGGCCGTCGATGCCCATGTCCAGCCAGAAACGCATGATCGAGATGATTTCCTTCATCACCTGCGGGTTATCGAAGTTCAGGTCGGGCTGGTGCGAGTAGAAGCGGTGCCAGAAGTACTGGCCGGCCACCGGGTCCCAGGTCCAGTTGGACTTCTCGGTGTCGAGGAAGATGATTCGGGTGCCATCGTATTTCTGGTCGCTGTCGGACCACACGTAGTAATCGCGGGCCTTGGAGCCTTTCTTCGCCTTGCGCGCACGCTGGAACCAGGGATGCTGGTCGGAAGTGTGGTTGATCACCAACTCGCAGATCACCCGGATGCCGCGAGCGTGGGCTTCGGCGATGAAGCGACGGGCATCGGCCATGTCGCCGTAATCCGGATGGATGCCACGGTATTCGGCGATGTCGTAGCCGTCGTCGCGACGCGGGGACGGATAGAACGGCAGGAGCCAGATGGTGTTGACGCCCAGCTCGGCAATGTAGTCGAGTTTCTCGATCAGGCCGGGGAAGTCGCCGATGCCGTCGTTGTTGGAGTCATAGAACGACTTCACATGCACTTGGTAGATTACCGCGTCCTTGTACCAGAGCGGGTCTTCGATGAAGGCTGCGGGCTTGCGTGTACGGGGCGCTTTCTTGGTTCTTTCCATCGTTGAGGTCCTGTCGGGGCGATTCATCGCACCGTCTCCTGCCGCGTTCCATTGATGGCTGCAAGGCAGCCGCTCATACCCTTTGTTGCGAACTGATCCGCCAGATGCCGAAGGGCTGATGCCAGGGCTCGATACGCATCCATTGCGTCTTGCCATACCAGGTCCAGGTATGCCCGGTCATCAGGTCTTCGCCCTGGGTCTGTGCGTCGTTGGGCAGGCCCAACTCCCACAGGGGTAATTCGAAATGCGCTTCCTGGGCGTTGTGCGGGTCGAGGCTGACGGCGACCAGGATGAAATTCTGCAGATCGGCGGTGCGTTTGCCGAAGTAGAGGATGTTGTCGTTCCAGGCGGTATAGATCTGCAGGCCCAGGTGGGTCTGCAAGGCCGGGTTCTGCCGCCGAATCCGATTGAGCTGGGCGATCTCCGCCACGATGTTGCCGGGCGCGTTGTAGTCCCGCGGCCGGATTTCGTATTTTTCCGAATCCAGGTACTCCTCCTTGCCCGGCACCGGCTCGGCTTCGCACAGCTCGAACCCCGAATAGAGGCCCCACAGGCCGGAACCCATGGTGGCCAGCGCGGCGCGGATGAGAAAGCCGGCGCGCCCATTGTGCTGGAGGAAGAACGGGTTGATGTCCGGCGTGTTGACGAAGAAGTTCGGCCGGTAGCAGTCGCGCAGCGGCGGCTCGTTGAGCTCCTGGAGATAGTCTTCCAGCTCCGCCTTAGTGTTACGCCAGGTGAAATAGGTGTAGCTCTGGCTGAAACCGACCTTGCCCAGGCGCGCCATCATCGCGGGCCGGGTGAAGGCCTCGGCGAGGAACATGGTCTCCGGATATTGCCGACGAATGTCGCCGATCATCCATTCCCAGAATGGCAGCGGCTTGGTATGGGGGTTGTCCACGCGAAAGATCTTCACGCCAAGTTCGACCCACCCGGCCACCACGTCGCGCAGGGCACGCCACAGATCGGGAATGGCATCCTCGGCGTAGAAATCGACGTTGACGATGTCCTGGTATTTCTTTGGCGGGTTCTCCGCGTAGCGGATGGTGCCGTCCGGCCGCCAGGCGAACCAGCCCGGATGTTCCTTCAACCAGGGGTGGTCCTGGGAACACTGGATGGCGAAATCCAGGGCGATTTCCAGGCCGTGATCGGCCGCGGCGCGGACCAGCTCGCGGAAGTCGTCGAAGCTGCCCAGTTGTGGATGGATCGCCTCGTGCCCGCCCTCCTCGCTGCCGATGGCGTAGGGGCTGCCGGGATCGTCCGGGCCCGCGTGCAGGGCATTGTTGCGGCCCTTGCGGTGGGCGCGGCCGATGGGATGGATCGGTGGGAAATAAAGCACGTCGAAGCCCATGTCGCGGATCGCCGGCAGGCGTTCCAACACGTCTCGAAAGGTGCCGTGCCGCTGAGGATCGTCGGTCTGCGAGCGCGGGAAGAGTTCGTACCAACTGGCGAATTGCGCCAGGGCGCGCTCGACGTCCAGGGGATATTCCGCGCTTCGAACCCGGTGGGCATGGGGATCGACCAGGGCCATCAGGCGCGCGGTGTCTTCCTCGAGGAACAAGGCGACCCGCTCATCGTCGTCGGCCAGGGAGGCGAAGCGCTGCAACAGGGCATCCAGGCGGGGCCGCGCCTCACCTTCGGCACGCTCGCGGGCCTCCGCCAGCAGCAGGTTGCCCTCCTGCAGCTCGAGGGCAATGGGCACGCCGGCCGCGTGTTTCTTGCTCAATTCGTAGCGGTAGGAACCGAAGCGGTCCCACCAGGCCTGTATGGCGAACCGGTAGCGGCCCACGCGCGGCGCCTGGAAGCTCGCCTGCCAGGCGTCGTTGCCCAGCTCCCGCATGTCGACGCGTTGCCAGGCCGATGGATTTTCTCCGCTGGATTCGTCCTCGAAGCGCCACAGCACCGCGGCGGCGAGCTTGTCGTGACCGTCGGCGAAGATGCACGCGTCCACCACGATGTCCTGGCCGACGATGGCCTTCGCCGCGAAACGGCCCTCATGCAGGCTGGGCATTACCGATTCGATGGCGATGCGCGGCAATTCGACCGCGCGCTCAAGGCTGAGATGACCAGGCTCGAACGCCTCCTTGCGTGCAACTTCTTCGGTAAAACGGGCAACAGACATCGGGCAGCGCTCCTTAGGCCTTGTGGGCACTTTCGAGTATGAGTCCCTTGCCAGAACGGACCGATGCCACCGGAGATGGCCTGTTCACCGAACTGGATGGAAGAAGAAAACGCCATACGATCCAGCGGTATGGCGCCCTGTTAATTCCGAACGAAGGGGTTGTCAAAAGTTCAGGCGAACGCGGCGGCAGAGCCGGCGCAGCGCGTGCCGGCCATGCGCCTGTGCATGCCGGACGAGGCCCGCACGATCAACGACTGGCGGTTTTCCTCGAGGCGCGCGATGGCTTGGCTTTCTCGCCCTTGCCCTCGGGTTCCTTCTTCTCGGGCTTCTCCTCGGCCTTGCTGGCGCTCTTGCGCGCGGGGCGTGCGCTCTTGCCGCCGCTCAGGCTGCGTTTGAGCAGCTCGGTGAGGTCGATGACATCGGCGCTCTGGCGCGGATCCTCCTCGGGCCCCTCGACGCTTTCGATCTTGCCCTCCTGTGCCTTGCGCTCCACCAGGGCCATGATCTTTTCCTGAAAGGTATCGTGGTAGAGGCTGGGGTCCCAGTCCTCGCTCATGTCCGCGACCAGGCGCTTGGCCATTTCCAGTTCGCGTTTGTTGAGGTCGCCCTTATCGGGAATGTCCTTGAGTTCGAGGGCTTCGATACCGCGGACTTCGTTGCCCCACCGCAGGGTGAGCAGCATCAGGGCATCGCCCTGGGGCATCACCGCCGCCAGATGCTGGCGGGTGTGCAACACCACGTTGGCCACCGCCACCTTGCCGCTTTCCACCAGCGTCTCGCGCAGCAGGGCGTAGACCTTGCCGCCGCGCTTGTCGGGCGCCAGGAAGTAAGGGGTGTCGATGTAGGGCAGGTCGATCTCGGAACTGTCGACGAAGGCCAGGATGTCGATGGTCTGGGTGGATTTCGGGTGGGCGGTGCGGATCTCTTCTTCGCTCAGCACCACATAGCGGCCCTTCTCGTACTGCACGCCCTTGACGATGTTGTCCTTATCGACGTCCTTGCCGGTGACCTTGTTGATTCGCTTGTAGCCCACCGGGTCCATGCTGCGCTTGTCCAGCCAGTCGAAGTCCACGCCCTGTCGGTCGAGCGCGGACACCAGCGCCACCGGGATATGCACCAGACCGAAACTGATCGCGCCTTTCCAAATCGCCCGTGCCATATCTGTGCTCCTGTGACCATCGTTGTTTTTCGAATCAGAGACGGACGCCATCCCGGTAGATCACGTCGCCATCCGGGGTGATGTCGGCGATCTGATCGAGCATGTTATCGGCCAAGGTTTCCGCATCCGCCTCGCAGACGCAGCCGGGTGCGACGACCCATAGGACATGGGCCTCGGCACCGGGGTACTTGGGCTGATATTCGATCAACCCGACATAATCGCGGCCGCTGCGCATGGCATCGGTCCAAGCGGTGTGGTGGACGAAATCGCGAAACATGATCGCTCTCCTGATACGGCGCTTCCCTACTCTGAACCTCGCGGCAGAGAAAGGGTTCGCCCGTCAGGGTTCGTGTCGGTCCAGATGCTCGACACAGCGCGGCACCAGGAAAAGGATGGTCAGGGCCAGCAGGGTACTGAGGATGGCCGTCACTTCACGCCCCATGCCCACGGCGATGCCGATCGCGGCGGTCAGCCAGATACCCGCCGCGGTGGTCAGCCCCTTGACCTCGGCCAGGTTCTCGCCGTGCTTGAGAATGGTGCCCGCGCCGAGGAAACCGACCCCCGCGACGATACCCTGGACCACCCGGCTCATCGCATCGCCCTGGGCGCCGATTTGCATCGGGACCAGCACGAAGAGTGCCGACCCCAGCGCCACCAGCATGTGCGTGCGAACTCCGGCCGCCTTGCCCTTCTGGCTGCGCTCGAAGCCCAGCAGGCCGCCCAGCAGGGCCGCCAGAACCAGGCGGATGACGATCTGGGTCGCCTCGGTGAGACTGGGAAGGTCGGAAAATTCCGCAATGAACGCGTCTCTGATTTCGTCGGTCCAGGTGCCCATCGGCATACTCCGTCGTTCGGCAGGTGGCCTTCGACCTTCTGTCATGAAAACCGGGCATGAAGAAAGGGCCCGGAAGCCCGATGCGAAGGCGCGAAGATGAGGTCTTCATTCGGACAGAAACGGACGAAAGGAGGTTCATCCCGTCAGATCGATGCGTCGACGGGGGAACCAATGCTCGCAAGGGGGAGGTCTAGACCTTTACGACGTATCCGCAACGCCAAGCGCGGAGGTAACGAAGATGGACGCTGAAAGCTATATCCTGTTGATGCTCGCCGGTTGGTTATTGATTTCCGCCGCCATGCTCTGGGGCATGTTGCGAATGGCACGCAGCCATGCCCAGCGCGCTTCCCTGGCCCGCCACTCCGACTCCGTCGCGGAACAGCCAGCCGAACAGCCCGTCGAGGCGGTCCCGGCGACGTTGGATGCAACCGAGCGCAAGGCTCCCATAAAGACTCCCGCACAGAAAAGCCGGAAAGGCTTCAAGGAAAGGTTTCACCTTGAGTGGCCTGGCCATCATCGGCACGTTCCGCATTGATAGCGAGCGGCGCTAGACCCGCACCAAGCGTCAGCGACTGACGCTCAGGCAAGGCAACGAACTGGCGAAGAAGCGAATTTTGCGTCTGTAAAATGAGCATTCCGAGCCTGTTTAGCATCGCCAAGCGCCAGGCACTTCCGTACAGCGCCTAGGCCTCGACCCTGGCGAGCGCCTTGCCCTCGAGTGAAAAACTGTAGCGATGATTGGCCTCGTGCAAGATGAGGCCATGGCTGCTCAGGCGGCAAATCACCTGCCTCACGCCCCCCAAGGATAGGGGTACGCCCGCCTCGACCAGATCGTCATGCAGCGCGCGAGCGGACGCCCCGCCGTTCTCCAAGGTGGCCCGATGCAAGGCTTCGAGAATCTTCAATCGCGGCAGGCTGGTCTTGAGTCCCGCTTCTCGCAGTCGCTCCTTCAACTGCCGTTTACATTCGTTTTCCATGCTTGCGCTCCTTCGCCCATCCCGTTCTGCTTCGGTCGTCTTTCGCCAAGCGGGTGTGGCCAGGTCATTGTTTTTTGGACGACTCTATCGGTCTAGACGAACCAAGCCCTACGAAATACATGGGTTAGCGAATGGACTTCGCCTGAGCGGGGTCGCAGCCCCTCATCGATTCGAAGCACGCCAGCCGCCGATGCGAGGGCATCGCCCATCCCGCTCACCGTCGAGCAACCTCCGGCTCAGCCATTTGCCGTTGCCCGCGTACCGCCCCTCCGCTGGAAAAGGAAATCCCGTCGATTGCCCGTCTCCCCCGAGGCTTTCATCGCGCGCCTGCTCCCAGCCGTCCAAGGCTGGGGCGGATGCCAGGGGCCGGACCGATTTGGTGGGCCGCCTGATTTCGGATAGCGTGGGCCACTCATAGGATGAGGAACCGGAGAAGCCATGCACCCGATCGCTGCCATTGCGTGCCAACGCGCCTCCTTCGATCTCCCCCGCGACGTCAGCTATCTGGACGCTGCCGCATGGGCTCCATTGCCCATCCAGGTGCGTCGGGCTGGCGAAACCGGACTTCTCACCAAGAGCCAGCCATGGGCCTACTCCCGCGATGTCGTGCCGGTCTGGGCCGAGCGCGCGCGTTCCGCGGCGGCCGGTCTGATCGGCGCGCAGGTCGACGACATGGCGATTCTCGGCTCGGTCAGCCAGGGCATGGCTACCGCGGCCCTCAATCTCGCGCCCGCGGCGGGCGGCCGGGTCTTGCGCATGGCGAACGAATTTCCCTCGCTGTGCCTGGCGTTCGACCGCTTGGCAGGCGCGCGCGGCCTGCTCGTAGAGGAAGTACCGCGCCCGGCGAACGGGGACTGGACCGCCGCGCTGCTCGCGGCCATCACGCGACCCGCCGCGGCGCCGTTGGCGGTCGCCACCCTGACGCCGTTGCATTGGACGGATGGCGCCTCGGTCGACCTCGAGCGGCTCGCACCGGCCATTCGCGCCACAGGAGCCGCGTTCGTCGTGGATGCCACCCAGGCGGTCGGTGCCCAGGCTGTCGACGTCGCCAGGCTGCAACCCGACTTCCTCGCGTTCCCCACCTACAAATGGACGCTCGGTCCCTACGGGATGGCGCTCCTCTACGTCGCGCCGCACCGCCAGGAGGGGCTGGCGCTGGAAGCCAACAGTGGGAACGGTCCTTCCGCCATCGGCGCCCGTCGCTATGACCGCGGCGAGCTGTACGATCCGGTCGCGCTGCCGATGGCCGCCACGGCCCTGGAGCTGGTCGCCGAGTGGGGCGTCCCGGCCATCGCCGCGCGCCTGGGCGCGCTGACCGACGCATTGGCCGAAGGCCTGCAGGCCTTGGGCTTCCAGGTGGCGCCCCGCGCCTCGCGGTCGGCGCAGATGATTGGCGGTCGCCTGCCCGGCGGCCTACCCCATGACCTGATCGACCGGCTGCGGGCCGAAAAGGTTTTTGCCAGCCTGCGCGGCGACGCCTTGCGCCTCAGCCCGCACGTCTGGGTGGACGAAGCCGACTGCGGCCGGGTGCTCGACGTGCTGGAGCGTCTCCTCCGGGACGATTAGCCCGTCGGCGGTCAGGATGTTCCTGTGAGGGCGTCCTGGCGGGATTGGATGGAAACCGCTCAGGCCGGGCAATCGCAGAGAGCGGACTTGCGTGCCGGGGAGCGCGCCGACACACGCCATTGCCGGCCGGGCCTTCGGGCTCGCCATGCCTTCAGCCGGGGCCACGATCGTCGAAACGGGACTGGGTCTCGAGCAGCCAGTTCATCACCTGCTCGACCGGACCCGAGCGTCTGTGCCGGGGCGTCACGACGTAGAAGTCCGAGTTCCCCCTCAAGGATTCGGCGTATACCCGTACCAAGCGACCCTCCTGCAGATCCTGCGTCAGGAAGAACCGGGTGGCCAGGGTGATTCCCTGCCCTGCTATGGCCGCCTCGATGGCATGGGAGGTCTGGCTGAAGCGCACGCCTTTGGTGGAGAACGACGAGGTACCGCCGAGGACGCGCTCGATGAATTCGGGCCAGAAATTGTGGGTGTCGTGCAGCAGGATGAAACGCTCGAGCGCCTCGACGCGCCGGGGTACGCCCAGCGTTTCCAGAAGGAGCGGACTGCAGACCGCGATGATCTCCTGCTCGAACAGCAGCTCGGCATGCAGGCCGGGACCGAAGGGAGGCTTTCCATACCGGACCGCGATGTCGACACCGTCGGCCTGGAAATTGGAAAGGCGCTCGGTCGCCAGGATGTGCAGGTCCAGGGAGGGATGCCGCGCCATGAAGTCGGGCAGGCGGGGGATCAGCCACTTCGATGCGAAGGTAGGCGTCACGCTGATGGTCATGCGCCGGGGCTCGGGGCGCAGGCGGCCGGTCGCCTCCGCGAGGATCTCGAAGGCCCTGGCGATATCGGCACAGTAGGCTCGCCCGCTGCCGGTCAGAGCCAGCGAACGCGGCAGTCGGTCGAACAACTTCAGGCCGAGATCGAGCTCGAGCCCACGGACCTGTTGGGCCACCGCGCCCTGGGTCACACCGAGCTCTTCCGCCGCCAGGCGGAAATTGAGATGGCGAGCGGCGGCCTCGAAGGCTCGAAGGGCATTGAGGGAAGGCAGGCGTCTCTTCGGCGAAGTCATACAGTAGTTTTTCTACATCAAAACGAGTTTGAAACTGGTTCGAAGCCGGATCCCGCAGATGTTACATATGAGTGCCTATCGAGGATACCGGCATTTCCGGAAGCTTAGGGAGGCACTATGACTGTAGAAAAAGTGGCGATTATCACGGCGGGCGGCAGTGGCATGGGAGCGGCCGCGGCACGGCAGCTCGCCGCCGATGGCCATCGGGTGGCGATCCTGTCGTCGTCCGGCAAGGGCGAGGCCCTGGCCGAGGAACTGGGAGGACTGGGGGTGACCGGCTCCAACCAGTCCAATGGGGACCTGCGGCGCCTCGTCGACAGCACCCTGGAAAGATGGGGCCGCATCGACGTGCTGGTGAACAGCGCCGGGCACGGCCCGCGTGGGCCCATCCTCGAGTTGACCGATGAGCAGTGGCACACGGGCCTCGATGTCTACCTGATGAACGTGATACGCACCACCCGCCTGGTGACGCCGATCATGCAGAAGCAGAAGTCCGGGGCGATCATCAACGTCTCCAGTGCCTGGACATTCGAACCCACGGCGATGTTTCCCACTTCCGCGGTGTTCAGGGCAGGCCTGGCCGCCTTCACGAAAATATTCGCGGATACCTATGCCGCCGAGAATATCCGCATCAACAACGTCCAGCCCGGCTGGATAGACAGCTTGCCGGCCACCGAAGAAAGGCGCCGGGACATTCCCATGCGGCGCTACGGCAAGAGCGAGGAGATCGCCGCGACCATCGCCTTCCTCGCCTCCGACGGCGCCGCCTACATCACCGGGCAGAACATCCGCGTCGATGGCGGCCTGACCCGGTCCATCGGATGAAGAGGACTGCCTATGCGGCCTTTCTGCTGCTCGGGGTGATCTGGGGCAGCAATTTCATTTTCGTGAAATGGGCCGTCAGCTCGATTACCCCGGGGCAAATCGTTTTATGGCGGGTCATCTTCGGTTTCCTGCCCGTGTTCGGGTATGCGCTCGCCACCCGGGCGCTACGGCTAGCGCATTTGCGATACAGCCATCACTTCCTGGCGATGGCCTTGCTTGCGACGGCGATCTATTACCTCGCCTTCGCGCAGGGTACGGCCCTGCTCCTCTCCAGCGTCGCGGGCATGTTGAGCGGCGCGATCCCGTTGTTCACCTTCGCCTGCGCCTGGCTGCTTCTGCGCGAAGAGCCCCTCAGCCGCCGCTCGGCCCTGGGCGTCGCCCTGGGTTTCCTCGGTGTGCTGCTGATCGCGAGGCCCTGGAGCGGCGCGGACCAAGTGAACCTGGACGGCGCGCTTTACATGGCCGCGGGCTCGCTGAGCGTGGGTTGTTCCTTCGTGTATGCGCGCAAGTTCATCAGTCCGCTGCAATTGCCCGCGGCGGCCCTGACCACCTACCAGATGGGTTTCGCCACCCTGGCGTTGCTGCTGGTGACTGAATTCGAGGGCATGGCGGCGGTGTTCTCCGACACCCGCGCGTGGATCGGATTGGTCTTCGGGCTCGGCTTGCTGGGCACCGGGCTCGCCTACATCATCTATTACTTCATCGTGGCGAAACTCGGCGCGGTCGCTGCGTCCAGCGTCACCTACATACCTCCACTGGTTGCCATGGCCATCGGTGTGCTGGGCGTGGGTGAACGGCTTGACGGGCGGGATCTGCTCGCCATGGCCCTGATCCTGGCCGGCGTGGCGATCTTGCAACGCGCCCGGCCAAGGAGGCCCCAGGCGGCGCCGGAATGAGCGGCGCCGGGATGACGCGGCCAGCGGGTCCGATCGCGCCACCGGGCGGCGCAGGCCGCCGGGAGCCGCCCTCCTCCCGCTGCCCTCGCCCTGGGTTGCGGGCCCGTCACCGGATCGCCTGCACGAATATTCCAGAAATCCACGGCGCCTTGGGCGAGACTCTATGCTTTGCCGGTATCGCCGAACCGCCTGGAACCGCCATGGGTACGTCTAATTGGGTCGATCTGAATAGAGATGCCGAAACCGGCATCGAGCTGGTCCGCGCGCACTTCGAGGGCCATGCCTACGACCCGCACTTTCACGAAAGCTACCTGATCGGCTTCACCGAGCAGGGTATCCAGCAGTTCCACTGCCGCAACGTGCTCCACAGCAGCCGTCCGGGCCAGGTGTTCCTGCTGGAGCCCGGGGAAATCCACGACGGTCACGCGCCGGACCGGGACGGCTTCACCTACTCGATGCTCTATCTGGATCCGCAGTGGATCGAGCGCGAGCTCCGGACGCTGTTCGAGGACGCACCGAGCGACTGCCAGCCGACCTTCACCCAGACGCTGGGAGACGAGCCCGCGCTGAGGGACGTCATCGCCGAGGCGTTTCGAGCCTTGCAGTCCCGGGAACTGCGCATCGTCCGCCAGGCCACGCTGGACGCGCTGCTGGGCAGCCTGTCGCGGCACCTGCGCTGGAAACCGAGGCACGACGCCTTCGACCCGCGCCACCCCGTGGTCGCCTTTCGCGCGCGCGACTACCTGCACGCGCACATGGACCAGGACCTCGGCCTGGATGACCTGGCGCGGGCCTGCGGCGTGGATCGTTTTCGTCTGTCGCGGGCGTTCAAGGCGGCCTTCGGTCTGGCGCCGCACGCCTATCTGGTGCAGCTACGGCTGGCCAAGGCGCGCCGCCTGCTGGCGTCCGGGCATGCGCCCAGCCTCGTCGCCATGGCCCTGGGGTTCGCCGATCAGAGCCACATGGGCCGCTGGTTCCGGCGTGCCTATGGGCTGACACCCGCCCACTACCGCAAACGCTGCTCGAACCTTCCAGACGCCTGAACGGGCGGTGGCGACAATCGATCACCCGAAATCGTTTGGAGCCTGCCCATGCCCCCCATCCCGATGCTTCCGCACCTTCATGAACCGCGCCGGCAAACGCCGAGGGCGCGGGATGCCGCGAGGGCGCCACGATGAAGCAGCTGTTGCCGTTCGCCTTGTTCGCCTTCGTCGCCTCCATAACCCCCGGCCCCACCAACATCCTGATACTGAGCAATAGCGCACGCTTCGGGCTGGCCGCGACCTTGCCGCTCGTTTTCAGCGCCTGCGGCGCGGCCGCGCTCATCGTGTTGCTGGTGGGCCTCGGAGCCGGCGAGTGGCTGCTGGGACATCCTCAATTGCAGCAAGCGATGGCCTGGCTCGGGCTGGCTTGGCTGATGTACCTGGCTTGGCAGATCGCCAACAGCCCGGCCGACCCCATCGAGGCGGATACCGATGCCAAGCGCCTCGGACCGGCCGGCGCGGCCGGTTTGCAACTGGTCAATCCGAAAACCTGGATGATGGCCTTCGCCGTGGTGAGCCTGTTCGCAGGCGCCGGTTCGACTTCGATTGGCTACGGGACCTACGCCCTGGTATTCCTGCTGATCTCCATCCCCTGCCTGAGCGCCTGGGCGCTATTGGGCCGAGGCGCCGCCAGGTTCCTGCGGGCAGGGTCGCGCATGAAGGCGTTCAATGTCGCCATGGCCCTGCTGCTCGTCCTCTCCGCCGTCATGGGCGTATGGAAAGCCGACTAGCGCCTTGGGCCATCCACGGCCTCGTCCGCGCGCGCTGTGCGCCCCTGAGCTTCGTTCTGCAGGGCTTCGATCTCCACCTCCTGCATCGCAGGCTTGGAGCGATACCTCGACGGCGCCCGCGCGCCTCGACTAAATTGCTCCCGATCACCCAACGACCCTGGGATGCAGACAGGTCCAGGAGGACCCGCATGAGCCGTGTGCAAACGGAAGAAAGCCACCGAATCAAATGGGCGACCCTGTCCCATCGCGATGGCCAATACGAAGTCGTCACTCCCGCCGGCGTGCAGCCAGGCGGTTTGCTATCGGTCCAGGAGGATTGGTCGTTCTTTCTCGAGGGCCGTCTTTCGTTCGAGTTTTCCACTCCGGATTATTTCTCCGACGCCGACATCGGCCACCTCACGATCGGTATCGGCAGCATCACGGACCCCGAATCCGGCAAGCCGTCCCTGCAAGGAAAAGGCATCGTCATCGGCAACTTGACGGAATATGGATGCAACGGCAGTTGCACCCAGACCGATCATCCGAACACCGTGGCCATCGAGAGTTACTGGGCGACGGGCAATTGTGTCCATGGCCAGGACACCCAGTACCCGCTCGAACTGCAAAACGACGTCGGGTATCGAGTCGAGATTGGCGTATCCCCTGTCAGCGAGACCATCCGATACACCCTGTGGACCAAGACCCGCCAGCGCAAATGGAAAAAGCTGTATACCGCCCATATCCATGACCCGTTCTTCGCCAACTCGGGGAATCGCGCAGGCTGGTGGATCGGCGAGGTATTTTCCGTGCATGCATGGTCGGTCAAGTTCCGCACTATCGACTGGAGCTTCGTCTGAAGCGCGGCGATGAATACGCCCATTGCGCGTTCATCGTTGCCGACGGCGACTGCGGCCTTCGCGGTTCCTGCCCGGTTGCCGCTGCCGGGCTGCGTTCCGCGGGGAAGACCGGCGAGCGGCCATTTCGTCGAATCCGTGCATGAAAGGCAGCAACGGTGCCAGCGTGCTTCGGGATCGGCTGCGCACCCGACACTCCGGATGCGCAGCCGTCGGGTCGTCACATCGGACGGCGGGCGGAATCCCGACCGTCGTCCGTTGCGTATCAGAAGCGGAACGCTGCTGCCCGATGCCTCAGCGACTTCCCATGTCATCTCACGAACCGATTGACGTAGTCCGCACCGAGCCCGATGCGCTCGTAATGTGCCCGGCAGCTTTCGATCTTGGTGAACACATCTTCGTAGCCGATCGCGCTGCCCTGGTCGTCGAGATACACGTAGCCGCCGGTCGCATGGAAGAGCGTGATCATTTCCTTCACGTCCTCCGGCACGAAGAGCGTATGGATCTCGCCCGGCGGTTCGAAGGCATAGCCGCCCGCCTCCGCCACCCAGTCGTGCTCGAGGTAATACCAACGGCCCTTCAAGGGAAACGCGTGCACCGGCCCCGTGTGGTGGTGCACCGAAAGCACGCCGGAACGCCTTACCCGCAACAGGTTGATGAAATATCCCTGGGTCGCATGCAGCATGATGGGCTTGAAGCTGACACCTTCGGACTGCGGCACCCACAGATGGTCGTCGTCCTCCATTCCGCTGATCATGTTGGGCAGCACGAGCCCGTCCGCGATGTGGTAGTGGCGTGGATGGGCGAACGCGGCGGGCTCGGGCAAGCCATTGTTTCGGTTAATCACTGGATCTCTCATGGGGTAAGTACCTTTCTTTTTATGTGATGCGTCATGTCATCAGCCATCCACCCGCGACATCGATGACCTGGCCGGTGACGAAACCTGCTTCTTCGCGTGAAGCGAGGTAGAGGCACAGCGCGGCGACTTCGCGCGTCGTGCCGAGCCGCTTCAACGGTGTCTGGGCGACGTACAGCGCGTTCGCTTCGGCGCCCGCAACCGCGACCATTTCCGTATCGATACGCCCCGGCGCGATCGCGTTGACGGTGATGCCGAACGGTCCCAGCTCACCTGCCAGCTGTCGCGTGAGGCCGATCACCGCGGCCTTGGTCGCCGCGTAATGCAACGCGCAGACATCCAGGTAGGCCTTGCCCGCGACGGATGACATCGACACGATGCGGCCGAAGCGTCGGCGCTTCATCCCGGGAACCGCGAGCTTCGAGAAGTAGAAGAGGCTGTTCAGGTTCACATCGACCACGCGACGCCACTCGTCGATGCTGATTTCATCGACGGGCAAGCCGCGGCCGTGGGTTTTGGGCGATATACCCGCGTTGTTCACCAGCGTATTGATCGACCCAACCAGCGATTCGGCGCGCACGAACGCGGCTTCGCAGGATTCGAAGTCCGCTATGTCGGCCGGAACGAAATGCACGCGGGCGTACTCCTTGCGCATAGCGTCTTCGGCGGCGCGCCCGAGCGTTTCGTCGCGGTCTACGTAGACGACGTGGGCGCCGCCCTCGAGGAAGGCCCGCACCATGGCCAGCCCTATTCCCCTGGCGCCGCCGGTGACCAGAACGCTGCGGTCGGCGAACGGCATCGGCATTCCGACCTCGAGTTCGCTCACAGCACGACCACCATTTTTTCCACCTTCTGGGGATGCTCGATCGAGTAGTCCATCATCGCGGGCAGCGTATCGAGCCCGTTGGAAACCGAGATGATCTGCTCGACCTTGCCAACGTTACGCCTCAGCAAGGCAACCGCGTCGGCGAAGAGGTTCGAGCTGTTGCGTGAGCCGATGATGTCGATCTCCTTCGCCACCACGGTGCTGATGGGTATCGGCAGGTCCTTGCCGGACATCCCGATCAGCACGTAGCGCCCGGCCGCCCGCAACACCTCGATACCCAGCTTGATGGCGGGCTCCACCGCGACCGCGTCGATGACCGCGGTCACGCCTCCTTCGGAGTACTCGCGGATGACGCGCGGATCGTCCCGCTCGGGGTTGAACACTTGGTCGGCGCCGAGCGCCGTGGCTTTTTCCAGGCGCGACGGCATGACGTCGGAGACGATGACCCGCGCGCCGAGGTCTTTGCAGGCGAGCAGCGTGGCCAACCCGATGGGCCCCGCCCCCAGGACCAGGACGATGTCTTCAGCTTGGATGCGCCCGCGCCTCACGGCCTGGACCGCGATGGACAGCGGCTCGGCGAAGGTCGCCACGGCGGCCTCCAGGCCATCGCTCGCGTGCATGAGGTACTCGGGCACCACCACCCGCTCTTGGAAGGCACCGGGTCGGTGGACGCCGAAAATGGCCAGGCTCTCGCAGCAGTTGTAGCGACCCTGCCGACAGGCATAGCAAGTGCCGCAGCGGAGCAGCGGCTCGATCACCACCTGGCTTCCTTCGGGGAGCTTGACTTGGCAATCGGGGCCGTAGCGCAGAATCCTTCCGCAGAACTCGTGCCCTTGGACCATCGGCAACCGGGCGTAGGGATGATGGCCGAGGTAGATGTGGTGGTCGGATCCACAGATGCCCACCGCACTCACTTGCAGCAGAACCTGCCCGGGTCCGACTTCCGGCTCTTCGATCTCGGTCAAGGTCAATTGCCGGGGCTTTTCGGTCACATAAGCTTTCATGCGTCTGCCTCTTGTTGTTATGGCCTGATGATGCGCGGATGGCGCGTGATGTCAGCCGAGCGATTCAGCGTTCGCTGCAAGAACGGGATTGGGGCGAAACGTGTAATAGAGCCCTTTCACGCAGATCGCCGAAGCCGCCAGGCCCGCGGGCACGGCGAGGGCCAGAAAGATTCCCTCTGGTTGCCAGCCCCGCGACAGCAGGATGCCGCCCATCGACGCGCCAACCACCCCGCCGAAGCGCCCGACTCCCAGCACCCAGCTCACGCCGGTGGCACGGTATTGGGTGCGATAGAACTGGGTCGCGAGAATCACCGTCTGCACTTGGCAGCCCATGGCGAAACCCGCAAGGAAAACCAGCATTTCCTGGACGGATACGTCATTCAAGGGATGGAAAGCGATGGCGATCATGCAAAGCGCGGAGGCGGCATAGGACAACGAGATCACGATGTAGCCGCTCATCCGATCCATCAGCCAGCCCATGACGATATTGCCCAGCGTACTGCCCGTGAGAAACAGCCCGGTTACGATTGCAGCCTGCGTCACGGGCACGCCCGCCTCTATCATCATGGTGGGGAGCCAGCCGGTCACCGTATAGACGATGATGAGTCCCATGAAATACGTCAGCCACAACATGAGGGTGCCGAGCGCATTGTTATTCGAAAACAATGCGAAAACCGGCGAGGATGTTTTGTATTGCGGATTCACACTTTCGGGCAGTATGAAGTTCGCGTTGGTGAAATCGACCGTCGAGGAAATCTTTCTGAGGATTCGGGCAATGTGCTCCGCGGGCGCATTACGACACACCAGAAAGCGAACGGACTCCGGCAGGACCCAAATCAAAAAGACCGCGCATATCAATGGCAGCACACCGCCGATGACCAGCAAGCTTCGCCATCCAAACGCCGGGACAACGCTGGAGGCGACGAAACCGGCCGATGCCGAACCGATGGAAAGTCCACAGAACATCAATGTCGACAGGATCGACCGGCGCCGATGCGGGACATACTCGCTCATCAGCGTGACCGCGTTCGGCAATGCCGCGCCGAGTCCCAGCCCGGTCACGAAACGGAAGAAGGTCAGCGCGCCAAGCGACCAGGCCACCGCGCTGGCCAATGTCATCAAGCCGAAAAGCAGAGTCGAAATCACGATCACTTTTTTGCGACCGAATACATCGGCGAGTGGGCCGGCCGTCAATGCGCCGAATGCCAGCCCCAGCAAAGCGGCGCTCATCACGGGCGCGAGCGCGGCTTTCGACACCTGCCATTCCGCGATCAGCGACGGTGCGATATAGCCCATCGCGGCCGTATCCAGCCCGTCGATGAAAACGACCAAAAAGCAGAGAACGAGAATCTTCCATTGAAAGGCTGAAAAACGGTTGCTGTCGAGAAAGTTCTCGACGTCGATTGTTTTTGTGTTCACCGACGGCCTCCTTATAATTCTTGAATGGCGTGAGCGGTTTTACTTGTTGTTCTACAACTATCTTTCAGATCCCCAGCAAACCTGGTTATCCGAAAACGAAGGTATGTTCCTTGTAGTCAACCCATGAACTTCGAACGCGTTTCAGACGAACGCCTACATGCAGCAACTTGTAAAAGACGATTCCTCCATTCTGGTTCATGGACTGATCATGGAATCCCTCCAATACCCTGAGAAGCAAAACTTCCTAAACACCCCATTCCGCAACGATTAACACGGGAGATGTTCGGGCTTGGCAGCGATAAGCGTCGGCGATAAGCCGACACCGGGCCCGCCGCACGTCCGGAATAACGCATGCCCTTGCTTGCCTTTTCGACGGCCGTCCCCGCGAACGCCGTTGGGGCCGATTTGCAGTTAGAACCGATGAAGGGAGAGGCCCTTCGCCCCTCATCCGAGCGATCGCGCGGCTTCGCTGGAGGTCGTCTCCGGCGGGCATTCTCGACATCCACGATGAACGCATCCGCCCTTTCTGCGCTCGGCCTGGCAGGCCTGTCGGGGCGGCTATCGAATACGAACGATGCGCTGCGTGCGGCCCCCTTCCGCTTCATCAGAGGACTCCTGCCAGTCGAAGCCTTTCGATATCCGAATGTGGGTAGCCAAGCTCCCGCAGGATCGACTCGGTGTGCTGGCCGACGCTGGGAATGGCATCCATGCGCGGCTCGAACGCATCGTTAGCCCCCGGCGGCAGCAATGCCCGGATCGAGCCGGCGGCGCTCTGTACCTCGGTCCAGCGGCGACGCGCCTCCAACTGGGGATGCCTCCAGACGTCATGCATGTCATTGACCCGCGCGTTGGCGATGGGCGCGCCGTCGAGGCGCTCGATCACTTCGCGCGTGGTGAGGCGGGCAAATGCCTCGACGATGATCGTGCGCAGCGCCTCGCGGTTGTCGGAACGGTTGGCATTGGAGATGAAGCGCTCATCGACCAGTAGCGAGGGTTGCGAAATCACTTTCTCGCAGAACAGCGCCCACTCGCGTTCGTTCTGCAAGCCGAGCATCACGGTCCCCCCGTCACCCACCGGAAAGGGTCCATAGGGATAGATGGTCGAATGCGCGGCACCGGCCCGGGCCGGCGGCTTGGCCTCGTCGTAGGCGTAGTACAGCGGATAGCCCATCCATTCGACCAGGCTCTCCAGCATGCTCACGTCGATGCGGCTGCCCAGGCCGGTCTTGGTCCTGAGCAGCAGCGCGGACAGCACGCTCGTGTAGGCATACATGCCGGCCGCGATATCGGCAATCGAGCAACCGGCCTTGGCCAGTTCGTCCGTGCCGGGACCGCCGGTGACCGAGAGGAATCCGCCTTCGCTCTGGATCAGCAGGTCGTAGGCTTTCTTCTGCTCGTAAGGGCCGCCTTCGCCATAGCCGGAAATGTCGCAGACGATCAGCCGCGGAAACCGGGCGTGGAGCTGTTCGAAGGACAACCCCATGCGCGCCGCCGCACCCGGCGCGAGGTTCTGGACCAGCACGTCGGCCTTTTCCAGAAGCTGCTGGAGAATGAATTCCGCCCCGTCCTTCTTCAGGTCCAGCGCCAGGCTTTCCTTGGAACGATTGGTCCAGACGAAATGAGAAGACAGGCCCCTCGTGCGCGTGTCGTAGGCCCGGGCGAAGTCTCCACTACCCGGACGCTCGATCTTGATGACCCGGGCCCCCAGGTCCGCCAACTGGCGAGTGCAGAATGGCGCAGCGATAGCATGTTCCAGGCTGACGACAGTCAGACCATCCAGGGGCCTGGGATGATTTGCCTCAGATGCCATCTTCAGAGCTCCGGTGACGGTGAGAAGAGGATGTCAGCCGCCGGATGCGCACGATGATTCTCGGCCGCCCATGGCGGGCCTCGATGTCATGGAACGGCATGCCCGTCGCCTGAAATCTCGTTGTTGTCGGGCAATCATGCGAGAGGGTCTGGTGTTTTGAGAATTTGCGTTTACTAAATGGAGCGTTCTGAATAATTTAACGCCACGACGCACAAGAGCCCCCGCCATGCACCTGGATCTCACCGACCTGCGCCTGTTCATCCATATCGCCGAAGCGCCCAGCCTGACCCAGGGTGCCAAGCGCGCCTTCATGTCCGCCGCCGCAGCCAGCGTGCGGATCAAGGCCATGGAATCCCAGCTCAACACCCTTCTGCTCTACCGGGACAGCCGGGGTGTCGAGCTCACCGACGCTGGCCAGCGGTTGCTCAAGCACGCCAGGCTGATCATGCGCCAGGTCGGTTATCTGAAGACCGAGTTCGACGACTACGGCGCCGATGCCTCCGGGCATATCCGCATTTTCGCCAATACCACCGCGGTCACCGAATTCCTGCCGGAAATCCTGGCGGGCTTTCTGGCCAGGAGTCCAGGCGTCACCGTCGATCTGCAGGAACGCATGTCGCGGGATATCGTCCGCGGCGTACTCGAAGGCTCGACGGACCTGGGCGTTATCGCCGGTCCGGTCACCGCCACCGGGCTGCAGGTGATCCACTTCAGCACAGACAAGCTGGTTCTGGTGGTACCCAAGGGTCATCCCCTCGACAGTTCCGCGCCCACCCGGCTGGTCGAGGCGCTCGAATACCAGCACGTCGGCCTCCACGCGGGCAGCACCCTGCAGGAGTTCATGACCGAACAGGCGGAACGACTCGGCCGGCACCTGACCTGGCGCATACAGGTGGCGAGCTTCGAGTCGATCTGCCGCATGGTCGAGGCCGGCGTAGGCATCGGCGTGATTCCGGAATCGGCCGCACTGCGGCACATCAAGACCATGGACCTGTCGATCGTCCCCTTGGACGAGCCCTGGTCGGTCCGCGAGCGAAGCATCCTGGTACGCGAGCTCCAGGCGTTACCAGGCTGCATCCGGGCCTTGGTCAGCCTGATAACCGCTGGGAACGCCGCCCCGTCGACTCCGTAGGACGCCGGACCTGGCCAGCCTCCCCTACGCCGATGCCCCAGTTCGAACGGCAGCTGTGCCATGTCGTTTGCCAAACCCGTCGCTGCGGCCCTCCCCCACTTTGCTTCGCGCGTCCGGTCCTTGACCGCAAGGCCGATGTCGGACGTGCGACCGCAAAAGTCCGCGGGCCAGGCGCAGTTGGTCGCGGCTTTTTCTCGCTCGATGACGAAAGCGCGTGCAAGGCTCTAGGCGAAAAGTCACCGAGCCCAAGTCGGTTTCGGACAGCGCGTGGCGCCGTGGATTACCGATGTTCAATGCAAATATGGCCCATTCAGGGTGCTGAAACGGTCATTTGCGATATACTTCATTGTCTCCACTTGAATTCAGCAGCCTTAATGTTATCCGAATGAATAGAAACGAACGCATCGCACGCGCCATCCAGCTCAGTGGCAAGCCCAAAGTCGAGATCGCCAGGCTTTGCGAGGTGGCACCGTCCGCCGTTACCCAATGGGTCACCGGCGAGAGCAAGACCCTGAAAGCCGAAAGCGTGTTCGCCCTGGCGAAAGCCACAGGCTTCAGGGCCGAATGGCTGACGTTCGGGACGGGGCCCGAGAGATCCACTGAGACCGGGCATGAGCACGCCCAAGGGGAACTGATCGGACTGGTTTCAGCCTGGGATGCGGACACTCCCCTGGAAGACGATGAAGTCGAGCTCCCCTATTACGCGGAGGTCGAGCTCGCTGCCGGGGACGGGATGAACGAGGTGGTCGAGATCGCCGATAGAAAGCTGCGTTTTTCCAGGCAGACATTGAAAGCGGCCGGTGTCGAGCCGGAGTGCGCCGCAGTCGCCCGGGTCAAGGGAAGGTCGATGGAGCGCCTCATACTCGATGGCGCGGCCATAGGCTTCGATACCAGTTTCACCCGCGTCGTCGATGGCGAAATCTACGCCTTCAACCAAGACGGCCTGCTGCGGGTCAAGTACCTGTACGCGCTGTCTGGTAACGCCGTGCGGATTCGCAGCGAGAACCATGAAGAGTATCCCGACGAATTCCTCACGGCCGACCAATTCAGGGCCGTCAACATGCTTGGGCGGGTGTTCTGGTGGTCGACCGTACGCCGCGCACCGCGCCGCTAGCCGATAAGCCGTCACACCCGGACGCGCCGTGTGCGAGCTTTTCGTTTCACGCCAGGCCTCGGGGCCACTGTGGTATCGCGCTTTCCACCTACCGCGCAAACAGCGCCAGGCGGTTGCCAAGGCCCGGCAGTGCCTCGAGCGCACTGTGTTCGCAATGGTCGAAACCCACGTTCGGCGACGGCCTTGCGCCGCGTGGGCCGGAAGATCGGTTCCCGGTGCAGGTCCCTCCGCACGATCCAGGCCGTGCAGAGGGACATCCGTCATCGCACTCGGGCGCTGCCGTCCTGCGGGACATCCTCCTGAAAACCGCCCCCTAACGCACCGATCAGCACGATGGACTGATCGACCCGCTGCCCCTCCAGTTCCACCAGTTGGCGGTCGGCCTGCAATAGCTGCTGCTGGATGTTCAAGGTGAACAGGTAGCTGGCATCGCCGGACTCGTAACGGTGCATGGCGATGTCGAAGGCGGTCTGCGCCATGTCCCGCGCCTGTTGCTGGGTGCGCGTCTGCATCGCCAGGGCTTGCAGCCGGGTGACGGACAGGCCCACTTCGTGCAACGCATCCAGCAGCGTCTGGTTGTAGCGGGCGATCATCGCGTCGTAATCGGCGTTGCCGGCCTTGAGGGTCGAGCGCAGGCGGTCGGCGTCGAAGATCGGCAGCGAGACGGCCGGGGCGAGGCCCCAGAAGCGGCTGGCCGATCCGAGCAAATTGTCTCCGCTCAGGGCGTTCACGCCGGCGGACGCGACCAGATCGACGTTGGGATAGAAACGGGTCTTGATCGCCACGATGTCGTGGCTGGCGGCCTCGACCCGCCAGCGCGCGGCGATGATGTCGGGACGCCGCCCCAGCAGTTCCGCCGGCACCTGCGAAGGCAGGGCCAGCGGCCGCGCCGCCAAGGAGGCGGGCCGCTCGATGTCCAGGGCGCGGTCGACATCCTTGCCGAGCAGCGCGGCCAGTTGCAGCGCAGCGACCTTGACCTCCATGCCGGCGCCTTCCTGCGCGGACCGGGCGCTGGCGTGCAGGCCACGCGCGGAACTCAGCAGGGACAGGTCGGACTGGCCCAGCCGGTGGGCTTGTTCGGTCAGCTCCAGCAGTTTGGCGGTACGCTGCTCGTCGCGCCCGGCCAGGTCGGCGACCCGCCATGCCTGCGCTAGCCGGTTGTAGGCTCGCACGACGTTCACCGTCAGCGCCAGGCGCGCGGCGTGGTAGTCCACTTCGGCGGCGTGGGCTTCGCTGACGGCGGCGGACCAGGCGGCACGCCGGCCGCCCCAGAGGTCCGGTTCCCAGGCCAGGTCGAAGGACAGCGAACGCAGGGTGGCGTAGTTCTGCCCCTGTCCGCTGTCGTTCTGGCTGCGCGACTGGCGGGCACGGCTGACGCCGCCTTGAGCGTCGATTCTCGGGTAGCGGTCGGCATTCGCGCCCTGCACCTGGGCATTGGCCTTGGCGACGCGCGCGCTCACTTCCTGCAGGCCTGGGCTGTTGGCCAACGCTTCCTCGACCAGGGCGGTGACGGCGGGATCGCCCAGCGCGTTCCACCATGGGCCGTCCGGCCATGCGGCGGGCGACAACTCGACGTCCCGAAGGGCGCGCGCGGCCTGGAGGCTGTCGGCGGACGCCAGCCGCCCCTGCGGGGTGATACCCGAATAATTGACGCAGCCGGCCAGCAGCAGCGGCACCAGCAAGGCGGGCAGCCGCGACCTGGAAAGTCGATGCGACATGGTTGCTCCTGTCGATGGATGGGGATGAGTCATGCCAGTGCCTCCCGCGCGACGGGTTGCGCCGCCCTATGCCGGGAACCGATCAGCACGTAGATCGTCGGCAGGATGAACAGCGTGAAAAGCGTACCGATCAGCATGCCGACGACGATGACCAGGCCGAGGCCGAAGCGGCTGTTGGCACCCGCGCCACTGGCGAACAGCAGCGGCGCCAGGCCGACCACCATGGCGGCCGTAGTCATCAGGATCGGCCGCAGGCGAACCTGCGCCGCGTGCTGGATGGCTTCGAGCCGGCCGAGCCCTTCGTGCAGCTGCATCTTGTTGGCGAACTCGACCATCAGGATGCCGTGCTTGCTGATCAAGCCGATCAGCGTGATCAGCCCGATCTGGGTATAGATGTTCAGCGAGGCATAGCCCAGCGCCAGCGGCAGCAGCGCGCCGCAGATCGACAGCGGGACGCTGATGAGGATGATCAGCGGGTCCACCAGGCTCTCGTACTGCACCGCGAGCACCAGATAGATGGCGATCAGGGCCATGGCGAAGGTGAACACCAGCGCGCCGCCTTCCTGCACGTACTGCCGGGCATCGGACTGCCAGTCGTAGGTGAATCCGGCCGGGAAGTCCGCCGCCCGTTCGTGGAGAAAGGCGACGGCATCGCCGACCGAGACGCCCGGCGCGGGGATGGCCTGGAAGGTGGCCGAGTTCTGCTGGTTGAACTGGGTCAGCGCGTTGGGCTCCACCTTGACGCTCAGGCTGGCCAGGGTCGAGAGCGGGATCGGCGTGCCGTGCCGGTCCTTGACGAAGTAGCGCTTGAGCGCGTCCGGCGTCAGCCGGTCGGCGGGCAGCGACTGCGGGATCACGTCGTAGGCGCGTCCGTAATAGGAGAAGCGGTTGACGTAGCCTTCGCCGATCAGGCTGTTCAGGCTGGCCCCGATGTCCTGCATGCGGATGCCCATGCTGTTGGCCTTGGCACGATCCACCCTGACTTCGACCACCGGATTGTTGAAGTCCAGGTCGCTGTCCACCACCGCGAACAGGCCGCTTTCCTGCGCCTGCTGCTTCAAAGAGGCCATGACTTCATAGACCGCCAGGTGGTTCTGGTCGCTGCGGATCACCATCTGTACCGGCAGGCCGCCGGTGGAACCGGGCAGCGGCGGCAACTGGAAGACGAAGATACGGGTGCCTTCCACTTCGTTGACGCGCTGCTGCAGGTCGGGCTGGATCGCATCGGCGCTGCGCTCGCGCTTGTCCCAGTCGAGCAGGTTGACGCCGCCGACACTGTTGGCCAGCCCGTCGGAGCCGTTGGCGATCCAACTGCTGTAGCCCTCGGAGATGGAGTCGAGCTGTTCGTGCAGCTTGGCCGCATAGGTTTCCAGGTAGGCGAGGTTGGCGTGCTGGGGTGCCTTGATCGCGGTGAACAGGATGTTCTGGTCTTCCGGCGACGCCAGTTCGCTTTGCGCGGCCCGGTACAACCAGGGCAGCGATATGACCACGGCCAGTGCCAGCGCCAGGCTGATCCAGCGGCGGTGCAGGGAATGGCCGAGCAGGTTCGCGTAGCGTCCCGACAGGCGCTGGAAGAAACGCTCCGCCTTGACCGCCATGTAGCCTTCGTTGCTCTTGGCCTCGAGCAGCCGGGTGCTCATGATCGGCGACAGGGTCAGCGCGACGATGCCGGAGATCACCACCGCGCCGGCCAGGGTCAGCGCGAACTCCTTGAACAAGGCGCCGGTCAGCCCGCCCATCAAGCCGATGGGCGCATAGACCGCGGCCAGGGTCAGGGTCATCGCCACCACCGGGCCGGCCACCTCGCGGGCGCCGAGCAGCGCGGCCTCGAAAGGCGACTTGCCTTCCTCGATGTGCCGATGCACGTTCTCCACCACCACGATGGCGTCGTCCACCACCAGCCCGATCGCCAGCACCATGGCCAGCAGCGTCAGCAGGTTCAGGCTGAAGCCGAACGCCTGCATGAGCATGGCCGCGCCGAGCATCGACAGCGGAATGGTCACCAGCGGGATCAGCACGGTACGCAACGTGCCCAAGCACAGGTAGATCACGGCGATGACGATGATCACCGCCTCGATCAGGGTGCGCGCCACTTCGTCGATGGAGGACTGGATGAACTTCGCCACCTCGAAGGGGATTTCCACCTTTACGTCCGGCGGCAGCGTCGCCTCGATGGCGGGAATCAACTGGCGCACCCGCTTGACGATGGTCAGCGGGTTGCCGCCCGGCGCCGCATCCAGCCCGACGAACAAGGCCGGCACACCGCTCATCGAACCGCTGGTCTCGGTGGCGGCGGCATTGAGTTCCACCGTGCCCACGTCGCGCACGCGGATGATCCGCCCGCCCTGGTTGGATAGCACCATGTCGCGGAAGTCATCGACGTTGCCCAAGTCGGTGTTGACCTTCAGGTTGCTGATGACGTACTGGCCTTTGATCTGGCCGGGCGCGGCCTGGAAGTTGTTGGCACGGATGGCGTCGGCCACGTCGGCGCCGGTCAGGCCATAGCCGGCCAGGCGCGCGGGATCCAACCACAGGCGCATGGACAGCTTCTGCTCGCCCATGACGCTGATCTTGGCCACCCCTTCGATGCCTGCCAGCATGGGCTGGACCACGCGCGAGATGTAGTCGCTCATGTCCGGCACGGACTGGCTGCGACTGGAAAAGGCGATGTAGGCCACGCTGGTGAACGCCCCCGAGGTGCGCTCGATCACCGGGTCGTAGGCACCTTCCGGCAACCTGTACTTAATCTGGTTGACCTTGGCCATGACTTCGGTCAGCGCGGCAATGGAGTCGCTGTTGAGCTGCATGCGCACCGTCACCAGGCTCTTGCCCTGGGTCGAGCTGGACGACAGGTAGTCGATGCCCTCCACCGAGGCGACCGCCTGGCTGATCGGCTGGGTGACGAAACCCTGCATGAGTTCCGCCGATGCGCCCGGATACAGGGTCGTGACGGTGACGGTGGAGGTTTCCAGCGCGGGATACTGCTGGATGGGGAGCGAGAAGAAGGCGCGTGCGCCCAGTAGCAGGATGATGGTGCTGACCACCAGTGCCAGTACCGGCCTGCGCAAGAAGATGTCGGTGACATGCATGTCGTCGGCCCTCGCCCGTCAAATGCCGAGGGCGCTGGCGACAGGGCGTACCGCCATGCCGTCGCGCAGCCGCAACTGGCCCGAAACCACCACCTGCTGGCCTTCGCTCAGCCCCTCGAGGACCTGGGCCTGGCCGTCGCGGTGTTCGCCGATGCGCAGGTTGATCCGCTTGACCGTCAGCGCCTCGTTTTCCCCTGCACGGGCGACGAAGGCGAATTCGCCATAGGCGCTGTAGGCGACGGCGGTTTCCGGGATCAGCAAGGCTTCGCGGGCCGGCAATGCGACCTGCACGCGCGCATACATGCCGGGCCTGAGCTTGCGGTCGGGGTCGTCCAGGATCGCCTGGACGGAAATGGTGTGGGTGTTCTCGATCCTCGGATCGATCGCGCTGATGCGGCCGCTGAAAGCGACGCCGGGCCAGGCATCCACTTGCACGCTGACCCCCTGGTCCTGGCGAATGCTGCCACCCTCCTGTTCGGCCACGGTGAAGTTGACCCGCAACTGGCTCAGGTCGGTCAGGCTGGTGATGGGCGCGCCGGGATCCAGATGCTGCCCCAGATCGACCTGCCGCAGCCCCAGGGTGCCGTCGAAAGGGGCCTTGATGTACTTCTGCGCGATGACGGCGCGCAGATGCTCCAGCGCCGCGCGGGCCGTGTCGTGCTGGACCTGTGCGTCCTCGAAGACTTGCCGGCTGGTGCCGCCCGTGGCGAGCAATTCGCGCTGGCGTTGCAGGCGCGCGCTGGCGGCCGTGAATTCGGCCTGCAACTGGGTGAGCTGGGCCTGTTCCGGCCCGTCGTTGAGCCGTGCCAGCACCTGTCCGGCACGGACGCTCTGGCCGGAATCGAACGACAGATGGATGACGTTGCCCGCGACCTCGGGCGAGATCAGCACTTGCCGTCCCGCCTCGATCTGGCCGATGGCGTCCAGCTGCGGCACGACCGATACGCGCTGGACCCGGGCCAGCGCGACGCTGGTGGCGCTGGAGGGCGGCGTGCCGGGTGCGGACTGCGCGGGTTTCAGCCATGACCACAACAGCACGGTCGTCAGGACGGCGGGAACAGTGAGCCGTGAGGCCACTTTCAAAGAACGCGATTGCATGAGGACTCCAAAGTCATAGAGAAGAAATCGCATGCCGTATCCGCAGGGCGGATTCGGCTCGGTTCACCCCGTGCATGGCGGCAAGCACGGGTATTTTAATTATTACAGTACGCAAACATACGTACATTTAAGGCAAAAAAATCCCTTGAGGACGGCTATTCCCGGCGACCACGAACGACTCGCGGTCAGCGGGGAGGCATGGCCATGTCCGGCGGCGAACACGGCAACGCGGCCGTGCGTATCACTTCACGGGTTAGAGCAGATGCTGGGCCGTGGTCTGGTCAGTCACCGGATCGTTTTCCAGGGCGCCGAGCAGCGAATCCAGCAGGCCCGGGAAGCGCCGGTCCAGATCCTCGCGGCGCAGCGACAGCAGGTTCTCGCGCCCATAGGGCCGTTGCCAGATCACGCCGCTGTCGCGCAGCACGCGCCAATGATGGGTCATGGTCGATTTGGACTGGCCTTGCAACAGCGAACCGCAGGCGCGTTCGCCCCCAGAGGCCAATGCCCGGACCACCGCAAGGCGCAGCGGATTGCCCAAGGCGGTGAGTACGTTTTCCAAGCGAATCTGTTCACAGTCGGGATGATTCGGAATCATGAAAAGTCCTGTCGTTGCATGCCGCAGCCTGCCTGCGGCACGGGATCAGCGTCACTTTGCCAGCGTGGCCGGATTTGGCCCAGCAGAACGGAAGGGGCGCCCGGCTCGACGCGCGCTCACCTCCGACAAGGCCGCCCAATCGAAATCGCCCTGTCCATGCGCCACGCCGTCGAGCAGGTTGTCCTTGAGCACGCTGGCGAACGGCAATGGCACCCGCGCCGCCTCGCCGGCCTCCAGGGCCAGGCGCACGTCCTTCAGGCCCAGCGCCAGCTTGAATCCGGCCGGCTCGAAGCGGCCTTCGGCCATCAGCCGGCCATAGCCCTGATAGACGGGAACCGCGAACAGCGTCGAAGTCACCAGGTCGATGAAGTCGGCCGGCGCGATGCCATGGCCGGAGGCCAGCGTCGTCGCCTCGGCGGTGGCCTCGATGGCCGCGGCGATCATCAGGTTGACCGCCAGCTTAGCCGCGCTGGCCTGCGCCGGGTCGTCGCCCAATCGCCAGGTGCGTTGGCCGAGCACGTCCAGCAGCGGCTGCACAGGGTCGAGGTCTTCGGGCCTGCCCGCCGCCAGGATATTGAGTTTTCCGGCCGCCGCCACGTCCGCGCGCCCCAGCACCGGCGCGGCGATGTAGCCCACCTGACGCGCCGCGTGCAGTTCGGACAGCCGCCGCGTCAGCGCCACCGACACGGTGGCCATGTTGAGATGGATCGCGCCGGGACGCAGCGCGTCGAGCACCCCTGCGGCGATGAACACGTCCTCCACGGCCGCATCGTCGGCCAGCATGGAAATCACAACGTCGGCCTGCGCCGCGTCCGCCGGATCGCCGACGACGTGCGCGCCCAATTCGAACGCCGGGCGGCTCGAGGCCGCACTGCGACTCCATACGCAAAGCGTGTGGCCGGCGCGTATCAGGTTGCTGGCCATGGGCAGGCCCATGGTGCCCAGCCCGATGAATCCTATTTTCATGTGTGATCTCCCGTCGTCAGTCATGAGCCGCGTTGCCGTGCATGTCAGTGGTTGCCGATCGGAGGAAAACGTCCTGCCGCTCTGGCCTTGCGATGGTCGGCCCGACCCCCTCGCGCGTCAGCGTCGAAGCACCGGGCACGTCCGGCGGGTAACCGCCGCGTTCGTCACTTCGATCAGGCGCCCATCGGCTTTGGCCTCCAGTAATCCTGATCAGCCTGCTCCCACGCCAAGGTGAAGGGAACATAAGGGTAGCCCGCACAGCCTCCGGCGCAGATCGATCCCAGCTCCCGCAAGTATTCCTGCGGTGCGCGTCAGGCCAGTCCCCTTCGGCCCGGTCGGCATCGGCATGAGCCGTCATCGCCAGTGGGTTGACGGCCAATGTGATGGCGATGGCTATGGCGAGCACCTTGGTCATGGGCATTCCTTCGGTCTTTTCGATGCCAAAACATCTCGCCAGCCTTCCTGGCCACCAGGCACTCGGAGCGAGTCGGCATCACCGCCTTAATTGTACATAAATATACGTACAATCGAACAGTACCTATTGTGGAATTCCCGGATATGGCGCTTCCACGCCGCCGCGACGGGTCGAAAGGCCACGTTTTCCGCCTTCCTTCCTACCGGCCCGGCCGGGCAGCCGCACGCCCTCCCTGGCCCACCTCGAAAGGACCTTCCATGCAATTCGGCATCTATTCCGTGGGCGACGTGACTCGTGACCCACCAACGGCACCACGCCCAGCGAAGCCGAGCCTATCCAGACGGTGATCCAGATCGCCCGCAAGGCCGAGGAAATCGGCATGGACGTGTTCACCACCGGAGAGCACCACAATCCGCCCTTCATCACGCCCGCGCCACCGGTCACGCTGGCCTACATCGCCGCGCAGACCCAGCGCATCATCCTGTCCACCGCCACCACGCTGATCACCACCCACAACCCGGTGCGCCTGGCCGAGGAACACGCGCGGCTGCAACATCTGACGGGCGGGTGCGTGGACTGATGCTCGGGCGTGGCAACAGTTCGCCGGCATATCCCTGGTTCGGCAAGCGCATCGGCGAGCCCGTACCGTTGGCACTGGAGAACTACAACTTGCTGCACCGCTTCTGGCGCGCGGAAGCCGTCGACTGACAAGGCCAGCACCGTACGGCATTGCAAGGCTTCACATCGACCCCGCGCCCGCTCGATGGCGTGCCGCCGTTCGTCTGGCAGGCCTCCATCCGCACGCCGGAGTTCGCCGAACAGGCCGCCTTGCAAGCAGTGGCCCACGCGAGTGGTGAGGCGGACGCGCGCTGAGCGCCACCGTGTCCGCCCGGTACGCCGCTGACGACCCCAGCAATGCAACAATGCGAGCAGCGTTTCCAGCGCAATCGACTCGGCGATCAGGCGGTTGCCTTCGTCGTCGGGATGCAGGTGGTCGCCGGCGTCGAGATCGGCACGCAGACGCTACGCGTCGTCCGGGTCGCGCAGCAGCACGTCGAGGTCGATGACGGCGGCGAATTCCTTGGCATTCGGCATCAGGCATTGACCTGTTGCCGCACAGCCTTTTTCTAGGGCGTGAAAAAATCTCGAACGGCGAATCCGCAAACGCACCCTTGAATGTCGTCAGCGTAACGCCCCACCAGCGGCACGCCACGCCCACTGGCGTGAGCCACCAACTCCATTGAGTTGATATCGATTTTGCATCACTCGAAATTCAGCAAGCTTAAATAATCATTAAGCGAGCTTGACTTGGTATTTCAGCATGCTTAACATACGACCTACCTAGCACGGTGTCCTGACCCCTTCCGGGCCAAGCTCTTTAACAATTCGGAATCACCCAAATGCGCATACCTTCGGCCGTATAGCGATAAGGCCGAGAACGGCGGAGCGCATGCCCAAGAGGCCCACGGAAATCGGTACCCGCCGATCTCTCGAGATCCAGCCGATAAGGGCCGCATAACCGAGCCGGTATCCCGGTGCCCATTCAACGAGTGGTCAGCGGGATGTAGGCGCCTGCATCACCTTGCCGGCCAAAGAAGGCCATCAATCCAGAAATTAGGAGTTGGAAAATGCCCGTAAATATCAGCAACCTTACCCTCTCGGTCCCCGCGCCCCGGTCGGCTGAAAATCCCGTAGCCGTCTTGGTGTCGGGCGCCGAAGCGCTGGCGAAATACCCTCAATTCGTCGCGGCGCTGCCGGGCGGCTCCGTCCGCCTGTCCGCCCCAACGAAGGCGGCGACCACCGAAAGCGTCAAGCGCACCCGTTGCGAGTGGCGGGAAAACGATTACTGGTCTCTCGACAGCGCCCCTGATCATTGGAGCAAGCAGGAGATGATGCTCACCAAGATCAACAGCGAAGAGCGGGTCGTCATCGCCCAGGCGCATGTCAAGAACAGCGATCGGCCATTGCTCAAGGTGTTCTGGGACGCCGGCACCGTCACCATGGGATATCGCCTCAAATACAATGACAAAGACCCCCAGAACGTCGATTTACTGACCGGCGTGGAGCTGAACCAGACGTTCGAAGTCGTCGTACACCTGAGCTCCACCGGTGCGCTGACGGTTCGACCTTCGCTCAACGGCAAGGGCAAAGCCAGCGTCGAACTGCAACTCGACTCGTCCTGGACCAAACAGAAACTGGTGTTCCACGGAGGCATCTACAACCAGGTCGCCTACGATGACCACACCTCGCCCGACGATGGCACTGTCTGCGTCATCAGCCGCCTCACCCTCGCCCACGAATGACGTAAGCTGATTCACCGCGACGACAGCGGTTGGAACAAAAAAGGGCGATCCCCAGGGATCGCCCTTTTTCATATCCGCTCCGGCAACCGGCTCCATAGCCCTGCTCGCGGACGGCTTTCATATGGCTACCCATGCCGGCGCCTTGGGGATCGCTGCTGCGGCGTATACCTATGCCAAACGAAATGCACTCAGTGCTCGCTACAGCGTTGGCACCGGTAAAGTCGGAGACCTTGGCGGCTTCGCATCGGCGCTGATTCTGGGACTGGTTTCCCTGGGAATCGCTATAGAGTCCGTGTTTCGCTTGCTTCAGCCTAAGAATGTCGGATTCGGCACAGCCACGCTCATCGCAGTCGCCGGCCTCGCCCTCAACATCGTAAGCGCGTTACTGCTTGGTCACGGCCATAGCCATGATCATGGTCGTCACGGCGACGATAACAATCTCGGGTCCGCATACACGTGATGGCTGATGCCTCGACGTCCGTCCTTGCCATCGCCGCCCTGCTCGCCGGGCGCTATCTGGGCTGGGTATGGCTCGATCCCGCCATGGGTGTCGTCGGCGCCATTGTGATCGCGCGCGCGATGGGCCTGGACCCTGATGGGCGCGACTGCTGGCGTTCTGCTGGAGCAGACCGACGATCCTGTCGCGGAGGAAATCCGCGAGCGGGTGGAGCAGCCAGGCGACGCCAAAATCACTGACCTGCACGTCTGGCGTGTAGGTCCCGCAGCCCGTGCTGCCATAGTGAGTGTTGTGGGTGAAGCTACGACGAACGCAGATACATCCGCGAACGGCTGAAGCCGATACACGAGGTTAGTCATCTCACGATTGAATTTCGAGCGGCCTCGTCTCCTGCATAGCACCTCCCCCCGGTGCCTCGCCCTTACGTGGGTCCGATTGCTGCGGGCCTCACGAACGGAGGCCCTTATCCTCTCTCCCTGCAATGCGGCCAGGGCTGCGTGCGGATCAGTGCAGCACCTATTTGGCGATTCAGTGAGGTAACCAAGTCAATTGCCCTTCCTTGGCGGTCAATGTGGACGATCAGCCTAGGAGGGATGTCGTCAGCAGGATGACGTTTCTACGGCAACGCCGCCGAATCGGTTACCGTGGCGGCTCACCCAAGAAGAAGGTCGCCCGGGTATGGAAAACGTCTCCGCCCCAACTGCCGCCGTAGGCGGGGCATTAAGAAAAGCGATACGGCAGCAGCTTCCCGACGACCATGAGGGCGATATTTTCGTCAGGGTAGAAGGTGAGATGCACGGCGCCATCGGGAAAGAGGCTTCGTTTGCTGGCCGCATCATGCACCGGTCGGAGTACCAACCATGATCCTTTATACCGCCCTGGCCATCGCGCTGGGGCTGGCACTGTGCGCGATGATCGACCGGTTGCCTGCCAAGCGACTGCGTATCGCCACCTCGCTTGTATCTCTGGCATCTGGCGCAGGGATGGCCTTCATGTCACACACAGATGCTGGTTTCGCGTTCGGCATGGCCTTGCTCGGGGCAGGGATCGGCTCGCTGGCACCAGAGCGCCCTGAGCCCCCGAAGTGGCGTAGGCCTGACGGACCTGAATGACCGACTGGACCGCAACACGTTCAGCGCGCTTTTTTATCCCGCTTAGCATTTCGTCATGTCGATTTTCTTCGCCTCGGCCTGTGCCCCTCGTCGCCATTCGTTACCCAGCCTCCGAAGATCCTCACCGTTTCGACCTCTACCCTCCAGCACCTGGCGCAGCCGGTACCGTTCGAGCGCAGCGGCCTTCTCCCTTAGTTTATCTCCCGCTCCTCGCGGCCCAGCCTCGCCAGGTTGCACGCCATCGCGCCCTATCTCGTCTTCCACAGCTGATCGATCCGGGTTATGTAGCTCCCGCTCGTCAGTCATCCCCATTCCGGCGCCATCAGACCCAGGCCGTGGCGGTTCGGACGTCAATGTCATCTCCGATCAATCGATCCCTTCCGGTCACTATTTCCTGCCTTGTCCGGCGGCTGTGACACGCGTCTACGACAGCGCCGCCGAATCGGCTATCGTGGCGCACTTCAAGGAAGGAAGTCATCTGGACATGGAAAACGTCTCTGTCCCCATCGTGGGACCTGGCGGCATTACTGGCCGCCGTACCACCGTCGAGCTCTGCTGCCGCCCCTACACGACCGCAGCCATCAACCGAACGATCTTCCACGCAAATGGCGTCGTGAACAGCGAAGCTGTGTTCGCGGCTGAGCGCATGCTGGACCACATGGTGTCTGGGATGGCGCGAGCCGATAGTCGACCGGTGAAGGTGCACATCGCTGTTATCGGCCCGCTGACCGCCATTCAGGCCAACGCCCTCAATGACGCCAGTGTCTCCCTGAGCATGCAGGCAGGGACGCTCGTCGGCATCGCCAGCGGCGGGGCGCTAAAGCTGGTTCTTCCAGGCCCTTTCGGCACCAAGGTCGGCGGCTTTGCTGGAACCTCCCTGGGCAAAGCGACTCAATCGCACGTCCGCCGCAACCTGCCCTATTATCACGCCGGCGATTTGGTCATCAGCGCGGAAGGGGAAGCCAGCGGCGGCATCGGCCCCCAACACTCTTACGGCGCCTCGCAAATTCTCCAGCGGACTGCTTATGACGGTATATGACCTGCTGGCTTTCCCGCTGGTTGCTGCTCTGTATTGGGCGGCCACCTTAGCGCCACCTGGAGGCTGGCGCCTTATACTCTGCGCCGGCTACCTCGTCTGTGGCGTTGCTCTACCCTTCTTTCCTCATAACGAGCTCACCGCATCCTTATCGCTGGCGCTGTGCGTAGCTGCCGTGATCGCCTGCCGCCTTGAATCCGCCAAGCCGCCAGAATGGCGTAAGCCTGGCGATCCGGACTGAGCTACCCCGCGGCGCCCGGCCACAAGGCATTTAAGCGGCCTTTATCCCGCTCCACACTCTTTGCGGTCGATAAACGCAATACCACCGTTCGATGCGAGACTACATGGATGCGTTCGCCGTCGTGGGCTGGTGTGTATGTGGAATAACTACACGGACGGACTTGACCCTGCTCATTCAAGCCTCCTCGCGGTCAATCAAATAAATGCGTGTTCCATTTTTTGTTTGACCTACCCAATCAGGGCCTGGCCCGGGTTTTGAGTAAAACGAGTGTCCGGTGTCATATACACTTCTAGACCTAACACTCCAGTAGCTCTCCCAATCGGAGCACGCCATATCTACGCATTCAGCGGGCAGACCGCTAGCCTGACAATTGGCTTCTACAAATGCCTCTATCTCCTCATAAACTTCATCTGAAGTGAGATCAGGTCGGCTTCTCTTGTATTTCATATGACTCTTCCTAGATACATTCCAAGCCTGATTTAGGGTAGTTCGGTTTGTGTCACCTCCTATACCGACCGTAAATCAAACTCAGCTGACCACGCCATCGGCGGCATCATCGCCACCAGTTCCTCCTGGGTCGGCACAGCGCGGGCGTCCTTCCTCACCTCGGATAACCCACCCCTCAGCAGCAGTCGCACCACTCGACGCCCACCTGCCCTCGGCTCGGAATTCGGGTTGGTGCTGGTGGCCAGGTGCGCAGCGACAGTACGCCGTCGTAGTTGCGCTCGCTGGCGATGCCGTCCATCCAACGCTATACCGCCGCAGTCATCCGGCTAACCAACACTGCTTCGACCTCGGCCGGGTCCTGCGGCGTGAACGACAGTCGCGTCAGGTCCACGCCCATTGCGGCGATCGCCTCGAGACTGTCGCCTTCGCAAAGGAATTCGTCGTCCGTCAGTATCGTTTTCATGGTTTGAGCCCATTCCTGCTCGGGATGGGCGATCGATGCAGGCCGACATCGGCAACGCCGGTGGAGAACAACGGCATGGCGATCTGGATGATCGAGTCCGGCGCGGCCGCTAGGTAAGGAAAGGCACTGTCGTAGCCGAGCGGCGTCCAGTCGTTTACACGCACTGTAGACGAAGCCCTCTGCGGCGGTGATCGGCGTGACTTCGGCACCAGCATGCCCGCCTTTGTAGTAAGGCAGCCACGAAGAGCGTACCGGTTCACCGGCGTATTCGGCGCCTCCTGCCAGTGAGTCAGCCCAAGTCAAAGAGATATTTCGCTGTCGGCCTCGCCGGTACTGAGATTGTAGGAGCGCTAAAGCTGGCCAACCCAGCCACACCATAATGGTGGCGGCCGGGAAAAATGCCGCCGAGGGGGGGTAGCGGTGAATACCGAGTCCTTGAAGCGGGTCCATGGACTCTTGAGATCCTGCCGTGCGGTATCCAACGTCCGCACCCTGCGCTGCCAACGCACGTAGCGATGCCTGTGAGGTGGCCACCTGGGTGACGAGGACTAGACCGCGACGTTGGAACGACACCGATCAAGGCGTCTGATAGCATCTTCGCCGACTTTCAAAGGATTCCTCCATGGGCAGCATACCGACCTTCCATACCTCGCGACTCTTGCTGACGCCCCTTCAAGCTTCCGACGCCGCTGCCATCCAGCAGCTCTTCCCCCACTGGGAAGTGGTGCGTTATCTCGACAGCCGAGTCCCGTGGCCCTATCCCGATGACGGTGCCGAGCAGTATGTGCAGAACGTCGTGCTGCCTGGTATCAGAGAGGGCAAGGAGTGGCACTGGATGATCAGGCTTTCTGAAAAGCCCGAGCAGTGCATCGGCAGTATCAGTCTCTACGACCAGCCGAGAAACAATCGCGGTTTCTGGCTCTCGCCGCCCTGGCAGGGGCAGGGCTATATGCAAGAAGCCTGTGAGGTTATCAACCGTTTCTGGTTCGAGACGTTGCAGCGTCCGCTGATGCAGGTGCCCAAAGCCGTCGGCAACACCGGCTCTCGAAGGGTGTCGGAGCGCGAGGGCATGCGGTTGATTGAAGTGACGGAGGGTAATTTCGTCAGCGGGTCGCTGGCCAAGGAAATCTGGGAGCTGCGGCGGGAAGATTGGTTAAATCACTCCGGCGTTAGGTCTTGAGCCATAGAGCCCGCTTGGCGCAGCGACTTGCCCGGATCGCCGGTAAACAGAACCGCTCTCTAGCTGGCAGAAGCAGGATTACAGCCCTCGTTATGCCGATGGTCCAGGCAACGCCTATTTCCACTGCGTCGGAGGCAGCGTGCCATTGATAGTCGCCAATGGAGGCGCGCGTATCGAGGTACGCGCGACCTGATGGAACAGCGGGCAAGTCATCGGGCCAGCGCCGCCGGACCAGATACACCCGGGGAAGCGCTCGGCGCTTGCATTACCTAATTATTCCCACGCCTCGCGCGCAGAGCATGGGTTGATTCGCTTGGGCCTGGGCTACAGCAAGCAGGAGTATCCCATCGAGCACGCCCAATCGCCGATGGACCATATCGACGAGAAATGACCCTGATACAGCGCGGAGGAATCCCCAACACCAAGCTGCAAACCGGCTTGAAACTCTGAACGCGGTGGCCGTTTTCCCAAAATATTCCCAAAACAAAAAGGGCGACCCTTTCGGATCGCCCTCTAAGCCCCGCGCGACGCGGGTTTTGTTTGGTAGGCACAATTGGATTCGAACCAACGACCCCCACCATGTCAAGGTGGTGCTCTAACCAACTGAGCTATGTGCCTTCGTTGGACGCGCATTCTACGGAGCTGGCAAAAGGTGTCAACAAGTTTTTCGCTAACCAACTGAAAAAATAGCTTTTTTGCTGTTCGCCCCGGTGTTCCGAATTTCAAACGGAAGGCTGGCCCCGCTCTAACAAGTCGGGTAGCATCCTCGCATCCGTAAAAAATAAAGAACAGAGGTTGCAAAATGGCGCACACCGCTTATCCGCAGTCCTATTACGCCGCGTCCGCCAACCAAGCTCCCGAGCGGCCGGCGCTGGAAGGCGAAACCCAAACGGACGTGTGCATCATCGGAGCGGGTTATACGGGTCTGTCCACCGCGCTGTTCCTGCTCGAGCAGGGATTCAAGGTCACTCTGCTCGAAGCCGCCAAGGTGGGGTTCGGCGCCTCTGGCCGTAATGGCGGGCAGATCGTCAACAGCTATAGCCGCGATATCGATGTCATAGAACGCAGCGTCGGACCCAAGCAAGCGCAACTGCTGGGCCAGATGGCCTTCGAAGGTGCACGTATCATTCGCGAGCGGATCGCCACCTACGGCATTCAATGCGATATCAAGGACGGCGGGGTCTTCGCGGCGATCAACCCGAAGCAGATGGGCCATCTCGAATCCCAGAAGCGCCTATGGGAGCGTTACGGCCATACTCAGCTGGAATTACTCGACGCCACGCAAATCCAGCGCGTGGTGGCGACCGATCGCTACCTGGGAGGCATGCTGGATATGAGCGGAGGCCACATTCACCCCCTCAACCTGGCGCTCGGCGAAGCGGCCGCCGTCGAGTCCCTGGGCGGCGTCATCCATGAACAGTCGCCGGCGATCCGGATCGAGCGCAGTGCCAACCCTGTGGTGCATACCCCGAAAGGCAAGGTACGGGCGAAGTTCGTGGTGGTGGCCGGTAACGCTTATCTGAGTGGTTTGGTGCCCGAGCTGGAAGCCAAGTCCATGCCTTGCGGGACCCAGGTAATCGCCACCGAACCCTTGCCGGAGGCACTCGCGCATAGCCTGCTGCCCCAGGATTACTGTGTCGAGGATTGCAACTACCTGCTCGACTATTACCGGCTCTCCGGCGACAAGCGACTGATCTACGGCGGCGGTGTGGTGTACGGTGCCCGCGATCCTGCGGACATCGAGACGATCATCCGGCCGAAGATGCTTCAGACTTTCCCGCAGTTAAAGGACGTCAAGATCGACTTCGCCTGGACCGGCAACTTCCTGCTGACGCTGTCGCGCCTTCCGCAAGTGGGCCGCCTGGGAGACAACATCTACTACTCGCAAGGGTGTAGCGGCCATGGGGTGACTTATACCCATCTCGCAGGCAAGGTGTTGGCTGAAGCGCTCAGGGGACAAGCGGAGCGTTTCGACGCCTTCGCTGGACTGCCTCATTACCCCTTCCCCGGAGGCCGCCTGTTCCGCATACCCTTCACGGCATTGGGTGCCTGGTACTACAGCCTGCGCGACAGGCTGGGCGTGTAGGCGCCGCGCCCAACGGCAATCAATCGCCCAATTGACGCCTGGCTACCGCGGCCGCGTCGCCCTGGCCAGCCCTTTCCAGGGCATCCGCGCCCTGGAGCCAAATTTGCCGGTCGACATCCGCCGGCACCTTGGCGGGAGACTGAACCAGAACCGCCCAGTGGCCGGCATCGCTCCAGGCCGACGCGAACTTGGAAAAGCTCATCGGCAGGCGTCGCTCGGCACCGGCCCTGAGCCAGACAATACGTTTGATGCGGTCATAGCCGATCAATAGCGCAAATCGATTCGCGGCCATCCAGCCCTCGTTGAGATGAACCAGGACAGGATTGCCCGCCGCGACCTGCACGAACAAATCATCGAGATTCGGTTGCAGCGGATAGACCAACAAACCATGCCGGACAGCCTCATCCCTCATGCGCTGGCGCAAATCGCTTTCATCGCCCGGGAGGTGCAGGGGCCTTTCCAGCAAGCCCGGCGTGATCACTTCACCCTGGAAGGTCAGCAAGCTGGCAAGGCTCGCCGGAGCGCTTTGATAGGAACGCTGCTGGAAAAATGGTACGCCGGCCAGCTCCACCGTTTCGGGCAACGCGTGCAGCCTGGGGGATAACGCCGGCCCGGCACATCCCGCCAGAAGGATCAGCCCGGAAAGCAAACCGCCGCGAATCAATGCGTGAGGATTTTTCAACAGAAGCACGGTGCGCTCGCCTCGAAAGGTAATCGGTGCGCGATAATACTGGCGCCCTTCGCTTGGGTATACCAAGCCCGGCGTTCTCGACGGAAAACCGCCGGGCGGGTCGGGCGGTTCCAAAAACCGATAAGGAAGCGCGCCATTTACGAGCGGTAAACGAGCGCTCCATACCGATGTTGGCGAAGTGCGACGCGCAGGCACCTGCTCGAAAGGCCTGGGCCGGTTTTGCCTTCACTCGTTCAGGCGCAGGCTTCTGTACTGCGGGTCGGCGAGGATTTCCGCGTCGGTGAACGGCAACCTATGCCAGCGTTGACGGGAAAACGCCTCCGTTTGGTCGAGGAAATGGGGCGAGGCCGGGTTGGTCGACTGCGAGAAGGTCAGGAGCCCTTGCGCCTTGGGGCCCGAACTGTCAAAGGTCACCAGTTGGATGTAACTGCTGCCCCCGATCACTTCGCGCTGGCCCTGTAGGTTCGGGCGAGACTGAATGGCGTTGTAGACCCCCAACTCACCCTCCCCGCCTGGGATGGCCAGGCGACGGTTACCCCGCACCGCCACCTGCAATGCGCCTTCCTGTGCCCATTTGAGCGCAGGCGAGGCATCGACCTCTCGCTTGGCAATTTCCAGGGCGGCGCGCACCTGCGCGGCCACGTCGGTTTTCTCCAGCGCGATCCCCCGGGGGGTGCGCAGGGGGTCCTGTGGGTCGAAGGGCACGCGCCAGGCCTTTTCGATTTCCAGGAACCGTTCGGCGAAGGCCTGGAAATACAGCCAGCCTGGGCTGCCGTCCGCACGGCGGCTCCATTGCATGATCGCATCGCACGCAGAGTGCATGTCGCCCTTGTGGGCCGAACACAACTGGGAAAGGTCGGTCTCCAAGAGCTCGGCCAGATGGACCTGGTTGCCATCGACCAAGCCTTTGAGAAAGGCCTCGTCGAGCGGCGCGGCTTCATGGGCTGCCAAGCGCTGCAATGTGAAACGCGCGCGCATCCCCAGTTCGCCGCCCTCTCGGCTTTGCAATGGCGAGTAGCCCACCAGTGGCTCGGCGGGGTTGCTCAGCCAGGCGCTATCGTTGGAGTTCTGCACGAAGTCCCGCCGCTGCAAGACAGGCAGTCGGTTCGCCGGAACGATCCCGGGTTGCGCGGCGCCGGTCTCATGGCTCCATTCGCATTCGCTGCGGGAACCGTCGAGCACGGGCAAGCCCTTTTCCGCGAAGGCGGGATCGACGCAGGAGGCCAGCGCCGGCGGTGCGATCTCGGGCACTACCGAGGCATTCATGTAGAGCGCAGTACCCTGGTCGTCCACCGCCAGGGTGTTGACCCAGGGAATGCCCTGCACGCGTTCGACGGCGGCGCGGAAGGTCGCCAGGCTGTCGGCCTGGTCCATCTCCAGCCACTGCTGCAGCACACGCGTGTTATCCAGATTGGCATCGTGCAAGGCAAACGCCTGGTCCGCGCTCCAATCCAGCAAGCCCGGCCATTTCACCAACGGGCCGAACCGCGAAAGATAGATGTCGTGCTCGAGCGTGCCGAGTCGGCCGTCCGCCTCGCGCACTTCGATGCTCAGGGTACGTTTTCGCAGGGTCTCTGGTTGCCCCTCCACGCGATAGCGAGTCGGGTCGGTCGGGTCCAGTTGCAGGCGATGCAGGGTGAAATGACTGGAGGTATCCACCGTGTGGGTCCAGGCCAGGCTACGGTTGAAGCCGATGTTCACCACCGGCAGACCGGGCAGGGCCGCCCCCATGACATCCATGCGACCGGGAATGGTCAGGTGCAACTGATAGAAGCGCAAGGCACCCGACCAGGGAAAGTGCGGATTGGCCAGCAACATACCATGGCCGTTGCTGGAGCGCTCCGCCCCGATGGCCAGCGCATTGCTGCCACGCTGCAAGGCGAAGTCGTTCCAGTTGCGCGTGGCCAATGCGAATCCCGGGTCGGCTGTCGACACCCGGGCGTCCTGCCGTCCCGGCGGCGCCGCGGCCAGCATGGCCTGGGCGAACCGTCCGATGCCGCCCTCCACCAGCAGACGTCGCGTCAGGCCGACCAAGTCCCGTTCGGAAATCGGGCGAAGCCAGGCTTGCCCCCGGCAAGCGACCGGCTGTTCGACGAAGGGCGTCTCCCGCAGGTACCGGTTGAAGCCTTTGGCGTACCCGCTTAGCAAACCGCGTACCGGTTCGCTCTGGGCGTCCCAGAACGCCGCCAATGCGGCATCGCCGTTCAGCCAGCGAAAGAAGAAATCAGAGCTGACATTATCCAGCTCGGCGGAGGATTGCCCCTCGCGCCCGAAGAAGCGTGCCCGCTCGCCGCGGGCGGTGATCACTTCGTCGGCGAGCAGGCAAAGATTGTCCTTGGCGTAGGCATAGCCGATTCCATAGCCCAGCCCGCGTTCATCCGCGGCCTTGATGTGCGGTACGCCGTAGCGGGTCCATCGAATCTGCGTCGCTTCATCCGAGCCTTTCACCGGCGCGGCATACGCAACGCTGGCCGCCATCACACCCACTACGCTTGCCAGTATCCTGCGCACGCCTGCTTCCTTCCGCTCGTCTCGATCAAGGGGTCCGCCATGGGACCTTCGGTATCGCCGTCAACTGGCCAGCAAGGCCTCGGTGCCGACGCTCGTCGCAGGCAGCCCCTGGCGCCCGATGAAGGCGTAGAGCGATGCGGCGATTTCCTCGGCGCGAATCGGCAGCACCGACAGCAGGGTGTCGCTCAGGCCATGGCTGGCTTGGCAGAAGCCCTGCATGTAAACGGCGGCATTGAAGCCGGGAGCGGCCTGGATGCGGTAATCGCGGCCGACCTGATATTCGTTGAGGTAAGGCTCGACCGATTCGAGCAATTGGCGATGGGCCTGGCGCTCATAGCCGGTGGCGAGAATCACGGCATCATAGCGACGGGTCTCGGTCGCGCCGGTGGCCGTGTCGCGCAGGCTCAGGTCGATGCCTTGCGCCGAAGCCGTCGCCGCGTCCACCGCACACAGGCAGCGCACGGCATGGCGGTGCTGGCCGGATACCTTCTGCCGGTAGAGGATGCCGTAGATGCGCTCGATCAGCGCCAGGTCGACCACCGAGTAATTGGTGTTGTGGTACTCACGGATGAACCGCTCCCGCTCGGCACTTTCCTGGCCGAAGATGAGGTCGGTGAACGCCGGGGAGAAGATGTCGTTGACGAAGGGGCTGTCGTCCGCCGGTTTCAGCGAGGACCCGCGCAGGATCATGTCCACCTGCACCGAGGTGAACCCGTCATTGAGGTCGATGAATGCCTCGGCCGCGCTCTGCCCTCCCCCGATGATCGCGATGCGCATGGGTTTTCCCTGGACGCAAGGCTGCTGCGCCATGCGCTCCAGGTAATGGGAATGATGGAATACCCGCGGTTCGTCGCGCAGATGGGCGAAGGGCTGAGGGAATTTCGGCGTGCCGCCGGCGCTGACCACCACCGAACGGGTGCGCCTGACCTGTTGGCGACCCTGTGCGTCCAGGGAAACCACGCGCAAGTGCTCGACCTGGCCCGCGTTCACCTGGGGCTCGACGGCGATGGCCTGTTCGCCATAGCGGCAGCGATCAGCGAAGTGAGCGGCGACCCAGCGCAGGTAATCGTTGTACTCCATCCGGCAGGGATAAAAGGTGCCCAGGTTGATGAAATCCACCAGGCGCCCCTGCTTGTGCAGGTAGTTCACGAACGAGTAAGGGCTGGTCGGGTCGCGCAGGGAAACCAGGTCCTTGAGGAAGGAGATCTGCAGTTCGCTCTGGCTCACCAGCGTGTTGCCATGCCAACGGTAGTCGGCCTGTTTGTCGAGGAACAATACGTCCAGCGCACCCTGTTGGCGGGCGTGCTCGTCCAGAGCGATGGCCAGGGCGATATTGGAGGGGCCGAAGCCGATGCCGATCATGTCGTGGAGCGTATCGGCGGCGGAAGAAGGTGCCGGATTCATCTGCATGTCCTCGAGTACGGGGTCTCGCCGACAGCGCTCGCCCTCTCGGGAGCGCCTGCGGGCGTCGTGCTCGAAGTAACGAGAGGCCTGTTCGAAAATTTAGCGGCGGACGCTCCGCGTCGCTCAGCTTTCCCACTCGCGCATGCGCATGCGGCAATGCTTCATCGCGTTGACGATGTGCTTTTCCACCATGTCCTTGGATATCCCGAGCCGCTCCGAGATGACCGGGTGCGACAGGCCCTCGAGTTTGCGCAGCAGAAAGGCCTCGCGGCAGACGCCGGAGAGCTCCGCGAGCGCGCGATTGACCAGCGCCAGGCGCTGATCCCGGTACAGCGAGTGATGGGGCGAGGAGCCGGGACACTGGTCTTCGCAATCGAGAACGTCGATCGATTCGCTGGGCCGCGCCTGGTTGCGTCGATGCAAATCGATGGAAATATTGATGGCGGTGCGATAGAGGAAAGCACGGGGCTGTTCGATGACGACTTGACTCGATCGCTCAAGCACGCGCAAATAAGCGTCGTGGGCGACGTCCGCGGCCAGGTGACGGTCCCCCAGCGTCGTGGTAAGAAACTTCACCAGCTCCCGATAATAGTTATCCAAACCCGTTCTCCAGCGAATGTCACGTGCCCGCGAATGGCAAAGTACAGGCGATGCGTCCGACGACCAAGATGCTGGCAGTATGAAACCACTAAATTTATAATAATTCTCATCCACATTTAAAGCCCGATGTTTTCGCCCCCGTCGAAGATCGGACACATCACAGGTAATCGACCAGTCCGATGAACACCTCCTCTCCCGCGCCCGCCGAGAACGACGCCTTGGTCGAGGAGGCGGCTCGTTGGTGCATGCGCATCCACGCAGAAGATTGCAGCGCCCAGGAGCGGGAGGCCTTTCGATGCTGGCTGGCGACGAGCCCCGAGCATGCCCGCGAGTACCTCGCCATGCTGGAAATCTGGGAGATCAGCGCGTTCCTGGAACCGGGCCTGACAGCCGAACCCGCGGCCACAGCGGAATCCCGCATCGACGCCCCGCGAGCGAGCGGATCGCCGCGCCGCGCCTGGCACTCTTACGGGTTGGCCGCGGCCATCGCCTTGCTGGCGCTGCCCGCCGCCGCGTACCTGGGCTGGAACATGGGTTGGCTACCGGACGATTACCGCCGCTACCAGGCCGACATTTCCCAGCGTGAAGTGGTGCTGCCGGACGGCAGCCGGGTCGACCTGAACCTGGATACCCGCCTGTCCTTCAGCAACTACAAGGACCGCCGCAACGTGGCCCTGCAGGAAGGCGAAGCCTTCTTCACGGTCAGCCACGATCCCGCCCACCCCTTCGTGGTGGAGGCCGGTTCCGGCTCGATCACCGTCACCGGCACCCGCTTCAACGTCTGGACCTACCGGGACGACGTGGTGGTGACCGTCACGGAAGGCTCGGTGAAGGTCAACAGCGACCGCAGCCAAGGCCAGAGCAGCGGCCTCACCGCGGGCATGCAGGCGAGTTATGGCAGGGCGGACGTCCAGCCGCACATCGACTCGGCGAATGCGCAGGCGCTGGCCTGGCGCGAAGGCAAGCTGATCCTGGACGACCTCTCCCTCGCCGAGGCGCTGCCCCTGATCAATCGCTACCGCCGGCATCCGGTGGTGCTGGCGGACACGTCCATCGGTCGGATCAGGGTGGGTGGCATCTACAGCATCCACAACATCGAGGGCCTGATCGCCACCCTGCCCAAGGTGCTGCCGGTCAAGCTGGCCCAACTGGACGACGGCAGCACCCTGCTGAGCCGTCGCTGAAACGTTTTTCGCGCCTCGTGGCGCTGCCCCTTCCCGCCTCGCACCGGAGCGGGCGACACCAGTAAATTTATCCGCCACGCATGCGTTCCTCCTTGAGCATTGCGTGCCAGAGAACGTCGCTGTCTGGCCGGTCGAGCCTTTTCTATCCATGAGCGTCCTCCGCCGCCCTGTGTCACTCGCCATCTGCATCGCCTCGGGACTCCTGTTCCTGACCTGGCGTGCGTTTTCCCAAGCCGACTCGCACGCCACCGTCCAGGTCCGCCGCGGCGATATCGAAAGCAGCGTCACCGCGCTGGGCACCTTGCAGCCACGCCGTTACGTGGACGTCGGTGCCCAGGCCTCGGGGCAAATCCGCAAACTCCACGTCGAAGTCGGCGACCAGGTCGAGGAAGGCCAGCTACTGGTGGAGATCGACCCCGCCACCCAGCGCGCCCGGGTGGACGCCGGCCTCTTCTCCATCAAGACCCTGGAGGCTCAACTGGAGGAACAACGCGCCCAGCATGCGCTGGCGCGCCAGCAGTTGCTGCGCCAACAACGCCTGGCAGCCGGGGGCGCCACCCGCGAAGAGGATGTCCAGGCCGCCCAGGCGCAGGTGCGCTCCACCCAGGCGCGCATCGACATGTACCAGGCGCAGATCGGCCAGGCCCGCGCCACCCTGCGCAGCGACGAAGCCGAACTGGGCTATACGCGCATCTACGCACCGATTTCCGGCACCGTGGCGGCACTGAACGCCCGCGAAGGCCAGACCCTGAACGCCCAACAACAGACGCCGTTGATCCTGCGCATCGCCAAGTTGTCGCCGATGACGGTCTGGGCACAGGTTTCCGAAGCCGACATCGGTCGAGTCAAACCCGGCATGCAGGCCTATTTCACCACCCTGAGCGGTACCAACCTTCGCTGGACCGGCGCGGTGCGCCAGATCCTGCCGATTCCGCCGCGCCCCCTGGAGCAGATGAGCCAGGGCGGCGGCAGCCCAGCCGGCCAGAGCGGCAGCGGCCGGGTGGTGCTCTATACCGTGCTGCTGGACGTGGATAACGACGACCACGCGCTGATGGCGGAGATGACCGCGCAGGTCTTTTTCGTCTCCGGCCAGGCCAAGGACGTGCTCACCGTCCCGCTCTCCGCCTTGTCGCCAGCGGGCGAATCCGACAGCCAGCTGGCGCGGGTGCTCGACGCCGACGGTGAGGTACGCGCCCGGCGGATTCGCACCGGCCTGAGCGATCGCCTGTCGGTGCAGGTATTGTCCGGTCTGGAGGAAGGCGAACGCCTCCTGCTCAGCCCTTCCGCCGACCTGGACGGTTGAATGGACAGGTCGACCCCGGCTGCCGACAGCCTCGATCCGCAGGTTCCGCTCATCGCCCTGGACGACGTGCGCAAAGCCTATGGCGGCAAGGATTCGCCGCGCATCGAGGTGCTGCGCGGCATCAGCCTGTCGATCCATCCCGGGGAGTTCGTCGCCATTGTCGGCAGTTCGGGCTCCGGCAAATCCACCCTGATGAACATCATCGGCTGCCTGGACCGCCCCAGTGCCGGCACCTATCGCTTCGCCGGCCTGGATGTGGCCGCCTTGCAGAGCGACGAACTGGCTTGGCTGCGCCGGGAGGCGTTCGGCTTCGTCTTCCAGGGCTACCACTTGATCGCCTCGTCGTCGGCGCGGGAAAACGTCGAAATGCCGGCGATCTACGCCGGCACCCCGGCAGCGCAGCGCCGGCAACGCGCCTTGGCGCTGCTCGAGCGCCTTGGCCTCGCCGGGCGAACCGACAACCGCCCCCACCAGCTTTCCGGAGGCCAGCAGCAACGTGTCTCGATCGCCCGCGCCCTGATGAACGGCGGCTACATCATCCTGGCCGACGAGCCGACCGGCGCACTGGACAGCCACAGCGGCGCCGAAGTGATGAAGCTGCTGGACGAGCTGGCCGCGCAAGGCCACGTGGTGATCCTCATCACCCACGACCGGGAAGTCGCTGCCCGGGCCAGGCGTGTGATCGAGATCCGCGATGGCCTGATCATCAGCGACAGCAGGATCGCCCCGGACATGCCTGCGCCGAATGCCGCCCCAGCGGTTGGCGGCCTGCGCGAGCGCCTGGCCCGGGGCAGCACGACAGCCGGCGTTTGGCGGAACGAATTGCGCGATGCGCTCCAGGCGGCCTGGCGCGTCATGTGGTTGAACCGCTTCCGCACCGCGCTGACCCTGCTGGGGATCGTCATCGGCGTGGCTTCGGTGGTGGTCATGCTGGCGGTCGGCGAAGGCAGCAAGCGCCGGGTCATGGCGCAGATGGGCGCCTTCGGCTCCAACATCATCTACCTGGGCGGCTATTCGCCGACGCCACGCACGCCCGAGGGCGTCATCAGCCTCGCCGACGTGGGGGCCCTCGCCGGGTTGCCACAGGTCAAGATGATCATGCCGGTCAACGGGGCGCATACGGTGGTGCGCTATGGCAACGTCGACCACGTCATGTACACCGGCGGCAGCGGCGTCGACTTCCCGGCCATCCTCAATTGGCCGGTGGTCGAAGGCACCTTCTTCACCGCCCAGGACGAAGCGATGGCTGCGCCCGTGGCGGTGATCGGCCAGAAGGTCCGCGAACGGGTGTTCAAGGGGGTGCCCGACCCCATCGGGCGCTACCTGTTCATCGAAAACGCCCCCTTCCAGGTCATCGGCATCCTCAGCGGCAAGGGTGCCGCCTCGGGGGACTCCGACAGCGACGAACGCATCGTGGTCCCCTACTCCGCCGCCAGCATCCGGCTGTTCGGCAGCCAGGACCCGGAATACGTGATCATCGCGGCGGCGGACGCGGATCGCGTGCACGAAGCCGAACGGGCCATCGACACGCTCATGCTGCGTCTGCACCGCGGCGTGCGCGATTACCAGTTGACCAACAATGCCGCGCTGATCCAGGCGGAGGCCCGCACGCGCAATACCCTGTCGCTGATGCTTGGCGCCATCGCCGCGATTTCCCTGTTGGTGGGCGGGATCGGCGTGATGAACATCATGCTCATGACGGTCCGCGAGCGCACCCGCGAGATCGGCATCCGCATGGCCACCGGCGCCCGGCACCGTGACATCCTGCGGCAATTCCTCACCGAAGCGACGCTGTTGTCCCTGGTCGGCGGCGTGGTAGGCATCGGCCTGGCCCTGCTGATCGGCGGCGCGCTGTCCGTGGCCGACATCGCGGTGGTGTTCTCCCTCTCGTCAATGCTGGGCGCTTTCGCCTGCGCGCTGGCCACCGGGGTGATCTTCGGCTTCATGCCCGCGCGCAAGGCGGCCCGACTCGATCCCGTGATCGCCCTGAGTGGACAATGAGCGTCTTCATCAAGAAACCCGCCCCCCTCGCCCTGTGCCTGCTGCTGAGCGCCTGCGGCGACACGCCGTTGCGCCCCGCCAGCGGCGTGACGGCGCCGGAACGCTGGCAGGCCGCATCCACCGCGGCCGAGCTCGACAGCGCCCGCGACTGGTGGAAGCGCTTTCGCAGCGCGGAACTGGACGCCCTGATAGAACGGGCCCGCGCAGGTAGCCAGGACGTCGCCGCCGCCAGCGCGCGGGTACGCCGCGCACGGGCGGACATCCGGGTTGCCGGCGCCGCGTCCTGGCCGGAGGTGAGCGCCGACCTGCAGGCCGAGCGGGAACGACTGCTCAGCGGCACCGGCAATCGCGACCTGGATGCCAGCGAGGACGATCCGAGCATCGAGCTGTTCGACCTGTCCTTCAGTGCCAGCTACGAGGTGGATTTCTGGGGCGCCCGGGCGGCCTCGCAAGCCCGCGCCGAACAGGCCTGGCACGCCAGCGCGTTCGACCGGGCGGCCCTCGAACTGAGCGTGCTGGCCAGTGTGGCCGATACCTACCTGCGCATCCTGGCGCTGCGCGAACGCAGCCGTATCGCCGAGCTGGACCTGGACAATGCCCAGCAGGTGCTGCGACTGGTGGAGACCCGCCATGAGTCGGGAGCCGCCACGGCGCTGGAGCTCGCGCAACAACGCAGCCTGGTGGCACGCCAGCAACGCCAACTGCCCCTGATCCGGCAGGAACTGGAGGACACGCGAGTGGCCCTGGCCAGGCTGCTCGGCGAGCCCGTCCAGCGGATCGACCTGGGCACCTCGACCCTCGCCGACCTGCGCTGGCCGGAGATCGGAGCGGGCCTGCCCAGCGAACTGCTCGGCCGCCGCCCGGACATCGCCGCCGCCGAGGCCCGGCTGGCAGCCGCGGACGCCGACGTGCAGGTCGCCCGCGCCGCGCTGCTGCCCCGCCTGAACCTGGGCGCCAGCCTGGGCAGCGGCGCCGAGCGCGCCTCGCACCTGCTGCACAGCCCCTTCTATACCCTGACGGCGGGCCTGACCGCGCCGGTCTTCAATCACGGGCGCCTCGCCGCCCAGCGCGAGGGCGTCGAAGCGGAGCGCCAGGCGCTGCTGCACGAGTACCGTGGTGCCATTCTCGCCGCCTTCGCCGACGTCGAGACCGCCCTGAACGCGATCGAGGGCCTGGATCGCCAGCGGCACTGGCAGTCCCTGGAGCGGGACGAAGCCGAACGCGCCTTCCGACTGGCCGAGGAACGCTACCGCGCGGGCGCGGAAACCTTGCTCAACGTGCTGGAAACCCAGCGGACCCTTTATCAGGCACAGGACGAGCAGGTGCGCCTGCGTTTGGCGCGCTTGCAGGCCTCCGTGGCCCTTTACAAGGCCCTGGGCGGAGGCTGGAGGGAAGCGCCGCGGAAGGGCTGAGCCCCGCCCCGACTCAGGTCCGGCGATTGCTCAGGTTGCGCGCATACCAGGGCCGTCGCGGGGTGCGCCGCAGCAGCTCGGGCACCGAACGATCGCCGCTGAAGATGATGCGCAATGCCAGCTTCATGGTCTCGATTTCCATTTCCGCGGGCTGTTCCACCGCGCTGCCGGGATCGCCGCAGCCGTGGGTCGACGCGCCCAGCCAGGGATCGCCGACTTCGACCCAGCGTCCTGGAGCGAACCAAGGCACGCCGGCGACCTCGAGCCGCACCACTTCGCCCGGATGGTAGCGCTCGTGGGCGCGATACCAATCGTCCAGGCGGTCATCGATCCAGCCGTGGAAATACCAGAACACCGGGTTCACGTGGGAAGAGAACGGATCGCCGAGAAAGTCGTTCTCCGCATCGAACCAGCGAGGCGCGAAATCCGACGGGTCGCGATCGCCCATGACCGGCATGCCGTTAGCGGGGTCGCGGGTGACGCTGGCCCAGCGCATGTGCAGCCAGTCGTGCATGCCCAGCTCCATTTCCGAGCCGAAGGCGCCGAGGGTCAAGCGCGACAGGTAGCGCGGGTCGCGGTAGCGCGACTCCCAGACCTGGAAGTTGCTGTGAAAGGTCTCGGCGCTCTTGATGTCGTGCAGCCATTGGCTGAGATCCTCGTCGTCCGTCGCCACCCAGGCGGGCGGTACCGAGAAACCATCCTGGTTATCGTAGTAGCGGGCGAAGGCGCGGCGATCGTACTCCAGGGGTTGCAGCGGCAGCGGCAGGCGCCGCCACGATGGCAGCGCCTGCAGGCTGCGAGCCCTGGCCAGCATGTGCCGGTGCATGAAGAAGAAATCCACGCCGGAACCGTTGCGGTGCTTGATCGGGCCCCGTGCGTCCCGCTCCGCGCCGCGCGGGCCGGGTTGCCAGCCGATGCCGCGCAGGGCTTCGCGCTTGTCCTCGGGAAGACGGTGCCATTTGTCCCGCGTGGCATGCCAGAGCTGATGGAACAGGCGGTGCCGGGGCGAAATCAACCAGGCCAGCAACGCGGGATTCAGGCCGATGCGTTCCCGCGCCGGGGGGAAGGGACGCTTGCTGGCGACGAATCGGCAATCGGTCTCCGGCGCGCCCAAGGGCCGGTCCAAGCGACGGATGCGGCCGCTGAGGGTGCCGCTGCCGGCCTCGCCCCAGTCGTCCCAGACCTCGTCGAGCACCGCGCTGCATTCGTGACTCGGGGAGTCCGTCGGGCTGTCTCGGCCGATTAATTGCCAGCGCACCTCGCTGGCACTCGCCTCGGCCAGGTCGCCGAGCACCCGGTACTCCGGATCGGCGTCGCCGCGCAAGGTGGACGCCCGTCCCAGGCACCCGGTCAAGCCACGGCCCCGCGGCGCGATATCGAGGAACAGCTCGACCGGCTCAAGGGGAAGCCCCTCCAGGCCCGCGTCGGCGCCGAGGAAGCGCAGGCTCCAGATGCCGCGCAGCTTGTCCGCCAGGCGTATGGCATCGGTATCCGGCAGGTCGACACTGGCCTCGCCGGGGGTCACCGGTTCGTCCACCCGAATCAGCTGACGCGGCGTATAGACGGCCGCCGGGATCACCGCGCCCGTCAACGCCAAGCCAGCCATGAATCCCCGTCGCGATACCGCCATCGTCCTACCCGATCCAGCCCAGCCTGCGTTATCCAGCAAGGACGTTCCATGGGACGGCAAATTTAAAGGGCATGCCTCGCGACGCGGGACGGGCGACCGTCGCTAAATTTTCCCGTCGATGGCTCGTCACACCCTGACGAATGCACGGCCATGGGTTAAGGCCGCGCGCATTGCAACCCGCCCGGCACCGGACCCCAATGACGACATCGCGAACGAAAAAAGCGCTTTTCCTGGGCCTGGCCCTGCTGGTGGTCCTGGGGATCGCCGGCGCACTCCTGGCCTGGAAATACCCCTGGCTCGATCCCGACAGCCCCTCCCGGGAACAGGTGAAAAGAGCCCACGAACTGCAGGAGCGTATCCTTTCGTTCGACAGCCACATCACCGTGCCCCTGGCGTTCGGCAGCGAGGGCAACGAAGCGGACAAGGATGGCGACGACCAGTTCGACCTGGCCAAGGCCGGACGAGGACGCCTGTCCGGCGCGGCCCTCACCGTGTTCGGCTGGCCGGAGCTATGGAATGGCCCGAACGCGCCGCATCGGCCCACGCCCGGCTTCGTCGAGGAAGCTCGGCACCAGCAAGAGATGCGTTACCGGATCATCACCGGCATCGCCCGCGACTTCCCCCACCAGGTGGGCATCGCCTATACCCCGGACGACTTCCGTCGCCTCGCCGGCGAGGGCAAGTTCGCCCTGTTCATCAGCATGCTCAATGCCTACCCGCTGGGCGACGACCTCGACCAGTTGGATAAATGGGCGGCGCGCGGCATGCGCATGTTCGGCTTCAGCTATGTCGGCAACAACGACTGGGCCGACTCGTCGCGCCCGCTGCCATTCTTCAACGATTCGCCCGACGCCCTGGACGGGTTGTCGCCGATCGGCAGGCAGGCGGTCGGCCGGCTCAACGATTTGGGCGTGATCATCGACGTCTCGCAGATGTCCAGCAAGGCGCTGGAACAGGTCGTCGCCCTCAGCCGCGCGCCGGTCGTCGCCTCCCACTCCGCGGTACGCGCCCTGGTGGATATTCCGCGCAACCTCAGCGACCGCGAACTGCAACTGATCAAGAACAGCGGCGGCGTGGTGCAGATCGTCGGTTTTTCCAGCTACTTGCGCCCCTTGAGCCAGCCCAGCCGCGACAAGCTCGAAGCGCTGCGCGCGCGCTTCGGCCTGCAACCCCTGCCCAACCTGGCCATGGCGCTGATGCCGGGCGATCCGGCCATCGCCATCTGGCCGGAAAAGAAATTCGGCGAATACGCCAAGGCGCTCTATGGAATCCTCGACGAGGAACCCAAGGCCAGCACCCGGGACCTGGGCGACGCCATCGACTACGCGGTGAAAAAGATCGGCATCGACCACGTCGGGATCAGCTCGGACTTCAACGACGGTGGCGGCCTGGAGGATTGGAAGAACGTCGGCGACAACCGCAACGTCACCGCCGAACTGATTCGCCGCGGCTACAGCGACGCGGACATCGCCAAGCTCTGGGCCGGCAACTTCCTCCGCGTGTGGGGCGACGTCCAGGGGCGCGCCGCGCCCGTCGCGACCCCCTGACCCTTTCCGCCATCAAGAAGTAAGGAACGCCACCGTGGACGATCGGAGAAACTTTCTCAAAAAAGCCGGCCTGCTCGCCGCCGGCCTACAGCTCCAGGCCTGCGCCGCGACACCCGGGCCCCGGGACACGGGTTCGTCCGGCGCCGCGCCGACCTCGGCGGAGCGCTGGCAGCGGGTTCGCGCCGAGTTCGAGCTGGACGATCGCTACATCCACCTGGCGGGCTTTCTCATCGCCTCGCACCCACGGATCGTCCGCGAGGATATCGAGGCCCATCGGCGACGCATCGACCGCAACCCCGCCGAGGAAATGGATTACCGTTCCATCTGGCGCCACGAAGACGAGTCCCGCGCCTGGGCCGCCCGCTACCTCGGCGTGAAGACCTCGCAGATCGCCCTCACCGGCAGCACCACCGAGGGGATCGGGCTGGTCTACAACGGGCTGATCATCCGGCCCGGCCAGGAAGTCCTGACCAGCCACCACGAACACTACGCCACCAAGGGCGCGCTGCGCTTTCGCGCGGACAAGGACGGCACGCCCATCCGCACCATCCGCCTGTTCCAGGACCCGCACCGGGTGTCGGTGGACGAAGTGCTTGCCTCCGTAAACGCCAATCTCAGCCCGCGCACCCGGGTCCTGGCCCTCACCTGGGTGCACTCCGGCAGCGGGGTGAAGCTGCCCATCGGCGAGATCGGCAAGCTGGTCGCCGAGCGTAACCGCCAGCGCGACGAGCGGGACCGCATTCTCTTCTGCGTCGACGGCGTCCATGGCTTCGGCGTGGAGAACGTCGGCTTCGACGAGCTGAACTGCGACTTCTTCATGGCCGGCACCCATAAATGGATGTTCGGTCCCCGCGGCACCGGGATCATCTGTTCGCGTTCGGAAGGCATGGAAGCGCTGCATCCGACCATCGAGAGCTTTTCCGCCAGCGAGGATTTCGGCACCACCATGACGCCCGGCGGCTTCCACGCCTTCGAACACCAGTGGGCCCTGCGCAAGGCCTTCGAGTTCCACCTCGCCCTGGGCAAGCAGGACGTCCAGGCGCGCATCCACCAGCTCAATGCGGAGCTCAAGCAACACCTCAGGCAAGTGCCGGGGTTGAGCCTGGTCACGCCGGACAGCCCCGAACTGTCGGCCGGCTTCACCTTCTTCCGTCTGGCCGGCGTCGACCCGGAGCGAGTGGCCGAGTACCTAAAGACCCATCGGGTGCTGGCCGACGCCACGGATCGCGACGCCGGTCCGCTGGTGCGCATGGCGCCCGGCCTGCTGAACGACAGCGACCAGTTGGAACGGGTCGCGAGCCTGCTGAAGCGCGGATTCCCCGCCTGAGCCGAGCTTAAATTCGCTCCTCCGTAACTCGTCCTCAAACCAGTAGCGCGCGGCAGCCAGTCGCGCTGCCGCCCCGCCCTACAGCGGCGCCCCGCCGCTTCCGAGGAAGACCATGACCGCAGAACCCCGCAGCGCCGTCCGTGAACTGCTGAGTATCCTCAAGCCGTTCTGGCCGATCGTCACCCTGTCCATCCTGCTCGGCATCCTCGGCGGCCTCAGCGTCACCGCGTTGTTGGCGACGATCAACCGGGGCCTGCACAGCCAGGACGGTTTCGGCCCCGCGCTGATCGGCGCGTTCGCCGGGCTCTGCCTGCTGGCCCTGGCGAGCAGCATCGTTTCCGACATCGGCAGCAACTATGTCGGGCAGAAGATCATCGCCGGCCTGCGCAAGGACCTCGGCGCCAAGGTGCTCTCGGCGCCCATCGAGCAGATCGAGCGCTACCGCATCCATCGCCTGATCCCGGTGTTGACCCACGACGTCGACACCATCAGCGATTTCGCCTTCGCCTTCGCCCCGCTGGCCATTTCGCTCACCGTGATCCTCGGCTGCGTGGGCTACCTGGCCTTGCTGTCCTGGCCGATGTTCCTGATCACCGTGCTGGCCATCGGCCTGGGCTCGCTGGTGCAATACATCGCCCGCAACAAGGGCATTCAGGGCTTCTATGCGGCGCGCGAGGCCGAAGACGAGCTGCAGAAGCACTACCAGGCCATCGCCGAAGGCGCCAAGGAACTGCGCATCCACCGTCCGCGACGCCACGACATGTTCGTCCGCAAGATCCAAGGCACCGCCGACCGCATCTGCGACACCCACGTACGCTCGATCAACATCTTCGTGATCGCGAAAAGCCTCGGCTCGATGCTGTTCTTCGTGGTGATCGGCCTGGCCCTGGCGCTGCAGACGCTCTGGCCGGAGCGCGACCCCAGCGTGATGAGCGGCTTCGTGCTGATCCTGCTCTACATGAAAGGCCCGCTGGAGAGCCTGATCAGCAACCTGCCCATCGTCAGCCGCGCGCAGATCGCCTTCCGCCGCATCGCCGACCTGTCCGCGCGCTTCTCTTCGCCGGAGCCGCACCTGTTGTTGAGCGCCGACCCCAGCCCGCTGCGCACGCTGCATTCCCTGGAACTGCGCGACGTGCAGTACGCATTCCCCGAAGTCGAGGGCAGCGAACCTTTCCGCCTGGGGCCGGTGAACCTGGATATCGGTCGCGGGGAAATCCTCTTCATCGTCGGGGAGAACGGCTGCGGCAAGACCACGCTGATCAAGCTGCTGCTGGGGCTCTACACGCCCATGCAGGGCGAGGTGCGCCTCAACGGCAAGCCCGTCGCGGCGGAAGACCGGGACGACTACCGCCAGTTGTTCACCACCATCTTCGCCGACTACTACCTGTTCGACGAACTGGCCCAGGGCGAACATCCGCTTCCGGCGGATGCGGGAAAATACCTGGAGCGCCTGGAGATCGCCCACAAGGTGAGCATCCGCGACGGCGCCTTCAGCACCACCGACCTCTCCACCGGGCAGCGCAAGCGCCTGGCGCTGGTCAATGCCTGGCTGGACGAACGGCCGGTGCTGGTGTTCGACGAATGGGCCGCCGACCAGGATCCGACCTTCCGCCGCATTTTCTACACCGAGCTGCTGCCGGACCTGAAGCGCCTGGGCAAGACCATCATCGTGATCTCCCACGACGACCGTTATTTCCATGTGGCCGACCAACTGGTGCGCATGGACCGCGGCCAAGTCGTGGCCACCCCGGCGAACGCCGAACTCGACCTCACCTGCTGATCGATGCGACCGGCCACCCGGTCGCCCAAAGGACTGCGCCGATGCCCCGACCTCTTCCCCTTTTCATCCTCGCGGCCACCCTGGCCGGCCCCTTCTCCAACCAGGCCGAGGCGGCCGCTTCGCCGAAAGCCGGACAGCGGTTCCGCGACTGCAAGAACTGCCCGGAAATGGTGGTGGTGCCGGCCGGTCGCTTCGTCATGGGCGCACCCGAGGGGGAAATCGGGCGGGAGCCGGACGAAGGCCCCCAGCACGAGGTCGTCATCGGCAAACCCTTCGCGGTGGCCAGGTTCCAGACGCTCGCCAGCGAGTGGAATGCCTACCTGCGGGATACCCGGGTGCGCATCGGCGACGGCGATCCCAAGGATGCTCCCGGCTGCAAGGCCGGCAAACCGTCCTACGCCCAGGGTCCGAAACAGCCGGCCGTCTGCATGGATTGGAGCGAAGCCAACGGCTATGTCGCCTGGCTGGCGAAAAAGACCGGCAAGCCCTATCGCCTGCTCAGCGAGGCGGAACGCGAATACGCGGCCCGCGGCGGCGACCAGAACGCGTTTCCCTTCCCCTTCGACAGCGAGGGCCAATACGACATCGCCCGCCATGCCAACACCTATGGCGCCGCCGATGGCTACAACTTCAGCTCCCCCGCCGGCAGTTTCCCGGCCAACGCCTTCGGCCTCTACGACATGCACGGCAACGTCTGGGAATGGGTGGCCGACTGCGTGAACCGCGACTACGTGGGCGCGCCGACCGATGGCGGCGCCTGGCTGAAGGGCGAATGCGACCTGCGCATGATCCGCGGCAACGACTGGAGCAGCGCCCCGGTGTTTTCCCGCTCCGCCAACCGCAACCACACCATCCCCGAAGACCGCGCCGACTGGCTCGGCTTCCGCGTCGCCCGCGACCTCTAAAGCCCCGGGCACGCCGCGCCAGGCGGCGCCCCGGGGCGTCCCCGACGCCTCATGGCCGGGGCGTTTTCCGCTAAATCCGCCCGCCGACGCTTCGTCTTCCCAGACATAAGCCTCGGCGCCCCCGTTCCTTGCGAGTAGTGGACATGAATCAAACGAGCGACATCAGCGACGACGACCTGCTGGCCTTGCTGGCCGCCGACGAAGCCCTGGCGGTGCAGCGCATCCCGCCACGGCCGGCGGAAACCTCCGCCCCGCTCTCCCATGCCCAGCAACGTTTGTGGTTCCTGCAGCGCTACGATCCCGAGGATGCGTCCTACAACCTGCCACGGCTGCTGCGGATCGATGGCCGGCTGGAGGCCGAAAGCCTCGCCGCCGCCCTGCGCAAGGTAATCGACCGCCATGCCATCCTACGCACCGCGTTCGTCGAGGGCGAGGCCGGGCCGGAGCAACGGATTTTCGAAACCCGCTTCGAGCTGTCGCGCATCGACCTGTGCAACCTGCCCGCCGAGCAGCGCGAGGCGCGCCTGGCCGAAGCCCTGCGCGAGGAGTGCGAACGCCCCTTCGACCTCACCCGCCCCGGGCAGCTGCGCGCGCGGCTGTTCCACCTGGAGCCGGAAAAGCATGCGCTGGTGATCACCCTGCACCACATTGTGTCGGATGCCTGGTCCAACCCGCTGCTGCTGGCCGACCTCGCCGAGGCCTATCGCCTCGCTACCGGAATCCATCCCGAGGCCGCGCTGCCGCCGCTGCCGATCCAGTACGCCGACTATGCCCGCTGGGAGCGCGACCAGGACGGACGACAGGCCGCCTCGCTCGCCTACTGGCAGGATTACCTGGGCCAGCACCTGCCCCCGCTGGAGCTGCCCGCCGATCATCCCCGCGCACTGGATGGCGAACGCCCCGCCGGGTATTCGGCCTTCACCCTGGATGCCCGACAGAGCGCCGCCATCCAGCGGGCGGCCGCCGCCCAGGGCAGCACCGCTTTCGTGATCCTGCTCGCGGCCTGGCAGCTCTTGCTGCATCGCTACAGCGGCCAGGACGAGTTCGCCGTCGGCGTGCCCTACGCCAATCGCGACCTGCCGGAAACCCAGGGGCTGGTGGGCTGCTTCATGAGCACCCAGCTCTACCGCGCGCGGCTGTACCCGGCCCTGCGCGTGAGCGAACTGCTGGCGCGCCTGCGCCGCGAATCCCTGGCCGCCCTGGAGCATGCCGACGTGCCCTTCGAACGCCTGCTCGAAGGATTCGACGTGGACCGTTCCGCCCAGGATATGCCGCTGTTCCAGACGCTGTTCAATTGGCAGGTGGACGCCAGCGGCGGACCGGCGCTCGACTTGCCTGGCCTGAGCCTGCGCGTGCAGGAAGGCGAGCTGACCCAGGCCAAGTTCGACCTGTCCCTGGACGTGGCCTCGACGCCGGCAGGAATCGCCGCGCAGCTGGAATACAACGCCGCGTTGTTCGAGCCGGCGACCATCGAGCGCCTCGGTCGCCACTGGACCAATTTGCTGCAGGCCATGCTGGATCACCCCGAGGCCCGCATCGACGAGCTGCCGCTTCTGGATGACCAGGAGCAGCGCACCCTGGTGCAGGGTTGGAACGCCCGCCGCGACGCTTTCCCGGGCCAGGGCGAGCTTTGCGTTCACCGGCTATTCGAGGCGCAGGTGGCCCACCAGCCACAGGCGACGGCCCTGCTTCTCGGCGACCGACACCTGAGCTATGCCGAACTGAACGCTCGCGCCAACCGCCTGGCCCACGCGTTGCAGGCCCGCGGCGTGGGTCCCGACGCGGTGATCGGCATCGCCGTGGAACGCTCGCTGGAAATGGTCATCGCGCTGCTCGCCGTGTTGAAGGCCGGCGGCGCCTACGTGCCGCTCGATCCCGACTACCCGGGCGAGCGCCTGCGCGGCATGATCGAGGACAGCGGCATGCACCTGCTGCTGACCCAGCCCCATTTGCTGCCCAGCCTGTCGCTTCCGGAAGGCCTCGACTGCCTGTGCGTGTCGGCGGACGCCACGGAACTGGATGCCTATCCGGCGGAGAATCCGCGCTCCGCGGTGGGCCCGCAGAACCTGGCCTACGTGATGTTCACCTCGGGCTCCACCGGCCGCCCCAAAGGGGTCGGCATCGCCCACCAGGCCTTGACCCGCCACGCCTGGGTATCCCTGGAGTTCTTCGGCCTCACGGGGGACGACCGCATCCTGCAATTTTCCACCTTCAACTTCGACGGCTTCGTCGAGCAGCTCTATCCGGCGTTGATATGCGGCGCGTCGGTGGTACTGCGCGGCCCGGAGCTCTGGGACAGCGAGACCTTCTACGCGACCCTGATCGAGCAAGGCATCAGCGTCGTCGACGTGACCACCGCCTACTGGTTCATGCTGGCGCGGGACTTCGCCAGCGCCGGGCCCCGCCCCTATGGGCGACTGCGCCAATTCCATGCCGGCGGCGAGGCGATGCCGCCCGAGGGTCTGGGCCTCTGGCGTCAGGCAGGGCTGGGCGGCGTGCGCCTGTTGAACACCTACGGGCCGACCGAAGCCACGGTCACCGTGACCAGCCACGACTGTACGGCCTACGTGAACGGCACCCAGCGCATTCCGCTGCAAATGCCCATCGGCCATGTGCTCCCCGCACGTTCCATCCACATCCTCGACCAGGGGATGCAGCCCCAACCCATCGGCGTGGTTGGCGAGCTGCTGATCGGCGGCGACTTGCTGGCCCGCGGTTACTTCAAGCGCCCCGGCCTGACCGCCGAACGCTTCATCCCCGACCCGTTCGGCGCGCCCGGCAGTCGCCTGTACCGGACCGGCGACCTGGCACGCTACCGCGACGGCGGCTTGATCGAATACGCCGGGCGGATCGACCACCAGGTGAAGATCCGCGGCTTCCGCATCGAACTGGGGGAAATCGAAGCGCGGCTGCTGGAAAACCCGCAAATCCGCGAAGCGCTGGTGACCGCCATCGACAGCCCCGGCGGGCTGCAACTGGCGGCCTACCTGGCCCCCCACGACGAGCGCCTGGCCAGCGACGAGCCCGCGCTACCGGCCTGGCGCGAAGCGGTGAAGACGCGGCTGCGCCAACAGCTCCCGGACTACATGCTGCCCACCCATCTCATGGTGATGCGCCGCCTGCCCCTCTCCCCCAACGGCAAGATCGACCGCAAGGCACTGCCGCTTCCCGAAGCCGGCGACATGCAGCCCGCCTACCGCGCCGCGCAGACGGAGCCGCAGCGGCAACTGGCGGCCATCTGGCAGGACGTGCTCGGCCTGGAGCAGGTGGGGCTGGACGATCACTTCTTCGAACTGGGCGGCCATTCCCTGCTCGCCACCCAGGTGATCAGCCGCATACGCCAGCGCCTTGGCTGGGACCTGCCGCTGCGCAGCCTGTTCGAGCAACCGCGCCTGGAAGATTTCGCCGCCCTGGCGGCAGCCGCGCGGGAAGACGAGACGCCACCGTTGGAGCGGGTCCCGCGCGATCGCCCCTTGCCGCTGTCCTACGCGCAAATGCGCCAATGGTTTCTCTGGAAGCTCGACCCGCAGAGCCCCTCCTATAGCATTCCCCTGGCATTGCGCCTGCGTGGCACCCTGGACGTGGACGCCCTGCAGCGCAGTTTCGCCGCCCTGGTCGCGCGCCATGAAATCCTTCGCACCCGTTATCTCGAACGCCAGGGCGATGTGTTCCAGCAGATCGAGGCGGTCGACGCCTGGGTACCGCCCCTGCAACGCCGCGACCTGGCCGAGAACGCCTCGCTGCAGGCGCTGATCGAAGAGGAAGCCTCGCGCCCGTTCGACCTTGAGCGGGAGCCACCGATGCGCCTCGTGCTGGTGTGCCTGGGCGCGGATGATCACGCCCTGGTCGCGGTGCTGCATCACATCTGTTTCGACGGCTGGTCGGTGCCGGTGATGGTCGACGAACTGACCCGGCTCTACGCCGCCGACGTCCGGGGCCAGGCGCCCGCGCTGCCCGAACGGGCCCTGCAATATGCCGACTACGCGGTCTGGCAACGGCGCTGGATGGAGAGCGGCGAACTGCAACGCCAGCTGGACTACTGGCGGACCCGCCTCGGGCAGGCACACGACCCGCTCGAACTGCCCACCGATCACCCGCGCCATGCCCAGCGCACCCACTCCGGCCGCTCCTTCAACCTGGAACTGCCGCCTGCGCTGGCCGCCGACTTGCGCCGCCTCGCCCAGGAGCAGGACACCACGCTGTTCACCCTGCTGCTGGCCAGCCTGCAGATCCTCCTGCATCGCTACAGCGGGCAGACGGACATTCGCGTCGGGGTGCCCAGCGCCAATCGCAACCGCCTGGAAGTCGAGGGCCTGATCGGGTTGTTCGTGAATACCCTGGTGCTGGGCAGCGAAATCCAGCCCGACTGCGCCTTCGATCGTTTCCTGCAAGGGGTCAAGCAGGACGCCCTGGCGGCCCAGGCCCACCAGGACCTGCCCTTCGAGCGGCTGGTGGAAGCCTTGCAGCCGGACCGCCAGCTCGGCCACACGCCGCTGTTCCAGGTGATGTACAACCACCGCTCGGGACAGGGGCCGAGCGCGCCCCTGAACCTTCCCGGCCTGCAAATCTCGGCCCTGGAGGCCGAGAATCCCGGCGCCAAGTTCGACCTGATGCTCAGTACCTTCGAGGAAGGTAACGCGCTGGCCGCCAGCTTCAGCTACGCCAGCGAACTGTTCGACGCCTCCACCATCGAGCGCATGGCCGGCCACTGGCAAACCCTGTTGCGCGCGTTGGTGGCCAAGCCGAGCGAACGCCTCGATCGGCTGCCGCTGCTGAGCGCGACGGAAAGCCAGGCCCTCCTGCGGCAATGGAACCCCCAGCCGGCGCCCCACGCCTCGGCGGATTACCTGCACCGCCGCTTCGAACGCCAGGCGGTACGCGCCCCTCAGGCCATCGCCGTGAGCGATGGCGACCGGCACCTGAGCTACGACCAAGTGAACCGGATGGCCAATCGGCTGGCACGGCGCCTGGGCGAGCGCGGCGTCGGCCCCGAGAGCCTGGTCGGCGTCGCCCTCGGCCGTTCGGCAGAGCTCATCGTCGCCCTGCTGGCGGTGCTCAAGACCGGCGCCGCTTACGTCCCGCTGGACCCGGACTACCCGGTCGAGCGCCTCGAGTACATGATCGAGGACAGCGGGCTGGAGCTGGTGCTGACCCGGCGCGACCTGCTGGAACACTTGCCGCCCATGCCGGCGAGGGTTTCCTCGCTGTGCCTGGACGCCGACCCTGACCTCGCGGCGTGCAGCGATGCCAACCTCGGCGACGAGCCGGTTGCGCCGGACGCGCTGGCCTATGTCATCTACACGTCCGGGTCCACCGGACGGCCGAAAGGCGCGCAGATGACCCATGGCAACGTGACGCGGCTGTTCGAAGCCACCGATGCCTGGTTCGGCTTCGACGAGCGCGACGTCTGGACGCTGTTTCACTCCTTCGCCTTCGACTTTTCCGTATGGGAAATCTTCGGCGCGCTGCTGCATGGCGGACGCTTGGTGATAGTGCCCTACGCGGTCAGTCGGGCACCCGACCAGTTCGCGCGCCTGCTGCGCGAGGAAGGGGTCACGGTGCTCAACCAGACCCCTTCGGCCTTCCGGCCCCTGGCCCGGGTACTCTGCGAGTCGCCCGACAGCCCCTCGCAATTGGCCCTGCGCTTCGTCGTGTTCGGCGGCGAGGCACTGGAACTGGAAATGCTGGCCCCCTGGTTCGCCCGCTTCGGCGACCGCACGCCGCACCTGATCAACATGTACGGCATCACCGAAACCACCGTGCACGTCACCTACCGTCCGTTGCGGGCGACCGACCTGTCATCGGGCGTGCGCAGCCCCATCGGCCACGCCATTCCCGACCTCGGGTGGTACCTGCTGGACGACAGCCTGCAACCCGTGCCGCCCGGATGTTTCGGGGAGTTGTACGTCGCCGGCGCGGGCCTCGCCCGTGGCTACCTGAGACGCCCGGGCCTGACGGCCGAACGTTTCATCCCCTCGCCCTTCGCCGAAACGCCCGGCCAACGCCTGTACCGCACCGGCGACCTCGCCCGCTGCCGCGCCGATGGCGAATTCGAATACGTCGGACGCAACGATCAACAGGTGAAGATCCGCGGCTTCCGCATCGAGCTCGGCGAAATCGAGGCCCGCCTCCAGGCCCACGAGGCCTTACGCGAAGCCCGGGTGGTAACCCTCGCAGTCGATGGTACCGACCAACTGGCCGGCTACCTGGTCCCCCGCGATGCGGCGCTGCTCGGTGCCGACGAGGAAGCGCGCGATGCCCTGTACGAAAGGCTGCGCGCCCACCTGCTCGAACAGTTGCCGGACTACATGGTGCCCGCCCACCTGATCCTGCTGGCGGCGCTTCCCCTGACCAGTAACGGCAAGCTGGACCGCAAGGCCCTACCAGCCCCCGCGCTGAACCGTCCGCGCCGGTACGTCGCGCCTGCCAGCGAGATGCAGCGGCGGCTGGCGGCGATCTGGGAGGAGGCCCTGGACGTCCAGGGCATCGGTGCCACCGACAACTTCTTCGAGCTGGGCGGCCACTCCCTGCAACTGATCGCCGTCATCGCCCGCATCCGCGACAGCCTGGGCGTGGACATCCCGGTCAAGGAGTTCTATGTGCGCGGCGCCCTCGACCGTCTCGCCGACTGGCTGGAAGCGCATCTCGCCCAGCGCCCGGCGGAAAACGACCTGGACCTGATCCTGGATGCCTTTGCCGAACTGGAGGAAACCCATGTCTGAGCACAGCGAGCGCCAGCTCACCGAAATCGGCGCCCGCCTTCGCGGCCTGTCCGGCGAACAACGCAAGACCCTGTTCCGCCTGCTCCGGCAAAAAGGCGTGGACGTCGCGCGCTTGCCGATCCAACCGGTGCTCGCGGGCGAGCCCTTGCCGCTGTCCTACGCCCAGCAGCGGCAGTGGGTGCTCTGGCAATTGGACCCGGATGGCGCCGCCTATCACATCCCGTCGGCCCTACGCCTGCGCGGGCACTTGGATGTGGCCGCGTTGCAGCAGAGCGTCACCGCCCTGATCGCCCGTCACGCGGTGTTCCGCACCCGCTTCGTGCAGACCCAGGGCGACCCCGTTCAGGTCGTCGACCCCGCCCGCCCCTTCGAGCTCGCCGTGGAAGAGGTCTCCGCGGAGGTCGATGGCCACCGGCTGAAGGATGTGGTCGAAGCGGAGTTCCAGCGGCCCTTCGATCTGCACCAAGGGCCGCTGCTGCGGGTGCGCCTGCTGCGCCTGGCGGCGGACGACCATCTGTTGCTGCTCACCCTGCACCACATCGTGTCGGACGGCTGGTCGTCCGCGCTGCTGGTCGAAGAGCTGCTGCACGGCTACCGACGCGCCCATCAGGGGCTGGCGTCGGAATTGGACGCCCTGCCGATCCAGTACGCCGACTATGCCGCCTGGCAACGCCAGTGGATGGACGCCGGCGAAGGCGAGCGCCAACTGGCCTACTGGAAAGAGTACCTGGGCGAGGAACAGCCGGTGCTGCGCCTGCCCATGACCGGCACGCGCCGAGCCGCCGCCGTGACACCGGCCGGGCGCATCGACATCCCGCTCGATGCCGACCTGAGCCAGCGCCTGCGGCGTTTCGCCCAAGAACAGGGGCTGACCCCGTTCATGCTGTTGCTGGCGTCGTTCCAGGCCCTGTTGCACCGTTATTCCGGGCAGGCCGACGTGCGCATCGGCGTTCCCGTGGCGAACCGCAATCGCGCCGAAACCCAGGGCCTGATCGGTTTCTTCGTCAATACCCAGGTGACGAAGGCGCTGTTCGCGCCGGGCACCCGCTTCAGCGACCTGCTGGCCAGCACGCGCGAAGCCGCCCTGGATGCCCAGGCCAACCAGGACATCCCGTTCGAGCGACTGGTCGAGGCCTTGCAGCCGGAGCGCTCCCTCGATCATCACCCGCTGTTCCAGGTGTTGTTCAACCACCAGAACGACGCCCCTTCGAAGCGTACCGTGGCCGACCTCGACGGCCTGCTGATCGAACCCTTCGACGTCGGCGAACAACAGGCGCAGTTCGACCTCACCCTGAGCACCCAGGACGACGGCCAACGGTTCCGCGCCGCGTTGATCTACGCCGGCGACCGCTTCGAAACGCCCCTCATGGAGCGCATGGCCGAGCATTGGCGCAACCTGCTGCGAGCGGCCATCCAGGCGCCGACGACGCCGATCTGCGCACTGCCGATGCTGGCGGACGCCGAACGCCGCCAGATCCTCGAGGACTGGAATGCCACCGCCTGCGACTTCCCCGATCCGGTGTTCGTCCATCGGCTGTTCGAGCGCCAGGCCGCGGCTACGCCCCACGCCTGCGCCTTGCGATTCGCCGGGAACAGGCTCGAATACGCCGAATTGAATCTACGGGCCAACCGTCTCGCCCATCGGCTGATCCACCACGGCGTCGGCCCGGACACCCTGGTCGGCATCGCCATGCAACGCTCGGTGGAGATGGTCGTCGGCCTGCTGGCGATCCTCAAGGCCGGCGGCGCCTATGTGCCGCTCGACCCGGATTACCCCGCCGAGCGCCTGGCCTACATGCTGGAGGACAGCGGGGTCCGCTTGCTGCTGAGCCAAGCCGAGGTGCTCGAAAGCCTGCCGTTGCCGAGCGGCGTCCATGCGCTCTGCCTGGACAGCGATCGCGACGGCCTGGAGCCCTCCTTCGCCGACGTCGCCAATCCAAAGCCCGCGCTGAGCGCGGAGCATCTCGCCTACGTGATCTACACCTCCGGCTCCACCGGCCGGCCCAAGGGGGCCGGCAACCACCATGCCGCCCTGTACAACCGCCTGGCCTGGATGCAACAAGCCTACGGGCTGGCGCCCGAGGACCGGGTCCTGCAGAAGACCCCGTTCAGTTTCGACGTCTCCGTGTGGGAATTCTTCTGGCCGCTGATGACCGGGGCCTGCCTGGTGATCGCCGCGCCGGGCGAACACCGCGACCCGGCCAGTCTGATCGCCACGATCCGGCGTGAGCAGGTGACCACCCTGCATTTCGTCCCCTCGATGCTTTCGGCATTTCTCCATGAACCGGGCGCGGACCGTTGCGAAGGGCTGAAACGGATTCTTTGCAGCGGCGAGGCCCTGCCCCTGGAGACCCAGGCGCTGGCGCTTTCACGGCTGCCCCAGGCGCAGCTCTACAACCTCTACGGCCCCACCGAAGCGGCCATCGACGTGACCCACTGGCACTGCCGGGAAGAGGGTCGCGACAGCGTGCCGATCGGACGGCCCATCGCCAACCTGCGCACCCACATTCTCGATGCCGCCCTGGAGCCCGTGCCCATCGGCTGCTCCGGCGAGCTCTACCTAGGAGGCATCGGGCTCGCCCGCGGCTATCACAGGCGCCCGGGGCTCACCGCCGAGCGTTTCGTGGCCGACCCCTTCCGCCCGGGCGAACGCCTGTACCGCACCGGCGACCTGGCGCGCTACCGCGAAGACGGCGTCATCGAATACCTGGGCCGCCTGGATCACCAAGTGAAAATTCGTGGGTTGCGCATCGAACTGGGCGAGATCGAGGCGCGCCTGCGGGAGCACTCCGCCCTGCGCGAAGCCGCGGTGCTGGCGATCACGCTGGGCAGCAGCAGCCAGTTGGCCGCCTACCTGGTGCCCCACGATTCCCGGTGCGCGGCGCAAGACCTGATCGACACCCTGCGCACTTACCTGGCGGAAAGCCTGCCCGAACACATGGTGCCGACCCAGTGGCAGATCCTCGAGCGAATGCCGCTGTCGCCCAACGGCAAGCTGGATCGCAAGGCGCTTCCACTTCCCCAAGCGTCGCCTGGGCGGCAAGCCGGGCTGGAACCCCAGACACCGATGGAGCGGGACTTGGCGGGACTCTGGAAGGAGGTCCTCGGGCTCGAGCGGGTGAACGCCGACGACAACTTCTTCAGCCTGGGCGGCGATTCGATCATCTCGATTCAAGTGGTCAGCCGTGCGCGCCAGTTGGGCATCCGCCTGGCTCCAAGGGACCTGTTCCAGCACCAGACCATCCAGGCCCTGGCGCGGGTCGCACGGCGTGCCGAGCATGTCGAGATCGAGCAGGGCGCCGTGGACGGGCCGAGCCTGCTGACACCGATCCAGCACGCTTTCTTCGCCAACGACATTCCCCAGCGCCAGCACTGGAACCAGGCGTTGCTGTTGCAACCACGCCAGGCCATCGAACCCGAGGCCTTGGAACGCGCCCTGCGCACCCTCCTCGCTCACCACGACGCCCTGCGACTGCGCTTCAGCCCGGCGGCTGATGGCTGGACCGCCTGGCATGCCCCGCTCGAGCAGGCCGCCGAGGGCCTGCTCTGGCAACGCACGGCGGCGGACAGCGACGAACTCGAACGGCTGTGCGATGCAGCCCAGCGCAGCCTGGAACTGGAGCACGGCCCCCTGCTGAGGGCCCTGCTGGTCGAGCTCGCGGACGGCCAGCAGCGGCTGCTGCTGGTCTTCCACCACTTGGTGGTGGACGGGGTGTCCTGGCGCATCCTGCTCGAAGACTTGCAAAGCGCCTACCAGGCAGCCGCCCAGGACGCGCCGGCACGACTCCCGGCGAAGACCACGGCGTTCAGGGGCTGGGCCTCGCAGTTGCAAACCTTCGCCCGCGACGAAGCGCGGCAACGGGAAGTCCTGCACTGGGAAAATCTGTTGGGGGAAGCGGCCGCCGGGTTACCCGTGGATCGCGCCGAGGGCCGCGCACTGCGCGGCCTGGCGCACACCCTCTACAGCCGGCTGGACGCTGACCAGACCCGCCGCCTGCTACAGGACGCGCCGGCCGCCTATCGCACCCAGGTGAACGACCTGCTGCTCACCGCCCTGGCGCGGACGATCTGTCGCTGGACGGGCGACGCCCAGGTGCTGGTACAGCTCGAGGGCCACGGTCGCGAAGAGCTTTTCCCCAGTACCGACCTGACCCGAACCCTGGGCTGGCTCACCGCCCTGTATCCGGTGCGGCTCGATGCGGACCCGGACCCGGGCACCTCGATCAAGCGGATCAAGGAGCAACTGCGCGACCTCCCCGACAAGGGCCTGGGTTATGGCGCGCTCCGCTACCTGGGCGATGCCGCCACCCGAGCACGGATGAATGCCCTGCCGGTTCCACGCATCACCTTCAACTACCTCGGGCAATTCGATCGCAGCTTCAGCGACGATGCGCTCTTCCTGCCCGCTCGCGAATCCAGCGGCGCTTGCCACCACCCGGATGCGCCACTGGACAATTGGCTGAGCATCAATGGCGAGGTGTACGCCGGCGAACTGGTGCTGGGCTGGAGCTTCAGTCGGGAAATGTTCGACGACGCCACCATCCAACGGTTGGCCGACGACTACAGCGCGGAACTACAGGCCCTGGTCGAGCACTGCCTGCAAAGGCCGCAAGCGGCACTGACTCCTTCGGACGTCGGCCTGTCCGGCCTCGATCAGACGCGACTGGATACGCTGCCGCCGTTCGACGCGCCCATCGAGGACATCTATCCGCTCTCGCCGATGCAACAGGGGATGCTGTTCCATTCCCTCGAGGATGACCGCGAAGGCCTCTACATCAACCAGACCAGTGTTACCGTGGAGGGCCTGGACGTAGAACGGTTCAGCCAGGCCTGGCAACGGACGACCCAGCGACACGGCATCCTGCGCAGCGCCTTTCTTTCGCGCAACGACTGGCCGGAACCCTTGCAGGTCGTGTTGCGCCAGGTGGAGGTTCCGCTCGAGGTGCTGGATTGGCGCGACCGCGCGAACCCGGAAGCGGCGCTGACCGAACTGGCGGAAGCGGACTGCGCCAAAGGCTTTTCCCTCGACCGCGCGCCTTTGCAGCGCGTGACCCTGGTACGCCTGGATGAACGACGCTGGCAGTTGATCTGGACCAGCCACCACATCCTCATGGATGGCTGGAGCCGGTCGCGGTTGCTCGGCGAAGTCCTTCACCTCTACGCCGGGCATACGCCTCCGCCCATGCCGAGCGACTATCGCGACTACATCGCCTGGCTGCGTGGACAACCGGCCGATGCCCTCGAGCGCTTCTGGAAGGATCAGTTGCAGGCGCTCCCCGGCACCACCCAGTTGGCGCCTTGCGTTCATCCGCAGCCCCAGGGCGGCCTGGACGGACACGAAGCGCTCTACCTCGACTGGGACGCCGCGCGCACCGCTCGCCTGCTGGACAACGCCCGCCGCCAGCGGGTCACACCCAACACCTTGATCCAGGCGGCCTGGCTGCTGTTGTTGCAACGCTATACCGGACAATCCACCGTCTGTTTCGGCGCCACCGTGGCGGGCCGTCCGGCGAGTCTGGAAGGCGCCGAGGACATGCTCGGGCTGTTCATCAACACCTTGCCGATCATCCAGACGCCCCGCGCGGACATGAAGGTGGCGGACTGGCTGCAGGCGTTGCAGACCCTCAACCTGCACGTGCGCGATCACGAGCACGCCGCGCTCGCGGACATCCAGCGCTGGTCCGGCCAGGGCGGACAGCCCCTGTTCGACAGCATCCTGGTATTCGAGAACTATCCCCTCGACCAACGCCTGCGGGAATCGGCGGACAACGGCCTGCGCTTCGGCGAGAGCCAGAATCGCGACGTGACCAACTTCGCCATGGACCTGGCGATCCATCTCGACGACCGTCTGAGCATCGAATTCCTCTACCTGCGCAACCGATTCAGCGCCGAGGGATGCGCCCAGATCCTGCGCAGCTTCGAGCACCTGCTCGAGCAAATCCTCGCACGTCCGCAGGACAGCCTCGGCCGCCTGGAGATGCTCGCCGCTGCGGAGGTCGAGCGTCTGGAAGACGAAAATCGCCTCGAGCCTCGAAACGAAGACCCGCGGCTGCTCGCCGAGCTGATCGGCGCGCATGCCGGCCGCGACCCGCATGCACCGGTGCTGATCTGTGGCTCCCGTCAGCTCGACCGCGAAGCCTTGGAGGACCAGGCCAATCGGCTGGCGCACTACCTGATCGCCCAGGGCGTGGGACCGGAAGATCGCATCGGCGTCGCGCTCGAACGTTCCGTCGAACTGGTGGTGGCGCTCTACGCCGTGCACAAGGCCGGCGCCGCCTACGTGCCGCTGGATATCGACTACCCGGCCGAACGCCTGCACTGGATCATGCGCGATTCGCGCATGCGCCTGCTGCTGACCCGGAGCGACCTGGAAGCGCGGTTGCCCCAGGTGGAGGGTTTGCCCAGGGCCGAGCTGGATCGCCTTTCCCTGGCCGACTACGGCGCCCAATGTCCCGCGCCGCGCGCCGCGCCGGAAAACCTCGCCTACCTGATCTACACCTCGGGTTCGACCGGCCAGCCCAAGGGCGTCGCCGTCGCCCAGGGCCCCCTGCGCATGCACTGCGAGGCCATCGTCCGCCTTTACGAAATGAACGAGCGGACCCGCGAGTTGCATTTCATGTCGTTCGCCTTCGACGGCGCCCACGAGCGCTGGCTCTCGACCCTGCTGGCCGGCGGCTGCCTGGTGATTCGCGACGATGGCTTGTGGACGCCGGAGCAAACCTGGCAAGCGCTGCATCGGCATGCCATCAGCATCGCCTGCTTTCCGCCAGCCTATCTGCAGCAGTTGGCCGACTATGCCGAAAGCCAGGGTAATCCGCCGCCGGTGGACATCTATTGCTTCGGCGGCGACGCGGTGGCCGACGCCACCTTCGAGCAGGTCACCCGCACCCTGCGTCCCCGCTGCCTGACCAATGGCTATGGGCCCACCGAGACCGTGGTCACTCCGATGCTGTGGAAGGTCGAGGCCGGACAACACTGCGAGGCGGCCTATGCGCCCATCGGGCGTCGGGTGGGCCAGCGACGGCTGTACGTGCTGGATGCCGATCTGAACCTGCTTCCCGACGGCGTGGCGGGTGAACTCTACATCGGAGGCGAAGGCCTGGCGCGCGGCTACCACGACCGCCCGGGGCTCAGCGCCGAGCGCTTCGTCGCCGACCCCTTCGCCAAGGGCGCGCGCATGTATCGGACCGGCGACCTGGTACGGCGCCGCGCCGATGGCGTGATCGACTACCTCGGCCGCCTCGACCATCAGGTGAAAATAAGAGGGTTCCGCATAGAACTCGGCGAAATCGAGGCTAGATTGCGCGCATTCGCCGACGTTCGCGAAGCCTTGGTGCTCGCCCGCGAGAGCGAGGGCGACAAGCGCCTGGTGGGTTATGTGGTGGCCGGCGACGACGAGGGACTGGGCAACAGGCTACGGGAACGACTGCAAGCCGAGCTTCCCGACTACATGGTGCCGGTGCAGATCCTGGTATTGCCTGCATTCCCCATCGGCCCCAACGGCAAGCTCGATCGCCGCGCCCTGCCGATGCCGAGTTTCCACAGCCGGGAGTTCGTGGCGCCACGCAACGAACTGGAGCGCCAGCTGGCCGTCATCTGGCAAGACGTATTGGGCGTCGAACGGATCGGTGTGACCGACAATTTCTTCGAACTGGGCGGCGACTCGCTGCGCACCCTGAAGGTGATCTCGCGGGTACGCGCCCGGCCGGAATTGGGACTGGAGTTGAAATTGCGCGAGATGATGGCCAAGCCGACCATCGCGGAACTGTCGGGCTATCGTCCGCAAGATGATGAAAACCCGGCTGGGCTCGATCCCCTGCTGCCGCTCAATCGTCCGATCGAAGGCGTCGCTCCGGTGTTCTGCCTGCATGCGGGTTTCGGCACGGTGTTCGATTACGAGCCCCTGGCGCGACGCCTGGAAGGTCTACGCGGCGTGTACGGCCTGCAATGCCGCATGCTGCTCGATCGAGCCTGGCGCGACGACCGGCTGGAAACCATGGCCATCGACTATGCGCAGTACATTCGGCAAAAACAGCCTCGCGGTCCCTATCACCTGCTGGGTTGGTCGCTGGGCGGCACGTTGGCGATCCTGGTCGCGGCCGAACTGGAAAAGCAGGGCCAAGAGGTCGCCTTCGTCGGGCTGGTGGATAGCTTCCTGCCTTCGCCGGCGGGGGACTCGGAGCCCGACGATTGGCCCGCCGAGCTCCAGCAGTTCCTCCGCGTGGTGTTGATGCAGGATGACCTTCGGCTGGATGCTTCCGCCTTGGGCGACGAGCCCGAGGCCGCCGAGGTGGAGGCGTTGATCGCGCGCGTCCTTGGCGATCTGGGCTCTCCCGGCGAAACCGGGCAGGCCATGCTGGGCGCCGAGGAACTGACCCATACCTTCCTGGTGGCTTGCCGCCTGAAGACGCTTTCCCGCGGCCTGGGAGAACTGCCGAGAATACGCCGCACACCCGATTGCTGGTGGGCCCAGGCGGATACCGATCCGATACGCCGCGGCTTCGAACAACGTTTCCTCGCCGGCCACAGCGGCGAGGTGATCGAAGCGTCCCACTTCGACATCCTCGGCCAGCCACGCCTGCTCCAGCAGCTCCAGGCACGCATCGCGCCGGCGGATCTAACGCTCGCATGACCCATGGGGCGGCCGGGCAGGCCGCCCCTGACACCAAGGATTCCCAATGCCTCTTCATCCCGATATCGAAGCCTTCCTGGAACTGGCCGAATTCAGCCGGCTCAGCGGCAAGAGCCAGCCCATGCACGAAATGCCGGTCGCGCGGGCGCGCAGCGAATTCGAGCAGACCTCCCCGTTGTTCGACAGCGACCCGCCCCGCGCACTGCAGGTGGAGAATCTCGCCTATCCGGCGCGTGACGGTTATCCGCTGCGCGCCCGCCTCTACCGCAAGCCCGAGGCGACGTCCCCCCAGGCGGCGCTGCTGTTCTTCCACGGCGGCGGCTACGTGGTCGGAAGTCTCGATTCCCACGACGCCCTGTGCCGGCGCCTGGCCCTCACCGGAGACTTCGCGGTTTTTTCTGCCGACTATCGCCTGGCTCCCGAGTGGCGCTTCCCTACCGCGGTCTTCGATGCATTGGATAGCGCGAACTGGCTGGCCGAGCACGCGTCGAGCCTGGGCCTGGACAACCAGCGGATCGCGTTCGCCGGGGATAGCGTGGGCGCGAGCCTGGCCACGGTGCTGGCCATCCATGCCCGGCAGCACCCCGGCAAACTGGCGCTGCAGCCGCGTGCGCAGCTCTTGCTCTACCCGGTCACCGACGCCAGCACCTGGCGTGCGTCCCATGCCCAGCATGGCGAGGGGCGCTTGCTGGAGAGCGACACCCTGGAGTGGTTCTATCGGCACTATATGGAAGAAGAAGCTGGGCGCCTCGATTGGCGAGTCTCGCCTTTGCTCACACAGGATCTACAAGGATTGGCCCCCGCGTTCGTCAGCCTGGCGGAATACGATCCCCTGTACGACGAGGGGCTGGCTTATGCCGAGCGGCTGCAAGCCGCCGGCAATGAGGTGGTCGTACGCATCCATCACGGACTGACCCACGACTTCATGCGCATGGCCGACCTGTTGGCCGATGTCCAGGACATCCGCGGCGAAATGGCGCGTTGGCTGACGTCCAAGCTAGGTAGTATTAAGGTTTAATCCTAGATAAAACAGCCACTTATATTATTGAAAAATTACCTGCGGAACCCGCTCTCCCCGTCCAGGTTGGCTGAGCCAGTGGCTGGGCGCGGCGACTTTCCTGGCTTGCCTGCCCTTCATTCCGTCCGCTGTCGCCCTGGGCAACGGCGAAACACGCAACGACGGCCGCAGACCATGTACTGCGTTCCCGGCGACATGCCTGCACGGTGAATGGCGCCGAACAGTACCCCTGGTACTGCACGCGCGACGATGTGAAATCGAACGGTGCATAGGATAGCGATGAGTGCGGGAATCGCCGGCGAACGCCCGCGATGATGCTGGCTATTGCTGCAAAGGGCGGGCGCCATGATGCTCCCGTCAAAGGATTCTGGGACCATCATGCCCATTCGAATCAGATTGGTCCGGGCAACCGATGTCCGAAAAACGCCGCTCCTCAGCGCTGCATGCAGGGCGGCGAGTCAGAGGCGGCGTGCTTTTAACAAGCCGGTGCTTTCCCTATACTGAAAAGCCATTTACCGATCCGAGGTGTTCGTCCCGTGCGCCATTGATGCCGCCGTCCTGATGACGGCCAGTCTCCATCCCTCCCCACAAGCAGGGGGGAGTTCTTGGCATCCTTGGAATAACGCATGACGAATCCCTATTTGGCGCTGGAAGGCGTGTCCTATGTTCTGCCCGATGGCAGAACACTTTTCACCGATCTCAACGAGCAGTTCGATCAACGGCATACCGGACTGGTCGGACGCAATGGCGTTGGCAAAACGGTGCTGGCACGTCTCCTGGCCGGCGAGTTGCAACCTGCCACCGGACGTTACGTCCATTCGGGCCGCCTGCATTACCTGTCGCAGCAAGTGTCCGGCCTGGAAGACAGCAGCGTCGCGGGGCTGGCCGGCGTGCAGACTACGCTGGATGCCCTGGCGCTCATCGAGGCCGGCAGCACGGCTCCCGCAGACTTCGACGCGGTAGGCGATCAGTGGGACATTCGGCAGCGCCTCCAGCACGAGTTGGCGTGCAACGGCCTGGACCACCTCGATGCATCCACCCCTGCAAGTTCGCTCAGCGGCGGCGAAGCCATGCGCGTCGCGTTGATCGGCGCCACGCTGTCAGATGCCGACTTCCTCATTCTCGATGAACCCAGCAATCACCTCGACCGTGAGAATCGCCAGGCACTGATCGCGATGCTGCAACGATGGCCCAGAGGCCTGCTGGTGGTCAGCCATGACCGGCAACTGCTGGAGACAATGACGCGTACTCTAGAGCTCTCGTCGCAGGGCTTGCGTAGCTATGGCGGCAATTACGCCTTCTATGCACAAAGCAAGGCCCAGGAAAGGCAGAAGGCCCTCCAGCAACTCGACCAACGCAAGCATGAACGCAAGCGTGAAGAGCAGGCGCTACGAGAACGACAGGAGCGACAGGAACGGCGGCAGGCACGCGGCGATCGTCAGCGCCGGGAAACGAATCAGGCCAAGATCCTGCTGGATCGCCAGAAAGAGCGCAGCGAAAGTTCCAGCGGCAAGCTACGCCAGCAGCAGGCGGCCATGCGGGAGCAATTGACCCAGCGGGTGCGCGAGGCCGCCCGGCAAGTGGAAGAGGACGTGCCGATTTCCCTGCACCCATTGCCGGTTGCTCAGGCTGCCCGGCGTCGTGTGGCCGAACTGGATGACGTGCAGTTGCCGTTCGGGGCGTCGGGTACGCGCCCTATCAGCCTGACCCTGAGCGGCCAGCAGCGCCTGGGCGTGCTGGGTCCCAACGGTTGCGGCAAGTCCACCTTGCTCAAAGTGCTGGCGGGCGTGCTCGAGCCGCTAGCCGGGCGCTGCGAGATGGCGGTCAAAAGCGCCTACCTCGACCAGCATCTGGCCGCTCTCGATCCGCAACGTTCGGTGCTCGAACAGATGATCGAGGCCAACGCCGGCGCCGGGAAAGACATCCTGCGGATGCAACTGGCGCAATTGGGCCTGGATGCACAGAAAATCCTGGCTCCCAGTGGCTCTCTCAGTGGCGGTGAACGCCTGAAGGCGGCACTGGCCTGCGTGCTGTACGCCGATGTTCCTGCACAGTTGCTGTTGCTGGACGAACCGAGTAACCACCTCGACCTGCCCTCGACCCAAGCCTTGGAGGCCATGCTGCGCAGCTATCAGGGCGCGCTGGTCGTGGTGTCGCACGACGATGCGCTACTGGAAAACCTGGAGCTGACGGAGCGTCTGACGGCAACGCCGCAGGGATGGCAATTGGAACCCTGGTGATCGTGGCTGGGCTACGCCATCGTCTGCTCCCGCGTGCGCAGGCGCATCCAGGCCAAGCTTCGTAAAACGAGGGAGGCGTCTAAGTCATTGAAAGAAGTGGGTCTTGTTTCCCCAATGAACTAGATCCGGCGTCATGGCGGAAATAAAAACGCCGACCAAGGTCGGCGTTCTCTCAACGGACGTGGGTCTTAGAACTGCCACTTCGCATTGATTACCGCGTTGCGGGGCTCGCCATACGAACCGGAACCGAAGGTTCCGATACCGTCGTAGTATTTCTCGTCGAACAGATTGTTGACGTTCAATCCCACCGTCAGGTGCTTGTCGACTTCATAGTTAGCCAGCAACCCCACCACGGCATAGTCATCCTGGGTGGCCTTGCGGTTCCTTCCATCGAACTCCTGCTCGTAGTACATCTCGCTCTGCCAGATGACGTTGCCGCCAATGGTCAACCGGTTGAAATCGCCGGGCAGCCGGTAGGTAGTCCCCAACTTGAACAGGTTCATCGGCTGATTGGTCTCGATCCGACGATGCTCGGAGTCCTTGGATTCACGATAGGTATAACCGCCGAAGATTTTCCAATCGGTCATCACCTCGCCGGAAATCTCAGTCTCTATCCCCTTGGTCGTGGTACCGCTGATAGCCTCGTAGATTTCACGCCCGCTGACCGGATCGGCATCCACGTACTGGGGCAGGTTGTCCTGCTTGACCTCGAACAGCGCCACGCTGGCATTCAGTTTGCCATCGAGGAACTCGCCCTTTACCCCGATCTCGTAGTTATCGCCCTCGAGCGGGTCCAGCGAGGAGTTGCTGGCGGTCTTGTAATACATCTGCGGCAGGAAGATGTTGGTGTAGCTGGCATATACCGAGTAGTTCTCGTTGAGATCGTAGGTAATGCCGGCATAAGGAATGATCTTGCCGCTCTTCTTGTTCTTGTCCAGCACCAAGGTTTCCCCGGTGAAGGCGTCGCTGTTTTCGTCGCGCTCATCCCACCAGGTCACCCGGCTGCCGAGGATGATGGACAAGGGATCGATGGGCTTGAGTTTGGCCGCTACATAAACCCCGGATTGGCGCAGCAGGGACAGATTGTCTTCCAGCTTGGAAAAATGGGGCTTGCCGATCTGGTCGCCGTTCCATTCGAAAATGTTCGGCACCTCCGGATTCATCCGCTCATAGGTCGGGAAGTTGAGATGGGTACGCGAGGTGCTGCCCCCCACCACCAACTCATGCTCCCGGCCCAACAGACTGAACGGCCCGGTCGCATAGACGTCGACCGTATCCTGGTACTGATGGCTATCCAGCCGGTTGACGAACATGAAGCCGCCTGCGCCGGTTTCCGGATCGGGTTTCCCGCCGCTCGCCGAGCCGGTGGTGCCTTCGCGATAGGAATACTGATGGCTGTAGGCGGCCTTCAGGCTCCAGTCGTGGGCAAGCTTCTGCTCGATCAGGCCGGTGAAGTTGTAATGGGTATTGTCCAGGTAACTCCAACGCGTCGCCGGGTTGAACGAGCGCGGGAAGTGAGTCTGGGAGCCATCGCTGTAGAAAAGCGGAATGTGCCCGAAGCTCACGCCGTCCGAATTGTTGTTCTGGTAATCGAGGCTGAGCCGCAGGAGTGTGTCGTCGGTCACATCGAAATCCAACGCTCCGTAGAGCACTCGCTTGTCCTGCTTGTAGTAGTCGACGAACGAGTTCTGCTCCTGGTAAGCCCCGACGAGACGGCCGCGGATCGTACCGCTGTCATTCAGCGGGCCGGACACATCACCCTCGCCCCGATAGCGGTCCCAGGTACCGGCCTCGGTATACAGGTAACTTTGGAAATCGTCGGTTGGGCGCTTGCGCACGAGATTGATGGTGGCCGACGGATAGCCGGCACCGCTCATGAGGCCCGTCGCTCCCCGAAGCACCTCGACCCGGTCGTAAAGCGCCATGTCGAGCAGGCTACCTGTGTACTGCTGGGACTCGTTGACGATCTGGGAGGGGATGCCATCGTACTGATAATTCTGAATGGCGAATCCACGGGAATAGAAGGTATAGCGCTCGCTATCGCGGTGGTTGATGGTGATCCCCGGCGTGAAGTTGAGCACCTCATCCAGGGTCTTGAGATTTTGGTCGTCCATCAACTGGCGGGTGATCACGCTCACCGACTGAGGGGTCTCGCGAAGCGAAAGGGGCATTTTGGTAGCAGTACCGGTTGCCCCGGTCGTGTAGGAGCCGGTCCCCTCGGTGGTTTGACCCAAAGCCGAACTGTTGATCGTGGTGGCGCCGAGCTCCATTGAATCGGTCCCGGCCTTTCCGCTGAGAACGACAGTGCCATTCTCCACTTGGTAGCGGATGCCAGTGCCATTCAACAAACGGCGCAATGCCGTTTCCGGCTCCAGATCACCGTTGACGGCTGGAGCACGTTTACCCTGGACCACCTCTGGCGAATAGAGAATCTGCAAGCCGGACTGTTGCCCCAGTTCCCTCAAGGCTCCCTCCAGCGCCTGGGAAGGGATATTCAACTCGGCCGCGCTGAGCGAATGCGAAAGCCCAAGAGAAAGCGTGAACAAAGCCGCGGTTGCAGGCCGGCGAAGGGGATTCAGCGACAGAATCGCTTGAGCAAGGGGCGATAATTCGTAGCGTTCGACAGACATCTCGATGTCCTTAATATGAGGCAGAGAATAGCGATTCGTTTTGAGAATGCTACTCGTTTAGTTGGCACATATAAGACGTAACCGATCGACAAACCGGAAAAGCTTTTGCGCTTCCTTTTGAATTTATCGAGTACCAAACGAAATTTCTGCCTGCTGCAGGTCACCGGATATGGTGAGGTGGAGCGACCCGCTGCTTGTATAGCCAATGGGTTCACCCGATCCCAGTCGCCTTCGAAGCGAATGGTTAGGTGTAGCATCCATGAAAGCTCAAAAAATGAGCAAAAAAAAGCCCGGCCTAAGCCGGGCTTTTTCAACTCAATCCATTATTTGGATTGGGCTTCCACTTCAGCTTCAACGCGACGGTTGACGGCACGGCCGGCATCGGTGGCGTTATCGGCAACCGGGCGGGACTCGCCGTAGCCGACGGACTGAACGCGGTTACGCTCTACACCATACTGGTTGACCAGGACTTCACGAACGGCGTTGGCACGACGCTCGGACAGTTTCTGGTTGTAAGCATCAGTACCGACGGAGTCAGTGTGACCTTCAACAGTGGTGGTGGTTTGCGGGTATTGCTTCATGAAGTCAGCCAGGTTTTTGATATCGCCGTAGCTTTCTTCTTTGACCTTGGACTTGTCGAAGTCGAATTTCACGTCCAGTTCGACGCGAACGACTTCGGCAACGGCCGGGCAACCATCGGCATCGACGGTCACGTTGGCCGGAGTATCCGGGCACTTGTCGACGTTGTCGCAGACGCCGTCGTTGTCGCTGTCGGAGCAGACATCGGCAACCGGCTCCGGAGCCGCCTCAACAGCGGTTTTCTTGGTGGAGGAACCACCGAAGTTCACACCGACGCCTACGCCAGCAGCCCACTCGCCTTCGTTGGCATCGATGTTGTACATGCCATCCAGGCCAGCGCGGGCATAGAAGTTTTCGGTGAAGTAGTATTTAACGCCAGCGCCGATATCGGCGAAGGTGCTGTGGTCACGACCGGTGCGCGGCGGGACGTTGCTGATGCTCTGATGAGCGAAACCGGCAGAAACGTAAGGACGCAGGCCTACACCCGGCTGACCGAAATGATAGATGGCGTCGAGGCCAGCTTGGCTGCCCTTGATGTTTTTGTTGCCAGTATCATTTTCCGAGCGGATATCGTGGAATTCGCCGTAGGACAGCGCCAGTTCGACGTCGTCGGTCAGATAGTAGCCAACAGAGCCGCCGAAAAGGTTGCCGTTGCTCAGGTCACGAGAGCTGTCGGTGAAGTAGCGCTTACCGAAAGCCTCCACCTCGACTGCGCCTTGGCCTTGGGCCAGCGCGCCGAGCGAAGTTGCGGCAACCAGAGAGCCAATGACAACGCCTAAGGTGTTCTTCAGTTTCATCCGTAAATCCCCATCATGGTGGTGAGTAAGTTGCCGGATAAGCCTCGGACAACTTGGTCAGCGAGTTTACCAGAACCCGCTCGTGGATAAGAGGCAAATTTGCCCGACTAAGTTTCGATCATTTCTGAAAATTTTTCACGGAGCCGGTCTAGGGCCCGCTTGTAGCGCATTTTGGTGGCGCTCAAGCCCATGTGCATAATGTCAGCAATTTCCTGAAATTCCAGCTCCGCTACGAAGCGTAGCACTAAAATCTCGCGATCGATCGGATTTACGTGGATCAACCAGCGATCCAGCCCTCCACGTTCCTCCGGCTTGGGCATCTTCTCATCGGATGCCTCCTCCAACGGATCCAGACTCAATGCATCAAGTAAGCGACGCTTCCGGCGCTCTTTGCGGTATTGAGTGATGCATTCGTTGTAGGTAATGCTGTAGAGCCAGGTTTTGAATTTCGATTTGCCTTCGAAGTTCTTCAGCCCATAAAGGACTTTCAGCATGACCTCCTGACAGACATCGTCCGCATCTCGCTCGTTCCCTAAATATCGCGCACAGACGTTGAAGAGCGTGCGCTGATAACGGCGCATCAACTCTTCGTAAGCCCGGGTGACATGGAACAGTTCGACGTGCGCACGCTGCACCAGCTCTTCGTCTGAGAGCTCGCGGGGATCGTAGCGCAAGGGGAACGATGGAGGAGGCTTGTTCAAAACGGATCGGGCCGACAGTCAGGTCAGGAGCTGCCGGCCCATATCGGCGCCGGCAAACGGCATAGGGTAGCAGGATTGGTGGGTTCGCTAGCGACTGCTTACCTGCTGATCGAGCAGGAGGCGGTTGGACAGGGATACCAGATCGCCCTCCTCCGTCAGCAGGATGGTCTTGACCGTCCCTATCTCTTCTATCTGCCCTTCCACTTCGCCGACCCGGATTTGCTGACCCACTTCGTACAGTTCACGGACGTAAATACCGGAAAGGATCTGACCCGCGATGGCGCGGCTGCCCAACCCCAAGGCCAGCGCAGCGGCGAGCCCGATGGAAATCAGAACGATGGCGATGACGTTATTGAGCAGCTCCGTCTTGACCTCGAGCTGGCCGATGGCCACGGAGAGGCTGATGATGATCACCATGACCTGCGCGATCCTCCCCAGGCCGGTGGCGTAGTCGAGGCCCACCCCTTCGGCGGCTCCCCGCACCAGGCTGTTGGCGAGCTGGGCCAGCAGGACCCCGGCCAGCATGATCAGCGCGGCACCGAACACTTTCGGCAGGTACAGCGCGAAGACGTCGAGCGTCGCGGAAACGCGTTCGAGCCCCAGGGACTCAGCAGCCGATACGAAAAAGATCAGCAGCACGAACCAATAGAAGATCTTGCCGATCAAGGTCGAGACCGGTACTTGAAAGCCTACTCGGCTCAGCATCTTGGTCAGGCCCGTGCCAGCCATCAGGCGATCCAGGCCGATCTTCGCCAATAGTTTCGACAGCAAGGTATCGAGGAGCTTGGCGACCACGAAGCCCAGCAGGATCACGACCAACGCGCCGAACAGACGCGGAATGAAAGCTGCGACGGAGCCCCACATGGTGGTCATCGCATTAACCAGACTTTGGGTCCAGGGGTCGAATTCCATGCTCAATCAGCCTTATCAGCGAAACGGGAAGTAGAGGTACGACGAGAGACGGGCGCTACGTGCGCCGAGCCATTGTTCAGGGCGATCATCAGGGCGGAAAACCAATGCCCGATGAGACTGAACAGATCGCCCGCGCCCACTTGGCGGTTCGCGGTCTTCAGTACGCGATCCAGAGTCGCGTCGTCGTCATGGGTGGACGACGAGACCTTCAACAGATCGCGCAGGGATTCTTCGAATGGATCGCGCATGCCTACCTCGCGGTGGAATATGACGGCTAGACGCCGTCGCCAGGAACGGGGTCACATTTCGAACCCGGCGCGGGCGCCGCGTATTCCGCTGGAAAGCCACAATGCTCAGTGGGCGAATAGCTGATCGCCGCGCGTCAGCGATGCGAGCGAAGCGCGACTCCAGCGCGCCCAGAAACCACCAGAAGGTAACGCCTCGACCGCGACGAGAGTCGATTGACGGGGACGCCACCGACATATCGCCCGCCAAGCTCGATCAGAAGAATTCATAGCCCGATCACCAGCGGCGCGGGAATCCCCAGGAACCCGCGACGAGAAACCGGTTCAGGCCGGCATTTGCAGGGGCTTGGGTGACTGGATGATGCCGTTGTTGTCGGCATAGACGAATTCGCCCGGGCGGAAAGTGACGCCGCCGAAGGTCACCGCGACGTTCAAGTCGCCGATCCCGCGTTTGTCGGTTTTCAAAGGATGACTGGCCAAGGCCTGGACCCCGAGCTCGGTCTGCGCGATCACGTCCACGTCACGAATGCAGCCATAGACGATGATGCCTTCCCAGCCATTCCTGGCCGCCTTTTCGGCCAGCAGGTCGCCCAGCAGAGCGCGGCGCAGCGAGCCGCCGCCGTCCACCACCAATACCTTGCCTTCACCGGGCTGGTCCACCTGCTCCTTCACCAAGGAGTTATCCTCGAAGCACTTGACCGTGACGATCTCACCGCCGAAGGAATCCTTGCCGCCGAAATTGCTGAACATCGGCTCGACGACCTGGATCAGGTCGGGATAGGCATCGCACAGATCGGGCGTGATGTATTGCATGGAAGATGTCTCCTGAGGGGCCTAGAGATCGAGGCCTACGCGGTCGCCGTCATAGGCCAGTGGCAATAAACGCAAGGGCGGGCAATTCGAGTCGAGCGCGACGCCACGGTGCAGGTCGAACGCCATGCCGTGGCGCGCACAGCGAAGCACCCTACCGTCGAGCGTCGCGTTGTGCAAGGAAGCGCCCTGGTGCGGGCAGCTGTTTTCCAGAAGGATGGGCTGATTTTCCACGACGATCAGCAGATAGTGACGGCGATCGATCTGGAAGACCCGTCGATAGCCCTCCTCCAGCCGGATCAAATGCTCCAGTGCGACGAACATGGTTGTCCCCGCTTGACGATTCGAACCGAATAGTCGGCCGTACCGACGCATTAAGCAATCGGCCGTTCCAGCGCGTGGGCGTTCGCCAGCTCCCCTTGGCGTAGCCACTGCTCCGCCAGCGGCCAGACTTCTTCCTGGGCCTGCCTGCTGACCAACATGTCGACATGGCCATAGTCCTGGGAAAAGCCCGCGCTCGTGCCCAGGCATAGATAGTGGCGTGGACCGGAAAACTGCTCGGCCAGTTTACGGCAGGCCCAGGCCGGATCCTGACGGTCGCCCTCCCCGGCTATCGCCAGCACCGGAAGCCGGACCTTGCCGAGCCCGGCCCACCAGTCCGAATCCGCCTCGCCGAAGCGCCCGAACAGACTGTGCCAGCGAAGGCTTTCCACCACCACGCCCAGGGGTTCGTCTTCGGGGCCGCGCTTCCAGCGAGGGCCGGACAGCCCCCCCAGGCGCTTCAGCAGCAGGCGGCAGATCCAGGCCAGCGGGGGAATCTTCAATGCCCAATGGCCCTGGCTGACCTGCGCGCCGAACAGGGCGACCGATGCGGCCAGTTCTTCATCCAGGTAGCCGCCCCCCAGCGCCGCCGCCAGGGTGATCCCACCCAGGGAATGACCAAGCCAATGCGGTGTCTGCCCGGTCTGCTCTCTCACGAATGCCCCTATCGCCGGCAGGTCATAGCGTGCGTAGTCGGCCACGCGGTTGCGTGTGTAGTCCTGGTTACGCGGCGAAAGCCCGTGGCCACGCATTTCCGCGATCCAGACATCGAAACCGGCCTCTACCAGATAGGGCCCGAGGCCGATTCCCCGCGGGGAATACCAGAATCGTCGATTGGAAAAGCTGCCGTGGAGCAGGATGACCGGGACGCCACGCTGCTGCTCGCGCCCCAGTCGTCCCAGGCGGGTGACCGCCAGTTCCACGCTGGAATCGCGGCTGTTGTTCGGTTTCAGGAGATAGACGTCTTCGGTCGTCTCGCGCCGCAATTCGGCACTGACCAGCGTCACGGGGAAAAGCTCGCTGCTGCTTTGCATGGATGCCGTGCACAAAAAAGGGCGGGGTTGCCCCCGCCCTGATGAGATGGATTTTCGTGAATCAGACCGGGCTGGTGGTTTCCGCCAGGAAGAACCAGGTGTCCAGAACGGAATCGGGGTTCAGCGAAACGCTCTCGATGCCCTGTTCCATCAGCCATTTGGCCAGATCGGGATGATCGGAAGGCCCCTGGCCGCAGATGCCGATGTACTTGCCGGCCTTGTTGCAGGCCTGGATCGCATTGGCGAGGAGCTTCTTCACCGCCGGGTTACGCTCGTCGAACAGGTGCGCGACGATGCCGGAATCCCGGTCGAGGCCGAGGGTAAGCTGGGTCAGGTCGTTCGAGCCGATGGAGAAACCGTCGAAAAACTCGAGGAATTCCTCGGCGAGCAAGGCGTTCGACGGCAGCTCGCACATCATGATGACCTTGAGCCCGTTTTCGCCGCGCTTGAGGCCATTGCTGGCCAGCAGCTCGACCACATGACTGGCCTCGCCGAGGGTGCGCACGAACGGCACCATGATCTCGACGTTGGTCAGGCCCATCTCGTTGCGCACTTTCTTCAACGCACGGCATTCCAGCTCGAAGCAGTCACGGAACGCCTCGCTGATATAGCGCGAGGCACCACGGAAGCCGAGCATCGGGTTTTCTTCTTCCGGCTCGTACAGCTTGCCGCCTATCAGGTTGGCGTATTCGTTGGACTTGAAGTCGGAGAGCCGGACGATCACCTTCTTCGGCCAGAAGGCCGCCGCCAGGGTGCTGATCCCCTCCACCAGTTTCTCGACGTAGAAACCGACCGGGTCGTCGTAGCCGGCGATGCGCTTTTCCACACTGTCCTTGAGCTCGGCGGGCAGGCTGGCGAAATTCAGCAGCGCCTTGGGATGCACGCCGATCATGCGGTTGATGATGAACTCGAGGCGCGCCAAGCCCACGCCCTCATTGGGCAACTGGGCGAAATCGAACGCGCGGTCCGGGTTGCCGACGTTCATCATGATCTTGAACGGCAGGTCGGGCATGGCATCCACCGAGTTGGTGCGGATGTCGAACCCCAGCTGGCCTTCGAAGATGAAACCGGTGTCGCCCTCGGCGCAGGAAACCGTGACGCCCTGGCCGTCCTGCAATACCTGGGTGGCGTTGCCGCAACCGACGACCGCCGGGATGCCCAGCTCTCGGGCGATGATCGCCGCGTGGCAGGTACGCCCGCCGCGGTTGGTGACGATGGCGCTGGCGCGCTTCATCACCGGTTCCCAGTCCGGGTCGGTCATGTCGGACACCAGTACGTCGCCCGGCTGGACCTTGTCCATCTCGGACACGTCGTGGATCACCTTGACCGGACCGGCGCCGATGCGCTGGCCGATGGCGCGCCCTTCCACCAGTACCTTGCCTTTTTCCTTCAGCAGGTAGCGCTCCATGACGGTCGCGCTGGAACGGCTCTTCACGGTTTCCGGACGCGCCTGAACGATGTACAGCTTGCCGTCGTCGCCGTCCTTCGCCCACTCGATATCCATCGGGCGGCCGTAGTGTTTCTCGATGATCAGGGCCTGCTTGGCCAGTTCGGTGACTTCCGCGTCGCTCAGGGCGAAACGCGCGCGCTCGGCGCGATCGACTTCGACCGTCTTCACCGACTTGCCGGCTTTCGCCTCGTCGCCGTAGATCATCTTGATCGCCTTGCTACCCAGGTTGCGGCGCAGGATCGCCGGGCGACCGGCCTCGAGGGTGGGCTTATGCACGTAGAACTCGTCGGGGTTCACCGCGCCCTGGACCACGGTCTCGCCGAGGCCATAGGCGCCGGTGATGAACACCACGTCGCGGAAACCGGATTCGGTGTCCAGGGTGAACATCACACCGGCGGTGCCGGTTTCCGAACGCACCATGCGCTGCACCCCCGCGGACAGGGCGACCAGCTTGTGGTCGAATCCTTGGTGCACGCGGTAGGCGATGGCGCGGTCGTTGAACAGGGAGGCGAACACCTCCTTGGCGGCGCGGATCACGTTGTCCACGCCGCGGATGTTCAGGAAGGTCTCTTGCTGGCCGGCGAAGGAGGCGTCCGGCAGGTCCTCGGCGGTGGCCGAGGAGCGCACGGCGACGGCCATGTTGTCGTTGCCGCCGGACATCTCGGCGAAGGCGGCGCGGATATCGGCGTTCAACTGTTCGGGGAACTCGGCTTCCATCACCCATTGGCGGATCTGCGCGCCGGCCTTGGCCAGGGCATTCACGTCGTCGACATCGAGGGCGTCCAGGGTGGCGTGGATGCGTTCGTTGAGGCCGCTCTTCTCGAGGAAGTCGCGATAGGCCAGGGCCGTGGTGGCGAAACCACCGGGTACGGAAACACCGGCACCGGCGAGGTTGCTGATCATCTCGCCCAGCGAGGCGTTCTTGCCCCCTACCCGCTCAACATCGTGCACGCCGAGCTTATCGAGGGAAACTACGTACTCTACCAAGGTGATTTCTCCACATTTAATGGTGGAAACGCTGGCCTGACGGTTGCCCGGAAGGAGCGGTTCCGCTGGATTCTGGCGTTGGTGCCGAAAAATAAGTCACAATGCCGCGCTGCAATGGCCCCAGCAAAAGCGGGCCTATCATAGCCAAGAATCGTTCCTACCTTAAGGCCTTTGGCGTTTATGAAACGAACCGCTTTCTTCATTTCCGATGGGACCGGCATCACCGCCGAAACCCTGGGCCAAAGCCTCCTGGCGCAGTTCGAGACGATCACGTTCACCAAGCTCACCCGCCCGTACATAGACACGGTGGAAAAAGCGCGCGCCATGGTACAGCAAATCAATACGGCTGCAGAGGCGGACGGCGCGCGGCCGATCATCTTCGACACCATCGTGAACCAGGAAATTCGCGACATCATGGCCACGTCCAACGGGTTCATGATCGACATCTTCTCCACCTTCCTGTCGCCGTTGGAACAGGAGCTGACCTCGCATTCCTCCTACTCCGTCGGCAAGTCCCACTCCATCGGGCACAACTCCAACTACATGGAGCGGATCGAGGCGGTGAACTTCGCCTTGGACAACGATGATGGGGCGAGGACTCATTATTATGACAAGGCCGACCTGATTCTCATCGGCGTGTCCCGCTGCGGGAAGACTCCCACCTGCCTGTACATGGCGATGCAGTACGGCATCCGCGCGGCCAACTACCCGCTCACCGAGGACGACATGGAGCACCTGGTGCTGCCCCAGGCCCTGAAGCCCTACAAGGACAAGCTGTTCGGCCTGACCATCGACCCGGACCGCCTCACCGCCATCCGCAACGAGCGCAAGCCCAACAGCCGCTACTCCAGCTATGCCCAGTGCGAGTTCGAGGTACGCGAGGTGGAGGGCCTGCTCCGCCGCGAGAACATCAACTACATCAACTCCACGCATTTCTCGGTGGAAGAGATATCCGCGAAGATCCTCGTGGAAAAAGGCGTCGAAAGGCGCCTCAAATGAACCCTGCGCCCTCTTTCCGGACCCTGTCATGACCCTGATGGATGCCTTGCTGTTCTCCCCGGTGGCGATGCTGATCGCGTTGACCCCCGGCCCGAACAACTTCTGTGCCTTGAACAACGGTGTTCGCCGCGGAATCAGCGCCGCGGTACTGGCCACCAGCGGCCGGGTGGTGGCCTTCGCCATCTTCCTGGTGATTTCCGCGATCGGCCTCGGCGCCATGCTGCTGGCGTCGGAAACCGCCTTCACCGCGATCAAATGGGTCGGGGCCGCCTACCTTCTTTACCTGGGCATCCACGCCTGGCGCAGCCGCGACTTCAGCGGCCTGGACATGGCGGACAGCTCCGGGCAACCGGCCACCCAGGAGCACAGCCTGGCCAGATTGATGCTGCAGGAGTTCCTGATCGGCATCAGCAATCCCAAGGCGATCCTGCTGTTCGCGGCGATCTTCCCGCAATTCATCAAGCCGGGCCAACCGGCCATGGAGCAATTCCTCTACCTCGGCACCACTTACTTGCTCGCCGAGTACGCCGCCTCGCTGGTGTATGCCTCCTTCGGTCGGCAGATTCGCCGCTTCATCAAGACCCGCAAGGGCATGATCCGCCTGAACAAGACCACCGGTGCCTTCTATATGGGTGCGGGAAGCCTGCTGCTGAGCACGACGCGCCTCTGACCTCGCGAAGCGCGCCTTGAAAAAGCCGGATTCGCTCCGGCTTTTTCATGCTCGTCAAATCACCAGCAGGTCCATGAAGCGGTGGACCGGCGTACTTTCCAGGGTCGCCTGGTCGCGGCACAGTTCGAAGATTTGCGCGCTGCGCTGAGCGGGGAAACGGGTCGCCAGATTGGCCTTGAACTTCTCCTCCAGCAAGGGGATGCCGTCGGCGCGACGCCGGCGATGGCCGATGGGGTACTCCACCGCCACCTTGTCAGTGCAGGTGCCGTCGCTGAAGAACACCTGGATGGCATTGGCGATGGAACGCTTGTCCGGCTCCAGATACTCGCGGGTGTAACGCGGGTCCTCGACGATTTCCATCTTGGCCCGTAACTGGTCGATCAGCGGGTGCGCGGCGTGGAAGTCGTCCTCGTAGTGCTCGGCGACCAAGTCGCCATACAGCAGCGGCACCGCGACCATGTACTGGATGCAATGGTCGCGATCCGCCGGGTTGGCCAGCTTGCCGACCTTGGAAATGATGCGGATCGCCGATTCGTGGGTGGTGATGACGATCCTGTCGATCAGTTCGAGCCTGTCGCGCACCTGCGGGTGCAGGATCACCGCGGCTTCGCAAGCGGTCTGCGCGTGGAACTCGGCGGGGAAGCTGATCTTGAACAACACGTTCTCCATCACGTAGGTGCCGAAGCCCTGAGGGAAACTGAACTGGCGCTTGTCCGCCGGCTTGGTTTCCAGGTCCTTGTTGGTATGGCTGAAGGACACGTCGTAGAACCCCCACTGGGGCGCGCTCAGCACGCCGGGGATACCCATCTCGCCGCGCAGCGCGATGTCGGCCAGGCGTACGCCGCGGCTGGACGCGTCGCCCGCCGCCCAGGACTTGCGCGAGCCGGCGTTGGGCGCATGGCGATAGGTGCGCAGCGCCTGGCCATCGACGAACACGTGGGACAAGGCGGACAGCAACTGCTCGCGGGTCGCGCCCATCAATTTGGCGCACACCGCGGTGGAGGCCAGCTTGACCAGGAACACATGGTCCAGGCCCACCCGGTTGAATGAATTCTCCAGGGCAAACACACCCTGGATCTCGTGAGCCATGATCATCGCGTCCAGCACGTCGCGCATGGGCAACGGCGTTTCGCCCCGGGCCACGCGCGTCTGGGAAAGGTGGTCGGCCACGGCGAGGATGCCGCCGAGGTTGTCGGACGGATGCCCCCATTCGGCCGCCAGCCAGGTGTCGTTGTAGTCCAGCCAGCGAACGATGGCGCCGATATCCCAGGCGGCCTTGACCGGATCCAGGCGGAAGCGGGTGCCCGGCACCCGCGCGCCGTTGGGTACCAGGGTACCCTCGACGATCGGCCCCAGGTGCTTGGTACATTCGGGAAAACACAGGGCCAGCAGGCCACAGCCGAGGGTGTCCATCAGGCAATTGCGGGCAGTGTTCAGGGCTTCGCCGGATTCGATCCGGAAATTCAGCACGTAGTCGGCGATGTCCTGGATGACGCTGTCGTAGCCGGGACGGACGTTCAGATCGACGTTGGAACTCATCTTGCAATCCTCTCGCATGTGGAAGGGTTGGTAAGCTGTCCTCAGTCTTCAGGCTGGCCCTGTCTCCTGCTCGGGCAGGGCTCGTTATGGTTGATCCGCGCGTACGGCGTCTTTGCCGCCGGTCTTTCGGGGTAACGCCGGGGAGCGAGGCCCGCGGCGCGTCAATCGATGTTCAGAACGAATCGCCGGGCACCCGCACCCAGCCTTCCATCAGCACCCGGGCGCTGCGGCTCATGATCGCCTTGGTCACCGTCCAGTTGCCGTCGACCCGGCTGGCCTCCGCGCCGACCCGCAGGGTGCCCGAAGGATGGCCGAAACGCACCGCGCTGCGGTCGCCTCCGCCGGCGGCGAGGCTCACCAGGGTGCCGGGAATCGCCGCCGCGGTGCCGATGGCCACCGCAGCCGTACCCATCATGGCGTGGTGCAGCTTGCCCATGGACAGCGCGCGGACCAGCAGGTCGACGTCGGCGGCACGCACCGCTTTGCCGCTGGACGCCTGGTAATCCCGCGGCGGCGCGACGAAGGCGACCTTCGGCGTGTGCTGGCGCTGAGCGGCTTCGTCGACATGGCCGATCAGCCCCATGCGCAGGGCGCCGTGGGCGCGGATGGTCTCGAAGCGGGCCAGCGCCTGAGGATCGCCGTTGATCGCATCCTGCAATTCGCAGCCGGTGTAGCCGAGGTCCTCGGCGTTGAGGAAGATGGTCGGAATGCCGGCATTGATCAGGGTCGCCTTGAACATGCCGACACCCGGCACTTCGAGGTCGTCCACCAGGTTGCCGGTGGGAAACATCGAGCCGCCGCCCTCGCCTTCCCCCTCGTCGGCCGGGTCGAGAAACTCCAACTGGACCTCGGCGGCCGGGAAGGTCACGCCGTCCAGCTCGAAGTCGCCAGTTTCCTGCACCTCACCCGCGACGATCGGCACCTGGGCGATGATGGTCTTGCCGATGTTGGCCTGCCAGATCCGGACCGTGCAGACGCCGTCCCGCGGCACCCGCCCGGCCTCCAGCAGGCCGCTGGCGATGGCGAAGGAGCCCACCGCGGCGGACAGGTTGCCGCAGTTGCCGCTCCAGTCGACGAAGGCCTTGTCGATGGATACCTGGCCGAACAGGTAGTCGACGTCGTGGCCGGGCTTTTCGCTCTTCGCCAGGATCACCGTCTTGCTGGTGCTGGAGGTCGCCCCGCCCATGCCGTCGATCTGCTTGCCGTAAGGGTCCGGGCTGCCGATCACCCGCAGCAGCAGCGCATCGCGCGCCGCCCCCGCCACCCGGGCAGCCTCGGGCAGGTCCTGCAGGCGGAAGAACACACCCTTGCTGGTACCGCCACGCATGTAGGTGGCGGGAATCCTGATCTGCGGTACATGGGCCATGACGGCTTCCTCTATGGGCTCCGCGAAATGCCTGTCGCGGGCTGATGGTTCATCGACGGCGTACCGCCCCGTGCCGGGCGGCAGGGGGCGGTACGCCGACAGGGTCAGACCGAGGCCGCGCGGGCCGCGGCGAGGGCCTCCACCGAGGACTCCAGGAAGTCCTGGGCGAAACGTTGCAGGACCCCGCCGGCCTCGTAGATCGACACCTCTTCGGCGGTATCCAGGCGACAGATCATCGGCACCTCGACGCGCTCGCCGTTCTTGCGGTTGATCGCCAGGGTCAGGGTCGCGCGCGGGGTCCGCTCGCCGATCACGTCGTAGGTCTCGCTGCCGTCGATGCCCAGGGTCAGGCGGGTGATGCCCGGCATGAACTCCAGGGGCAGCACGCCCATGCCGATCAGGTTGGTACGGTGGATACGCTCGAAGCCTTCCGCGGCAATGGCTTCCACGCCGGCCAGGCGCACGCCCTTGGCTGCCCAGTCCCGCGAGGAGCCCTGGCCATAGTCGGCGCCAGCGACGATGATCAACGGCTGCTTGCGCTCCATGTAGGTCTCGATGGCCTCCCACATGCGGGTGACCTGGCCTTCCGGCTCGACGCGGGTCAGCGAGCCCTTCCTGACCTGGCCATCGACCACCGCCATTTCATTCACCAGTTGCGGGTTGGCGAAGGTGGCCCGTTGCGCGGTCAGGTGATCGCCGCGGTGGGTGGCGTAGGAGTTGAAGTCCTCCTCCGGCAGGCCCATCTTCGCCAGGTACTCGCCCGCTGCGCTGTCGAGCATGATGGCGTTGGACGGCGACAGGTGATCGGTGGTGATGTTGTCCGGCAGTACCGCCAGCGGGCGCATGCCCTTGAGGGAGCGCTCGCCGGCCAGCGCGCCTTCCCAATAGGGCGGGCGGCGGATGTAGGTGCTCATCGGGCGCCAGTCGTACAGGGGGCTGACCTTCGGCCCGGTGTCCTCCTGGATGGCGAACATCGGGATGTAGACCTTGCGGAACTGCTCCGGCTTCACCGAGGCCCTGACCACCGCGTCGATCTCCTGGTCGCTCGGCCAGATGTCCTTCAAGCGGATTTCCTTGCCCTGGGCGTCCCGCCCCAGCACATCCTTCTCGATATCGAAGCGGATGGTGCCGGCGATGGCGTAGGCCACCACCAGCGGCGGCGAGGCCAGGAAGGCTTGCTTGGCGTAGGGATGGATGCGGCCGTCGAAGTTGCGGTTGCCCGACAGCACGGCGGTGGCGTACAGGTCGCGGTCGATGATTTCCTGCTGGATCGCCGGGTCCAGCGCGCCGGACATGCCGTTGCAAGTGGTGCAGGCGAAGGCCACCACGCCGAAACCCAGTTGCTCCAGTTCCGGCAGCAGGCCGCCCTCCTCCAAGTACAGGGCGACGGTCTTAGAGCCGGGCGCCAGGGAGGACTTGACCCAGGGCTTGCGGGTCAGCCCGAGCTTGTTGGCGTTACGCGCCAGCAAGCCGGCGGCGACCATGTTGCGCGGGTTGTTGGTATTGGTGCAGCTGGTGATGGCGGCGATGATCACCGCGCCGTCCGGCATCTTGCCCGGCTCGTTCTCCACCACCCCGGAGACACCGCGAGCGGCCAGTTCGGAGACCGGCAGGCGGCGATGCGGGTTGGACGGGCCGGCCAGGGTCCGCACCACGCTGGACAGGTCGAAATGCAGCACCCGTTCGTACTCGGCATTCCGCAGGCTGTCGCCCCACAGGCCGGTTTCCTTGGCGTACAGCTCGACCAGCCGCACCAGGTCGTCCTCGCGGCCGGTGAGCCGGAGGTAGTCGATGGTCTGCTGGTCGATGTAGAACATGGCCGCGGTGGCGCCGAACTCCGGCGCCATGTTGGCGATGGTGGCGCGGTCGCCGAGGCTCAGGTTGGCGGTACCCTCGCCGAAGAATTCCAGGTAGGCGCCGACCACTTTTTCCTTGCGCAGGAACTCGGTCAAAGACAGCACGATGTCGGTCGCGGTGATGCCCGGCTGCGGCTTGCCGGTGAGCTCGACCCCGGTGATGTCCGGCAGGCGCATCCAGGACGCGCGGCCGAGCATCACGCTCTCGGCTTCCAGCCCACCGACGCCGACGGCGATCACGCCCAAGGCATCGACCATGGGGGTGTGGGAGTCGGTGCCGACCAGGGTATCCGGGAAGGCCACGCCGTCCTTCACCTGCACCACCGGGCTCATGCGCTCCAGGTTGATCTGGTGGAGGATGCCGTTGCCCGGCGGGATCACGTCGACGTTCTTGAACGCCTTCTTGGTCCAGTTGATGAAATGGAAACGGTCTTCGTTGCGCCGGTCTTCAATGGCGCGGTTCTTGGCGAAGGCATCCGGATCGAAGCCGCCACATTCCACCGCCAGCGAGTGATCGACGATCAACTGGGTCGGCACCACCGGGTTGACCAGCGCCGGGTCGCCGCCCTCGGCGGCGATGGCGTCGCGCAGGCCGGCGAGGTCCACCAGCGCGGTCTGGCCGAGGATGTCGTGGCACACCACCCGCGCCGGGAACCACGGGAAATCCAGCTCGCGCTTGCGCTCGATGAGTTGCTTGAGGGAGTCGGTCAGGGTGTCCGGGTCGCAGCGCCGGACCAGGTTTTCCGCCAGCACGCGGGAGGTATAGGGCAACTTGTCGTAGGCGCCGGCCTCGATCGACTCGACCACCGCGCGGGCGTCGAAGTAATCCAGCGAGGTGCCGGGCAAGGGCTTGCGGTTCGCAGTGTTCATGGCACGGGACTCAATCACGGAATGTTTCTAATTAGGCCGGAGCGGGGCGCCTGGGCGCCCCGCTCCGTTCAACGCCGGTCGATGCTCACGAACGGGCGTTGTTCGACGCCGGTGTACTCGGCGCTGGGGCGAATGATGCGGTTGTTGGCACGCTGCTCGAACACGTGGGCGGCCCAGCCGGATACCCGCGAGCAGACGAAGATCGGGGTGAACAGTTTGGTCGGGATGCCCATGAAGTGATAGGCCGAGGCGTGGTAGAAGTCGGCGTTGGGGAACAGCTTCTTCTGTTCCCACATGGTCTTGTCGATGGCTTCGGAAACCGGATAGAGGATGTTGTCGCCCACGGCATCGGCGAGCTTCTTCGACCAGGCCTTGATCACCTCGTTGCGCGGGTCGGAGTCTTTGTAGATCGCGTGGCCGAAGCCCATGATCTTGTCCTTGCGCGCGAGCATGCCGAGGGTGCCTGCCACGGCCTCCTCGGGCGTAGCGAACTTCTCGATCATCTCCATCGCCGCCTCGTTGGCGCCGCCATGCAGCGGGCCGCGCAGCGAGCCGATGGCCCCGGTGACGCAGGAATACAGGTCGCTCAGGGTCGAGGCGCAGACCCGCGCGGTGAAGGTGGAGGCGTTGAACTCGTGCTCCGCGTAGAGGATCAGCGACACGTCCATCACCTTGCGGTGCAACTCGCTGGGCCGCTTGCCATGCAGCAGGTGCAGGAAATGCCCGCCGATCGACTCTTCGTCGGTGACGCATTCGATACGCGCGCCCTGGTGGGTGAAGCGATACCAGTAGCACATGATCGCCGGGAACACCGCCAGCAGGCGGTCGGCCACATCGTTCTGCTGGGCGAAGCTGTGCTCCGGTTCCAGGGTTCCGAGCATCGAGGCGCCGGTGCGCATCACGTCCATCGGGTGGGCGTTGGCGGGGATGCGTTCGAGCACCTCGCGCAGTTCGCGCGGCAGCTCGCGCAGACCTTGCAGCTTCTTCATGTAGGCGGCCAGTTGCTCGGCGTTCGGCAATTCGCCGTACAGCAACAGGTAGGCCACTTCCTCGAAGCGTGCCTCGGCGGCCAGGTCGCGGACGTCGTAGCCGCGATACGTCAGCCCGGCGCCGGTCTGGCCGACGGTGGACAGGGCCGTCTGGCCGGCGACCTGACCGCGAAGGCCCGCGCCGCTCAGTACTTTTGCTTCAGCCATCGAATACTCCTCATGAGGCGCCATGGCCGGCTCGGCCGCGCCATGGCTCACAGTGCTTTGCCTGCCCTAAGCGGGCCGGTCGATCAATTGCCTTTGTTCTGGGCGAACAGCGCGTCGAGCTTCTGCTCGAAGCGGTGGTAATCGATGCGATCGTACAATTCCATGCGGGTCTGCATGGTATCCAGCACATTTTTCTGGGTGCCGTCGCGGCGGATGGCGTTGAAGACGTGTTCCGCCGCCTTGTTCATGGCGCGGAACGCCGACAACGGATACAGCACCATGGCCACGTTGACTTCCCGCAGCTCCTCCACGGTGAACAGCGGGGTCGCGCCGAACTCGGTGAGGTTGGCGAGGATCGGCGCCTTCACCTTGTCGGCGAACAGCTTGTACATCTGCAGCTCGGTGATGGCCTCGGGGAAGATCATGTCCGCACCCGCCTCGATGCAGGCGGCGGCACGGTCCAGGGCGGACTCGAGGCCTTCCACGGCCAGCGCGTCGGTGCGCGCCATGATCACGAAGCTGTCGTCGAGGCGGGCGTCCACCGCGGCCTTGATACGGTCGACCATCTCCTGCTGGGAGACGATTTCCTTGTTCGGGCGGTGCCCGCAACGCTTGGCGCCCACCTGGTCCTCAATGTGGATAGCGGCCGCGCCGAACTTGCTCATGGAACGTACGGTGCGGGCCACGTTGAAGGCGGAGGAACCGAAGCCGGTGTCCACGTCCACCAGCAGCGGCAGGTCGCAGACGTCGGTGATGCGGCGGACGTCGGTGAGCACGTCGTCCAGCCCGGTGATGCCCAGGTCCGGCACCCCCAGGGAGCCGGCGGCCACGCCGCCACCGGAGATGTAGATCGCCTTGAAGCCGGCCCGCTGGGCGAGCAATGCGTGGTTGGCGTTGATGGTGCCGACGATCTGCAGCGGCTGTTCGCTGGCGACCGCGTCGCGGAAGCGCTGGCCTGGACTGCGATGGGTAGCGGTTTGACTCATGACTCACCTCGTGGCGTGACGTTCTTGTCGGTGGCACTCGGGCCGGTGTAGTGACTTTCGATGTTGCGTTTGGAGGCGCCGATATGGCGCCGCATCAGCAATTCGGCCAGTTCGCCATCCCGCTCGGCGATGGCGTCGAGAATCCGGTGATGCTCGTGGAACGCCTGGCGCGGGCGGTTGGGCACCGCAGAGAACTGGATGCGGTACATGCGCACCAGCTGATACAGCTCGCCGCAGAGCATGCGGCTGAGGGTCTGGTTGCCGCTGCCCTGGATGATCCGGTAATGGAAATCGAAGTCGCCTTCCTGCTGGTAATAGCCGACGCCGGCCTGGAAGGCCGCGTCCCGTTCGTGCGTATCCAGCACGCGGCGCAGCTCGTCGATCTCGGCCTGGCTCATGCGTTCGGCGGCCAGGCGACAGGCCATTCCCTCCAGGGATTCGCGTATCTCGTACAGCTCGATCAACTCGCTGTGGCTGAGGGACACCACGCGGGCGCCGACGTGGGGAACGCGCACCAGCAGCTTCTGCCCTTCCAGCCGGTGGATCGCCTCGCGCAGCGGGCCGCGGCTGATGCCATAGGCGCGGGCCAGTTCCGGCTCGGAAATCTTGCTGCCCGGGGCGATTTCACCCCTGACGATGGCCGCCTGGATGCGCCTGAAAACGTGCTCGGAGAGGGTTTCCGAATCGCCGCCGAAGTGACCGGGAAACTCAAGGGCGCCTTCGCTCATTGTCGACACCTTATGTGTATTCGCCGGCAAAACTACCCGCGAGCGACCATCCCGTCAAATCGATTCGTGGAATTGTCGACAATCTACAGACGCGTCAAAACGTCCACCCGCGTCGAATGTCCCGCGGGACACGACGTAAGCGTCTGTCGCCACGTGGAAAAACCCCGTGTTAGAATGCCGCCCGCAACGCCGGACGGAGGCTCCTCGCCTGCCGCTCCGCTGGGCGGGTACATGGGCCGTCCTTATCAACGCCGCCGGTCATGCCTCACGACGACCGCGATAGACCCCTAAGGACTTATGAGACTCGCGCCTTCCGCCCTGCTGTTCTGCCTGCTCTGCTCCGGCTCGAGCTTCGCCGCCGACAAGACCGTCTATGGTCTGAACGAATACGCTTCTCTCGCCGATCTGGACCTGCAGGTCCCGGCCAAGCTGGATACCGGCGCCAAGACCGCCTCCCTCAGCGCCCGCGACATCGAACGCTTCAAGCGCGAGGGCGAGCCCTGGGTACGTTTCTACCTGGCCATCGATGACGCCCATGCCCACCCCATCGAGCGCCCGCTGGCGCGGATCAGCAAGATCAAGCGGCGCGCCGGCGACTACGACCCCGAAGAAGACAAGACCTATACCGCACGGCCGGTCATCGAGTTGCAGATCTGCATGGGCAAGGCCCTGCGCAGCATCGAAGTGAACTTGACCGACCGAAGCGCCTTCCAATACCCGCTGCTGATAGGCTCGGATGCGCTCAAACGCTTCGACGCGCTGATCGACCCCAGTCTTAAATACGCGGCCGGCAAACCCGGTTGCGCCACCGTCGCGAATTCTGCCGAGTAATTTCCATGCGCTCTCTTACCCTGCATCTGAAAGTCCTCATCACCATCCTGGTGACGCTGGGCGTTCTGATCACGGCTTACCAGATCTTCATCCAGGGCATTCCGGTGACCGAGGACGAGACGGACGACCTGTGGAACATCGACGCCAAGGTGGAATTCCAGGCCAACCCCCGCGAGCCGGTCAAGCTGCAGATGTTCGTGCCGCCGCTGAACCAGGACTACGTCAGCCTGAACGAAAGCTTCATCTCCAATAACTACGGGGTGAGCATCAACCGCACCGACGGCAACCGCAAGGTGACCTGGTCGGCGCGCCGGGTCAGCGGCAACCAGACCCTCTACTACCGCCTGGTGCTGACCAAGCGCTACAGCGGGGAGAAGCCCAAGGAAAAAGGCCCGATCTTCCGCGACAGTATTGCCGTGGACGGCGCCGAGAAGATCGCTGCGGAAGCCCTGATGGCGCCGATTCGCCAGCACTCCGCGGATGTCGAGACCTTCATCAGCGAGACCATCAAGCGGGTCAACAACCTCAACGACGACAACGTCAAGCTGTTGATGGCGGGCGATGCCTCGACGCCCAACAAGGCGCGCATCATCGAACTGCTTCTGTCCATCGCCCACGTGCCGATGGAGCGCGTCCACACCATCCGCCTGATCGCCGAGCAACCGCAGACGCCCGAGCTGTGGATGCGCAGCTTCAATGGCGAGAAATGGCTGTATTTCAATCCGGAAACCGGCGAGCAGGGCCTGCCGGCGGACCGCCTGATGTGGTGGACCGGCGACGAAAACCTGCTCAGCGTCGAGGGCGGCAAGAAGGCTCAGGTGACCTTCACCCTGAACAACAGCGAGATGAACGCCATTCGCCTGGCCAAGCTGACCGACGAGAACACCGACGTCGACTTCCTCGAATACTCGCTGTACGGCCTGCCCCTGCAAACCCAGCAGACCTACCAGATCATGATCATGATCCCCATCGGCGTGCTGGTGATCCTGATCCTGCGCAACCTGATCGGCCTGCAGACCCTGGGCACCTTCACGCCAGTGCTGATCGCCCTCGCCTTCCGCGAGACCCAGCTCGGCTTCGGCATCGTGCTGTTCACCCTGATCACCGCCCTCGGCCTGTCGCTGCGCTCCTACCTGGAGCACCTGAAGCTACAGATGCTGCCACGGCTCTCGGTGGTGTTGACTTTCGTGGTGGTGCTGATCGCGGTGATCAGCCTGCTCAGCCATAAGCTGGGCCTCGAGCGCGGCCTGTCCGTGGCGCTGTTCCCGATGGTGATCCTGACCATGACCATCGAGCGGCTGTCGATCACCTGGGAGGAGCGCGGCGCCGGGCATGCGATGAAGGTGGCGATCGGCACCCTGTTCGCCGCCACGCTGGCGCACCTGCTGATGATGGTCCCGCAACTGGTGTACTTCGTCTTCACCTTCCCGGCGGTGCTGTTGATCATGGTCGGCTTCATGCTGGCGATGGGTCGCTATCGCGGCTACCGCCTGACCGAACTGTTCCGTTTCAAAGCCTTCCTGAAGGATTGAGCCCATGTTCGGTCTGATCAAGACGTGGAAAGCCCTGGAAGCCAAAGGCATCATGGGCATCAACCGGCGCAACGCGGACTACGTGTTGAAGTACAACCGCCGGCACCTGTACCCCATCGTCGATGACAAGATCATCACCAAGGAACGCGCGATCCAGGCGGGCATCCATGTGCCCGAGATGTACGGGATCATCTCCACGGAAAAGGAGATCGACACGCTCGACAGCATCATCGGCGGGCATAGCGATTTCGTCGTGAAGCCGGCCCAGGGCGCCGGCGGCGATGGCATCCTGGTCATCGCCGACCGCTTCGAGGGCCGCTACCGGACGGTGTCCGGCAAGATCATCAGCCACGAGGAAATCGAACACCAGATTTCCAGCATCCTCACCGGCCTGTATTCCCTCGGCGGCCACCGCGACCGCGCCCTGATCGAGTACCGCGTCACCCCCGACCAGATTTTCAAGAGCATCAGCTACGAAGGCGTGCCGGACATCCGCATCATCGTGCTTATGGGCTACCCGGTAATGGCCATGCTGCGCCTGCCGACGCGCCAGTCCGGCGGCAAGGCCAACCTCCACCAGGGCGCTATCGGCGTCGGCGTGGACCTGGCCACCGGTGTCACCCTCCAGGGCACCTGGCTGAACGCCAAGATCACCAAGCACCCCGACACCACCAATGCGGTGGACGGCGTGCAGTTGCCGAACTGGGACGGTTTCATGCGGCTGGCCGCCGGTTGCTACGAGCTCTGTGGCCTCGGCTACATCGGCGTGGACATGGTGCTGGACCAGGACAAGGGGCCGTTGATCCTCGAGCTCAATGCGCGGCCCGGCTTGAACATCCAGATCGCCAACGACTGCGGCCTGACCCTTCGCACCCATGCGGTGGAAGCCCGCCTCGCCGAGTTGCAGGCCCAGGGGGTGATGGAGACCGCCGAAGAGCGCATGCGCTTCTCCCAGGAGCTGTTCGGCCACGTGCATCCGGCGGAAATCTGAGCCGCGCCTGCTTCTTCCGCTCAAAATGAAAAAACCCGCTCGCCCTTGAGGCTCGCGGGTTTTTTCAGGGGTGCGAATCGGCGCGGCGGAGGCTCCGCGCCTCAGTGGCGTTAGCCGCGCAGCAGGTCGCGGGAAACGTACTTGCCCACCTCGTACTTGCCGATCGCCGCGCGATGCACCTCGTCCGGGCCGTCGGCCAACCGCAAGGTGCGCTGCATGGCGTACATGTAGGCCAGCGGGAAATCGCCGGAGACCCCGGCACCGCCGTGGATCTGGATGGCGCGGTCGATCACCCGCAGGGCGACGTTGGGCGCCACCACCTTGATCTGGGCGATCTCGCTCTTGGCCACTTTGTTGCCGGCGGTGTCCATCATGAACGCCGCCTTCAGGGTGAGCAGCCGCGCCATGTCGATCTCCATGCGCGAATCGGCGATTTTGTCGATGTTCCCGCCCAGGCGCGCCAGCGGCTTGCCGAACGCGGTGCGCTCGACCGCGCGCTTGCACATCAGCTCCAGCGCGCGCTCGGCCATGCCGATCGAGCGCATGCAGTGGTGGATGCGTCCCGGGCCGAGGCGGCCCTGGGCGATCTCGAAACCGCGCCCCTCGCCCAGCAGCACGTTCTCATAGGGCACCCGCACGTTCTCGAACAGCACCTCGGCATGCCCGTGGGGGGCGTCGTCGTAGCCGAACACCGGCAGCGGCCGGACGATCTTCACCCCCGGCGCGTCGGTCGGCACCAGGATCATCGAATGCTGCTGATGGCGCGGCGCGTCCGGGTTGCTCAGGCCCATGAAGACCATGATCTTGCAGCGGGGATCGCAGGCCCCGGAGGTCCACCACTTACGCCCGTTGATGACCCACTCGTCGCCCTCGCGGACGGCGCGCGCCTGCATGTTGGTGGCGTCGCTGGAGGCCACGTCCGGCTCGGTCATGGCGAAGGCCGAGCGGATCTCGCCGCGCAGCAGGGGCTCGAGCCACTGGCGCTTCTGCGCCTCGTTGGCATAGCGCACCAGAACCTCCATGTTGCCGGTGTCCGGCGCCGAGCAGTTGAACGGCTCGGGCCCGAGCAGCGAGCGCCCCATGATCTCCGCCAGGGGCGCGTATTCCAGGTTGGTCAGTCCAGCGCCCAGCTCGGACTCCGGCAGGAACAGGTTCCACAAGCCCTCGGCGCGCGCCTTGGCCTTGAGGTCTTCCATGATCGCGGTCGGTTGCCAGCGGTCGCCTTCCGCCACCTGGCGTTCGAATACCGGTTCGGCGGGATACACGTAGGTATCCATGAATGCGGTGACCCGCTCGCGCAGTTCCTGGACTTTGGGGGAGTAGGCGAAATCCATGGGAGAGCTACCTTCTGGCTGTTCTGGATGATGAGGCGAGGTGATGAAAAGGATGCTAGAGCAGCGACCTGGATTTATCTAACCTATTTTCGGCGTGTATTAACATTCATCACCGATATATGATCCGGGTTTTTCACCAGGCCGGAGCACGCTCGAATGAACCTGAACAAGGTCGATCTCAACCTCTTCATTGTCTTCGACGCCATCTACACCGAGGCCAACCTGACCCGCGCCGGGCAGATCGTCGGCATCACCCAGCCGGCGGTGTCCAACGCCCTGGCGCGCCTGCGCGAAACCTTCAACGACCCGCTGTTCGTGCGCACCGCCCAGGGCATGGTGCCGACGCCCATGGCGCAGAACATCATCGGCTCGGTGCGCAATGCGCTGCAGTTGCTGCGCGTCTCGGTGCAGGAGAGCCGGACCTTCAACCCGCAGCAGGCGAACAAGACCTACCGCATCAGCATGACCGACCTCACCGAGGCGGTGATCCTGCCGGCGCTGTTCCAGCGCCTGCGGCGCCTGGCTCCGGCGGTGCAGATCGAAAGCTTCCTGGCGAAACGCCGCGAGACCACCAAGGAGCTGGCCGCCGGACGCCTGGACTTCGCCATCGATGCGCCGCTGAACACCGATCCCCAGGTCCGCCACGTCAAGTTGATGGAGGATCCCTATGTCTGCGCCATGCGCAAGGGCCATCCCCTGGCGAAGGATAAGTTGACCCTCGACGAGTACCTGTCGCTGACCCACATCCATATTTCCAGTCGCCGCAGCGGCCTGGGCTATATCGACCTGGCCCTGGGCAAGATGGGCATCCAGCGGCGCATCGCGCTGCGCTCGCAGCACTACCTGATGGCCTCCACGGTGATGCAGAACACCGACATGGCGATGACCGTGCCGGAGCGCTTCGCCCGACGCAACGACCTGCACTACGTCGCGCTGCCGGTGAACGACGTGCCCTCGCTGGAAACCCATCTGTACTGGCACGAAAGCACCGACCAGGACCCGGCCAACCGCTGGATGCGCGAACAGATCATCGAAATCACCCAGCAGGCGCTGGCCCAGGAAGCCCGCGCGGAGAAGGCCAAGGCCTGACCGTTTCCGACCCGGGCGAATCGACCCGAACCGCCGCGGCGCACCACACCCGCGGCGGCTTCGTTTCAAACATCACGGCGACCAAGCCCCTCATCGGTCGGACCCGACGGCAGTGTGCTACGCCGCCGGCAAGCCCGCGCAGCGCGATCCACCCCCTGGGCTAGACGTGGGCCGAGGACCGGATACGCCCCGGCTCGCCCCCTACATGCGCCGCGAACCTGATTGGCGCGGGCGCGGACCGGGCGCGACTTCGCGGAATCCGTCGCTTCGCGCAAGGCCGGCGCCGAGAGCCGCGGCGTTGCCTGGGCGGATCACGCCTCCGCCCTACCCGCTCTTCCCAGGGCGAGCACCGCGGCGCCGGTCGAATCGAATCGCCCGCTGGCGCCCCGCCTCAGGCCGAGGCGGCTTCCATCTTCGCGCGCTCCTGGTTGCGCAGCAGGAAGCGCTGGATCTTGCCGCTGGGGGTTTTCGGCAGTTCCTCGACGAACTCCACTTCGCGGGGGTAGGCGTGGGCGGACAGCCGGCTGCGCACGTGGCGCTGCAACTCCGCGGCCAGTTCCGCGGTGGGCCGGTAGCGTTCGGAGAGCACCACGAAGGCCTTGACCAGCTCGGTGCGCTCGGGGTCCGGCTTGCCGATCACCGCCGCCTCGACCACCGCCGGATGTTCGATCAGCACGCTCTCCACGTCGAACGGGCCGACCCGGTAGCCGGAGGTGGTGATCACGTCGTCCGAGCGGCCGACGAAGCTGATGCTGCCGTCCGCGTTGAGTTCGACCGTATCGCCGCTCAGGTAGTAGTCGCCGACGAAGGCGGATGTCGGCATGCCCCGGTAGCCGGCGAACCAGAACATCGGCGAGCGCCGCCGATCCAGGGCGAGGATGCCCGGCTGGCCGGCGGGCAGCTCGCGCTGCGCCTCGTCCAGCACCACCACCCGATGCCCGGGGCTGGCGAACCCGGCGGCCCCGACATGCACCGGGTGCCTCAGGGCGTGGTGGTTGCACAGCACCATGCCCATCTCGGTCTGCCCGTAGTGATCGTGGATGGTCGTACCGAGGCGCTCGGCGAACCAACGGATCACCTCGGGAGTGAGCGGCTCGCCGGCGCTGCTCACCACCCGCAGCCGACCGGCGAGCGTCTTCGCCGCCGTCTCGCCGGCGGCCAGCAGCAGGCGGAACGCGGTCGGCGATCCGGCCAGATTGTCGATGCCGTAGCGCTCGACGATCCGGCAGGTGCTCTCGACACTGAAGGGGCCTTCGTAAAAGGTGATCGGATGACCCAGCGCCAGCGGCCCGGTCACGCCGTAGTAGAGGCCGTAGGCCCAACCCGGATCGGCGAGGTTCCAGAACGCGTCCTGCGGGCGCAGGTCAACCGCGTCGCGCATGTAGCCCATGAAGGCGGCGATCGCCTTGAGCGGTACTTCCAGCGGCTTGGCCGGGCCGGTGGTGCCCGAGGTGAACATCATCAGGAAGGGATCGTCGGCCTTTCGCGGCACCGGTTCGAAATGCGGCTCGAAGCGCTCCAGCTCGGCCCAGAAGCTGTAGTCGCCGTGGCGTATGCCCTCGCCCCTGGGACCGCCGACGGTCACCCGTATCGGCGACGCCTGCACCTCGTCGAGCTTGCCGCGGTGCTGGCCGTCGGTGACCAGTACCCGGGTACCGGCGGCCAGCACACGGTGCTCGATGGCTTTCGGGCCGAAGGCGGTGAACAGCGGCTGGTAGACCGCGCCCAGGCGCCAGGTGCCCAGCACCACGATCAGCAGTTCCGGGGTCCTCGGCAGCAGCCCGGACACACAGTCGCCCGGCTGTACCCCGAGGCTGGCCAGGAACCGCGCGAAGCGTGCGGACTGCGCCTGCAGTTCGCTGAAGGTGTGCACGGAGCGGGCGCCGTTGCGGCCCTCCCAGAACAGCGCGATGCGCCCTGGCAGGACATGCCGGTCGCAGCATTCGACGCAGGCGTTGAGGGCGGTCAGGTCCCTCGACAGGCTGTCGGCCAGGGTGGCGGCCAGCTCGAAGGTTTCGACGGCAGTGGAGTAATCGCGGATGAAAGGCTCGTGGTCAACGGAGTCGCGCATGCGGGAACACCTCGATCGTATTGTTATTGGAATGCCGTGGATGCTCGCCTTGCGGGCCGCCGGACACAATGTCGAAAGCCGCCGTCCTGCCTGAGCGATTCGAACAGTCGCCCCACGTGCTCCGGCCGCCACCCCGCCCGCGAGCGCGGGTAAGGTCGGGCCGGGATCGGCTAGGATGCGCGGTCGGGGCGGCGCTGGACACTCCGGACCGGGGCTGGATGCTCCCTCCGAGCGCCGGGCTCTGCTACGGCACCTCGTCCCGCTCGCCTTCCGCTTCCCTCAATTCGCGGTAGCGGCCCGGCGTGGAGCCGGTCCACTTCTTGAAGGCCTTGTAGAAGGCGCTGGCATCGGCGAACCCCAATTCGCCCGCCAGCTCGCCGCAGTTTGCCTGGCGGTTCAGGCTGGCGATCGCCCTGTCGCGACGCACCTGGTCCTTCAGGGTGCGGTACGACTGCCCCTCCACCGCCAGCTTGCGCCGCAGGGTCGAGGCGGACATGCAGAAGCGCGCGGCGAGCGCCTCGAATGCCGGCCACTGTGCCGGGGACAGTTCGCGCAGGTAGGCCTTACAGCGCATCGCCAGGCTCTGCGGATCGCGGTAGCGCACCAGGATGTTGGCCGGCGCCCCGGCGAGAAACCCCTTGAGTTCGCTCACCTGCCGCCGCACCGGCATATCGAGCACCTCGGCATTGAACAGCAGGCGATTGCGGGGCCGGGAAAAGCGCAGGTTCTCGCTGAACATCACCCGGTAGTCCTCGCAGTACTCCGGCATCGGGCAGCGCAACTCCACCGCCAGGATCGGGATGCGCCGCCCCACCAGCCAGCAGGCCATGCCGTGGACGATCATCCACAGGGTGAAACAGGCGAAGGCGCGCCCGCGACCCTCGGGCTCGTCCAGCAGGATCTCGGCGAATCCGCCACGACGGCGCAACTGCGGGCGGTAGTCGTCCAGCATCACGCCGAACAGGCGCAGCGCCGCCCGCAGCGCGCGCATGAGGGTCGGCTCGTGGAGCGCCGTGCGGCACAGGCAGGCGAAGCTGCCGACCTTCATCCGGCGCCGGTCCAGGGCGAAGAATTCGTCGTCCAGGGCCTCGGCCAGCAGCAGCCAGAGCGCGCCATAGGCTTCCGAGGAAATCCGCGCGTCGGCGTCCTCCAGGCAGGCCACGGGAATGCCGGCACGGGCCAGCACCGGCGCCACGTCCATCCGCCGGCGGACCTCCCGCAAGGCCTCGTTGACCAGTTTCACCGAAATGGTGCCTTTCTCCACGACATCCTCTCCCTCGTGTGTCCGGCAAGCGCGCGCATCGCGCCTACACTCTCCCGTGGTCGCGGGTCCGTCGCGCACCGTAACGGAAGTCATGCCGTCTCCGTCGAGAAATATCATCCGAGGAGACAGCCTCATGCAAAACCTACATCGCTTACTGGCCGGTTGTGCCCTCGCCTGCGCCCAGGTCCAGGCCGACGAGTTGTTCGTCACCACCACCCTCGATCGCTTCGACGGCGTCTGCGACGCCGACTGCTCCTTGCGCGAAGCCGTCGCCTACGCCTCCGCGCAACCCGGCACCCATCGAATCAAGCTGGCCCCCGGGACCTATTCGTTGAGCATCGCCCCGGCCCGCGACGAAAAGGGGATCGTCGAGGAGAACGCCAGCCTCAACGGCGACCTGGACGTCTCCAGCGACCTGACCATCGTCGGCGCCGGCATCGGGCGAACCCTCATCGATGGCAATTTCCTCGACCGACTCTTCGACGTGCAGCCGGGCGGCCGCCTGAGCCTGGAGCGGCTGACCCTGCGCAAGGGGGAGACCACCGGCGATGGCGGTGCCCTGCGCAACCAGGGCGAAGCCCTGCTGGACGCGGTCAACCTGGAAGGCAACCGGGTCCTCGGCGAAGCCCCGGCGGCGGGCGGCGCCATCGCCAACCTGGGCACCCTGTCGCTGAAGAACTCGACCCTGCACGACAACCTGGCGTTCTCCCTCACCCTCGGTTCCGGACAGGGCGGCGCCCTGTACAACCTCGGGCACCTGCGCATCCGCGACACCACGATGGAAGGCAACGGCAGTTCCGACGTGGCGGATACCGGCCGGGGCGGCGCACTGTACAACCAGGGCTCGGCGGACATCGCCCGCAGCGCCTTCATCGGCAATCTGCTGGGCGGCTACGGCGACGGCGCGGCAATCCTCAACGCCGAAGGCGGCGTGCTCTCCCTGAGCAACAGCACGCTCAGCCAGAACCGTCCCCAGTACGGCCGCGGCGCCTTCGCCAACGGGCAGAGCGGCTCGCCGGGCAATACCTTCACCCAGGCGCTGCTGGTGAACGTCAGCATCGTCGACAACGGCAACTACGGGTTGGCCAACTATGCGACCCTGACCGTTCGCAACAGCCTGATCGCGGCCAACCGCTACCTGCCGGACGAAGGCGAGCCACGCCCGCACAATTGTCTGAACCAGAGCGACCGCTATCAGGCTCGCGGCCTGCTGCTGGGCGAGGACGGCGGCGCCTGCAACGCCGATTTGCGCGTCGACGATGCCCTCGCCTTCACCCAAATCCTCGGGCCGCTCGCGAACAACGGCGGTCCCACCCGGACCCACGCTCTGCTAGCCAACAGCCCGGCGCTTGACCGTGGCGTCGATAACTGCACCCTCCACGACCAGCGCGGCACCCCTCGTATGCAGGACGGCAATGGCGACGGCGTCGCCGGCTGCGACCTCGGCGCCTTCGAGCGGGACGCCACCTACTAGACCCAGCGGACAAGGGCCCCTGGACGGCGGCGCGAATCGATAGGCTCGCCGCTGTCCATGCCTCAGGCCTCGGCGGAACCGGCCAAGTGCCGCCGGGTCATGCGTCGGTGGCCTGGAGGCGTCACCGCGTGCGGCCGTCCCGGTTCTCTACGAAAGCGCGCCGATGCTTCGTCGAGAGCCGCTCCAGCACGTCCATTCACGCCGCGCAGCTCCCCCATGTTTGCCAGCCCGGTCCGCGCTCGGCGAGCGCCCATCCACGACCTACGAAGCCGTGCGCGGTTCGGAGGCCAGCTCGGCGATGCTGATTTCGCGCATGCGGAATTTCTGCACCTTGCCGGTCACGGTCATCGGGAACTCGTCCACCACCTTGAAATATCGCGGGGTCTTGAAATGCGCGATGCGCGCCCTGCTCCAGTCGCGCAGCTCGGTTTCGCTGGCGTCATGGCCGGGATGGAACTTGATCCAGGCGACGATCTCTTCGCCGTATTTCTCGTCGGGAATGCCGATCACCTGCACGTCGGCGACCGCCGGATGGGTGAAGAAGAACTCCTCCAGCTCCCGCGGATAGATGTTCTCGCCGCCGCGGATGATCATGTCCTTGCTGCGCCCGACGATGCTCACGTAGCCCGCCTCGTCCATCTGCGCCAGGTCCCCGGTGTGCATCCAGCCGTCGGCATCGATGGCCGCCTCGGTCGCTTTGGGGTCGTTCCAATAGCCGAGCATCACGCTGTAGCCACGGGTGCACAGTTCGCCGACCTCGCCGCGCGGCAGCGTCTGCCCGTCGGGGCCGACGATCTTGCTTTCCAGGTGCGGCTGGGTGCGCCCCACGCGGGTCACCCGCAGTTCCAGATCGTCGTCGGCGCCGGTCTGCAACGACACTGGGCTGGTCTCGGTCATGCCGTAGGCGATCTGCACTTCGCCCATGTGCAATTCCTCGATGACCCGGCGCATCACCTCGATCGGGCATGTCGCGCCGGCCATGATGCCCGAGCGCAGGCCGGACAGGTCGTGGCTGGCGCGCCGCGGATGATCGAGCAGCGCGATGAACATGGTTGGCACGCCGTAGAGCACGCTGGCGCGCTCTTCCGCCACCGCCGCGAGCGTGGCCTCCGGGTCGAAGGCGGCCGCCGGGTAGATCATGGTCGAGCCGTGGGTCAGGCAGCCCAGGTTACCCATCACCATGCCGAAGCAATGGTAGAGCGGCACCGGGATCACCAGACGGTCCCTCTCGGTCAGGCCCAGGCTCTCGCCGACCATGTAGCCGTTGTTGAGGATATTGCGATGACTGAGGGTGGCTCCCTTGGGAAAGCCGGTGGTGCCCGAGGTGTACTGGATGTTGATCGGCTGATCCGGCTCCAGCTCCGCCTGCCGTCGTGCGAGGCGCTGGGTGTCCACGCCCTCCCCCAGCGCCTGCAACCCGGCCCAGGACAGGAACCCCGCCGGCGGGCGGTCGGCGAGGCTGACGACGCCCTGCAACTGCGGCAGCAGGTCGCTGCGCAGCTCGCCGGGAGTAGAGCCGGCCAGCTCGGGCAGCAACTCGAGGACCATCGCGTGGTAGTCCGACGTCTTGAACGCCTCCGCGCAGACCATCCAACGGCAGCCGGCTTGCTTCAGCACGTATTCCAGCTCGCCGACCCGGTAGGCCGGATTGACGTTCACCAGCACCGCGCCGACCTTGGCGCTGGCGAATTGCAGGATGCACCATTCGGCGCAGTTGGGCGCCCAGATTCCCAGGCGATCGCCCCGTTCCAGGCCGAGCGCCAGCAGGCCCAGGGCGCAGCGTTCGACGGCCGCGCCCAGTTGCGCCCAGCTGAAACGCGCCTGCTGATGCCGGACGAGCAGCGCATCGCGCTCGGCGTAGCGCGCGACGGCATCGTCGAAGGCGACGCCGATGGTGGTGGTCAACAAAGGTCGATCCCGGCGACCCTGGGTATGGCTAAGCGCGTTCATGGACGTTCCTTTTTTATGATTGTTCTGCGAACCAGGCGACGGTCGAAGCGGAGGCCGTCGCTTTTACCTTTACGTCAACGTCATGAAAACGCAAGCCCGTCTTTCGACGATCGGGTCCGGCCGCCGAGTTCGTACCGCTTCGCCAACCAACCCGCTTGACAGGTCCTGCTCGCCGACTTTACGTTAACGTAAAGGTAAAACAGCCGAGCGCCTCCCCAATGCCCCAGACCTACAGCATTTCCGACCTGGCTCGCGAGCTGGACATCACCACCCGCGCCATCCGCTTCTACGAGGAACAGGGGATGCTGTCCCCCGAGCGGCGGGGCCAGGAACGTATCTACAGCCCGAAGGACCTGGTCACCCTGAAGCTGATCCTGCGCGGCAAGCGCATCGGTTTTTCCCTCGCCGAATGCAAGGACCTGATCGAGCTGTACGACCCCAGCGGCGGCAACCGCAAGCAGTTGGAAGCGTTCATGGAAAAGATCGCCCAGCGCCGCACACAACTGGCGGAACAACTGCTCGACATCGAACAGATGCAACTGGAACTGGATACCGCCGAGGAACGTTGCCTGGCCGCCATGGCCGAGACGCCCCGCTAGCGCGATCCAGACTGACGGGGCGCCCCGCCTCTCCCGAGACAACCTGCACAGGTGAACCCATGAGCTATCCCTCCCTCAACTTCGCCCTCGGCGAAACCATCGACATGCTGCGCGAGCAGGTCCAGGCCTTCGTCGCCAGCGAACTGGCGCCGCGCGCCGCCGAGATCGACCGCGACAACCAGTTCCCCATGGACATGTGGAAGAAGTTCGGCGAGATGGGCCTGCTGGGCATCACCGTCGACGAGGAATACGGCGGCGCCGGCCTGGGCTACCTGGCCCACGTGGTGGCCATGGAGGAAATCAGCCGCGCCTCCGGCTCGGTGGCGCTGTCCTACGGCGCTCACTCCAACCTCTGCGTCAACCAGATCAAGCGCAACGGCAACGCCGACCAGAAGGCCCGCTACCTGCCCGGGCTGATCAGCGGCGAGCGCATCGGCGCCCTGGCCATGAGCGAACCGAACGCCGGCTCCGACGTGGTCTCGATGAAACTGCGCGCCGAAAAACGCGGCGACCGCTTCGTCCTCAATGGCAGCAAGACCTGGATCACCAACGGTCCGGACGCCCACACCTACGTGATCTACGCCAAGACCGAGCCTGAAAAGGCCGCCCACGGCATCAGCGCGTTCATCGTCGAGCGGGACTGGAAAGGGTTCAGCCGAGGCAACAAGTTCGACAAGCTCGGCATGCGCGGCTCGAACACCTGCGAGCTGTTCTTCGACGACGTGGAAGTGCCCGAGGAAAACCTGCTCAGCAACCTGAACGGCGGCGTGCGGGTGCTGATGAGCGGCCTGGACTACGAGCGCGTGGTGTTGTCCGGCGGCCCGGTGGGCCTGATGCAGGCCTGCATGGACGTGGTGGTGCCCTACATCCACGACCGCAAGCAGTTCGGCCAAAGCATCGGCGAGTTCCAACTGGTGCAGGGCAAGGTCGCCGACATGTACACCCAGCTCGCCGCCAGCCGGGCCTACCTGTACGCCGTGGCCCAGGCCTGCGATCGCGCCGAGACCACCCGCAAGGACGCCGCCGGGGTGATCCTGTACACCGCCGAGCGCGCCACCCAGATGGCCCTCGATGCCATCCAGATCCTCGGCGGCAACGGCTACATCAACGAATTCCCCACCGGGCGCCTGCTGCGCGACGCCAAGCTCTACGAAATCGGCGCCGGCACCAGCGAAATCCGCCGCATGCTGATCGGCCGCGAACTGTTCAACGAAACCCGTTGATTCGCGCGCCGGCATCCACCTGGAGGAATGCCCCATGCAGAGTACCGAACGCTTCAGCAGCCGCGTCGGCGCCTATGACAAAGGCCGTCCGCGCTACCCGCAGGCCCTGGTCGAGCGGCTCTGCCGGGACCTGCCGGATCGGGCGCGGGTCGCCGACATCGGCGCCGGCACCGGGCTGCTCAGCCTTCCCTTCGTCGAGCGCGGCCTGCAGGTGCGGGCGGTGGAACCCAACGTGGCGATGCGCCAGGCGGCGGAAGCCAGCCTCGGCCAGCATGGCAACTTCGTCAGCCTGCCGGGTACCGCCGAAGCCACCGGGATCGAACCGGCCAGCATCGACCTGCTGATCGTCGGCCAGGCCTTTCACTGGTTCGACCGCGAGGCTGCGCGCCGCGAGTTCGCTCGCATCCTCAAGCCCGGGGCGCCGGTGGCACTGATCTGGAACGACCGGCTCTCCGACAGCAGCGCCTTCATGCGCGGCTACGAGGAGCTGTTGCAGACCTTCGGCACCGACTATGCCCAGGTCGAGCACCGCAACCTGCGCCCGGCCCAGTTGTCGCGTTTCTTCGGCCCCGAGGGTTGCCGGCTGCTGGTGTTCGACAACACCCAGGAGCTGGACCACGAGGCGTTGGAAGCACGGCTGAGCTCCTCGTCCTATACGCCGGAACCCGGCCAGCCGGGGCATCGACCGATGCTGGAACGCTTGCGCCAGTTGTTCGACCTCTACCAACACCAAGGCCGGGTGCGTTTCGACTACGACACCCTGCTCTATCTCGCGCCGCTGAGCTGAGACCGCCATGACCATCCTCACCACCCAGATCAACCCGCGCGCCCCCGATTACGCGACGAACGCGGCACACATGCTCGAACAGGTCGGCGCCCTGCGCGAATTGCTCGCCAAGGTCCGCGAGGGCGGCGGCGCCAAGGCCCAGGAACGCCATACGGCGCGAGGCAAGCTGCTGCCCCGCGAGCGCATCGAGCATCTGCTCGATCCCGGCTCCGCCTTCCTCGAAATCGGCCAGCTGGCCGCCCACGAGGTCTACGGCGAAGACGTACCCGCCGCCGGCGTGATCGCCGGAATCGGCCGGGTCGAGGGCGTCGAATGCATGATCGTGGCCAACGATGCCACAGTGAAAGGCGGCAGCTACTACCCGTTGACGGTGAAGAAACACCTGCGGGCCCAGGCCATCGCCCGGGAAAACCGCTTGCCCTGCATCTACCTGGTGGACTCCGGCGGCGCCAACCTGCCGCGCCAGGACGAGGTGTTCCCCGACCGCGAGCATTTCGGACGGATTTTCTTCAACCAGGCCAGCATGAGCGCCATGGGCATCCCGCAGATCGCCGTGGTGATGGGCTCCTGCACCGCCGGCGGCGCCTATGTGCCGGCGATGTCCGACGAGACCGTGATGGTGCGCAACCAGGCGACCATCTTCCTCGCCGGGCCGCCCCTGGTGAAAGCCGCCACCGGCGAAGTGGTCAGCGCCGAGGACCTCGGCGGTGCCGACGTGCACTGCAAGGTCTCCGGGGTCGCCGACCACTACGCCGAGGACGACGAACACGCGCTGGCCCTGGCGCGCCGCTGCGTGGCCAACCTCAACTGGCGCAAGCTCGGCCAGTTGCAGAGCCGCCCGGCGAAAGCGCCGCGCTTCGCCGCCGAGGAGCTCTACGGGATCATCCCGGCGGACGCCAAGCAGCCCTTCGACGTCCGCGAGGTGATCGCCCGGCTGGTGGACGACAGCGCCTTCGACGAATTCAAGGCCCTGTTCGGGACCACCCTGGTGTGTGGCTTCGCCCACCTGCACGGCTACCCGGTGGCGATCCTGGCGAACAACGGCATCCTCTTCGCCGAGGCCGCGCAGAAAGGCGCGCACTTCATCGAACTGGCCTGCCAGCGCGGCATCCCGCTGCTGTTCCTGCAGAACATCACCGGCTTCATGGTCGGACAGAAATACGAGGCCGGCGGCATCGCCAAGCACGGCGCCAAGCTGGTGACGGCGGTCGCCTGCGCGCGGGTGCCGAAGTTCACGGTGATCATCGGCGGCAGTTTCGGCGCCGGCAACTACGGGATGTGCGGCCGCGCCTACGATCCGCGTTTCCTGTGGATGTGGCCGAACGCGCGGATCGGCGTGATGGGCGGCGAGCAGGCCGCCGGCGTGCTCGCCCAGGTCAAACGGGAGCAGGCCGAGCGCGCCGGGCAGGCGTTGTCCGAGGCCGACGAGGCCGCGATCAAGCGACCGATCCTCGACCAGTACGAACGCCAGGGCCACCCCTACTACTCCAGCGCACGGCTGTGGGACGACGGCGTCATCGACCCGGCGCAGACCCGCGAGGTCCTGGCGCTGGCGTTGTCCGCCGCGCTCAACGCTCCGCTGGAACCCACCACCTTCGGTGTCTTCCGCATGTGACGCGCGGGGCGCTGCGGCGCCCCGCCCCCTACCGACACGCACCGCGTACCTGTGAAGAAGCCCATGACAGCCTTCAACTCGATCGAACTGGATATCGACCCCCGCGGCATCGCCACCCTCTGGCTGAACCGCCCGGACAAGAACAACGCCTTCGATGCCGGCATGATCCGCGAATTGATCCTCGCTCTGGATGCCGTGCAGTCCGACCGCAACCTGCGCTTCCTGGTGCTGCGTGGCCGCGGCCGGCACTTCTCCGCCGGCGCCGACCTGGCCTGGATGCAGCAATGCGCCGAGCTGGACTACACCACCAACCTGGACGATGCCCGCGAACTGGGCGAGCTGATGCACAACCTGTATCAGTTGAAGGTGCCGACCCTGGCGGTGGTCCAGGGCGCGGCCTTCGGCGGCGCCCTCGGCCTGATCGCCTGCTGCGACATGGCGATCGGCGCCCAGGACGCGCAGTTCTCCCTGTCGGAAGTGCGCATCGGCCTGGTCCCGGCGGTGATCAGCCCCTTCGTCGTCCAGGCCATCGGCGAGCGCGCCGCGCGCCGCTACGCGCTGACCGCCGAACGCTTCGACGGTGTCTGCGCCCAGCGGCTCGGCCTGTTGGCGGAATGCTACCCCGCCGAGGCGCTGGACCCGGCGGTGCAGAGCTGGATCGACACCCTGTGGCTGAACAGCCCGCAGGCCATGCAGGCCTGCAAGGACCTGCTGCGCGAAGTCGGCAGCGGCGAACTCACCCCGGCGCTGCGCCGCTACACCGAAACCGCCATCGCGCGAATCCGCGTCAGCACCGAAGGCCAGGAAGGCCTGCGCGCCTTCCTCGGCAAACGCAAACCGGCCTGGCAGGACGCGTCCTGATGCCCGCCGCCATCGCCGCCTTTTCCCCGCAGCCAGGCCACACCGGAGCCGCTGACATGATCGATACCCTTCTGGTCGCCAACCGAGGCGAAATCGCCTGCCGGGTGATGCGCACCGCCAAGGCCCTGGGCCTGACCACCGTCGCCGTGCACAGCGGCATCGACCGGGATGCGCGCCACGTGCGCGAAGCCGACATCGCCGTCGACCTGGGTGGCGCCAAGCCGGCGGACAGCTACCTGCTGATCGACAAGCTGATCGACGCCGCCCGCGCCAGCGGTGCCCAGGCGATCCACCCGGGCTATGGCTTCCTTTCGGAAAACGCGGCGTTCGCCCGCGCCATCGAAGCGGCCGGGCTGATCTTCCTCGGCCCGCCGGCCACGGCCATCGACGCCATGGGCAGCAAATCCGCGGCCAAGGCCTTGATGGAGGCCGCCGGGGTACCGCTGGTGCCGGGCTATCACGGCGAGGCCCAGGACCTGGAAACCTTCCGCGTCGCCGCGGCGAAGATCGGCTACCCGGTGCTGCTCAAAGCCGCCGCCGGCGGCGGCGGCAAGGGCATGAAGGTGGTGGAGAACGAAGCGGGCCTGGCCGAAGCACTGGAGTCGGCGCAGCGCGAGGCGCAGTCGTCCTTCGGCGACGCGCGCATGCTGGTGGAAAAATACGTGCTCAAGCCGCGCCACGTGGAAATCCAGGTGTTCGCCGACCGGCATGGCCATTGCCTGTACCTGAACGAGCGGGATTGTTCGATCCAGCGCCGCCATCAGAAAGTGGTCGAGGAAGCACCGGCTCCCGGGCTGTCCGCCGAACAGCGCCGCGCCATGGGCGAGGCGGCGGTGAAGGCGGCCCAGGCCATCGGCTACGTCGGCGCCGGCACCGTGGAATTTCTCCTGGACGAGCGCGGCGAGTTCTTCTTCATGGAGATGAACACCCGCCTCCAGGTGGAACACCCGGTCACCGAAGCCATCACCGGGCTCGACCTGGTGGCCTGGCAGATTCGCGTGGCGCGCGGCGAGCCCCTGCCGCTCACCCAGGACCAGGTGCCCCTGCATGGCCACGCCATCGAGGTGCGCCTGTACGCCGAAGACCCGGAGAACGATTTCCTCCCGGCCACCGGCACCCTGCACCTGTATCGCGAAGCGGCCGCCGGCCCCGGGCGCCGGGTCGACAGCGGCGTCGCCGAGGGCGATAGCGTCTCGCCCTTCTACGACCCCATGCTCGGCAAGCTGATCGCCTGGGGCGAGAACCGCGAAGAAGCCCGCCAGCGCCTGTTGGCGATGCTCGGCGAGACCCGGGTCGGCGGCGTGCGCACCAACCTGGCGTTCCTGCGCCGGGTGCTCGCCCATCCGGCCTTCGCCACGGCGGAACTGGACACCGGTTTCATCGCCCGTCACCACGCCGCGCTGCTGCCGGCGCCGGCGGAACTCTCGGAGGCCTTCTGGCAGGTCGCGGCGCGAGCCTTCCTGGCCAGCGAAGCACAACGCCGGCGCGACGACGATCCCGAGTCGCCGTGGAGCGCGCAGCACGGCTGGCGCGCCGGCCTGCCCGCGGAGACCTCACTGACGCTGGTCTGCCGCGACCAGCGTCGACGCGTCCGGGTCGCTTCCGAGGAGGACCTGGGCGGGGCCGCACGGCGTATCGACGCCGAGCGGCGCGGCGACGTCCTGTACTTGGACTGGCAAGGCGAGCTGCTGGCGGTGACCCACTTCGACCCGATCGCCGCGGCCGAGGCCAGCCATACCCAGCAGGGTGGCCTCAGTGCCCCGATGAACGGCAGCATCGTGCGGGTCCTGGTGGAAGCCGGCCAAGCGGTGGAAGCCGGCACCGCGCTGGTGGTGCTCGAGGCCATGAAGATGGAGCACAGCATCCGCGCGCCCAGGGCCGGCGTGGTCAAGGCACTGTATTGCCGGGAGGGCGAGATGGTCGGCGAAGGCAGCGTGCTGGTGGAGCTGGAAGCCGATGCCTAGCGGTTCCTCCTGTAATCTGCGCCCTTCGATGGCGAACCTTTTGGAGAAGCCCTTATGAACATGCCCACACGGGTACGCCTGGTGGAGGTCGGCCCGCGGGACGGCCTGCAGAACGAAAAACAGCCCATCGGCGTCGAGGACAAGGTGCGTCTGGTGAACGACCTCGCCGAAGCCGGCCTGGGCTATATCGAAGTGGGCAGTTTCGTGTCGCCCAAATGGGTGCCGCAGATGGCCGGCAGCGCCGAGGTGTTCGCGCGTCTGCCGCGCCGCGACGGGGTCGTCTACGCCGCCCTCGCGCCCAACCTCAAGGGGCTGGAGGCAGCGCTGGAGTCGGGCGTGGAGGAAGTGGCGGTGTTCGCCGCCGCCTCCGAGGCCTTTTCCCAGCGCAACATCAACTGCTCCATCGCCGAGAGCCTGCAACGCTTCGGCCCGCTGATGGAACTCGCCGGAGCCCGCCGGGTGCGGGTGCGCGGCTATGTGTCCTGCGTGCTCGGTTGCCCCTATGAGGGCGAGGTGGCGCCGCAACGGGTCGCCGAGGTGGCACGGGAGCTGTTCGCCATGGGCTGTTATGAGGTCTCCCTGGGCGACACCATCGGCACCGGCACCGCCGGCGCGACCCGGCGCCTGTTCGAGACGGTCGGCCGGGACGTGCCGCGCGAGCGGCTCGCCGGGCACTTCCACGATACCTACGGCCAGGCCCTGGCCAACCTCTACGCCAGCCTGCTGGAAGGCGTCTCGGTGTTCGACGCCTCGGTGGCCGGCCTGGGCGGCTGCCCCTACGCCAAGGGCGCTACCGGCAACGTGGCGACCGAGGACGTGCTCTATCTGCTGAACGGTCTGGGCATCGAGACCGGCGTCGACCTCGACCGCCTGATCGCGGCCGGCCAGCGCATCTGCCAGGTGCTTGGCAAGGAGAACGGCTCGCGCGTGGCCCGCGCGCGGCTGGCCAGCACCGGTTGAACGAGAGGCGGGGCCCGCGCCCCGCCCTCCCTCAAGGCTGGAGCGGCGGGAGGTAACTCAAGGTATTGCCCAGCGCCCAGAGCAGGAACAGTACCAAGGGAAAGTGCACCAGCAACTGCACGAAGGAAAAGCCGATCAGGTCGCGGGCCTTGAGCCCCAGCACACCCAGCAGCGGCAGCATGTAGAACGGATTGATCAGGTTCGGCAACGCCTCGGCCGCGTTGTAGATCTGCACCGCCCAGCCCAGGTGGTACTGCAGGTCGTTGGCCACCTGCATCACGTAGGGCGCCTCGATGATCCACTTGCCCCCGCCCGAGGGGATGAAGAAACCCAGCACCGCCGAGTACACGCCCATCAACAGCGCATAGGTGTCGTGGGAGGCGATCTGCGCGAAGAAGGTCGAGAGGTGATGGGCCAGGGTCTGGCCGTCGCCGCCGGCCACCTTGGTCAGGATCGCCGCGATGGAGCCGTACAAGGGGAACTGGATCATCACGCCGGTGGTGGCCGGCACCGCCCGGGCCACCGCGTCGAGGAAGCTGCGCGGACGCCAGTGCAGCAGCGCGCCCGCCATCAGGAACAGCAGGTTGTAGGTGTTCAGCCCGGAGATCGCCTCGATGGCCGGCTTGCTGGCGAACTCCTCGAACAGCCAGCCCGCGGCGAGGATCGCCAGCAGCACGATCAGCAGCGGGCTGTGCTCCAGCCATTCGCCCGGGCGCGTCGGCCGCGCGCTCGGCTCCACGCGGACGCTCACCTCCACGCCGCAGGCATGGGCATCCCGCGCCGCGCTCGCGCCGGGCGCGGTGACATAGGCGACCACCAGGGACACCAGGATCAGCGCCAGCAACATCGCGCCGGACTGCCAGAGGAAGATGGTCTGGGTGAAGGGAATCATCCCGGTGATCGCCAGGATCGACGGAGGCAGGCTGGCCGGGTTGGCCTGCAACTGCGCGGCGGACGACGACAGGCCCAGCGCCCACACCGCGCCGAGTCCCAGGTAGGCCGCGGCGCCGGCGGCGCGATAGTCCATCTTCAGCGATTCGCGACGGGCCAGGGCGCGCACCAGCAGCCCGCCGAACACCAGGCTCAAGCCCCAGTTGAGCAGCGACGCGAGCATCGACACCAGCGCTACCCAGCACACTGCGGAACGACCATTCCGCGGCACCCGCGCCAGCAGATCGATGAGGCGCGAGGCCGGCGCCGAGCTGGCGACGACATAGCCGCCGATCACCACGAAGGCCATCTGCAGGGTGAAGGGGATCAGGCTCCAGAACCCGTCGCCGAAAGCCTTGGCGGTTTCCCGCGCCGGCGAGCCAAAGGCCATCGCCGCCAGGGCGACGACCACGACCGCCACGGCGGCGAAGACCCAGGAGTCGGGGAACCAGCGTTCCGCCCAATTCGAGCAACGCAACGCGAACCGCGCGAAGCGGCTCTCTTCGATCGGTGTAGCCATGGGATTACCTCATCTTGTTATTGTTCTTGTCGACACGCGGGCACCGGGCCGTGAGCTCTTCCGCCGCAGAGGGGGCGAAGGCGCTCCATCCGCCTTCCTCAGGTATAGCAAGCCGTTCGGTCGCCTGGGCCTAGCCAGACGCTGTTCGACAGGCCATCGAACCCGCCCCAGGTGGGACGGCGCGCGAGCCTCTGTCACCGATGCCGAGGGGGGCTTTACAAGACGATTACCGATGCGGCGGCAGCGGCGCCTTTGCGAACGGAGCCGGGCGCCATTTCGCGAAGGGACGCCGCAAGGCGTCCCTTCGGGGCCTGCGCCTCAGTCGCGACGCAGTGCGAGGGCCACGCCCTGCCCTCCGCCGATGCACAGGGTCGCCAGGCCCTTGTGGGCATCGCGGCGGATCATCTCGTGCAGCAGGGTCACCAGCACCCGGCAGCCGGATGCGCCGATGGGGTGGCCGAGGGCGATGGCGCCGCCATTGACGTTGACCTTGTCGGCGTCCCAATCCAGCTCCCGGCCCACCGCCAGCGCCTGGGCGGCGAAGGCTTCGTTGGCTTCGATCAGGTCCAACTGTTCCAGGGACCAGCCGGCTTTCTCCAGGCAACGACGAGTGGCGGATACCGGCGCTATCCCCATGATCGCCGGATCGACCGCCGCGCTGGCATAAGCCTGGATGCGGGCCAGCACCGGCAGGCCCAGGGCCTTGGCCTTGCCCTCGCTCATCAGCAACACCGCGGCGGCGCCGTCGTTGAGGCTGGAGGCGTTGCCGGCGGTGACGCTGCCGTCCTGCTTGAACGCCGCCTTGAGCTTGCCGAGGGCTTCCGCCGTGGTGCCGGCGCGCGGCTGTTCGTCGGTGGCGAAGTTCAGCGGCTCGCCCTTGCGCTGGGGGATCGACACCGGGGTGATCTCGTCGGCGAACCGGCCAGCCTCGATGGCGGCCACGGCTTTCTGCTGCGAGGCCGCGGCGAAGGCGTCCTGGGCCTCGCGGCTCACCGCGAAGCGCTCGGCCAGGTTCTCTGCGGTGATGCCCATGTGGTAGTCGTTGAAGGCGTCCCACAGGCCGTCGCTGATCATCGTATCGACCACCTGCCCATGGCCCATGCGCAGGCCGGTGCGCGCCTTGGGCAGCACGTAGGGCGCCAGGCTCATGTTCTCCATGCCGCCGGCGACGACCACGTCGGCATCGCCGCAGCGGATCGCCTGGGTCGCCAGGTGCAAGGCCTTGAGCCCGGAGCCGCAGACCTTGTTGATGGTCATGGCCGGCACGCTTGGCGGCAGGCCGGCCTTCAGCGCGGCCTGGCGCGCCGGGTTCTGTCCCGAGCCGGCGGTGAGGACCTGGCCGAGGATCACTTCATCCACGGCGGCCGGGTCGAGGCCGGTCTTCTCCAGCAGCGCACGGATCACCGTGGCGCCCAGCTCGGGCGCAGGAATCTGCGCCAGGCTGCCCTGGAAACTGCCGATGGCGGTACGGGTGGCGGCAACGATTACCACATCTTGCATAACGGAACTCCTGAGGGGCGGCCCGCCAGGCGGGCCGCGACGATCGAACCTATTCGGGGAAGCTCATTTCCACCACGTCGTCCGGCACGATCAGGCGGCCGGCGGTCTTGGCGACGATTTCCTCGACGCTCACGCCGGGCGCCCGCTCGCGGAGCACGAAGGCGCCGTCCTCGATTTCCAGGTAGGCGAGATCGGTGAGCACCCGGCGGATGCAACCGCGCCCGGTCAACGGCAGGGTGCATTGCGGCAGCAGCTTGGATTCGCCGTCCTTGGACGCGTGGGTCATGGTCACGATGATGTTGTCGGCGCCGGCCACCAGGTCCATGGCGCCGCCCATGCCCTTGACCAGCTTGCCGGGGATCATCCAGGAAGCGATGTTACCTTCCACGTCCACCTCGAAAGCCCCCAGCACGGTCAGGTCCACGTGACCGCCACGGATCATGGCGAAGGACTCGGCGGAGGAGAAAATCGCCGCCCCGGTGCGCGCGGTCACGGTCTGCTTGCCAGCATTGATCATGTCGGCGTCCACCTCGGCCTCGCTGGGAAAGGCGCCCATACCCAGCAGCCCGTTTTCGGACTGCAGCATCACGTCGATGCCCTCGGGCATGTAGTTGGCCACCAGCGTCGGGATGCCGATGCCCAGGTTCACGTAGTAGCCATCCTTCAACTCGCGGGCCACGCGCTGAGCCATTTGTTCGCGGGAAAGTGCCATGGCACGAAACCTCTTATCGTTTAGCGGTTTTTGAGCGGCGGCGGCGCGCGACGAAAGCCGACGCACCGGACATGCCGCCAGGGATCAGGCGCGCAGCGTGCGTTTCTCGATACGTTTCTCGAAGCTGCCCTGGATGATGCGATCGACGTAGATTCCCGGCGTGTGGATCTGGCTGGGCTCCAGCTCGCCGGGCTCGACGATTTCCTCCACTTCCACCACGGTGATCCTGCCGGCGGTGGCGACGATCGGGTTGAAGTTCTGCGCGGTGTGGCGATACACCACGTTGCCGAAGTGATCGGCCTTCCAGCCCTTGACGATGGCGAAGTCGCCGGTGATGGCCTCTTCGAGGATGTAGTGGCGGCCGTTGAATTCGCGCGCCTCCTTGCCCTCGGCGACCGGGGTGCCATAGCCGGTGGCGGTGTAGAACGCCGGAATGCCGGCCCCGCCCGCGCGCATTTTCTCCGCCAGGGTGCCCTGGGGGGTGAGCTCCACTTCCAGCTCGCCACTGAGCAATTGCTGCTCGAACAGCGCGTTCTCGCCCACGTAGGACGCGACCATCTTGCGGATCTGCCGGTCTTCCAGCAGCACGCCCAGGCCGAAGCCATCGACGCCGCAGTTGTTCGAGACCACGGTCAGCCCGCGCACGCCGCGGCGGCGGATTTCGGCGATCAGGTTCTCCGGGATGCCGCACAGGCCGAAGCCTCCGGCCAGGATGGTCATGTCGTCGGTCAGGCCTGCCAGGGCTTCCTCGTAGCTGCCCACTCGCTTGTCGAGTCCACTCATGATGCTGTGCACCTCTTGTCGTTATCGGAACGGCAGCGCGCTGCCGGGACACCGCGTGGAGCTTCACCGCTGGGCACTGATTTGTTAAGTTTGTTTTTCCAATCGTTTGATCATAAGAACAAATCAATGACCGTCAAGCAATTGCGTGCCTTCCTGGCCGTGGCGCAACACCTCAGCTTCGCCCAGGCCGGCGAGCGCCTGCACCTGTCGCAGCCGGCCCTGAGTCTGGCGATCAAGAGCCTGGAAGAATCCCTGGGCGGCCCGCTGCTGGTGCGCACCACCCGCAGCGTCGCCCTGACGCCCGAAGGCGAGACCCTGCTGCCGGTGGCGCGGCGCCTGCTGGCCGACTGGGACAACGCGGAGGAACTGGTGCGGCAGCACTTCACCCTGCAGCTGGGCAAGGTGTCCATCGCGGCCATGCCCTCCTTCGCCGGCAACCTGCTGCCGATGGCCCTGAGGAGGTTCCGCGACCGTCACCCGCGGGTGAACGTGGCGGTGCACGACGTGATCAACGAAGAAGTGCTGGAGATGGTGCGCAACCGGCGTGTCGAGCTGGGCGTCGCCTTCGAGCCGGAGAGCCTGGAAAGCCTCGATTTCATCCCCTTCTATACCGACCGTTTCGTCGCCGTGGTGCCCGGCGACTCGGCCCTGGTCGCGCGCGACCGGGTGAGTTGGGCCGAGTTGCTGGAAGACCCCTTCATCACCCTGCAGCGCCCGTCCGCGGTGCGCCTGCTGCTGGAGGAAAGGGTGTCCGCCCGGCATGGACGCCTGCCGGTGGCGTTCGAGAGCCACCAGTTGGTCACCGTCGGGCGCATGGTCGCCCAGGGCCTGGGCGTCAGTGCCGTACCGAGCCTGTGCATCCGCCAGATGGAGGAACTCGGCGCCCGTTGCGTGGCCCTGCACGATCCCCAGGTGGAGCGCCGCGTGGGGCTGCTGCGCCGGACCGACCACAAGCTATCGACGGCGGCGCAGGCGTTGAGCGACGTCCTGCTGCAAGTCGTCGACTGGCAGGCCCTGAGCCTGCGTCCGGGCGCCGACTGAGCGCCCGGGTCATGCCCCGCGAAAGGAGCCCGTCGGCCGTGTGCAGAAAATCCGACGGCGCCCCGGTCGGTCGGGATGGAAAGCCGAGACGCTGGAAATCCACCGTGGCGGCAACCAGAATGGCGCGCCGGCCGTCCCGGGGCACCGCCGTTCGCACCCCGGTTTCGCACCCACCCCATGGCCACCAGGCCGGCTTCTCAGCCGCCGTCAGCCCACAGGTTCAACAAGGATTCCCATGGCAAAAGCACTCGCCCGTCACATCCTCGTCAAGACCGAAGAGGACGCGCTGAAACTGAAGAAACGCCTGAGCGAGGGCGACGACTTCGCGCAACTGGCACGCCGTCATTCCCTGTGCCCTTCCGGCAAGCGCGGCGGCGATCTGGGGGAAGTCCGGCCGGGTCAGATGGTCCATGCGATCGACAAGGCGATTTTCAAACAACCGCTACGGGTGGTGCAGGGCCCGATCAAGAGCAGCTTCGGCTATCACCTGTTGCAGGTGTTCTATCGCGAATGAAGAAGATGCCTCAGAAGGCATAAAAGCCCCTTCCAGAATGCTCGTTCGCCGCCCGGCCTGCTTAATGATTCGGTAAGAAAGGTATGGCATATAGCCTTTGAACGTTCAGCGATTTGTGCGTACTTTTTTAAAGCAATTGGTGATTTTGTATTTACTTGACCCAATGATCCCCATTGCTATACGTTTGGGCACGTTTTCAAGGGAGTGAAAAACATGCCGAAAGTCAGCGCCGACGCCCTGGTTCCCCGCGAACGTCGCGATTACATCATGGAACGGCTGACGCGTCAGGGCAAAGTCCTGGCCGTGGACCTGGCCAGGGATCTTGGCGCAACAGAAGACACGATTCGGCGTGATTTGCGCGACTTGGCCTCGAACGGCCAATGCAAACGCATCTACGGTGGCGCCCTGCCGCTGTCCCCGGCCAGCCAGCCCTTGTCCGAGCGCGTGGACGAGACCCCTGGCCGCAAGCAAGCCCTCGCCCGCGCCGCGGTCACCCTGGTCAAACCGCGCCACGTGCTGATCATCGATGCCGGCTCCACCAACGTGGCCATCGCCGCGCACCTGCCGAAAGACATGCCGCTCACCGTGGTGACCAATGCGCCCAGCGTCGCCGACGCCCTGAGCGGCCACGACCAGGTCGTGCTGATCCTGCTGGGCGGCCTGGTAAACAAGCGGATCGGTGCCGCCGTCGGGGTACGCACCCTGCGCGACGTCATGTCCACCCATGCCGACCTGTGCTTCCTCGGCGTCTGCGCGCTGGATGCCCAGGCGGGCCTGGCGGTGTTCGACTCCGAAGAGGCGGAGTTGAAGAAGGCCATGATCGAGGCCAGCGAAAAAGTCGTGGTGGCGGCCACCATGGAGAAACTCGGAACCCGAGCGGCCTTCCATATCGCGGCCGCCCAGCATATCGGCTGCCTGGTCGTGGAAAAGGATACCGAACCCATGCGCCTGAATGAGTTTTCCCGCCTGGGAATCGATGTCCTGAAAGCCTCCCAGTGAATCCTTAAACCATCGGTCATTGACCGTCGTCCGCGCCATTCCCAACGCCATTCACAAGAACTCCAAGGAATTCTCGATTCCGCATAGGCGGGATCCGGAGGGAGAGCTTTCGCCCCTTTCCCCGGGCGAATTGACTGGATCGCACAGGCAGTATCTGGCAAGCAAGCTGTCCCGTAGCACCGCCATCGTCTGGTTGTCATGGCTCATCGAACTTAACCCTGATGAGGTGAACAATGGAAAGTGCACTGGCAGTCGAAGAACTCTATTACCCGGTCAGCCCTGTAAAGATGGTGCACGGCGAAGGTATTTATCTTTATGACTCGGAGGGTCGGAGTTATATCGATTGCGCATCGGCGACATTCAACTTGAGCCTGGGTTATTCGCACCCCGCGGTGATTTCCGCCATGAAGGACCAGGCGGACAAACTCATCCATATCACGTCCTCTTTCCAGAGCGACCCCATCAACCAGTTGGCGCACAACCTGCTCTCGGTATCCCCCGCCAACATGACCCGGGTGCACCCGAAGGTTTGCAGCGGCTCCTCGGCGAACGAAGGGGCGATCAAGATGGCCCAGCGCGCCACCGGCAAGAGCGAAGTGATCACGCTGTTCCGCAGCCACGTCGGGCAGACCATGATGATGGCCTCGATGTCCGGCAACGCCTTCCGCAAGGCGCCCTTCCCGATCCAGTTCCCCGGTTCGCTGCAAGTGCCCGACCCCTATTGCCACCGCTGTTTCTACGGCAAGAAGCCCGGCGAGTGCGGCGCCCACGGCATGCTCTGCGTGGATCGCATCGAGGACTTCATGGAATACGCCAGCAGCGGCCAGGTCGCGGCCATCCTGGTGGAGCCGATCTCCGGCAACGGCGGCAACATCGTGCCGCCGGACGGTTATTTCCAGAAGCTCCGCGCGCTCTGCGACAAGCACGACATCGCGCTGATCTTCGATGAGATCCAGACCGGAATCGGCCGTACCGGGCATATGTTCGCCGCCCAGTATTTCGGCATCGAGCCGGACGCCATCACCACCGCCAAGGGCCTCGGCGGATCGGGCGCCCAGGTCGCGGCGATCATCACCAACAAGCGCCTGGAAGGCCTGCCCTCCCACCACCACTCCTTCACCTACGGCTCCAACCTGCTCGCCGCCGCGGCCGCCAACGCCACGCTGGAAATCGTCAAGCAGCCGGAATTCCTGGCCAACGTGCGCCTGACCGGCAACTACATCCTCGACCGCCTGTACGACATGCAGAAGCGCCACCGCTTCATCGGCGACGTCCGCGGCGTCGGCCTGATGATCGGCTTCGAGATCGAGAACCCGGACGGCTCGCCCAACGTGGCGCTGACCAACGAACTGGCCGACAAGGCCATGAAGTACGGCCTGATCATGCGCACCTCGCGCTACGGCTTCGGCAACGTTCTGAAGATCCGGCCGCCGCTGACCTTGACCTACCGCGAGGCGGAGGAAATCTGCGACCGGCTGGAAACCCTGTTCAGGGAGGAAATGGGCGCATGAAAGACTTCCTCCTCGGCCTCGGCCAGCATGTCCGCAAGGAGTTGCAGCTTTATGCGGACAAGGGCCTGAACCGCTTCGTCCACGGCGACTCGCCCGGCGGCGACGCCCAGTTCGACATCGACGAAATCGCCGAGAAGGCGGTCGTCGACTACGTGAGGGCGCACACGTCGGAACCCATCGCCATCTACACCGAGGATCAGTCGCTGATCGAGATCGGCGAGAACCCGCGCTCGATCCTGGTGATCGACCCGATCGACGGCACCCGGCCCACTTCCGCCGGCCTGGAGATGGGCATGATTTCCCTGGCCCGTGCCCCGTTGGTGGATGGCAAGGCGTGCCTGGACGACGTCGACGCCGCCTTGCTGATGGAGATCAAGAGCGGCGCCTGGCTCTATGGCGACAAGACGCTCGGGCTGGTCAGCGACGGCTTCCGCCAGCGGATTCCCAACCTCAGCCCGACCCGCGAAACCCGCTTCATGTTCTGGTCGATCGAATTCAATGGCCATCCCATGGGCCTGATGGCGGACGCCTACGCCCACCTCGTCGACACGTCGGCGAACAGCGGCGGGGTCTTCATCTTCAACAGCGCCACCTATTCCATCAGCCGCATCATCACCGGCCAGCTGGATGCCTACGTCGACATCGGCAACCGGGTGCTGAAGGACCATCCGCAGACCGAGGCGGCCTTCCGCAAGGCCGGCCGCGGCTCGATCCTGCACCTATTCCCCTACGACATCGCCGCCGCAGTGTTCCTGGCGAAACTCGCCGGGGTGACGATCACCGACGCCTACGGCAACAGCCTGGGCGGCACCGACCTGATGGACATCACCCCAGCCAACCAGCAGTCCTGCATCGCCGCCTCCACCCCCGAACTGCACGCCGCCCTGCTCGCGGAAATCACCTGGGAGCTGGGCCGGCCGCGCGCGCAACACCCCCTATCGGTAACCGGAGAACACGCATGAAAGCGCTCGTATTGAATGGAAGCAATGCCCTGGAACTGAAGGACCACCTCACCCCGGAAATCCGCCAGGACGACGACGTGATCGTCAAGGTGGTGCAGACCGGTATCTGCGGCACCGACCGCAGCATCCTGGTCGGCAAGTTCAGCGCCAAGGCCGGCACCATCCTCGGCCACGAGTCGGTCGGCGTGGTGGAGGCCGTCGGCCGCCAGGTCACGTCGCTGGTCCCGGGCCAGCGGGTGATCATCAACCCGACCCTGTACTGCGGCAGTTGCCCGGCCTGCCTGGAAGGTCACCTGAATTTCTGCCAGAACAAGAGCGGCAACGAGGTCGGCGTCGACCGGCACGGCGCCTTCGCCGAATACATCGCCCTGCCGGCGCGGTTCTGCCATGCGATCCCGGCGGGCATGAGCTTCGACCGCGCGGTGATGGTCGAGCCCCTGGCTTGCGCGCTGAACAACATCGAGGCGACCCGCCTCAGCGCCGGCGAGACCCTGGTCGTCGTCGGCGGCGGCCCCATGGGCATCGTCTCGGCCATGCTCGCCCTGTCCATGGGCGCGCGGGTCTGGGTGGTGGAGCCCGACGCCTTCCGCCGGCGCGCCTGCCAGGCGATCTTCGAAGGCCAGGAACGCTTGTCCCTGGCCGCGCCCGGCGACGCCCGGCTGCTGGGCCTGGCCGACGTGGTCGTCGAATCGGTCGGCAATCTGCTGGAAAGCAGCCTGGAATACGCTAAACCCCGTGGCCGCCTGGTGATCATGGGCTATAACAGCAAGGCCACCGCGACGGTGAAGCCGCTGGAAATCCTCATGCGCGGCCTGAGCATCATCGGCGCCGGCGACTACAACAGCCACATCTTCCAACGGGCGATCCGCATCGCCACCCAGTTGCCGCTGGAACGCATCATCACCGCACGCTTCCCCATGGAGCACTACGAGGAAGCCTTCGCCGCGCTCTCGCCTTCGCCGGACAACCCCTACGCCGCGTTGAAGGTCCTGATCGTCGCAGACAGCGAAAAGGCCAAGGAGGCCGCCTGATGAAAGAACGAGTCGCGTCCATTCTCCCGGCCCTCGGCCGGCCGGTCCTGATCGGCGAGTACCCCTACTACCGGGCCTCGCCGACGGACTGGGAAGCCAACCTGAACCAGCTCAAGCGCAACGGAATAGACGTGGTCTCGTTCTATATACCCTGGCGTTTCCACGAGGTGCGCGGGGCCGACGCCCTGCATTTCGACTTTTCCGGCGCCACCGACCCGCAGCGCGACCTGCTGCGGCTGCTCCGGCTGATCTCCGCCGCCGGCCTCAAGGCCGTGGTCAAGCCCGGTCCCTTCATCCACGCGGAAGTCCAGTTGGGCGGGCTGCCCGACCGGCTCTGCGACGAACAACGCTACTGCCCGATCACCGGGATCACCGGCAAGCCCCTGCTGTCCCAGGGGCGCAGGCTGCCCAGCCTGTTCGATCCGGCGGTACGCCTGCAGGTCGGGACCTGGCTGGAAGAGGTCGAGGACCGGGTGGTCCGGCCCCATGCCGCGCCGGCCGGGCCGATCGTCGCGCTGCAACTGGGCAACGAGGGGATCTTCAGCGACGCCGGCCTGCCGCTGGAGCGGCAGGATGCCTCGGCACCGGCGCTGACCGCCTTCTGGGCCTGGATGCAGGGGCGCGAGCAGGATGCCACCGCGCTGGAGAAACGCACGCTGGGGGAGTCCCTCGACGTGCTGCATAGCGAATGGCCGCGCTGGGCCGGGGTCGCCATGCTCGACGCCTGGCGCTGGCTGGACGGCTTCCACAGCCCGCGGTTGCCGCGGCTGGTCAACGTCCCGCTGGTGCGCCCGGACGCCCAGCAGAACGCCTTCGCCGGCTGGATGGCGCGGCACCTGGCGTTCCGCGACAGCGGCTATCACGTCGGACATACCGAATGGGTCGGCAACGCCGCCAGCGATCGCGGCGCCTTCATGTCGCACCTGCTGGGCATCGTCGCCGGCCGCACCGATACCCTGGAGGCCAACTGGGGCTTCACCTGGGCCGATGCGTCGTTCGCCCAGCCCCATGTGCCGCTGTTCCACGCCCTGCTCGGGCTGCTCCTGGGCTCGACGTCCTGCAGCGTCTATACCGCCTGCGCCACGGAGCACTGGGGCCAGGAGATCGACCTGGACCCGCAGGGCCTGCGAGCCGACGGTTTCGACCCCGCGCTCTACGGGCCGCCCTATTGCCCGGGCGCGCCGCTGCGAGAGGACGGCGGAACCTCGGCTAACGTCGTGGCCCTGCGCTGTCTCTCCGCCTTCCTGCACGACTTCGGCACTGACTTGCTGGACAGCCAGTTGGTGACCGCCGCGACCATCCAGTTGAGCCGCCAGGCGATCATCGAGGCGGCCTCCGTGCGGGCTTGCGACAGTTGGGTGGAAACCCTCTGCGATACCGTGGAAGAACTGCTGTTCAAAGCGGGCCTGCTGGTCGCCCTGGAACTTGAAGACGCCACCCCGGGCAGCCCGACCCTGCGCATCGAGGGCGGAGCGGATGACCTGGAACGCCTGCAGCGCTTCGCCTCGGATGCCCTGTCCAGGGAAAACCAGCCGAGTGTCGCCTGCCGCAGCCGTTACGGCCTGACCGCGGTGATCCGCCGGCAGAGCCAGGATGGCCGGACCCTGTTCCTCGGCCTGTTCAACCCGAGCGCCACGGCGGACGTGGTGACCCTGAGCCACGCCGGCGAGGAAAGCGTCCTGCGCCTGCCGGCCGGCGCCGCCAGCCTGCGGGTCCACGTGGACGGCGAACTGATCGGCGCCCTGGACACCCAGGGCGCCGACCTGCAACCGCGTTGGACGGACTTCCCGCCCCTGGCGGCGACCCACGGGGAGGAGCGGCCATGAGCGCCCAGGCGGAAGGTCTCTACCTGAACGAGCCGGTCCAGGCGGCGTCGGCCCTGGGGGTGGCCGCGTCCTGCTTCGGCTTCGTGGTGATGGGCGCCCTGCAAGCCTTGTACGGGCCAGCCATTCCCCATTTGCTGGAGCGCTTCGGCATCGGCACCGCCGAGGCCGGCATGAGCCTGAGCGCGCACTTCATCGGCGCGCTGGTGGGCGTGCTGCTCTTCCACAAGGTCTATGGCTCGCTGAGCAATCGGCTGTCCCTGGGGCTTTCCTATGGGCTGATGGCACTGGGATGCCTGCTGTTCGCCTACGCCCAGACCTGGCCGTTGGCCCTCGCCGGCGCCTTCGTCATCGGCCTGGGCTTCGGCGGCGGCGACTTCGGGCTGAACTTCATCTTCTCCATCGGCTTCGGCAAACGCAGCGTCGCCATGGTGAACCTGCTCAACGCCCATTTCGGCATCGGGGCCATCGCCGGGCCGGCGCTGGTCGGTTGGTTCGGCGCCGAACACTACCAGGCGATCTTCCTGGGTTTCGCGCTCTGCTCGATCCTGCCGGCGCTGTTCCTCGGGCAGATGGCGCGCTCCCTGGGCGATCCGCCGCCGACCCGGACCGGGCATGCCGCCACGCGCCACGGCGCCTTGGCGATCATGGCGGCGTTCTTCGTGATCTACATCTTCCATGTCGCCATCGAGACCGGGGTCGGCGGCTGGGAGCCGACCCACCTGGAAGCCCTGGGCTATGGCGCCGCCTTCGCCGCCACCGCCACCTCGCTGTACTGGCTGGCGCTCACCGGCGGCCGCTTCTTCGCCGCCTGGCTGGGGCTGCGCTGGAGCTCCGAGCGGATGATGCGGGTGAGTTGCATCGGCATGACCCTGTGCCTGGTCGCGGCGCTGGTTCCGCAACTGGCGGCCATCGCCTACATCGGCGTCGGCCTGTTCATCGCGCCGATCTTCCCCACCGGGCTTGCCTGGCTGAACCGCGTAGTGCCCGCCGCCCGTGCCAGCACCGCCTACGTCATCGCCGCCTCCATGGTCGGCGGCATCGCCTTCCCGCCGCTGATCGGCAAGCTGATCGAAACCCAGGGGGTATCCAGCGCGCCGCTGTTCATGGCGTTGCTGTCGCTGCTGTGCACCGGCGCGACCTTTGCGATCATCCGCGGCACCCGGGCGGCCTTGGGCCCCTCCACCGGAACCCCCTGAAACGAGGAACTACGCGCCGTGGAATACGCCCGCCCGAAGGAACACCGCCCCGAACCGGGCAAGCCGGTACTGCTTTTCGACTTGTTCGGGGTCATCGCCAGGCATCAGTTGGAAGAGGACAAGCGCCGTCTGCAAGGCCTCGGCCAGGCCGACAGCGCGGCCTTCTGGAGCGCCTATTGGGAGCACCGCACGCCCTACGACCGCGGGCAACCGGCCGAGGTCTATTGGCGAAGGGTTGGCCAGGCCTTGGGCAGGGACTACTCGGCCACCCGAATCGACGAGCTGGTGGAGGCCGACGTGGACAGCTGGAGCCGGATCGACGAGGGCATGGTGGATTACCTGCATCGGCTGGACGGCGACGGCTACCGTCTGGCGCTGCTCTCGAACATCCCCCACGAGCTGGCGGAGCGCTATGAAAGCCGTCAGGACTGGCTCGGGCTCTTCGCGCTGCGCGGTTTCTCCTGCCGTATGGGTTGCGCCAAGCCCGACCCGGCCGCCTACCGCTGGTGCTGGGAAAGCCTGGGTTGCCGGGCCGCCGAGGTGCTGTTCATCGACGACCGCGAGGTGAACGTCGCGGCGGCCGAGGCCCTCGGCATGGCCGGGCATGCTTTCGGCGGCCTGGCGGGGCTGCGCGAGTTTCTCAGCCCCGATACCCCGGCCGGGTAGCCGAACGGCCGCCAAGGGCCGCCCGGGGAAACCTGCCCGCTGTTTCGCGCCAGGCCTAGGGCTGGCGCGGCCCGCCGGTCGCCGCGGGCTGCCCGGCGGGCACCGCCTCGTCCGTGCCCCAACCGCCGCCCAGGGCCAGGAACAGGTCGATACGACTCATGGCGACCTGGGTCTCCGCCGCTGCCAGTTGCCCGCGCACGTCGGTGTAGGTGCGAGTGGCCTGCAGATCGGCGAGGAAGGACTCGCGTCCCGCCTGGAAGAACCTGTGGGTCTGCTCGGCCGCCTGCTGCGCGGAGCGTTCCGCCTCGGCCAGGGCATCGCGACGCTCCAGCAAGGCGGTGTACTGGACCAGCGCGGTCTGGGTTTCGCGGATGGCGTTGAGCACCACGCCGTCGAAGTGCGCCAGCGCCGCCTGGGTGGACGCCTCCGCTTCCCGGATGCGCGCACGGGAGCCGTTGGAGGGCACCGTCCAGCTCAGCAACGGGCCGAAGCCCCAACGATTGGTGGCGGGCTTGCCGAGGTTCTCCAGGATCCCGACGCTGCCGACGGTCGCGCCGATGCTGATGTCCGGATACAGCTCGCCGGTGGCGATGCCGATCCCCGCGGTGGCGGCCGCCAGCCGCCGCTCGGCCTGGCGCACGTCCGGGCGCCGCTTGAGCAGCGCCGCGCCGTCGCCCACCGGCAGGACCTGGGCGATCGTCGGCAGGTGGGCGCAGTCGTTCAATCCCGCGGGCAGGCGCTCCAGGGGTTCCGCCAGGAGCATGGACAATCTGAACAGCCCGGCTTGCCGGGCCGCGTCGTAGCGCGGCAGGTCGGCGCGCAGCGACTTGAACTGGGTCTGCGTCCGGGTCACCTGGGTTTCGTCGCCCCGACCGGCGTCGCGCAGGCGCTGGACCAGGGTCAGGCCCTGCTCCTGCAAACCGAGAGAGCGCTCGGCGATTTCACGTTCCTCGTTGGCCGCGCAGACCTGGGTATAGGCGCGCACCACATCGGCCACCAGGGTGACCCGGGCGATGTCCGCGGCCGCCTGGGTGGCGTCGGCATTCGCCCGCGCGGCCTCGATGCCGCGTTGCAACACGCCGAACAGATCGAACTGATACGAGGTACTGAGGGCGATGCTGCCGACGTTGGCCACCGGGACCTTGGCCGGTTGCAGAAAGGCTTCGCCCGATTCCTGGATGCGCTCGACGGCCACCTTGGCGCCGCTGCTGAAGCCTCCGGCCGCCTGGGCTTCGTTCACCTGGGCGCGGGCGCGGGCGAGGTTGGCCGCGGCTATCCGTAGATCGGTATTGGACGCCAGGGCCCGACGCACCAGTTCGTCGAGGCGCGGGTCCTGGTAGAGCCGCCACCAGTCCGCCGGCACCGGCGCCGAGACCACGTCCGCGTCGCCGACGGCCAGCGCGCCTTGCAAGTCCGGGCGATTCAGCGCGGCCTGTTCCGGCAGGTGGTAATCGGGCCCGACCACCTGGCAGGCCGACAACGTCAGGCCCAGTCCCACCGTGGCCAGGCGTAACGAGGCTTTCATCGCGCCGCGCCCTCCCCGGTCCCGTCATCGACGATCGACACGGTGGCGGTGCGGCCGGCGATCATGCGGAAATCGGCCGGTACTTCATCGAAGGCGATGCGCACCGGGATCCGCTGCGCCAGCCGCACCCAGCTGAAAGCCGGGTTGACGTTGGGCAGCAGGTTGGAGCCGCTGCTGCGGTCGCGGTCCTCGATACCGGCGGCGATGCTCTGCACGTGCCCGCGCAGCCGGGTGTCGTCGCCCACCACGCGGATGTCGACGGTCTGGCCGATGCGGATGCCGGAGAGCTTGGTCTCCTCGAAATAGCCGTCGATGTGAAAGGAATCGCCGTCCACCACCGAGAGCACCGGGCGCCCCGCGTTGACGAATTCCTGCGCCCGCGGCGCACGGTCGTTCAGGTAGCCGTCGACCGGACTGCGGATCACCGAGCGGTCGAGGTTGAGCTGCGCGGCGTCCACCGCCACCTGGGCCTCGGCCAGCGCGGATTGCGCCCGCATCTCGCGGGACAGGCTCTCCTCCACCTGCTCGCGGGCCACCAGGTTGCCCAGCTCGCGGTTGCGCCGGGTCTCGCGGCGCGCCTGCTCATAGGTTTCCTGGCGTTCGGCGACATTGGCCTTGGCCTGGCGCAAGGCCAGGCGAAAGCGGTCCTGGTCGATGGTGAACAGCACCTGGCCGCGCTTCACCGCCTGGTTGTCGCGCACTTCCACCGCCTGGATCAGGCCGGAGACGTCGGGCGCGATCTGGATCACGTCGGCGCGGATGTGTCCGTCCCGGGTCCAGGGCGCGAACATGTAGTACATCACCATGCGCCACACCACCACGGCGGCGAAGCACACGACGATCAGGGTCAGGACCACGCGGCCCAGGGTCAGCAAAGGTTTCTTCATGTCATCAGGTATCGACTAAGCGTATCTACCGCGCCCAGCAGCAGTGCGTAGAGACCGACGTTGAACAATGCCCGGTGCCAGACCAGGCGGTAGAAGTGGATGCGCGTCAGCAACGCGTGCACCACCAGGTAAAGCAGATAGGTCAGCCCCATCATCACCAGCAGCGTAGGCAGGAATACCCCGCTGATATCCAGATCGCCGATCACAGGGGCGCCCCCCCGAGGCCGTAGGCGCCCCGAACGTCCTCGACCGCCTCCATCACCGCCTCGACCCCCGGCAACAGCGCCAGGCGCAAGCCACTGAGGGCGTGCAGCAGGTGCGGGCGGGCGTCGTTCTGCGCGGCACCGGGCTCCACGCCCAACGCCTGGCGCGCGCGCTCCATGCTGTTCAGCAGCGCCGGCGGCGCCGGTAAGCGAGCGCGGGCGTCCAGGCAGGCCTGGAAATGGCTGCCCACCTCGCCGACCACCTGGCGCAGTACCCGCTGCGGCTGCTCCGGCATGCGTGGCAGATAGGCCAGCAGGTCGAGCAGGTTGAGCGCCACCCGCAGCTCGCGCAGGGCGATGCCGGTGTCCTGCTTGGTGATCGCCAGGCGCGGCAATTGTTGCATCAGCCGGTCCAGCATGCGGACCCCCATCCGCCGGTGTTCCGCCAGAGTGGCCGGGCGAGAGAGGGCGACGATGTCCTGCCAGGAGAAGCGGGTCAGGCGCCGGGCGGCGAACTCCACGCCGAACGGCCGCACCGCCAACGTCCAGATGAAGGCGAACAACAGCCCCACCGGGCCCGCCAGATTGGAATTGATGAACACCATGAAGTCGGCGTCGTAGGCGCCCTGGATGCTGATGAAGGATGCGGTGTTGACGATGGTCAGCAAAGTGCCCAGGTAGAAACGCGGCTGCACCGTGAGGGTACCGATGCATATGAAGGGCACGGCGAACGCCAGCACCAGCATGGGGAAATCGTGCAGGTTCGGCAGCACCAGAAACAGGTAGAGGCTGGCGAAGAGCACCGACAGCGCCGTCCAGAAGAAGAACCGGTAGATCTGCGGCGCCGGATCGTCCATGGCGGCGAAGAAACTGCAGGCCACCGCTGCCAGGATCACCGCGCTGCCCCCGTCGGTCCAGCCCAACTGGATCCACAGCAGCGACGCGACGCAAATCGCGATGATCGCCGACGCCGCCGAATAGAACATCAGGCCGCGATCGAAGAAAGGAGTGAGCCGGCCCAGCCGCCAGTGACGATAGACCGCCCGCCAGGGTGCCTGGCTTTCGGTGAGGATGGCGTGCTGCAGGCTGCGGCAATCCTGCCAGAGGTCGATCCATTCGCCCAGGCGGTAAAGCGCGTTGGAAAACAGCAATTGGCAGGGATCGTCCAGTTGTTCCTGGGCCGGGCGCATCCGATCCAGGCTTTCGTGCAGCGCCTCCCAGGACTCCAGGGCCGCGCCCGCGCGGGTGCCTTCCAGCCAGGCGCGCACCTCGCCGATCAACGGCGCCAATTCGGCCATCCGCTCGGGCGCGCGGGCCTCCAGGGCCGTCCAGGCATCGTCCAGCGCCGCCACCACCGGCAACAGGTGAATCATCCGCCCGCGCAGTTCCTTGGCGTTGCGCACGGTTTGCGGCCGGGCACCCTCGTGGGGCAACTGGCCGATCATGGGCTCGAGGCTGTTGAAGGTGGTCACCATGGAAGCAGCGAGGGCCGCGATTTCCTCCGGCTTGGCCTCGCGGGCCAGGAAGCGGTCGCTGTAGAGCGCGGCGTCGGCGAACCAGCGCCCGGCGGCATCCATCAGCACCGGCGCCAGCCGGCGTGGCCAGAACATGGCCCCGACCACGGCCGCGCACACGATGCCGAGGAGGATTTCCTCGGTCCGCGAAACCGCCACCTCGAACACCGCCTGCGGGTTGTCCACCACCGGAAAGGCGATCATCGGCAGGGTGTAGCCGGCCAGCATCAGCGCGTAGCTGTTGGCGGTGCGCAAGTGCATCGAGAGGAACAGCAGCACGCCGGTCCAGAGTGCGATCACCAGGGCCAGCAGATAGGGTGTCTGCACCAGCAGGGGCACCAAGAACACCGCGGCCGAAGCGCCGAGCAGCGTGCCCAGCGCGCGATAGAGCGCCTTGGAACTGGTGGGGCCGACGAAGGGGCTGGACACGATGTACACCGTGGCCATGGCCCAGTAGGGCCGGGGCAGCTGCATGATCAACGCGATGTACAGCGCGAGCATCGAAGCGCCGAAGGTACGCACGCCGTAGAACCAATCCCGCGCCGGCGGCACGCTGCTGAAGAAGCCGTTCAAGAGGCCACCGTCCCCGCCTGTCCCGCCGCCTCGAAGGCTTTCAGCACGCGCAGGGTCGCCTCCAGGTCCGCGGGATCGATGCCCTCCAGCACGTCGCGACGCAAGCGGATCAGTTCTTCCTCGATGGCCAAGGCCAAGGCGCGTCCGCTTTCGGTCAGGTTGAGGGATTTGGCGCGGCGGTCGGCCGCATCCTCGCTGCGGCAGACATAACCGGCCGCGCAGAGTTGGTCCAGCAAACGCACCAAGGAAGGCCCTTCCAGGCCCGCGGCATGGGCCACGGTCACCTGCCGAACGCCATCGCCCAGGCGGGCGATCATCAGCAGCGGCACGGCGCAGGCTTCGGAAATGCCGTAGTTGACCAGGGTGTTCTGGCACATGCGACGCCAATGGCGAGCCGCAGCGACCATGCCACTGCTGATGCTCAGGCGGAGCGAATCGGAATTCATAGGGGGGAGACTGCGCGCATACATAGTTTGCTAACTATCAATATCCACGAGCCGCGCGACGCCGTCAATCCGGCGGCGATGAAGCGCCGAGCCACCGGGCATCGCGGCCGGCTTCGGAATGACGCGGAAACGGCTGGCGGTCGATCGCCAGGCCGCTCTCAGCGCGCCCGGAAAGGGTTCAGCGAGTTTCGCCGATGATCCGCACGAACTCCCTGGCCGCCTTGCGCAAGGGCCTGGCGCGCAGCCAGACCGCGTGCACGGGCAATTTCAGCTCGTTCGCGGTGTTGCGGAAACGAATGCGCTGCAACCTGCCCTGGGCGAACAGCGGCTCCACCACCGGCAGGGGAAAATTCCCCCAGCCGATGCCCGCCTCCACCATTTCGATCGCCATCGACAGGCTGTCGGTTCTCCAGAAGGACTCGCCCAACAGCGGACGGGTATCGGCGAGGGGCCGGTCGCGGCTGGCCACCAGGATCTGCCGGATGGGCACCAGATCCTCCAGGTAAAGGGCCTCGCGATTTTCAAGGGCGGGGTGACGGGGCGACAGCGTGGCGACCAAGGATTCGTCCCCCACGTACTGGAACGCTTCGCGGACGTCCACCCCGAGCCCGGCGAAGGCCACGCAGAGGTCCAACCGGGCCTCGTGCAACAGCGCGAGGATGTCGTCCTGTGGGGCGGTCGACACCTCGATTTCCAGCAACGGGTAGCGGCTCGCCAGGGTTTCGATGCCCGCCAGCAGGAAGCGCGTGTCGATATCTGCGGCGATGCCCAGCGAAAGCCGGCTTTCCAGGCCGCTGGACAGTTCGAGGGCATGCACCTGGAGTTGCTTGAGCTGGTGCGCGACCAGGCGGGCATGGGGCATCAGCGATCGCGCCTGGGCCGTGGGTACCGGCTCGCGGTGGGAGCGGTCGAACAGGGCAAAGCCCAGTTCCGCTTCCAGGTTGGCGATACCCATGCTGACCGCCGAGGGCACTCGTCCCAGCGCCCGGGCAGCCGCCGAGAACGAGCCGTGTTCGATGACGGCGAGGAACAGTTGAATGGTGTCGCTGGAAAAACTCACCGCGCTTCCCTTCTATAAAACTGATAGGAGCTAACTTTTTCTATCAGATCGCGTGACTCAAGATAGCGCTGAAATCAGCCCGCCTCCAGTAGGCATCACCAGATTCGTTCGAAGAGAAGGTCATGCAAGGATTCAAACGCAAGATGCTGTACGTGACGGCCTATGAGGCCATCGGCATGAGCATATCCACCCTGGGCCTGGCCCTGCTCTCCGGCACCGCGCCCGCCCACACCGGCCCCTTGGCGGTCATGATCACCAGCGTCGCCGTGGCCTGGAACCTCGTTTACACCTATCTGTTCGAGTACTGGGAAAGCCGGCAGGCGGAGCGCGGCCGCGGCATCAAGCGCCGAGTCCAGCATGCGATCGGCTTCCAGTTGACCCTGGTGGTGTTCCTCATCCCCCTGATCGCCTGGTGGATGGCGATCAGCCTGCGCGAAGCCTTCCTGCTGGACGTCGCGCTGATCGTCCTGATTCCCTGCTACACCCTGGCCTTCAACTGGGCATTCGACCGGCTCTTCGGGCTTCCCGCCTCTGCCCTCCCCACGTCCTGACGTGCCGACCGGGAAGCGCTTCGCGCCCCGGTCGGGTTCGCCTGCCAGGCCGCGCCGATCAGGCGTGCAGGGCCCGGCCCTCCATCGGCGCGCGGCACCAGGCCAGCGCATTCTCCAGCAAGCGCTGCCCATGGGTGGTCAGGATCGATTCGGGATGGAACTGCAGGCCGAGTTGCCGATAGCGCACGTCGCCCAGGGCCATGATCTCCCCGTCGGCCTCGGCCAGCACTTCCAGCCCCGGCGGCAACTCGCTGACCACCAGGGAATGGTAGCGCGCCACCCGCATGCCCTTTTCCAGGCCGGCGAACAAGGGGTGCAGGCCGTCGAAGCACAGCGGCGTGCTTTTGCCGTGCAGCGGCCGCCGCGCGAGGCCCACCCGACCGCCGGCCGCGACGGCGATGGCCTGATGACCGAGGCACACGCCGATCACCGGTAGCCGACCGCGCACCCACTCCAGCAGCGCCAGCATGCAGCCGGCGTCCTCCGGTCGACCCGGCCCCGGGGAGAGCATCAGCAGGTCGTAGTGCTGGCTCAGCAAGTCCGCCTGCAGGTTCGCCAGGCGGACGTCGTTGCGGACCACCCGGACCTCCGCCCCGAGCAGGCACAGTTGCTCGACCAGGTTGTAGGTAAAGGAGTCGAAGTTATCCAGCAGCATGATGCGCATCCCAGCCCTCCTGTTCGCAAGCGGCGGCCAGCAGAGCGGTCAGCACCGCCTGGGCCTTGTTGCGGGTTTCTTCGGCTTCCAGCCGAGGATCCGAATCCAGTACCACACCTGCCCCCGCACGCACCTGCGCCACCCCGTCGCGCACTTCCGCGGCCCGGATGACGATGCTGGTGTCCAGGTTGCCAGCGGCATCCAGGATGCCGATGGCCCCGCCATAGCTGCCGCGGTAGCCGACCTCGTACTCGCGCAGCAATTGCATCGCCCGGACCTTCGGCGCCCCCACCAGCGTGCCCATGTTCAGGCAGGCCCGGTAGGCGTGCAGGGCGTCCAGCCCGGGTTGCAACTCGCCGGATACCCGCGAGACCAGGTGCATCACATGGCTGTAGCGGTCCACCTTGAGCATTTCCCTCACCTGCCGGGTTCCCCGGCGGCACACCCGGGCGAGATCGTTGCGCGCCAGGTCCACCAACATCATGTGCTCGGCGATCTCCTTGGCATCCAGCCGCAGCTCGGCCTCCAGCCGGTTGTCCAGCTCCGGGTCGATGCGCCCGTCGGCGGTCCTTCCGCGGGGGCGGGTACCCGCTATGGGGTAAAGCTCCACCTCCCGGGTCGCCGCGTCGTATTTCAGGGCCGACTCCGGCGAGGCGCCGAACAGGCAGAAATCGCCGACATCGAGGAAAAAGCGGTAAGGACTGGGGTTGCGCCGGCAGAGCTGGCGGTACGCCGCCCAGGGGTCGCGGCAAGGCATGCTGAAGCTGCGCGAGGGTACGATCTGGAATACGTCGCCGGCGCCCACGTGTTGCTTGAGTGCCTCAACCTGCAGGGCGAAGCGCTCATCGTCCAGGTCCACGTCCACCGATATCGACCCCTTTACCGGCCCCAGGGGCTCCGCGTTAGACGCCGCGGGTATGGCACGGGCGGCCTCCCCGGCCAGGGCATGCAGGCGCTCGCTCAGCACCGGCTCGCTCGCCTGGTCGAAGATGAAAACCTGCAGGCGGCTGAGGCGTTGCACGTGATCGATGTCCAGCAGCAGCTCAGGCACCAGAAACAGGTAGTCCGGGCATTGCTTCTCGGCGTCGTCGAGAACCGGCAAGGGCTCGAATCGCTCGGCGAGGTCGAAGCTGAACAGCCCGCCCAACAGCAGCGGCGAAGCGCCCGTATCGCACGTGGAAGCCAAGACCACGCGCAGCGCCTCCAGGATCGACAGGCCATGCAGGCGGCTGTCTTCGTCGGCCTCGCGGCGCTCATCGGGGAAGCGCCAGCGCAGCAGGTCTTCCTCGCGCAGGCAGCTCACGTCCGGCGGACACCGTTCGCTGAGCGGATCGAGCAAGGCCCGGCCGTTGGCGTTCAACGCCCACAGGCTCACCTCGGCGCCCCAGCACTCGATTCGCAGGCAGCTGGTCAGCACCGCGACCGTCCGCCGTGGCGCCTTGCTGTCGACGTCGTAGCAGTCGAACAACATGCGGTTGGCGCCGCCCTGGCGCCATACGGACAGGGCATCCACCGCCAGCGGGCGGTACTCCAGCTGCGCCTGCAGCATTCGGAAATCCGTGTTCACAGGCACCTCCCCAGCGCGGGCAACAACACCCGCAGCTCGCTCATCAAGGTCTGCAACAACGGCGCGGTCAACGCCTGGGGACCGTCGCTGGCGGCCAGTTCGGGGTAGAGATCGGCTTCCACGATGATCCCGTCGGCGCCCACCGCCGCCGCGGCGCGCGACAGCGGAATCACCAGATCCCGGCGGCCCGTGCCATGGCTGGGATCGACCAGCACCGGCAGGTGGGTTTCCTGCTTGAGGACCGCCACGGCATTGAGGTCGAGGGTGTTGCGGGTCGAGGTCTCGAAGGTACGGATGCCGCGCTCGCAAAGGATGATCGAAGGGTTGCCATGGCTGTACAGGTACTCCGCAGCGGCCAGGAACTCTTCGACGGTCGCGGCCGGACCGCGCTTGAGCATGACGGTCTTGCCGGATTGGCCGAGCGCCTTGAGCAAGGCGAAGTTCTGCATGTTGCGCGCACCCACCTGGAAGCAATCCACCCAGGGGAACATGGCGTCGATCTGCCTCGGGTCCATGACTTCGCTGACCACCGGGAAACCGTACTGCGCGCGCGCCGAAGCCATCAGCAACAGGGCCTCTTCGCCCATTCCCTGGAAATCGTAGGGACTGGTGCGCGGTTTGTAGGCGCCCCCGCGCAAGGCATGCACGCCCACCTCCGCCAGCACCTCGCACAGACCGGCGAGCTGCTTGCGCCCCTGCACCGCGCAGGGTCCGGCGATTACCATGAAGCGCTCGCCCCCGAGCCTGTAAGGCCCGAGATCCACGCTTCCCGCAGCCTTGTAGGATTTGCGGGCCAGGCTGTATTTGCCCTGCAATTGCAGGACGCGCTCGACCCAGGGCTGATCCGCGAGTCGTTCGGGAATGCCTTCGCCCCGCAGGATGAAGACCTGCTGGCCGTTGTCGTGAAAATGACTGAACACCGCTTCCGGCGGAACCCATTTGCGGAGCTCGGCCTCGTCCTCTGGACGTCGTAGAACCACGATCATCCTGTATCTCCCTGTCGTTGAAGTCGAACGGCTGCTATGGATAGGTGCGAATGGCGCCCTGGCGGACGCCCTCTAATCGAGCGGCATGGCCTGGCGGGACATGATGTCGAGCATCCTGCGCATGCTGCCCAGGTGCAGGCCCTCGGGCAGGAAGTCGCGACTCTGCTCGGCCCATTCCCGGTGCAGGATTTCGCTCAGTGGAACACTGGATTGGCCCTGTGCCTGCCGCCAGCGCAAACGACGGCAAAGCCGCAGGCATTCCCGGTAAGCGTTCTCGGCGGCGTCCGCGGCCAGCCGGCCGGCGAACAGGCCGCCGTGCCCGGGTAGCACCTGGCGCAACCGCGGCAGGCACTGCAAGCGGGTCAAGGTCGCCAGGTAGGCGTCCCAGTCGTCGAAGACCAGCGGCCGCCAGAGGCCTTCGGACTCATCGAACTCGCCGAGCGCGTCGCCACAGAACAGGCGTTGCCGCCGCGCGTCGTGGAACAGGATCTGGTCGTCGCAGTGCCCGTCGCCGAGCAGCACCCGCAAGCTGTGCGCCGGCCCCAGGTCCAGACGCTGGCCCTCGCTCACCGGCACCACCGGCAGGCTGTCCCAGGGACAGCCTTCGGCGAGGCGCTGGCCTTCGCGCAGCAGCTCGCCGTTCAGGCGCTCCACCACGCGCCGCCACTTATCGGTGCGCCAGGCCTCGCAGGTGCGCGCCGAGGCGAGCACGCGGACCTTCGGCAATCGCGGACACAGGTAGGGCAACAGGCCGCAATGGTCGTAGTGCTTGTGGGTGATCAGCCAGTAATGCACCTGGGTCGGATCCTTCACCCAACCCTGTAGGTCGCGCCAAACCGCCTCGGCGTCGCGGCTCAGGCCGCCCTCCACCAGGGCCCAGCTGTCCTCCCCCAGGCGCAGGAGGAACACCGGCACCTGGGGATCGCCGAGCAGGTACAGGTCCTCGTCCAGTTGGCCGGGCAGCGCGTTTCTCAACATGCTGGCTCGCCGCCGGGCTTGCGGTAAAGCGCGGCCCCCCAGGTGGCCCCCGAACCATAGGTGAGGATCAGCACGCGATCGCCAGGGCGGATGTCGGGCCAGTGCATCGCCAGGGTGACCAGGGTCGAAGCCGAGGCCATGTTGCCCAGCCGGTCGACGGTGACCACGAACTTGTGCGAGGGGATCGCCAGGCGCGCCTGTACCTCGTCGAGGATGCGCAGGTTGGGTTGATGGCAGATCACCTGGTCCACGTCATCGAGGCGCAAGCCATGGGCGTCGAGCAATTCTCCGGCGATGCGTACCAGGGTCTGGCTGGCATGCTCGAACATCGGCCGCCCGCGCATGAGGAATTCGCCACCCCCTTCGCGCAACACCGCCTCGTCGAGGAAACGCGGCGACGCGCTACCGGGCGCGGCGGTCATCAGCAGGTCGAAATACTCGCCGTCGGCGCCCAGGCGCAGGTCGAGCAGACCCTCGTCCGGGCGGTCGCCGGAGCTCACCACCGCGGCGCCGGCGCCATCGCCCAGCAGGATCGCCAGGTTGCGCCCGCGGTCCGAGCAGTCCATGCGTTTCGACAGCACCTCGCCGCAGACCACCAGCACATGCCGGTGCAGCCCGGCGAGAATCAACCCGCGGGCCATCTGCAAGCCGTAGAGGAACCCGCTGCACTGGGCGCGGATATCCATCGCCGGGATATGCCGAACCCCCAGCATCGGCTGGATCAGGCAGGCCTGGGAGGGGTCGTGATGGTCCGGTGACAGCGTATTCACCAGCAGCAGGTCGATATCCGCCGGCTGCAGGCCGGCGGCTTCGATGGCCTGCAGCGCCGCCGGCACCATCAGGGCGCTGACCGCCTGCTCCGGTTCGACGTGATAGCGCGTGCGCACCCCGGTGCGTTCGACGATGAAGGCGTCGGAGGTATTGATGCGGTCGAGCAGGTCGTGGTTGCTGACCTGGCGTTTGGGCAGGCTGAAGCCCAGCCCGGCGATGACGGGATTACCCATGGCGAATCTCCGCGGTGTTCGATGGATGCCCGGACCCGGACGCGCGCGCCGGCCAGGGGGCGGCAGGACATGTCGCAAACCTGGGATGCATGGCGAAGGTCAGCACACCAGGACCTCGCCCAGTTGCCAGACCTGGGCGGCGAAGCCCCAGCCGGTGGCGGCCCCGGCCAGCATCACGCGATCGCCGGGGCCTATGCGGCCCTGGCGCAGCGCGGTGATCAGCGTGTAGGGAATGGAAACCGAGATCATCACGCCGGTCTCGGCCATGGTCATCAGGTACTGGCCTTCCTTGCAGCCGATGCCGTCCGCCCAGGCCTTCACCAAGTAGGGCGCCGGTTGGTGGAAAACGAAGTGATCGATGTCCGAGCTCTCCAGGCCCGCCTTGGCCAGCGCGCGTCGCATGGCCAGCGGTACGTTCTCCGGGACGAACGTTTGCATCTTGGTCTGGCCGTCGTTCAGCAAGGAGAACAGCAGGCGCGGCCTGGCCTCGGCGGAAGGCTTTTCCGGGAGCCGCCAGCGCCCGGTGGCGACTTCGTAGAAACGCGCATCGCTGTGCTCGGACGACCCCAGCAGTTCGCAGGCACCCTCGCTGCGGGTGAGCAAGGCAGCCGCACAACCGTCGGCGAAGATGGTCGAGGACGGCGAGGTGAAATCGAGCATGTTGGACATGTATTCGCTGCACACCACCAGCACCCGGCTCGCCTTGCCCTGGCGGATCAGGCTCGCCCCCAGCCGCAGGTTGAGGAGGAAACTGCTGCACTCCATCTGGGTGTCCAAGGGCAATGCGTTGGCGAGCCCCAGGTGCTTGCCCAGCACGTTGGCGAGTCGCGGGTACAGGCGCCCGCCCACGCCAGGCAGGACCTCGCCGGCATCGGTCATGATCGGGCAGGAGGCGGAGCAGATCAGCACGTCGACCTCATCCGCCGCCACGCCGCTGCACCTCAGCAAACGCTCGGCCGCGCGGGCCGCCGCGCTGAACTCGTTCTCGCCACGCTCGGGACGGAAGAAGCCGCGCCGCTCCACGCCCCAGAACTTCCACCAATTGGCCGGGACGTCCCTTAGCCCATCGAACAGCGGATCATCGTTTTCCCGCCGCGTGGCGGGCAGCTCGCAGGTCAAGGCCGCCAGTCTGACGTTATGCATGGGCTCCTCCCATCAGTTCCAGGGTCACGCCCTCGACCACCATGCCGAAGGGGTCGAAGCTGATCAGCAGCAACTCATCCAGCCGATCGCGCTGCGCGGCCTCCATTTGCCGGGCCAGCTCGAAAGGTCCCAGGCAACGCCCGTTCGGACGACCCTCGCCGAACCATTCCTCACGTATCCAGGCACGGGGCGCGAAGGCATCCGCCAACTCGATCGACGCGTGACGAACCGCTTCCGGCAAGGTCTCCTGGGGCGGCAGGTAGAGGCGCCCCTTGAAATCGCCGGGCGAGCGCATTTCGGTGTTGAGCGGAATGCTCAGCGGGCACCAGTCGCCGACCAGCGGCAGGCGCCGGAACCCGGCGCGCCCGGTGGGTTGGCAGAGCAATGCGAGGGCCCCATCGCACAGGGCGAAACCGGATGCCTCGTCAATCTCTAGCCCCTCGGCGCACTCGCCGCGAACCACCAGCACGTGGCGGTAGCCCTGGTCGCTGGCCAGGCTGTCGACCATGTACAGGGCCCGCGCCAGGCTGGCATCGGTCAGGTCGAACACGTGCGCGCGCTGGGCCCCCAAGCGTTTCTGCAGGGGGTGGGAGATTTTCGGACCGATGATGTCGTGCTGCTCGACCAGATGGTCGGGAGACAACGCCAGGCCGACGATCAGGTCGATTTCGCCGGCCTCCACGCCCGCCCCGCGCAACGCGTCCTCCACGGCGGGAAGCAAGCGCTGGATCAGCGCCTCGCCCGGTTCCGCCTTGGGCCGCTCGCCGCCTAACACGCCCTCGTGACGCACGTACGTCGAAGGCAGATTCACACCCATCGCCTGGATCAACATGCCTGGTTCTCCTGAAGGCATTCCTGATTGAGTATCCCGGCCAACCGGCACAATTCGCCGCGGGCCAGCTTGCCGTTGTCGTTGCGCGGCAGCGCCGCGAGAATCTGCAAGCGCTGCGGCAGCATGTGCGAAGGCAACTCGGCGGCGAGCCGCTGGTCGATCCATTGCGCCAGCAGCGCCGGATTCACCCCGCGGTTCGGATCGAGGGTGACGAACAGCGTCGGGCGCACGCCGTCGTGCTCGCTGCTGCCGGGCACCAGCGCGGCCTCCAGCACTTCCGGGAAGTGCTGGCACACCGACTGCTCGACCTGCACCGGCACCACCCAGCGACCGTTGACCTTGAACAGGTCGTCCTCGCGCCCGCGATAGCGGTAAGCCCCGCTTTCGTCGCGTTCGAACAAATCTCCCGTGCGGTACCAGCCCCCGGCGAACCGGGCCTGGCGCTCGGCGTCGGCGCGCCAGTAGCCCTGGCTGACGCCGGGCCCACGCACCAGCAGCACACCCTGGCGATTCGCGCCTTCGAGGGTGACGCCGGCGTCGTCCAGCAAGCGGCACTGGTAACCCGGCAGCGGGTATCCGGTCCTTTCCGCGAGCGCGGCACCCGGTCGATTGGCGAGGAACACATGGCCCACTTCGGTGGCGCCGATGCCGTCGCAGATTTCCAGTCCCCACTCAGCCCAGAAGTCGAACTCGACCCGCGGCAACGGCGAGCCGGCGGAAAACGCCAGCGTCACGCTTTGCAGGAGAATCTCGGCGTGGGGCCTCAGCAGGGGGTAGATCGCCGGCACGCCGAAGAGCACGTCGGGGCGGAATTCGAGCAGGTTCTCCAGGACGCGCGCCGGCGTCGGCCAGCGCGTATCCAGCAACGCCGAGGCGCCGCAGAACCAGGGGAAGAACAGGCTGTTGCCCATGCCATAGCCGAAGAACATCTTGGGGATCGAATACACCCGCGCGCCTTCCCTCAGGTCGAGGTGATCGCGGGCGAAGGCCTGGCAGAAGCCGAAAGTGCTTTCCAGGCTGTGGATCACGCCCTTCGGCGCACCGGTGGAGCCCGAGGTGTATTGCAAATAGGCGGGAGCGTTCGCGGGCTGGCGGTGAAAGTCGTTCCACGCGGGCTGCGCCGCACCGACCAGCGCGGTGAGGGTGAAATCGTCGAACGCGTCGTCCTCGCCTCGGGCACGCAGGGTGAGAGGCGCCCGGGGACCAGCCAGGGAAGGCGCGTCGGCCTCACGTACCACCAGGGCCGCCTGGCAATCTCCGACGATCTCCGCCAGGGTTTCTTCCCTGGACTTCGGGTTGACCACCGTGGGAATCGCGCCGACCGCGATGCAGGCGAGAAACAGGCAGACCAGCGACGGAGAATCGTTCAGGGCGATGACCACAGGATCGCCCGGTTTCACCACCCGGACGAGCTGACTGGCCAGGGCCAGCAGCGCCGTCGCGCACTCCCCGCGCGACAAGGTCTTGCCCTGGAAACGATAGAGCGCGGCGTGCGGTGCGAAATCGAGGCGAAGCAGGGCTTCCGTCAGATTGACTCGCTTGGCCATAACAAAACAGTCCTTATTTCATCGGTGCCAACGGGATGCGCATACCGGGTCCATCCCGTGCTGGGGCGCAACCACCCGTCCGGCGAAGGGCGGGTGTTTCCTGGGCCGCGAAATTAACCCTGGGTGCCGAGACGCGATATTCGGAGTCCGAACTAAAAAGTTTCGGTGGACGTTTTGGAAAAAATCAGGCGAACGGTGGCCAATTCCAGATAAATCACCGCGATCATCGGGAAAATTTCAAAGTGACCGGGAAGTCGGACGAAGGCGTGGCCGAGTCGATCGGCCATCCCAGGACGTGAAAAAGCAGGAAAACGAACCTTCGAAGCCCGGCGATCCGGTGAAGGTTCGCCGAAGTCCCGCCCTAGAGCGGTGGCGACGACCGAAGCATCACCGACTTCAAGGAAAACGCCGAAGTCACGCTGGCGACCCCGGGGATGCAGGTCAGGGTATGGGTCAGGAAGGCTTGATAAGCGGCGAGATCCTTCACCACCACCCGCAGGACGTAGTCGGCGTCACCGGTCATCTGGAAGCAGCTCATCACCTGCGGCGACTGGACGATGCGTTCCTCGAAGGACGCCAGCAAATCCACCGATTGCTTTTCCAGGCGAACCGAGACGAACACACTCACCGTGCCGGAGAGACGCCCCTCGTCCAGGCGGGCGAAGTAACCCTGGATGTAGCGTTCCTCCTCCAGACGTTTGACCCGGCGCAGGGTCGGCGTCAGCGAAAGCCCGATCCGCTGGGCCAGTTCGCGCCAACTGAGACGGCCATCCTCGGCGAGTGCGCCGAGTATTTTCAAATCCGTGCGATCGAGATCCGACATAGTTCAAAAGTACCAATATTATTTTATTAATAGTTCATTTTAACTAAAAAATGTCATATAGCGACGGCATTTTGAGGCAAAACGCCTATGACGACGGGCCTATACTAAACCCACAAAAAACATAAAAAGAGGTCTCGAAATGGATATTTCCAGCCAGCACCGGATGGACTCGCCTACTGGGTCGCCCCTCCTCCTCGTCCGTTGCGCATCTTTCTTCCCCCTGCCCACACCCTCTTCGCTGTTACCGCCGTAAGGCGCTCTGCCGCTTCATCCGCACATAAAAAACCTCGTCGCCCCGCGTGACGAACACAAGACGAACTTATTCTGGAGAAACAGATGAGTGATTCGGAACGGCTGTGCCTGCATGTCCCGGAACCGAGCGGGCGCCCGGGCTGTAAAACCGATTTTTCCTACCTGAAACTCAGCCCCGCCGGCAGTGTCCGCAAGCCGCCGCTGGACGTCGAGCCGGTGGAGACCCACGACCTGGCGATGCAATTGATTCGGGTGCTCGACGACGAGGGCAAGGCGGTCGGCCCCTGGGCCGAGGAACTGCCTGCGGAGCTGTTGCGCACGGGCCTGCGGGCCATGATGAAGACCCGCATCTTCGATTCGCGGATGCTGATCGCCCAGCGGCAGAAGAAACTTTCGTTCTACATCCAGAGCCTCGGCGAGGAAGCCATCGGCGTCGGCCAGACCCTGGCGCAGCAGGCCGGGGACATGAACTTCCCCACCTATCGCCAGCAGAGCATCCTGATCACCCGCGAAGTGTCGCTGGTGGAAATGATGTGCCAGCTGCTCTCCAACGAACGCGATCCGCTCAAGGGCCGCCAGTTGCCGGTCATGTATTCGTACCGCGACGCCGGCTTCTTCTCGATTTCCGGCAACCTGGGGACCCAGTACATCCAGGCGGTCGGCTGGGCGATGGCCTCGGCGATCAAGGGTGATACGCGCATCGCCTCGGCCTGGATCGGCGACGGCTCGACCGCGGCCTCGGACTTCCACGCCGGGTTGACCTTCGCCCACGTCTACAAGGCGCCGGTGATCCTCAACGTGGTCAACAACCAGTGGGCGATCTCCACCTTCCAGGCCTTCGCCGGCGGTGAAGGCACCACCTTCGCCGCACGCGGCATCGGCTACGGCGTGGCCTCGCTGCGGGTCGACGGCAACGACTTCCTGGCGGTCTACGCTGCCTCCAAGTGGGCGGCGGAACGCGCCCGGAAGAACCTCGGGCCGACCCTGATCGAGTGGGTCACCTACCGCGCCGGCCCGCACTCCACCTCGGACGATCCCTCGAAATACCGCCCGGCTGACGACTGGTCGAACTTCCCCCTGGGCGACCCGATCGCCCGCCTGAAGCAGCACATGATCGCCATCGGCATCTGGTCGGAAGCGGAGCACGAGACCACCCAGAAAGCCCTGGAGGCGGAAATCGCCGCCGCCCAGAAGGAAGCCGAAAGCTTCGGCACCCTGGGCACCGGACGGGTACCCAGCGCCGCGGACATGTTCGAAGGGGTCTACAAGGAGATGCCCGAACACCTTCGCCGGCAACGTCAGGAACTCGGGATATGACCAATATGAACGTACAGAAGACAGAGGTCGCCGCCAGCTCGATGACCATGATCCAGGCGCTACGCTCGGCGATGGACGTGATGCTGGAGCGCGACGGCAACGTGGTGGTGTTCGGCGAAGACGTCGGTTACTTCGGCGGCGTGTTCCGCTGCACCGACGGCCTGCAGGCCAAGTACGGCGCGTCGCGGGTGTTCGATGCGCCCATCTCGGAGAACGGCATCGCCGGCGCGGCGGTGGGCATGAGCGCCTATGGCCTGCGCCCGGTGGCGGAGATCCAGTTCGCCGACTACGTATATCCCGCCGTCGACCAGATCGTCTCGGAAGCGGCGCGCCTGCGCTACCGCTCCAACGGCCAGTTCACCGCGGCGATCACCTTCCGCATGCCCTGCGGCGGCGGCATCTACGGCGGCCAGACCCACAGCCAGAGCCCGGAAGCGATCTTCACCCAGGTGTGTGGCCTGCGCACGGTGATGCCGTCCAACCCCTACGACGCCAAGGGCCTGCTGATCGCCTCCATCGAGAGCGACGACCCGGTGGTCTTCCTCGAACCCAAGCGCCTCTACAACGGCCCCTTCGACGGCCACCACGATCGCCCGGTGACGCCCTGGACCAAGCACGCCGCCAGCGCGGTGCCGGAAGGGTATTACCGGGTGCCGCTGGACAGCGCCGCCATCGTCCGCCCCGGCAAGCAAGTCACCGTACTCACCTACGGCACCACGGTCTGGGTGGCCCAGGCCGCCGCCGAGGAAGCCGGCGTCGACGCGGAGATCATCGACCTGCGCAGCCTCTGGCCGCTGGACCTGGACACCATCGTGGCCTCGGTGAAGAAGACCCGCCGCTGCATCGTGGTCCACGAAGCGACCCGCACCTGCGGCTTCGGCGCCGAGCTGGTAGCGCTGATCCAGGAACACTGCTTCCACTACCTGGAAGCGCCGATCGAACGGGTCACCGGCTGGGACACGCCTTATCCGCACGCCCAGGAGTGGGATTATTTCCCCGGCCCGAAACGGGTCGGCGCCGCCCTCAAACGGGTCACGGAGGTTTAAATGGGTCTCTATGTAATCAAGATGCCGGACATCGGCGAAGGCATCGCCGAGGTCGAGCTGGTGAGCTGGTACGTGGCGGTGGGCGACACCGTCGGCGAAGACCAGAACCTGGCGGACGTGATGACCGACAAGGCCATGGTGGAGATCCCGTCCCCGGTGGTCGGCAAGGTGATCGCCCTGGGCGGCAAGCCGGGCGAAGTGATTCCGGTGGGTGGCGAGCTGATCCGCCTGGAAGTCGAGGGCCAGGGTAACGTCAGCGCCCAGGAGAGCCCCTCCAGCGCGCCCGCGGCGGTACCGGACATCGCCCCGGACATGGCCAAGAGCGATGCCTCGGTGGTCGCCGAGAAGATCGTCCAGCATGCCGAGCCGGCGCCGGTCGCCGCCCCGCGGCCATCCGCTCCGGCGCCCACGGCCTGCGTCGCGCGCAAGACCACCCTGGCGGCGCGGCAGACCGGCGAAGCGCCCCTGGCTTCCCCGGCGGTGCGCAAGCGTGCCTGGGACCTGGGCGTCGAGCTGCGCTTCGTCCCCGGCAGCGGTCCCGCCGGGCGGGTGCTCCACGAAGACCTCAGCGCCTACCTGGAAGGTGCCCAGGCGAACGCCACCGGTGGCGCCGACCACCGCTACGCACAGCGTCATGAGGAAGAGGAAATCCCCCTGATCGGCCTGCGCCGCAAGATCGCGCAGAAGATGCAGGAGGCCAAGCGGCGGATTCCGCATTTCACCTACGTCGAGGAAATCGACGTTACCGACCTGGAAGCCCTGCGCGCCCAGCTCAACCGCAAATGGGGCAAGGAACGCGGCAAGCTCACCCTGCTGCCGCTGCTCGCCCGGGCGATGGTCCTCGCCCTGCGCGAATTCCCGCAGATGAATGCGCGCTTCGACGACGACAACGACAAGGTGCTGCGCTACGGCGCGGTGCACCTGGGAATCGCCACCCAGGGGCCGAGCGGCCTGTCGGTACCGGTGCTGCGCCACGCCGAGAGCCATGACCTGTGGGCCACCGCGGCGGAGATCGCGCGCCTGGCCGAGGCCGTGCGCAGCGGCAAGGCGGGACGCGACGAGCTGTCCGGCTCGACCATCACCATCAGCAGCCTCGGACCGCTGGGCGGCGTGGTCTCCACGCCGGTGATCAACTATCCGGAAGTGGCCATCGTCGGCGTCAACCGTATCGTCGAGCGGCCGGTGTTCCGCGAAGGCGCCGTGGTCGGCCGGAAAATGATGAACCTGTCGTCCTCCTTCGACCACCGGGTGGTCGACGGCATGGATGCCGCCGAGTTCATCCAGGCCATCCGCGGCCTGCTCGAAACCCCCGCATTGCTATTCCTGGAGTGACCATGAGCGAGACCCTCAATACCCAGTTGTTGATCGTCGGTGGTGGCCCGGGCGGCTATATCGCGGCGATCCGCGCCGCGCAACTCGGCGTCAAGACCACCTTGATCGAAGGCGATCGGCTGGGCGGCACCTGCCTGAACATCGGCTGCATTCCGTCGAAGGCGCTGATCCACGCGGCGGAGGAATTCGAGAAGGCCCGGCAGCATGCCGAAGACGGCGCCCTGGGCATCCGCGTGCAATCGCCGAGCATCGACATCGAGCAGACGGTGCGCTGGAAGGACGGCATCGTCGGCAAGCTCACCGGCGGCGTCGCCGCCCTGCTGAAGAAGAACGGCGTGCAGGTGATCAAGGGCTGGGCGCGCATCCTCGACGGCAAGACCGTGGAAGTCCAGCACGAAGGCGGCGATCCGCAGCGCGTGCACTGCGAGCACCTGCTGCTGGCCACCGGCTCCCGCTCGGTGGACCTGCCGTTCATGCCCCTGGGCGGCAACGTCGTCTCGGCGACCGAGGCGTTGTCGCCGAAGACCCTGCCGAAGCGCCTGGTGGTGGTCGGCGGCGGCTACATCGGCCTGGAATTGGGCACCGCCTACCGAAAGTTGGGCGTCGAAGTGGCGGTGGTCGAGGCCCAGGAGCGGGTCCTGCCCAGCTACGACGCCGAACTCAGCGCGCCGGTGGCGGCGAACCTGCGCCGGCTCGGCGTGGAGCTGTACCTGCGGCACAGCGTGCTGGGCCTGAACGACGCCGGCGACGGCGTGCGGGTCCGCGACCCCGACGGCAAGGAAACCACCCTGGCCGCCGACCGCGTGCTGGTGGCGGTGGGTCGCCGGCCACGTACCGAGGGCTTCAACCTGGAAGCCTTGATGCTGGACAAAGCCGGCCATGCGCTGAAGGTGGACGACCAGTGCCGCACTTCGATGCGCGACGTCTGGGCCATCGGCGACCTGGCCGGCGAGCCCATGCTCGCCCACCGGGCCATGGCCCAGGGCGAGATGGTGGCGGAAATCGTCGCCGGCAAGAAACGCCACTTTCAGCCCGCCGCGATCCCCGCGGTCTGCTTCACCGACCCGGAAGTGGTGGTGGTCGGCCTGGACCCGGCGCAGGCGCAGGAGCGCGGGATCGACTGCAAGGTGGCGAGCTTCCCGTTCTCCGCCAACGGTCGCGCCATGACCCTGGATGCCAACGAGGGCTTCGTCCGCGTGGTGGCCCGCAGCGACGATCACCGCATCCTCGGCTGGCAGGCCGTGGGCAAGGGCGTTTCCGAGCTGTCGATCGCCTTCGTCCACTCGCTGGAAATGGGCGCGCGCCTGGAAGACATCGCTGGCACCATCCATCCCCATCCGACCCTCGGCGAAGCGGTACAGGAAGCGGCCATGCGCGCCCTCGGGCACGCCCTGCACGTCTGATCGCCTGCCCGGCACGGGACGGTCCGCCAGGGACCGTCCCGCGCTTTCCGCGTCATGGCGCGCTGCACTCCCCCGCCCGGCTCAGGCAAACTGTGCGCCGCGCGACGGCCGCGCCCACGTCAGCAGCGGGAAAGCGAACCTCCATGGCCATCAAGGGCACCATCTCCAACCGCCTCGTCCACGAAGCCCTGCTCGGCTATGCCCGACCGGGAATGGACGCCGCCGCGCTGCTGCAACGGGAAGGCCTCTCCGCCGCTTGCCTGGAAGACCCCGAGGGCCGGGTCAGCGTCGCCTATTTCGAACGCATGTGGCGACGCCTGGCCAGACGCTTCGACGACGAATTCTTCGGCATGAGTCCACGGCCGATGCGGTCCGGCAGCTTCGCCTTCCTCTGCCGCGCCTGCATGGCGCAATCCAGCCTGGCCGAGGCGCTGCCCCAGGGTCTGGAGTTCCTGCGCCTGATGAGCGACGACTTCCGCGCCGAGCTGCGTCGCCGGGAAGACCTGGCCGAACTGGTGCTGCGCGACGAGGGCGAGCCACGCCGGGCATTCGCCTACTTCACCTTCTGGTTGATCCTGCATGGGCTGGCCTGCTGGCTGAGCGGCCGTCGCATCCCGATCCTGGCGGTGGATCTGCGCTGCGCGGAGCCGGCCTACCTGGACGACTACCGGGTGATGTTCTCGGAGAACCTGCGCTTCGGCCGGCCACGCAGCCGGATCATCTTCGCCGCCGACGCGCTGGACCTGCCGATCCGTCGCAGCGAGGAGGACTTGCGGCGATTCCTCGCCCAGGCGCCGGGCAACATTCTGGTGAAGTACCAGGACCGCGACAGCCTGGCGACACGGATCAAGGCCCACCTGCGCAGCCTGCCATCCGCCGACTGGCCGGACGGCGAGCGCCTGGCCGCCGCCTTTCACGTCTCCGCCTCGACCCTGCGTCGGCGCCTGGCCGAGGCCGGGCAACCCTATCAACGGATCAAGGACGGGGTACGCGAGGAACGCGCCATCGGCTGGCTGGCCGACCCGGAGCTGTCCTTCGCGCAGATCGCCGAACGCCTGGGGTTCGCCGACCTCAGTTCGTTCTACAAGGCCTTCCGCAAATGGACCGGCAGCAATCCGGGGCGCTACCGCAATCTGATCCTCGGCCTGCCGGAGCGCGGCGAGGCCGCGCGCCCCGCCGTACGCCCCTGAGCCGCTTCAGCGGTGGCCGAAATCGACCGGACGCTTGTCGATGAAGGCCGCCATGCCTTCCTTCTGGTCCGCGGTGGCGAACACCGCATGGAACACCCGGCGCTCGAAGCGCACGCCTTCGCTGAGGCTGGTCTCGAAGGCGCGGTTGACGCTCTCCTTGATCATCATCGCCGCCGGCAGCGACTTGCCGGCGATGCCGTGGGCGGCCTTGAGGGTTTCCTCCAGCAACTGCTCCGCCGGGAAGATCCGCGCCACCAACCCGGCGCGCTCGGCCTCGGCGGCGTCCATCATGCGACCGGTCAGGCACATTTCCATCGCCTTGGCCTTGCCCAGGGCATGGGTCAGGCGCTGGGTGCCGCCGATCCCGGGCAGCACGCCCAGGGTGATTTCCGGCAGGCCGAACCGCGCGTTCTCCGCGGCGTAGATGAAATCGCACATCAGCGCCAACTCGCAGCCGCCGCCCAGGGCATAGCCGGACACCGCCGCGATCAGCGGCTTGCGCCGGGCGGCGATGCGATCGGCGGCGGCGAAGTAGTCGTCGAGGTAGATCTGTGGATAGGTCATGTCGACCATTTCCTTGATGTCCGCGCCGGCGGCGAAAGCCTTCGCCGAACCGGTGAGGACGATGCAGCCGATACCCGGGTCGGCCTCGAGCCGGTCGAGCGCGCGATTCAGGTCGGCGATCAGCTGCGCGTTCAGGGCGTTGAGGGCCTGGGGTCGGTTCAGGGTGATCAGGGCGACGCGCTCCTGGACCTCCAGCAGCAGGGTTTCGTAGGTCATGCTCATTCTCCGAGGTTGCGGGCGATCACCAGGCGCTGGATATCGCTGGTGCCTTCGTAGATCTGGCAGACACGCACGTCGCGGTAGATGCGCGCCACCGGGAAGTCGTTCAGGTAGCCGTAGCCGCCGAGGGTCTGGATCGCCGCCGAGCAGACCTTCTCAGCCATCTCCGAGGCGAACAGCTTGGCCATGGAGGCCTCCACCAGGGCCGGCCGCCCGGCTTCGCGCAGGGCCGCCGCGTGATGCACCATCTGCCGCGCCACGGCGATCTGGGTGGCCATGTCCGCCAGGCGGAAAGCCACCGCCTGGTGCTCGGTCAGCGCCTTGCCGAAGGCTTCGCGTTCGCGGGCGTAGTCGCGCGCCACCTCGAAGGCGGCGCGAGCCATGCCCACCGCCTGGGCGGCGATGCCGATGCGCCCGCCCTCCAGGTTGGCCAGGGCGATGCGGTAACCCTCGCCCTCCTCGCCCAGCCGCTGGGAAACCGGCACGCGCAGGTCTTCGAAGGCCAGTTGGCAGGTGTCGGAGGCGTGCTGGCCGAGCTTGTCCTCGATCCGCACGACGTTGTAGCCGGGGCTGTCGGTGGGCACGATGAAGGCGCTGATGCCGCGCTTGCCGGCGTCTGGATCGGTGACCGCGAAGACGATCACCGTGCCGGCGTTCTCCCCCGAGGTGATGAATTGCTTGGCGCCGTTGAGCACGTAGCTGTCGCCGTCGCGACGCGCGCGGGTGCGCAAGGCGCTGGCGTCGGAACCGGCCTGGGGCTCGGTGAGGGCGAAGGCGCCGATCTGTTCGCCGCGCGCCAGGGGTTCGAGGAAGCGGCGTTTCTGCTGCTCGTCGCCAAAGCGCAGGATCGGCACGCAACCCACCGAGTTGTGCACGCTCATGATGGTCGAGCAAGCGCCGTCACCGGCGGCGATCTCTTCCAGGGCCAGGGCGTAGGCCAGATAACCGGTGTCGCTGCCGCCCCATGCCTCGGGCACCAGCATGCCGAAAAAGCCGAGCTCGGCCATCTCGCGGATCGCCTCGGCGGGATAGCGGTGCTCGCGGTCCCACTGTTCGGCGAACGGCCGCAGGCGTTCCTGAGCGAACTGCCGGGCCATCTCGCCAATGCTGAGTTGTTCTTCGCTGGGCAACATGGTCAGGTCCTCACCGGGGGATTTCGATGGCCATGGCGGTGGCTTCGCCGCCGCCGATGCAGATCGCCGCCACGCCGCGGCTCAGGCCACGGTTGCGCAGGGCCGCCAGCAGGGTCACCAGGATCCGCGCGCCGGACGCGCCGATGGGATGGCCGAGGGCGCAGGCGCCGCCGTTCACGTTGACCTTGGCGTGGTCCAGGCCCAGCTCGCGCATGGTCACCATGGCCACCACGGCGAAGGCTTCGTTGATCTCGAACAGGTCCACCTGGTCCAGGCTCCAGCCGGTGCGGGTCATCAGCTTGCGGATGGCGCCGATGGGCGCGGTGGGGAACAGGTTCGGCGCCGCGGCGAACGCGGCGTGCCCATGGATCACCGCCTGGATTTCCAGGCCACGGCGCTCGGCCTCGGAACGGCGCATCAGCACCAGGGCGGCGGCGCCGTCGGAAATCGAACTGGAATTGGCCGCGGTGACGCTGCCGCCCTCGCGGAACGCCGGCTTGAGCGTGGGGATCTTGTCCGGGCGCGCCTTCGGCGGCTGCTCGTCCTCGCTCACCTGGCGGGTCTCGCGGCCCTGGGCGACGTCCAGGGCGACCACCTCGTCGGCGAAGCGACCCTCGGCGATGGCGTCCCGCGCGCGTTGCAGCGAGGCCAGCGCGTACGCGTCCTGCTCCTCGCGGCTGAAGCCGTGGGCGGCGGCACAGTCCTCGGCGAAGGTGCCCATCAGGCGGCCCTTGTCGTAGGCGTCCTCGAGGCCGTCGAGGAACATGTGGTCGAGCACCCGGCCGTGGCCCATGCGGTAGCCGCCGCGGGCCTTGTCCAGCAAGTAGGGCGCGTTGCTCATGCTTTCCATGCCGCCGGCCACCACCACCTCGGCGCTGCCGCCGCGCAGCAGATCATGGGCGAGAATCGCCGCCTGCATGCCGGAGCCGCACATCTTGTTCAGGGTGGTGCACACCGTGCCTTCGTCCAGGCCGGCGCCCAGCGCCGCCTGGCGTGCCGGTGCCTGGCCGAGGCCGGCCGGCAGCACGCAGCCCATCAGGGCTTCCTCGACGGCCTCGGGCGGCAGGCCGCTGCGCGCCACCGCGGCGCGAATGGCCGCGGCGCCGAGTTGCGGGGCGGTCAGGCCCTTGAGGTCGCCCTGGAACCCGCCCATGGGGGTGCGGGCGCTGCCGACGATGACGATGGGATCGTTGTGCATGGTGTTCTCCTTCACTTGGCAGCCATCCGCAAGGCGCCGTCGAGACGGATCACCTCACCGTTGAGCATGCTGTTTTCGATGATATGGCGGACCAGCGCGGCGTATTCGTCCGGGCGGCCGAGGCGTGGCGGGAAAGGCACCCCGGCGGCGAGGCCGTCGCGCACCTCCTGGGTCATCCCGGCCATCATCGGCGTCTCGAAGATGCCGGGGGCGATGGTCATCACGCGGATGCCGAAGCGCGCCAGCTCGCGTGCGGCCGGCAGGGTCAGGCCGACCACCCCGGCCTTGGACGCGGCGTAGGCGGCCTGGCCGATCTGCCCGTCGTAGGCGGCGATGGACGCCGTGTTGACGATCACCCCGCGCTCGCCGTTGCCGTCGGGCTCGCCCAGCGCCATGGCTTCGGCGCCGAGGCGCAGCATGTTGAAGCTGCCGATCAGGTTGATGCCGACGATACGGCTGAAGCTGGCCAGGGCGTGGGGGCCCTGCTTGCCGAGGATCTTCTCGCCGGTGACCACGCCGGCACAGTTGATCAGCCCGTGCAGGCCGCCGAACAGGCTCTGCGCCGCCTGCACCGCCGCGCGGGCGGATGCCTCGTCGGCGATATCGGCGACCACCCCGTGGGCGTTCGCGCCCCACTCGGCGGCCTTCGCCTCCAGGGCCGGGCCGTTCAGGTCGACCAGCACCACCTTGGCACCGGCCGCCAGCAGCCCCTGGGCAGTGGCCGCGCCCAGCCCGGAACCGGCGCCGGTGACCAGAAATACCCTGTTCTCGATTTGCATGACGGATTCTCCCAAGCCTTCGCGCGAAAGGCCCATCATCGGCAGCCGGGCCACAGCGGACAATGGCCGATCTTTTCAATCTGCCTGACCGTTTTGGCCAGCTCCCGACGTTCCCGAGACGGGACGTGCATTGGACGCCAGCGCCGAGCGACGCGGTGGGAGCGCCCGGCTTCGCCGGGGACTGCGGCAGTCCTGGGAAAGCACCGGTCAGGCGACCTGTTCACGCCGTCGCCGGCCCAAGACGCCCCCGTGAAGGGCGGGCCGGGCCCTTCTCCAGGGCTCGGGCGCCTCGTTTACCCTTGCGACGCGGCGCCTCGCCGTTTCAGGGGCACTGGATGCGGTGCATGCACCGCCGCCCCTGGCCGGTGGGAGAGCGGGACTCAGGCCGCCGCTTCGGCCTCCAGCGCGGCTTTCACCGACGGACGCGCCTCGATGCGTTGCAGGTAGCCGGCGAATGCCGGCCAGCGGCCCAGATCGACCTTCAGCGGGCCCATCCAGCGCAGAATCGTGAACAGCAGGGCGTCGGCCACGCTGAAACGCTCGCCGAGCAGGTAGTCCCGCTCGCCCAGGGTCGCCGCGATCAGTTCCAGGCGCGCGTTCAACTTGTCCCTGAAGAAGGTCTTCACCTCCTCCGGGATCGACTTGTTGAACAGCGGGCTGCAGCCGCCGGTATGGATTTCGCTGGAGATGAAGGCCAGCATTTCCTGCAGGCGGACCCGCTCCCAGCTGCCATTGGCCGGCGCCAGCCCGGTTTCCGGCTTGAGGTCGGCCAGGTATTGCAGCAGGGCCGGCGCCTCGGTGAGCACCTGCCCATTGTCCAGCACCAGGGCGGCTACGTAGCCCTTGGGATTGACCTTGCGGAAGTCACCGCCCTCGGCGGTTTCCTTGGTGGCGTTGTTGACCTTGATCAGCTCGAACGGCAGATCCGCCTCGCGTAGCGCGATGTGCGAGGCGAGCGAGCAGGCGGAAGGGGCGAAATACAGTTTCATGATGAGCTCCGGCAGTGGGGCCCGCGGCACGCGCGACCCGGTGCGCTACTGTCGCCGCTCCGGTGGGCCTGGGTAAACTTAATCTTTCAGACCGCTGCCATAAGGAAATCTACTGCCAGGCTCAACCTCATGCATTGGCGTTTGCTCGTGGCGGTGGCCGACGCCGGCAGCATCAGCGGCGCGGCCGAGTGCCTGGGCGTGACCCAGTCGGGCGCCAGCCAGGCGCTCAGATCGCTGGAGGACGGGCTCGGCGTGCGCCTGCTGTCGCGGGAACACCGCCGCACGCTGCCCACCCGCGTGGGCATCCAGGTGATCGAGCAGGCGCGGGTGATGCTGGCCGCCCTGGAGCGGATCCAGGCCGGGGCCGATGCCGCGCGCGGCCTGGAGCGCGCCTCGCTGCGCCTGGCCAGCTTCCCGGCGGTATCCGCCACCCTGCTGGCGCCGTTGCTGCAACGCTTCCGCCGCGCGCACCCGGGCATCGAGGTGATCGTTCTGGAGGCCAGCGACGAGGAAGTCGAGGACCTGCTGGCGACGAACGCCGTCGACGTCGGCGTGCTGCTCAACCCGCCCCCTGAACGTCAAGCGACTCCCTTGGGGCGGGATGCCTGGGTGGCGGTGGTTGCCGCGCGGCATCCCTGGGCCCGACGCGGCCTCGTCGAGGTGGCCCTGCGGGAACTGGTCGACGAGCCCTTCGTGCTGGCCACCGGCGGTTGCAAGGTGAATGCCCGCAGCCTCGCCCGGGAGGCCGGCTTGCGCCTGGGCCAGGTGCGCGCCGAAGTGCGCGACTGGAACAGTGCATTGGCGCTGGTGCGGGAAAACCTCGGGGTCACCCTGGTGCCGCGGATGGTGCTGCCGGACGCGCTTCCCGGCCTGCGGGTACTCGCCTTGAGCACACCGCTGCATCGCGAATTCGCCCTGGTGGCGGCGCCGGCCGCCGGTACCTCGGCGGTCGTGCGGGCGCTGCTGGATAACCTGGGCGCGTCCTACGGCACGCAGGGCGACGGCAGCCCTGCCCCGGCGACCGGCCAGGACGCATGCCGGATCACGACCCACCCGACAGGAACAGGCTGACCGCGACGATCAGACAGACGCCGGCAAAACCCACCTGAATGAAACGGGCCGGCAGGCGCCCCGACAGCCGCCGTCCGACCAGCATGCCGGCCACGCTGGCGGCGATGAACGACGCCCCCATGGCATCGATCCTCACCCCCGCGCTCAAGGCACCGAAGGCGGCGAAGCCGGAGACCAGCGCGATCACCATCAGCGAAGTGGCGACGATGCCGTGCAGCGGGACGTCGCTGACCCGGCGCAAGGCCGGCACGATGAGGAAACCGCCGCCGACGCCGAGCAGGCCGCTGAGCAGCCCGGCCAGGGCGCCGATGGCGGCGAGGATCGCACTGACCCGCGGCGTCCAGCGAAAGCGTCCGCTGGCGGGGTCCAGCCGGCAGGGCGGGCGCGGCGAGTCGGCCGCCGGGTCGCAGGCCACGTGGCCGAACGCCTGGCGGACCAGCCGCAAGGCCACCAGCGTCATCACCAGGGCGAACGCCGTCGTCAGCACCCGATGCGGCAGCCGTTGCGCCAGTTCCACCCCCAGGGGCGACAGCAGGGCGCCCGCGGAGGCCATCAGCAGGGCCGCGCGATAGCGCACCAGGCCCTCGCGCAGGCCCTGGACAGCGCCGGTGGCGGCCGCCGCGGCCACCGCGAGCAGGGCCACCGGCGCCGCCGTAGGCATGCTCCAGCCGAGTCCGATCACCAGGGCCGGCACCGCCAGGATGCCACCCCCCGCACCGGTCAGGCCGAAGGTCACGCCGACCGCCAGTCCGTAGACCACCGCCAGCACGCTCAGCACCGCGAAGCCTCCGTCGCCGCGCCTTTCCTCTCCCGCATCAGAAGCAATCCAGCGGCAGCTTGAAGTAGCGCCGACCGTTGGCCGCCGGCGGCGGCAGGTTGCCGGCGCGCATGTTCACCTGCACCGCCGGCAGCATCAGCCGCGGCAGATCCAGGCCGCTGTCGCGGCGGGTGCGCATGGCGACGAAATCCGCCTCGGCGGTTCCCCGGCCGACGTGGATGTTGTGCGCCCGCTGCTCGCCCACCGTGGTCTGGCAACAGTGGTGCTCGCGACCCGGCGCCTTGTAGTCGTGGCAGAGGAATAGCCGGGTGCTCGCCGGCAACGCGAACAGGCGCTGGATCGAGCGATACAGCTGGCGCGCGTCGCCGCCGGGGAAATCGCAGCGGGCGGTGCCGCTGTCGGGCATGAACAGGGTGTCGCCGATGAAGGCGGCGTCGCCCACCAGGTAGCTGACGCAGGCCGGTGTGTGCCCGGGGGTGTGCAGCACCCGTACCGGCAGGCACCCGACGTGAAAGCATTCCTCGTCGGCGAACAGCCGGTCGAACTGGCTGCCGTCCTGGGCGAACGCTTCCTCGGCGTCGAACAGGTCGGCGAACGCCACCTGCACCCGGGGGATTTCCGCGCCGATGCCGATGCGGCCGCCCAGCCGTTCGCGCAGGTAGCGGGCGGCGGACAGGTGGTCGGCATGCACATGGGTCTCCAGCAGCCAGTCCACCTGCAGGCCATTGGCGCGCACGTGATCGATCAGGCGGTCGGCGCTGGCATGGCCGATGCGCGCGGCGGCGGGATCGTAGTCCAGCACCGGGTCGATGATGGCGCAGCGCTGGCTGGCCGGATCGCTCAGCAGATGGCTGTAGGTACTGGTATCGGGATCGAAGAAAGACTCGATGCGCATGGTCGCTCCTTGTTCATGGCGTGCTTGCGGGTTGGCGCCGGCGTCGTCGTGGATGTCCGTTCGGCAACCGCGCCGCCGCCGGCGTTCCCGCCGCCCGGGGAACGGCCGCGCGGGAGCGGCCGCGGGCCTCCGACTAGGGAAGCGAAGCCAGGGCCTGGTCGAGATCGGCCATCAGGTCTTCCACGTGCTCGACCCCCACCGACAGCCGCAGCAGGTTCTCGCCGATGCCCATGGCCGCCTTCTGCTCGTGGCTCAGGGAGCAGTGCGACATGCTGTAGGAATGGTTGATCATGCTTTCCACGCCGCCCAGGGAATCGGCCAGGACGAAGATCGACAGGCGTTCGATCAAGGCCGAGACGGCCGCGCGATCCGCGTTCACTTTCAGCGAGACCACCGCCCCGCCGCTGCGCATCTGGCGCTGGCAGAGGGCGAATTGCGGGTGGCTTTCCAGGCCGGGGTAGTAGACCTGCTCGACCCGCCCATGGCTTTCGAGGAAGCGCGCCAGGCGCAGGGCATTGGCGCACTGCCGTTCCATGCGCACGTCCAGGGTCTTCAACCCGCGCAGCGCCAGGTAGCAATCGAAGGGCCCCTGGATCGCGCCCACCGCCATGCCCACCGCCCGCAGGCGCGCGAGCAGCGCCTCGTCGGCCGCCACCACCACGCCGCCGATCAGGTCGGAATGGCCGCCGATGTACTTGCTCGCCGAGTGCATCACCAGGTCCACGCCGAACTCGATGGGGCGCTGGTTCCAGGGCGAGCAGAAGGTGTTGTCGACGCAGGTGAGGATGCCGTGGGCACGGGCGAACTCAGTCACCGGGGCGATATCCACCAGTTGCAGCAAGGGGTTGGTCGGCGTCTCGATCCAGATCAGCCGGGTGTTCTCGCGGCGGCTGTCGGCCAGGGCATCCAGGTCGTTGAGATCGACGTAGCTGGTGCTCAGCCCGGCACTGCGCCCGCGGTAATCCTCCAGCAGGCGGAAGGTACCGCCGTAGACGCCGGACATGACGATCACGTGGGAATCCTTCGGCAGCAGCTCCAGCACACTGGCGGTGGCGGCCATGCCGGAGGCGCAGGCCAGGGCGCCATGGCCGCCTTCCAGGGCGGCGATACAACTCTCGTAGGCGTGGCGGGTGGGGTTGGCCCCGCGGCTGTAGCTGTACTCCGGGTTGTCGTCCAGGCCACGCTTGACGAAGGAACTGGCGGTGACGATGGCCGGGAAGATCGCGTTTTCGGCGTAGGCCGCCTGCTCGCCCGCGTGGATCACGCGGGTGGAGAAATGCTTGCTCTGGGTCATGCTCGTCTCGGGGTGGGCTGGAAAAGAGGATCGAGTCGTTCGGCGTAGGGGGCGATATCGCCGATGTGCCGCGCCACCCAGTCGCGGTCGTAGTAAGTATCCAGATAACGCTCGCCGCTGTCGCACATCAAGGTGACGATCGAACCACGAATGCCGTGCGCCTGCATCTGCCGGGCGACCTGCAGCACGCCCCACAGGTTGGTCCCGGTGGAACCGCCGGCCCTGCGCCCGATCAGGCGTTCCAGCCAGTACAGGCAGGCGATGCTGGCGGCGTCGGGCACCTTGAGCATCTCGTCGATCACCTCCGGCAGGAAGGAGGGTTCCACCTGCGGCCGGCCGATGCCTTCGATGCGGCTGCACTGGACGCTGGTCAGGGAGCGATCGGCGCGATGGAAGCTGTCGTAGAACACCGAATGCTCGGGGTCGACCGCCACCATCCGGGTGGCGAAGCCGCGGTAGCGGATATAGCGGCCCAGGGTCGCGGTGGTGCCGCCGGTGCCGGCGCCCATGACGATGGCGTGGGGCAGCGGGTGCGGCTCCTCGCTCATCTGGCGAAAGATGCTCTCGGCGATATTGTTGTTGCCGCGCCAGTCGGTGGCCCGCTCGGCATAGGTGAACTGATCCATGTAGTGGCCGTCGCTTTCCCGCGCCAGGCGCTGCGCGTGGGCATAGACCTCAGCGCCGTGGTCGACGAAGTGGCAGCGCCCGCCGAGCAGTTCGATCTGCTCGATCTTCTTGCTTGCGGTGCTGCGCGGCATCACCGCGGTGAACGGCAAGCCGAGCAGCTTGGCGAAATAGGCCTCGGACACCGCCGTGCTGCCGGACGACGCCTCCACCACCGGCGTGCCTTCGCGCACCTTGCCGCTGCAGATGGCATGCAAGAACAGCGAGCGGGCCAGGCGATGCTTGAGGCTGCCGGTGGGATGGGTGCTTTCGTCCTTGAGGTAGACGTCGATACCCGGCAGGCCGGGGATGTCCAGCTTGTGCAAATGGGTGTCGGACGAGCGCAACTGGTCGCTGGACAGCTTGCTCACGGCGGCGCGGAGCCAGGCGTTCATCGGCGAGCCTCCCGCCCGCGGGCCGCGGAGGGGCGCCGGCCCGGCCGCTGCAGGTCATGCCGCGAGAGACGCGGCGGCGGCGCGGGACGGAAAAGCAAGGACGGGAACATGCGCGTTTCTTCGTGGAAAGGACGGAAAAATATTACGGCCTGAATCCGAGAAAATTATTTTCAATTTTCTCCATTTGGCGCTATTGAGTAGAAAATTTTTCCCAAATGACAACGGTACGTGTATGGATCATTTCGACCGCCACATTCTCTCGCTGCTCCAGCGGGACGCCTCCCTGCCGCTCAAGGACCTCGCCGAAGCGGTCAACCTGTCCACCACGCCCTGCTGGAAACGGGTGAAGAAACTCGAGGAAGAAGGCTATATCCGCGCCCGCGTGGCCCTGGTGGACCCGGCGCGCCTGGGCCTCGGACTGTCGGTGTTCGTCCAGCTCAAGACCCAGCGCCACGATAGCCTCTGGCTGGAGAAATTCGCCGCCATCGTCGTGCAGTTCGAGGAAGTCCTGGAGTTCTACCGCATGGCCGGCGAATGGGACTACATGCTGCGCGTGCTGGTCAGCGACATCAGCGCCTACGACCGCTTCTACAAGAAGTTGATCACCAGCACCGACGGCCTGACCGACATCACTTCCAGCTTCGCCATGGAGCAGATCAAGTACACCACCGCGCTGCCGTTGCCGCGCTGAGCCGGACGCCCGGCGCGCCGGGCCCGGGCGTCGACCAGGTCGTGCAGGGCAGGAAGCGGGTGACCTGGGGATCGTCCGTTCACCGCCATGGGGTCATCCTGGCCGGCCTCCTCCAGGGGACGGATCCGCACGCATGGGGTGAACCGCGTGGAAAACCCGGATAGCGAGATCGAGGCCCCTCCTCCAGTGAAGCCAACGGCCCTACGCGTGGACCTTCGGCGCTGGGCGAGCGCCGCTCAAAGCTGGCCCATCAGGCGGAACCAGAGGTAATCCAGCGGCAGCAGGACCAGGAAGGTCACGCCGGCCAGGACCAGGCTCAGGCGTAGGGCGGCGGCGAAGGGTATCCGGCCCATGCCCATGGCGACCACGATGGGCGAGGCCTGGTAGGGCAATAACGGCGTGGAGAAGCCGATCACCTGGATCATCAGGACGCTGAGCAAGGGCAGGCCGGAGGCGCTGGCCAGGGAGTGGGCCAAGGGCGTGAACAGCGCGGGCACGCCATTGGCGGTGACGACGAAACCGAGCAGCACCGCGACACCGGTGATGGCCGCGAAGCTGCCCAACGGGCCGATCGCCCCCAGGGGCAGGACGTGCAGCAGGGCCTGACCGATCGCCTCGCCGAGCCCGCTTTGTGCGACCAGGGCGGCGAGGCCGAGGATGGCCGCCACGTAGAGCGCGGTGCGGTGATTCACCTCCTTGCCGAACTCCTCGCCGCTGACGAAGCCGATCCGCGGCAACAGGCAGATGCAGGCGGCGCCCAGGCCGACCCAGGCGGGCGAGATGCCGTGCAGGGCGTCGGTGAACCAAAGCCCGAGGGTGACCGCCAGCAGGAGCGCCAGCCGCTTTTCGTCGGCACTCAGGGGTTGCGCGGCCTCGGCCTCCACCCTGCCCTCCAGGCGATCCCGGAACAACCCGCAGACGCAGGCGCCCAGGGCGACGCCCTTGAGCAGGCCGAGCACCGGCAGATGCAGCAGCAGGTACGGCAGGTAGGCCAGGTGCAGGCCGTAGGAGGACTCGATGGCACCGGCCATCACCAGGTTGGGCACGTTGGCCGGCAGGATCGAGGCCGACAGCTGGAAGGTGCCGAACCCGACCGCCAGACCCAACCCGATGCGTCCGGGGCGACCCTCGCCGAGGCCGGTGCGGTCGGCCAGCGCCAGGACGATGGGCATCAGCAAGGCGATCCGGCCCATGTTCGAAGGCATCACGAACGCCAGGGCATAGGTCAGGCCGATCACCCCGAACACCAGGCGCGGGTAGGAGCCGGACAGTCCCGGCGCCAGCCAGCGCGCGCAGCGGTCGGCCAACCCGGTCTTGCGGATGGCGATGCCGATGACGTAACCGCTGAGCACCAGCCAGAAGGCCGACGAGGCGAAGCCGGAGAAAATCAGCGCGGCGGGCGCGACCTTCAGGACCATGGCGAGGGTGAAGAACAGCAACGCGGTGAGGTATTCGGGCAGGCGGGCGGTGGCCCAGAGACCGATGGTCGCGGCTACCAGGCCGGCCGTGAGCAGGAGCGATACATCCATGAAGATTCCTTATCCCTTCGGGCAGTTCGTTCGCGGCGGGCACGGGCGTCGCTCCCGGGGCAAACACAGCGGACGAGAGAAATACCTGCCCGCGGGCCCACAGACAAGCCTTTTACCGAGCGAAGCCTCATTTGCGGCTCCACGCACGGCACCCTGCCGCGCCTCAGGCCGGTCCCGCGCCCCGCGGCCGCGCCCGCCGATGACGCGCGCGTCAGTGGAAATCCCGGCTGCGTATGTCCAGGCCGGTCAACATCGGGGTGAGGTCATGCAGGCGCCCGGCGATCAGGTGCCGCACCTCGCCTTGCGTTTCCAGGCGCCCATCCACCTGCAACAGCCGCGCGCCCACCAATACCCGCCGCTGCCGCTCGGCCAGGTCGTGCCAGACGATTACGTTGACCATCCCGTACTCGTCCTCCAGGGTCACGAAGATCACCCCGCTGGCGGTCTGCGGCCGTTGCCGGCCGATCACCAGGCCGGCGACGCTCACCGGCCGGCCGTGCTCGACCCCCGCCAACTCCCGCGAATGACGACAGCGGCGGCTGCGCAGGTCTTCGCGCAACATTGCCAGCGGATGCGGGCCGAGGGTGGTGCCCAGGGTGGCGTAGTCGGCGTGCAGGTCCTCGCCCGGGGTCGGCCGCGGCAACTCCACCGGGGGTTCGTCCCCGGCCGGCAAGCCGGCGAACAGCGGGTACTGGGTCTCGATCCCGGCCACCGCCCAGCGCGCCCGATGCCGATGCCCGGCGAGCCCCTGCAGGGCGCCGGCATCGGCGAGCCGCTCCAGCGCGCGGGCCTCCAGGGCGGCGCGGACGCCCAGCTCGGCCACCTCGGCGAAGGCGCCGGCGGCCCTGGCGCGTTCGATACGCCGGGCGTCGGCCTCGGCGAATCCGGCGATCATCCGCAGCCCCAGGCGGATCGCCGGCTGCCCCGCTCCGTCGCCTTCGAGGCTGCAATCCCAGTCGCTGTGGCGCACGTCGACCGGCAGGGTCCGGATGCCGTGGCGACGGGCGTCCTGCAGCACCTGGTCGGGGCTGTAGAAGCCCATCGGCCAACTGTTGATCAGGGCACAGGCGTAGGCGGCCGGCTCGTGGCATTTCAGCCAGCAACTGGCGTAGGTCAGCAGGGCGAAGCTGGCGGCATGGGATTCGGGGAACCCGTAGCTGCCGAAGCCCTTGATCTGCTCGAAGATGCGCAGGGCGAAATCGGCGCTGTAGCCGTTCTTCAGCATGCCCTCGGTGAGACGCCGGCGATGGGGCTCCAGGCCGCCGTGACGCTTCCAGGCCGCCATGGAACGGCGCAACTGGTCGGCCTCCCCCGGCGAATAATCGGCGGCGACGATGGCCAGTTGCATCACCTGCTCCTGGAACAGCGGCACGCCGAGGGTGCGCTTGAACACCTTCTCCAGTCCCTCGGGATAGGTCACCTTTTCGTCCCCGTTACGCCGGCGCAGGTAGGGATGGACCATGTCGCCCTGGATCGGCCCCGGGCGGACGATGGCCACCTCGATGACCAGGTCGTAGAAGGTCTTCGGGCGCAGCCGCGGGAGCATGGCCATCTGCGCCCGCGACTCGATCTGGAAAACCCCCAGGGTATCGGCGCGGGCGATCATCGCGTAGGTCGCCGGGTCCTCCTGGGGCACCGTGGCCAGGGTGAGATGCCGCCCCCGATAGCGGCTCAGCAGGTCGAAGCAACGGCGCAACGCGCTGAGCATGCCCAGGGCGAGGATGTCCACCTTGAGCAGGCCGACCAGGTCGAGGTCGTCCTTGTCCCACTGGATCAGGGTGCGCCCCGGCATGGCCGCGTTCTCCACCGGTACCAGCGTATCCAGCGCCTGTTCGGAGATGACGAAACCGCCGGGGTGCTGCGACAGGTGCCGGGGGAAGCCGATCAGCTCGCCGGTGAGCGCCAGGACCCGACGCAACACCGGGCTGTCCGGGTCGAAACCGCTTTCCCGCAGCCGCTCGACGCCTGGCGGACCGCTGCTCCAGTGCCCGCAGCAACCGGCCAGGGCGTCGACCTGGTCGGGCGGCAGGCCGAGGGCCTTGGCCAGGTCGCGCACCGCGCCGGCGCCGTGGTAGGTGCTGGCCACCGCGGTGAGCGCCGCCCGGTTGCGGCCGTAGCGTTCGAATACGTACTGAATGACCTCTTCGCGGCGCTCGTGCTCGAAGTCCACGTCGATGTCCGGTGGCTCGTTGCGCTCCTTGGAGAGGAAGCGTTCGAACAGCAGGTCCACCCGCGCCGGGTCCAGTTCGGTGATGCCGAGGGCGAAGCACACCACCGAGTTGGCCGCCGAGCCACGCCCCTGGCAAAGGATGTGCTTGCGACGGGCGAACGCGACGATGTCGTGAACGGTAAGGAAATAGCTCTCGTAGCCCAGGTCCTCGATCAGGCCCAGCTCCTTCTCGATCTGTGCCTGGGTTCCCGGGGGAATCTCCTTCGGCCAGCGCAGGCGGGCCCCGGCGTCGACCAGATGGCGCAGCCAGGTGGTCGCCGTATGGCCGGCGGGCACCAGCTCGTGGGGATATTGGTAGCGCAACTGGTCGAGGTCGAAGGTGCAACGCCGGGCGATGGCCAGGGTTTCCGCCAATAGCGACGCCGGGTAGAGATCGGCCAGGGCCGCGCACGGGCGCAGATGCCGCTCGCCGTTGCCGAACAGGTACGCCCCCGCCTCGGCCACCGGCAGGTGGTGGCGGATCGCGGTCATGCAGTCCTGCAGGGCGCGACGCCCGCGCGCGTGCATGTGCACGTCTCCCGCGGCCACCAGCGGCAGGCCCAGGGCGGCGGCCTGGGCCTGGAGCCGCCGCAGCCGGGTGGCGTCGTCCGGCCCACGGTGCAGCTCGACCGCCAGCCAGACGCGCCCGGGGAAGCGCTCGCGCAGCCAGCGCCCCTCGCGCGCCGGATCCTCGCCCGGCTGCGGCACCCAGAGCGCCAGCAGACCATCCAGCGCTTCGTCGAAATCCTCGCGCAACGACCGGTACTCGCCTTTCGCGGCCCGGCGGCGGGCCAGGGTGATCAGCCGGCACAGCCGCTGGTAGCCGGCCAGGTCTTCCACCAGCAGGACCAGCTTGGGACCCTCTTCGAGGCGGATTTCGCTGCCGACGATCAGCGGCAGCCCGGTATCGCGGGACGCCTGCCAGGCGCGCACGATGCCGGCCAGGGAACACTCGTCGGTGATCGCCAGGGCCTGGTAGCCGTGGCGTGTGGCCCGTTCGAAGAGTTCGCGGGCGCTGGACGCGCCCCGCTGGAAACTGAAATTCGACAGGCAGTGCAATTCGGCGTAGCCCGGGCTCATGCGAACCACCCGTGGAGCAGCAACGGCCCGTCCACCCCGACCGGGCGGAAGGCCCAGCCCCGTTGTCCGCCGCGGGTTTCCACCAGGTAGTAATCGCGCCGCACGTCGGCGCCATCCCACCAGCCGGACTCGATGCGTTCGGGCCCGGCGAGCACCCGCAGGGAAGCCTCGCGCAGCGCCACCGGCTCCGGCAGTAGCCAGCCGGGCCGCGGCGTGGCGGGCGGCAGCGGGCTTGCCTTGGGGGCCGATTCCGCCCGCCAGGCCGCTTCCGGGCGGTGGTCCGCGCGGGCGCTCAGGCCATGCACCGCGTCATCGCCGAGGCGGGCGCGCAAGCGCTCGCGCAGTTGCTCCCAGGGCAGGCTCTGCTGGGGCCGCTCGTCGAACAGTTGGCGGTGCTCGGGCACGAAGGCCGGCAGGTCGCGCGCCAGCAGGCGCATCGCCTGTACCGGTGCCGGCACCTGTTGCCGCTCCAGACGGCCACGGGCCAGTTCGAAGAGCAGCGCCGGGTCGCGCTCGGCGCCCAGCAGGCCGACCGGCACCTGAGTCTCGCCGCCGCCACGGTGCTCCAAATGCAGGGTGAAGCGCTGCACCCCGCTGTCGCGGCCGGCGAGAAAGGCCGCCAGGTCGGCGGTCAGCCGGCGCAGGGGAAACAGCAGGGCCTGGTGCGATTCCACCTCGAAATTCAGTTCCAGGCGCCCGGCGAACTCATCCGGCGGCACGTAGCATTCGAGGGCCAGCGGGCGCTCGCCGAGCAGGGTATCCAGGTGCTGCAGCAGGTGCGCGGGGAAGCGCCGCGCCAGGGTCGCCCGGGGCAGCGCCAGCACCTGCCCCAGCACACGCAGGCCCATGCGCGCGAAGGCCGTGGCCACCTGGGGCTCGAGGCCGAGCCGGTCCACCGGCATTCGCTCCAGGGCCTCACGCAAGGCTTCGGCGGACAGGACCGCCAGGCCGTCGTGGACGTTGGCCAGGGCCCGCGCCGCCGCCGGGTTCGGCGCCACCACCAGGCGGTGACGGAAACCGAGGGCCGCCAGCTCGTCGCGCAGGCGCGCCTCGAAACGCGGCCAGGGGCCGAACAGCGCAAGGCTGGAGTGGATTTCCAGCAGCAGCGCGCGCGGGTAGCGCAGGCTCACCTGGGAGCTGAAGCGATAGGCCCAGGCGGCGAGGAACTGCTGCCAGCGCTCGATTTCCGCCGGATCCTGCTCGACGCTGGCGAAGGCGCGGGTCAAGGCATGGGCGGCCGCCAGGGATTGGCCACGGCGCAGGCCGAGCGCCCGCGCCGCCGGGTTCAACGCCTGGATCACCCGGTGCTGCGGGCTGCCGCTGAGCAGGACCAGAGGTGCCTCGGGGTCGGCAAGCCGGCGCGACACCGCATCCAGCGCCAGTTGCGGCAAGACGATACAGGCCCAGAGCATCGCCCTTCACCCCGCCGCCAAGGGGATCGCCTGGCCGGGCGCGAGCCCGCCGCGGCACTTGAGCACACGCAACTGGCGCGGCTGCGCATCGACGGCGATACGCAGCGCGGCCGGCGAAGGATTGAAGGCGTCGCGGGCCGGGCGGAAGGCGAAGGCCAGGGTCTGTCCGCTCTCGGCGGCCACCTGCAGGCGGCGCAGGGCACGGTCGTCGGCCTGCGGCGGCCAGCAGAGCACGGCGCCGCAGCTCCCCGAACGCAGGCATTGCTCGGCCGCCCACAGCGCATCGCGCCCGCGGGCCTCCACCACCGCCAGTTCGCGCAGGTCGATCCCGGCGGCCAGCCAGGCCGGCGCATAGGGGATGAAGGGCGGCGCCACCAGCACCACCCGCTCCGCCGCCCGGGTCAGGCGCGCCAGGGTCGGCCAGAGCAGGCTCAGTTCGCCAAGGCCCTCGGCGGGCACCAGCAGCTCGGTAAGGGCGGCTTCCGGCCAGCCACCGCTCGGCAGGGCCGCATCCAGCCCGGCATGGCCGCTCGGCTGGAGGCCGGCGGGCTTCTCGGTCGGGCGGCCTTTCCACACCCGGCGCGCATCCAGCAGCGTATCCAGGGCAACCACCGCGCCGATCATCGCCCTGCCCTCAAACGTCGCCCACGGCGAGGGGATAAACCCCACCGGCCAGGTGCTGCGGCCCCGGGTGCCAACCACGGGCTCGGGGGCGAAAAGGACGGATAGAAAAGGTAAGTCTTCATACTGTATATAATTACAGTACAGCGTAGCGATTGGCCAGCTGTCCTGACGAAACGCCCTGCCCCCGCGCGGCGCGCTCTTGCCGCACAGGCCGAAACCGTTATTGAAGGCAAGGCTATCGGTGCCACGCGCGACGCCGCGCTTGTATATCGACGATCCGAGGAAGACGACCGGACATGGCCATCGCCTCATGCTCCAGGCCGCCAATCCCAACCCGCATCGATAACGGCCCGTGTATCGGCCATTCGCGCATGAAGACGCGCCGGTCGGGTTTCGAGAGGACGATGAGTCCGGGCGGCGCCCAGGCACGGGCGACCTATTCGAGCCCGTGGGGATAACCCACCGATGCCAAGGGCGCCTTCCGCAGGTGAAACACCGATGAAGGAGACCACGACGGCGACCCACCGCTCACGAGGCCAAGGCCCCGCAGGCGATGTGGGCGAGATCGGTGTCAGGGCTCGAACCGGGCGCCGAGCCCAGGTCAGCCAGGCGGGCTCTCAGTGCTGAAACATGCTCGCCCGGGCCAGCGAACGGCCCGGCGAGGGCCGGGCGTCACTGTCTCGAAAGTCCCTGAGCAGGCTTTCGAGGCTGCCGATAGAGGCTATCAGCCTTGGCTGCGCCTTGGATCGGCGCTCCGTGGGTAAGTGCGTTCTTCCTGGATGGTGCCGTCTTCCTTGTGGATTTTCACCGAAGCGGTCTTGCCGTCCATGTAGCTGGCAGTGAGTTCGAGGATTTCGTTCTTGGTGTCGGCGAGCTTGGACGCGCGTGCAGCGCCCACTTTGCGCAGTTCCCAGCCTTTGTCCACTTTACTGATGTGGTAGCTATCCATAGGAGTCTCCTGTCAGGGCCGCAGTTGGGGAAGCGGGCAGCCTTCGACTACCCGGCCCTTGTTACGACCGCCTCCACGGGCGAAACGATCCCCTGGGTTCCAAGGCTCAGTCCTGGGCTGGCTCGAGGCCGTGGGCGTCGGCCTGGCGTTCCAGGAAGCGGTAGAGGCGGTCGTCCAGGGAATGCGCGACGTTGAAGCGCAGCCAGGGTATGGGGCGGGCGTCGGGCATGAACAATTGCCCGGGGGCCAGCAGGATCTTCTCCGCCTTGGCGCGGGTGGCCAGCAGCGTGGCGTCGTCCATCAGCCGGTGGCGGGCCCAGAGGAACAGGCCGGCGCGCGGCTCCAGGTAGATTTCCATGCCGACGTTCTCCAGCCGGCGGGCCACCGCCTCGTGGGCCTGGGACAGGTTGTCCTGCAGCTGCTTCACATGCTTGCGGTGGCGTCCCTGCAAGAGGATGTCCAGGGCCAGTTCCTCGGTGATCTCCGAACTGGTCAGGCCGCTGGCCATCTTCAGCGGCACCAGTTCGTCGATCAGCTCGCGGTGGGCGGCGATGAAGCCCACGCGCAGGGCCGGCGCGATGGCCTTGGACAAACTGCCGATGTAGATCACCCGGGACAATTGGTCCATGCCGGCCAGGGCCTGCTGGCCGCTGGGGTCGAGGTCGGCGTAGATATCGTTCTCGACGATCAGGAAGTCGTGCTTCTCGGCCAATTGCAGCAGCCGATGGGCCACCGCCAGGGACAGGCTGGTCCCGGTCGGGCATTGCAGGCGCGCATTGGTGAAGAACACCTTGGGCCGGTGCCGGACGAGGGCCGCCTCCAGGGCGGCGAGGTCGAGGCCGTCGCGGGTCCGCGGCACCCCCACCAGGTTGGCGCCCTGCAAGCGCAGGTTGAGGAACAGGTTGTGGTAGCCGGGCTCGTCCACCAGCACGGTGTCGCCGTGCCCGACCAGGTAGCGCGACACCAGGTCCAGGGCCTGGCTGGCGCCGCTGGTCAGCAGGATGTGTTCCGCGCTGGCGACGATCTGCGCCGCCGCCAGCTTGTCCGCCAGCTTGCCACGCAGGCGCTCGTTGCCCTTGGTGTGGCCGTAGCCGGAAAAGCCACTGGGGTCGCCGCGGCCGAGCGCGCGCAACCCGCGTTGCAGGCCATCGTGATCGGTCCACGCGTGGGGCAGCAGGCCGACGCCGGGCCGCAACTCCATGCCCAGGGGCTGGAACACCTTGTGCAGCAGCAACTGGGCATCGAAGTCGAATTCGCTGCCGGCCGTGGCGTCCACCGCCGCGACCGGGGCAGGCGCCTCGCCGGCCTGCCCGCGCACATAGAAGCCGGCGTTGCGCACCGGCGTCAGGTGACCGAGCGCCACCAGCCGGTCGTAGGCCTCGACCACGGTGAAATGACTGACCCCATGGGTCTGGGCGAACTTGCGGATCGACGGCAACTTGCTGCCGGGGCGCAATCTTTGCTCGGCGATCGCCCGACCGATGCCGGAGACGATCTGGCTGACCAGGGGGGCTTCCGAATCGGAATCCAGGAACAACATGGGGTGCATCCATCCAGACCAGGGTTAAAGGCATCTGTATCGGTGAAAACACCATAACAGCCATGCCGGTGCGGAGCCGTCCCTGTGCATGGTGGCTCGCGGCACGCTGCGCCAAGCTCGCGACAAACCGAACCGTTCCCTCGGCGGAACACAGCCTCGATAAGGACGTGCCATGCACGAGACAGCTTATAACATCGACCGCGCGAGCATCTCCCCCGAAGAGTGGAGCACCCGCTGCGACCTGGCCGCGCTTTATCGGCTGGTGGCGCATTTCCGCATGACCGACCTGATCGACACGCACATCTCGGCGCGGGTGCCCGGCGAGGAAGGCCACTTCCTGATCAACCGCTACGGCGTGCTGTTCCACGAAATGCGCGCCTCCGACCTGGTCAAAGTCGACCATGACGGCCAGGTGGTCGACCCGCGCCTGGGCCCGGACAGCGTCAACCGCGCCGGCTTCAACATCCATTCGGCGATCCATGCCGCGCGCGCCGACGTCCATTGCGTGGTGCACACCCACACCTCCGCCGGGATCGCCGTTTCCGCCCAGGAGGACGGGCTGCTGCCGATCAGCCAGCACGCGCTCAAGTACTACCGGCGGCTGGCCTATCACGACTACGAAGGCATCGCCCTCGACCCTTCCGAGCGCGCCCGCCTAGTGCGCGACCTCGGCACCCACCAGGCGATGATCCTGCGCAACCACGGCCTGCTCGCGGTCGGCGGCTCCATCGCCGAGGCGTTCAACCAGATCTATTTCCTCGAGCGCGCCTGCCAGGCCCAGGTACAGGCCCTGGCGGGCGGACAGAAGCTGCGCTTTCCGAGCGAAGAGGTCTGCGAACTCACCGCCCGGCAATCGGCCGACGAACTGGAGCGCGACCTGCATTTCCTCGCCTGGAACTCGGTGCTGCGGCTGATCGCCGATGCCGAGGGCGACTACCGTACGTGAACCCTTCCGGCCGACCCGCAGGATAGCGGGGCCGGACGATCGACAGGCCAAGAGCCCGGAGCCGGACGCTCGACCTACCCTCGCGTGAGACGTGATTGAAATCTGCCAACAATGATTACTAAGAGGTGGACATGAAGAACAGAACGATCGGAGCGATGCTCCTCAGCGCACTGGCATCCCACGCGATGGCCAGCGATATCACCGTCATTTCCTTCGGCGGCACCAGCAAGGACGTGCAGACCGAAGCCTTCTACGCACCCTTCGAGAAGGCCACCGGCAACAAGGTCCTGGCCGGCGAGTACAACGGCGAGATGGGCAAGATCAAGGCCATGGTCGACACCCAGAGCGTCACCTGGGACGTGGTCCAGGTGGAAGGTCCGGAACTGCTGCGCGGCTGCGAGGAAGGCCTGTTCGAGCAACTGGACGGTGCGAAGATCGGCACGCCGGCCGACTTCGTGCCGGGCACCCTGTCGGAATGCGGCGCCGGCCTGCTGGTGTGGTCCATGGCCATGGCCTACAACGGCGACAAGCTGAAAAGCGCGCCGACCGGCTGGGCGGACTTCTGGGACACCCGCAAGTACCCGGGCAAGCGCGGCCTGCGCAAAGGGGCCAAGTACACCCTGGAAATCGCCCTGATGGCCGACGGCGTGCCCTACGCCGACCTGTACAAGGTGCTCTCCACCCAGCAGGGCGTGGATCGCGCCTTCCACAAGCTGGACGAGGTGAAACAGAACATCCAGTGGTGGGAATCCGGCGCGCAACCGATGCAGTTCCTCGCCAGCGGCGACGTGGTGATGAGCACGGCGTTCAACGGCCGGGTCTTCGCCGCCCAGCAGGAAGGCGCCAACATGCAGATCGTCTGGAACGGCAGCATCTACGCCATCGACTCCTGGGCGATTCCCAAGGGCAGCAAGAACAAGGCGGTCGCCGAGCAGTTCATCGCCTACTCGCTGCGCCCGGAGAACCAGAAGCTCCACACCGAGCGGCTGGCCTACGGCTCGACCAACCTGAACACCGTGTCCCATCTCGACCCCGCCCTGGCCGCCCGCCTGAACACCGCGCCGGACAACCTGGCGCAGGCGGTACCGATCGACAACGGCTTCTGGGTCGAGCACGGCGAGGAACTGGAGCAACGCTTCAACGCCTGGGTCGCCAAGTGACCGGAACGCGCCGATAGCGCCCAGCCGACTGGGTCGGCGCCGGGTACCGCAAAGTGCCCGGCGCTGGCGAATCGCCCAGGGCGCGCGCCCTCCGGGCCGCGGTTCGCATCCACCGCGGCGATCGCTGGAAAGCATTTCTGCGCGGCAGCCCTGTCCCCCTCTCGAGAGCCCCGTACACCCCTCGTCGAGAAGAGCAAACCAACTTCGGCCCCGCCTGGTCGCATTCTCTACCCTCCCCGACCAGGTATTCGATATGAAGCAACGTTCCTACCGGACCCAGGCCCTCTACGGGTTCGCCGTGCTCGGCCTGGGCACCGCCCTGCTGACGGCCTGTAGCCACTCGCCGGACAAACGCCCCGTGAGCGAAGAAGCGGTCAGCAACGCGAAGATGATGGTCCGCGCCGACCTGGACATGCAGGGTGTGCTGAACGCCTTCGCCAGCCTCGACCCGAAAGCCATCGAGAACATCACGCCGACCCAGGCGCGCCTGGAGCCCACCCTGGCCGACGCGGTGAAAAAAGTCCTGCGCGGCCAGGACAAGAGCACCGACCCCAGTGTGCTGGTGCCGGGCGTGACCAGCACCGATCGCAGCATCCCCGGCGCGGCCGGCCCGCTCCAGGCGCGTATCTACACGCCCCAGGGCCAGGGCCCCTTCCCGGTAGTGGTGTATTACCACGGCGGCGGCTGGGTGATCGCCGACCGCGAAGTCTACGACGCCGGTGCCCGTGGGCTGGCCAAGCAGGCCAATGCGGTGGTGGTTTCGGTGGACTACCGCCGTGCCCCGGAAAACAAATTCCCCGCCGCCCATGAGGATGCGCTGGCCGCCTATGCCTGGGTGAGCAAGCACGCGGAAAGCCTGAACGGCGACCCGACGCGCCTGGCCCTCGCCGGCGAGAGCGCCGGCGGCAACCTGGCCGTGGCGACCGCCATCGCCGCCCGCGACCAGAACATGACCCCGCCGCGCCATGTGCTCTCGGTGTACCCGGTGGCGCAGAACAGCACCAGCACGTCCAGCTACCAGAAATACGCCGACGCCAAGCCGCTCAACCGGCCGATGATGCTGTGGTTCATCGCCAACGCCACCCAGTCCGCGGCCGATCTCAAGGACCCGCGCATCGACCTGGTGGACGCGGACCTCAAGGGGTTGCCGCCGGTGACCATCATCAACGCGGAAATCGATCCGCTGGCCGAGGACGGCCGCATGCTGCAATCCGCCTTGGAGAACGCCGGGGTCAAGGTGGAGCGCAAGGTCTACGAGGGCGTCACCCATGAATTCTTCGGCGCCGCGGCCGTCGTCGACAAGGCGCGCCAGGCCCAGTTGTACGCCGGGCAGCGCCTGAAGGATTCGCTCAAGTAAGAAGGCATGCGTCCTTCTCCGCGCCCAGGCGCATCAAGAAGGACGCAGCGCTCATCGCGCCGATGCCTGGCGACCGGGTCAGGTGCTCAGGTGGCTGGCGAACTGACCCACGGCATTCACCACCTGTTTGGCGCCGTCCTGGATTTCCAGGATCTTCGAACCGGCTTCGTTGGCCAGGTCCAGCCCCGCCTCCGCCTGCCCCTTGCTGCTCGCCATGCTGCCCACCGCGGCCTGGGCCAACTGTTGGTTCTGCTGCACCACCCCGACGATTTCCTCCGTGGCCTGGCTGGTGCGTCCGGCCAGTTGGCGAACTTCGTCGGCCACCACGGCGAAACCCCTGCCCTGCTCGCCGGCCCGGGCGGCTTCGATGGCGGCGTTGAGGGCCAGGAGGTTGGTCTGTTCGGCGATCCCGTTGATGGTCTTGACGATGGAGCTGATGACCAGCGACTGCTTGCCCAGGGCCTCGATGCCGTTGGAAGCCTCCTGCAAATCCGAGGCGATCTGGCGCATCACGCTGACGGTCTGCTGCACCACCTCCGCGCCCTTCTGCGCGCTCACATCGGTTTGCAGGGAAATGTCGTAGGCGATGGCCGCGGCATCGGCCACGGCGCGTTCCTGATTGACCTGGTCGGTGACCACGGTGGCGAACTTGACCACCTTGTACAGCTCGCCACGGGGGTTGATGACCGGGTTGTAGGACGCTTCCAGCCAGACGTCGCGTCCGGCGCTGTCGATCCGCTTGAAGCGACTGGCCACGTATTCCCCCCGATTCAGTCGCTGCCAGAACTCGGCGTACTCGGCCGAGTTGTAGTCCTCCGGGGTGCAGAAGATGCGGTGATGCTTGCCCTTGACCTGCTCCAGCGTGTAGCCCATCGAGCGCAGGAAGATATCGTTGGCCTTGAGCACCTCGCCGTTCAGATTGAACTCGATGACCGCGGTGGAGCGCAGCAACGCCTTGATGAAGCTCTCGTGTTCGGTGGCGTTTTCCACGGTTTCGGTGATGTCGGTGGCGAAACACACCGACTTGTAGACATCGCCGCGCTCGTCCTTCAGGGGCTGCCACACCGCGCGCAGCCAGGCTTCGCGCCCGTCCCCGCGCAGCAGACGGTAGTAGCCGCTGATATGGGCCCCGCGCTTGATGGCGGCCTTAAGGTCTTTGTAGCAGTCCAGCTTCTTCACGTAGTCGGCGATGATGTCATCCAGCGGCTTGCCTTCGAGCTGGCCGCGGGTATAGCGCATCGTGTCCAGGAACTTCTGGTTGACCCGCTCGATGCGCCCCTGCGCATCGATGGAAAGGGACAGGGTTTCCTCTTCCATGGCATTGAGCAATTGCCGGAACTCGGCATTCTCGGCATGCAGCCGAGCCAGCTCCTGCTTGAGATGCGTATTGAACATGTGCCACCTGCCGTCCGTTGATGATCCTGATCGTCTCGCCATCGTCCGATCCGCAAAACGGAACGACGGGACGTACTGACCGGTCTTGTCCTTCCGCTGAATCGGCCGGCACCCAGGGCGAATCGCTGAGCGGGCCGGCGACCCCTTTCCCCATTAAAGATGGCGGGGTCGAAACCGCAAGAGACAGGCGTCGGGTCGGTCCGCGGCCGCATCACCTGCCGCGCTCGACAGGGGAAGCGCGAAGGTCCTAATGCGCCCTGTGCGACGAACCCGCCTCGCCAGGGTTTGCCCGAGGGGTTGGCGCCTAACCCCTGGCCTTCGCCGATCCATTCGCACTCGGACCGGCCGCGCTTGCGCCGCAACGGACCCAGGGCAGCCATGCCACGGGCCTGTGGCGGGAAGACGCACGGGCCTTTCGCCCCCCATTGCCGAGCGCATGCGGCCCGCCGCCAAGACCCGGCCTTCGCTCGGCGAGGTGCTTGTGGGGCATCGGTCGCGACCGGTATGATGAGACTCATTCTCACATAGAAGATTGGCGCCGGACGCCAACTCGCATCAGGGGCACCCATGTCTGCTGCCGACAGTTCCCTCCAGGACGCGGTGCGTCTGCTCTATCGCGACCATCACGGCTGGCTCCATGGATGGCTCAGGAGGCGCCTGGGCTGCGCCGACAACGCGGCGGATCTCGCCCAGGACACCTTCGCCCGCCTGTTGGCCTCGCGGCGGGTGCTCGATGCCCGCGAGCCGCGCGCCTACCTGACCACCGTGGCCAGGGGACTGATGATCAACTGGTACCAGCGGCAATCGCTGGAGCGCGCCTACCTGGAAACCCTGGCCGCGTTGCCGGAGGCGGTCATGCCGCCGCCGGAACAGAAACTGATCATCCTCGAAACCCTTCACGAGATAGACAGCCTGCTGGCCAGCCTGCCGGACAAGGCGCGTCGAGCCTTCCTGCTGTCGCAGATCGAGGGCCTCGGGTATGGGGAAATCGCCCAGCGCCTGGGCGTTTCCCTGGGCTCGGTCAAACGCTACATGCAGCAGGCGTTTCGCCGCTGCCTCGAGTCGATGGCGTGACCCGGGCGATGGCCGACGAGCCTATTCCCGCCGCGATCCTCGACGAGGCCGCTGCCTGGCTGGCACACCGCTACAGCGGCGAGCACGGCGCCGTCGACGAGCGCGCCTGCGCGGAGTGGCGCCAGCGCAGCCGACAGCATGCGCTGGCCTGGGAACGCGCCGAACGCCTGCTGGAGCGGCTGGGCAGCCTGCCACCCGAATTGAGCCTGCCGGTGCTCGGCCGGGAACGGCAGCCGGACCGTCGCCGCGCGCTCAAGCAACTGGCGGTGCTGCTGGGCGCCGCGCCCGTGGCCTGGGCCGCCTGGCGCGAGGAGCCCTGGCGGACGTGGACCGCCGACCAGCGCACCGCGGTGGGCGAGCAGCGGGAACTGCTGCTGCCCGGCGGCACCCGCTTGACCCTGAACACCGATACCGCCCTCGACCTGCACCCGCTTGCGGCGGACCTGCGGATATGCCTGCTGCGCGGGGAAGTCCTGGTCGAGACGGCGCCAGGCTCCGCCCTGCCCATCCGCCTGACATCCGCCGAGGGGGCGGTCCGCGCCTCGGACGCACGCTTCAGCCTCCGCCAGGAAGACGGCCGGACCGGCTTCGCGGTGATCGCCGGCGCGCTCGAAATCGCTCCCGCCCAGGGCGCCGTGGTCATGCTCCGCGGCGGCCAGGGCGGAACCTTCGACCGTACGGGGATAGGCCATCGCGCGGAGGTGGATGCCAGCGCGGTCGCCTGGACCCGCGGCATGCTGATGGCGGATCGCATGCGCCTGGTCGATTTCGCCGAGGAAATCGCGCGCTACCACCGCGGCATCGTGCGGTGCGATCCGGCCATCCGCGACCTGCGCGTATCCGGCGCCTATCCGCTGCGGGATCGCGGGCGAACCCTGGCGATGCTGCAGGCGACTTACCCGGTGGTGGCCAGCACCCACACCGGCTATTGGGTCACGCTGTCGCCGGCCTAGCGCGGCCTGCGGGCTGTCATGCGTAATTTTTTGCATCCGGGGTGAGACCTTTTTGCATTTCGCCTGGCAAGGGAGGTGAAACCCTCACTCGCCATGGCCGCCCGGCCATCAAGGAACTTCTGCAATGATCGCCGTTCCAGCCGCCCCTTCCGCCTCCCGTTTTCCGCTTCGCTTGCCCGGTCCCACGCTGAGGCTGGCCGTGCATACGGCCCTGCTGGCCCTGGCCCTGGGCGGCGCGGGGCAACTGGCCCAGGCGGCCGGAGCCGCCACCGACGGCAGCCTGCGGAACTACGCGATCCCTTCCGGGCCACTGGGGCGGACCCTGGCGGCCTTCGCCAGCGAGACCGGGGTTGCGCTGTCCTTCGATCCCGCGCTCACCGAAGGCCTGCAAAGCCCCGGCCTGAATGGACGCTACGCCTCCGACGACGCGTTGCGCCGCCTGCTCGAGGGCAGCCACCTGCAACTGCAGCCGCGCGCGGACGGCAGCTACACCCTGGCGCCAGCCGCGCCGGACGGGGCACTGGAAGTGCCGGGCACGCTGGTCACCAGCCAGGGGGGTGGCGCCGGCGAGCTGCCGGCGGACTATGCCGGTGGTCAGGTGGCCCGCGGCAGCCGCCTCGGCGTGCTGGGCAATACCGACATGATGGACACCCCGTTCAGCACGACCAGCTACACCGCGCAGACCATCGAACAGCAGCAGGCGCGCAGCGTCGCCGACCTGCTGGAGGCCAACGACCCCTCGGTCCGCGTGGTGGGCGGCCGCGGCGACATCGTCGACACCTACACCATTCGCGGCTTCGCCGTTAACAACCAGGATATCGCCCTGAATGGCCAATACGGCGTCCTGCCCTACTGGCGGGTGCCGATCGAGTTCGCCGAGCGGGTCGAGTTGCTCAAGGGCCCGAGCGCGCTGCTGAGCGGGATGTCGCCGGGCGGCAGCGTGGGCGGCACGGTCAACGTGGTGCCCAAGCGTGCCGCCGACGACCCGCTCACCCGGGTCAGCGTGGACTGGAGCCAGCGCACCCAGTTCGGCACCCACCTGGACGTGGGACGCCGCTTCGGCGCGGACAAGGCCTTCGGGGTGCGCTTCAACGGGGTCTACCGCAATGGCGACACCGCCCTCGAGCACCAGAGCCGGGAGTTCCCGCTGGCCTCGCTGGCGCTGGACTTCCGCAGCGACCGGTTGCGCCTGTCCACCGACCTCCTGTACCAGAAGGAAAGCCTGGAGGGCGTGGTGCGCCCGGTCCTCGTCGGCAGCGCCACCCGCCTGCCCAGCGCGCCGGACTCCGCCCGACGCTTCAGCCTGCGGGACTCCTACCTGGATCAGAAGGATCTGTCGCTGGTCACCCGGGCCGAATACGACCTGACCTCCGACCTCACCGCCTTCGCCAGCCTGGGCGGGCGCCAGAGCGACTATGAAACCATCGCCTCGAACGGCTTCCTGGTCGGCAACCAGGGCGACCTGGTGAACAGCCTGGCCCGCCAGCGATTCGACCGGCGCACCTACTCCGGTGAGGCCGGGATTCGCGGCAGCGCGTGGACCGGCGCGGTCAGGCACGACTGGACGTTGAGCGCGAACGCGCTGCACGAACGCGAGCGCATGGTGTACCTGTTCGACGGCATGCAGCCCGGCAACCTCTACCGGAGCGCCGAGCATACCGAGGTGCCCGACTACTCCGCCCTCGACGGGCGGATTCCGAAGACCGGGGAGACCGACCAGGGCGGGGTCGCGCTGGTGGACAAGCTGTCGTTCCTAGACGACCGCGTGCAAACCACGTTCGGCATACGGCGCCAGCAAATCCAGTCCGACACCTACAGCGCGGCGACCGGCGCCAGGACCGCCCGCTACGACGAATCGGTGTGGACGCCGATGGTGACGTTCCTGGTCAAGCCGCTGGACGACCTTTCGCTGTACGCGAACTATGTCCAAGGCCTGAGCCAGGGCCAGACGGCGCCGGTGGTCGCGGTGAACGCCGGGGAAACCCTGGCACCCTACAAGGCGAAGCAGTACGAGATCGGCGCCAAGTACGATTTCGGGCGCTTCGCCACCACGTTGAGCCTGTTCCAGATCGAGAAGCCCAATGCGATCACCGATGGCGACGGCTACTTCCGCGCCCGCGGCGAGCAGCGCAACCGTGGCCTGGAGCTCAGCCTGTTCGGCGAGGTCGCCGATGGACTACGGGCCATGGCCGGCGCCAGCTACATCGAGCCGGAGCAGAACAACACCGGCGTCGCCTCGAGCGAGGGCAAGGACGCGCCAGGCGTGGCCCGTCGCCAGGCGAACCTGGGCCTGGAGTGGGACGCGCCCTTCCTCGCCGGATTGACGCTCGACGGACGCTGGATCCACACCGGTAGGGCCTACCTGGATGCCGACAACCGGATCGAAGCGCCGCGCTGGAATCGCCTCGACCTGGGGGGCAGTTACCAGTTCCACGTGGCCGGCAGCCCCCTGGTGGCCCGCGCCAACCTGGAAAATGCCCTGGGCAAGGATTACTGGAGCGCTTCCAGCGGCTATGCGACCCTGAGCCTGCCGCGCACCCTATCGCTTTCCCTGACCGCCGATTTCTGAGCGCCGCCCCGCCTACCGGGCGGGCCCCGTACGAGCCCCCATGAGAAACGATCGACCATGACCCGAAGAGCCCTGCGCGCCTGGTACCTGGTGCACAAATGGACCAGCCTGATCGCCACGGTCTTCCTGCTGCTGCTCTGCCTGACCGGCCTGCCGCTGATCTTCCACGAAGAAATCGAGCATTACGTCGGCGATCATCCCGAAGCCCGGCCGCTCACCGCCCAATCGCCGCGCATCGACTACGACGACGTGCTCGCCAGGGCATTGGCGGCGCGGCCCGGCGAGGTGGCCCGGTTCCTGTTCTTCGAGAAGGACGAACCCCTCGGCGCGGTGCTGACGGCGCCGACCCTGCTCCCGCCACCGGACGATGGCCACGTGCAGCCTTTCGACGCCCGCACCGGGGAGTTCTTCGATCCGCTGCCGCCGCCCGGCGGCTTCATGAACCTGATGCTGCGCCTGCACACGGACCTGTTCATCGGCTTGCCGGGCTACCTGTTCCTCGGCTTCATGGGGCTGCTGCTGGTCGTCGCACTGGTGTCGGGCGTGGTGGTGTACACGCCGTTCATGCGCAAGCTGGACTTCGCCACGGTACGCACCGGGCGCAGCCAGCGCCTGAAATGGCTCGACCTGCACAACGCGCTGGGGATCGTCACCCTGGCTTGGGTTCTGGTGGTCGGCGTCACTGGCGTGATCAACACCCTGGCGCTGCCCATCCTCTACCTCTGGCAGGGCGACCAACTGGCGGAAATGACCGCCCCCTACCGCGACCTCGCGCCCCTGGAGCGGCTGGGCTCCCTGCAAGCCGCGGTGGATACCGCTCAACGCGCCGCGCCGGACATGCACATGAGCCTGATCGCCTTTCCCGGCACCCCATTCAGCAGCCGGCACCACTTCGCGGTGTTCATGCGCGGCAACACGCCCCTCACCGAGCGCCTGCTCAAACCCGCCCTGATCGATGCGCAGACCGGCGAACTGACCGACATGCGCGAGATGCCGCTGTACGTGAAAACCCTGTTCCTGTCGCAGCCGCTGCATTTCGGCGACTACGGCGGCATGCCGTTGAAAATCATCTGGGCGCTGCTGGACCTGGTGTCAATCGTCATTCTCGGCAGCGGCCTCTACCTGTGGCTGGGGCGTCGCGGCGCTCCATTGGATAAGCGCCTCGCCGAGCTGGACAGCGGCGGCCTGCGCCCGGAGAGCGAATCATGAAACGTCGAGGCCTTTGGCGGATCTTTCGCTGGCCCCTGCTGCTGGCGGTGCTCATCAGCCTGGGATTGGTGGCCGGCCTCATGGGCGACGGATTCGCCGACCTGTTCGCCTGGCTCGCCCTGGGCGCGCCCCTGGCGCTGATCGGCTGGATAGGCGCGCGACTGCGGAGTTCTTGAGATGAATGCACCCGACACCACAGCGGATGCCTCCCGAGGCGAAAACTTCGGCCTGGCGCCGTTGATGTTCGAAACCTTCGCCTGCACCGTCGCGGTGATGTCGTTCGTGGCGCTGGTCGGCCCCCTCGCACGGGTGCTGGGCCTGGCGCCCTGGCAGGCGGGCGCCACGGTGACCGTGGCCGGGATCGCCTGGCTGCTGTTCTCCCGTGCCTGGGGCACGGCCAGCGATCGGCTCGGGCGGCGCCGGATCATCCTGCTCGGGCTGGCGGGCTTCGTGCTCTCTTACACGGCACTCTGTGCCTTCGTCGTCCTGGCCCTGCGCGGGCAACCGCCGGGGTGGCTGGCATTCGCCGGCATCCTCGTGCTGCGTGGCCTGGCCGGCGCCTTCTACGCGGCGGTTCCGGCGACCGCGGCGGCCCTGTTGGCCGACCACGTACCGCCCCAGCGGCGCACCGCGGCGATGGCCAGCCTCGGCGCCACCAGCGCCACCGGGATGATTGCCGGCCCGGGCCTGGCGGGTTGGCTGGCGGGCTTCGACCTGAGCCTGCCGCTGTACGTGACCGTCGCGTTGCCGATGCTGGCGCTGCTGGTGCTGTGGCGCTGGCTGCCGCGCCACGAACGCCGCGCGCCGAGCGACACGGCCCCGCTGCGGATCACCGATATGCGCCTGCGCCGACCCTTGGTGGTGGGTTTCGCCGCCATGTCCGCCGTCACCATCGCCCAGGTGACGGTGGGTTTCTTCGCCCTCGACCGCCTGCAGCTCGCGCCGGCCGACGCGGCCCGCGCGGCGGGCATCGCCCTGACGACGGTGGGCGTGGCGCTGATCCTGTCGCAGTTGCTGGTACGCTCGCTGGCCTGGCCGCCGGCGCGGCTGATCAGCGTAGGCGGCATCCTTTCCGCCCTGGGCTTCGGCGCGGTGCTCTTCGTCCATGATGCCCCGGGCTTATGGGCCACCTATTTCGTCGCGGCGGCGGGGATGGGCTGGGTCTTCCCCGCGGTATCCGCCCTGGCGGTCAACGCGGTGCACCCCCACGAGCAGGGCTCGGCCGCCGGGACACTGAGCGCGGCCCATGGGCTGGGCATGATCGTCGGTCCGCTGCTCGGCACCCTGGTCTACGAAGTCGACAGCCGCGCGCCCTACCTGCTGGTCGCCGTCCTGCTCCTGCTGGCCGTGTGCTGGCCGTCGCGCGGCACCCCCAGCGGAAATCCACGATGATCGTCACCGATATCCTGCAAATCCTGGGCATCGCCCTGTTTCTCAGCGCTTGGTGGCTGACCGTCTTGCCCGGCCGGCGTCGGGCGCTCGGGTTCGCCGCCGCGTGGGTAATCGCGACCGGCGTGGCCGGCGCCTTCGACGAACGTTGGCAAGCCGTGGTGGGCGCCTTAAGCGGCGCGGCGTTCGCACTCGCAGTGCTGCTGGAGGCCCGCCTCGCCCGGCGGGCGCCGCGGCGCGTGCCCTGGCGCTCGGGAACGCTGCTGGCGGCCCTGGGGCTGGCAAGCGTCGCGGCCCTGTACCTGTTCCCGGTGCTGCCGCTACCGACCCCGAGCGGGCCCTTCGCCGTCGGCATGCGAACCTTCGAGTTGGTCGATGAAACGCGTCGCGGCGTGCTGTATGCCGGCAAGGATGAGCCCCGGCGTCTGCTGGTGCGCGTCTGGTACCCCGCGCAGCCCGCCCCGGACGCCCGCGAGGCGCCCTACTTCAGCGACGTCGAAGCCAGGACCACGGCACACGGCATGGGTGAGCGACTCGGGTTTCCGCCGCTGCTGAGCTACCTCAAGCATGTGCGTACCCATGCCTATGCCGACGCGCCACTCGCCCCGCAGGACGGCAAGCTGCCGAGCGTCTTCTTCAGCCACGGCTATACCTCGTTCCTCTCGCAAAACAGCGTGCTGATGGAGACCCTCGCCAGCCACGGCTATGCCGTGTACGCGGTGCAGCACACCTACGACGCCTCACCCAGCGTCTTCCCCAACGGCGATGTCCTGCCCATGGACCCAGCGTTGATCGACCTGATGCGCAACGGCCCGGAAGCCCGGGGCGAATTCCCGCCGGCGCTGATCGAGGGCTACACCTCGGCTTCGTTCGACAAGCGTCTCGACGGGCAACTTCGCAACGCTGCGGCGACCCTGGCGAGGGGCGACCGTATCGTTGCGCAAAGCGCCTCGATCTGGCTCGCCGACCGGCTGTTCGTGCATGACCGCCTGGAACGCGGGGCGGTGCCTGCCGCGGCCGCCGAGGTGGTGGCCGCCAGCGACTTCGCCAGGACCGGGGAAATGGGCATGTCCTTCGGCGGGTCGGTCACCGGTGCCCTCTGCCTGATCGACAAGCGCTGCGCAGCCGGGGTCAACCTCGACGGCGGGGACTTCCATTACCTTCCCTTCGATGCCGACATGCCGGTGCCCTTCCTCATGTTCCATTCCGACAGCGACTACTTCTACCGGTTTTTCAAGGTGAAGACCGATGGGCACGAACGCAGCTACAACGACTTCTCCTACGAGCGATTCGACCACGCGGGGCAGCGGCAAGACCTGTACCGATTGCAACTGAAAGGCGCCGCCCATAATGGGCTGAGCGACCTGTCCTGGTTCATGCGCCGGCCCCTGCGCGACGCCCTGCTGGGGACGGCGCCCACCGAGATCCTCCTGGGCGCGCAGAACGATTTCGTCCTCGCGTTCTTCGACAAGCACCTGCGCCGCCTGAAGAACGACTTCCCCCAGGCGCAATACGCACGATACGCCGGCTGGGCGTGGCCCTACGACAACACGCCGGTCCGCCAATGGTGGCTGGCCAAGCCGGAGGCCGAACGCGCCGCCTTGCAGAAGCGCATCGCCGAGCTGAAGGCCGTTGCCTACTCGAAGATTTTCAGCGGGCTCTAAGCGAGCGCGATGTCGCATGTCCGGGCTTGGCCATCCCATACCGGTGATGGACGGACATGCGTCGACAGGAACGACAACGCGCCAGTCTGCCGGGACGGGGCCAACATCGAAGCGTCATATGCCTCAAGTTTAACTATGCTTAACTTTCAGGGTAACCAAGGGGGCATATCGAACTAGTATTTTTGATAGTTATCACAGACCCCGCCCACTACTGTTATTTATAGCAGCTCCACCCTGACGGTTTCTCCCTATAGTGGAAAACACTTCATCGCGAAGTGAATATACACAGGGAGACTACAATGCAAACTTCACAACAATTCATTGCCGGCCTGCTCGAAACGAGTTTCGATAACGCGGAAATTCAGGCACTTTTCAAAGCGTCCGAATTGTCGAAAGAAGATTTCCTGCAAAACCTGTCCAGCCAACTGGTCGAACAGAACGAAACCGCCGGGCTGAGCGGCAACTCGGCCGCAAGAGGGCTTTTCCCGCTCCACAAAACCATCAACTTCGAAGTCGTCGAATTCGATATAACCGTTACCAACCCCAGTAATGACAAGTATGTCGTCGAGATTGCCAGCAAGATCCTCGGCTACAAGGTGGGGGACTCCTTCCTGACCTTCGACAACGGTACGCTGAGCCGTCATGAAACGGTCGGCAACTCTTCCCTGGGCGCCGAATACGACGTCAAGATCAAGTTCAGCGGGGGCTTCAACGTCAGCCTGGAAGCATCCGTCTGGATCAACTTGATCTTCAAGAAGAAGGTTCATTTCGGACCCAAATGGCTGTTTTGAAGCCATCGCGCCCTGATAGATCTATTCGTTAACCACGAAGATCGATGAAAAACCGCGTGCCGCAGGAGTGGCGGAGTTCCTGCCACTCTTGCACGCAACCGCTCTTGCCCTCTATTGCATTGTCACAGGGCTTCGCACACTTGATGTTTAAAATTCGGCGCACCCCGCCCAACGTAATCGTCCATAACCCGAGTGCCGATTTAACCAGGCTCTGTACGAAAACGGCCTGCGCATCGGTAATGCTTGCTTACGCTGTATAAACTCCGCTTCTTAGCCTGTTTTTGCCTGGTCTGACCTTCGCTCGATGACTTTCGTGCAGCCCTAATCCCGCGCACTAATTAAGTTACCCCCTAGCCGGAAACGCTTTGCCGATAGGAATCTGGTCTGGCAGCGACCGACATCACTCCCGCAAGTCAATCTGCGGTCATGGGGACTCCATTCCTCGATAAGCGCATTGGCCTCAGTCTTCCGAGAAGAGAGCGTGCTTCGCCCCAGCTCGATTTTTTTCCGGCATCCGCCCCATGCCCGGGAGTCCGGTAAACGGATTCTGCGGCCGGGTTGGCCCAAGGGCGATGCCGCGCGATCGACTTCTCCCGGCTCGGAGCTCGGAGCGAATGAGTGAAGATGTCGGAATTTAGCGGCGTCGCACTGCGACTTCGAGCCTGATCGCGTCCTTCTTCGCCGCCACCCATATGCCGGTACCTGCGGGACCGGCGCCATCATCGACGGCCCACCGCGTTCGAGGTGGCCTGCGCCCGGTGACTTCGCGAACGGCTTCCCTGTAGGATCGACCCTACCGCAGGGCTGGCGCCGGGTGTCGATGTAGAGGTAGAAGCACATGCAGGGGTCGGCAACTGCGCACCTTGCCTTTCCAAGAACCGCTGGCGGCATATCCACCAGCTCCTCGAAACTTCCCAACGAGACGAACATGGGCGAATCCACCATTGACTGGAGCGCATTAGGCTTCAGCTACCTCAAGACCGACTACCGCTACCTGTCCCATTGGAAGGATGGCCAATGGGATGCCGGCTCCCTGACCGAAGACAACATACTGCACATCAGCGAGGGCTCGACCGCCCTGCACTATGGCCAGCAGTGCTTCGAGGGTTTGAAGGCTTATCGGTGCAAGGATGGCTCGATCAACCTGTTCCGCCCCGACCAGAACGCTTTGCGCATGCAGCGCAGCTGCGCACGCCTGTTGATGCCGCAAGTCCCCACCGAGCAGTTCATCGAGGCCTGCCGCCAGGTGGTCAAGGCGAATGAGCGCTTCGTACCGCCCTACGGTTCCGGCGGCGCCCTGTACATGCGTCCCTTCGTGATCGGCGTGGGCGAGAACATCGGCGTACGGACCGCACCGGAGTTCATCTTCAGCGTGTTCTGCATCCCGGTCGGCGCCTACTTCAAGGGCGGCATGACGCCCCACGATTTCGTCATCTCCGGTTACGACCGCGCCGCGCCCAACGGTACCGGCGCCGCCAAGGTCGGCGGCAACTACGCCGCCAGCCTGCTGCCCGGCGCGGACGCCAAGCGCGACGGATTCGCCGACTGCATCTACCTCGATCCCGCCAGCCACAGCAAGATCGAGGAAGTGGGGTCGGCGAACTTCTTCGCCATCACCCAGGACGACGAGTTCGTCACCCCGCGCTCCCCTTCGGTGCTGCCGGGTATCACCCGCCTGTCGCTGATGGAGCTCGCACGCGATCGCCTGGGCCTGAAAGTTTCCGAAGGCGATGTGCACATCGACCAACTGGACCGCTTCAAGGAAGCCGGGGCTTGCGGCACCGCCGCGGTGATCACGCCCATCGGTGGCATCCAGTACGGCGACAAACTGCACGTGTTCCATAGCCGCGAGGACGTGGGCCCGGTCACCCAACGCCTCTACCGCGAACTCACCGGCATCCAGTGCGGAGACGTCGAGGCGCCCGCCGGCTGGGTCGTCAAGGTGTGAAAAACGACGGGGCCCGGAACGGGCCCCGTATCGTTTCGGTGACTAGAACCCGACCGCCGGGGGTGAGCACGTCGCCCCACGGAATCGTATCGACCTCCCCTCTTTACCCAAGCCCGCCGACAGGGCGTCGCAACGACGATCCATCCGCACGGTGGCTTCGACAAATCGCTCAAATGCCAGCCAGGCCAGTGGCTTCGACCACATCGCGTCAACAGGC
>NZ_JANZKU010000020.1 GCF_025642785.1 Pseudomonas sp. RIT-PI-AD
GCTGGGCGGTGGTGTTGGCGGCGCGGGAGCGTCGCGGTCGCATGCGCTGAGCAGTACGAACGCCAGCGCGACTCCCAGGAAACGGATGCTGGACATGACGGCTAGACCATTGGGCATGATTCGACATGCTCGCCAGACGTGTGCTTTTTGGCAATCCCAGTCATGAATACCGGCTGGCGGCGCGACGGCGAACAGGTCCTGAATCCGTGGCGCCGTGGAGGCTTCCCTGCTCCGAGCGGCGACGGCTCAGTCACTAGACCGGTTTCCCGGGCGAGCGTTCGGCTTTTATCGACCGCGGGAGCCGTCGGCCGGGCCACGGCGCGTTGCCGGCGGAGCGGCTCAAGGCTCCAGAACCGTCACGCTGGCGGTCATGCCCGCGCTCAGCGGAAGGTCGTCGGGCAGCCGGTCGAGCTTGATGCGCACCGGGATCCGCTGGGCCAGGCGCACCCAGTTGAAGGTTGGCTCGACGTTCGCCAGCAGTTGCGTATCCGGGCTGGCGTTGCGGTCGGTGATGCCGCGGCTGATGCTTTCCACATGGCCGTCGAGGGCTTCGCTGCCGCTCATCAGCCAGACCTTCACCGCCGCGCCGACCCGGATGCGCGGCAGCTTGGTTTCTTCGAAGTACGCCAGGACATAGAAGGACGAGTCGTCCACCAGCGCCATCACCGACTGGCCGGCGCTGACGTAGTTGCCCTGGGCCAGGCGCAGGTTGGTGACCTGGCCGGCGCGCGGCGCACGGACCTGGCTGCGGGCCAGGTTCAGCTCGGCCACCTTCAGCTCGGCGAGTGCCTCGCGGTACTCGCTGCGGGCGATATCCGCGGTGATCTGTGCGTTTTCCTTCATTTCGGCGCTGATCGCCTGCGGACCCAGGCTGGCGCGCCGCGAGGCCTCGTGCTCGCGCAGGCGCAATTGCTGCTGGCGCGTTTCCGCCACGGCCTTGGCCCGATCCAGGGCGGCCTGGTAGCGTTCGGGGTCGACGTCCATCAGCAGTTCGCCGGCCTTGACCCTCTGGTTGTCCCGCACCTTCAGGCCGATCACCCAGCCCGACACGTCCGGGGCGATGGTCACCACGTCGGCGCGAACCCGGGCGTCGCGGGTCCAGGGCGACAGCATGTAGTGCTGCCATAGCCAATAGCCGGCGAGCAGTGCCAGCAAGGCCAGGGCCAGGGTGATGGCCACCCGTATCGTCGTGCGCATCTGAAACTCTCCTTACCAGGTGCCGAACGCCGCGGTGACTCCCGCCAGCGCACAGACGTAGAGGGCGAAATCGAACAGCGCTTCATGCCAGATCCAGCGCCCCAGCCCGCTCTTGTGCAGCGCGACCCGCAGCAGGCCGGTCAGCAGCAACGCCAGCAGCGCGTACAGCAGCAGCGGGCTGACGAACACCCCGCCCAAGGCCCATTCACGCAAGCCCATGGCCGGCCTCCTCGGGCGTCGCCGGCGCGGGAGCCGCGGGCGCAGCTTGCTGGACGCACCAGTGGCGCCAGGCGTTGCGCAGGTTCAACAGCGCGGCCTGGGCCAGGCGTTTGTCCACGCTGGGGGTGGCCGCGCGCAGCGCCGGCAACAGCGCGTCGACCGGCGCATCCAGGGCGGCCTGGTGGGCCGGCGCGGGGCCGATCAGGACGGTTTGCCGCAGTTGCTGGAGAAAGCGCTGCTCGGCGACGCCCAGCGGCACGTCGGCCACCGCCAGGCACGCGCGCAGGTGCAGGAGTTCGTCGCCCAGGTCGAGCCCGGCGATGCCGTCGTCCCAGCGACTGCGGGTCTGGCTGGGCAGCGCCGGGTAATGTCGCGCCAGTTGCACCAGCCGGTCCGCCATGCGCCCGCCGAACCAGTTCTCGGCGCCGGCCAGCGGCCTCGACGTCAGCCGGGCCAGGTCGCGCAGGGTCGCCTGCAACAGGCGCCGCCCGTGCCACCCCGGGTTACGCAAGGCGATCAGGCGGAACACCAGCACCGCGAAACCGACGCCGATGGGAATCGCCAGCGCCTGGTTGAGGAAGGCGGCCACGTCGTAACGCATGGCGTTCTGCGGCGCGCAGAGCACGATCAGGTGCAGGCAGAAGGAGGTGGAAGTCGCGCCGATGGCCGGCTTGGCCATGCCCAGGGCGCCGAAGAACAGCGGCACGCCGAGGCACATCGCCAGCAGCGGGAAGCCGCTCACCTCAGGCAGGAGAATCTGCCCGACGACGAACGCCAGCGGTATGGCGTACAGGATGCCGCGCAGGAAGCCCAGGCCGATCTTCACCGCGGTCTCGCGGTTGGCGAACAGGCTGCACACCACCGCGGCCAGCAGCATGGCGCCGCTGGCCGCGGTCCAGGCGGTGGCCAGCCAGAAGGCACCGAGGGCGAGGAACGCCAGGGCGCTGCGCAGGCCGTAGGCAAGCCCGGTCTGGATGTCCCGGTGCCAGGACAACGCCGCCGGCGCCTGCATCGGCGCCTCGCCGCGCTCCACCGCCAGCAGCGCCCCGCTGGCCGCCGCGGCCTGACGCAGCACCAGTGCCAGGCGTTCCAGGCAATATTGCTGGGACGCCGAGTGATCGGGAGCTTGGGCCTCGCCACGCAGGCGCTCGAAGGCCGCGTGCAGCGGCGCCTGCTCGGCGCTTTCGAGCAGGGCGCGCACGTCCTCCCGCCAGGGCGTCAAGGCTTCCGCTTCGGCTGCGCTCAGTTGGCGCCATTGCCGCGCCACGCCGCGCGCCAGACGCAGCAACCCGAGCAGGTCGCGGCTGAGCACGCGCAGGGCCACCGCTCGCTGGCGGCCGCGGTTGCCCTCGAACCAGGCGTGCTCGCGCTGGGCATCCACCGCGACGATCCGCCCGAGGGTTTCCAGCAGGCCCTTGCGCCCGGCGATCTCTCCACCCAGCGCGGCGCGCGCGGTCTGCACCCCGGCGCTCCAGGCGGCGCGCGCCTGCTGCGCCAGTTGCCGCTCGACCCTCTGCGGCCACAGCAGCGCGCTGAAGAAGGTGGCGCAGAGAATGCCCAGGGAGATTTCCGTACAGCGCGCCACCGCCTGGTCGAATACCGTCAGCGGATGGGGAATCGCCGGCAGGCCGATGATCGCCACGGTGTAACCCGCCAGGACGAACGCGTAGGACCAGGCGCTGCGCAACAGCGTGGAGGCCGCCGTGCACAGGCCCAGCCACAGGGCCAGGGCGAGCAGGAACAGCCAGGGTGCCTGGGCGAACAGCCCCATGAACAGCACCGACATGCAGGTGCCGGCCAGGGTACCGACCAGGCGCGCCAGGCCTTTCTGGATCACCATCCCGGACAACGGCTGGGCGACGATGAACGCCGTCATCATCGCCCACTGGGGCTGTTCCAGGCCGAACCGCATGGCGCACCACAACGCCAACAGCCCGCCCAACAGCGTCTTGACCGCGAACTGCAACGCCTGGGGAGTGGGCATCAGGAATGCCTGCAACGAATCACGCACCGCAGCGACCTGTTTCGAAAGTGGAGTCAATCGGTACATCCCTCCGGCGCCCCGGGGCTGACCTGCCCGGAAAACCGCGGGATGGAATCGACATCGGGTCTCGGCGAGGCCGGCATGACCGAAGGTCGGACCGGCGCTCGACCGCCGTTTTTCATGGACAGCGGGCGCAGGCTTCGGTGCGACCGGATGCGCGGCGAACGCGGCTACGCCGCGCCTGGGGAAGGCTGGCGGAAAGAAGGGAGGGCGGGAGCGGAGGTGTGCGACGGCGGCTGGGCCCGCGGAAACGCGGACGAAAAAAAGGGCGACCGAAGTCGCCCGAGTTGCCTTGCGTGCTCGTTACGGAAGTCTCAGCTGGGGTTGCGCTTGTGTGAGTCCTTCCAGATGAAAACCCCTACGCCTGCGCAGAAGGCGACCATCAGGGCGACGGTGACGACACCGGCGATCACGACTTCATCGATAAACATGGGGAGCCTCCTGCTTGGGCGTGTACGTTTCGATGGGCCTAAGGTAGCCACGAAAGCAGGGGCGAAAATTGACCTGGATCAATAGCGGCGGAGGCTGAGGGACGGGGTCGGCGGCAGACTGACCTGGATCAATGGATCGGTCTGCCGGGCTGGCGGATCAGCGTTTCTTGGGCTTCTTCGCTTTCTGTTTGCGCTTGCCCAGCGGCAGGGCCTGCTCGAACGCCTGGCGCATGTCGTCCAGGCGCTTGTCGTTGAGGTCGTGGATGCGCTTGCCGCGTTCGGCGTTGAAGTCGATCAGGTTGTCGTTGCTCATCGTCAGGCTCCGGGGACCTTCAGCAGACGGAAAGTCAGGTTCACGCGCGGCGCGCAAGACGCTCGGGTCTTCGCCACCTGGTGTTGCCAATGATGCTGCGTCGGCCCGCTCATGACCAGCAGCGAACCGTGGCTCAGCGCCAGCGAATGCTGGATGCGCGAGTGTCCCCGGCGACGCAGGTCGAAACGCCGCGTGCCGCCGAGGTTCAGCGAGGCGATCACCGGGTTGCGGCCGAGTATCGGTTCGGCGTCGCTGTGCCAGCCCATGGAGTCGCCGCCGTCGCGGTAGTAATTGAGCAGCACGCCGTTGAAGGCCTGCCCCACCTCGGCCTCGACCCGTGCGCGGATCTCCGCCAGCAAGGCGGTCCAGGGCAGGGGTTGGTGACGCAGCCCGGAGTAACCGTACTGGGCGTCGGCATCGCCGTACCAGGCCACCCGCCGCGGCACCGGGTACTCGCGGCCGTGCAGGTTCACCCGCGGTTGCTCCCAGGGGGTTTCCGCGAGCAACCGCGCCAGCCAGGCATCGGCCAGCGCGGTGTCGAGCCAATGGGGCAGCCAGGTCAGCTCGGCATCGGGCAGTTGCAGGGGGGAATCGTCGAACAGGTCCACGGGGCACCGGCGAGTCGGAGGGTGAACGGAGAAGGGATGGTGCGAAGCGGGCTAGACCTCGATATCGACCCAGAGCCCCTGGCGTGGCAGCTCTTCGCTGCCCTCCACCAGCACTTCCTCGGCCTGCTCCTCGGGCGTGTGGCCGCGCCGCTGACGGCGCTTCTGTTCCTCGCGCAGGCGATCCGCCACCTCCTGCGGATGGCGCTTGTCGAAGGCGATCGCGCTTTCCTCGGCGCTCTGCTCGATCGGCGCCACCGGCTGGATGTCGGGGCGCGGCCTGACCACGTCCTGCTGGGCGCTGACCAGAACCAGATTGGAAGGAATCGGCGGAAGCATGGCGTTCTCTCCTCTTGACCGAGCTGTCGGCCGCTGGCCGGCGGACTTGAGCGCATTCGTCCGAAACGGCCAACAGCCCGCCAGAATACCCGGGGCGGGCCGGATTATCACCGATATAAGGCGCCAACGCGTCGTCGCCCTGCGCCCGGCGTTCCGTTAACATAGCGGCCTTTTTCGAAACGACGGAGTGGGGCATGGCGCAGCAGTATCAACCGGGACAACGCTGGATCAGTGACAGCGAAGCGGAGCTCGGGCTCGGCACCATTCTGGCATCGGATGGCCGCTTGCTCACTGTGCTCTACCCGGCCACTGGCGACACCCGCCAGTACGCGTTGCGCAACGCCCCCCTGACTCGAGTGCGTTTCGCCCCCGGCGACCTGATCACCCACTTCGACGGCTGGAAGCTGACCGTCCGCGAAGTCGAGGACATCGATGGGCTGCTGGTCTACCACGGCCTCAACGAGCAGAACGAAGCCCGCACCCTGCCGGAAACCCAGCTGTCCAACTTCATCCAGTTCCGCCTCGCCAGCGACCGCCTGTTCGCCGGGCAGATCGACCCGCTGAACTGGTTCGCCCTGCGCTACCACACTCTCGAACACCAGAGCCGCCTGCTGCAATCGCCGCTCTGGGGCCTCGGCGGCACCCGCGTCCAGCCCATCGCCCACCAATTGCACATCGCCCGCGAAGTGGCCGATCGCATCGCCCCGCGGGTGCTGCTGGCGGACGAGGTGGGCCTGGGCAAGACCATCGAGGCCGGCCTGGTGATCCATCGCCAGTTGCTCGCCGGGCGCGCCAACCGCGTGCTGATCCTGGTCCCGGAAAACCTGCAGCACCAATGGCTGGTGGAAATGCGCCGGCGCTTCAACCTGCAGGTCGCCCTGTTCGATGCCGAGCGTTTCGCCGAAAGCGATGCCAGCAACCCCTTCGAGGATTGCCAGTTGGCTCTGGTGGCGCTGGAGTGGCTGAAACACGCGGACAAGGCCCAAGACGCGCTGTTCGCCGCCGGCTGGGACCTGCTGGTGGTCGACGAGGCCCACCACCTGGTCTGGCACCCGGAAAAGGCCAGCGCCGAGTACGCGCTGGTGGAACAGCTCGCCGAAGTCATCCCCGGCGTGTTGCTGCTCACCGCCACCCCGGAACAGCTCGGCCAGGACAGCCACTTCGCGCGCCTGCGCCTGCTCGACCCGGACCGTTTCCACGACCTGGAAGCCTTCCGCGCGGAGAGCGAGCATTACCGCCCGGTGGCCGAGGCGGTGCAGGAGCTGCTCGACCAGGGCCGCCTGTCGCCCGAGGCGCACCGCACCATCCACGATTTCCTCGGCGCCGAGGGCGAGGCCCTGCTCGCCGCGGTCAACGATGGCGACAGCGAGGCCGCCGCCCGCTTGATCCGCGAGCTGCTCGACCGCCACGGCACCGGCCGCGTGCTGTTCCGCAACACCCGAGCCGCGGTGCGCGGCTTCCCCCAGCGGGAACTGCACGCCTATCCCCTGGCCAACCCCGATCTCTACATGGAACTGCCGCTGGGCGAGCACGCCGACCTCTACCCCGAGGTGAGTTTCCAGGCCGCCCAGGACAACCCCGAGGACGAGCGCTGGTGGCGCTTCGACCCGCGCGTCGATTGGCTGATCGATACGCTGAAGACCCTGAAGCGGGTCAAGGTGCTGGTGATCTGCGCCCACGCGGAGACCGCCATGGACCTGGAGGACGCCCTGCGGGTGCGCTCCGGCATCCCGGCCACGGTGTTCCATGAAGGCATGAGCATCCTCGAACGCGACCGCGCCGCCGCCTATTTCGCCGACGAAGAGTTCGGCGCCCAGGTGCTGATCTGCTCGGAAATCGGCAGCGAAGGGCGCAACTTCCAGTTCTCCCACAACCTGGTGCTGTTCGACCTGCCGGCGCACCCGGACCTGCTGGAACAGCGCATCGGCCGCCTGGATCGGATCGGCCAGAAGCACACCATCCAGTTACACGTGCCCTACCTGGAGAACAGCGCCCAGGCGCGCCTGTTCCAGTGGTACCACCAGGCCCTGAACGCGTTCCTCGCCACCTGCCCCACCGGCAACGCCTTGCAGCAGCAGTTCGGCCCACGCCTGCTGCCGTTGTTGGAAGAAGGCGACGACGACACCTGGCAGGCGCTGCTCGACGAGGCCAAGGCCGAGCGCGAGCGCCTCGAGGGCGAACTGCACAGCGGCCGCGATCGCCTGCTGGAACTGAACTCCGGCGGCGCCGGCGAAGGCGAGCGCCTGGTGGAGGACATCGCCGAGCAGGACGACCAGTACGCCCTGCCGATCTACATGGAGGAGCTGTTCGACGCCTTCGGCATCGACAGCGAGGACCATTCGGAAAACGCCCTGGTGCTCAAGCCGGGCGAGAAGATGCTCGACGCCGGCTTTCCCCTGGGCGACGACGAGGGCGTGACGGTCACCTACGACCGTGAGCAGGCACTGACCCGCGAGGACATGCAGTTCCTCACCTGGGAACACCCGATGGTCCAGGGCGGCATGGATCTGGTGCTTTCCGGCTCCATGGGCAACACCGCCGTGGCGCTGATCAAGAACAAGGCGCTCAAGCCGGGCACCGTGTTGCTGGAACTGCTGTACGTCAGCGAGGTGGTCGCGCCGCGCGCCTTGCAACTGGGTCGCTACCTGCCGCCGGCGGCGCTGCGCTGCTTGCTGGACGCCAACGGCAACGACCTGGCCGCCAAGGTCGGCTTCGAGACCCTCAACGACCAGTTGGAGAGCGTGCCGCGCGCCAGCGCCAACAAGTTCGTCCAGGCCCAGCGCGACGCCCTGAGCAAGCAGATCACCGCCGCCGAGGCGAAGATCGCGCCGCGCCATGCCGAACGGGTCGGCGAGGCGCAACGCCGCCTGGGCGCCGAGCTGGACGAGGAGCTGGCGCGCCTCACCGCCCTGCAGGCGGTCAACCCCAGCGTACGCGACAGCGAACTGGAGGCCCTGCGCAAACAGCGCGAGGACGGCCTGGGCTTCCTCGACAAGGCCGCCCTGCGCCTGGAAGCCATTCGCGTACTGGTCGCCGGCTGAGTCCCTTCGATCGCCTTCCGCGGCGCAAGGCCGCGGAAGCTCGACGAACCTGACGACGAGGCGCCCGCCTCGCCGTCACGCGCCCGAAAGACACCCTGCCCATACCGACGAACCTTGCGATCGAAAACCGCGTGGCGCATCGCATCCGCCGGGATGTCGGCCCAGCCGAGAACCCTCCTGCGCACGATGCCAGAGCCGCCCTCGGATGGGCCCGGCCCTATCCGGGATCAGAACGCCGGGACTACATCGCCCATATCGGCCTGCATCGCACGCGCATCGTGGCTGAAACGACGCGCGGCCTGGAACAGCGCCAGGGTGGTGAGGAACAGCGCCACCGGGATCAGGTACATGGCGTTATGCAGGCCCACCGCCTTGAAGCTCTCATTCATCTCCAGCGCCCCCGCCGCCAGCATCGCCGTGTGGGAGAAGTGATCGGACAACAGCCCCACCACCACCGGCCCCAAGCCGCCGCCGAGCAGGTAGAGCCCGGCGAAGAACAGCGCCATGGCGGTGGCGCGCAGGCGCGGCTCGACCACGTCCTGAATCGAGGTGTAGACGCAGGTATAGAAGTTGTAGGAGAACAGCCAGCCGGCGCTGAACACGCCGACGAACAGGCTCACTTCGATGCGCCCGGCGAGCAGGGCGTAACCGGTGGCGAGGCAGGCGATCAGCATGCTGACCGCCCCGAGCAGCAGGCGCCCGCGCTCGTAGCGTTGGTGCAGCTTGTCCGCCAGCCAGCCGCCCAGGGTCAGCCCGACCAGGCCGGTCACCCCGCAGATCACCCCGGTGGCGATGGCCGCCTGCTCCAGCGGCAGCAGGAAATACCGCTGCAGCATCGGCACCATGAAGGAGTTGCTCGCGTAGGTGGCGAAGTTGAAGCACAGGCCGGCCAGGGTCAGCCACCAGAAGGTACGGATCGCCAGGAGCTTGCTCAGGGGCTTGTCCACCCGGCCGACCTTGACCCGCACGCTTTCCGCCGCGCCGCGCTGGGGGTCGCGGATGAAGAACATGAACAGCGCCAGCAGCAACCCCGGCACCGCCGCGATGAAGAAGGGCGCGCGCCAACTGTCGAACGCCCGCACCATGGCGCCGGTGGTGAAGAACGCCAGCAACAGCCCGAGGGGCAGGCCGAGCATGAAGATACCCATCGCCCGGGCGCGCTTGTGCGCCGGGAACAGGTCGCCGATCAGCGAGTTGGCGGCGGGAGCGTAGCTGGCCTCGCCGATGCCGATGCCCATGCGGATCAACAGGAAGCTCCAGAAATTCCAGGCGAAGCCGTTGATCGCTGTCAGCGCGCTCCAGGCCGCCAGGCCCCACCCCATGATGCGGCTGCGCACCCCGGTATCCGCCATGCGCCCCAGCGGCAGGCCGGCCAGGGCGTAGACCAGGGTGAAGGCGGTGCCGATCAGCCCGAGCTGAAGATCGCTGAGGTGCCATTCCAGGCGGATGGGTTCGATGATGATCGCCGGGATGGTGCGGTCGAAGAAGTTGAACAGGTTGGCGAGGAACAGCAGGAACAGGATGCGCCAGGCATTCGCTGCTTGCGGGGGATGCTGCGACATGGGCTCGGTCTCATTGTTGTTATTCGCCGCGGCACACCCTCGACCGAGGCTTCTGCGCTCAATCTAGAGACTGCCCGCGGGGCTGTCTGCGACCATTCGCGAGCTTGATGGCAGGCGATGGCGCGGCGAGCGGGCGGACGCCCCTCGCAGTCAGCGACGCCAGTCGGCCAGCCAGCCCAGGGTGTCCTCGGTGCGCCGGCCGGGCAGGTATTCGGCGCCGAGCCAACCCTCATAGCCGCTGTCGCGCAGCGCATGCAACAGCGCCGGGAAATCCAGCTCGCCGGAACCCGGCGCGCCGCGCCCGGGACAATCGGCGAACTGCACATGACCGATCCGGCCAGCCAGGCGGCGGATCGCGTCCTGCGGATCGAGACCTTGCCGGGCCACGTGATAGAGGTCCAACTGCGCCAGGCAATTGGGGTGGTCCACCCGGTCCAGCACGGTGGCGAGCTGCTCGGCGGTGTTGACCAGGAAACCCGGCATGTCCACCGAATTGATCGCCTCGCAGAGCACGGGAATGCCCAGGGGCGCAAAGGTCCGCGCCGCTTCGCGCAGGTTTTCCGTCAGGCAGGCCAGCGCTTCCTGAGCATCGCCGCCCGGTTCCAGGCGCCCGGCCAACAGGTTGACGCAGAGCGGCCGGGTCATCGCCGCGTAGGTCGCCGCCTCGTCCAGGGCCGCGGCGAATGCGGCGCGCTGCCGCGGGTTGGCGGCCAGACCGGGCCCGCCCGTCATGAAGTCGCCGGCCGGCAGATTGATCAGCACCAGGGGCAGGCCCGCCGCCTCCAGGGCTTCTTTCAGGCGAAGCGCCGGAAGCTCGTAAGGGAACTGGATTTCCACGCCGTCGAAGCCCGCGGCGCGGGCCGCCACGACGCGCTGCAGCAAAGGGCGCTCGCCGAACAGCAGCGACAGGTTGGCGGAAAGCTTCATGGCGGTGTCTCCCGGTATAACTCGATCAGGGTCGAGAGGTCGTTCTGCAGGTTGCCCTGGGCGCCGTGCAGGCGCATCAATTGTGCGGCGAGCCCGCTCACAGGCGTAGCGCTCCCCTGCTCACGGGCCAGGCGCACCGCGGTATCGAGGTCCTTGAGCAAGGTGCGCACGTGCCAGCCGACCGGGTCGAACCGGCTCTCGGCCATGCGCGGCGCGAGTATCTGCAAAGGTTTGGAATCCGCGAAGCCGCCCGCCAGCGCGGTCGCCAGGCGTGCGCCGTCCACCCCTGCGCGTTCGGCCAGGGCCAGCGTCTCGGCGATCACCAGCGCATTGCAGGCGACGATCATCTGGTTGCACACCTTGGCCACCTGGCCGCTGCCGACCGCGCCCATGTGGGTGAGGCGCTGGCCCAGGTGCGCGAGGATCGGCCGGACCCGCTCGATATCCTCTTCGCGGCCACCGGCCATGATCGCCAGGGTACCGGCCAGAGCGCCCGCGGTGCCTCCGGAAACCGGTGCGTCGACCCAGCGCATGCCGCAGCGCGCTTCCAGCTCGGCGGCCATCTCGCGGGTCGCCGCCGGCTCCAGGCTGGAGAAGTCCACCAGCAGTTGTCCGGGGCGGGCACGCTCGGCGATACCCGCCTCGCCGAACACCAGGCTACGGACGGCCTCGGTGTCCGCCAGGCACAGCATGAGCACGTCGGCCCGTTCGCACAGCGCGGCGGGCGTCGGCGCTACCTGCGCGCCCGCCGCCGACAGCTCGAGGCATTTTTCCGCCGAGCGATTCCACAGGTGCAGCGGAAAGCCGGCCGCCAGCAATCGACCGGCCATGGGCCGGCCCATCAGGCCAAGCCCGGCGAAGGCGAGCGAAGGTAAGGAAGGGGGCACGACGAGCTCCAGCGATCGACAGGAGGTCATCTTAGCGGCAGGTCGGCCCGCCCTGGCAAGCGCGGCCTACCGGGGCAAGCCGGGGGCAGAACCGGGAAGGGGTGCCCGCGGGCTGGGCCAGCCGTCGGTGACAGCCTAAAGCCCATCTTTCTGTAGATGGTCCAGGTTCACCGGTTCGCCAGGCTGCACGTTCAATTTCGCGCGGATGTCTTCGAACATCGAATCGAAATCCTTGTGGTCCCGCAGGATCGGCCCGAGATCGGGATGCAGGCCGTGCTTGCTGGCCAGGCGGGTGACCACGCTGGCGAAGTTGAAGGCGGTGTCGCGGTGCAGTTCGAACTCCTCCACGAAGGATTTGCCGTCTATCTGCCCGACCATGCGGAAATGCAGCATGGTGCCTTCCTGGGCGTCGTTGCGGACCTCGTAATGCAGGTCCAGGGAGTACTCGGACTTTTCATGCAGTCCGGGCAAGTTGGTGCGATGGAGATGACCGGGTTCGAACATCTGACAGTCCTCGGTTGAAAAACGTTGGGAGCAGTCTAGCGCGATGCCGCCGGCGGAACTTGCGCTGCGTCATTCGTATCGACCGCCGACCGTTCCTGGATCAATACCCAGGGCGCCACCACCACCGCCCACAGGGTCGGATCGCGCTGGAACAGATCCTGCGCCTGGCGCTCGTCGACCTTGAGCAAGCTCCCCTCCTCCAGCCACCGCGCCACCTCCGCCCGGTCGTCGGCGGCGACGGCGGTGGCGATCGCCAGCAAATCCCGCTGGCTGTCCACCCACAGCAAGGCGCCCCGGGCGAAGAAAGGCTGCAACTCCTGCCAGCGGATCGGAGCGGTCTCCCCGAGCAATTTAGCGTACAACAGTTCGGCTTGATCCGACATCGAAAGGCCCCGAGTGAAAGGGCGACCATCATAGCGTCGGCGCCGGTCCGGGCAAGACGCGGCGAAAAGGCACGGCGGCTTTGCTCGCCGAAGAACCGATTTAGAGCAGGCATGGAAGCAAAATTTCACGACGCCAAAGCGGGTGCCGTTTTTATATAAGTTTCTGTCAATTAAGCGACAAAGCGCCGGAATGCCATCCGACCATGGCTTTTCAAGCCGCGAAGCGCCGCTCTACACTGCACCGGTACAGTTGCCCGGGCGAAACCGGGGAGTCCACCCGTTCTTACCGCTCTGGCAGCTAAAAAAACTACAACAACGAAGCACTCATGAGTGGAGCACTATGAATAAGGCAACTAAGCAGATTTCCAAACTGTTTGCCGCCATGGCGATGGCCGGCGTCGCCAGCTATTCGTTGGCCGCCGACACCATCAAGATCGGCATGGCCGGCCCGGTGACCGGTGCGGTCGCCCAGTACGGCGATATGCAATTCATCGGCGCCAAGATGGCCATCGAGCAGATCAACAAGGCCGGCGGGGTGAACGGCGCGCAACTCGAAGGCGTGGTCTATGACGACGCATGTGATCCGAAACAAGCCGTCGCCGTGGCCAACAAGATCGTCAACGATGACGTCAAGTTCGTGATCGGCCACCTCTGCTCCAGCTCCACTCAGCCCGCTTCCGACATCTACGAAGACGAAGGCGTCCTGATGATCACCCCGGCTTCCACCAGCCCGGAAATCACCAGCCGCGGCTACAAGCTGATCTTCCGCACCATCGGCCTGGACAGCCTGCAAGGGCCGACCGCCGGCAACTACATCGCCGATCACGTCAAGCCGAAGAACGTCGCGGTGATCCACGACAAGCAGCAGTACGGCGAAGGCATCGCCAGCGCGGTCAAGCAGACCCTGGAAAGCAAGGGTGTCAAGGTCGGCCTGTTCGAGGGCATCAACGCCGGCGACAAGGATTATTCCTCGCTGATCGCCAAGCTCAAGCAAGCCAACGTCGATTTCATCTACTACGGCGGCTACCACCCGGAGCTCGGCCTGCTGCTGCGCCAGGCTTCCGAAAAAGGTTTGAAGGTTCCCTTCATGGGCCCGGAAGGCGTGGGTAACAAAGAGCTCTCCGCCATCGCCGGCCCCGCCGCCGAAGGCCTGCTGGTCACCCTGCCGAAATCCTTCGATCAGGATCCGAAGAACCAGGCGCTGGTCGAGGCGTTCAAGGCGAAGAGCGAAGACCCGAGCGGTCCCTTCGTGTTCCCGGCCTACTCCGCGGTCCAGGTGATCGCCGAAAGCATCAAGAAAGCCGGCAGCACCGATACCGCCAAGGTAGCCGACGCCCTGCGCGCCAACACCTTCGACACCCCCGCCGGCTCCCTCTCCTTCGACGAAAAAGGCGACCTGAAGGACTTCAACTTCGTGGTCTACCAATGGCATCAGGACGGCAGCAAAACCGAGGCCAAGTAACCCTCGCGCCGACACCGAAGCCCACTGCTCGCGCAGTGGGCTTCGTCTATCCGATGAGGCCGCAGCTCGACCGAGACGCTCGATGACTCAGACTTGAACGCGAACGGCGCATGCCCTTACCCGGGCGGCACCCGCCGCAGCGTTCGAGCCCCTTGCAGGGATGAAGGGAATATTGCTGTGCGTCGTAGGACACGACGCCATCCGGCTGGACTTCTCGCCGCGCGTACGCCTCCATAGTTTTCCGGGTATCCGCTGCGCCACAAGCGCCGCTTTACGCGATCCCGAGGAGTTAGGTGATGCCTGAGCTCTATCACTACCTGCAACAGCTGATCAACGGCCTGACCGTTGGCAGTACCTATGCCCTGATCGCCATCGGCTACACCATGGTCTACGGCATCATCGGCATGATCAACTTCGCCCACGGCGAGGTTTACATGATCGGCTCGTACGTAGCCTTCATCGTGATCGCCGGACTCGCCATGTTCGGTATCCACAGCCTGCCCATCCTGATGATCGCCGCCTTCGCCGCCAGCATCATCGTCGCCAGCGCCTACGGCTACAGCATCGAACGGGTGGCCTATCGCCCGCTTCGCGGCAGTAACCGGCTGATCCCGCTGATTTCGGCGATCGGCATGTCGATCTTCCTGCAGAACGAGGTCCTGCTCTCCCAGGACTCCAAGGACAAGTCGATCCCCAACCTGATCCCCGGCAACTTCGTGTTCGGCGAGAACATCATGAACGGCGTGACCATCTCCTACATGCAGGTGGTGATCTTCGTCGTCACCTTCCTGGTCATGTGTGGCCTTTCCCTGTTCATCTCCCGCTCCCGCCTCGGCCGTGCCTGCCGCGCGTGCGCGGAAGACATCAGGATGGCCAACCTGCTGGGCATCAACACCGACAACATCATCGCCCTGACCTTCGTCATCGGCGCCACCCTGGCGGCGGTGGCCGCGGTACTGCTGGGCATGCAATACGGCGTGATCAACCCGCACCTGGGCTTCCTCGCGGGGATCAAGGCCTTCACCGCCGCGGTACTGGGCGGTATCGGCAGCATTCCGGGGGCCATGCTCGGCGGGCTGGTGCTGGGCATCGCCGAAGCCTTCGGCGCGGATGTCTTCGGTGACCAATACAAGGACGTGGTGGCGTTCAGCCTCCTGGTGCTGGTGCTGCTGTTCCGGCCGACCGGCATCCTGGGCCGCCCGGAGGTGGAGAAAGTATGAACATGCCAATCTCCCGCCGTCTCAAGACCGCGTTCTTCAGCGCATTGCTGGTACTGGCCGTCGCCTATCCGGTGATGGGCCTGAAACTGACCATCGTCGGCATCAACCTGGAGGTCCAGGGCGCCAGCGCGACCCGAGTGTGGACCATCCTGGCCTGCGCGCTGGTCATGTTCGTCTGGCAACTGTTCCGCCACCACCTGGCCGCCGGCTGGGCAGCCAGCCCGAGCCTGCCGAGCGTGCCGGCCGGCGCGGGCAGCTTCCTGACCCTGCCTTCGACCCAACGCTGGATCATCCTCGGCCTGATCGTCGTGGCGCTCGTCTGGCCGTTCTTCGGCTCGCGCGGCGCGGTGGACATCGCCACCCTGATCCTGATCTACGTGATGCTTGGCCTCGGCCTGAACATCGTGGTCGGCCTGGCGGGCCTGCTGGACCTGGGCTACGTCGGCTTCTACGCCGTCGGCGCCTACAGCTACGCCCTGCTCTCCCACTATTACGGGCTGGGTTTCTGGGTCTGCCTGCCGATCGCCGGCCTGATGGCCGCGCTCTTCGGTTTCATCCTCGGCTTCCCGGTGCTGCGCCTGCGCGGGGACTACCTGGCGATCGTCACCCTGGGGTTCGGCGAGATCATCCGCATCCTGCTGCGCAACCTGACCAGCCTGACCGGCGGCCCCAACGGGATCAGCAACATCGAGAAACCCAGCCTGTTCGGCCTGTCCTTCGAACGCAAGGCGGCCGAGGGGATGCAGACGTTCCACGAGTACTTCGGCATCGCCTACAACTCGGTAAACAAGGTGGTGTTCCTCTACCTGATCGCCCTGTTGCTGGTGCTGCTGACCCTGTTCGTGATCAATCGACTGCTGCGCATGCCGATCGGCCGCGCCTGGGAGGCCTTGCGCGAGGATGAGATCGCCTGTCGCGCGCTGGGCATGAACCCGACGGTGATCAAGCTTTCCGCCTTCACCCTGGGCGCTTGCTTCGCCGGGTTCGCCGGCAGCTTCTTCGCCGCGCGCCAGGGCCTGGTCACGCCCGAGTCGTTCACCTTCATCGAATCGGCGATCATCCTCGCCATCGTCGTGCTGGGCGGCATGGGCTCGCAGTTGGGGATCATCCTCGCGGCCGTGGTCATGATCCTGCTGCCGGAATTGGCCCGCGAATTCAACGAGTACCGCATGCTGATGTTCGGCGCGCTGATGGTGCTGATGATGATTTGGCGTCCACAGGGCTTGCTGCCCATGCAGCGCCCCCACCTGGAGTTGAAGCCATGAGCCGCCCGATCCTAGAAGTGAGCGGCCTGAGCATGCGTTTCGGCGGATTGCTCGCGGTCAACGGCGTCACCTTGTCGGTACAGGAAAAGCAGGTGGTGTCGATGATCGGCCCCAACGGGGCGGGCAAGACCACCGTGTTCAACTGCCTCACCGGCTTCTATCGCCCGACGTCCGGCAGCATTCTGCTGGACGGCCAGGCGATCCAGGGGCTGCCCGGACACCTGATCGCCCGCCAGGGCGTGGTGCGCACCTTCCAGAACGTGCGCCTGTTCAAGGACATGACCGCGGTGGAGAACCTGCTGGTGGCGCAACACCGGCACCTCAACACCAACTTCCTCGCCGGCCTGTTCAAGACGCCGAGCTTCCGCAAGAGCGAACGCGAGGCCATGGAGCATGCCGCGCACTGGCTGGAGCAGGTCAACCTGACCGAAGTCGCCAACCGTCCGGCGGGCACCCTCGCCTACGGCCAGCAACGCCGCCTGGAAATCGCCCGCTGCATGATGACGCGCCCCCGCATCCTCATGCTCGACGAGCCGGCCGCCGGCCTCAACCCGCGCGAGACCGAAGACCTGAAGGCGCTCATCGCGCTGCTGCGCAACCAGTACAACGTCACCGTGCTGCTGATCGAGCACGACATGAAGCTGGTGATGAGCATTTCCGACCATATCTACGTGATCAACCAGGGAACTCCCCTGGCCGACGGTACGCCCGAGCAGGTCCGCACCCATCCGGATGTGATCAAAGCCTACCTGGGGGAAGCCTGATGCTCTATTTCGAAGACGTATCGACCTTCTACGGCAAGATCCAGGCCCTGCATGGCGTCAGCGTGGAAGTGAAGAAAGGTGAAATCGTCACGTTGATCGGCGCCAACGGTGCCGGCAAGTCGACCCTGATGATGACCCTGTGCGGTTCGCCTCGCGCGGCCAGCGGCAGCATCCGCTACGAAGGCGAGGAACTGATCGGCCTTGAGCCCTCGCAGATCATGCGCAAGAGCATCGCGGTCGTGCCGGAAGGCCGTCGCGTGTTCGCCCGCCTGACGGTGGAGGAAAACCTCGCGATGGGGGGCTTCTTCACGCCCAAGGGCGACTATCAGGAGCAGATGGACAAGGTGCTGCACCTGTTTCCGCGCCTGAAAGAACGCTTCGAGCAGCGTGCCGGCACCATGTCCGGGGGCGAGCAGCAGATGCTCGCCATCGGCCGTGCGCTGATGAGCAAGCCCAAGCTGCTGTTGCTCGACGAACCTTCCCTGGGCCTGGCGCCGATCATCATCCAGCAGATCTTCGACATCATCGAGCAACTGCGCCGCGATGGCGTGACGGTGTTCCTCGTCGAGCAGAACGCCAACCAGGCGCTCAAGCTGGCGGATCGGGGCTACGTGCTGGAAAACGGCCGGATCGTCATGCAGGGCTCCGGCGAAGAGCTGCATAGCGACCCACGGGTGCGCGACGCCTACCTGGGCGGTTGATAGACCCCGGAACCGCCCTACGGGGCGGTTTTTTCATTCCCTCTTACGCCACTCCTGTAGACGCCCACGCCCTGAGCGGCGAAGGACATCGAAGCTTTCCTGGCGACGATGGGGCACCCGCCTTGTGCACGCTGCCGGCGATGGCTAAGGTGGCCGCTTTCCATCTGGAGAGTCACGATGCGCGCCCGTCTTCCCCTGCTAGCCGTCTTCCTGCCCGTGCTGGGTGGATGCCAGTTATTCGGCACGGCGCCCGAAGCCCCCACCCAAGGCCATACCGTGCGTCTCCAGGGTCTCTTGGTCCAGGAAGCGGGGCAATTGACATTCACGCCTTGCCAGGAACAACGCCGCTTCTCGGTCCAGGATGGCAGCGAGACTCAGCTCCGCCAGGACGTCGCCGCCCTGGGGAACGTCGATGCCCCACTGTTCGCCGACCTGCGCGGCACGCTGGGCTCCAGCAAGGCGGAAGGCCTGGATGGCCAATTCGCCCTCACCCAGGTCTACCGGGTTCAGGCCCGCAAGGCGGGCTGCGAAGACCCGAATTTCCAACGCCTCTTGCTGCGCGCAAACGGCACCGACCCCGAGTGGTCGGTGAACGTCGGCGCCAAGGGGCTGGTGTTGCAACGCCCCGACCAGCCTCCGCTGGCGCTGCCCTACATGGAAGAACAGCTGCCCGACGGCCGCTTCAACCTGACCAGCGAGGCCAATGGCGAGCGCCTGGAACTGTGGATCGCCCCGCAACGCTGCAGCGACGACCGCGGAAGCATCCAGCACCTCAGCGCCGAACTGCGCCTGAACGGCGGGAAACTGAAGGGGTGCGCCGCCTACGGCGGCGGCCGGGAAAACTGACCTTGGCGGATGAATGCAGGGCACTCCCGAGATCCCGGGGTCCCGCCGAGCCCGTAGCATTCGTGCCTCGGTCCTGTTCCGGTCAGGAAACACCCATGCTGGGCGCCGGTCGCGGCAGGCTTCAAACGCGCCAGTGACGCGCGCTATCGCCCGTGCGCCTCGGCGCAGATTCAAGCGCCCACAAAAAAGCCGGCCTGGTGGCCGGCTTTGGTGAAGAAGAGACACTCAATGAGTGACGCGACTGGTGCCGTTCAACGTATTGATCCGCACCCGCTCGCCCACTCGGAAGATCTGGTTGGGCTCCACTTCCTGCACATAGGCACGCAGCGAGCCATCGTCTTCACGCACGGTGATCTCCACGCCTTGAGTGCGGGTCAAGCCCTCTTCGGACATCGCGCCCAGCACGCCACCGGCAACCGCACCGATGACCGCCGCCACTATGCTGCCGCGCCCGCCGCCGACGGCACTGCCGCCCACGCCACCGATGACCGCACCGGCGCCGGCGCCGATGGGCGTCTTGGTCCCTTCGATTTTCACCGGCCGCAGCGATTCGATGGTACCCATGCGCACGGTCTGCACCGCACGCGCCTCATCGCGGCTATAGGAGTCGCCGGTGAGGTCGGAGGTGCAACCACCCAACGCCAGGGCCGCCGCAGTGAATGTGGCCATCAGCAGACCAGGTTTACGCATAACGTTTCCTCCAACAAAGACTGTTCCAATTAGACCGCACACATCGCTGGACTGTCATACCGCAGTGAGCATAAATATGCGCCCGTTCAGCCTTCATACAGCTTAGCCACAAAGCGAGGCTCGTTCAGTCTCGCTACGCGCGACCGCACAATCGCGCGCTTCTCAGGAAAACCACCCATGGATTATTTCATCGTCGTCGTCACCACCCTCGCCGGGCTGTATTTCCATGGCTGGCTGTACCTGCGCATCAGGCGCTGGATGGATCGCGACCTGGCGCTGTCGCTGGCCGAAGGCAATGAAGACAAACGCGCCTATATGCTGGAACGTCTGGAAGAGGCGCGGATACAGAAGATCAAGCGACGGGATCTCGGCACCTGGCTGGCCCAGCGCGCCCAGGACTATCCGGACGCTCGTCGAACCTGAACCCGGCTTGATCGGGTCATGCCGGAAGTCAGGCCTCAGGGCGCGAGGCGCTGACGGGACCAGTGCCCGTCGAGGCAACGGTAGTCGAGGCGATCGTGCAGGCGACTGGCTCGCCCTTGCCAGAACTCGATGCGCTCCGGCAGCAAGCGGTAGCCGCCCCAATGCGGCGGACAGGTCGGCGCCTGGTTGAGGAAACGTCGCTCGGTTTCCATCAGCAGACTTTCCAGTTCGGCACGGTCGGCGATGACACGGCTTTGCGGCGATGCCCAGGCGCCGATCCGGCTGCCCAATGGACGAACCTGGAAGTACGCGTTGGATTCGGCCTCGCTGACGCGCTCGACGCGACCCTCTATGCGCACCTGACGCTCGAGGCTGGGCCAGAAGAAGGTCATGGCGGCGAACGGGCGCGCCTGGAGTTGCTCGCCCTTGGCGCTTTGATAATTGCTGAAAAAGGTGAAACCGCGCTCGTCCAATCCTTTGAGCAACAGCACGCGGCAATGGGGACGCGAATCCGCATCCACCGTCGCCAGCGTCATGGCATTGGGTTCGACCGGCGGCTGCTCGGTGCGAACCGCATCGTCGAACCACTGACGGAACAAAGCGAAGGGCTCGTCCGGCGCCTGGGCCTCACTGAGGCCTTCCCGCGTATAGTCGCGGCGCATATCGGCGAGTGTCTGATTCATGGGCGACTCCATCGGATGAACGGGTCGACCCGCCTCGGCGAACCGAACGAGGCGCGTCGTTTCCCGCGGTTGAATCAGCTTATCCGAGCTCGTTTCACTTGATTTGACCTGCGGCAACCACCGCCGTGGTTTTCGACGGCTGGTTGTAGCCGGCCAGCAGGGCCACCAGGGTGTCCTGCGGCGTGACGAGAATCTCCACGCGACGATTCAGGGAGCGCCCTTCCTTGCTGTCGTTGGCGGCACGCGGCATATCCGAGCCCAACCCCTTGAGCATCAGTCGGTCGCGCTGCAGGCCGCTCAGCCGGAATATCGCGGCGACCGCCTGGGCGCGCTGCTGGCTCAGTTCACGATTCAACTGCGCCTGACCCGAGCTGTCGGCATGGCCGAGGATGAGCACACCGGTCTTGGGGTCCTTCTCGAGGAGCTTGGCCACCTTGCTGAACGGACCCAGGGTGACGGGCAGGAGCATCGAAGGGCGATCCGGGTTGAACGAAGCATCCACCGGCGCGGTGACGACCAGGAGGTTATCGCGGCGCTCCAATTCAAGACGGCTATCCTTGAGGGCTTCGCGCAAACGCGGTTCGTACTCGTCGAGCCAGGCCTGGGTGACCTTCGGGTCGGGCTGTACCACGACCTGTTGCTTTGGCGCGGTTTCACCGAACGGCCACCACCAATGCTTGGCACTTGCCGAGTCAGCCGGGGAATTGTGAGCGCAGCCGGCAAGGACCAAGGCCAGCGGCAGATAAAGCGATTTCTTGATTGACATTGAAAGGCCCGCCTAAAAATTGATCAGTTCGAAAAGCGCACTGTTTTATATACGACTTTTCGAGCGCTGACAAAGACAACGGACGGGAAGTTCAGAAACTTGATCAGGTTGTGGCGCTATCAGGTTGTTCGCGGATACGAAAAAGGGGTTAGGCAGGAAATCCGCCCATACAAAAACAGCGTGCCCGCCTGAGGGCGGGCACGCTGTTCGTTCAACGCGTGATCTACACCTTGCCGAGCAATACCAGAATCAACAGGATGACCAGAACGGTACCGATGATGCCCGATGGGCCATAGCCCCAGCTGCGGGAATGGGGGAAGACCGGCAAGCCGCCGATCAACAACAGGATCAATACGATGATCAGAATAGTGCCGAGGCTCATGGGAAACTCCTTTGGTTTTTTTGGGATGAACGTCCAAGCACCAGCCAGCTCGGCTCATCGGCGCAGATGAGATGCGATGCTTGTTGCATGTGACTGCCCGCACCGGCGAAAGATTCATTGAAGAAAAGGCGAAGGATGATCTTCGTTTCCATTGATGAGTGTTCGCTCGCCGAAAAGACCGCTCGGCAGGATCGCCTCGCCCGGAAATGAAAAGGGCAGCCACAGGCTGCCCTCTTTTCTACGCATGCGCGTTGTTCAATGTGCCGCCGCGCCACTCGCCCCCAGGCCGGTTTGCGAACGGACGAACTGCGGGAAGAACAAGGCCCGCTCGTTGGCACCGGAAGCCGACTTGTCGGTGATCGAGAAGAACCAGATGCCGGCGAAAGCGACGATCATCGAGAACAGCGCGGGATACTCGTAGGGGTAGATCGCTGTCTCGTGCCCGAGAATCTGCACCCAGATGGTCGGCCCGAGGATCATCAGGACCACCGCGGTGATCAGCCCGAGCCAACCACCGATCATGGCGCCACGGGTGGTCAGCTTCTTCCAGTACATCGAGAGCAGCAGCACCGGGAAGTTGCAGCTCGCAGCGATGGAGAAGGCCAAGCCGACCATGAACGCGATGTTCTGCTTCTCGAACAGGATGCCCAGGCCGATCGCCAGCACACCCAGGGCGACCGTGGTGATCTTCGATACGCGCATCTCATCCCTGTCGTTGACGCGGCCCTTGCGGATCACGCTGGCGTAGAGATCGTGGGATACCGCCGAGGCGCCCGCCAGGGTCAGCCCCGATACCACCGCGAGGATGGTGGCGAACGCCACCGCGGAGATGAAGCCGAGGAACACGCTGCCACCCACCGCGTTGGCCAGGTGCACCGCCGCCATGTTGTTGCCGCCCAGCAATGCGCCGCTGGCATCCTTAAAGGCCGGGTTGGTGCTGACCAGCAGGATCGCGCCGAAGCCGATGATGAAGGTCAGGATGTAGAAATAGCCGATGAACCCGGTGGCGTAGAACACCGACTTGCGCGCTTCCTTGGCGTCGCTGACGGTGAAGAACCGCATCAGGATGTGTGGCAGACCGGCGGTGCCGAACATCAACGCCAGGCCCAGCGAGAAGGCCGAGATCGGGTCCTTCACCAAGCCGCCCGGGCTCATGATCGCCTCACCCTTCGGATGGACCTTGATGGCTTCGCTGAACAGGGTGCTCACGTCGAAGTTGACGTGTTTCATGACCATGATGGCCATGAAGGTCGCGCCGGACAGCAGCAGAACGGCCTTGATGATCTGCACCCAGGTGGTCGCCAGCATGCCGCCGAAGAGCACGTAGAGCACCATGAGGATGCCGACCAGCACCACCGCGACATGGTAATTCAGACCGAATAGCAGCTCGATGAGCTTGCCGGCACCGACCATCTGGGCGATCAGGTAGAACGCCACCACCACCAGCGAACCGCAGGCGGACAGCGTGCGGATCTGGGTCTGGCCGAGACGATAGGAAGCGACGTCAGCGAAGGTGTACTTGCCCAGGTTGCGCAGGCGCTCGGCGATCAGGAACAGGATGATCGGCCAGCCCACCAGGAATCCGATCGAGTAGATCAGGCCATCGTAACCGGAGGCGAACACCAGGGCGGAAATCCCCAAGAAGGAAGCGGCCGACATGTAGTCGCCGGCAATCGCCAAACCGTTCTGGAAACCGGTGATGCTGCCGCCGGCGGTATAGAACGCGGAGGTGGAGGTATTGCGCTTGGAGGCCCACCAGGTGATCACCAGCGTCAGGCCGACGAAGCCGACGAACATGACGATGGCGGAGACGTTCAGCGGCTGGCGCTGTACGTCACCGGTCAGGGCGTCGGCCCAGAGCGAGGGAGCGAAACCGGCCAGCGCGAGGACGGAAAGCAGACGGGCGATCATTCTTCCACCTCGGCCAGAATGGCTTGGTTGAGGCGATCGAACTCGCCATTGGCGCGCTGCACGTAGATGCCGGTCAGGACGAAGGCCGAGACGATCAACCCGACGCCCATAGGTATGCCCCAGGTGACGCTGGATTCGGCGCTGATCCGCGTGCCCAGCAACTGGGGTTGGAAGGCGATCAATAGGATGAAGATCACATACAGGCCCAGCATGATCGCGGAAAGTATCCAGGCGAAACGTTCACGCTTGGCCACCAACTCTTGGAAGCGCGGATTCTGCTCGATCCGCAGGTAAATGCTGTCGTTCATTGTTGTTGTCCTCCACAGCACGGGTTGCTGGTGGTTCTCACTCTAAGGCGCTGCCGTGCGCACGACAGTCGACGTTAGTCGTAACCCCACCCCATTCGAGACCAAGGTCGTAGACCGGGACCTCGCACGTCGAGGACCGATTCCCCTCGGGTACGTCGTTTCAGCTTAGTCAAGCCTGCGGAAGTCGTGCGAATGCATGAATGCTCTTAAGCATTCATCTCGCGGGGATGAAAGTCGCTTCGCCTTGGTCCGCTTCCGCCTCAGTTCTGGACAAATCCGCTAGAATGCGCGGCTTTGCCACTGCGACCGCGTAGCCCCATGACCTCTTCCGCCCGCTTCCCGGTTTTCCCCTATTGCCTCGCCCTTCTCTTCGCCGTGCTGGCCCTGGCCGGTTTATGGTACGGCCTCGGCAAACCGGTGGTCCTTCCCGACGCCGCGACGCCCACGCACAAGCTGCAGTGCGCGTCCTACACGCCCTTCGATAAGGACCAATCGCCGTTCGACAAGCCGTTCACCTTGCGCCCCGAACGCATGGACGCGGACTTCGCCCTGCTGGCGACACGCTTCAGTTGCGTACGCACCTATTCCATGACTGGTCTGGAAGGCATCCCCGACCTGGCACGCAAGCATGGCCTGAAGCTGATGCTCGGAGCCTGGGTCAACGGCAACCCGGTCGATACCGGCAAGGAGATCACGGCCCTGGTCATGGCAGCCAATGCCTATCCGGATGTGGTGGAAGCGGTGATCGTCGGCAACGAAACCCTGCTGCGCAAGGAAGTGACCGGGGCCCAGCTCGCCAAGCTGATCGGTCAGGTCAAGGCCCAGGTCAAGCAACCAGTCACCTACGCCGATGTCTGGGAGTTCTGGCTCAAGCATCCGGAAGTGGCACCGGCGGTGGACTTCCTGACCATCCACCTGCTGCCTTACTGGGAAGACGAACCCACGGGTATCGACGCGGCCCTGGCCCATGTCGCCGATATCCGCCAAGTGTTCGGCACGCGCTTCGCACCGAAGGACATCCTCATCGGAGAAACGGGCTGGCCCAGCGAGGGTCGCCAGCGGGAAACCGCCCTCCCCAGCCGGGTCAACGAAGCCCGCTTCATCCGTGGCTTCGTGCACATGGCCGAAGAGAATGGCTGGCGCTACAACCTGATCGAAGCCTTCGATCAGCCCTGGAAGCGCGAGAGCGAAGGCGCGGTCGGCGGCTATTGGGGCCTGTTCGATGCGGATCGCCAAGACAAGGGCGTACTGGCCGGTCCAGTTTCCAACCTGCCGCACTGGACCCTCTGGCTGGGCGTGACCGGTCTCCTGTTCGGCGCGACCCTGCTTCTGGCGGGGCGGCCCGCCTCTTCACGGGCAGCCTGGCTGCTGCCGTTGGTGGCGGCCTTGGGGGCCGGCTGCATCGGCTTGTGGGGCGAGCTGGCGCGCATCACCAGTCGCTTCGTCGGCGAGTGGGCCTGGGCCGCGTTCCTGGTCGGCCTCAACCTGATCGTCCTGGCGCATACCGCCCTGGCATTGTCGGCTCGCCGGGGTGGGCGCGAACGCCTGTTCCTGTGGCTGGAAAGGCGTGGTGGCTGGTGGCTCGCCGCGGCCGGCTTCGCCGGTGCCGTACTGATGCTCGGCCTGGTTTTCGACGCCCGCTATCGCAGCTTCCCGAGCGCCGTCCTGCTGCTGCCGGCACTGGCCTACCTGTGCCGCCCGGTAAGCAATGCGCCGCGACGGGAAATCGCCCTGCTCGCAACCCTGATCGGGGCGGGCATCGTCCCGCAACTGGTCGAGGAAACCCTGAGCAACCTGCAGGCCATCGGCTGGGCAGCGGTCAGCCTGACACTGGGCGCAGCGCTGTGGCGCAGCCTGCGGTATTCCCGTCCGGTCTGATGACGAGTTCGCCGGATATCCGGCGTTCTTTCTGCACGGGTGGGCTACCCGGTTCGGGTGTTCCGAGGGAGTTGATACGATCGGAAAGGCAGGAAGGCAGCAGGCCAAAGCGAAAGTCGGCCTGGTCGAGCGCGCTGGCGTGGGGAACGTCAGCCGTAAGAGATTTCAGTCTTCTTCGTTGACCCGGTCACGCAGTTCCTTGCCTGGCTTGAAATGCGGCACGAACTTGCCGTCCAGGCAGACCGATTCCCCGGTCTTGGGATTCCGCCCGACTCGCGGTGCCCGGTAGTGCAGGGAAAAGCTGCCGAATCCACGGATTTCGATACGATCGCCGGTGGAAAGCGCCTGCGACATTTGCTCCAGCATGGTCTTGATGGCCAGCTCGACGTCTTTCGATGAAAGCTGGCCCTGGTGGGTGACGATACGTTCGATCAACTCCGACTTGGTCATCAGTTTTCCCTTCTTTTTCAAGCGGCTAGATCAGCACAACCGGTGTTGTAGCATGACCACTCCGCTTTGAACAGCCTATTAAACGACCAGAACGGAAGCCTGAAAAACAAAAAGGGCGACCGAAGTCGCCCTTTTCTTGACAGTGAAGTCAGGGATTAACCCTGGTTCTCCATCTGCGCACGGATCAGGTCACCAATGGTGGTCGGACCGGTGCTTTCAACTTCTTGCTTGCTGCGCAGTTCTTTCATCGCGTCTTTTTCGTCTTCGACGTCTTTGGACTTGATGGAAAGGCTGATTACGCGGCTCTTGCGATCGATGCTGATGATCTTGGCTTCGATCTCTTCACCTTCCTTCAGCACGTTGCGCGCGTCTTCGACACGGTCACGGCTGATTTCGGAGGCTTTCAGCGTAGCTTCGATATCGTTGCCGAGATCGATCACAGCGCCTTTGGCATCCACTTCCTTCACGGTTCCGCGCACGATGGTGCCTTTCTCGTTGAGGGAGGCGTAGTTGGAGAACGGATCGTCTTCCAGCTGCTTGATGCCCAGGGAGATGCGCTCGCGCTCCGGATCGACCGAGAGGATGACGGTATCCAGCTCGTCGCCTTTCTTGAAGCGGCGCACGGCTTCTTCGCCGGCTTCGTTCCAGGAAATGTCGGACAGGTGAACCAGGCCGTCGATGCCGCCTTCCAGACCGATGAAGATACCGAAATCGGTGATCGACTTGATGGTGCCGGAGATGCGGTCGCCTTTATTGAAGCGGCTGGAGAAATCTTCCCACGGGTTGGATTTGCACTGCTTGATACCCAGGGAGATACGGCGACGCTCTTCGTCGATATCCAGGACCTGAACTTCCACTTCGTCGCCGACTTGAACGACTTTCGACGGGTGAATGTTCTTGTTGGTCCAATCCATCTCGGAGACGTGCACCAGACCTTCCACACCCTCTTCCAGCTCGGCGAAGCAGCCGTAGTCGGTGAGGTTGGTGACGCGCGCCTGAACGCGGGTGCCTTCCGGGTAGCGCGCCTTGATGGCGACCCACGGATCTTCGCCCAGCTGTTTCAGACCCAGGGAAACGCGGTTGCGCTCGCGGTCGAATTTCAGGACTTTCACGTCGATCTCGTCGCCGACATTGACGATCTCGGACGGATGCTTGATACGCTTCCAGGCCATGTCGGTGATGTGCAGCAGGCCATCCACGCCGCCCAGGTCGACGAACGCGCCGTAGTCGGTGAGGTTCTTGACGATACCTTTGACTTGCTGGCCTTCCTGCAGGGATTCCAGCAGGGCTTCGCGCTCAGCGCTGTTCTCGGCTTCGAGGACGCTACGACGGGAAACGACAACGTTGTTGCGCTTCTGGTCCAGCTTGATGACCTTGAACTCGAGCTCTTTGCCTTCCAGGTGCGTGGTGTCGCGCACCGGGCGAACGTCGACCAGCGAACCCGGCAGGAACGCGCGGATGCCGTTGACGTCGACGGTGAAGCCGCCCTTGACCTTGCCGTTGATGACGCCCTTGACCACTTCTTCAGCTGCGAAAGCCGCTTCCAGAACAATCCAGCACTCGGCGCGCTTGGCTTTTTCGCGGGACAGCTTGGTTTCACCGAAACCATCTTCCACCGCGTCCAGCGCAACGTGAACTTCGTCACCCACGCTGATGGTCAGCTCGCCCTGCTCGTTGTAGAACTGCTCGACCGGGATGACGCCCTCGGATTTCAGGCCGGCATGGACGGTGACCCAGTCACCATCGATGTCGACGACGATGCCGGTGATGATCGCACCGGGCTGCATGTCGAGGGATTTCAGGCTTTCTTCAAAAAGTTCTGCAAAGCTTTCGCTCATGTTGATTCCTGTTGATCAAGGGCAGGGAATCTGCCCAAACCACACTCCAGACAATGTGGGTACGTTCATATAAAAAGAAGCCCGCGGGACGTGGACTGGTTTCCCGCACACTTCTTGTCACTCCACCAGGCCGCGAAGGACGGCCTCGCCGAGGATTCTCTCCAGGACCTGCTCGATGGACAGCTCCGTGGAGTCCAGCTGGATGGCGTCGCTCGCCGGCTTCAACGGCGCCACGGCCCGAAACGTATCGCGCTCGTCGCGCGCACGTATCTCATCCAGTAGACTCGCCAGACTAACACCTTCTATTTTGTTCTTCAACTGAAGATACCGACGGCGCGCGCGCTCCTCGGCACTGGCGGTCAGGAATATCTTCAGCGGCGCTTGCGGGAACACCACGGTGCCCATGTCGCGCCCATCGGCGACCAGCCCCGGCGCCTCCAGAAAAGCGCGCTGGCGCTGCAACAGGGCTTCGCGTACTGCCGGCAAGGCGGCGACCTGCGAAGCGCCGGCGCCGACCTGCTCGTTACGGATGCTGACACTGACGTCCTCGCCTTCCAGCACGATGCGCTGCTGGCCGCCTTCGAGGGTGATGAACTGCACGTCCAGATGGGCGGCGAGAACCTGCAGGGCCGCTTCGTTGCCCAGTTCCACCCGATGATTGGCGGCCGCGAAGGCCAGCAGGCGGTAGAGTGCGCCGGAGTCCAGCAATCGCCAGCCGAGGCGCTTGGCCAGCAGGCCGGCGACGGTGCCCTTGCCGGAACCGCTCGGCCCATCGATGGCGATTACCGGAACGCTCATCACGGTGCCTCTCCTTGAACCCGTAGACCGGCCTTGGCGGCCAGGCCGAGGAAGTCGGGGAAAGACGTGGCGACGTTGGCGCAGTCATGGATACGGATTGGCGCGCCGGCACGCAGGGCCGCGACGCTGAAAGCCATGGCGATGCGATGGTCGCCGTGGCTGTAGACTTCGCCGCCGCCATAGGCGCCGCCGTCGATGATGATACCGTCCGGCGTCGGCTCGGCCTTGACGCCCAAGGTGTGCAGCCCGTCCGCCATCACCTGGATACGGTCGGACTCCTTGACCCGCAGTTCCTCGGCGCCACGCAGCACGGTGCGCCCCTCGGCGCAGGCGGCGGCGACGAACAGCACCGGGAACTCGTCGATGGCCAGCGGCACCAGGTCCTCGGGGATATCGATGCCCTTCAGCCGCGCGGCGCGTACGCGGATGTCCGCCACGGGCTCGCCCCCTACTTCGCGGGGATTTTCCAGCGTGATATCGGCGCCCATCAGCTTGAGGATATCGATCACGCCAGTGCGGGTCGGGTTGATGCCGACGTGCTCGAGCACCAGTTCGGAGCCTTCGGCGATGCTCGCCGCCACCAGGAAGAACGCTGCCGAGGAAATGTCCGCGGGCACTTCGATCTGGGTCGCGACCAGGCGATGCCCCGACTCGATGCAGGCGATGTTGCCATCCACCGCCACCGGATAACCGAAGCCCTGCAGCATCCGCTCGGTATGGTCGCGGGTCGGCGCCGGCTCGGCCACGGAGGTCTCGCCGGCGGCATACAGCCCGGCCAGCAGCAGGCAGGATTTGACCTGGGCGCTGGCCATCGGCATTTCGTAGTGCATGCCGGTCAGCCGCTGTCCGCCGCGGATGGTCAGGGGCGGTCGCCCTTCGGCGGCCGTCTCGATCACCGCGCCCATTTCCCGCAGCGGCTTGGCCACGCGGTTCATCGGGCGCTTGGACAGCGAGGCGTCGCCGGTCAGCGTGGTATCGAAAGGCTGCCCGGCGAGCAAGCCGGCGAGCAGACGCATGGAGGTCCCGGAGTTGCCGAGGTAAAGCGGTCCCGGGGGGGCCTTCAGGCCCTGGATGCCGACGCCGTGGATGGTCACCCGCCCATGGTGCGGCCCCTCGATGACCACGCCCATGTCGCGGAACGCCTGCAAGGTCGCCAGCGCATCTTCGCCTTCGAGGAAACCCTGCACTTCGGTCGTGCCCTCGGCCAGCGAGCCGAGCATGATCGAGCGGTGGGAAATCGACTTGTCTCCCGGAACGCGGATGCGTCCGGACAGGCTGCCGCCGGGATTGGCCAGGTAAATCAGGTCGTTCGTGTGCATGGCGTCCACATAGGCCCGACGGGCCAGGATTTTGCTGAAGTGCTCACGGGCCATGCGGGCGCGGGTGAACACGCCCAGCAACTGATGCCCGTCCCCTGCATCGACCGCCGCGCGCAAGGCGTCGAGGTCGTCGCGAAACGCATCCAGGGTCTGCAGCACGGCCTCGCGATTGGCGAGGAAGATGTCGTGCCACATGACCGGATCGCTACCGGCGATCCGCGTGAAGTCGCGGAAGCCGCCGGCGGCATAACGGAAGATTTCCAGATTCTCGCTGCGTTTGGCCAGCGAGTCGACCAGGCCGAAGGCCAGCAGGTGCGGCAGGTGGCTGGTGGCGGCGAGCACCTGGTCGTGGTGCTCGACCTGCATGTGCTCGACATCGGCCTCCAGCGCACGCCACAGCCGGTCGACCAGGGCCAGCGGCTCGGCGTCGGTTTCCGCCAGCGGCGTGAGAATCACCTTGTGCCGCTTGAACAAGGCACCATTGGCCGCCTCCACCCCGCTTTGCTCGGAGCCGGCGATGGGATGCCCAGGGACGAAACGCGACAGCGTCGCCGGGAGAACCTGCCGGGCCACCCGAACCACGTTGCCCTTGGCGCTGCCGACATCGGTCAATACGGCTTCGCCCAGGTCGAGCGCGGCCAGTTCGCGCAGCAGCTTTTCCATCGCCAGGATCGGCACCGCCAACTGGATCACCGCGGCGCCCCGGCACGCGGCCGCGAGATCGCTTTCGCAGCGATCCACCACGCCCAGTTCCACCGCCAGTTGGCACGAACGAGCGTCGAGGTCGACCCCGACCACTTCGCGGAACAGGCCTTTTTCGCGCAGCCCCTTGGCGAAGGAGCCGCCGATCAGACCCAGGCCGATCACCACCAGCCGGCCCAGCGTAGGCGAAGCCTGTTGCACCGTCGTGACATCACCCACGCGTCAGCACCTTGGCCAAGGCCTCCAGGCAGCGGGCGTTTTCCTCCGGCAGGCCGATGGAAATGCGCAGATGGCGCGGCATGCCATAGCCGCCCACCGGGCGCACGATCACGCCTTCCCGCAGCAGGGCCTGGTAGACCGGCGCCGCCTCGCGACCGACGTCCACCGCGAGGAAATTGCCCCGCGACGGAATCCAGTCGAGGCCCAGCGCGCGCAGCCCGGCTTCCCACTGGAGCATGCCGGCATCGTTCATCCGCCGGCTGCGCGCCAGGTACTCGCTGTCGTCCAGCGCCGCGCAGGCGGCGGCCAGGGCCAGGCTGTTGACGTTGAACGGCTGCCGCACCCGGTTCAAGACCTCGGCGATGGTCGGCGAAGACAGCGCGTAGCCGACCCGCAGCCCGGCCAGGCCGAACGCCTTGGAGAAGGTCCGCGAGACCAGCAGGTTGGGATGCGCCGCCAGGTAATCCAGGCCATCGGGCAACTCGTCGCCCTCGGCGTATTCGATGTAGGCCTCGTCGAGCACCACCAGCACCCGCTCGGGTACTTGCGTGAGGAAATCCGCCAGGGCCTGGGGCCCGAACCAGGTCCCCGTGGGGTTGTTCGGGTTGGCGAGGAACACCACCCGGGTGGCGTCGTCGAGGGCGGCCAGCATGGCGTCGAGGTCGTGCCCCCAGTGCCGCGCCGGGACCGCGCGCCCCTCGGCGCCCGCGGCCTGGGTGGCGATCGGATAGACGGCGAACGCATGCTGGCTGAATACCGCATTGCTCCCCGGCGCCAGGTAGGCGCGGGCGACCAGATCGAGGATGTCGTTGGAGCCGTTGCCCAGGGTCACCTGCTCGGCCGTTACCCGGCAGCGTTCGGCGAGCCTGGCCTTGAGGTCGAAACCGTTACCGTCGGGATAGCGAGTGAGCGCATCGAGTTCGGCGCGGATCGCTTCCAACGCCTTCGGGCTCGGCCCGAGGGGGTTCTCATTGCTGGCCAGCTTGACGATGTGCGCGGGGTCCAGGTCCAGCTCGCGGGCCAGTTCGTCGACCGGCTTGCCGGGCACGTAGGGGGAAAGTTTCTGTACGCCCGGCAAGGCCAGGGCGAGGAAATCGCAACTCATGAACGAAGCCTCAGTAGCGGGCCGCGACGCCGGGCGGCCGATCGGTCGACAGCCCGCCCGCCGGCGGCCGGTCGCCGCGGTTAGAGCACCGCTTTCGGGTAGGAGCCGAGCACCTTGAGCGCTACGGCCTCGCCGTTGATTTTCTCCAGCACGTCCTTGATCAACGGATCCTTGTGGTGGCCGACGAAATCGATGAAGAACACGTAGGTCCACTTGCCGCTGCGCGAGGGACGGGTCTCGATCCGGGTCAGGTCGATGCCGTTGGTGTGGAAGGGCACCAGCAATTCGTGCAGCGCGCCCGGCTTGTTGCGCATGGAAATGATCACCGAGGTCTTGTCGTCGCCGGTGGGCGGCACTTCCTGGCTGCCGATGATCAGGAAGCGCGTGGAGTTATCCGGGCGATCCTCGATTTTCTCGGACAGCTTGGTCAGGCCATAGAGCTTGCCAGCCATGTCGCCGGCGATGGCCGCCGAATTCCACTCGCTCTTCACCCGCTTCGCCGCGTCGGCGTTGCTGGAAACCGCCACCCGCTCGACGTTGGGATAGTGGGCGTCCAGCCACTTGCGGCACTGCGCCAGGGACTGGGCGTGGGAATAGATACGGGTGATCCGGTCGGTCTTGGTGGTCTCGCCCACCAGCAGGTGATGGTGGATACGCAGCTCGACCTCACCGCAGATCACCATGTCGTGCTCGAGGAAGCTGTCGAGGGTGTGGTTGATCGCACCCTCGGTGGAGTTCTCCACCGGCACCACGCCGAAATTCACCGCACCCGAGGCCACTTCGCGGAAGACTTCGTCGATCGCCGCCATCGGCAGGCTGATCACCGCGTGGCCGAAGTGCTTCATGGTCGCGGCCTGGGAGAAGGTCCCTTCCGGGCCGAGGTAGGCCACCTTCAGCGGCTGCTCCAGCGCCAGGCAGGAGGACATGATCTCGCGGAACAGCCGCGCCATTTCCTCGTTGTCCAGCGGGCCGCGGTTGCGCTCCATGATGTGCTTGAGCACCCAGGCCTCGCGCTCGGGGCGGTAGAACACCGGCTGCTCGCCCTCGGGCAGCGAGAGCATCTTCACCCGCGCCACTTCCTTCGCGCAGGACGCACGCTCGCTGATCAGGTCGAGGATCTTCTCGTCGAGGCTGTCGATGCGCAGGCGCAGTGCCTTGAGTTCCTGCTCGTTCATCAGCCGCGCTCCTTCTCGAACTCGGCCATATAGGCCACCAGGGCCTCGACGGCATCCAGCCCGGTGGCGTTGTAGATCGAGGCGCGCATACCGCCGACCGAACGGTGCCCCTTGAGGTTGAGCAGGCCGCGGGCGTCGGCGCCGGCGAGGAAAGGCGTGTCCAGGCGCTTGTCCGGCAGGCGGAACGGCACGTTCATCCAGGAACGGTCGGGTACCGCGATCGGGTTGGCGTAGAAGCCACTGCCGTCGATGTACCCGTAGAGCAGGTCTTTCTTCGCGCGGTTGCGACGTTCCATCGCGGCCACCCCACCCTGCTCCTTGAGCCACTCGAAGACCAGGCCGGCGAGGTACCAGGAGAAGGTCGCCGGGGTGTTGTACATGGAGCCGTTGTCGGCGGCGATCTTGTAGTTGAGCATCGTCGGGCAATGGCTGCGGGCGCGGCCCAGCAAGTCCTCGCGGACGATCACCACCACCAGGCCGGAGGGGCCGATGTTCTTCTGGGCGCCGGCGTAGATCAGGCCGAAGCGCGAGACGTCGAGGGGGCGCGAGAGGATGTCCGAGGACATGTCCACCACCAGCGGCACATCGCCGGTCTGCGGAATCCAGTCGAACTGCAACCCGCCGATGGTCTCGTTGGAGGCGTAATGCAGATAGGCGGCATCCCGGGTGGTTCGCCACTCCTGCTGGGCGGGGATCGCCAGGTAATCGCTGTCCTTGGCGCTGGCAACCACCTGTACGTCGCCGTAGCGGCGCGCTTCTTCGATGCTTTTCTTCGACCAGATGCCCGTATCGACATAGTCGGCGCTGCCGCCTTCCGGCAGCAGGTTGAGGGGAATCTCGGCGAACTGCTGGCTGGCGCCGCCCTGCAGGAACAGCACCTTGTAGTGGGACGGAATGGCGAGCAGGTCACGCAGATCCTGTTCGGCCTTTTCGGCGATGGCCACGTAATCGTCGCTGCGATGGCTCATCTCCATCACCGACAAGCCCTTGCCCTGCCAGTCGAGGAGTTCCGCCTGGGCACGCTGCAGGACGGCATCGGGAAGCGCGGCGGGGCCGGCGCAGAAGTTATGGGCGCGTTTGCTCACTGCTGTTCTCTCTCGATTCGTTGCACAAGCGCTTGTCATGCGAGGAAGACCGGGAGCGAGCGGTCCGCCGGGCGTGAACGAGCAATCTGACCGACGCGCCCCGTCACGCGGGCGCCTTTACCTCACCTGCCGGCAGTGCATCGCGGGACGAGGCGCCTTGCGTTCGCCTCGACCCACCGGGGCCCGTCGCGTCGCGAGCGGGCCCGCGCCTGCCGTCATTCTTCGTCGACGTCGCCCGGAACCACGTCCGGCGGAACGTCGCCGCCACCGCCGAGCAATTCTTCCTCGTTCGGCTCGGCACTGACCACCGGCAATTCCTTGTCCAGCACCTCGTCGTCCAACGAGGCTTCGATTTCTTCCAGCTCTTCCTCGACCGAAGGCTCCTGGACGCGCTCCAGGCCGACCAGGGTCTCGTCCTTGGCCAGCTTGATCAGGGTGACGCCCTGGGTGTTACGGCCGGAACTGGAGACCTCGTGGACACGGGTGCGCACCAGGGTGCCCTGGTCGGAAATCAACATGATCTCCTCGCCTTCGTGCACCTGGATAGCACCGATCAGTTTGCCGTTGCGCTCCTTGGTGACCATGGCGATCACGCCCTGGCCGCCACGGCCGCGGCGCGGGAACTTGCTCAGGGCCGTGCGCTTGCCGAAACCCCGCTCGGAGGCGGTGAGGATCTGCGCCCCCGACTCGGGAATCAGCATGGAAATCAGTTGCTGGTCCTTGCCCAGACGCATGCCGCGGATGCCCCGCGCGCCGCGCCCCATTACCCGCACGACGCTCTCGGCGAAACGGATCACCTTGCCGGCGTTGGAGAACAGCATCACTTCCTTGGCGCCATCGGTGATGGCGGCCGCGATCAGGGTGTCGCCTTCCTTCAGTTTCAGGGCGATCAGGCCACTGGAGCGCGGGCGGCTGAACTGCGACAGCGGGGTTTTCTTGACCGTGCCCAGCGCCGTGGCCATGAAGATGTAGGCGCCGGTGGGTTCGGCCACCAGCTCCGCGGTTTCGCCGTCGACTTCCTCGACATCGGCGACTTCGATCGCCTCTTCCGCCTCGAGCACTTCGCCTTCGATCACGCCATCCTCGGCGTCGTCCAGCTCCTCGTCGGCGCCGGAGCTCTGCTGCAGGGCTTCCAGGTCGACCTGCAGCATGGCGGTGATGCGCTCGCCCTCATCCAGCGGCAGCAGGTTGACCAGCGGCCGACCCCGCGCGGTGCGCGAGGCTTCCGGGATTTCGTAGGTCTTCAGCCAGTAGACCTTGCCCTTGCTGGAGAACAGCAGCAGCGTGGCATGGCTGTTGGCGACCAGCAGGTGCTCGATGTAGTCCTCGTCCTTCACCCCGGTGGCCGACTTGCCGCGGCCGCCGCGACGCTGCGCCTGGTAGGTGCGCAGCGGCTGGGACTTGGCGTAGCCGCCGTGGGAAATGGTCACCACGCGGTCTTCTTCGGTGATCAAGTCGGCGATGGTCAGATCCACCTGGGACGCGACGATCTCGGTGCGGCGCTTGTCGCCGAATTCCGCCTTGATCTTCTCCAGTTCCTCGCGGATCACTTCCATCAGTCGCACGGGGTTGGTCAGGATGCGGATCAACTCGCCGATCTGGGCGAGGATTTCCTGGTACTCGGCGAGCAGCTTCTCGTGCTCCAGGCCGGTGAGGCGGTGCAGGCGCAGGTCGAGGATCGCCTGGGCCTGGTCGGGCGACAGGAAATACTTGCCGTCGCGCAGGCCGTACTGCGGATCGAGATCCTCCGGACGGCAGACGTCGGCTCCGGCGCGCTCGACCATGGCTTCCACCGCGCTGGATTCCCAGGGCGTGGAGATCAGGCGTTCCTTGGCCTCGGACGGGCTCGGCGAGGCCTTGATCAGCGCGATCACCGGGTCGATGTTGGACAACGCCACCGCCTGGCCTTCGAGCACGTGGCCGCGTTCGCGGGCCTTGCGCAGCTCGTAGACGGTCCGCCGGGTCACCACTTCGCGGCGGTGGCGGATGAAGGCTTCGAGCATGTCCTTGAGGTTGAGGATCCGCGGCTGGCCGTCGACCAGCGCCACCACGTTGATGCCGAACACGCTCTGCAACTGGGTCTGGGCGTAGAGGTTGTTGAGGATCACCTCCGGCACCTCGCCACGGCGCAGCTCGATGACCACGCGCATGCCGTCCTTGTCGGACTCGTCGCGCAGCTCGGTGATGCCCTCGATCTTCTTCTCTTTCACCAGCTCGGCGATCTTCTCGATCAGCCGCGCCTTGTTCAATTGATAGGGCAGCTCGCTGACCACCAGTTGCTGGCGCCCGCCGACCTTGTCGATGTCCTCGATCTCCACCCGCGCGCGGATGTAGATGCGACCGCGGCCAGTGCGGTAGGCCTCGATGATGCCCGCCCGGCCATTGATGATGCCGGCGGTAGGGAAGTCGGGACCGGGGATGTATTGCATCAGGTCGTCGACGGTCAGCTCGCCGTTGTCGATCAGCGCCAGGCAGCCATCGATGACTTCGCCGAGGTTGTGCGGCGGGATGTTGGTGGCCATGCCGACCGCGATGCCGCTGGAACCGTTGACCAGCAGGTTGGGCACCTTGGTGGGCAGGACCGCCGGGATCTGCAGGGAACCGTCGTAGTTCGGCACCCAGTCGACGGTTTCCTTGTCCAGGTCCGCCAGCAGCTCATGGGTCAGCTTGAACATGCGCACTTCGGTGTACCGCATGGCGGCGGCGTTGTCGCCGTCGACCGAACCGAAGTTGCCCTGGCCGTTCACCAGCATGTAGCGCAGCGAGAACGGCTGCGCCATGCGCACGATGGTGTCGTACACCGCGGTGTCGCCGTGGGGGTGGTACTTACCGATGACGTCGCCGACCACGCGGGCGGATTTCAGATAGGGCTTGTTCCAGTCGTTACCCAGCTCGCTCATTGCGTAGAGCACCCGGCGATGCACCGGCTTCAAGCCGTCGCGCGCGTCCGGCAAGGCCCGCCCGACGATCACGCTCATCGCGTAGTCGAGGTAGGACTGTTTCAGCTCGTCTTCGATATTGACCGGGAGGATTTCTTTGGCCAGTTCACCCATGAGAAGCCTGGTTCCTTGTTGTCAGCGAGGTCCTGCATTAAGCGCGGGATGGTAACACATGGAGCGGCCCGTCTGGAGGCTCGCGGCGGCGGGAAAACCACCGCCAGCCCGGGACCGGGACGCTCCGTCGTCGATCAATGCAGGCGCTTGCGGCACATCAGTTGCGCCATCTTGGCCGCGTCGGGACGTTCGACCACGCCCTTCTCGGTGACGATGGCATCGATCAGGTCCGCCGGGGTCACGTCGAACACCGGGTTGACCACCTCGACCTCGGCGGCGATGCGCCTGCCGCCCAGTTCCAGCAGCTCGCGGCCGTCGCGCTCCTCGATGGGGATGTCGTCGCCGCTTTCCAGGGCCATGTCGATGGTCGAGCTGGGCGCCACCACCATGAAGCGCACCCCATGGTGCATGGCGTTGACCGCCAGTTGGTAGGTGCCGATCTTGTTGGCCACGTCGCCGTTGGCGGTGATCCGGTCGGCGCCGACGATCACCCAGGTGATTCCGGCGGTCTTCATCAGGTGCGCGGCCGCGGCATCGGCGTTGAGGCTCACGGCCACGCCCTCGCCGGCCAATTCCCAGGCGGTCAGGCGCGCGCCTTGCAGCCAGGGCCGGGTCTCGTCGGCGTAGACCCGCTCCACCAGGCCGTCGAGCCAGGCCGCACGGATCACTCCGAGGGCGGTGCCGAAGCCGCCCGTCGCCAGGGCGCCGGTGTTGCAGTGGGTCAGCAGCGCCTGGGGATTGCCCTGGTGCTTGCGGATCAGTTCCATGCCCAGTTGCGCCATGGTCAGGTTGGCTTCGCGATCGCTCAGGTGGATCGCCACGGCCTCGGCCTCCAAGGCCACGAGGGGGTCTTCCCCCGGTTTCAGCCGATCCAGGCGTTCGCGCATGCGGTTCAACGCCCAGAACAGGTTGACCGCCGTGGGCCGCGAGTCCGCCAGGACGCGGAAGTCCGCCTCCAGGGCGGCCAGCCAGTCACCGCCGGCGGCCCGACGGGCGCGCGCCCCCAGCACCAGGCCATAGGCCGCGCTGATGCCGATGGCCGGCGCACCGCGCACCACCATCGACCGGATCGCCTCGGCCACCCCGGCGGCGCTGTCGTAGGCCAGCCAGGTTTCCTCGAACGGCAACACGCGCTGGTCGAGCAGGTGCAAGGCGCCATTGCGCCAATCGATGGCCTTCACCTTTTCCGCCGCCAGCAGTCGCTCGCGCATCGCACACCACCCTCGAAATCAAAAGGCGCCGATTATACGCACATGCGGCCGGCCCCGGTCGGCCGCGCGGCATCCCCGCAAGGCCCGCCGCGAGTCTCCGCCAGGGCGCGCCCGAACATTCCCGGCTTCTAGGGCGAAGCGTTCCTCTATAAACTCGGCGACTACCCCTTTCGTGGACCCTTTCGATGCCCGACGCGCCGCTCGACCTGTTACTGCTTCCCACCTGGCTGGTCCCGGTCGAGCCGGCGGGCGTGGTGCTGCGCGCTCATGCGCTGGGCATCCGCGACGGCCGCATCGCCCTGCTCGCGCCACGGGAGATCGCCCTCAAGCGGCCCGCCCTGGAGGTCCGCGAACTGCCCGGCATGCTCCTGGCCCCCGGCTTGGTCAACACCCACGGCCACGCGGCGATGACGCTGTTCCGCGGCCTGGCCGACGACCTGCCGCTGGGCGCCTGGCTGGAGCAGCACATCTGGCCGGCGGAGAAGAAATGGGTCGACGAGGCATTCGTCCGCGACGGTACCGAGCTGGCCATCGCCGAGCAGTTGCTCGGCGGCATCACCTGCTTCTCCGACATGTACTTCTACCCGGAGGTGGCCAGCGAAAGCGTGCACAAGAGCGGCATCCGCGCGCAGATCACCATCCCCGTGCTGGATTTCCCGATCCCCGGCGCCCGTGACGCCGACGAGGCGCTGCGCAAGGGCCTCGCCCTGTTCGACGACCTCAAGCAGCACCCGCGCATCAGCATCGCCTTCGGCCCCCACGCGCCCTACACGGTGGGCGACGAGCGGCTGGAGAATATCCGGGTGTTCGCCGACCAACTGGACGCGCGCATCCACATGCACGTCCACGAGACCGCCTTCGAGGTCCAGCAAGGCCTGGAGCTGCACGGCGAACGCCCGCTGGCCCGCCTGGCCCGTCTCGGCCTGCTCGGCCCACGCTTCCAGGCCGTGCACATGACCCAGGTGAACGACGAGGACCTGGAACTGCTGGTGGAAAGCAATACCAGCGTGATCCACTGCCCGGAATCCAACCTCAAGCTGGCCAGCGGCTTCTGCCCGGTGGAGCGCCTGTGGCAGGCCGGGGTCAACGTCGCCATCGGCACCGACGGGGCGGCCAGCAACAACGACCTCGACCTGCTCGGCGAAACCCGGACCGCCGCGCTGCTGGCGAAGGCAGTCGCCGGTTCGGCGACTGCGCTGGACGCCCATCGGGCGCTGCGCATGGCGACTCTCAACGGCGCCCGCGCGCTGGGCCTGGAGGAAGACATCGGCTCCCTGGAGACCGGCAAGTCCGCCGACCTGGTGGCCTTCGACCTGTCCGGCCTGGCGCAACAGCCGGTCTACGACCCCGTTTCGCAACTGATCTATGCCAGCGGGCGCGACTGCGTGAAGCATGTCTGGGTCGCCGGCAAACCGCTGCTGGAAGACCGCCGCCTGACCCGCCTCGACGAAGCGAGCATCGTCGCGCGCGCCCGCGAGTGGGGCGAGCGGATCGGCCGCGACTGATGGCGCCGGCCCCGCTGCGACAAACTGACCCGCGGCGGACGCCCCCGCGTCCGCCCGAAGCTGGCACCATGGGCGCTCCGTGCCTCCGGCACGCCCCTGGCGCCCCTTGCAAAGGAATCCCATGAGCAACGTCGACCACGCCGAAATCGCCAAATTCGAAGCCCTGGCCCATCGCTGGTGGGACCGCGAAAGCGAGTTCAAGCCGCTGCACGACATCAACCCGCTGCGGGTCAACTGGATCGACGAACGCGTCGGCCTGGCCGGCAAGCGCGTGCTCGACGTCGGTTGCGGCGGCGGCATCCTCAGCGAGGCGATGGCCCAGCGCGGCGCTCGGGTGACCGGCATCGACATGGGCGAGGCGCCGCTGGCGGTGGCCCGCCTGCATCAGCTGGAATCGGCGGTGCCGGTGGACTATCGCAAGATCACCGCGGAGGCCATGGCCGCTGAGAAACCCGGCGAGTACGACGTGGTGACTTGCCTGGAGATGCTCGAGCACGTGCCCGACCCGGCCTCGGTGATCCGCGCCTGCCGCGAACTGGTCAAGCCCGGCGGCCAGGTGTTCTTCTCCACCATCAACCGCAATCCCAAGGCCTATCTGTTCGCCATCCTCGGCGCCGAATACCTGCTGCGCCTGCTGCCGCGCGGCACCCATGACTTCAAGAAATTCATCCGCCCGTCCGAGCTGGGCGCCTGGAGCCGCGAAGCCGGGTTGCAGGTGCGCGACATCGTCGGGCTGACCTACAACCCGCTGACCCATGCCTACAAGCTGGAAGCGGACGTCGACGTCAACTACATGATCCAGACCCTGCGCGAGGAGTGAGCCATGCGCCTCAGAGCGGTTCTTTTCGACATGGACGGTACCTTGCTGGACAGTGCGCCGGACTTCGTCGCGGTGATCCAGGCGATGCGCGCCGCGCGCCGCCTGGCGCCGGTGGAGGAAGCCCGGGTGCGCGACGTGGTCTCCGGCGGTGCGCGGGCGATGGTGGTCAACGCCTTCGACGTCGACCCCCTGAGCACCGAGTTCGAGGCGCTGCGCCTGGAATTCCTCGAACGCTACCAGCAGCACTGCGCGGTCCTGACCCGACCGTTCGACGGCATCGAGGCCCTGCTCGAGGACATCGAGCGGGCCAAGCTGCTATGGGGCGTGGTGACCAACAAGCCGGTGCGCTATGCCGAGCCGATCATGCGTCAGCTTGGCCTCGCCGAACGCTCGGCGCTGCTGATCTGCCCGGACCATGTGACGCGCAGCAAACCGGACCCGGAACCCTTGCTGCTGGCCTGCGAGCGGCTAGGCCTGGAGCCGGCCAGCGTGCTGTTCGTCGGCGACGACTTGCGCGACATCGAGTCCGGCCGCGCGGCCGGTACCCGCACCGCCGCGGTGACCTACGGCTACATCCACCCCGAGGACAATCCCCGCAGTTGGGGGGCGGACATCGTGGTGGACCACCCGCTGGAATTGCGCGCCGCGCTCGACCAGGCGCTGTGTTCCTGCTGACGCCAACCGCGCCGCGCTAGCCGCCGGTCGCATCGCCAGGCGCCCTCGCCCGGGCGTCCAGGCTTCCTGGCGGTCGCCGAACGTTCGGCCGCCGCTCCCGTGCCGGCCGAGGCACCGTCCCGCGCGACATCTCCTAGGCTCTACCGAAACGATTTCAAGTATCTGGTTCGAGGAAACACCCCATGTTCGATTATTCCGCCCGCCCCGACCTGCTCAAAGGCCGGGTGATCCTGATCACCGGCGCCGGACGCGGCATCGGCGCCGCCACTGCCCAGAGCTACGCCGCCCATGGCGCCACCGTACTGCTGCTGGGCAAGACCGAGGCCAACCTGAACGCCGTCTACGATGCCATCGAGGCGGCCGGCCATCCGCAGCCGGCGGTGATTCCCTTCAACCTGGAGACCGCCCAGCCGCACCAGTACGACGAACTGGCGGCGAAGCTGGAGAGCGAGTTCGGGCATATCGACGGCCTGCTGCACAACGCCTCCATCGTCGGGCCACGTACGCCCCTGGAGCAGCTTTCCGGGGAAAACTTCATGCGGGTCATGCAGATCAACGTGAATGCCACCTTCATGCTCACCAGCACGCTGTTGCCGCTGCTGAAGCTGTCCAGCGATGCCTCGGTGGTGTTCACCTCCAGCAGCGTCGGGCGCAAGGGGCGGGCCTACTGGGGCGCCTATGCGGTATCCAAGTTCGCCACCGAGGGCCTGATGCAGGTGCTGGCCGACGAGGTGGACGGGGTCGCGCCGGTGCGCGCCAACAGCGTCAACCCGGGTGCCACCCGCACCAGCATGCGGGCCCAGGCCTACCCGGCGGAAAACCCCCTGGATAATCCGCCGCCGGAAGCGATCCTGCCGGTCTACCTGTACCTGATGGGCCCGGACAGTGCCGGGGTCAACGGCCAGGCCTTCGACGCCCAATAGCCGGCAATGGACTTGGCACCTGGCCGCCAGCTTTCCGGCGGCCACCCGGGCCGGCTCGGCAAGGCGCTGCCGGTTTTCGCCGGGTTCTCGGCGGCGGTCCTCGGAAACGCTCGCTGCAAAAACAGCAAGTACTTGACTTAAAAGGCTTTTGAAAAAAGTTAAAACGTCTGGCACGGAATTCGCTCTAGACCTTATGTCGTCGAGTTAAGCGTCAGAGGTCTGGCTCCATGGTCCCGCCCAGTCACAGCAACACCATCGATTTCGATGCCGCCAAGCTGCAGCGCCTCGGCTATGCCTCGACGCAGCGGGCAAATCCGTTGCATCCGATCAGCCTCGCCGACCTGCGCCGTCAACTCGGCATGCAGTTGCAGACCAGCCTGGAGGCCGAGCGCATCCTCGCCCTGTTTTTCCAAGAGGTCCAACGCCTGGTGCCGCTGGACGCCCTGGTCTATCAACACCCGAACAGCGACCTGCGGCTGGAGTTCGGCAAGCGCGCCAGCCACTCGGCCAGTTACCGGCTGAGCCACGAGGGCGAATACCTGGGCGAGTTGATCTTCCGCCGCCAACGCCGCTTCGACGACGCCGAGCTGGGCCAGCTCGAATCCCTGCTCGCCAGCCTGCTGTTCCCGCTGCGCAACGCCCTGCTCTACCGCGCGGCCCTGCGCAGCGCATTGCGCGATCCGCTGACCGACACCGGCAACCGCATCGCCATGGACCAGGCGCTGCAACGCGAAGTGGACATCGCCCGGCGCAACCTGCTGCCCCTGTCGGTGCTGATGCTCGACATCGATCATTTCAAGTCGATCAACGATCGCTTCGGCCATGGCGCCGGCGACGAGGTGCTCAAGACCATCGCCTCCGCCCTGAAGGCCAGCCTGCGCAACGTCGACATGGTGTTCCGCTATGGCGGCGAAGAATTCCTCGTGCTGCTCTCCAACACCACGCCCGAGGCGGCGGCCCTGGTCGGCGAACGGCTGCGCCTGGCGGTGGAGGAGCTGCAACATCTGGTGCAGGGCCATGCCATCGAGCTGTCCATCAGCCTGGGCTGCGCCACCCTGCTGCCGGCGGAAACCCTGGAAAGCCTGCTGCGCCGCGCCGACAACGCGCTCTACACCGCCAAGCGCGGCGGACGCAACCGCCTGGCCATGGCCGGCTGATGAAAAAGGGGCTCATCGAGCCCCTTTTTCTATCCAGCCAAGCCTCAGCGCTTGCGACCGAACCCCGGACGCTGGCCGTCGGCCGCCGGGGGACGCTTGCTCGGCACGGCGCGCGGCTTGCCCGGCGCAGGCGTGCGGGGCTTGCGCGCCGGCCGCTCGGCCAACTCCACCGGCGGGCGCTCCTGCGGCTTGCTCGGGCGCTTCTTGTTCACGTCGCGGGGCCGCTCGGCGAGGGGCGTGCCTTTTTGCTCGCCACGGGCCGCCGGTGCGCGCGCGGGCCGCTGGGCCTTGTCGTCGCGCGGAGCGCGGGACGCCGGACGCCCCGCCTCTTCGCGGCGCGGCGCCCGGGTCGGACGAGCACCTTCCTCGGCCTTGGGCGCGCGAGCCGGACGCGTATCGCCTTCCGTCCAGGAGGAACGCGCCGGACGGGCGCCTTCTTCGGCCCTGGGCGCGCGTGCCGGCCGTGGGTTGCCCTCGCCCGCCGGGCTACGGGTGCTGCGGGCCGGCCGCTCGCCACGGCCCACCGGCTTGGCGGACTTGCGCTGCAAGCGGTCCAGTTTTTCCCGCAGCTTGCCTTTCATGTCAGGCAACGCGACCGGCTTGAGACCGACCTCGGCGCTGAGGATATCCACTTCGCCCTGGCTCATTTCGCGCCAACGGCCCATGGTCAGATCGGAGGTGAGGAACACCGGGCCGAAGCGCACGCGCTTCAGGCGGCTCACCACCAGCCCTTGGGATTCCCACAGGCGGCGCACCTCGCGGTTGCGCCCTTCCATCACCACGCAGTGGTACCAGTGGTTGAAACCTTCGCCGCCCGGGGCCTCCTGAATATCGGTGAACTTGGCCGGGCCGTCCTCGAGCATCACCCCGTTCTTCAGGTTTTCGAGGATCTCTTCGGTGACTTCGCCGCGCACCCGCACGGCGTATTCGCGGTCCATTTCGTAGGAGGGGTGCATCAACCGGTTGGCCAATTCGCCGTCGGTGGTGAACAGCAGCAGCCCGGTGGTGTTGATGTCCAGGCGACCGATGTTGATCCAGCGGCCTTCCTTCGGCCGGGGCAGGCGATCGAACACCGTGGGGCGGCCTTCGGGGTCGTCGCGGGTGCAGATCTCGCCGTCCGGCTTGTTGTAGATGAGTACGCGGCGCACGGCCTCGGCGCTCTCTTCGCGCTTGAGCAAACGGCCGTCGACGCTGATGGCGTCATGGCTGTCGACGCGCTGGCCGAGGGCGGCGGCGGCGCCGTTGACCTTGACCCGCCCTTCGCCGATCCAGGCTTCGATGTCCCGGCGCGAAGCCAGGCCCATGCGCGCCAGGACCTTTTGCAGTTTTTCCCCAGCGGGGCTGTATTCGGTATCACTCATCAGGGCACCTCCCGGTGTGTCATCAAGGTGATGGGGGCGAGACGTTCGCCAGAGTCGATCGCATCGAGCGCCGCGCACGTGTTGCCCGGATAACAGGACAGGCACGGCGAACCTCGAGGAGGGCGCGCATCATACGCGCAACGCGCCCGCGAAGCACGGTTGAGGCTAGCCGAGCCGGCGCAGCCCGTCAGTATTTGCGGCGCCCGGTAGCCTCCAGGCTCAACAGGCGCAGTTCCGCCTCGGCGAGAAGAGCGCGCCTTTCGGCCTTGTCCAGGGACTTCCATGCCTTGATCTCGCGCTTGCTGCGGCCACACCCGACGCAGATGTCCTGGTCGAATTCGCAGACTTTGATGCAGGGGCTTTTCATGGGCGCCTCCGGGCCGTTCGCTGGAGCCCTGGTCTTTCTCTGAGCACGGCGCGAAGAATTGATTCGCGCCCTAGTGCAGGGTTTCTTCGCCGTCGCTGTCCTGCCCGGAGGCGTCCGCCAGGGCGGCGGAGTCCTCGACCGGCAGCGCGGCGAGGTCGTCGAAATCGGTCTTGAGCCCCTGCTCCATTCCGTCCAGTTCGGCCAACAGGCTGCGGAAACTGGTCTCTTCGCGGGGTTCGCCGGCGTCTTCCGCCGCACTGGCATCGGCGCGGGCCTGCAGGTCGGCCGGCACCGGCGCGTCCTCTTCCAGGCCGAGCACCGGCTCGGGCTCCAGTTCGCGCAGCGCGGCCAGCGGCGGCAAGCCCTCCAGGCTCTTGAGGTTGAAATGGTCGAGGAAAGCCTTGGTGGTGGCGAACATCGCCGGCTTGCCGGGAACGTCGCGATAACCCACCACGCGTATCCATTCGCGTTCCTGCAAGGTCTTGACGATCTGGCTGTTCACCGCGACGCCACGGATGTCCTCGATCTCGCCCCGGGTGATCGGCTGGCGATACGCGATCAGGGCGAGGGTTTCCAACAGCGCGCGGGAGTAGCGCTGCGGACGTTCCTCCCACAGCCGCCCGACCCAGGGCGAAAAGCGCTCGCGGATCTGCAGGCGATAACCGGACGCCACCTCCTTCAGTTCGAAGGCCCGCTTGTCGCAGGACTTGCGCAGCGCCTCCAGGCCGGCCTTGAGCTGGCTCGGCGAGGGCCGCTCGGCCTCCTCGAACAGCTCGCCCAGGCGCTCCAGGGAAAGCGGCCTGCCGGCGGCGAGCAGGTAGGCTTCGAGCAACAGGGCAAGGGCTTTCGGGTCGGAGAGATTCATTCAGTCTTCGGTTCTGGCACGGACATGGATCGGCGCGAAGGGCTCATTCTGCACCAGCTCGACCAAGGATTCCTTGACCAGCTCGAGCACCGCCATGAAGGTCACCACCACGCCCAAACGACCTTCCTCGGCGCTGAACAGCGCCGCGAAGGGCACGAAGGCGCCGCCGCGCAGGCGTTCCAGCACCTGGCTCATGCGCTCGCGGGTGGACAGCGCCTCGCGGGTGATCTGGTGGCTTTCGAACATGTCCGCGCGCCGCAGCACTTCGGCCATGGACAGCAACAGTTCCTCCAGGCTGACGTCCGGCAGGCGCTTACGCACCCGCGCCTCGGGCGCCGCCACCGTGGGCACCAGGACCTCGCGACCGACCCGCGGCAAGCGGTCGATTCCCTCGGCGGCGGCCTTGTAGCGCTCGTACTCCTGCAGGCGGCGGATCAGCTCCGCGCGCGGATCGTCCTCCTCCGCCTCGATCTCGCTGGAGCGCGGCAGGAGCATGCGCGACTTGATCTCGGCGAGCATCGCCGCCATCACCAGGTACTCCGCCGCCAGCTCCAGGCGCACGGTCTTCATCAGCTCGACATACCCCATGTATTGATGGGTGATCTCCGCGACCGGAATGTCGAGGATGTCGATGTTCTGCTTACGGATCAGGTACAGCAGCAGGTCGAGGGGCCCTTCGAAGGCCTCGAGGAAGACTTCCAGGGCATCCGGCGGGATGTACAGGTCGATCGGCAGCTCGGTGACCGCCTGGCCGTAGACCAGGGCGAACGGCAGCTCCTGCTGGAGGGGCCCGTCCTGCGGCGCTTCGCTCACGCGTCGGCCTGCCGGAACGGCGCCGGATCGCCGCAGCCCACGCGGATCACCTCGGGCTCGCCATCGGCCAGGTCGATCACCGTGGACGCCTCGAGGCCGCCGTAGCCGCCATCGATGATCAGGTCCACCTGGCGCTCCAGCACTTGGCGCATCTCGTAGGGATCGCTCATCGGCAGGCTTTCCCCGGGCAGGATCAGGGTCGCGCTGAGCAGGGGCTCGCCGAGTTCCGCGAGCAGCGCCTGGGTGATCGGGTGATCCGGCACCCGCAGGCCGATGGTGCGCCGCTTGGGGTGCATGAGCATGCGCGGCACCTCGCGGGTGGCACTGAGGATGAAGGTGTAGGGGCCAGGGGTATGCGCCTTGAGCAGGCGGAAGGCGCCGGTGTCCACCTTGGCGAACACCCCCAGTTGCGACAGGTCGCTGCACACCAGGGTGAGGTTGTGCTTGTCGTCCAGGCGGCGCAGGCGACGGATGCGCTCGACGGCATTCTTGTCGCCCAGGTGGCAACCCACGGCGTACGAGGAATCGGTGGGATAGACCACCAAGCCGCCGTTGCGAATGATCTCCACGGCCTGCTTGATCAAGCGGGCCTGTGGGTTCTCCGGATGAAGCTGGAAAAACTGGCTCATGGACTCTCGCTGTTCACAGAGGGGTGAAAATTGGACCGAAGCGGTCCCACAGGGGTGGCAGGTCTTCGGGCACCGGGCGGTACATGCCCAGCTCCGACCAATCGCCGGGCGCGTGGAAATCGCTGCCGGCGCTGACCAGTAGACCGAACTCGCGGGCCAGAATTGCGAGGCCGCCGACCTGCTCCGCGGGTTGCAGCCCGTTGACCACCTCCAGGGCGTGGCCGCCGCCGGCGATGAAATCGGCGATCAGCTTGCGCCGCTTGCTGCGGGTGAAGGCATATTGCCAGGGATGCGCCAGGCTGATCCAGGCGCCGGCGGCCACCAGGGTCGCCAGTGCCGACGCCAGGCTCGGCCAATGCTGCTTGACGTCGCCCAGCTTGCCCGAGCCCAGCCACCTGCGGAACGCCTCCGCCCTGTCGCCGACATGGCCGGCGCGCACCAGGAATTCGGCGAAGTGCGGACGCGCCGGTGCGTTGCCGCTGTCGCCGAGCGCCTGCTGGATCGCGCGGGCGCCCTCGAAGGCGCCCGGCATGCCCTTGGCCGCCAGGCGCGCGCCGATTTCCTCGGCCCGCGCCCAGCGGCCCCGGTGCAACTCGCCGATGGCCGCTTGCAAGGCCGGGGCGTCGCGATCGAAGGCATAGCCGAGCACGTGGATGGTGGCGCCGCCCCAGGTACAGGACAGCTCGATGCCCGGGATGAGGCGGATATCCAGGGCCTGGGCCGCGCGCTGCGCCTCGTCCAGGCCTTCCAGGGTGTCGTGGTCGGTCAGCGCCAGCACACGGACGCCGCGGTCATGGGCGCGGGCGACCAGCACCGAGGGCGCCAGCGCACCATCGGAAGCGGTGCTGTGACAGTGCAGGTCGATTTGCATAAGGCTCGGCTCACTCCAGTTCGATGCGCCAGCGTCTTCCGATCTGCCGCGGGTCGCCGCCGGTCGGTTGCCGGGGCGCTCCCTCATAATACCCTGTGGAAAACTCCAACCCGATCGGAGTTTCCCTGCATAGCGGGTTTGTTATTATGCCGGGACATCCCGCCCGTGGCCGCCGCAGTGAAACAACTCATCGATTTCATCCCGCTCATCCTGTTTTTCATCGTCTACAAACTCGAACCCCGCGTCGTCGAACTGGCCGGACACAGCGTCACGCTGGGCGGCATCTTCAGCGCCACGGCGGTGCTGATCATCGCGTCGGTGGTGGTCTACGGGGCGATCTTCATCGCCCATCGCCGGCTGGAAAAAGGCCAATGGCTGACCCTCGCCGCCTGCCTGGTCTTTGGCGGCATGACCCTGGCGTTTCACAGCGAGACCTTCCTCAAATGGAAGGCGCCGGTGGTCAACTGGCTGTTCGCCCTAGCCTTCGCCGCCAGCCACTTCATCGGCGACAAGCCGCTGATCCAGCGCATCATGGGCCATGCGATCACCCTGCCGGCGATCACCTGGATTCGCCTGAACCTGGCCTGGATCCTGTTCTTCCTGATCTGTGGTTCGGCGAACCTGTTCGTCGCCTTCACCTTTCCCGAATACTGGGTCGACTTCAAAGTCTTCGGCAGCCTGGGCTTGACCCTGCTGTTCCTGGCTGGCCAGGGCCTGTTCCTCGCGCGGCACCTGCACGACGCCGAACCCGAAAACCGTAACGAGTAAGGATCACCATGCTCTACGCGATCATCGCCACCGATGTACAGGATTCCCTGGAAAAGCGCCTGGCCGCCCGGCCCGACCATCTCGCCCGCCTCGAACGGTTGAAGACCGAAGGCCGCCTGGTGCTGGCCGGCCCGCACCCGGCCGTCGACAGCAACGACCCGGGAACCGCCGGCTTCAGCGGCAGCCTGGTGGTGGCCGATTTCGAATCCCTGGAAGCGGCCAAGGCCTGGGCGGAGGCCGACCCCTATCGCGACGCGGGCGTATACGCCTCGGTGCTGGTCAAGCCCTTCAAGCGCGTGCTGCCCTGAGGCCCGCCGGGCGCTCGCCGTGGGTCCAGCCCCGAAGGATGGACACGAGCGCCGGCCACGTTTCCGATCTGCGAATCCTTCGTTATCGTTCGGCCCGGTATGCCCTTCGCGGGCGATACGCGGAACATCCGGCTGCTGCGCCACCCGGCGCTCGAGGATAGTCATGAGCGAACTGCTGTTGATCGACGACGACCAGGAGCTGTGCGATCTGCTCGCCACCTGGCTGGTCCAGGAAGGCTTCATCGTGCGGGCCTGCCACGACGGCCAGGCCGCGCGCCAGGCCCTGGCCGAACAGGCGCCGGCCGCCGTGGTGCTGGACGTCATGCTGCCCGACGGCAGCGGACTGGAATTGCTCAAGCAACTGCGCAGCGATCACCCGGACCTGCCGGTGGTCATGCTGTCCGCCCGCGGCGAGCCCCTGGACCGCATCCTCGGCCTGGAACTGGGCGCCGACGACTACCTGGCCAAGCCTTGCGACCCCCGCGAATTGACCGCCCGCCTGCGCGCCGTGCTGCGACGTACCCAACCGGTGGCGCAAACCAGCCAGCTGGAGCTGGGCGACCTGAACTACAGCCCGTTGCGTGGGGTGGCCAGCGTCGGTGGCCAGGAAATCGCCTTGACCGTGTCCGAGGGGCGCTTGCTGGAAGCCCTGCTCACCCAGCCCGGCGAACCCCTCGACAAGCAGGAACTGGCGCAACTGGCCCTGGGGCGCAAACTGACGCTCTACGACCGCAGCCTGGACATGCACGTCAGTAACCTGCGCAAGAAGCTCGGCACCCACGCCGACGGCCGTCCACGCATCGTCGCGTTGCGCAGCCGCGGCTATTACTACGCGCCCTGATCCGGCCGGCGCGACAGGCCTTCTCGCCGCGGCCGGCGGCCTTTACCTTGCCTTTACCCTCGCCTGACCACGCTTGACCTGGCGCGCCCTAGACTGGGCTCATCCGGCAACCGGCCGGTGATCGACGAGGAAAGATCATGCACAAGACACTCACTGCCCTGCTGTTCGCCATCGCGCTTCCCGGCCTGGCCATGGCCGACTCCGCCCGTGCCCCCATGGGCGGCCCGCCGGGGGGTGATTTCGGCGGCCTGCATATGTTCAAGGCGCTCGACTTGAACCGCGATCAACGCCGCGACGTGGGCATCCTGATGGCCGAACAGATGAAGAGCCGCCGGGATATCACCGAGCGCTATCTGGACAAGCTGCCGGCAGCCGACAAGCAGGCCATGGAGAACGAAATCAAGGCCGCCAAGGACAAAACCGATGCGGCGATCCAGGCGCAGCTGACGCCGGACCAGCAAAAGCGTTTCGCCGAGCTGAAACAGGAACAGACCAAGCGCCGCGCCGAACGGGAAGAATTCGAAGCCTGGAAGGCCCAGCGGGTCAGCAAGACCGAGTGAGAAAAGCCCAAGCCAACCCCATCGCCCTCGGGTAGCCTGCTGCCCGGGGGTTTTCACGTTTTCGAGGAGGCGCCGTGCGCTCATTGTTCTGGCGGGTGTTCGCCAGTTTCTGGCTGGCCATCGCCCTGGTCGCCGGCCTCTCGCTGTTGCTGGGCCATGCCGCCAACCAGGACACCTGGATCATCGCGCGCCATCCGGCCATCGCCAACTTCGCCGGCAACTGGGTGAAGGCCTTCGAGGCGGGCGACACGCAGCGCGCGTACAGCTTGCTGGAGCGCCGCAAGAGCCGTTACCACATGGACGTGCAGATCCTCGACGTGAACTACATCCCGCTGATGCGGGTAACCCAGCTCCCCGCCCCGCCGCTATTCGGGCCACGCAACGATCGACGCCTGCCCTGGCGACGCCTGACCGAGGAATACACCAGCGAAAAGGGCAACACCTACCTGTTCATCTACCGCCTGCCGTATCCCGAACTGGACGACTGGCGGCGCAGCAGCCTGCTCTGGCCGTTGAGCGCCCTGGGCATCGCGCTGGTGGTGCTGACCCTGTTCAGCCTGCTGCTCACGCTGTCCATCACCCGACCGCTGGACCGCCTGCGCCGCGCCGTGCATGACCTCGGCCACACCGTCTACCAACAGGAAAGCCTCTCCCGCCTGGCTCGACGCCACGACGAATTGGGGGTGCTGGCGCGCGACTTCAACCGGATGGGCCAGCGCCTCCAAGGGCTGATCGGCAGCCAGCGACAACTGTTGCGCGACGTATCCCACGAGCTGCGCTCGCCCCTCGCGCGGTTGCGCATCGCCCTGGCGCTGGCCGAACGGGCGGGCGCCGAGGAACGCGAACGCCTATGGCCGCGCCTGACCCAGGAGTGCGATCGCCTGGAAGCGCTGATCAGCGAAATCCTCGCCCTCGCCCGGCTCGATGCCGAGCCGGGCGCGTCCCACCGCATCGAGTTGCTGCCGCTGGCGCGCAAGCTGCGCGAAGACGCCAAGCTGAGCCACCCGAACCAACGCATCGACCTGCACATAGAACCGGACCTGACCCTGCTCGGCTGGCCGGACATGCTGGAGCGCGCGCTGGACAACCTGTTGCGCAACGCCCTGCGCTTCAACCCGCCCTCGGCGCCCATCGAGATCGTCGCGCGACGGCGGGGCGAACGTCTGCTGCTGAGCGTGCGCGACCAGGGTCCCGGCGTCGCCGAAGAACATCTCGAGCGGCTCGGCGAGCCGTTCTTCCGCGAACCCGGGCAGAGCGCCAGCGGCCACGGGCTCGGGCTGGCCATCGCCCGGCGCGCGGTCGAGCGGCACGCCGGCAACCTGATCCTGGGAAACCATCCGCAGGGCGGCTTCATCGCCACCCTCGACCTGCCCCTGGATCGCGGCGCGACCTGAGCCTGGCGGCCAGCCGGTGCTACCGGCGGGTCAGCCCCAGGCCGATACGAAGTCTTCGGGAGACAAGACCGGCGGGGTGCGGAAGCCGTTTTCCGCCTGCCCCAGGTAGATGAACCCGAGGATACGTTCCGACTCGCTCAGACCCAGCCCCTGGGCGACGTGACGGTCGTGGGACAGCTCGCCGGTGCGCCATATCGCGCCGAGTCCCTGGGCATAGGCCGCCTGGACGATACCGTAGGCCGCGCATCCGGCCGCCAGGACCTGCTCGCCATGGGGCACTTTCGGGTGATCCTGCAGGCGGGCGATCGCCACCACCAGCAGGGGCGCGCGCAACGGCATGGCCCGGGCCTTGTCGAGCGCCTCGGGACGCGGGTCGGCGGTATTCCTGCGCACCGCCTCGACGAAGAGCTCGCCCAGCTTCTCCCGCGCCGCGCCTTCAAGGGTCAGGAAGCGCCAGGGCCGCAATTGACCGTGGTCAGGGGCGCGCAAGGCGGCGCGGAACAGCAGGTCGCGTTGCGCGGCGGTCGGCGCCGGACCCGTCAGGCGCGCCACGGACACGCGGTTGAGCAAGGCATCGAGAGCATCCATAGACCATCTCCTAGATCGAATGAGCCGGCATTCTAGCCTGATCGCGCCCGCGCACGTCCCCGGCGACCGCCGCCGGTTTACAGCGCTAGCGCCATGGGTAGAATGGCGCCCTTCGTCCGCGTGACCGAGTTCTCCCATGGCTTTGCCGACCCTGCGCATCATCGGTTTCATCATCGGCATCTTCCTCATCACCCTGGCCATCAGCATGACGATCCCCATGCTGACGCTGCTGGCCTACGACCGTGGCGACGACCTCAACTCCTTCCTCTGGGCCAGCCTGATCACCTTCGCCACCGGGCTCGCCCTGGTGCTGCCGGGCCGTCCGCAATCGATCAACCTGCGCCCGCGGGACATGTACTTCCTGACCACCGCGAGCTGGATGGCGGTATGCGGCTTCGCCGCGCTGCCGCTGCTGATGATCCAGCACATCAGCTACACCGACGCGTTCTTCGAAAGCATGTCCGGGGTGACAGCCACCGGCGCCACCATTCTCAGCGGCCTCGACGGCATGTCGCCGGGCATCCTGATCTGGCGCTCGCTGCTGCACTGGCTGGGCGGCATCGGCTTCATCGGCATGGCGGTGGCGATCCTGCCCTTGCTGCGGGTCGGCGGCATGCGCCTGTTCCAGACCGAATCCTCGGACTGGTCGGAAAAGGTGATGCCGCGCTCGCACATGGTGGCCAAGTACATCCTGGCGGTGTATGTCGGCATCACCCTGCTCGGCAGCCTCGGTTTCTGGGCCGCCGGGATGAGCGCGTTCGACGCGGTGAACCACGCCATGTCGGCGATCTCCACCGGCGGCTTCTCCACCTCGGACCTGTCCCTGGCCAAATGGCGACAGCCGGCGGTGCACTGGGTCGCGGTGGTGGTGATGATCCTCGGCAGCCTGCCCTTCACCCTCTACGTGGCGACCCTGCGCGGCCACCGCCTGGCGCTGTGGAAGGACCAGCAGGTACGCGGGCTGCTCGGCCTGCTGCTGGTGACCTGGTTCGGCTTCAGCCTGTGGTACTGGCTGCATTCGGACATGCCCTGGCTGGACGCCTTCCGCATCGTCGCGGTGAACGTCACCTCGGTGGTCACCACCACCGGCTTCGCCCTTGGCGACTACACCCTGTGGGGCAGCTTCTCGATCATGCTGTTCTTCTATCTGGGGTTCATCGGCGGCTGCTCCGGCTCCACCGCCGGTGGGCTGAAGATCTTCCGCTTCCAGGTGGCCTGGGTGCTGCTGCGCGCCAACCTGCAGCAACTGGTGCACCCGCGCGCGGTGATCAAGCAGCAGTACAACGGCCACAACCTCGACGACGAGATCGTACGTTCGATCATCACCTTCTCGTTCTTCTTCACCATCACCATCGCGGTGATCGCCCTGGGCCTGACCCTCACCGGGCTCGACTGGATCACCGCCTTGTCCGGCGCGGCCAGCACCGTGTGCGGCGTCGGCCCGGGCATGGGCCACATCATCGGGCCGGCGGGGAATTTCTCCAGCCTGCCGGACGCGGCGAAATGGATGCTGTCGGTGGGAATGCTGCTCGGGCGCCTGGAAATCATCACCGTGCTGGTGCTGCTGACGCCGACCTTCTGGCGTCACTGAGGCCCGCCTCACAGCCGCGCGCGGTACTCGCCGGGCGTGATGCCGAACCAGCGACGGAAGGCACGGAAGAAGTTGCTCGGGTCGGCGAACCCCAGCAGGTAGGCGATTTCCAGCAGGGTCAGCTTGGGCTGCGCGAGGTACTGTTCGGCCAAGTCGCGGCGGGTGACGTCGAGCAGTTCCTGGAAGCTGCTGCCCTCCTCCTGCAAGCGCCGCTGCAAGGTACGCTGCGACAGGTGCAAGGCCGCGGCGACGCTCTCCCGCTTGGGCTCGCCCTGGGGCAGCAGGCGGCACAGCACCTGGCGCGCCTGATGGGTGACCCGGCTTTCGGAGAACCGCGCCAGGTACTCCCCGGCGAAACGATCGTGCAACTGCGCCAGCGCCTCGTTGGCGGTGGGCAGCGGGCTCTCCATGTCGGCGCGCTCGAAGATCAGCCCGTAATGGTCGGCATTGAACACCAGTGGCGCCTGGAAGACTTGGCGGTAGGGTTCCGGATTCGCCGGCGCGGGGCCCTGCAGGCGCACCTCGCGCGGCGTGATCGGGCGCCCGGTCAGCCAGCGGCAGAAGGTCAACGCGTAGGCCAGGGACGCCTCGGCGCTCTGCCGGGCCGGCGGCAGGCGGTCGCCATGGATCGCCAGGCTCAACACATAGGCATCGCCGCTGGCGCGGAAATGCAGGTCGGCGCCCTCGGCGATGATCCGCTGGTAGCGCACCAGGCGGGCGAACCCTTCCTTCAGGGTACGGCTGGACATCAGCGCGTAGCCCACCACATGGAAGGCCGCCGGGCGCACGCCCTTGGCCATGTTCAGGCCGATCGCCGGATCGCCGGACAGCGCCACCGCGCGCTCCCAGAGCCGGGTCATGGCGTCCTGGGGGAAACGCGCGTCGGCGTCCGCCAGGGCGGCGTAGTCGAGGCCGAGCTCGCGAAACAGCCGGCGGCAATCGACCCCGCCCATTTCCAGGGCCTGGACGATGCCCGAAGCCCAGCTCGACGAGGTGGTGCGTTCGCTCATGGCGCCTTCTTGTTCGAGGTGATTCACGGGCCGGAAAAGACCGGTCGCCGGCAAGGATACTAGACTGGCACCCATTGTCACTGCCCGGCGCCCGGCATCCGCCTAGACTGCGGGACAGGGATGCCGCCGCGCACCCGACTGGCCGACCATAACAACAGGAGGTGCCCCGTGAGCACTCGAGCCGCCGAGCGTTACAGCCGATTTTCCGAGTTCTACCCCTATTACCTGCAGGAACACAGCAATCCGGTCTGTCGCCGCCTGCATTACGCCGGCAGCCTGCTGGTACTGGCGATCCTTTTCTACGCGCTGGCCACCCAGCAATGGCTTTGGCTGCTGGCGATGCCCCTGGCCGGCTACGGCTTCGCCTGGGTCGGGCACTTCATCTTCGAGAAGAACCGCCCCGCCACCTTCCAATACCCGCTCTACAGCCTGTTGGGCGACTGGGTGATGCTCAAGGACGCCCTCACCGGGCGCATCCGTTTCTGAGCCAAGACGAGCGGACGGGCGGCGCCCGCGTCCCAGAGCCTCGCCCGGGGTTTCGGCGACTCCCGGCGTGCCGCGCCGGCGCCCCGGTCCTTGGCTGGTCCCATCACCCTTGGTTATGATCCCCCACCCGCCGAAGGTTTGGCTTGGGTCTTGCAAAGCCGCGTTCCATCGCAGCGCCTATCCAGCAGGGATCGTTTCCATCCATGAAGTCAGTCGTACCAGATCGTCTCAGCAACCTGCCCATCCCGTTGCTGCGCGAATACTATTCGCGGGTTCTGGCTTACATCGCCACCGCCGCCAGCATCGCGGCCGGCACCTACGTCCAGCACTTCACCTACGATCTGCTGTGGATGGTCCCCTACGCCCTGCTCTACCCGCACCTGGCCCACCACCTGAGCCTGCGCTACAAGCGCGACCATCCACGGCAGGCGCATCTGGTGCTGCTGTTCATCGATGCCGTGCACGCGGGCGCCGGCGCGGTGCTGCTGGGCTTCTCCGTGGTGCCGGGGATCATGTTCCTGCTCACCCTGAGTTTCAGCGCGCTGATGATCGGCGGGCTGCGCTACCTCGGCCTGGCCCTGCTGGTGGCCGCCAGCACGGTAGTGCTCACCAGCGTCAGCTTCCGCCCTGAACTGAACGCCGCCACGCCGGTGCTGGTCTCCCTGGTGAGCACCCTGTTCACGACGCTGTACATCTGCATCACCGCCTATTTCGTCCATCAACAGGGCCTGCGCCTGGCGCAGGCGCGGGGTGAAATCACCCGCGAACAAGAAAAGGCCGCCCGGCTCGCGCGCAACCTGGCCAAGTACCTCTCGCCCCAGGTGTGGGAAACCATCTTCAGCGGCAAGAAGAGCGTGCGCCTGGAGACCCAGCGCAAGAAACTCACGGTGTTCTTCTCCGACATCAAGGGCTTCACCGAGCTGAGCGAGGAACTGGAAGCCGAGGCCCTGACCGACCTGCTCAACACCTACCTCAACGAAATGTCGAAAATCGCCCTGAAGTACGGCGGCACCATCGACAAGTTCGTCGGCGACAGCGTGATGGTGTTCTTCGGCGACCCCACCTCCCAGGGCGCCAAGAAGGACGCGGTGCTGGCGGTGTCCATGGCCATCGCCATGCGCAAGCACATGAAGGTGCTGCGCCAGCAGTGGCGCGCCCAGGGCATCACCAAACCCCTGGAGATCCGCATGGGGCTGAACACCGGCTACTGCACCGTCGGCAACTTCGGCGCCGACACGCGTATGGACTACACCATCATCGGCCGCGAGGTGAACCTCGCCAGCCGCCTGGAAAGCGCCGCCGAGTCCGGGGAAATCCTGATCTCCCACGAGACCTATTCCCTGGTCAAGGACGTGATCATGTGCCGCGACAAGGGCCAGATCAGCGTGAAGGGCTTCACCCGCCCGGTGCAGATCTACCAGGTGGTGGACTTCCGCCGCGACCTGGGCGCGAGCTCCAGCTACGTTGAGCACGAGCTGCCGGGCTTCTCCATGTACCTGGACACCAACGGCATCCAGAACTTCGACAAGGAACGGGTGATCGAGGCCTTGCAGAAGGCCGCGGAAAAACTCAAGGACAAGGTCATTCTCTAGGACGATTCACCCGCCGCGTCGCCGTCCGAAATCCCTCTGCGACCGTCGGGCCTTTTTCGCGGGCATCTTCGGCGCCCGGCAGGGGCCATTCTGGGTAGACTGCGGTATCCGCCGAGGAAGCCGCGATGTCTTCGATTCTCTCCCTGCGCCACTACGATCATGAGCTCATCGCCCACAGCCACGCCCATCCGCAACTGGTGTTCGGGCTCTGCGGGCAACTGGATTTCGAAGTGGCCGGGCGCGGCAGCCTGGTGGTGCGGCAGTCCCTGGCGGTGATCCCGGCCGGCGAGCACCACGCCTGCGGTAGCCCGGAAGGCAGCCGCTGCCTGGTGCTCGACGTCCCGCCCAGGAATTGGCTGCGGGAACGCCTGAGCGGGCACGCCGACGCCTGCCAGCGCCTGATCGAGCGACCCGGCACCCTGCGCTTGAACCCGGCCCAGGGCCAATTGGTCGCCTGGCTGGCGGGCAGCCCGGTGCAGGATGCGGTGATCGCCGAACAGGGTGCCGCCCTGCTCCTCGCCAGCCTCAGCCAGAACCACCCGGAAGCCACCGAGCCACGGCGCCTGCCCCTGGAGGCGCTGTGCGCGCATATCGACCAGCACGCCGCCCACCCACTGCAAGTCGCCGATCTGGCGCGCCTGTGCGGCCTTTCGGCCGCGCGCTTCCATCTGCGCTTCCTCGCCGAGACCGGCGCAACGCCGATGGATTTCGTCCGTCGACGGCGCCTGGTGCGGGGCCGCGAACTGTTGATGAGCAGTTCGCTGGCGGTCGGCGAGATCGCCGCGCGGGTCGGCTATGCCTCGCAGAGCGCCTTCACCGCGGCGCTGGTCCGCGAGTTCGGGGCCTCGCCCCGCGCCTTGCGCCGCGAGGGCCGCGACAATTCCCGCGAGTAATGCGACAGATTCGCCGCAGCGGTTTCCCTAGACTGGCCACGTCCGCCGCGCGACGCTGTCGCACGGCCTCGTTTGATCGACCTCCGAGGATCGCAATGTCCACCCTCAGTTGGCAGGATTTCGAACGCGTCGAACTGCGCGTCGGCACCCTACTCTCCGCCCGCCCCAACGAAAAAGCCCAAAAGCCCGCGTACATCCTCGAGGTGGACCTCGGCCCCTTGGGGATCAAGACCTCCAGCGCGCAGCTCACCGCCCATTACCGCGCCGAGGAACTGCCCGGTCGCCAGGTGCTGTGCGTCTGCAACCTCGAGCCGAAGCGCGTCGCCGGGGTTCGCTCGGAAGTGTTGGTCACCGGCGTCTACGATGCCGAGGACAAGGTGGTGCTGGCCGGTTTCGACAAGCCGTTGCCCAATGGCGCGCGCCTGGCATGACGCCCCGTCGCGCGTTGCTCGGGCTGCACCTGGGCGCCCTGGCCTTCGGGCTCAGCGGGGTGTTCGGCAAACTGGCGCTGGCGGCGCCGCTGGCGATTGTCTTCGGCCGCGCGCTGTTCGCCGTGCTCAGCCTCATTCCCTTCAGCCGCCGACGCGCCGGGGAGCGGCCGCTGGACCGCCGGCGCCTGGTCATGCTGGCCGGCGCCGGGCTGCTGCTGGGGGCGCACTGGCTGACCTTCTTCCACGCGGTGAAGGTTTCCGGGGTCGCTATCGCCACCCTGGGCTTCGCCAGTTTTCCGGCCTTCACCGTGCTGCTCGAGGGGCTGCTGTTCCGCGAGCGCATCCGCCCCCTGGAATGGTCGTTGGTGGGCTTGGTGACCCTCGGCCTGGTCCTGGTCACGCCGAGCTTCGACCTGGCCAGCGACGCGACCGGCGGCCTGCTCTGGGCGGTGGCCTCCGGGCTGTTGTTCGCCCTGCTGACCCTGGCCAACCGTGCCACGGTCAGGGGCCTCAACCCGATGCAGGCGGCGCTGTGCCAGAACCTGGCGATCGTGCTCTGCCTGCTGCCCTTCGCCTGGAACGCGATCCCCGGGGTCCGCCCCATGGACTGGGTGTGGATCGCGGCGCTGGGCGTGTTCTGCACCGGCGTCGCCCACAGCCTGTTCGTCTCCGCGTTGCACGTGCTCAACGCGCGCAACGCGGCATTGGTGTTCGCCCTGGAGCCGGTCTACGGGATCGCCTTCGCCTGGTGGCTGTTCGGCGAGCAACCGACCCCGCGGATGTTCGCCGGCGGCGCCTTGATCATCGCCGCCATCGTCCTCTCCAGCCGGGTGAAACAGGTTCCGCCGCCGCTGCGAACGGCGGAAACCGCCTGAGCCTCAGTTGATGCTGTAGCCGCGTCCGGACAAGCAGGCGCCCAAGGCGCGCCGGTAGACGTCGGCCATGGCGTAGGGCGGCGCGGCCTGGGCGCTGGCCGGGTCGAAGCCGCTCTGGCCGACTGCCCAACTGTGGCATTCGTAGCGATCACGGGCCTGCTGGTCGGCGCTCTGGCCGCGGGCCGGGTAGGCGATCACCTCGTAGTTGCCGACCGCCACCGTCTGCACCGCCGGCGGCGGGGTCACCACCACGTACTCCTTGCGCGGCGCGTTCCACAGGTAGTAGGTCCCGGCGGCGAGAAAGTACAGGGTGCTGCCGATCCAGATTTCCCGGGCCGCGTCCGGCAAGCCATGACCGCGGCGCGGCCCGAAGGAAGGCCCGCCACCGCCATGCCCGAAACCGGGCCCACCGAAGCCGGGACCGCCCGGTCCCGGGCCACCGGGCCCAGCGAGCACGGGGGCGGCGAGCATCAGCGAGAGCAGGCCGGCGAGGCCTGTACGCAACAGGGGGGAAGACATCTGACACCTCCTCGGGAAACGCAAGCGGACCTTGCGCCCGGCCATTATCCCTCGTGCGTGGCGGCCCGGTTGTCAGCCCTGGGTAAGGCCTTGGTAAAGGCCTTGATACATGGCGCGCGACAGCCGCCGCACCACCGCTCAGAGGGCGACCGGATACGCCGGCTCGCGGCCCTCGAGGACGGCGATCAGGTTGTCCGCCGCGGTGCGCGCCATCAGCGCGCGCGCCTCATGGGTCGCCGAGCCGATATGCGGCAGGGCCACCAAATTGGGCAGTTCCAGCAACGGCGAATCGGCCGGCAGGGGTTCCCGCTCGAACACGTCGAGCCCGGCGGCGCGGAAGCGGCCGGCCCTCAGCGCGTCGACCAGGGCCGCCTCGTCCACCACCGCCCCACGGGAAATGTTGAGGAACACCGCGTCCTTGCGCAGCAGGCCGAACTCCCGCGCGCCGATCAAATGGCGGGTCTCCGCGGTCAGGGGTACGCAGACGCAGACGAAGTCGGCCTCCCCCAGCAATTCGTCCAAGGGCAGGCGGCGGGCGCCGAACGCCTGCTCGTACTGGGGTTTGTCGCGGTGGCCGCTGTAGAGGATCGACATGCCGAAGCCGAAGTGCGCACGCCGGGCCAGGGCCGCGCCGATACGCCCCAGCCCGACGATGCCCAGGCGCTTGCCGTGTACGTCGACGCCGAAATGCGCCTCGCCGATGCCGGCCTTCCACTGCCCCTGCCGAACCAGCGTGGCCAGTTCCAGGGCACGCCGGGCGGCCATCATCAGCAGCAGGAAGCCGGTGTCGGCGGTGGTCTCGGTGACCGCATCCGGGGTGTGGGTGAGGCGGATGCCGCGTTCCTTCAGGTACTCCAGGTCGTAGTTGTCGTAGCCGGCGGAGATGGACGAGATCACCCGGAGTTTCCTGGCGTGCCGCAGCACCTCGCGATCCAGCCGGGCGCCCGCGCCGATCAGCCCGTCGGCCTCGGCCAGCGCGGCGACGAACCCCTCGCGGTCCGCCCCCAGGGGATCGAGGAACACGCTCACGGCGTAGCGCTCGCGCAAGTCGGCCATCACCTCGTCGGACGAGGCCCGGCTGAATACCACCAGATTCTGCTTCATGCCTGTTTCCTCTTGCGGAAGACCAACGGACCCCGACGTAGCCGCCGACGGTGAGCTGGAAGATCGGATGGTCCGGCATCCGCCCTGGTCCGGGTGAGGGGGAAATGTCCGGGTACCGCCGCATCGAGTCAAGCGGCGCGGGCTTTGCCCAGTGACGCGGGCGCCAGTGGGAAGCAGGTTCGGGCTCGCGGTCGAGGGGGATCTCACGTGAGCCACTGAAGCCGCCGCGATCCGGGGTGGACGCCTTTTCGCGGCTGAAGCCGCTCCCACGCAAGGGGGTGGAGGGTTAGAGGGCTGGCAAGAGCGCGCGAGCTGATGGCTGGATATTTGAATGCCTGCGATGACGACGGCGCTGAGGGGATGTAGGCGTGGGAGCAGCTTCAGCCGCGAAGACTCCCCACGACCAAGCACCACCGAGACAAGCCTTTGCCACGCCGCCCCCTTCATCCCTCCAACCTTGAGACACCATCCCAAGCCCCTCGCCCGACTCCAACGCGTCCAGCCCAATCACGCGCCGATACACACCGACCTGACCCCAGCTATCCGCCTTCAATCCCCCCACCGCCCCACAAAAAAGCCGACCCTCGGGTCGGCTTGTTCGTCCACTCACGCCACTCGCCTACAGCCCCTCGCGGCTGGCGCGGCCGTCCACCAGCCGCTCGATACCCAGCGGGTTGGCGTCCTTCAGGGCGTCCGGCAGCAGGGCGTCGGGGTAGTTCTGGTAGCACACCGGGCGCAGGAAGCGCTCGATGGCCAGGGTGCCGACCGAGGTGCCGCGGGCATCCGAGGTGGCCGGGTAGGGGCCGCCGTGGACCATGGCGTCGCAGACTTCCACGCCGGTCGGGTAGCCGTTGAGCAGCAGGCGCCCGGCCTTCTGCTCCAGCAGCGGCAGCAGCGCGCCGAAGGCCTGCAGATCGCCCGGTTCGGCGATCAGGGTGGCGGTGAGCTGGCCGCGCAGGCCGTGCAGGGCCCGCACCAGTTCGGCCTCGTCGGCCACTTCGACGACCACCGTGGTCGGGCCGAAGACTTCTTCCTGCAGCAGTTCGTCGCCGTCCAGCAGAAGACGGGCGTCGGCCTGGAACAGTTGCGGCCGGGCCTGGTGGCCTTCCTGCCGGGCACCGGCCAGGTGGCGGACGCCGGGGTGGGCGTGAAGGGCGTCCAGGCCGTGGCAGTAGTTCTTCAAGCCGCCGGCGTTGAGCAGGGTCTGCGCCGGTTGTTCGCCCATCGACGCGGCGAAGCGTTCGAGGAACGCGGAAAAGGCCGGCGAGCGGATGCCGATGACCATCCCCGGGTTGGTGCAGAACTGGCCGGCGCCGAGCACCACCGAGGCGGTGAGGTCGCGAGCGATGGCCTCGCCGCGGGTCTCGAGGGCCTCGGGCAGCAGGATCATCGGGTTGATGCTGCTCATCTCGGCGAACACCGGGATCGGCTGCGGCCGCGCCGCCGCCATGTCGCACAGGGCGCGACCGCCGCGCAGCGAGCCGGTGAAACCGACCGCCTGGATCGCCGGGTGCTTGACCAGGGCCTCGCCCACCCCGCCGCCGTAGATCATGTTGAACACCCCGGCGGGCATGCCGGTTTTCCCGGCGGCGCGCAGGATGGCGTCGGCCACGCACTCGGCGGTGGCCATGTGGCCGCCGTGGGCCTTGAACACCACCGGGCAGCCGGCGGCCAGGGCCGCGGCGGTGTCGCCGCCGGCGGTGGAAAACGCCAGGGGGAAGTTGGAGGCGCCGAACACCGCCACCGGGCCGAGGCCGATGCGGTACTGGCGCAGGTCCGGGCGCGGCAGGGGCTGGCGCTCGGGCAGCGCGCGGTCGATGCGCGCGCCGTAGAAGTCGCCGCGACGCAGTACCTGGGCGAACAGGCGCATCTGCCCGCTGGTGCGGCCGCGCTCGCCCTGGATGCGCCCGGCGGGCAGCGCGGTTTCCCGGCCGACCAGGGCGACGAAGTCATCGCCCAGGGCGTCCAGCTCGGCGGCGATGGCGTCGAGGAACTCGGCGCGGCGCGCGGCCGACAGGCTGCGATAGGCCGGGTAGGCGGCGGCCGCCGCGTTCGCCGCGGCGTCCACTTCGGCCGGGCTGGCCTGGTGGAAGGCGTAGGGCAGGGTTTCGCCGGTGCTGGCATCGAGGCTGTGGACGAGTACCTCGCCCGCGGCGCTGCGCGCGCCGCCGATGTAGTTGTGGCCGAGTAGCTGCATGGGGTTCTCCTGAGAAGGTGGCGAAACCGGGTCCGGTCCCGAGGGGCGAGGTGGAGCACGCCGCGTCGAAGGCCGGGCGGCCGGAAAACAGGCGCCCGGCCTCGTGAGCCGGGCGGGCCGCCGCGACAGGGCGGCGACGGGAAGCGGGGCGAGCCCCGCGGACGGATGCGCCGCCACGCCGGTGGGGCGCGACGGCGGCGGGCGAGGCCTGTGCGCTTCTGGCGGACAGACGCCCGCTGTGCGGGTGTGGCCGAAGGATCGGCTCCGGCCCGGGTGAAGCCGGGCCCGAGCGCGTGCGTCGTCCGGGCCGGTAACGCCGTGGCGCCTCGCTCAGAGCCCCACGTCCGGCAGGCTCGGGCGGTTGGCCAGGGCCTTGACCATGATCGCCTCGACGTGGGCGCGGTCCTCGCCGCGCAGCGCCAGGCGCGGCGGGCGGGTCAGGGCGCCACCGCGGCCGGCGAGTTCCTCGCAGAGCTTGATGCACTGCACCAGGTCGGCGCGGGCGTCGAGGTGGAGGATCGGCATCAGCCATTCGTAGATCGGCATGGCTTCGGCGAAACGCCCGGCCTTGCACAGGCGGAAGATGGTCTCGCCTTCCTTGGGGAACACGTTGGACATGCCCGACACCCAGCCCTCGGCGCCGACGGCCAGGCTTTCCAGGACCACGTCGTCGAGGCCGGCGAAGAGGATGAAGCGGTCGCCGACTTCGTTGCGCACGTCGATGAAGCGGCGGGTGTCGCCGGAGGAATCCTTGAAGCAGACCACGTTGTCGCAGTCGGCCAGGGAGATGAGGATGTCCGGGGTGACGTCGTTCTTGTAGATCGGCGGGTTGTTGTAAACCATCAGCGGCACGTCGGCGTGCTTCGCCACGTAGCGGTAGTGCTCGGCGGTCTCGTAGGGCTTGGAGCCGTAGACCAGCGCCGGCATCAGCATCACGCCGTCGACCCCGGCCTGCTTCACCGCGTTGGCCACCTTGGCCGCCTGCACGCTGGTGAATTCGGCGACGCCGCAGATCACCGGCACGCGGCCCTTGGAGGCGTCGACGGCGACTTCGGTGACGGCGATCTTCTCCTCGGCGCTCAGCGAGGTGTTCTCGCCGACCGAGCCGCAGACCACCAGGCCCGACACGCCATCGCGGATGACGTTGGAGATGACCGCGTGGGTGGCTTCCAGGTTGATCGAGAAGTCCGCATTGAATTGGGTGGTGACGGCGGGGAAAACGCCGCTCCAACTGACGCTTCTGCTCATGGGTGCCTCCGGGGCTGAATAATGTATTTCGTATACGATAAGTGAAAGGCAACGGATTGCCAGGTTTTTCTTCGGGTTCCGGACTGTCGGTGCCGGCCTTGCCTACCGCTTTCGCGCGGCCGCGGCGGCCGTATCCCCTCCCAAAGTGGGCCCGGGACCATGCCGGCGGCGCGCGCTGGACGGCGATCAGATCTTCAGGTCAACCGGCCAGGTGTCGGACAGCCGATAACCGGTGGGCCAGGGATCGCTCGGGTCCAGCAGGTGTTGGTGGGTGCCGGTGATCCAGGCACGCCCCGACAGGCAGGGGTAGATCGCCGCGCGGCCGGCGACTTCGGTGGTCGAGTCGATCCGGCAGTGGAACTCCGAACCGATGATCGAACGGCCGATGAAGCGCTCGCCGACCTTCAGTTGGCCCTTGGCGTGGAGCACCGCCATGCGCGCCGAACAGCCGGTGCCGCAGGGCGAGCGGTCGATCTTGCCGGGGCGGATGACCACCGCGTTGGTGCCCGTGGCGACGCCGTTCTCGTAGCTCACCGGAGCGGCGATCTGGCAGAAGGAAATGTGGCTCCAATCCGGGTTCAGCGGATGGGTGAAGCCGAGCTGCTGGTTGGCCGCCTGGGTGATCTTCAGGCCCAGCGCCACCAAGTCGGCGGCTTCGTCGGCGACCAGGGAGAAGCCCAGGCGCTGCGCGTCGACGATGACGAAGCTGTCGCCGCCGTAGGCGGTGTCCACCGGGATCGAGCCGATGCCGTCCACCTCGATCCAGGCGTCCAGCTTGTCGGCGAAGGACGGCACGTTCTTCACCTCGACCCGCTCGGCCTTGCCGTCGCGGCACTCGGCGATCACTTCCACCAGGCCGCCGGGGGCTTCCAGGGTCAGCCGGGTCTGCGGCTCGGTCATCGGCAGGATGCCGCTGTCGAGCAGCACGGTGGCCACGCACAGCGAGTTGGAACCGGACATCGGCGGCACGTCGGCCGGCTCCATGATGATCCAGGCCATCTGCGCCTTGGGGTTCTTCGCCGGGACCAGCAGGTTGACGTGGCGGAACACCCCGCCGCGCGGCTCGTTGAGCACGAAGTTGCGCAGCACGTCGTCGTTGGCGATCCAGCGCGACTGTTCCCAGAGGGTCTCGCCCGGTGGCGGCGCGACGCCGCCGACGATCACGTCGCCGACCTCGCCTTCGGCATGGCAACTGACCACATGAATCACTTTCGATGAACGCATGACGCGAAGCCCTCTTGTCGAGCAGGTTGTGGTGGAAGGAACCACCCGGTCCGTGGGCGCGAATTCATTCGGCGGAGGCCGTGACGGGCCGATCCCTTTGCGTGGGGTGGGAGGTCTTTTCGCGAATGAATTCGCTCCCACGGGTTTGCTCCGCACGGGTCGAGACGCCACAGGCTGGCACGCCTCTCCGTCGCAACGCCCCGGGTCGGAACTCACCAGGCTGGGGCCCGACAGGCTGGAGCCCAGCAGGCCCGGCCGCCAGATTTCCGAGTCTCACGGGTCCCAGGTCTCTAATTGATCGAGCGCAGGAAATCCGCCGTCTCCGGGCGCTGCGGGTTGCCGATCACCTGGTCCGGCGTGCCGATCTCGTGCACCAGCCCGTTGCGGAAGAACGCCACGCGGTCGGACACGTCGCGGGCGAAGCGGATCTCGTGGGTCACCAGGACCATGGTCATGCCTTCCTCGGCGAGCAGGCGCATGGTGTCGAGCACCTCGCCCACCAGTTGCGGGTCGAGGGCCGAGGTGGCTTCGTCGAACAGCATGTAGTCCGGCGCCATGGCCAGGGCGCGGGCGATCGCCATGCGCTGCTGCTGGCCGCCGGAGAGCTTGCCGGGGAACACCTTGAGCTTGTCGCCGAGGCCGACGTGGGTCAGTTGCTTCACCGCCAGCGCCTCGGCCTCTTCCTTGCTGCGGCCGAGCACCTTGCGCGGCGCCAGCATCACGTTTTCCAGCACGGTCAGGTGCGGGAAGGCGTTCCACTGCTGGAACACGATGCCGATCTTCTGCCGCAGCTTGTTGATGTCGGTGCCCGGCGCGTGGACCTCGGTGCCGTCGACGCGGATGCTGCCGCGCTTGATCGACTCCAGGCCGTTGATGCACATCAGCAGGGTCGATTTGCCGGAGCCGGAGCCGCCGATGATCGACAGCACTTCGCCCTTGTTCACCGTCAGGCTGACGCCCTTGATCACGTCGAGCTCGCCGAAGGATTTGTGTACGTTGTCGATCTCAATCATTTTCCTGCCACCTCGTTTCCAGCCGGGCGCCCAGGTGGGCGACCACCAGGCTCATGACGTAGTAGATGAGTCCCGCGATGCACAGCACCAGCAAGGGTTCCTGGATGCGCGTGACGATGGTCTGCGAGGCGCGCAGCAGCTCGACGATGCCGATCCACATCACCAGCGCCGTGTCCTTCATCACCGACAGCACCAGGTTCAGCCAGCCGGGGAAGGCCACCCGGGTGGCCATCGGCAGGACGATGTAGCGCAGGTCCTGCAGGTAGGTGAGCCCCAGCGAGCGGCTGGCCCGGCGCAGCGTCGGCGGCACCGCGAGCACGCCGCTGCGGACGATCTCGGTGCAGAAGGCGGCGGCGTAGATGCCCAGCACCAGGCAGGCGACGCTGAAGGCGCTGACGTTCAGCCCGGCGATGCTCTTGACCGAGTTGAACAGCACGAACTGGATCAGCAGCGGCACGCTGCGGAACACGTCGAGCAGCCAGGCCAGCGGCAGCGTCGTCCGCGGCAGCAGCGCCCGCAGCAGGCCGAAGAACACGCCGGCGACGGTGCCGATGGCGATCGACGCGAGGGTCAGGAGGATCGTGACCCAGGCGCCTTGCAGGAGGAACGACAGGTCGTTCCAGGTGAAGCCGGTGGAAACCATGGTCATCCCCTCAATAGCGGAACAGGCGCCAGGCGAGCAGCCGGGCCACCGCCACGATCGCCTTGGCGATCAGGTAATAGAGCGCCGCGGCCAGGGCGAAGAACTCGAAGGTGCGGAAGGTCTTCACGTTGTAGTCCTGGGTGACCCCGGTGAGGTCGTCGTTGAGCCCGACGATCACCCCCAGGGAGGTCATCAGCACCGCCCAGACCATCTGATTGGTCAGCGGGTAGAAGACGATGCGCAGCAACTGCGGCACCACGATCAGGCGATAGGCCTGGGGCGCGCTCATGCCCAGGGAACGGGCGGCGCGCAACTGGGTGTCCGGCACCGCCTTGAGCCCGCCGCGGAAGTTCTCCGCCAGGTAGCCGGCGTTGTTGAAGGTGATCCCGGCGAGCAGGGCGAGCCAGGAGCTGACGTGCAGGCCGAAGGAGCCCAGGCCGAAATACAGGATGTAGATCTGGAACAGCGACGGGGTATTGCGCGCGATGGAGATCCAGGTGGCGGCGAAGCCGCGCAGCGCCGGGTGCTTGGCCTGTCGCATGAGCGTCAGCAGCAGGGCGATGAGCACCCCGAAGATCATCGACAGGGCGGCGGTCTCGAAGGTCACCCAGGCGCCGGCCAGCATGTCCGGCAGCGCCTTGAAGGCCGCCCGCCAGTGGAAACTGTATTCAAACATGGACGGGGATCTCCCTGGCTTCGCCGGCCTGCAGCCAGGCGGGCAGGCGGCCGTTGACGTGACCGGTGCAGGCGGCCTCGACGCACGCGGCGAGGCTGCCGAAATGCACCGAGCGGCCGACCAGGCCCGGCGCGTAGTGGGCGTACTTGCCCGAGTTGGTCATCAGGGTGCGCGCCTGCGGCGGGATCACCGGCTCGCCGAGCATGCACCAGCAGGTGTCGGTGACGAATTGCGCGCCGAAGGCTTCCAGGGCCGCCACGTGGCCGGCCTCGCGGGCCCGTTCGTGGATCGCCCGGCCGCAGGTGATCACCAGGGCCACCGCCTCATGCTTGCGGCGGCCGGCGCAGAGCGCGGCCAGCCGGGCGCATTCGTCGAAGGAGAAATGCGGGTTGCCCAGCGACACCAGGTCCACCCGCGCGTCGTCGGCGCTGTCCAGCTCCCGCCAGCTCTCCAGCAGATCCGCCAGGGCGATGCGCAGGGTCTTCGCCGGCGCCTGGCCGCCGAGGGCCTGGTCGCGGGTGGCGGCCTCCGGGGTCACCCCGGCGATATGGAACATCGGCGCGGCCGAGGTCGTGGCGAAGGCCGCGCCGAAGGCTTTCAGGTCGTCCGAGTCCGGCCGCGCCCGTTCCAGGCCGCAGATCACCGGGATCTCGCTGCCGCAGAGCAGGCCGACGTGGTAGCCGAGCAACGGGTAGAAGGCGTCGTCCAGCCCATCCAGGGGCGGCAGCTCGAGGCACAGGCTGGCGTGACGCTGTTCCGCCAGGTGGCAGCCGACGAGCGGCGCGCGGCCGGTGAGGGCGATGCAGATGTCCAGGTAGTCCGGGTACTTCAGGGTGCGCGCGCCGAGCACGCTGTTGGCGTAGACCACCGCGTTGGATTCGGCCCAGACGATCTGCTCGCCGAGTCGTGGCGCGCTGTCCAGCAGGTAGGGCGCGCAGGTGAAGCTGACCCGCGCGCCCATGTCCAGGTAGGCATCGCCGAGCGCCGCGGCCGGTTCGCCGAAGGCGGCGTCGATGCCCTGTTCGCGCCAGCGGCGCTTGTCCACCGAGATCGAGTTGAGGGTGGTCGGCACCCGCACCTTCGCGCCCCATTCCACCAGTTGCCGGGCGAAACGCAGGCAGGCCGGGCCGGTGTAGATGCAGCCGTCGATGTGCGCCTGGGTGATGTCCAGCAGTTCCCGGGCGCCCTGCAGTTCGGCCATCCGCAGGACGATGCCCATGGCCACCTGGGCGGCCTTGCCGTGGGCGCCGACGAGCATTTCGCGATCCCGCGCGCTGAGGCTCAGGCTCGGGCTCCAGGGTGCCACGCGCGGCGTGGCGGGCGCGGTTTCCCGGGGCGCGGGCGGCGTGGCGAAGCCCTCGACCCGCGACCCCTCGACCCGCACGTGGCGCGCCCCGCGCAAGGCGGCGAAGCCCTGGGGCCCGAGGGCCAATACCGGGATCGAGCGGCCGAACATCTGCTCGGCGATCAGCACGCCGAGGGTGAGGATGTCGTCCACCTGCTCCAGCACCAGCGCCGCCGGCGCATGGCCGTTGAGGATCAGCTCCAGCATCACGCTGCTGCCGGTGCAGGAACCGCGGCCGCTGGGGATCGCCAGCACGCGGTCGGTGACGGTGGCGCCGCTGAGCGGGTGATGGCGGTCGATGACTTCGCCGCTGAAGGGGTCGATGCCGCCCCAGAAACTCAGGCCGACCTCGGCATGAAGCAGCTCGCCTTGGGCCGATCCGGCCACCAGGCTGCGACCGCTGAGCGAAATCTCGGGCATCGTGGGCTCTCGCGCTGTGAAGGAGGGCCCGGCGCCTCGGGTGCGCCGGGCAAGGCCGGGATCAGTAGTAAACGCCCGGCACGGTCAGGTCGACCGGCTTGCCGCCGACCCATTTCTCGTAGAGCTCGGCATAGCGGCCCGAGCGCACCTGCTGGTTGACGAACAGGTTGAGGTAGTTGAGCAGGCCGTACTCGTTGCGCTTGGCGGCCAGGGACACGTAGTCGATCACGTAGGGCGCGTCGCCGGCGATCTTCAGGCCCTTGTACTTGCCGGACTTGAGGGTCGCGGCGGCGACGGTGTTGGTCACCACGGTGGCGTCGATGTGGCCTTGGGTGACCGCCAGGATGGTGTCGTTCTGGGTCTGGTAGGCGCGGAAGCTGCCGCTGCCCCAGCTCTTCACGTCCTTCTCCAACGCGATCGCCTCATAGGTGCCGCTGGTATTGCCGACCGGCTTGCCCTTGAGGTCCTTGTAGCCGGTGATGCCGGTGTCCTCGCGGGTCAGCACCTGCATCTGGAAGGCGAAGTAGGGCACGGTCAGGCCGACGGTCTTGGCCCGCTCCAGGGTGTCCGAGGTGGAGGCGACGATCACGTCGGCGCGGCCCGAGACGAGGGCCGGAATGCGGTCGGGGAAGGGCGTTTCCACCACCTCCGCGTCGACCCCGAGGATCTTCGCCAGGTCGTTGCAATAGTCGACGTCGAAGCCGGCCGGGGCGTTCTTCTCGTCGCGGAAGCCCATCGGCGGGAAGTCCAGGGTGACCGCGCAGCGCAGCTTCCCGGATTCGATGATGTCGTCGAGCTTGTCCGCCTGGGCGAGACCGGCGAGGGAGGAACTCAGAACAGCGCCTAGGACCACGGCAAGGGTTTTCTTTTTCATGGAGACCTCGAAGGCTGAAGAAGCGAGCATCAATCGTTATTTCGTATACGTTATTCGTTATGCAACGGGTGTGCCGCTCCCTGGATGTCTGGCCTCGGTTTCCCGCAGCGGGCTTCTGGATCTGGAAAAGGGCTTTCGAATCAGCGTGTTGTGCGGACCTAGAAGAATCCGTCGGCAGAGCCGCGGGTGAGCCTGAGCGCGCCGGCCCTGCGCAAGGGGAGGCGATTGCTACAAAAGGGAGCACGCGCGTTACGCCGGTGCAGGCGGCGGCTCAGGGGCGTTGGCGGGTCTGGCGGTATTGGCTCGGCGAAAAACCGGTCAGCGCCTTGAACTGGCGACTGAAGGCGCTGTGGTCGGTGTAGCCGCAGCGCAGCGCGATCTCGGTGATCGGCAGGGATTCGTCGGCGAGCAATTGCGAGGCGGCGCCGAGGCGCGCCTTGTGGATCATCTGCCGGGGGGTGAGCTGGAAGATCCGCTTGCAGTGGCGCTCCAGCTGCGCCACCGACAGGCCGGCGATGGCGGTCAGCTCGGCCAGGCTGATGGCACGGGCGTAGTGGCTGCGGATGTGTGCGTCCACCGCCGCCAGTTGGCTATATGCCGGGTGGCTGGACTGGGCACCCGGCAGGTCGTGGGAAATCCCCGCCATGCCGATGACCCTCCCCTCGCCGTCGCGCAGCGGCTGCTTGTGGGTCAGGCACCAACCCGCCTGCCGGCCCGGATACAGGTGCAGCTCGAGCTGGTCGCTGAGCTGCGCGCCTTCGAGCACCCGTCGGTCCTGCTCGGTGTACAGCGGGCCGAAGCGCGACGGAAACACCTCTTCCGCGGTGCGCCCGAGCAAGGCCGCGGGCGACTTCACCCCGCAGCGCTGCGCCAGGGTGCGGTTGACCATCACGTAGCGCGCCTGCGGGTCCTTGACGAAGAACACCACGCCGGGCATGGCATCCAGCAACGGCGCGACCTGCCCCAGCCGCGCCACCAGTTCGGCGAGGTCTTCGGGGAGGGACGCGAAAAGCCTGTCCGGGGCGATCACCATCGCAAACTTGCTACCGAGCGGCCGGGGGAGAGGCGCTGAGTGTCGCAAGCCGTTCGTCGATGCACCAGCCTTCGACGTCTCGCGTTTCCAGCCCATGGCGGGTTCAGTCGCTCTCTTCCAGGCACAGCAGCGTATCGATGCGGGTCGGCGACAGCGGCGGGCGGGGCTGCGGGGGTTGCCAGCCGAACAGGAACTGCGCCGCCGCGCCGCACACGCGGCCCTGGCAGGCGCCCATGCCGCAGCGGCTGTTCAGCTTGGCGTCGGTCCAGCCGTCGCGCCCGGCGAGGGCGCCGTAGGGCACGTCCTCGCAGCGACACACCAGGGTATCCGGCGTGGCCAGGGTCTTCAGCCGGGGATCGAGGACGAAGTCCCGCGCCAGGCGTTCGGCGAAGGCCTGCCAGCGCCGGCGGCGCGGGAACAGGCGACGCGCTTGCCCCTCTTCGCCGACGGCGGCATGGCCGGCGATGGCGCCCTCGACGAGGGCTTTCTCGCTGCCGCCGAAACCGGTGCATTCGCCGGCGGCGAAGTGGTCGGCGAGGCCCGTGGCCTGCCAGCGGTCCACCGCCACCGCGTCTTCCCGGATCGCGCAACCCAGGGCCTGGGCCAATTGGATGTTGGGGATCAGGCCGAACCCACAGGCCAGGCGCTCGCAAGCGAGCTCGACGACCCGCCCGTTCTGCCACAGCCGCACGCCCTCCAGGCGCTCGTCGCCGAGGGCGGCCAGCACGTGGCTGGAGGCGCGGTAGCGGCCGTCGAAGAGTCGCCCGGCTTGCCACACCTTGCCCGGCCAGCGCGGCAAGTGGGCGGCGAAGCGGGCCAGGGCGGCGAGGGGCGCCTGTTCGGCGATGCGCAGCAGGTGCGCCCCGGCGGCCTTGGCGCTGGCCGCGCTGGCCAGCAGCAGCGGCCCGCTGCCGGCGATCACCAGGCGCTCGCCGGCCACCGGCAGGCCGCCCTTGATCAGCGCCTGCAGGCCGCCGGCGCCGGTGACGCCGGGCAGTGTCCAGCCGGGGAAGGGCAGCAGCCGTTCCCGCGCGCCGGTGCAGAGGATCAGTTTGTCGTAGCGGACCCGCCAGCCGCGTTCGGCATCTTCCAGCAGCAGGCGCTTGCCGCCGGGCGCGGCGACCACCCGGGTACCGGTCAGCAGTTGAACTGGTGAGTTTTCCACGGCGGCCCGCAGGCGCCGTGCCGCGGCCGGCAAGTGCGCCTGCGGGCCGTCGCGCCAGATCTGCCCGCCGGGCGCGGGGTTGTCGTCGAGCACGGCGATGCGCGCGCCGCTCGGCGCGGCCGCCAGGGCCGCGGCCAGGCCGGCGGGGCCGGCGCCGACGATCAGCAAGTCGTAGCGTTCGCTCATGGCCGGGTCTCCACGCGCATCCCGGTGCGGCACAGGGTCTGGCAGGCCAGGCGGCGCTGGCCGTCGATGTCCACCCGGCATTCCTGGCAGACGCCCATGCCGCAGAAGGGCGCGCGCCGCCGGCCGTCGACCGAGGTCCGGGCGCTGCCGTCTCCGCCCAGGCAGAGCGCGGCGGCGACGGTGGTGCCGGGGGCCACGCGCAGGGGCTGGCCGTCGAGGAGCAGGTCGATCATGGGCGGGCCTCGCAGGTGGGAACGGCGGTTGCCGCCAGCGTGAAGCGCTGCGGCCGGTAGGGCGCCGGGTCGAGTGGCGCGGTTTCGCCGAACAGCTGCGCCGCCAGCAGCCGCGCGCTGGCTGGCGCGGTGGTGACGCCGAGGCCTTCGTGGCCGACCGCCAGCCACAGGCCGGGCTGTTCGGGATGCGCGCCGAGCAGCGGCAGGCCGTCCGGGCTGGCGGCGCGGAAGCCGGTCCAGCTGCGGATGGCGTTCATCCCGGCGAGCCCCGGCAGGTAATCCAGGGCGCGGCGCAGCATGCGCGCCAGGACCGGGCCTTCGACCCGCGGGTCGAGGGTGTCGAACTGCCGCGAGGAGCCGAGGAAAATCTGCCCGGTGGGGCGGGGCTGGGCGTTGAACGCCACCGAGGTGCCTTCGCTGGCATGGGCGCTGGTGACGTAGCCGAGCTCCACCAGTTGGTGCTGGATGCGCGCCGGATAGCGGTCGGTGATCAGCAGGTGGCCCTTCTTCGGCCGCAGCGGCAGGCCGGGGCAGAGCTCGGCGGCATGGATGCCGTTGGCCAGGATCACCGCGTCGGCCTTGAGCCAGCGGCCGTCGTCCAGGCACAGGTGGTTACCGCAGAGCTGGGTGACCCGGGCCTGGCGCCGGACGATCCGCGCGCCGCCCTGTTCGAGCAGCCCGCGCGCGGCGTTGGGTGCGTAGAGGATGCCATCGCCGCCGACCCGTAAGGCCCCGACCAGGCCCTCGCGCAGGGCCGGTTCGGCGGCGCGCAGGGCGGCCGCGCCGAGCAGCTCGCAGGCGATGCCGTGGCCGGCGAGGGTCGCCTGCTTGGCCTCCGCGGCGGCCAGCTCCTCGGCGTCGGCGGCGAGCCAGAGGGTGCCGCAGGCGCGGTAGGCGCTGCCGGCATCGAGGCTCGGCGCCAGTTGCCGCCAGAGCTCCAGGGACCAGCCGCTCAGCGCCAGTTCCGCCGGGTTGTCGTCCATCGCCACCAGGTGGCCCATGCCGACCGCGGTGGCGCCGCCACGGCGGTCGTCGAGGACCAGCACGTCGAGGCCGCGCCGGGCCAGCTCGTGGGCGCAGGCGCTGCCGACGATGCCGGCGCCGATGACGATGACGTCGGCCCGCGCCTGCTGGCTGCTCACGGGCGGATGCCCCAGGCGAAGGGATCGTCCTCGTCCACCAGCAGCGTGGCTTCCGCGCTGAGGTGGGCCTGCCCGCGGATGGTCGGCACGATGGCGCCGCCGGGCTGGGCCTGCCACTGGTAGTGGCCCTCGAAGCGGCTGCCGATCACGCTGGCCTGGCGCCAGGTCTCGCCTGGCCGCAGCTTTCCGTCGGCGGCCAGGCAGGCCAGCTTGGCGCTGGTGCCGGTGCCGCAGGGCGAGCGGTCGTAGGCCTTGCCGGGGCAGAGCACGAAGTTGCGGCTGTCGGCTTCCGCGTCGTCGGCGAACAGCTCGATGTGATCCACCTCGCCGCCGTCCTCGCCGCGGATGCCCGCGGCTTCCAGCGCCTGGCGCACCGCCCAGGTGTAGGCGGTGAGGGCGTCCAGGTTGTCGCCGGCGATGCGCTGGCCGTGCTCGGCGATCAGGAAGAACCAGTTGCCGCCCCAGGCGATGTCGCCGCTGACGCTGCCGTGGCCCGGCACCTCGACCCGCACGGCATGCCGGTAGCGGTAGGCCGGCACGTTGCGCACGCTCACCGAACGGTCGTCGTGGAGGGTCGCCTCGACGGTGCCCACCGGTGTCTCGATGCGGTGCACGCCAGGCTGAATGCGCCCGAGGTGGGCCAGGGACACCACCAGGCCGATGGTGCCGTGGCCGCACATGCCGAGGTAGCCGCTGTTGTTGAAGAAGATCACCCCCGCGCAGGCGCTCGGGTCCACCGGTTCGCAGAGCAGGGCGCCGACCAGCACGTCGCTGCCGCGCGGTTCGAGGACGGTGGCGGCGCGCCAGTCGTCGAAGCGCTCGGCGAGCAGTCGGCGGCGCTCGGCCATGTCGCCCCGGCCCAGGTCGGGAAAGCCCTCGATGACCAGGCGGGTCGGTTCGCCGCCGGTGTGCGAGTCGATGACACGGATACGTTTCATGGGAGGCGCCTGCGCGGGAAGGGATGCAGGCAAGGGTGGCGTTTCGCGGGGGGCCCGGCTTGATGCGTTTCGCCCGGCCGCGAGACGAAATCGGCACAGCCCGCGCCGCGCGCCCGGGGCATGCGGGTGCGCGGCCCGGGCGATCCGCTTGGGTAGGGGAACCCCGGGCTCAGTACGCCGGCAAGCGGTTCGGCAGGTGCTCGTAGAGCGTGCGGCAGACGCCGCTGATGTGTTCCTCGATCAGCGCGGCGGCGCGCTCGGCGTCGCCCTCGCGGCAGGCGGCGAGAATCTCGCGGTGTTCGTGGTCGGCGCGCGCCTTGCCCTCGGACAGGCTCATCTGCATGCGCAGGTAGCGCTCCAGCTTGTCGTGGATCGAGCGGATCAGACCGAGCAGGAAGGGGCGCTGGGCCGGCTCGTAGAGGCAGGTGTGCAGTTCCCAGTTCAGCTCGGCCCAGCGGCCCACGTCGTCCTCGCCGATGAACTCCTCGCAGATGCGCTCGGCGCGGGCGAAGGTGGCCTCGGTCATGTTGGGCACCGCCAGGCGGATCGCCTGGACCTCGAGCAGCACCCGCACCTCGAACATCTGCGCCAGCTCCGGCTCGGAAATCCGCGTGACCACCGCGCCCTTGTTGCGCTGGAACACCACCAGCCCCTCCGCCTCCAGGCGCTTCAGCGCCTCGCGCACGGGGATCTTGCTGACGTTGAACGACTTGGCGATATCGTCCTGACGGATCGGTTCGTCCTCGCCGAACTGGCCGGCGACGATGGCCTCGCGCAGGTGCTTGGCGATGATCTCCGAGGCGGAGGGCGCGATGCCGAGGTTGGGGGCGTTGAAGCGGGGCAAGGACACGAGGGCGGTCTCGGCAGGGAAAGTGGATATCATATACGAAGGGCGCTCCGGCACCATGGCGACCTCCGCTCGGCGGCCCGACGGTGGCCTCAGGGCGTTGCGAGGGCGATCGGTGTCCTGCTGCCCTCGAAGCGCTGGGCGATTTCGCTGATCCGGTGGCGATCCTCGCGGATGAAGGCGAAGAACGCCTCGGCCACCGGCGTCAGGCGCTTGCCCCGGGGATGCACCACGCACCAGCTGCGGAACAGCGGCAACTCCTCCACCGCCAGCTCCACCAGGCTGCCGTCGGCCAGTTCGCCACGGACCGCGTGGCGCGGCAGCAGCGCCAGGCCGAGCCCCGCCACCACGGCTTCGCGCTGGGCTTCCGAGGACGAATATTCCTGGGCCTGGGGAAAGTGCGCGCGCTTCTGCTGGAAATATTCCTCGCAGGCCTTGCGCGTCCCGGAGCCGGCTTCGCGCACCAGCAGCGGGTAGGCGCCGAGGTCGCGCAGCGACAGGCGGGCGGCCCGTGCCAGCGGATGCTCGGGCGGCGCGACCGCGACGATGGGGTAGTTGAGGAAGGGCAGGAATTCCAGCGCCATGTCCGGCGGCACCAGCGACATGATCACCAGGTCGTCGCGGTTGTCGCCGAGGCGTTTGACGATCTGCGCGCGGTTGACCACCGTCAGGTGCAGGCTGACCTCCGGGTGCTGCTGCTTGAAGGCGGCGAACAGGTGCGGCGTGAGGTACTTGGCGCTGGACTCCACCGCCAGGCGCAACTGCCCCTGCAGCGAGCCCTTGAGGTCGGAGAGCTGCATGTCCAGGCTTTGCAGGCGCTCGAAGATGTCCTCGCTGGCGCGCACCAGGGCGTCGGCCGCCTCGGTGCGGTAGAGCTTCTTGCCGACGTACTCGAACAACGGCTGTCCCACCAGTTCCTCCAACTGGCGAATCTGCAAGCTGACCGCCGGCTGGGTCAGGGCCATGTCCTCGGCGGCGCGGCTGTAGGACTGCTGGTCGTACACCGCGCGGAACACCTGCAACTGGCGCAGGGTCAGGCGCATCAGGGATTTACGCATCGAAAACTCCGCTACGGCGGCGCACGGGGAAGGCGATTCTAGCCCGGTTCGGCTGCCTTGTGCTTTCAGGTATTAGTCATTCCTAATACCTACTCCAATAATTATTGATTTTCGTTAATCCACTTACTGCGCGTAGGGTTGAATGCACGACGGTGACCTGCATCCGCTGTCGTTCGCCGGGCGACGCGAGCGCCGTCCGACCGTTCAACAGTTCGAGGACGAACGCGTGATCAAGAAAATCCTGATCGCCAACCGGGGCGAGATCGCCGTGCGCATCGTGCGCGCTTGCGCGGAAATGGGCATCCGCTCGGTGGCGGTCTACTCCGAGGCCGACCGCCATGCCCTGCACGTCAAGCGCGCCGACGAGGCCCACGAGATCGGCGCCGACCCCCTGGCCGGCTACCTGAACCCGCGCAAGCTGGTGAACCTGGCGGTGGAGACCGGCTGCGACGCGCTGCACCCGGGCTATGGCTTCCTCTCGGAGAACGCCGAGCTGGCGGATATCTGCAGCCAGCGCGGGATCAAGTTCATCGGCCCCTCGGCCGAGGTCATCCGCCGCATGGGCGACAAGACCGAGGCGCGCCGCAGCATGATCAAGGCCGGCGTGCCGGTCACCCTGGGCACCGAGGGCAACGTCGCCGACCTGGACGAAGCGTTGCGCGAAGCCGAGCGGATCGGCTACCCGGTGATGCTCAAGGCCACCTCCGGCGGCGGCGGTCGCGGCATCCGCCGCTGCAACAGCCGCGAGGAGCTGGAACAGGCCTACCCGCGGGTGATCTCCGAGGCGACCAAGGCGTTCGGCTCGGCCGAAGTGTTTCTCGAGAAGTGCATCGTCGAGCCCAAGCACATCGAGGCGCAGATCCTCGCCGACAGCCACGGCAACACCGTGCACCTGTTCGAGCGGGACTGCTCGATCCAGCGGCGCAACCAGAAGCTCATCGAGATCGCCCCGAGCCCGCAGCTCACCCCCGAGCAGCGCGCCTACATCGGCGACCTCGCGGTGCGCGCGGCCAAGGCGGTGGGCTACGAGAACGCCGGCACCGTGGAGTTCCTGCTCGCCGAGGGCGAGGTGTACTTCATGGAGATGAACACCCGGGTCCAGGTGGAACACACCATCACCGAGGAAATCACCGGCATCGACATCGTCCGCGAGCAGATTCGCATCGCCAGCGGCCTGGAACTCTCGGTGAAGCAGGAAGACATCCAGTACCGCGGCTACGCCCTGCAATTCCGCATCAACGCCGAGGACCCGAAGAACAACTTCCTGCCCTCGTTCGGCAAGATCACCCGCTATTACGCCCCCGGCGGCCCCGGCGTGCGCACCGACACGGCGATCTACACCGGCTACACCATCCCGCCCTACTACGACTCCATGTGCCTGAAGCTGATCGTCTGGGCGCTGACCTGGGAAGAAGCGATGGACCGCGGCCTGCGCGCCCTCGACGACATGCGCGTGCAGGGGGTGAAGACCACCGCGGCCTATTACCAGGAAATCCTGCGCAACCCCGAGTTCCGCAGCGGCCGGTTCAACACCAGCTTCGTCGAGGCCCACCCCGAACTGACCCAGTACTCGATCAAGCGCAACCCGTCGCACCTGGCCATCGCCATCGCCACCGCCATCGCCGCCTACGCGGGCATCTGACCATAACGCTCCGCGCGGCCGTTCGCGGCGGCGCGGGAAGAGGGATAGCCGAATGAGCAAGAAAATCACCGTCACCGACACCATCCTGCGCGATGCCCACCAGTCGCTGCTGGCCACCCGCATGCGCACCGAAGACATGCTGCCGATCTGCGACAAGCTCGACCGGGTCGGCTACTGGTCCCTGGAAGTCTGGGGTGGCGCCACCTTCGACGCCTGCGTGCGCTTCCTCAAGGAAGACCCCTGGGAGCGCCTGCGCCAACTGCGCCAGGCGCTGCCCAACACCCGCCTGCAGATGCTCCTGCGCGGGCAGAACCTGCTGGGCTACCGGCACTACAGCGACGACGTGGTCGAGGCCTTCGTCGCCAAGGCGGCGGCCAACGGCATCGACGTGTTCCGCGTGTTCGACGCGATGAACGACGTACGCAACCTGGAGACCGCGATCCGCGCGGTGAAGAAATCCGGCAAGCACGCCCAGGGCACTATCTGCTACACCACCAGCCCGGTGCACACCGTCGAGGCCTTCGTCGCCCAGGCCAGGACCATGGCGACCATGGGCGTGGACTCCATCGCGATCAAGGACATGGCCGGCCTGCTGACCCCGTTCGCCACCGGCGACCTGGTCAAGGCGCTGAAGGAAAACGTGCAATTGCCGGTGTTCATCCATTCCCACGACACCGCCGGCGTCGCCAGCATGTGCCAGCTCAAGGCCATCGAGAACGGCGCCGACCACATCGACACCGCCATCTCCAGCATGGCCTGGGGCACCAGCCACCCGGGCACCGAGTCGATGGTCGCGGCGCTGCGCGGCAGCGAGTACGACACCGGCCTGGACCTGGCGCTGATCCAGGAGATCGGCGTGTACTTCTACGCGATCCGCAAGAAGTACCACCAGTTCGAGAGCGAATTCACCGGCGTCGACACCCGCGTGCAGGTCAACCAGGTGCCCGGCGGGATGATTTCCAACCTGGCCAACCAGCTCAAGGAACAGGGTGCGCTGAACCGCATCAACGAGGTCTTCGAAGAGATCCCGAAGGTACGCAAGGACCTGGGCTACCCGCCGCTGGTGACCCCGACCTCGCAGATCGTCGGCACCCAGGCGGTGTTCAACGTGCTCGCCGGCGAGCGCTACAAGACCATCACCAACGAGGTGAAGCTGTACCTCCAGGGCCGCTACGGCAAGGCGCCGGGCGAGGTCAGTCAGCAGCTGCGGCGCCAGGCCATCGGCAGCGAGGACGTGATCGACGTGCGCCCGGCGGACCTGATCAAGCCGGAGCTGGACAAGCTGCGCAACGAGATCGGCGCCCTGGCGAAGAGCGAGGAAGACGTGCTGACCTATGCGATGTTCCCGGACATCGGGCGTAAATTCCTCGAAGAACGCGAGGCCGGCACCCTCACCCCCGAAGTCCTGCTGCCGATCCCCGACGGCAACGCCTCCGCGGTCGGTGGCGGTGGCGTGCCGACCGAATTCGTGGTCGACGTCCACGGCGAAAGCTACCGGGTCGACATCACCGGCGTCGGCGTGAAGGGCGAGGGCAAGCGCCACTTCTACCTGTCCATCGACGGCATGCCCGAAGAGGTGGTGTTCGAAGCGCTGAACGATTACGTCGCCGGCAGCGGCGGCAAGCGCAAGCAGGCCAGCGCCCCGGGCGACGTCAGCACCACCATGCCGGGCAACATCGTCGACCTGCTGGTGAAGGAAGGCGACAGCGTGAACGCCGGCCAGGCGGTGCTGATCACCGAAGCGATGAAGATGGAAACCGAGGTCCAGGCGCCGATTGCCGGCAAGGTGAAAGCCGTCCACGTCGCCAAGGGCGACCGGGTCAACCCCGGCGAAGTGCTGATCGAAATCGAGGCCTGAACGGCCGACCGGAAAGTCCCCTCGGGAGCCGCAAGGCTCCCTTTTTTTGCATGGTCCTGCAAGGATGACGGCCTTTCCCTATCGATCATCCAGGCACAAAGCCACTGTGCATGCCTTCCTCGGCGCTCGGAGAGTCGCGAGGTCGCCGTCGGCAGGTTCGAGCCATGCACATGCGCCTCGCTACCCATCAGCATCTCGGCGCCATGGCGACCCTGGCAGTATCGCCGGGCGGGTCCTACATGGCGCCGGCAGATCGCCCGTTGGCTCGAGCAATACCGCTGCTGGCGGCCGGCATGCTGGGAGCTTGTTCGCATGTAGGTGGCGTCAATACTTGACCTGGCATGCCGAAGGTCGTGGCGACGCCAACCTCGACATTTACGCACTTCCCTCGCGCGTCGTTGAACTATTCATCCGTTTTATAGAAACGTGCAAAGAAATTCTGTGAAATAAGGGTACGCTCTATGTGCGAGCCGGCATCGACATAGATATCTACACGGCTAAAAGGCGGGTGAATTTCTACCCCGTCCCGACTACTGAAGGGAAGACTGAAATCAATGAGCTCATCGGGCTCGGGGAACATATCCGTGTAAAAGCGTATTCGCTCGCCCGGATTGATAGCGCTTTTCGTGGTGTGACTGTTTTCTAGAAAGAAATAAGCAACGTCGCTAGGTGCTTCGGGAGAATAGTGAATCACAACGATGGGGCGGCAGAAATACCAAAACACCGACCAAGTAAAAAGAAGGCGGAACAGGTACTTGCTAATTCTTTTAATAGGAAGACCTAGGCTCAACCGCATTGGTGGATTTCCTTCGCCTGGGCTCCGCCAGAGCCCCAGGGGGCGGGTACAGAACTGATTGCTACGAGGAGAGCTTCGGCGTTCATGGCCCCAGCTTTGTGCTCATTATACAAACGGCAACCCAGTTTAATGGAAATATGGTCGGGCGTATCGTCCGCGCTGGCTGGCCATTCACCGTTTTCCGAATGGTTTTGAAATTTCATGATATCGCCTTTACGTAAGTTGCCCACTATGTCACTTGCCATTTGCGCCAAACCTGCTCCATTTATGAGCTCAGCCGTAGAAAACCCGGCTGCTCTTCCAACATAGCCATAATGGATATTCGACCAGATGTCATAGAAGTAGTCATAGCCGCCGTATTTATGCCAGCCGTGATTAAAGGTGCCGGCGGCACTTAGCTTTGCTTCAAGAATCGGCTTGTGATCCCAAGGCCGACCGGGGCCCACCCGTTCCGCCCAGAGCCCATAGGCGGCGGTTTTGATGCCTGCGGCGGCGGCATGGAAGTCGGGCATGCCGCCGGCCTTGGCGTACCAGGGCTGTGCCTGCCAGCGGCGCATTTCCTCCGCCGGGTCGTAGCGGTTGGCCTCGGCGATCTTGCGGGTGATGGGGCTGAGAGCGTTGCGGTTCATTTCACCGGCCATGTAGGCGGCAATCGCCTGGGCCACCTCGTCGCCGTGGGGGCAGGGCAGCGCGCCGGAGGCCGTGGCGGTGCGCACCGGGCGGGCCTCCCTCATGCTCCGCAGCGGACCTGGCGGGAACGCCTTGCACATATAGGGGTGCTCGGCATCGCGGGAGGTGGTTGAGGGTTGCATCCCGAGAACGCCGGGGATTCGGTAGCCTGCCATGGCCTGTCCTTCTGCTGATGTCCTTGTGAGCGAGCCCGACGAACGCGTCCGCGGGTGAGGGTCTGCGTCCGCTCGAGACGCCGATTGGCCGGGCGGTGGTACTGGGCTCGGGCCTCTTTTTACCTCGACAGCGGCCAAACGCACAGCGGTCGGGATATGGAAAAGCGTGACTGCCAAGCGGTTTAAGCGCGTAACTGTGACGAATGCCACGCTTTCCGGTGCCGGCGAGGGCGCGATGCGCGCCCTGTGATGCGTTCCCTTCGCCGCCATGACCCGCGGCGGCTTTGCCCTTCACGGTTTCACAGGCCATGCTAGGTGCTGTACGAAAGTGCCTGCGTTCGGCGAGGCTGCGCTGGAAACCGGCTTGACCGCCCGTTCACGGGCGTACTCGCCGGCCATTGCCGCACCAGACCTTCGACGACGTCCGTACGGCACCCAGACCACGCCTGAGCCCAGGCATTCAACGCAGGAGAAGGGTCATGAAGACGGTCGCACAGGTACTCGACGCGAAGCGCATCGCCGGAGTCCATACCATCGCCCCCGACGAGACGGTGCTGCAGGCCCTGACCGTCATGGCGGACAAGAACGTCGGTGCCCTGCCGGTCACGGCGGACGGCCGGCTGGTGGGCATCGTCAGCGAGCGCGATTACGCCCGCAAGGTGGTGCTGCAAGGGCGCTCCTCCATCGGCACCCCGGTCAGCGCGATCATGACCCACGCGGTGATCACGGTCGCGCCCCGGCAGAGCATCAAGGAGTGCATGGAGCTGATGACCGAGCACCACCTGCGCCACCTTCCGGTGGTGGAGGACGACCGCCTGATCGGCCTGCTGTCCATCGGCGACCTGGTGAAGGAAACCATCGCCGAACAGGAAACCCTGATCCGCCAGCTGGAGCAGTACATTCGGGGCGAATAGGCACGATGCGAAACGGCCCTGGACGCTTCCGGGGCACGGCTTCATGGCGCGGCTGTCCGACGCGCACCGGAACGCGACGGACAGCTCCTTGCCGGCAGCTTCGCGCTGACTGTCGGGCTCGCGGGCACCGGCCAACGCGTTGGCCTGATCACGGGCCAGCATCGCCAACTGGCGAGGCCCTCCGAGCGCTGCGACAGCGCCTTCCTTCGCGCCGGGCCCGATGCTGGATTCCGGGGCTGCGTGGCACAGGCCGCATCAGGATCGACTTCTCCACCCCATCGATGGCCGGCCTCCTCGGGACTGGCCGCCTTGATGCGCGTAACGAATAAGAGTGGGGAGTCATCGCTTCCAGGCTCTTCACCGGTGCGAGGACGAATGAAGCGATTCTGGTTGTAGGGATTTCGTAACGTGTGATTACGTCGATATTTTTCGATGTTTAGATTCCGCGATTGTGAAGGACTCCAGCTCCGGGTTTGCATCCAGGCCGAGCACGCCTCACTGTCGACAGGTCGCCGCAAATTAACTCAAGGAGGAGCCATGACCACCCCGGCGGAACCCGGTTTCTACATCGTCCAGGACCCCATGCCCCGCCAGAGCCTCGAACGGCTGCTGTTGCCCGAGGCACAGGCCCGACCCTGGAGAAATTTCGCAGCCTCAACCCCCACCTCAGCCAATGGGCCAAGCCCGGGCAGATGGCGGTGATGAGCGCCTCCCCCCGAACGCACGTGCACCTTGCAGGTAGCCCTGCTGATGGAAGCGGCGGCCAAGGTCGATGCCGCCCTGGCGCCCATGAGCGACGACGACGCGCGCTTCCTGATGCGTAACCGCGACCTCATCGAACCCTTCCTGCAGGACGGCGCCGGCGCCCTCGGCACCGCCACCCTGATGGTCGGCAAGCACCTCGACGACCTGGGCCACACCCTCAAGGCCTTGGAGCAGCTCTACCAGCGCAGCTTCGACCAGGCCGGCAGCCTGCGCGGTAACGCTTTCTTCGCCGAGCGCCAGCACCTGATGCGTCAGCTCGATGCCAGCCTCGGCCCGTGGGTGCGCAAGGGCGTCGGCCTGCCCGACCACCCCAACCTGCGTCAGGCCCTGGCCTCTCCAGCCGCAGCCTGGTTCACCACTGGAGCAAGGCCGGCCGCGCCGGCGCCATCCCCGGCTACGCCAGCTACCTCGAAGGCACCGCCCGCGCGGCGAAATACATGAAATACGGCGGCTACGTCGGCATCGCCCTGGATGCCGGCTACAGTGGCAGCCGGATCTACAATGCCTGCACCCTTGGCCGCGAGCAGGAGTGCCGCAAGGTGAAGTTCACCGAGGCGGGGCGGTTTGGGGGTGGGTTGGCTGGCGGTGCGATAGGCGGTCTTTTAGACGCTTACGCTGCTCATTCAATTTGTGTCGCTTTAGGGTTAAGCACAGCGGGAGTGGGTGGATTGGCATGCTCGCTGGTTGTGACAGGCACAGCAGGTGCCGTGGCGGGGGGAATGGGGAGTGACGGTGGAGAAAGTATGGCCGAGCGAATTTATCAGAAGGGCTATGAGTGATGATCGGTTCTGGCGACTGCATGCTTCTGATTATGATGGTCAACATGTTCTTGGGAGTGGCGTTGGTTATTTATATAGCTTATGTAGCATCTAGAGATTTGGAGTCGATTGAAGCTTATTTGGGAAGATCGAGTCTCGTCATCAATAATCGTAGAATGCTGGGTAATGGTCTGGCAGCTCGCATGTTTCGCCTGATGCAAATTTCTTCTTGTCTGGGTATGCGTGAATTTTCCATTAGAAAAGGGCACCTTGATGCAAAGGATGCTTCGGAATTTCCCTCTCGATTAGCCAGGAAGATCGTATGGCTTGGACGGCTCTTGTTCATCATTTTTACAGTATTGGTTTTGGTTGGCGGTTATGGTAAGTATTTTAATGGATATCAAAATTGATGAATTGGGTGGTAGGGTAATTTTCTTAAATTAAGAGCAAACCAGGCCATAGTGATATCGGCAATGAAAGGGTTGTCTGGCAGCAGGATTCGCTTTTGTAAGCATCCTTCCTCGACAAAGCCGAACTTTTCGTACAGGCGCCGGGCATGCGAATTGGTTTCACGCATGCGTAGTTAGATCTTAATAGGCCGGGCCGGACTCGGGCCCCTTCCAGAAGCGCGGTCATCAGTGCTTGGCCCACACCTTGCCCTAGGTTGTGGGATGCACAACGATAGTCAGACTCTATACGTGGGCGAGTGCCTCAAGCGCACAAGGCTCCAGTAGCGCATGACCGCCCACCAAGCCGCTCCGCTCGGCCACCCCGTACAAACCCTCACGAGTTAATACGTCGATTTTTCCTCAAAGGATTCGCAAAACAAGCGCTTTCCGAGCCGATCTCAACCAAGTGTCATTCAAACGCGGGCAACTGAGACCTTGGGTGTCGACCTTCCTCTCAGCCGTCGCGCAGGGCTTCCAGCCGCTGGTGCTGGCGGCCTTCGGCGTCGAAGTTTGCCTCGGCCAGCCAGCGCTGGAATGCCCGCTGCTGCACCGGCCAGTCCCCGTCGAGCAGGGCGAACCAGGCGGTGTCGCGGTTGTGGCCCTTGACCACCCGGTGTTGGCGGAACAGCCCTTCGTAGACGAAGCCCAGGCGTTCGGCGGCGTGCCTGGAACGAGCGTTGAGGCTGTTGCACTTCCATTCCAGGCGCCGGTAGCCGAGGGCGAAGGCTTGCTGCGCCAACAGGTAAACGGCTTCGGTGGAGGCCGGGCTGCGCTGCATGCCGCGACCGAAGGCGACGTGGCCGATCTCGATGCTGCCGTGGGCCGGCTCGATGCTCAGGTAGCTGAGCAGGCCCATGGCATGCCCGCTGGCGGGGTTCACCACGGCGAAGAACAGCGTATCCGACGAAATGGCGTTTTCGACCAGCCAGGCGTCGAACGCCGCCCGTTCGGCGAACGGGCCGTAGGGCAGGAAGTCCCACAGCGCCGGGTCGGTGTCGGGGCCTTGCAAGGCATGCCAGAGGGCATCGCCATGGCGG
>NZ_JANZKU010000021.1 GCF_025642785.1 Pseudomonas sp. RIT-PI-AD
AGAGAGTGCTTACTGGCAATGTGGTTGAAGAACTGTTGGCTGTTATACCGCTGGAATTCTCCCCCAACGGACAGAGGGGATGCATTAAGGATCGTCCCTATCTCGATGGCAGTACCCGGCGAACTCGATGGCTGGTAGGGATTTGGGCACTTCCAGAGCCAAGGCATCGCGCATGGCTTTTACACACCAACTTAAACGAAGTCTCATGGCTTTGCGGTGTTACACCAGAACACCGAGTTCGGTCTGCGCAGAGAGAGATAATCAGGAACTCTCCACATTTAGTGTGGCAGCTGCACAGCACATTCAGAGCAAAACAAGTCGTCAATTCGTGGCTGGCTTCGACTGCGATTATGTGAGTCCAGAGTGCCGCTTGTGCACCTCCCCACATCGCCAACGCGCGAGGTCAGAGCCATTCTCAATGGGAAAGGCTGATTGCAAGCCTTGAGGGTTGGCCTGAAGTTCCAGAACGCCTTCCTGTCCGCGCGTTCCGCTCACTTGAGCGATAAGCTCGCCCTTGTGAGCCATTCCCATCGGCTGATCGCAGCCCTGCTTGATGCGCTCCTGCCTCTCACATCCCAGAAACGAAAAAGCCCGCACTAGGCGGGCTTTTTAGCGTTCGATCGACTTCGATAATCGACCCAAGGTATCTGGCGCATCCGGCGGGATTCGAACCCACGACCCCTGCCTTCGGAGGGCAGTACTCTACCCAACTGAGCTAACAAGGCGCTCAGGACGTCTGCTCGGCGTTCAGGCCTTCTAGGAAAGTGATCAATGCGACTTCTTCGGGACGCAGTCCCTTGCGTGCTCGGGCCTTTCGGACATTGGATAGGTCGCCATTCAGATAGGCATCGAGGACCGCCGGGTGGATATAGCATTTCCGGCAGACCGCTGGTGTATTTCCGAGTTGGTTGGACACTTCCTTGATGATCGCTACGACTTGCTTCTTCGCATCCGCCTCGTCTTTCCAGGGTAATTCCCGCAGGGAAGCCAGGGCCAGTGCGCTGCCCGCCCAGGTTCGATAATCCTTGGCCGTGAAGTCGCTACCCGATTGTTCTTGAAGGTAGAGGTTTACATCGGACGAATTGATGGTATGGCGAACGCCCTCGTCATCGAGATATTGAAAAAGATGCTGACCGGGCAGGTCCATGCAGCGTTTGATGATTCTGGCCAGACGGGGATGTTTCAGGCTGACATTGTGTTCGACACCACTTTTACCGCGGAAGTGAAAGCGGATGGCTTGCCCTTTGACTTCGACATGGCGATTACGCAGCGTGGTCAGCCCAAAGGACTTATTATCGCGTGCATATTGCATGTTTCCGACTCGAATCAGCGTGGAGTCGAGCAAGCTGACCACTGTGGCCATGACCTTGGCCCGCCCTAGATCGCGTTTGTTCAGATCAGCCTCGATCTTCGCGCGCAGTTTGGGCAGCGTGCGTCCGAACTCCAGCAGGCGTTCATATTTATTGGCGTCGCGAATCTCTCTCCAACGTTCATGGTACCGATATTGTTTTCGACCTTTCGCATCACGACCTGTGGCTTGTAAATGACCCTTCGGGTCATTGCATATCCAGACATCCGTATAAGCCGGAGGGATTACCAGCTTGTTTATCCGCTTTATAGTTTCTTCGTCTCGAATTCTCTGATTATGTTCGTCGAAGTACGCAAACTTGCCACGCAGTAGGCGTCGCCTTATGCCGGGTCGGCTGTCGTCTACATAAACCAAATCCGCTGGAAGAGTAGGGCAGAGCAGCGTTCCGGTATCGCTGTATTCATCCTGTGGAACAGGACGAATACCCTCGGCCAAGGGGGGAACGCTAGAAGTGGATGTGCTCATGAGTTCCTCGGCTGACAAAGGGATTGCGGATCGTGACGGAGGGACGGCGTATGGGTGTTCAAACGCCGCTATTCGCGAATGTCGCTATGGAAGTTCGACGCTGGAAATGAAGTCGCCCTGCTGAAGGGCCTACCGAAAGAAACGCAGCCTGGCTTTCTGGCCAGGGATACATGGACGAACGAATACATCGAACCGCCAGTGGCGTGCGTTGGGTGACTTGCATGACATGACTCCGAGGGCGACAAAAAATAGACACCGGATGGCTCGGAGAAATTCTGATGAAGCTGCGTCGGGTGGCGAACGAAGGACGGCCTGGAAGGCCGTCCTTCAGCGGATTCAGTCAGGCATGCTCCACGGCGCGAGCATGTAGCCTTTGTTGCAGAGCTCTTCGCGGGACTGTTCGAGGATAGTCGCCAGTTTTTGCGGATCGCAATAAGTGCTGCTCGGGATCTTCGAATGGCCCAGCAGGCGAGTACTGGTTTTGTCCAATACGCTGATGTCCAGTTCGCCGCTTCCGTCTTGCGGAGCCCAGGCTATGCATTGGAAAGGTTGGAAAGCTCGGCCGGTGATAAGCAACGCTTCATTGAAGCGGAGTGGGGCGTTCATTGAATGTCTCCAGGGTTGCCCGTGAGTAGTAGCTCGTCGAGAGCGCTTGCCGACACCTATCGCTGCCCTCCTAGCGTTGATGACATTTATAGACTCGTAAGTCACATAGTGTCGCTAAAGTGATCCTCTATGTCGTTTTACCGATGTGGTAAGCCGATGTGGGCACTCCGACCGGTGTCTCGCTGACTCATAGACCTCGGACTAATAAAAGTTCGCTGCCGTTCGTCTGAATATTCCCGGCTTTTTTCGTGAGCGCGAAAATTTACTTCAATGAAGGCGCGGACTTAGTCGCCTTGTAAGGAAGCGGCGGCAAAATAGCGCGGGGAAGAACACCGGAAAAGCTGGTTTTCCTCGGTAGGAGCGCTACTTTCAGATAGCTGAAAGGCCGCTGTGAAAGTCCCTGAGTGTGACGGAGGCGCCATGACCCATTTCTCGTTTCCCAGGGCTTGCGAACTGATGCGTAGCTATTTCAAGCCGCTGGATTTCACCGCCACACTGGATTCGCCACGCAGCTTGCGCGCGCAGGTAATGGACCCCGCCTCCGGTGACGTCCTGCTCACGGTGACCGGCATAGCCTGCTCCACACAGCTGTCGCTGGGCGATATAGAACGTATCGTCAGCACCGTACGTTCCGATCTGCAGGCTCTTGCCTTGCAGCGGATCTTGCCCCAGGCCAGTTGAGGCGATAGCCAGACAGCACGTTTTGCGCTGCCGGCATCCGGTAGACGCGCTCCTGTTCATGCGTTCGTCGATCTCGCCAGAAACGCTTATCCGATCACTTCGCCACGCCGCTCCTTCCTGCCTGCAAAGTGCCGCCTATGGCCTTGAGCCGGTTCTCCCCCACGGTGCTTGGCGATCGAGAATTCTCCCGAATACTCCCTCGTTTGATGGGTTTCCCATAGAACGCAAATTGCGTTTTCAACTAATGGCGTGGTTTGACTGGCCATCGTGGAACGATTCCTGACTTTTCTCGGTCTTTTCACTTTTCTTCAACACTAGGCTTGGTAGCATGCCGCGCGGCGCAAGCCAGTCTGGATGTTTGTATTGTGTGTCAGCGGAGCCAGCCTTTATGGCACGAGGGCTCCAGCCGTTCCCATACGTAGGGTCAAGAGGTGTCGATGGATTTTTGGGTTGCGGCTCAAGCACTGATTTTAGGTATCGTCGAAGGCCTTACGGAATTCCTGCCGATTTCCAGCACCGGACATCAGATCATCGCCGCAGACCTGCTAGGGTTCGGTGGCGAGCGTGCGATGGCCTTCAATATCATCATCCAGTTGGGCGCGATCCTGGCGGTCGTCTGGGAATTTCGCCGCAAGATAGGCGCTGTCGTGCTCGGCCTGCCCCATGAGCCTCGGGATCGGCGTTTCGCGTGCAACCTGTTGATCGCCTTCCTGCCAGCCGTCTTCCTGGGCGTGCTCTGCTCGGATGCGATCCACCGCTACCTGTTCAACCCGCTCACAGTGGCGGCCGCTTTGGTAATAGGGGGGGGGGTCATGCTCTGGGCCGAGCGCCGGCAGCATGCCGTGCGGGTCGAGACCCTGGAGCAGATGCGCTGGAGCGATGCGCTGAAGATCGGCATGGCACAGTGCTTGGCGATGATCCCGGGCACCTCGCGTTCCGGCGCGACCATCATCGGTGGCCTGCTGTTCGGGCTGTCGCGGCAGACGGCGACCGAGTTTTCCTTCTTCCTGGCAATGCCGACCATGGTGGGTGCGGCGGTCTATTCCGGCTACAAGTATCGCGATCTGTTCCTGCCCGGCGATCTGCCGGTGTTCGCGATCGGGTTCGTGACGGCATTCCTCTTCGCGATGATCGCCGTGCGGGGTCTGTTGAAGTTCATCGCCCACCATAGTTATGCGGCCTTCGCCTGGTACCGGATCGTATTCGGCCTATTGATCCTCGCCACCTGGCAGTTCGGCCTGATCGATTGGAGCAGCGCCCAAGGTTGATCGTCTTCCCGGTATTCAGAGGGTCGATGGAGGCGACGCCTGAGGCTGGTTTTTGGCAGAGTGAGGGATTCGGCGACCCGCCCCGGGTCCCTATCGATGAAGCGGAGCCTCCATGGATGCGGTCGAACATCGCCTGCTGGACGTCAAGGGTAGCCACCTCAGCCTCTACATCAGCGGCCCCGCCGAGGGTCGCCCGGTGTGGCTGCTGCATGGTTTTCCCGAATGCTGGTATGCCTGGCGGCATCAGATCGCCGCGCTGGCCGCCGAGGGCTATCGGGTATGCGTGCCCGAGATGCGCGGTTATGGCCAGAGCAGCGCACCGAGCGCCCCCGAGGCCTATGACCTGCAGAGCCTGTGCGGAGACATCCGCCTGGCGATGGATGCGCTCGGCCAGGACCGGATCGCGGTGGTGGGTCACGACTGGGGGGCTCCCGTCGCCTGGCATCTGGCCTTGCTGGAACCGCAACGTATCGCTGCGGTAGCAGGCCTGTCGGTGCCTTACGGCGGGCATGCGAAACGCTCGCCTCTGGAGTCGATGCGAAGCGCCTTCGCCGGACGCTTTCTCTACATCCTGTATTTCCAGGAGCCCGGCGTCGCCGAGGCCGAACTGGATGCCGATCCCGCGCGCACCTTGCGGATGATGATGCACGGCTGCTCCGCGGCGGTTCCCAAGGACCTGTTCCTGCGGGAAAAACCCGCGGATGCGCGTCTGCTTGACGGCATGCCGGATCCGGGCGTGCCCCCGGCGTGGTGTGGCGAGACCGCATTTCAGCACTATCTGGATAGCTTCGCCGGGCGAGGCTTTCGAGGCGCGTTGAACTGGTATCGCAATTTCGAACGCAATTGGCGCTTTGGCGAGACCCTGTCCGACGCGCGGATCGAGCAGCCGGCGTTGTACCTGCTCGGCGACAAGGACCCGGTCGGCACGCTGGAAGCCCAGGCCCTGAAGCGTATGCCCGAGTGCGTGCCGCGATTGGAACAGCACCTGTTGGAGGCATGCGGCCACTGGATGCAAGGCGAACGCCCTGCCGAGGTGAATGCCTATCTGGTGAACTTCCTCGGCCGGCACTATCCGGCCCATGGCGGCTGACTGCCTTCCGCCGGCGAATGCGCGGTAGTGACGGCAACCCAAGAAAAAGGCCGCTCAAAGCGGCCTTTTTTCCTTCAGGGCAGCGTCAGTCTTCCATGGCGCCCATGGCGGTGGTGTTGAAACCGCCGTCCACGTAGAGGATTTCGCCGCTGATCCCCGAAGCCAGGTCGGAGCAGAGGAAGGCTCCGGCATTACCCACTTCGTCGATGGTCACGTTGCGGCGTAGCGGAGTCTGCTTCTCGTTGGCGGCGAGCATCTTGCGGAAGCTCTTGATACCGGAGGCGGCGAGGGTACGGATGGGGCCGGCGGAGATGGCGTTGACGCGGGTACCTTCCGGGCCGAGGCTGCCGGCCAGGTAGCGCACGCCGGCTTCCAGGCTGGCCTTGGCCATGCCCATCACGTTGTAGTTCGGCATGGTTCGCTCGGCGCCCAGGTACGACAGGGTCAGCAGGCTGCCGTTGCGGCCCTTCATCAGCTCGCGGCCGGCCTTGGCCAAGGCGACGAAGCTGTAGGCGCTGATGTCGTGGGCGATGTGGAAGCCCTCACGGGTGGTGACCGCGGTGAAGTCGCCGTCGAGCTGGTCGCCCGGGGCGAAGCCGACCGAGTGGACGATGATGTCCAGGCCGTCCCATTTCTTGCCGAGGGCCTCGAACACCGCGGCGATGTCGTCGTCGTTGGCCACGTCGCAGGGGAAGCACAGCTCCGGGTTGGAGCCCCAGCCCGCGGCGAACTCTTCGACGCGACCCTTGAGTTTTTCGTTCTGGTAGGTGAAGGCCAGCTCCGCGCCTTCCCGGTGCATGGCGGCGGCAATGCCCGAAGCGATCGACAGTTTGCTGGCGACACCGACGATCAATACCCGCTTACCGGTGAGAAATCCCATTGTTCCGTTCCTCTTCCTGCTATCTGGATGAATCGGCGGTTGCCGGCACCACGAAGGCTGCCTCCAGCAACTGCCGCGTATAAGGGTGGCGGGGCGCCGCGAAGATGGCGTCGGCCGGCCCCTGTTCCACCACCTGTCCCTGCTTCATCACCATCAACTGGTGGCTCAGCGCCCTGACCACCGCCAGGTCGTGGCTGATGAACAGGTAGGTCAGGTCGTGCTTGCTCTGCAGCGCGCGCAGCAGTTCCACGACTTGGCGCTGTACCGTGCGATCGAGCGCCGAAGTGGGCTCGTCGAGCAGAATCAGCGCCGGCTTCAACACCAGCGCGCGGGCGATGGCGATACGTTGCCGCTGCCCGCCGGAAAACTCGTGGGGGTAGCGATGCCGGGTGTCCGGGTCCAACCCCACTTCCACGAGCGCTTCGACGATCGCCCGTTCCTGTTCGGCCGCGTTGCCGATCCGGTGGATCGCCAGGCCTTCGCCGACGATCTGGCCCACCGACATGCGCGGGCTGAGGCTGCCGTAAGGGTCCTGGAAGACCGCCTGCATCTGCCTCCGCAACGGCCGCACGTCCTTTTGCGACAAGCCTTGCAGCGATTGCCCCTGGAAACGGATCGCGCCCTGGCTGCCGAGCAGCCGCAGGATCGCCAGGCCCAGGGTGGACTTGCCCGAACCGCTCTCGCCGACGATGCCGAGGGTCTGCCCCCTGGGCAGGCTGAAATCGACGCCATCGACGGCCTTCACGTGATCGGCCGTTCGCCGCAACAGCCCCTTGCGGATCGGAAACCACACCCGCACGTCCTCGACTTCCAGCAACGGCGGGCCGGCTTCCACCGGAACCGGCTCGCCGCTGGGTTCGGCGGCGAGCAGCTCGCGGGTGTAGGCATGCTGCGGCGCGCGGAACAGCTCGTCACACGATGCCTGTTCGACGACACGTCCGCGCTGCATGACACATACGCGTTGCGCGATCCGTCTGACCAGGTTGAGATCGTGGCTGATCAGCAGCAGCGACATGCCCAGGCGCGCCTGCAATTCCTTGAGCAACAGCAGGATCTTCAACTGCACGGTGACGTCCAGCGCAGTGGTCGGTTCGTCGGCGATCAGCAGTTCCGGCTCGTTGGCCAGGGCCATGGCGATCATCACGCGCTGGCGCTGGCCGCCGGACAGTTCGTGGGGATAGGCATTCAGGCGCTTGTGCGGTTCGGGCAGGCCGACCAGTTCGAGCAGCTCCAGGGTGCGTCGTCGCGCGGCCGCGCCGGTCAGGCCCTTGTGCAGGGCGAGGATCTCGCCGATCTGCTTCTGGATGCTGTGCAGGGGGTTGAGGGAGGTCATGGGTTCCTGGAACACCATGGCGATGCGGTTGCCGCGAATGCCGCGCAGCCGTGATTCGCTCAGGGTGAGCAGGTCTTCGCCGGCATACCGGATGCTGCCGCTGGGATGGTGGGCCATGGGGTAGGGCAGCAGGCGCAGGATCGAGTGGGCGGTCACCGATTTGCCGGAACCGCTCTCGCCCACCAACGCCAGGGTCTCGCCCTTGCGGATGTCGAAGCTCACCGCGTCGACCACGCGGGTGGCGTTGGCACCGGTGCCGAAGGCTACGGCCAGGTCGCGGATTTCGATCAGATTCTCGGACATGGCCTATTTCCTCGGGTCGAAGGCGTCGCGGACGGCTTCGCCGATGAACACCAGCAGCGACAGCATCAGCGCCAGGACGATGAACGCGCTGATGCCCAGCCAGGGCGCCTGCAAGTTGGATTTGCCCTGGGCGACCAGGTCGCCCAGGGACGGCGAGCCCGCTGGCAGGCCGAAGCCGAGGAAGTCCAGGGTGGTCAGGCTGCCGATGGCGGTGGTGAGGATGAACGGCATGAAGGTCAGGGTGGAAATCATCGCGTTGGGCAGGATATGGCGGTACATGATGGCGGTGTCGCCCATCCCCAGGGCACGGGCCGCGCGGACGTACTCCAGGTTGCGCCCGCGGAGGAATTCCGCGCGGACCACGTCCACCAGGCTCATCCAGGAAAACAGCAGGAGAATGCCCAGCAGCCACCAGAAGTTGGGCTGGACGAAACTGGAAAGGATGATCAGCAGGAACAGCACCGGCAGGCCCGACCAGATTTCCAGGAAACGCTGGCCGAGCAAGTCGACCCAGCCGCCGTAGTAACCCTGCAGGGCCCCGACGACCACCCCGATCAACGAACTGAACAGCGCCAGGGCCAGGGCGAACAGCACCGAGATGCGGAACCCGTAGATCACCCTCGCCATCACGTCGCGGCCCTGGTCGTCGGTGCCCAGCCAGTTCTGTGCCGAAGGCGGTGCCGGCGCCGGTACTTTGAGGTCGTAGTTGATGCTGTCGTAGCTGAAGCGGATCGGCGGCCAGTACATCTCGCCGTTCTTGGCCTCGATCAGCTCGCGGATGTAGGCGCTCTTGTAATTGGCTTCCAGGGGAAATTCGCCGCCGAAGGCGGTTTCCGGGTATCGCTTGAACACCGGGACATACCATTCGCCGTCGTAGCGCAGCGCCAGCGGCTTGTCGTTGGCGATCAGTTCCGCACCCAGGCTCAGGCCGAACAGGGTCAGGAAGATCCACAGCGACCACCAGCCGCGCTTGTGGGCCTTGAAGCGGTGCAGGCGACGCTGGTTGAAAGGCGAGAGGGCCATGTCAATGCCTCCGGCTTTCGAAATCGATGCGCGGATCGATCAGGGTGTAGGAAAGGTCGCTGACCAACTTGGTCAGCAGGCCGAGCAGGGAAAAGATGAACAGGGTGCCGAATACCACCGGATAGTCGCGATTGACGATGGATTCGAAGCCCAGCAGGCCGAGCCCGTCGAGGGAGAAGATCACTTCGATCAGCATCGCGCCGGAGAAGAAGATGCCCAGAAAGGCCGCGGGGAAGCCGGCGATCACCAGCAGCATGGCGTTGCGGAACACGTGGCGGTAGAGCACCTGGCGCTCGGTCAGGCCCTTGGCGCGGGCGGTGACCACGTATTGCTTGTTGATCTCGTCGAGGAAGCTGTTCTTGGTCAGCAGGGTGAGGGTGGCGAAGTTGCCGATCACCAGGGCGGTGACCGGCAGCGCCAGGTGCCAGAAGTAATCGAGGATCTTGCCGCCCAGGGACAGTTCGGCGAAATCGTTGGAGGTCAGGCCGCGCAGCGGGAACCAGTCCCAGTAGCTGCCCCCGGCGAACAGCACGATGAGCAGGATGGCGAAGAGGAACGAGGGGATCGCATAACCGACCACCACCGCCGCGCTGGTCCAGACGTCGAAGGCGGTGCCGTGGCGGATCGCCTTGGCGATACCCAGGGGAATCGAGACCAGGTAGGTGATCAGGGTGCTCCACAGGCCGAGGGAAATCGATACCGGCATTTTCTCGGCGATCAGGTCGGTGACCTTAGCGTCGCGGAAGAAACTCTGGCCGAAATCCAGGCGCAGGTAATTGCGCAGCATCAGCCAGAAGCGCTCGGGGGCCGGCTTGTCGAAGCCGTACATCTTCTCGATTTCCGCCACCAGCTCGGGGTCCAGGCCCTGGGCGCCGCGATAGGTGGAGCTGCCGCTGGCGACCTCGGAACCGCCGCCGGAGATCCGCCCGGTGGCGCCCCCGGCGGCGGCATCGAAGCCTTCGAGCTTGGCGATCATCTGTTCCACCGGGCCGCCGGGGGCGGCCTGGATGATGATGAAGTTGATCAGCAGGATGCCGAACAGGGTCGGCACGATCAGCAGCAGGCGGCGCAGGATATAGGCGAGCATTCAGGGTGCTTCCTGTGCGTACGGCGGCTCGGCCGGAGTGGGCTCGGCGACGGGAGGCGCGGCGTCTTTCTTTTGCCACCAGGTCATCAGGCCGAAGTCATAGAGCGGTACGACCGGCGGGCGCTCGAAGCGATCCCAGTAGGCGACCCGCCAACTGTCGAGGTAGTAGTTGGGCACCACGTAGTGGCCCCACAGCAGCACCCGGTCGAGGGCGCGGGCATGGACGATCAGGCTCTTGCGCGAATCGGCGCGGATCAGGCCTTCCACCAGGGTATCGATGGCCGGGTCGCGCAGCCCGATGAAGTTGCGGCTGCCGGCGCTGTCGGCGCTGCGGGAATGCCAGAACTCCATCTGCTCGTTGCCCGGCGAGTTGGACTGCGGCCAGATGCTCGAGGTCATGTCGAAGTCCCGCGAGCGCAGGCGGTTGATGTACTGGGACACGTCCACCTTGCGAATCTGCAGGTCGATGCCGAGCTCGGCGAGGTTACGCTTGAACGGCAGGATCACCCGCTCCAGATTGGCCTGGGTGATGAGGAACTCGAAGCTCAGCGGCTTGCCGGCCGCATCGACCATCTTGTCGTTTTCGATGTGATAGCCGGCCTCCAGCAGGAGCTTGTAGGCGTGGCGCTGCTGTTCGCGGATGATGCCGCTGGCGTCGCTCACCGGGGGCGCGAAGGCCTGGGTGAAGACCTCCTCGGGAATCTTTCCGCGTAACGGTTCCAGCAACTTGAGTTCTTCGGCGTCGGGCAGGCCGCTGGCGACCATTTCCGAGTTCTCGAAGAAGCTGCGGGTGCGCTTGTAGGAGCCGAAGAACAGCTGTTTGTTGGTCCATTCGAAGTCGAACAGGCTGGCGATCGCCTCGCGCACGCGCCGGTCCTGGAACAGCGGGCGGCGGATGTTGAAGGTGAAGCCCTGCATCCCCACCGGATTGTGGTTGGGAATGCTGACCTGGCGGAAACGACCGGCGCGCAGGGCCGGGCTGTCGTAGCCGGTGGCCCAGTCCTTGGCCGAGTATTCCTGATTGACGTCGAACTGATCGGCCTTGAAGGCCTCCAGGGCCACCGACATGTCGCGGTAGTAGTCGATGGCGATCACGTCGAAGTTGTAATAGCCGCGGCTCACCGGCAGATCCTTGGCCCACCAGTCCTTGACCCGCTCGTAGCGGATCGAACGGCCCGGTTCGAACTTGGCGATGCGGTAGGGGCCGCTGCCCAGCGGTGGCTCCAGGCTGGTCTTGGCGAAGTCGCGGGTGGCCCACCAGTGCTTGGGCAGTACCTGGATCTGGCCGAGGATCAAGGGCAGCTCGCGGTTGCCCGGCGCCTTGAAGTCGAAACGCACGCGCCGCGCGTCCTCGGCTTCCACCTTGGCGACATCGGCGTAGTAGTGGCGATACATGGGGTCGCCGTGCTGGGTCAGCATCTCGAAGGTGAACACCACGTCTTCGGCGGTCACCGGCGTGCCGTCGTTGAAGCGCGCCTTGGGGTTCAGGTAGAAGCGCACCGAACTGTCGTCCGCGGCCTTCTCGATCCGTTCGGCCAGCAAGCCGTATTCGGTGAAAGGCTCGTCCTGGGAATGGAAGGTCAGGGAGTCGTACAGCAGCGGCAACTGATCCGCCGGGGTGCCCTTGGGGATGAAGGGGTTGAAGCTGTCGTAGCCGTTGAGGCCGGACAGGCGGAGGGTCCCGCCCTTGGGCGCGTCGGGGTTCACGTAATCGAAATGCCGGAAGTTCGCCGGGTATTTCGGCGCTTCGTCGTAGAGCGTCAGCGCGTGCCGTGGTTCGGCGCTGGCCAGGCCGGCGAGGGCCAGCAGCAACGCGGCGCAGCCTCGCCGGGCGCAACCTCGCCGGTAGAAAGTCCCTAATACGCTATTCATCGGGCGGTCTCCGTGGGCTTCAGCCACCAGGCGCGCAGGCCCAGGGTATAGGGCGGCGTGGTGACGAAGGCGAACCGGTTGCGGTACGCCAGGCGGTGTTGATTGATGTACCAGTTGGGAATGCTGTAGTGCTGCCAGAGCAATATCCGGTCCAGGGCGCGGGTGGCGGCCACCTGTTCGTCGCGGGTGGTGGCGGCAAGCAGGGCGTCGATCATCGCGTCCGCCATGGGGTCGGCCACCCCGGCGTAGTTCTTGCCGCCGGTGACGTTGACCTGGCTGGAGTGGAAGTACAGCGACTGCTCCAGGCCGGGGCTGAGGGTTTGCGGCAAGGTCATCAACACCATGTCGTAATCGTAGCGATCGAGGCGTTGCTTGTACTGGGCGCGATCCACCGTGCGGATGTTGGCTTCGATGCCGATACTGGCGAGGTTGTCGCGATAAGGCTGCATGACGCGCTCCAGGCTGGGATTGACCAGCAGGATCTCGAAACGCAACGGCTCGCCTCGCGCGTTCACCAGGCGCTGGCCGGACAGGGTCCAGCCCTCGGCCGCCAACAGCTTCAGCGCCCGGCGCAGGCTGTCACGCGGGATGCCGCGTCCTTCGGTGCGCGGGGTATGGAAGGGCCGCTCGAACAGGCGTGCCGGCAGGCGCTGGCGATAGGGCGATAGCAGCAGCCATTCGCGGCCTTCCGGCTTGCCGGTGGCGGCGAACTCGCTGTTCGGGTAATAGCTCTCGGCGCGCAGGTAGGCGCCGTTGAACAACGCGCGATTGGTCCACTCGAAGTCGAACATCAGCCCCAGGGCTTCGCGAACCCGGCGAGTGGCGAACAGGCTGCGGCGGCTGTTCATGAACAGGGCCTGGGTCTGGGTGGGAATCCGATGGGGGATTTCCGCCTGGATCACCTCGCCCCGCGCCACGGCGGGGAAGCGATAGCCGTTGGCCCAGTTCTTCGCCTGATGCTCGATGTAGAGGTCGAATTCGCCGGCTTTGAACGCCTCGAAGGCCACGTCGCTGTCGCGGTAGAACTCCACTTCGACCCGATCGAAATTGTACTTGCCGCGGTTGACCGGCAGTTTCTCGCCCCACCAGTCCTTGATCCGCTCGAACACCAGGCGCCGACCCGGCACCACCTGCACGATCCGATAGGGCCCGCTGCCCAGCGGTGGCTCATAGGTGGTGGCCTGGAAATCGCGATGCTTCCAGTACTGCCGGGACATCACCGGCATTTCCCCCAGGCGCAGGATCAGCAGGGGATTGCCGGCGCGCTTGAAGACGAAGCGGATGCGGTGGGGCCCGAGGACATCGACGCGCTGCACTTCCTGCAGGCTGGTACGGTAGGCCGGGTGGCCCTGCTCGAGCAGGCGGCGGTAGGAAAACGCCACGTCGCGGGCGGTGACCGGCGTGTCATCGTGGAAGCGCGCTTCCTTACGCAGATCGAACACCACCCAACTGCGGTCGTCGCTGTATTCCACCTTCTCGGCGATCAACCCGTAGTTGGATGCCGGCTCGTCGCCCGAGGGGTCGTAGAGCCCGGTTCCCACCATCAGGGTTTCGTTGAGTTCGCTGACCCCGTACTGGGCGAAGTTAGCCGTGGCGATCGGGCTGGTGCCCTTGATGGTGTAGGGATTGAGGGTGTCGAAGGTGCCGAAGGCCATCAACCGCAACGTGCCGCCCTTGGGGGCGTCGGGGTTGACCCAGTCGAAATGGTCGAAACTGGCGGGATACTTGAGTAGGCCGAACTGGGCGTAGCCATGGCTCACGCTGATAGCGGCGCTGGCCGGCGCGCTGGTGGCCAGGCCGAGCAGTAAGGACAGGAGGGGACGCATCAAGTGCGCGGGTCGATCCGGGAAGGTACCAGCAGGGGGGGGCGGTTGGACGAGCGAAACAGGTTCCCGTCGAGGGAGAGCGCCCCATGGCGCACTACTGGCATGACCAAATCCGTTCTCCTCAAGCCCGGTCGGTGGGCCGGGTGCATCGTCGTTGTCCGCCGGGCTGCACGCGACGCGGCCCGGAGCCTTTTGGCGGTACAGTAACAGCTTGTATCCCCTCGAAAAAGACGGAGCGACCGATAGCCGGTGCCATCACTTTGGCTACACTGCCCGAAAGCATCCGAGGGAATCATCGTGGACACCCGTAGCCATGGTTTGCAGTCATGGGTCGATCGTTTCAATCAGGCCGAATTACCCGCCCTGGCGTCCGTGGTGCAGGATTTGCAGCAGCTGGCCACCGAGCAGCACGTATCGGTGCGGCAACTGGCGGAGGTCCTGCTGCGGGACGCGGCGCTCACCTCCAAGGTGTTGCGCATCGCCAACAGCGTCTACTACAACCCGGTGCGGGAACCCATTCGCACGCTGTCCCGGGCCATCGTGCTGATGGGCTTCGAAACCGTCCGGCTGATCGGCCTGTCGGTCAGCCTGATCGACGGTTTGCTCGGCCGCGTGCCGCGCGAACAGGTGCAGAACCTGCTCGCGCGGTCCTTCCACGGTGCAGTGCAGGCGCGCAACATCGCCGGCTATATGTTGGCCCGGCAACAGGAAGAGGTGTTCATCGGCGCGCTGTTGCAGGACCTCGGCGAACTGGCGTTCTGGGGGTGCGCCGGCGCCCAGGCCGACGAGCTCGCCGAGGCCCTGGCGCAACCGGGCGCCGACTCGGCCAGCGCGGTGCGCGAGGTGACGGGCACCAGCTTCCGCCAGTTGACCCTGGGCTTGGCGAAGAACTGGGGCCTGGGCGAAACCGTCGGGCTTTCGCAACTGGGCGGCCCGGCGGCGGACGTGGTGAACCTCGGCACGCGCATCGCCCAGGCGGCGCTGGACGGCTGGGACACGGCGGAGATGAGGGTGCTGGTCGAACGCCTGGCCCGCTTCATCGGCGTTTCTCCGGAAGACGCGCTGCGCCAGGTCCTGGCCAGCGCCGACGAAGCGGTGAAGGTGGCGGCGACCTTCGGCATCGGCACGCTTTCGCGGCTCATCCCGACGCGGGATTTCCCCGTGGGCGAGTCCCCCGCACGGCCGGCGATCCGTCCGCCGGACGCCGATCCGTTGCTGCTGGCGCGGGTGCTACAGGCGCTCGGCGCCACCTCGGCCAGCCGTGCGGAGGCAGCGTCGTTGCTCGATCTGCTGCTCGATGGCTTGCAGCGGGGCGTCGGCCTGGAGCGCGTGATGATCGCGGTGCTGGCCGACGGGCAGCGGCGCTTCCGAGCCAAGCGCGCGACTGGCGAGCAGGCCGCGGCATGGCTGGAGGGCTTCGACCTGCCGGCGCAGACCCTGGAGTCGCCGCACCTGTTCGACTACGTCCTGCGCAGCCGCGAGCCGCTATGGATGGGTATCCCCGCCACGTCCAATCTGAACGACCTGGTCACCCGACCGATGCGCGGTTGGTTCGGCCGCGGCATGTTCTTCATCGCGCCATTGATGGCCGGACACAAGAGCGTGGGTGTGCTGTATGCCGACTGTCGCCCGTCGGGGAGGGTGTTGCGCACCGAGGAGTTCGTCGCCTTTCAGCGGCTCGCCAGGGCCGCCGGCCATGGGCTGGACGCCCTGTCCAAGCGTTAGCGGCTGCCCAGGCGCAGGGTCAGGGTCTGGCCCGGCTTGAGCGCATGGCCGCTGCGTGGATTCCAGTTGCGCAGGTGCTGCATTTCCACGTTGAAACGCTTGGCGATCAGGTACATCGAATCGCCTTCCTGCACCTTGTAGTAAGTCACGTCCTGGCGCTCCGCGCGGCTGGCATCGCGCTTCGCCGTCACCGGGGCCAGCGGGGCGCGGGCGGGCGAGGCGCTGGCCACCGCGATGGGCTTGCTCGCCGCACCTTGCAGTTGCAGCACCTGGCCGACCTTGAGTTCATGGCCGGACAGCTTGTTCCAGCGCTGGATGTCCTGCACGTCGACCCGGTTCATCTTGGCGATCTGCCAGAGGTTGTCGCCGCTGCGCACTTGGTAGGCGCGGGCGGTGGCCTTGGGCGCGGTGGCGACGGCGAAACCCTGCGGCAGGGGCTCGCGCGTCTTCACGCCCGGTTGCCGCGGAATGTTCAGTTGCTGGCCGACTCGCAGACGGTTGCCGGAGATGCTGTTGAGGTCCTTGAGGGTGTCGGCGGCGACCTGATAGCGGTTGGCGATGCTTTTCAGGCTGTCGCCCTTGCGTACCCGGTATTGCTGCCAGCCCACCAGGTCCTGGGGCTTCATGTGCGACAGGTTGGCCGCCAGCAGGCCGGCCTTCTGGGTCGGCACCAGCAGGTGCTGCGGGCCGTCCAGGGTGATGCGCTTCTTGTAGGCCGGGTTGAGCTGGTACAGCTCGTCTTCCTCGATGTTGGCCAGCGCCGCGACCCGGGAAAGGTCCAACTGCTGCTTGAACTCCACCACTTCGAAGTAGGGTTGGTTGGCGATCGGGTTCAGGTTGATGCCATAGGCCACCGGCGAGAGCACCAGCTGCGAGAGCGCCAGCAGCTTGGGCACGTAGTCGCGGGTCTCCTGGGGCAGCGGCAGGTTCCAGTAATCGGTCGGCAGGCCGAGTTTCTGGTTGCGCTCCATGGCTCGGCTTACGGTGCCTTCGCCGGCGTTGTAGGCGGCCAGGGCGAGCAGCCAGTCGCCGTTGAACATGTCGTGCAGGCGCGACAGGTAGTTCAGCGCGGCGGTGGTGGAGGCGGTGATGTCGCGACGGCCGTCGTACCAGTTGGTCTGGCGCAGGTTGTAGTGGCGGCCGGTGGACGGGATGAATTGCCACAGCCCCACAGCATCGCTGCGGGAATAGGCGAAGGGGTTGTAGGCACTCTCGATCACCGGCAGCAGCGCCAGTTCCAGCGGCATGTCGCGTTCTTCGAGACGTTCCACCACGTAGTGGATGTACAGGCTGCCGCGGTTGCTGGCGTTCTCGATGAACGACGGGTTGCCGACGAACCACAGGCGTTGCTGTTCGATGCGCGGATTGACGCCGATCTCGCCTTGCAGCTTGAACCCCAGGCGCATGCGTTCCCAGATGTCCTGGGGCGGCTGCGGCGTCGGGGTTTCTGCCAGCCAGACCGGCGGATTGCGCTGCAGGGTGGCCCGCAGGTCGGGCGCCGGCGCGGTGGGCTCCACCGTTCCACCGTTGCTCTGGCAGCCGCCGAGGACGGCGGCGAGGGCTATGACGAGCGCCGGAGAGGCGCGTCCCAATGCGTCTAAATCAGGGGTTTTAGGCGACGATGGCGGCATTGGTCGGGGGCGCTTGCTCGGCGAAAAGGTCGGGCGATTCTAGGAACCGACCCGCGGAGGGTCAAGTTTCGCCGGGTTTTCCGCGTGGCCGCCGCCCGTTCAGAAGCGATCCTTCCAGCCGCGCAACGCCCTGAAGACCTCAACGGCGGTACGTTCAGCGACGCCTTCCCGTTCGTCGATTTTCCTGCGTACCGCGTCCTCCTCGACCCGTAGGAACGGGTTGGTGGCCTTTTCTTCGGCCAGTCGCGACGGCACGCTCATCGCTCCGCGTTCGCGTAAGGCCGAGACGTCGGCGAAACGCTCGGCCACGGCCGGGTTTCCCGGTTCCACCGCCTGGGCGAAGCGCAGGTTGCTCAGGGTGTATTCGTGGGCGCAGTAGACCGCCGTCGTCTCGGGCAGCGCCGCCAGGCGGCCGAGGGAGTGGTGCATCTGTTCGGCGGTGCCTTCGAACAGCCGGCCGCAACCGGCGGCGAACAGGGTATCGCCGCAGAACAGCAGCGGATTCAGCGGGTCCTCATGGTAATAAGCCACATGCCCGAGGGTATGCCCCGGCACGGCCATGACCTGGAAGGTCAAACCGAGCGCCTCGACGCGCTCGCCATCGCGCACCGCGCGGTCGCAGCCGGGGATGCTTTCGTCGGCGGGTCCGTAGACCTTGGCGCCGGTGCTCGCCTTGAGCCGTTCGACCCCGCCGACGTGGTCCTGGTGATGGTGGGTGATCAGGATATCGCTCAGGCGCCAGTCCGGATGGGCGTCCAGCCAGTCCAGGACCGGCGCGGCGTCGCCGGGGTCGACGACCACGCAGCGGCGTTGGGTCGCATCTTGTAACAGCCAGATGTAGTTATCGGAAAAGGCGGGGAGGGCGTCGATCTGTATCATGGGGCGGCTCATCCATCGGTTATCGAACGTCGCGTCTTCGCGCGACCTGTCTAGTGGGCGACTCCCACCAAGGCGCGTGGGTTCCCGCGGCATCGCCAATCGCGTGCGCCGGGCGCATGCTGGGACGGCGCGCGACGCGCGTTCGATCGAACCGACATCCCGGGGCTCGCGCACCGGATTATGCCCAGGGCGGCGCCATGCCGCAGCAGGAGATCAGCCATGACCGAGAATCCGTTCGCCGACGCCGAGGCCGCGTGGTTGAAGATGACCGGGCAAGCACGCGACTGGTTCGCCGGTCCGCTCGGGGCGCTGCTGCGCGCCGAAGAGCAGCGTTTGCTGGAGGACGAGCTGGCCCGCTACTTCGGCGGATACCTGGTGCACTATGGGCCGCCCGCCGAACGCCCGGCCGGTGCGCGGCAGATCCAGCGCAGCGTCCACCTGGGCGCGCCGCTGCCGGGGGTGGAGATCGCCTGCGACGAACATGCCTGGCCGCTGGGCGAGCATGCCGCCGACGTGGTGGTGTTGCAGCACGGCCTGGATTTCTGCCTGTCGCCCCACAGCCTGCTGCGCGAAGCCGCCCGCAGCGTGCGCCCCGGCGGTCATTTGCTGATTCTTGGGATCAACCCCTGGAGCACCTGGGGCATGCGCCATTTATTCGCCCGCGACGTGTTCCGCCAGGCCCGCTGCATCGCCCCGAACCGGGTCAGCGACTGGTTGCACCTGCTCGGCTTCGCGCTGGAGAAACGCCGCTTCGGGTGCTATCGTCCGCCGCTCGCGTCGCCCGCCTGGCAATCCCGTCTGGCGCGGCTGGAGACGTGGGGCGGGGCCGTACAGGCGCCCGGCGCCGGCTTCTATCTGCTGGTGGCGCGCAAACTGGTGGTCGGCCTGCGTCCGCTCCGCCAGTCGCGTCGCGAGCCGATGGGCAAGCTGTTGCCGATGCCGGTGGCCAAGGTGTCCCGCCGCGATTCGAAGCACGAGGCATAAGTGAGCGAGAAGGTCGAGGTCTATACCGACGGCGCCTGCAAGGGCAATCCCGGCCGCGGCGGCTGGGGCGCGGTGCTGGTCTATAAAGGCGCCGAGCGCGAACTCTGGGGAGGCGAGCGGCAGACCACCAACAACCGCATGGAGTTGATGGCCGCCATCCAGGCCCTGGCGGCGCTCAAGCGCTCCTGCGAGGTCAAGCTGGTCACCGATTCCGAATACGTCATGCGCGGTATCCAGGAATGGATGCCGAACTGGAAGAAGCGCGGCTGGAAGACCGCCGCCAAGCAGCCGGTGAAGAATGCCGATCTCTGGCAGTTGCTCGACGAGCAAGTGAACCGCCACCAGGTCGAGTGGCAGTGGGTGCGCGGGCACAACGGCCACCCCGGCAACGAGCGCGCCGACATGCTGGCCAATCGCGGCGTCAGCGAACTGGTCTAGCCGTAGGAACAAGTCCCCTGGCGGCCCTGGCGCCGCCGCGCAACGAAGGTCTTCACCATGCGTTATGTCGTACTGGATACCGAAACCACCGGCATGCCGGTCACCGATGGCCACCGGATCATCGAGATCGGCTGCGTCGAACTGGTCGGCCGGCGCCTGACCGGCCGGCACTTCCACGTCTACCTGCAGCCCGATCGCGAAGTCGACGAAGGCGCCATCGCGGTGCACGGGATCACCAATGACTTCCTGGTCGGCAAGCCGCGCTTCAAGGACGTCGCCGACGAGTTCTTCGAATTCATCAAGGGCGCCGAGCTGATCATCCACAACGCGGCGTTCGACATCGGCTTCATCAACAACGAATTCGGCCTGATCGGGCACACCGAGCGCAGCGAAATCACCGAGCACTGCACGGTGCTGGATACGCTGCTGATGGCCCGCGAACGCCACCCGGGCCAGCGCAACAACCTCGATGCCCTGTGCAAGCGCTACGGGGTCGACAACTCCGGCCGCGACCTGCACGGCGCCTTGCTCGATGCCGAGATCCTGGCCGACGTCTTCCTCGCCATGACCGGCGGGCAGACCCACCTGTCGCTGGCGGGCGAGGGCAGCGACAACGACGGCAGCGGGCGCCAGCAGGCGACCCCGATCCGTCGCCTGGCGGCGGATCGCCCGCGCTTGCGGGTCATCCGCGCCAGCGAGGACGAACTCGCCGCCCACGTCGCGCGGCTGGCGATCATCGAGAAGGCGGCCGGCGCCCCGCCGGTATGGGCGCAGCTCGAGGTCGGCGCCGAGTGACAGCCGGCGGCGTCGCGGATGCGACCTTTTCTTACAGGCTGATGCCCGGGGGGTTCCGCCTGTAGGAGCGAGTCTCTACCCTGGCGGCACGAGCGGGCCGGTGCCCGCCGCCTTCAGGACGCCACAATGTATAAAGACCTAAAATTCCCCGTCCTCATCGTTCACCGCGACATCAAGGCCGACACCGTCGCCGGTGAGCGGGTCCGCGGCATCGCGCGCGAACTCGAGCAGGATGGCTTCAGCATTCTCTCCACCTCCAGTTCCGCCGAGGGGCGCATCGTCGCTTCCACCCATCATGGCCTGGCCTGCATCCTGCTGGCCGCCGAAGGCGCGGGCGAGAACCAGCGCCTGCTGCACGACGTCGTGGAGCTGATCCGAGTCGCCCGGGTGCGCGCGCCGCAGTTGCCGATCTTCGCCCTGGGCGAACAGGTGACCATCGAGAACGCGCCGGCCGAAGCCATGGCCGATCTCAACCACCTGCGTGGCTTGCTCTATCTGTTCGAGGACACCGTGCCCTTCCTCGCGCGGCAGGTGGCCCGGGCGGCGCGCAATTACCTCGACGGCCTATTACCGCCGTTCTTCAAGGCACTGGTGCAGCACACGGCGCAGTCGAACTATTCCTGGCACACGCCCGGCCATGGCGGTGGCGTGGCCTATCGCAAGAGCCCGGTGGGCCAGGCATTCCACCAGTTCTTCGGGGAAAACACCCTGCGTTCCGACCTCTCCGTGTCGGTGCCGGAGCTGGGCTCGCTGCTGGACCATACGGGTCCATTGGCGGAGGCCGAGGCCCGTGCGGCACGTAATTTCGGCGCCGATCACACCTTCTTCGTGATCAACGGCACCTCGACCGCGAACAAGATTGTCTGGCATTCGATGGTGGCGCGCGACGACCTGGTGCTGGTGGACCGCAACTGCCACAAGTCGATCCTCCACGCGATCATCATGACCGGCGCGATCCCGTTGTACCTGAGCCCCGAGCGCAACGAGCTGGGCATCATCGGGCCGATTCCGCTGAGCGAGTTCACCCGCGAGTCGATCCAGGCGAAGATCGATGCGAGCCCGCTGGCCCGTGGTCGCGAGCCGAAGGTGAAGCTGGCGGTGGTGACCAACTCCACCTACGACGGCCTGTGCTACAACGCCGAAATGGTCAAGTGCACCCTGGGCGATTCCGCCGAGGTGCTGCATTTCGACGAGGCCTGGTATGCCTACGCGGCCTTCCACGAGTTCTATCAGGGGCGCTATGGCATGGGCACCGTGCGCCACGAGCACACCCCGCTGGTGTTCACCACCCACTCGACGCACAAGCTGCTGGCGGCGTTCAGCCAGGCGTCGATGATCCACGTGCAGGACGGCGGCGCGCGCCAGCTCGACCGCGAGCGTTTCAACGAAGCCTTCATGATGCACATCTCCACCTCGCCCCAGTACGGCATCATCGCCTCCCTGGACGTGGCCTCGGCGATGATGGAAGGTCCGGCCGGGCGTTCGTTGATCCAGGAAACCTTCGATGAGGCGCTGAGCTTCCGCCGGGCCCTGGCCGCCCTGGGCCGCAACCTGCAGCCGGAGGACTGGTGGTTCACCATCTGGCAGCCGCCGATGGCGGAAGGCGTGGACAGCGTCACCACTTCCGACTGGCTGTTGCAGCCGGACGCGGAGTGGCACGGATTCGGCGACGTGGCGGAAAACTACGTGCTGCTTGATCCGATCAAGGTCACCCTGACCATGCCCGGGCTCACCGCCGGCGGGCGCCTGGACGAACGCGGGATTCCCGCGGCGGTGGTCAGCAAGTTCCTCTGGGAGCGCGGTCTGGTGGTGGAGAAGACCGGCCTCTACTCGTTCCTGGTGTTGTTCTCCATGGGCATCACCAAGGGCAAGTGGAGCACGCTGCTCACCGAGCTGCTGGAATTCAAGCGCCACTACGACGCCAACGTGCCGCTGATCCAGGCGCTGCCGTCGGCCGCCCAGGCGGGCGGCACGCGCTACCAGGGCATGGGCTTGCGCGACCTGTGCGACGAACTGCACAACTGCTACCGGGACAACGCCACCGCCAAGGCGCTGAAGCGGATGTACACGGTGTTGCCGGAGCTGGCCATCAAGCCCGCCGACGCCTACGACAAGCTGGTGCGCGGCGAGGTGGAGGCGGTGCCCATCGAGGCGCTGGAGGGCCGCATCGCCGCGGTGATGCTGGTGCCCTATCCGCCGGGCATCCCGCTGATCATGCCCGGCGAGCGCTTCACCGAGGCGACCCGTTCGATCATCGACTACCTGGAGTTCGCCCGTACCTTCGATCGCAGCTTCCCAGGCTTCGATTCCGACGTGCATGGCTTGCAACACCAGGAAGGGCCCAACGGACGCCTGTACACGGTGGAGTGCCTCAAGCACTGAGCCCGTCGCGGACGGCGCCGGCCGTCCGCGCTCGTCCCCGGCGCGGCGCCGGGTCAAATGTGCGCCAAGCCGCGCTTCTCGGGGCCAGCATCGAACATTCAGGCCACGCTTGTTATAGTTGCGCGATTCCGTTCAACGAATCCCGGCGCCGCGCTTCGTGCCGTGCCGCGCCGCCCGAGGTGACCAGCGTGCCCGAATATCAAGCCTTCCGCGTCGAAGTGGCGGACAAGATCGCCCATGTGGTGATCGACCGTCCGGAAAAGATCAATGCGATGAACGCAGACTTCTGGACGGAAATCATCGAGGTATTCCGCTGGGTCGACGACACCGATGAGGTCCGGGTCGTGGTGCTCTCGGGGGCCGGCAAGCATTTTTCCTCGGGCATCGACCTGATGCTGCTGGCCGAGGTCGGCAATTCCCTGGGCAAGGATGTCGGGCGCAACGCCGAAACCCTGCGACGCAAGATTCTCCAGTTGCAGGCCTCCTTCAATGCGGTCGACCTGTGCCGCAAGCCGGTACTCGCCGCCATCCATGGCTATTGCCTGGGCGGGGCGATCGACCTGATCTCGGCGTGCGACATGCGCTACGCCACCCGCGACGCCCAATTCTCCATCAAGGAAATCGACATCGGCATGGCCGCCGACGTCGGCACCCTGCAGCGCCTTCCCAGGCTCATCGGCGACGGCATGATGCGTGAGCTGGCCTACACCGGCCGGACCTTCGACGGCGAAGAGGCGCGTGAGCTGGGGCTGGTCAACCGGACCTACGCGGATGCCCCTGCGTTGATCGAGGGCGTCTTCGCCATCGCCCGCGACATCGCCGCGAAATCGCCCCTGGCGGTGCGCGGCACCAAGGAAATGATCCGCTACATGCGCGACCACCGCGTCGACGACGGCCTGGAGTACATCGCCACCTGGAACGCGGCGATGCTGCAGTCCGCCGACCTGCGGGTGGCCATGGCGGCCCACATGGGCAAGCAGAAACCGGAATTCGCCGACTGATGCAGTACGAGAACGTTGCGCGGGAGGCGCGTTAAACCATGGTGACTGGAGCCACGTCCCTCAGCCTGGTACGCGACGAATTGTTCGCGACCATGGAACAGGCCGAACAGAGCCTGGAACATTTCATCGTCGAGCGACAGAACGGCAGCCTGCTGCAGCAGGCGGTCGAGAGCCTGCACCAGGTGCGCGGCACGCTGAACCTGATCGAGTTGGCCGGCGCGGAGCTGCTGGCCCAGGAGGTCTTGCAGCAGGCCATGGACATCCCGGTGAGCGCCGGCGAGGAGCGCGACAACCAGCTCGCCGCGCTGAGCAATGCGCTCTACGTGCTGCGCCGCTACCTGGAAGGGGTCGACGCCCACCGCCGGGAAATGCCCGAGCTGCTGCTGCCGGCGATCAACGATCTGCGCCAGGCCGGCGCCCAACCGGCGCTCCCGGAAAGCTTTTTCTTCAGCGCCCGCCTGGATCAGCAACGGCCGGTCGTCGCGGCCGTCGAGCCCTCGGCGAAACGCGATGACGAGGCCCGACGCCTTCGCCACATGTATCAGGTCGGCCTGCTCGGGTTCATCCGCGAGCAGAACCAGCAAGCCAGCATGAAGCTCATGGGCCGCGCCCTGGCACGGCTGGACAGCCTCTACGCGGGAGAGCCGCGGGCGCGCCTGTGCTGGATCGGCGCGGCGGCCATCGAGGCCCAGGTGGATGGGCAACTGCTGCCGCGCAAGGCGCGCAAGCAGCTGTTCTCGCGGCTCGACCGGGAGTTGAAGGCTTTGCTCGGCGCGCCGGCTTACGAAGCGCCCCGAGGCCTGATGAAGGAGCTGCTGTACCTGGTGGCACTGGCCGACAGCCATGGGCCACGAGCCAGCGAAGTGCGCGAGTTGTTCGGCTTGGCGCCATTGCCGTTCACCGATCACTTGCTCGAAGAGGAATACCAGCGCCTGGCCGGTCCCGGCCAAGCGGTGATGCGTTCGCTGTCCTCGGCGATCCGCGAGGAGCTCGCCAGCGTCAAGGACACGCTCGACCTGATCGAGCGCGGCACCGCCCAGCGCGAGAGCTTCGGCACCCTGCATGCGTTGCTCGGCAAGCTGGCCAAGACCCTCGGCATGGTCGGCCTGACGTCGGCGGGCAACGCGTTGCACGCGCAACTGCCGGTGGTGGCCGGCTGGAGCCAGGATGATGCCGCCGCACCGGAAACCCCGGCGCTGCACAAGCTGGCGGATGCCGTGCTCTACGTGGAGAGCATGGTCGCCAGCCTGGAGCGTGGCCAGCCGCCCGAGCAGCGGCCGCAAGCGGCGGCGGCCGGCCAGGAGGCCGAGTCCTTCGCCGACCACCAGTTGTTCGAGGCGCGCATCGTAGTGGTGGATGAGGCGCGTGCCGGAATCGGCATGGCCAAGCGCGCCATCACCGCCTACCTGGAATCCAACGGCGACAAGCTGCATCTGGCCAACGTGCCCTTCAGCCTGCACACCGTCCGCGGCGGGCTCTGGTTCCTCAACCAGGAGCGTGCCGCCCATTTGGTGGGGGCCTGCGCGGAATACATCCAGAAGCAGATGCTGGAAAGCCCGCAGATGCCTTCCGAGCAGATGCTGGAGACCCTCGCCGACGCCCTCACCAGCCTGGAGTATTACCTTGAGGCGGGTGCCGTGCTGCGTCCGGAAACCCAGCCCAGCGTGCTCGACCTGGCCGCCGAAAGCGTGCGGGCGTTGGGCCTGCCGGTGGCGGCATGACGGCCCCGGTGCGCTGGCAGCCGGCGTTGCTCGATAGCGCGAAGGATGGAGGCTGGGCATTGGTGCACAGCCAACTGCGCTTTCTCGCCGACGGCAATGGCGTGTTGTTCCCCCGGGAATGGCTCAAGCGCCAGGAGCTGCCCTGGATCGCCGAGCACGGCATCGGTCATTTCGAGGGCGAGCCGGTGTTCCTGCTGGAAGCGGAGGCGGGTGCCGAGCTGCCGGGTTGTGCCTGGCAAGGCCTGCGCCAGTTGATGATGCAGAGCGATGCGGAGACCTTCCGTATGCTCGGCTATGCCAGCCAGATCGGCACCTGGGCCCAGCAGAACCGCTTTTGCGGGAGCTGCGGCGCGCCTATGAAGCGCCTGCCCCACGAACGCGCGATGCACTGCGAGGCCTGTGGCCTGCACATCTACCCACGCCTGGCGCCCAGCATGATCGTGCTGGTGACACGCGGCGACGAATTGTTGCTGGCGCGCTCGCCGCGTTTCGCCAGCGGCGTGTACAGCACCCTGGCCGGCTTCGTCGAGCCGGGCGAGTCGGTGGAGGCATGCGTGCGCCGCGAGGTGCGCGAGGAAGTCGCGGTGGAAATCCACGCGCCGCGTTACATCGCCAGCCAGAGCTGGCCCTTTCCCCATTCGCTGATGCTCGGCTTCCACGCCGAGTACGCTTCCGGCGAAATCGTGCCGCAGCCCGGCGAAATCGAGGATGCGCGCTGGTTCCACCCGGACCGCCTGCCACCCTTGCCGGCGCCGCATTCCATCGCGCGTTATCTGATCGACCTGTACCTGGCCCGCCGCTCAGGCGACGCCGAACCAGTGCTGCCAGGCTAGCCGCGCGGTCAACGCCAGGACCACCAGGATGAATACCGGGCGGATGAACTTGGCGCCGCCACGGATGGCTGTGCGGGCGCCGAGGAAGGCGCCCGCCATCAGTGCCACGCCCATGGCGATTCCCAGGGCCCAGGCCACCTGTCCGCCGGCGATGAACACGCCCAACGCCACCGCGTTGCTGACGAAGTTCATGCTGCGCGCCACGCCGCTGGCGCGCACCAGATCGAGCGGATACAGGAGCAGACTGCTGACGGTCCAGAACGCGCCGGTTCCCGGACCGGCGACCCCGTCGTAGAAGCCCAGTCCCAGCCCCTGGGGCCATTGACGGCCACGCGGGATGGGCGCGTCCGATGCATGGACGACGTCCGGCGTGCCGCCGAACAGAAGGTAAAGGCCACAGCCGAACACTACCACCGGCAGCATCTGGTTCAGCCAGGCCGCCGGCAGCCAATGGGCGAGCACGGCGCCCAGTGCCGCGCCGATGGCGGTGGCCAGAAGCGCATTGCGCCATTGGCGCGGGTCGAACAGCCGGCGCCGGTAGAAGGTGAAACTGGCGATGCCCGAGCCGAAGGTGGCGCACAGTTTATTGGTGCCCAGCACCAGATGTGGCGGCAGACCCGCGGTGAGCAACGCAGGGATGGTCAGCAGGCCACCGCCGCCGGCGATGGCGTCGATGAAGCCGGCGAGGAAGGCGACGGCGGCGAGTACGACCAGGGTGACCGGGTCGACCGCCAGCTCAAACGGAAAAGGCATAAAAAACTCGATCTGTGTCTGATTGCGCGGCATTGCGTCTGGCCGCGGCAAAACCGGCTGCGCATAATGCCGGCAATTTCAAATGGAAGGGAAGTCTTCATGCAGTACGTGGGCCTGGCCTTGGGCGTCGCACTGGTGGCGCTGCTGGCATTGCTGGTGGCGCTGCGGATCCTGTCGAACGGCCGCTGGCTGCTGGGCTGGCTGCGCGGCACCTGCGGGATGCTGTTCATCGGCCTGGCGTTGCTGATCGGGATGGTCGCCAAGGACCTGTCCAGCTACGCGCCGCTTCCGGAGGACAAGCCCCTGGTGACCCTGAGTTTCCAGGCCGACGGGGCGCAGCGCTACCGGGTCAACCTGCTGGAGGGGGGCGAGGAACACCAAGTCACTCTCGATGGCGATCTCTGGCAACTGGACGTGCGCCTGTTCAAATGGCGCGGCCTGGCCGAACTGATCGGCTTGCAACCGGGGTATCGCCTGGAGCGCCTGTCCGGGCGCTTCCTCGCCATCGAACAGCAACAGATGGCCCAGCATACCCAGGTGCAACTTGCGCAGAGCGCCTATGGCATCGACCTGTGGCGCTGGCTGCGCCTCGGCCAGCACCATTTCTTCCTCTTCGATCCCCAGGCCCAACGGGTGACCTATCTGCCGGTGGCGGATGGCGCGGTCTACGCGGTGAACCTGACGCCCACCGGATTGCTCGCGCAGCCGATGAACCAGGTGGCGACCCAGGCCCTGAAAGACTGGCGCTAGTCGCCGCGGAAAAAACGAAGGGGAGCGCAGGCTCCCCTTTTTCGTGCCCGCTCGCGGGATCAGGACAAGAAGCCGCCGTCGACATTCAACGCCACACCGGTGGTGTAGCTGGAGGCATCGCTGGCCAGATAGAGCACCGCGCCGGCCATCTCCTCCGGATCGGCTACGCGCTTGAGCGGGATACGTTGCAGAGCCATCTTGAGAATACTGTCGTTCTGGGTCAGCGCAGAGGCGAACTTGGTGTCGGTGAGGCCCGGCAGCAGGGCGTTGCAACGGATGCCGAAGGCCGCGCACTCCTTGGCGAAGACCTTGGTCATGCTGATCACGGCGGCCTTGGTGACCGAATAGATGCCCTGGAACTCCCCCGGCGAAACACCGTTGATGGAAGCGACGTTGACGATGCTGCCGCCGCCGTTCTCGCGCATCAACTTGCCGCCCTCGATGGACATGAAGTAGTAGCCGCGAATGTTCACGTCCACGGTTTTCTGGAAGGCGCCGAGGTCGGTATCCAGCACGTTGCAGAACTGCGGGTTGGTGGCGGCGTTGTTGACCAGGATGTCCAGGCGCCCGAACCGTTCGCGGATTTGCGCGAAAGCGTTCTGGATCTGCTCCATCTCGCCGATGTGGCAGGCGATGGCGGTGGCCTTGCCGCCGTCCTGGACGATGGCCTCGGCGACCGCCTGGCAGCCCTCGAGCTTGCGGCTGGAGACGATCACATGGGCGCCTTGCTGGGCGAGCAGGCGGGCGATGGCCTCGCCGATACCGCGGCTGGCGCCGGAGACGAAGGCGATCTTGCCGTCGAGATCGAATAGCTGGGTCTTGGACATGGGGTTCCCCTGGTGATGGCGTTACAGCCGGGATTGATCGATGACCTTCAGGCTCATGTGTTCGAGCAGCTTGTTCATCTGGATGAACTGCGCGAAGCGTTTGTCCTGGGTCTGGCCGTGGAAATAGCGGTAGTAGATCTGCTGGACGATACCGGCCAGGCGGAACAGGCCGTAGGTGTAATAGAAGTCGATGCTGGGGATCTCGATGCCGGAGCGTTCGGCGTAGTAGTCGGCGAACGCCTGGCGCCCGAGCATCCCCGGCAGGTGGCTCGGCTGGCGGCGCATCAGTTGCACCGGAGCCGGATCGTCGGCCTGGATCCAGTAGGCGAGGGTGTTGCCCAAGTCCATCAGGGGATCGCCCAAGGTGGTCAGCTCCCAGTCGAGCACGCCGATGATCTTCAGCGGGTCCCGGGGGTCGAGGATCACGTTATCGAAGCGGTAATCGTTGTGCACGATGGCGTGGGTGGGGTGATCGGCGGGCATCTTCTCGCGCAACCAGGCTTTCACCGCCTCCCAGGCCGGGGCATCGGGTGTCCGGGCCTTTTCGTAGCGATCGCTCCAACCGGCGATTTGCCGCTGTACGTAGCCCTCGGGTTTGCCCAGGTCGCCGAGGCCGCAGGCCTGGTAGTCGACGTTGTGCAGTTCAACCAGCTTGTCGATGAAGTTGTGGCACAGCGCGCGGGCCTGCCCCTCGTCCAGGCTCAGCCCCTCGGGCAGGTCGGCCCGCAGGATGATGCCCTCGACCCTTTCCATCACGTAGAACTCGGTACCGATCAGCGTCTCGTCCGTGCAGTGGACGTACGCCTTCGGGCAGTAGGGGAAGCCGGCGTTGAGCTGGTTGAGGATACGGTACTCGCGGCCCATGTCGTGGGCCGACTTGGCCTTGTGGCCGAAGGGCGGGCGTCGCAGGACGAATTCCCGCTGCGGGTATTCGATCAGGTAGGTCAGGTTCGAGGCGCCGCCCGGGAACTGGCTGATGCGCGGCGTGCCTTCGAGTCCGGGGATGTGCGCCTTGAGGTAGGGGTCGATGAGCGCCGCGTCGAGCTCTTCGCCTTGGCGGATACCGGTGGACTGGTCAGTAAGCGTCATGCGTATCCCTTCTACTTATAATGAGTGCCCGCGACTATTGGCTAATCTAATTCGCCAGGGGACCGCTCACAAGCGACCAAGCCCCTTATAGACCTGGGTGTTGCCCCGCGATCAAAGGGCTTGATTCATTGTCGCGGGACGAAAAAAAACCGGAGCCCGAGGGCTCCGGTTCCCTTTCGATCGGCGGGCGCCGGATCAGACCGGGAACAGCTCGCTCAGCTTCATCGCCAGCATCATGTCGCCTTCTGCGCGCAGTTTGCCGGCCATGAACGCCTGCATGCCGTCGGTCTCGCCGCTGGTGATGCCCTTCAGGGTGTCGCTGTCCATGATCAGGGTGACGTTCGGGTTGGGAGCGTCGCCTTGTTGCACGTCACAGGTACCGTCCTTCACGACCAGGTAATGGTTCTCGCCATCCTCGATGTTGAACTGGAAGACCAGGTCCAGGCCAGCAGCCGCGCTGGCGTTGAATTTGGACTGCATGCTTTTGATGATGTCGGCGGTGCTCATGGATTCTATCCTTCGTTCAGGGTTTTTCTGGCGACCGTTCCAGTCGCGATGGGCCGTGGCTCAGCGATAAGTGATGAGCTCGGGCGTCTTCAACAGTTCCAAATGCACATGACTGTTGAAGGAAGCCAGGGATACCTCGCCCTTGCGGAATTTCAGCAGGTTGAGCGAGGTATTGACGATTTGCCAGTTCAGTTCGAATGCCTTGATGGCCGGCATGCCGACGATGGACTGCAGGGCGGCGGTGATGGTGCCGCCGGAGGTGAAGACGGCGATGCGTTGGCGGTCGTCCGCCTGGTCGAGAATCCGCTTGAGGCCGCTTTCCACGCGTTCGCGAAACGCCTGCCAACTGGTGAGTCCATCCTTTTCGTGCTCGCCGGAGACCCAGCGTCCGATGACCGTGGCGAACAGGCGCTGGAACTCGGCGCGGTGTTCGGCGGCATTGCGCAGGATGTGCAGGGCTTCCGGCTGGGTTTCGAGCAGGTCCGGCAGGTGCGCGCGGATCACCTCGTCGGCCTGGAACTCGTCGAAGGCCGCGTCGATTTCCAGCGGAGGGGTGACGACGCCGGCGGCGCTCAGGCGGTCGAGGACAGCGCGCCCGGTGTCCTGCTGGCGGCGCAGGTCGCCGGCGATGCACCGGTCGAAGCGGATATCCAGGCGGCCAAGGTGGTCGCCCAGGATTTCCGCCTGGCGGATTCCGGTGGGCGACAGCACGTCGTAGTCGTCGGCACCGAAGGAGGCCTGGCCATGTCGAATCAGGTAGATGCTGCCCACGTCCGCTTGCGATCCGGTACGTTGAAGTCTGGCGAGGGTAGGGGCAGAGCGGTTCCACTGTCAACGGAAAAACATACGCTTGTTTGAATGCCCGGCCGCCGCCCGGTAACTGGCCGCCGAACCGGGACGCCGGTATGCTGGACGAAGAACGCCGGCGGTGATCGCACGCGCTGGACGAACGAGGAGATGTGCGTGGAGTTTCTTGTCGATTACGCGGCTTTTCTGGCCAAGACCCTGACCCTGGTCTTGGCGATCCTGGCGATACTGCTGACCCTCGCAGCCATTCGCAGCAAGGGACGGCAGACGGGCGGCCAACTGCACGTCAACAAGCTGAACGACTTCTACAAGGCGCTGCGCGAGCGTCTCGAGCATTCGTTGCTGGACAAGGAACGCCTGAAAGGGCTGCGCAAGGCGGAGGCGAAGGCGGCCAAGCAGGCCAGGAAGGCGGGTGAGCGCAAGCCGCGGGTCTTCGTGCTGGACTTCGATGGCGACATCAGGGCCTCGGCGACCGACAACCTCCGGCACGAGGTCACCGCGCTGCTGACCATGGCGACTCCCGAGGATGAAGTGGTGTTGCGCCTGGAAAGCGGCGGTGGGATGGTCCATGGTTATGGTCTGGCCGCTTCCCAACTGGTGCGCATCCGTCAGGCCGGGGTGCCCTTGACCGTCTGCGTCGACAAGGTCGCGGCCAGCGGCGGCTACATGATGGCCTGCATCGGCGAGAAGATTCTCTCCGCCCCCTTCGCCATCCTGGGTTCAATCGGTGTGGTGGCGCAGTTGCCCAACCTGCACCGGCTGTTGAAAAAACACGACATCGATTTCGAGGTGCTCACCGCCGGCGAGTACAAGCGCACATTGACGGTCTTCGGCGAAAACACCGAGAAAGGCCGGGAAAAATTCCAGGAGGATCTGGAAACCACCCATGAATTGTTCAAGAACTTCGTCGCCCGTTACCGGCCGCAATTGGCCATCGACGAGATCGCCACGGGCGAAATCTGGCTCGGCCTCACGGCCCTGGGCAAAGGCCTGGTGGACGAGTTGAAGACCAGCGACGAATACCTCGCCGAGCGGGCGCGGGATGCTGAACTGTTCCAATTGCACTATGTCGAGAAGAAAAGCCTGCAGGAACGCGTCGGGTTGGCTGCCAGTGTGGCGCTGGATCGCCTGCTCCTGAACGGCCTGAGCCGTCTCAACCAACAGCGTTTCTGGCAGTAAAGGAGAATGAGATGAGCAGATTCAAGGCGCTTCGGGTCACCGAAAGCCCCCATGGCGTATTCCAGCAACAGGTGGTCGAGCGCGATATCGACGAGCTACCGGCGGGCGATGTCCTGATCCGGGTGCGTTATTCCTCGCTGAACTACAAGGACGCGCTGTCCGCCAACGGCAATCGCGGCGTGACCCGCAGCTACCCGCATACGCCGGGCATAGACGCCGCGGGTGTGGTGGAGGCCACCAGCGGAGGCGAGTTCGCGGCGGGCGACGAGGTGATCGTCACCGGCTATGACCTGGGCATGAACACCTCGGGCGGCTTCGGCCAGTACATCCGTGTGCCCGCGGCCTGGGTGATCAAGCGTCCCAAGGGGCTCAGCCTGCGTGAGTCCATGTTGCTGGGCACCGCCGGCCTCACCGCCGCGCTGTGCGTGGACAAGCTGGAACAGGCCGGTATCGATGCGTCTTCCGGACCGGTGCTGGTGACCGGCGCCAGTGGTGGAGTGGGCAGCATCGCCGTGGCCTTGCTGGCGCGCCTGGGCTACACGGTGGCCGCGGCGACCGGCAAGCTGGAGCAGGCCGAATACCTGCATCGTCTCGGTGCCAGCCAGATCCTCGACCGCGCCACTGCGGCGGACGGCGTGGACAAGCCGCTGCTCAAGGAACAATGGGCCGGTGCGGTGGATACGGTGGGTGGCGACATTCTGTTCAACGTAGTGAAGTCGTTGAAGTACGGGGCCAGCGTGGCCTGCTGCGGGCTGACCGCCGGCGCCGAGTTCAAGGCCAGCGTGCTGCCGTTCATCCTGCGCGGGGTGAACCTGCTGGGTGTCGACTCGGTGGAGCTGCCGCTGGTGGTGAAGGCCTCGATGTGGGATCGGCTATCGGTGCAATGGAAGCTGGATAATCTGGAAACCATGGCCCACGAGATCGCCCTGGATCAGGTTCCGGATGCGATCAAGCAGATTCTGGCCGGCAAGCTGGTGGGTCGGGTGCTGGTGCGTCTCGACTGACTCCCCCTGTCCTCGGGCGACCTGGCGTCGCCCGACGGCGTATCGATGTCCGCAGTCAGCAGGGTGAAGGGCACGCGTGCTTCTGCACGGGCGCCACCCGGCGGCTCTCTCGGGGACCAAGGCGGACCCTGCCGCCTGGATCCCGATAGACTTTCAGGAACACTTCTAGGGTTCTCTACCTGCTCGCCGTGTGCCTGCACGCCTACGTGCGTCCCTGGCTTGGGGCGGCGGCGAGGCGGCCGGAAAGCCGGGCCCGCCGGGAAAGCGGGCCGGAAGTCTCAGTAGACCCAGAGTTCCACGCGACGATTCTTCAGGCGGCCTTCCTCGCTGTCGTTGCCGGCGACCGGCAGGGCGTCGCCCAGGGCGAGGATGTCACGCACGATCACGCCGTTCTTGCCGAGCTGCCGACTCACTTCCATGGCGCGCAGCTTGGAGAGCAACGCCGTGCGCGCCGGATCCGCCTTGGCGTCGCCGAAACCGACGAGGACGACTTTGCGTTGCAGCTTGTCTTGCTGCTTCAGGTAGTCCAGCAGGCGTGGCAGGTCCTGCATGGACTTGCTGTCCAGCTTGGCGCTGTCTTCCTTGAAGCGCAGATGGAGCGACAACTTGCGCGCTTCCCCGGCCAGGCTGCGGTAAGCCTCGGGCATGTCCGCCGTCGGCGCGACCGCAGACGCTTCCACGGTCTGCGCGATGAAGCCGTGCTGGGCGACGATGGCCTGGCCCTTGGGGCTCTGGGTGAATTCCAGCAGGGCCTTGGCCCAGGGATCGGCGCTATGCGGGCGGCTATAGAAATACAGGCGCCGCGACAGCGGATAGGTTTCGCTGCCGATGGCGGCGGCGCTGGGCAGACTGGCCGGAACGCCGGTTTCGGCGATGGCCAGGGTCTTCAGCTTGCCGCTGTAGGCTTGACCGACGAACCCCATGGCCTGGGGCGTCAACCCGACCGCTTCGGCCAGCTTGGCGCTGTCGGCGACCAGGATGGTGCCGGCGCTCATGCTCTTGCCCTGGGGCGCCAGCACGCTTTCGGTGAAGGTCTGGTAGCTGCCGGAGTCGGCGGGCATGGCGTACAGCATGATCGCGCCGCCCTTGCCGCCCAGCTCTTCCCAGGTCTTGATCTCGCCGGCGAAGACCGCCGCGAGTTGCTGGCGGGAGATCTGCTGCAACGGGTTGTTCGGGTGCAGGACGATGGCCAGACCGTCGAGGGCGATCACCTGTTCCGCGCCGTCGCTGTGCATGTCGCCGGCGTCCTTGAACAGGGCGGCTTCGCTGGCGCTGATGGGACGCGCGGATGCCACCAGTTGCGCGCCGTTGGCTTGCAGCGCGCCGAAGCCGCTGGACGAGCCCTTGCCGGCGATCTCGACGATCGCCACCTGGCCGTTGGCGGCTTTGCCGGTGACGCGCTGCACCAGTGGATCGGCGCTCACGTCCTGGCGGATGTCCTGGAAGTTCTCCTGCTGCATCAGCCCTTTCACGAGGGCGGGGGACAGGGCGCTGCCGATGGTGTTGGAGCCTTCGATGCGCAGGACGGGGTGGCCGTCGGCGGAACCGGTCAGGGCAGCGAAAGTGGGGAGGGGGGCGAGCATGCATAGCACAAACAAGCCGGCCGTCCGGGCGACGGTGCCGGGAAAACGCTTCATCAAAGTTATCCAGTTGAATTCGGGGCGCGAATAGTAATGGCTGAGCGGAAAAAGTCAGCCCTCGCGCCCGGAAATGTGACGAATAGCCGAAAAGAGTCCGCTTGGCGTGACCGAATTAGGATCGGGCGGTCGGCTTCGGGGCGCCTCGCGTCGTTTCGCCTGTTCGGGAGGCGAAAGCTGAGCGATCGGTCAACTCAATGGGTACTTGGCGGCGCCCTGTTTTGGAGGCGGCCGAATCGGATCCCGAGGTCCAATACGGCTACGGCGAACAGGCTCCCCAGACGGGGTGGTTTACCGATTGAAAGCGCGTTGCCAAGTGGAGAGGATCAACGGCGGTGGATCGAAGAGGCCTGCTTCCCGCCAGCGCGAATGCCCGGCGGACGAGCCGCTCGAACGCGAGGCCGCCCACTCTTTGCGCTGGTACGCGAGGGCCACGCATCGATACACCTGTCTCCCACGTCCAGTGGAAGGAGGGGCGAGCGCGGTTCGGGTCGAACCCGCACGCGCCGACCTGAAGGCGCGCCCTGATCAGCCGCGGCATTCAGTACAGCCACACTTCCACCCGCCGGTTTCGATAACGGCCGCCATCGTCGTTCGCCGCCACCGGCAGTTCGTCGCCCAGCCCCATGACTTCCCGGGGTACGACGCCGCCCCTGGCCAGCTCCCGGCGGACCGCCATGGCGCGCAGTTTCGACAGCAAGGTCGCCCGTTGCGGATCGGTCTTGGCATCGCCGAAGCCGACCAGGGCGACCCGCCCTTGCAGCTTGCCTTGGGCGCCCAGGTAGTCGACCAGTCGCTGCACATCCTGACGGGCCTTGTTGTCCAGGCTCGCGCTGCCTTCCTGGAAGCGGAAATTCACCGACAGCCGCCGGGCCTCGCCCGCCAGGCGCCGGTAGGTGGCAGGCATCCGGGGATCGGACGGGCTCTCGATGGCTTGCAGGGTCTGCGCGACGAAGCCGTTCTGGGCGACGAGGGCCTGCCCGCGCGGGCTTTGCGCGAAATTTATCAATGCCTGTGCCCAGGGGTTGGGTTCGCCCGGTTTGATATAGAAGTACAGCCGGCGCGACAGCGGATAATCCTCGGTGGCGATCAACGCCGTGGAGGGCGGCATGGCCCGCGCCGGCCCGTCCGCCAGGTCCAGTGCCCGGGCCGCGCCCACCGACGCCACGCCGACGAAGCCGATCCCCTGGGGGTCGAGGGCCACGCTGGCGGCCAGCTTGTCGCTGGATTCGTAACGCCGCGCGCTCGCCGCCAGTGCCTTGCCACGGGTGGCGAGGACCAGCTCCTTGAAGGTGTCGTAGGTCCCGGAACGCTCGTCGCGGACGTACAGGTGTATGGCGCCTCCCTGGCCGCCCAGTTCCTCCCAGGTCTTCGCTTCGCCGGCGAAGATTCTCGCCAGGCGTTCGCTGTCGAGGGAAGCCAGAGGGTTGCCGGGGTGCACGATGATCGCCAGGCCGTCGATGGCGACCACCTGTTCCGCGCGCTCCGTCCGCATGTCGCCGGCGCCGGCCAAGGCCAGCGCCTCGCTGTCCTTGATCGGCCGCGACGAGGCGGCCAGCTCCGCGCTGCCCGCCAGCAGCGCGGTGAAGCCGGTGCCCGAACCATGGGCGGCGACCTGGACCCAGGCTTCGCGGCCCTGGACGTCGCGCCCGGACACCTTCCATTCGTTTTCCGCGACTGCTTCCTCGTGCAGCGAAACCAGGCCCTGTTCCTCCAGCAAGCCCCTCACCAGGGCCGGGCCCAGCTTGGCGCCCAAGGTATTGGAACCCTGGATGCGCAGGAGCGGGCTTCCATCCGCGGGAATCGGCAGGGGCGCCGCCCGCAGGCGCGGCGACGGGAGGAAAAGCGATCCGAGAAAGAGACCCAGGGCCAACCGGCGGAGACCGGTCGGCCAGGAGAGGAGGGCGCGCGTCATACTGCTGGCACCTGGAGGGTAGGAATGCCGCGCAGATTAAGTCAGGCAGATGACGGTCTGGTGAACGCGCGTCTACCGGGTCGCCAGGGCAGACCCGGATAGGCGACGGCGCGGGAGCGCCGAGGGCCTCAGTTCAGTTGCAGCCAGATCGGCGCATGGTCGGAGGGTTTTTCCATGCCCCGCAGGTCGTAGTCGATCCCGGCGTCGCCGAAACGGTCCTGCAGGGCGCGGCTGGCGAGAATCACGTCGATGCGCAAGCCGCGCTTGGGCTCGTCCTCGAAACCGCGGCTGCGGTAGTCGAACCAGCTGAAGCGATCGGACACCTCCGGGTGCTGATGGCGGAAGCTGTCCACCAGCCCCCAATCCTTGAGCTGCTGCAACCATTCGCGCTCTTCCGGCAGGAAGCTGCACTTGCCGGTGCGCAGCCAGCGCTTGCGGCTGTCCTCGCCGATGCCGATGTCGCAGTCTTCCGGCGAGATGTTGATGTCGCCCATGACCACCAGCGGGCGATCCGCGGCGAAACGGCTTTCCAGCAGGCGTTGCAGGTCGGCATAGAAGCGTTGCTTGGCGGGAAACTTGGTGGGGTGGTCGCGGCTTTCGCCCTGGGGGAAGTAGCCGTTCATCACGGTGATCGGCTGCCCCTTGGCATCGGCATAGACCCCCCAGATGAAGCGTTTCTGGGAGTCCTCGCCATCGTCGGGAAAGCCCTTGTGCAGTTCCAGCGGCGGCAGGCGCGAGAGCAGCGCCACGCCGTAGTGGCCCTTCTGGCCGTGGTAGTGCACGTGATAGCCGTGGGCCTCGACTTCCGCCTGGGGGAACTGGTCGTCGGAGACCTTGGTTTCCTGCAGGCCGATCACGTCCGGCTGGTGCTTCTCGATGAGCGCCGCCAGTTGATGGGGGCGGGCGCGCAGGCCGTTGATATTGAAGGAAACGATCTTCATGGGAGCCGCCGCTGGGAAAAACCCCGATGCTAGCCCATCCGCCGCCTGCCTGGCGACCCTGGCGGGCCCGTGCTAACGTCCCGGAAGGCCTATAACCACACAACAAACGAGGTCAGCCCGATGCCCGATCGTCTCGCCCAGGTGCGCATGCTCGACAGCGGATACTCGCGCGAGGCACGTTCGCTGCTTTACCACGCCTACCGTCACGAACCCACCTTTGCCTACCTGTTCGAGGCCGATCGACCCGGCTACGACCAGCGGGTGCGGGCGACCGTGCGCGAGCTGGTGCACCAGCACTTCAGCGAAGACCTGCCAGGCATCGGCCTGCTGATCGACGACCGGCTGGTGGGCCTCGCCCTGATCGCGCCGCCGCAACGCCGGCTGGACATCACCGAGAGCTGGTTCTGGCGCCTGCGCATGTTGTTGAGCACCGGCTTTCGCTGCACCAAGCGCTACCTGGCCTACCACGACGCGGTACTCGCCTGCCTGCCGCCGGGGCCTTATCACATCCTGCCGTTGCTCGGCGTCCACCCGCAGTTCCAGGGACAGCGGCTGGGCGAACAGTTGCTCGAGGCACTGCATGCCTGGTGCGCCGAGGATGCGGGGTCGCAGGGGGTGGTGATCGATACCGGCAACGCGCGCTACCTGGAGTTCTACAAGCGGCAGGGCTACGAGGAGATCGGCGAAGTGGCCATCGGGCCGATCCGCGAACACGTGTTCTTTCATCCCGCCCCGCGCCCGGCGGTGCCGCCCCAGGCCTGAGTCCACGGGGTCGCGTACACGGAAGGGCGAAACGCCGTGGTAGCATCCGGCCCCATGAGTTTCTACCAAGGATTCCGCCGCCTGCTGCTGTGCGGCTCGCTGTGTGCCAGCACCTCCCTCTTCGCTCAACCGGCCCTGTTGGACGTCCGGATCGATTCGACCTTGCCGGGTTCCGCCGAAACCGATCCGCCGCGGGACGAACCGGTGGCCGGGAACCCGCTCGCGAGCGGGCCGGACGGGGCGGGATCGATCGAGGCTTCCCACGCGGACCCGAACCCGGACGAGGCCGCGGACGAAGACAGGCCTTCGGCCGAGGTGCCGGTGCCCGACGACGCGCCGGCACCGAGCGATGACTCGCGCAAGGGGCGCGCCCGCGTCGCCCAGGCCCACGCCGCGCTGAAGGCCAACATCGAGGCCTATATCGGCAGCCTCGGCGAGCGCGACGAAAACGGCCTCCAGCGCTACCGGCGCAGCGCCGAGCATCAGGCGGAGCTGGCGGCCCAGGCCCTCGGCTATTACCAGGCACGCATCAGCAGCCGAGTCGATACCGGCAAGGCGCCCACCCTGCACCTCGACGTGGTGCCAGGCGAGCCGGTGCACCTGCGCCAGGTTACGTTGCGGGTGAACGGCGAGGCGGCGGCGCTCAAAGGCTTCCAGGTCCCCGGCGGCAAGCAGTTGCAACCCGGCGCCCAGCTCGACCACGGGGCCTACGAGGGGGCGAAGAAACTCATCGAAAACCAGGCCGCGCGCTATGGCTTCTTCGCCGGGCGCTTCGTCAGCCAGCAATTGCGCATCGATCCGCGGGCGGGCGTCGCCGACATCGAGCTGATCTATGCCAGCGGGCCGCGCTACCGCTTCGGCGCGGTGACCTTCCAGGGCGAGAACCCTTTCCTGCCCAGTCTGTTGGCGCGGATGGTGCCCTTCGCCGAGGGCGCGTCCTACGACGCCGACTTGGTGGCGAAACTCAACCAGAACCTGCGCGAGAGCGGCTACTTCGACGAAGTGCGCGTGGATGCGCTGCCCGCGACGGCGGTGGCCCAGAGCATCCCGGTGCAGGTCCAGCTGAGCCTGGCGAAGCCGCGCACCATGGGCGTCGGTATCGGCTATTCCACCGACGTCGGCCCACGCGCGCGGGCCAACTGGACCCGGCACTGGTTCAACCCCCAGGGGCATAGCCTGGGCGCGGAGGCCGAGGCGTCGCTGCTCGAGCAGAGCGTCGGCACCTGGTATCAGATTCCCCTGGACCCGCCGCTCAGCGACACCCTGCGGTTCACCGCGGGCTATCAGCACCAGGAGCTGGAGGACGTGGAAAGCAGCCAGTTGAGCCTGGCCAGCCTGTGGCAATCCAAGCTGGACAATGGCTGGCAGCGGGTGCTGTCGCTGCGCTGGCAGCAGGAAGTCTATGACTATGGCGACGGCAGCCCCGACGGCACCAGCCATTTCCTCATGCCCGGGATCGGCTACAACCTGCTGCGCAGCGATTCCGGCATCGACCCGAGCCATGGCTACCGGTTGCAGGTGGACCTCAGCGGGGCGAAGAAGGAAGTGCTGTCGGATGCCGACATGCTGCGGGTCAGTGCTCTGGCCAAGGGGTTGGTGACCCTCGGCGGCAACCATCGGCTGCTGGGGCGGGTACAGGTGGGCGGCATCGCCACCGACGATTACGCCGCCATACCGCCCTCGCTGCGCTTCTTCGCCGGTGGCGACCAGAGCGTGCGTGGCTACGACTTCCAGTCCCTGTCGCCGAAGGACCGCCACGGCAACAAGGTCGGCGGTCGCTACATGGCCGCAGGCAGCGGCGAATACCAGTACCGCATCGCCGAGCGCTGGCGTCTGGCCGGTTTCATCGACCGCGGCAACGCGATGAACAGCCTGGACGAAGAACTGAAGACCGGGGTGGGTTTCGGCGTGCGCTGGATTTCCCCGGTGGGCCCGCTGCGCCTTGACCTGGCCCACGCCCTGGACGAGCCCGGCGGAGTGCGCCTGCATTTTTCCATGGGGCCCGAGCTGTGAAGCGGGTCGCCCTGTACGTCGGCCTGGGCCTGCTGGCGATCCTGGTGCTGCTCGGCGCGAGCCTGGGCGGGTTGCTCGGCACCAGCGGCGGTAGCCGTTGGCTGATACAGCGAGTGCCGGGGCTGACGATCACGGATTTCCAGGGGCGCCTGGGCGGACGCTGGAGCGCCACCCAGCTCGACTGGCGCCAGCAGGGCACCCACCTGCAGGTGCGCGAGCCGCGTTTCGCCTGGTCGCCAGGCTGCCTGCTGCGCGCGACCCTGTGCATCGACGCGTTCGACACTCCCGCGATCACCCTGGAAATACCGCCTTCCGGCGATTCGCCGGGAGAGCCGCTCGCGTTGCCGGAACTGAACCTGCCGCTGTCGCTGCGTCTGGGGCAGATCCGTATCGATCGTTTCCGGTTGGATGGCCAGGACGCTTTCAGCGACCTGCGGATGAGCGCCGCCTGGCGCGCGGACGGCTTGCAGATCGACAGCCTCAGCCTGCACCGCGATGACCTGAGCCTGGAGCTGAGCGGTCATTTGAGGCCGCAGGGCGGCTGGCCGCTGGAACTCGCCGGCGTGCTCGGGCTGCCGGCGGTGCAGGGCAAGGCCTGGCAGGTGAACCTGCGAGCCCAGGGCGACCTGCGCGAGCGCCTTGCCCTGCAATTCGACAGCCACGGCTACCTGGATGCCCGGGGCGAAGGCAGCGTGCAGCCCCTGGCGGAGCACCTGCCGGCCGAGTTGCGGCTTCAGGCCGACGCTTTCAAGGCCCGCGAGGACCTGCCCGACACCCTGCGCCTCGAACAGCTACGGCTCAGTGCCAGCGGCGATCTGCAGCAGGGCTTTCGGGTGCTGGGCCAGGCCAGCCTGCCGGGCGAGGGCGGCCCGCTGGCGCTGGCCCTGGAGGCGCAGGCGACGACCACGGGCGCCGATATCCAGCGCCTCGCCCTGGCGGCGGACGAAAGCCATCGGCTCGAGCTCAATGGGCGCCTGGACTGGAGCGCCGGCCTGGTCGCCGATGCGCGCCTGGACTGGCAGGACTTCCCCTGGCTGCGCCTGTATCCGCTGGCCGAGGCACCGCCGGTGGCCGTGCGCCGTTTGCAGGCCAGCCTGCATTATGCGGACGACGCCTATCGCGGCCGTTTCGATGCCGACCTGCACGGCCCGGCGGGGGATTTCAGCCTGGGCAGCCCGGTGCAGGGCGACTTGCGAAAGGTCAGCCTCGATGCCTTGCGCCTGGTCGCCGGCCAGGGCAAGGCCGACGGCCGCCTGCGGATCGACTTCGCCGACGGGATCGTCTGGGACACCGCGTTGAAGCTGAGCGACCTCGACCCGGCCTATTGGCTCGCCGAGTTGCCCGGACGCCTGGCCGGCACCCTCGACAGCCAGGGTGACTACCGTGGCGGCAAACTCGCCCTGCAAGCCGCCCTCGACGTCAAGGGGCGCCTGCGCGGGCAGCCGGCCGACCTGCGGGCGAAAGCCCACGGCGCCGACGCCAATTGGAACCTGAGCGAGGTGCAGCTACGTCTGGGCGACAACCGCATCAGCGGCGCCGGGAGCCTGGACCGACGCCTCGGCGGACGCTTCGACCTGGCCTTGAACCGTCTCGGCCAACTCTGGCCGGGGCTGGATGGCCAGGCCAGCGGCCGGCTCGACCTGAGCGGCACGGCGCAGGCGCCGGAAGGGGTATTGGGCCTGACCGGCCAAGGTCTGGGTTACGCCGATAACCGGCTGCAACGCCTGGTGGTGGATGCCCGCCTGGACGCCAACCGGCGCGGCCGTGTGCAACTCGACGCCCGCAACCTGCGTGCCGGCGACACCGCCCTGGGCGACGTCAGCCTGCGCGCTCAGGGCGATCCGCTCCGGCAGGCGCTCGAGCTGCGTCTGCAAGGCCCGCTGCTGAACGTCGCCGCCAGCCTCGACGGTCGTCGCGAGGGCGGCGCCTGGCTCGGCCGCCTGGCCAGCGGCGACGTCGAAGGCGCTGGCCAGCGCTGGCGCCTAGAGCAGGCGGCGCCCCTGCGCCGTAGCGCGGAGGGTCGGATCACCTTCGGCGCCCATTGCTGGCGCAACGGCGCGGCCAGCCTGTGCGCCGGCGAGCAACGCCTGGCGCCGGAGCCGCAGCTCAGCTACCGCCTGCGGGATTTCCCGCTGGCCAGCCTCGGGCGCTGGCTGCCCGACGACTTCGCCTGGCAGGGGATGCTGGACGCCGAACTCGAAGTGGCGCTGCCGGCCGGCGGACCCCAGGGGCACGTCACCCTGGATGCGGGCAAGGGCGCCTTGCGCTTGAAAGAGCCCCAGGGCTGGGTGGACTTCTCCTACGACAGCTTGAAGCTGGACACCCGCTTGCAACCGCAGCGGGTCGACAGCCTACTCAGCCTGGACGGGCCTCGCCTGGGGCAGCTGCAGGTGGAGGCGCACCTCGACCCACGCCCGGCCAGCAAGCCGCTGAGCGGGCAGTTCCGCCTGAGCGGCCTGGACCTCGCGGTGGCGCGACCCTTCATCGCCAAGGTAGAGACCCTGGAGGGGCGGCTGGACGGCAGCGGCAGTCTCGGCGGCACCTTGCTGGCGCCGACCCTGGACGGTCGCCTGAGCCTGCACGATGGCCACGTCGCCGGCGACGAACTGCCCACGCGCCTGGAAGCGCTGACCCTGGATGCGCGCATCCTCGGCGAGAGCGCCACGCTCTCCGGCGGCTGGCGCGCGGGCGAGCGGGGCAGGGCGTCGCTGTCGGGCAACCTCGGTTGGGGCCGGGCCCTGGCGTTGGACCTGGCGATCCGCGGCGAACACCTGCCGGTGCAGGTGGAGCCCTACGCCGACCTGGACGTGGCGCCGGACCTGCGCCTGAGCCTGGCCGACGAGCGCCTGGCGGTCACCGGAACGGTCGCGGTGCCCAGCGGCAAGATTGCCATTCGCTCGCTGCCGCCCCAGGCAGTGAAGGTCTCCGGCGACGCGCAGATCGTCGGCGCGCCGCCTCGCCAGGAGGATGCGCTGCAACTGGCGATGGACGTGGCCGTGGTGGTGGGCGAGGAGCGCTTGCAGTTCAGCGGTTTCGGCCTGACCGCCGACCTCGCCGGACGTCTGCGGATCGGCGACAACCTCAGCGGTCATGGCGAGTTGAGCCTGAAGAACGGTCGCTATCGCGCCTACGGCCAGCGCCTGGAACTGAACCGGGCGCGTCTGCTATTCGCCGGTCCGCTGGACCAGCCTTACCTGGACGTCGAGGCGGTGCGCAAGATCGGCGACGTCACCGCCGGGGTGCGCCTCAACGGGCGCGCCGACGGCCCGACCACCGAGGTGTTCTCGACGCCCGCGATGAGCGAGGAACAGGCCCTGTCCTACCTGGTGCTGGGGCGCCCCACCAACAGCGGCAACGACAGCAACGCCCTGGGCCAGGCGGCTCTGGCCATGGGCCTCTCGGGCACCGCTCCGGTGACCGGAGCCCTGGCGGAACGCCTGGGGATCAAGGATTTCCAGCTGGATAACGATGGCGCCAGCGGGCAACTGTCCGACCGCCTGACCATTCGCTACGGCATCGGCGTACAGGACCCGACCAGCGTGGTGGCCTTGCGTTACGAGTTGACCAAGCGCCTCTACCTGGAAGCGGCCAGCGGCTTGGCCAGCTCGCTCGACCTGTTCTACAAACGCGACTTCTGAGGCGCGAAGCCGAGACGCGCGCGATTGCCGGCGGCGCGATGAGGCGGCACCGGCGGGGACAGGTGGGGCGGGCGATAAAGGTCTCGTCGAACCTCCCCCGTCCGGCGACGGGGGAAGTTCCACACCTCATGCCTGCACGAGCTTCAGGTAGGTGCGCCGCTCGGTGATGTCCGCCAGATAGCCCTGGTCGCGCATGTCCTGGATGAATCGGCGGGCGAGGGGCAGGCTGGCCGTCGCCAGCGAATGGTCGCCCCAGTCCACCGCGAGATGCAGGTGCAGCGGGTGCTCGCCGGATTTCGACGGGATCGGGTTGCCGGCTTCCTTGCCGCCCCCGTCGAGCGTCCCGCTTTCGGCAATCGCCTCGTGCGGGGGGGCGCCTCTCAGGCTCGCCAGACACTCGAACGAACCCAAGTGCCCGGTCGAATACCCGTCCTCCAGGTCGATCACGTTGATCAACAGCCGCTTCGGCGGACCTCCCGGAAGCGGCGGCCCGGCCCCATGCAGTTCCTCGGCGAGCCGTCCGATCAGGCCCCGGTAGTCGGCCGGCGGCAGGCTCCCTTCCACTAGGGGAGCGAGCAGCTGGGCCAGGGAGGAAGGATCGAAGCGGACGTCGCGGGCTTCCCGCTCGACATGGATGAAGCTGTTGAGGAACAACCCGGGCAGGTTGCTGAACGCTTCATGGCGCGCGTTCAGGTTGGGGTCCGGCCTGCCTTCGAGGTAGTGGTCGAGGATGCCGAGGTAGTCGCGCAATACATCCAGCATCTCGTCGGCGGCCGGGGTGACGCGGGGGGGCACCAGTTCCAGGTAGAACGAAGGCGGCACCGGCGCCGGCATTGGGTTGCTCATGGCAATCTCCTTGTCGGTGAGGGGGCCTCACTTGGGCTTCACCCGGGTGCCGAAGAAATTCGTCGCCTGTTCCACGTCGTCCATCGCGGCGCCGCCGATCGCGGCGTTCCAGGCCTTGCGCGCCGGGGCGTTGCTTTCGTGGGAGAGGCTGGCCCAGTTCAACAGCAGGCGCCCCCGCTGGTAGCTGAAGTCGAAGTCGTACATCTGCGCGGAGCTGCAACTGGTGTAAAGGGTCCGCTGCGCCTGGGTGAAGCTGAGAAAGTAATACTCGGCGATGCTCACCAGTTGCCAATTGCCCGCAGCGTCGCGGATCGGCTGGTAGCCGAAGCACAGGTGGTAGGTGTCCATTGAGGTTCTTTCGCTGGTGATGCCCGCGCGTATCTGTTCGCCCAGGGTGGCGATGAAGCTGCCGAAGGACGCCACGATGCCCACGCCGCTGGCCCAGCCGATCAGGGTGGTGAGGAAGGTGCCCGCCAGTTCCAGGCCCTTGGTGCTCTGGCGGAACTGGTACTGGGTGATGTCGGTGGGGGTGTAGAACTCCGCCGGCAGGTTGCTCAGCGGCGTCTGCCAGTTCTGCGGATTCGCCCATTGCCTGGGGTCGCGCTGGTAGCGGGCGGTCATCCAGGCGGTGACCAGGCCGAGGCCGGACTGCAGGTAGAACTGCTGGTCCTTCAGCAGGGCGGCGAAATCGGCCTTTTCCTTGTCGCTGGCGGTATCCGGCAGCGAGCCGTTGAACTGCATGACCGAGCCGTTGGTATCCGCGGTGGGCTTGAACATCTGCGGCACGTTATCCAGGCCCTGTACGTCGCGTTTGGCCACCGCAGCCATGCGGCTCTGGGGGGCGCTCGCCGGGTGTGCCTGGGGCGGTGCGACGAAGAAATGCCGCGCCTGGGTGAGTTGTTCGTCAACAGTTTTGATCATGATTTTTCCATCTCCTTGGAATGATCGATCGTCACCGCCGCATACAGCCGGCGGCTCCGATCAGCCTAGCGCTCCGAGGGGACTTCCTAGTCCCCGTCGGACGGGCGGGGGGCCGTGCTAGACAGGCCGCGCCGCCTCATCGCACGCCGCCGCCGCGGAGTCAGAGGGTGAGCATGGCCATGGACTCGGCGCCGTAGCGGTCGCCGACGGCGGCCCGGGGCGGGAAGATGGCATCCAGTTCGGCGCGTTCGGCGGCGCTGAGTTCGAGGTCCACCGCCGCGACGTTCTCTTTCAGGTAGCGGCGCCGCTTGGTGCCGGGGATCGGCAGCAGGTCTTCGCCCTGGGCGAGGACCCAGGCCAGGGCCAGTTGCGCCGGCGCGACGCCCTTGTTCTGCGCCAGTTGCTCGACCTTGTGCACCAGCTCCAGGTTGCGCGCGAAGTTCTCGCCCTGGAAACGCGGGCTGAAGCGGCGGTAGTCGTCTTCGGCGAAGTCCTCCGGGCTTTTCAGGGCGCCGGTGAGGAAACCGCGCCCCAACGGGCTGTAGGGCACGAAACCGATGCCCAGGCGCCGGCAGGTGGCGAGCACGCCGTTCTCCTCGGGGTCGCGGGTCCACAGCGAGTATTCGGTCTGGACCGCGGTGATCGGATGCACCGCATGGGCGCGTTCCAGGGTGGCGGGCGCCACCTCGCACAAGCCCAGGTGGCGTACCTTGCCCGCGCGTACCAGATCGGCCAGGGCGCCCACGGTGTCCTCGATGGGTACCTGCGGGTCGATGCGGTGCTGGTAATAGAGATCCAGGTAGTCGGTGCCGAGGCGCTTCAGGCTACCTTCGATGGCGCGTCGTATGTAGTCCGGGTGGCCGCTGACGCCGCGCAGCTGCGGGTTGGCGGAGTCGCGCAGGATGCCGAACTTGCTGGCCAGGAACACCTGCTCGCGCTTGCCCTGGATGGCTTGCCCCACCAGTTGCTCGTTGGTGTGGGGGCCGTACATGTCGGCGGTGTCGAGGAAGTTCACCCCCAGCTCCAGGGCGCGATGCACGGTGGCGATGGACTCGCGGTCATCGCGGCCGGCGACATAGAAATCGCTCATGCCCATGCAGCCGAGGCCGATGGCGGAAATCTGCGGTCCGTTGTGACCGAGGCGGCGGGTTTTCATCGGAGGCACTCCTGTGGTTGAACAAGCCGACATTGTCAATTGTTCAGGGCGGTGAGATAAACCGCGTATCGGTGTTTTCACCATTCGTGATTTCTAAACAAAAGAGGGCGCCATGGACCGCGTGCTGGCCATGCAGGTATTCACCCGTATCGTCGAGCTGGGGGCCTTCGGCAAGGCGGCCGATAGCCTGGGCCTGTCGCGGGCCTCGGTGACCACCCTGGTCAAGCAACTGGAAAGCCATCTCGGCGTGCAACTGTTGCAGCGCACCACCCGCCAGGTCAGCGCGACCCTGGACGGGCGGGCCTACTACGAGCGCTGCCTGCGCCTGCTGGCGGATATAGAGGAAGCGGAGTCGTTCTTCTCCGACACGCGCCACAATCCCCAGGGCGTGCTGCGCATCGATATGCCGGCGTCCCTCGGGCGACTAGTGGTGATCCCGGCCCTGCCGGCGTTCTGCGCCCGTTACCCGCGTATCCAACTGGAGATCGGCGCCAGCGACCGCCCGGTGGACCTGATTCGCGAGGGCGTCGACTGCGTGCTGCGTGGCGGCGACCTGCACGACCAGAGCCTGGTGGCGCGCCCGCTGTGCGGCATGCCCCAGGTGACCTGCGCCAGCCCGGAGTACCTGCGCCGCCATGGGCGGCCGAGGTGCCTGGAGGACCTCGAGGGGCACCTCGCCGTGGATTTCTTCTCCGCCCTCAGCGGTCGTCGTTTCGACCTGGACTTCACCGAGGCCGGTGCGGTTCGCACGTTGCGCCTCCCCGCCCGGGTGGCCGTGAACTCCAGCGAAGCCTACATCGCCGCCTGCGAGGCGGGGTTCGGCCTGATCCAGGCGCCGCGCTACCACATAGACCGGCAGATCGCCGCCGGCAGCTTGTGCGAGGTGCTCGCCGAGCACCGGCCGCTGCCGATGCCGCTGACCGCGCTCTATCCGCCGCATCGCCACCTGTCGCGGCGCGTGCGGGTGTTCATCGACTGGCTGGCGGAGGTGTTCGACGCCGAAGCCTGGCCGCCGCTGCCCGCGCCGGTCTGAGCCGGCACAGCTTTTTCCGGCGCGGCGTGCTTAAATCGGGATTTATCCGATGACCCAAGGGGACAACCATGACTCAAGTGACGCTCAAAGGTAATCCGATCCAGGTTGAAGGAAGCCTGCCCCAGCCCGGCCAGCAGGCCCCCGCGTTCACCCTGGTGGGGGGCGATCTGTCCGACGTGAGCCTGGCCAAGTTCGCCGGCAAGCGCAAGGTGCTGAACATCTTCCCCAGCGTCGATACGCCCACTTGCGCCACCTCCGTGCGGACCTTCAACGCCGAGACCAGCAAACTGGAAAACACCGTGGTGCTGTGCATCTCCGCCGACCTGCCGTTCGCCCAGGCGCGCTTCTGCGGGGCCGAAGGCCTGCAGAACGTGGTCAACCTGTCGACCATGCGCGGCCGCGAGTTCCTCGAAGCCTACGGCGTGGCCATCGCCAGCGGACCCTTGGCGGGCGTCGCCGCCCGGGCGGTGGTGGTGCTGGACGAGCAGGACAGGGTGCTGCACAGCGAACTGGTCGGCGAAATCGCCGAGGAACCCGACTACGCGGCGGCCACCGCGGCCTTGAAATAACGGTCTTCCGCGTCCGACGGCCCGCTCCGGCGGGCCCGTTTCATCCTCGCCGCGCCGTCCCGGGCGCATGCGCGCCGCACATGCCCGGCAACGATTTTCGACGATGAATCGCCTGCCCCTGGCTTTTTCTTTTCCCGTCATACAGTTAGATCGGTAAATGGAAGGTAAAGCCGGGCCGCGAGGCTTTGCTTGGCGCGCGAGAATCCTTATCGTTCACGCTCCCCCAGAAGTGATGTCCCCTCCATGTCCGATTCGAGTCCCCGTCCTGCCTCCCGCTTTCCACGGCGTGGGTTGTTGATCCTGATCGTGCTGCTCCTCGCGGTGGCCTTGGCATGGTGGTTCTGGCCGCACAAGGCGAAGCCGGAAGGCCCGGCCGGCCGGGCTGGATTCGGCGCCTTCGGCGGGGTGGTGCCGGTGCGTGTCGCGGCGGCGGATCGCAGCGATTTCCCGGTTTACCACAAGGCGTTGGGCACGGTGACCGCGCTGAACACCGTGAACATCCGCAGCCGGGTGGCCGGCGAACTGGTCAAGGTGCAGTTCGAGGAAGGCCAGAAGGTCAAGGCCGGCGACCTGCTGGCGGTGATCGACCCGCGCCCCTACGAAGTGGCCTTGCAGCAGGCCGAGGGCACCCTGGCGCAGAACCAGGCGCAATTGAAGAACGCCGAGATCGACCTGGCGCGCTACAAGGGCCTGTATGCCGAGGACAGCATCGCCAAGCAGACCCTGGATACCCAGCAGGCGCTGCTGTATCAGTACCAGGGCACCCTCAAGGCCAACCAGGCGGCCGTGGCCGAGGCCCGGTTGAACCTGCAGTACACCCAGATCCGCGCGCCCATCGCCGGCCGCCTCGGCCTGCGCCAGCTCGACCAGGGCAACCTGGTCGCCGCCAACGACAGTACCGCGCTGGTGGTGATCACCCAGACCCAGCCGATCTCCGTCAGCTTCACCCTGCCCGAAGGCGACCTGCCGGACGTGCTGGAGCGGGTGCGCAGCGGCGACAGCCTGAGCGTCGAGGCCTGGGACCGCGGCGACCGCAAGCAACTCGCCAGCGGCGTATTGCACAGCCTGGACAACCAGATCGACACCACCACCGGCACCCTGAAGTTCAAGGCGCGTTTCGAGAATGCCGACGAGACGCTGTTCCCCAACCAGTTCGTCAATGTCCGCCTGCGCGCCAACGTGCTCGCACGGGCGCTCCGCATTCCCTCGGCGGCGGTGCAGGTGGGCGCCCGCGGCACTTTCGTCTATGTGGTCGGCGCCGACAACAAGGTCCAGCTGCGGACCCTGGAGACGGGTCCCAGCGACGGCGAGTACACCGTGGTCACCAAAGGGGTGGAAGAGGGCGAGCGGGTCGTTCTGGAAGGCACCGACCGCCTGCGCGAGGGCGCCGAGGTGGAGGTGGTGGAAGGGTTGTCCGCGCCGGCCCGCCAGGAACCGGTCGACGATTCGCAGCAACGGGTACCGCGCAGACGCTCCGGGCTCAACGGCTGATGGATATTTCCCGCGTCTTCATCCTGCGGCCGGTGGCCACCACCCTGACCATGGTGGCCATCCTGCTGGCGGGCCTGATCGCCTACCGGATGCTGCCGGTGGCGGCGTTGCCGCAGGTGGACTACCCGACCATCCGTATCCTCACGCTCTACCCCGGCGCCAGCCCCGAGGTGATGACCAGCGCGGTGACCGCGCCGCTGGAACGCCAGTTCGGGCAGATGCCCGGCCTGCAACAGATGGCATCCACCAGCTCCGGCGGGGCTTCGGTGATCACCTTGCGCTTCAGCCTGGAGATCAAGCTGGACGTGGCCGAGCAGGAGGTGCAGGCGGCGATCAACGCGGCGACCAACCTGTTGCCGAACGACCTGCCGGCGCCGCCGGTGTACAACAAGGTCAACCCGGCCGACACCCCGGTGCTGACCCTGGCGGTGACCTCCAAGACCCTGCCGTTGCCCAAGCTTCACGATCTGGTCGACACCCGCATGGCACAGAAACTCGCGCAGATCGGCGGCGTGGGGATGGTCAGCATCGCCGGCGGCCAGCGCCCGGCGGTGCGCATCCAGGCCGATCCCGAGGCCCTGGCCGCCTATGGCCTGGCCCTGGCCGACGTGCGCAGCCTGATCGGCGCGGCCAACGTCAACCAGCCGAAAGGCAACTTCGACGGGCCGACCCGGGTGGCGATGCTCGATGCCAACGATCAACTGAAGACCCCGGCGGAATACGCCGAGCTGATCCTCACCTACCAGAACGGCTCGGCGCTGCGGCTCAAGGATGTCGCCACCATCGTCGACGGGGCCGAGAACGAGCGCCTGGCGGCCTGGGCCAATCAGAATGAGGCGGTGCTGCTCAATGTGCAGCGCCAGCCGGGGGCCAACGTCATCGAAGTGGTGAGGCGGGTGCAGGAACTGCTGCCGCAACTGCGCGCCAGCCTGCCGGCGGGCCTGGAGGTGACGGTGCTCACCGACCGCACCCAGACCATCCGCGCGGCGGTCAACGACGTGCAGCACGAACTGCTGCTGGCCATCGCCCTGGTGGTGATGGTGACCTTCATCTTCCTGCGCAAGCTTTCCGCCACCCTGATCCCCTCGATCGCCGTGCCGCTGTCCCTGGTGGGCACCTTCGGCGTGATGTACCTGGCCGGTTTCTCCCTGAACAACCTGACCCTGATGGCGCTGACCGTCGCCACCGGCTTCGTCGTCGATGACGCCATCGTCATGCTGGAGAACATCGCCCGCCACCTGGAGGAGGGCGACACGCCATTGCAGGCGGCGCTCAAGGGCGCGCGGCAGATCGGCTTCACCCTGATTTCCCTGACCTTCTCGCTGATCGCCGTGCTCATTCCCCTGCTGTTCATGCAGGACGTGGTCGGCCGGCTGTTCCGCGAGTTCGCCATCACCCTGGCGGTGGCGATCCTGATCTCCCTGGTGGTCTCGCTGACCCTGACGCCGATGATGTGCGCGCGCCTGCTGCGCCGCGAGGAAGCCAGGGAGCAGAACCCCGCCTGGCTGGAGCGGCTGATCGGCGGCTACGGTCGCTGGCTGACCTGGGTGCTGGCCCATCAGCCGCTCACCCTGCTGGTGGCCATCGCCACCCTGGGCCTCACCGTGGTGCTCTACCTAGCGGTGCCCAAGGGGTTCTTCCCGGTCCAGGACACCGGCGTCATCCAGGGCATTTCCGAGGCGCCGCAGTCGGTGTCCTTCCATGCCATGAGCGAGCGCCAGCAAAGCCTTTCAGAGGTGATACTGGCCGATCCGGCGGTGGCCAGCCTGACCTCCTACATCGGTATCGACGGCGACAACGTGACCCTCAACAGCGGGCGCCTGCTGATCAACCTCAAGCCCCACGGCGATCGCGACGTCACCGCTGCCGAGGTGATCGAGCGCCTGCGCCCGCAACTGGCGCGCCTGCCGGGCATCCAGCTGTACCTGCAACCGGTGCAGGACCTGACCATCGAGGATAGCATCAGCCGTACCCAGTTCCAGTTCAGCATGGAGTCGCCGGACGCCGACTTGCTGGATACCTGGACGCCGCGCCTGGTGGAAGCGTTGCGTGAGCACGCCGAGCTCACCGACGTCACCAGCGACCTGCAGAGCCAGGGCCTGCAAATCTATCTGGATATCGACCGCGACGCCGCCTCGCGACTCGGCGTGGGCGTCTCGACCATCACCGACGCGCTCTACGACGCCTTCGGCCAACGGCAGATCTCGACCATCTTCACCCAGGCCAGCCAGTACCGGGTGGTGCTGGAGGCGCAGGCCGGCAGCCGGCTCGGGCCGCAGGCGCTGGAGCAGGTGCACGTGCGCACCGCGGACGGCAAGCCGGTGCCGCTGTCCAGCCTGGCCAAGATGGAAGAGCGGCCGGCCCGCCTGTTGATCAACCACGTCGGCCAGTTCCCGGCCGTGACCCTGTCGTTCAACCTCGCCAGCGGCGTTTCCCTGGGCGAAGCGGTGGGCATCATCGAGCAGGCGCAGCGCGACATCGGCATGCCCGAGGGCGTGCAGACGCATTTCCAGGGGGCCGCGGAAGCCTTCCGTGCCTCGCTGTCGAGCACCCTGCTGCTGATCCTGGCGGCGGTGGTGACCATGTACATCGTGCTCGGCGTGCTCTACGAGAGCTACATCCACCCGATCACCATCCTCTCCACCTTGCCCTCGGCCGCGGTGGGCGCCTTGCTCGCGCTGCTGCTGTCCGGCAACGACCTGGGGTTGATCGCGATCATCGGCATCATCCTGCTGATCGGCATCGTCAAGAAGAACGCGATCATGATGATCGACTTCGCCCTGGAGGCCGAGCGCCACCAGGGCATGACGCCGCGGGATGCGATCTATCGCGCCGCCTTGCTGCGCTTCCGGCCGATCCTGATGACCACCCTGGCGGCGCTGTTCGGCGCGGTGCCGCTGATGCTCGCCAGCGGCTCCGGCGCCGAGCTGCGCCAGCCCCTTGGCCTGGTGATGGTCGGCGGGCTGCTGGTCAGCCAGTTGCTGACGCTGTTCACCACGCCGGTGATCTACCTGGCCTTCGACCGCCTGGCCCGACGCTGGGGCCGCCGCGAACCACGGGGCGCCGGGCGGGATCTGGACGTGCCGGTATGACGGCGCGGACCCGTCGCGGGGGAGGGTGCCGATGAACCTTTCCGCCCCCTTCATCGCCCGTCCGGTGGCGACCATGCTGATGAGCCTGGCGATCCTCCTGCTGGGCGGCATGAGTTTCGGCCTGATGCCGGTGGCGCCGCTGCCGGAGATGGACTTTCCCACCATCACTGTGCAGGCCAGCCTCGCCGGCGCCAGCCCGGAGATCATGGCCGCCACCGTGGCTACCCCGCTGGAGCGCGCCCTCGGCAGCATCGCCGGGATCAGCCAGATGAGCAGCCGCACCAGCCAGGGCTCGACGCGGGTCATCGTGCAGTTCGATCTGGACCGCGACATCAACGGCGCCGCGCGGGACGTCCAGGCGGCGATCAACGCCTCGCGCAACCTGCTGCCCAGCGGCATGCGCAGCATGCCCACCTACCGCAAGGTCAATCCGTCCCAGGCGCCGATCATGGTGCTGTCGCTGACCTCGTCGGTGCTCGACAAGAGCCAGCTCTACGACCTGGCCTCGACCATCGTGGCGCAGAAGCTGTCGCAGGTGACCGGAGTCGGCGAGGTGCAGATCGGCGGCAGTTCGTTGCCGGCGGTACGCGTCGAGTTGCAGCCGCAACAGCTCGAGCAGTACGGCATCGCCCTCGACGAGGTGCGCGACACCATCGCCAAGGCCAACCAGCGCCGGCCCAAGGGTTTCGTCGAGGACGACCAGCGGCAATGGCAGGTGCAGGCCAACGATCAGTTGCGCAAGGCGGCCGACTACGAACCCCTGATCATCCGCTACCAGAACGGCGCGACCGTGCGCCTGAGCGATGTGGCCAAGGTCCGCGACGGCGTCGAGGACCGCTACAACAGCGGTTTCTTCAACGACGACGCGGCGGTGCTGCTGGTGGTCAACCGCCAGGCGGGCGCCAACATCATCGAGACCACCCAGGGCATCCGCGACCAACTGCCGACCCTGCGCGCGGTGCTGCCCGGCACCGCGCAGCTGGAGGTGGCGATGGACCGATCGCCGGTGATCCGCGCCACCCTGCACGAGGCCGAGCGCACGCTGCTGATCGCCGTGGGGCTGGTGATCCTGCTGGTGTTTCTGTTCCTCGGCAGCCTGCGCAGCGCGATGATCCCGGCGCTGGCGGTACCGGTCTCGCTGGTGGGCAGCTTCGCCGTCATGTATCTCTCGGGTTTCACCCTCAACGTGTTGTCGCTGATGGCGCTGATCCTCGCCGCCGGGCTGGTGGTGGACGATGCCATCGTGGTGCTGGAGAACATCGCCCGGCACATCGACAACGGCGAGACGCCGCTGCGCGCCGCTTACCTGGGTACCCGCGAGGTGGGCTTCACCCTGTTGTCGATGAACCTGTCGCTGGTGGTGGTATTCGTCTCGATCCTGTTCATGGGCGGTATCGTCAGCCAGCTGTTCCGCGAGTTCGCCATCACCCTGGCGGCGGCGATCCTGGTGTCCCTGGTGATTTCCCTGACCCTCACGCCGATGCTCTGCGCGCGCTGGCTGAAGCCCCACGGCGAGGAGGAGACCCGCCTGCAGCGCACGAGCCATCGGCTGCACCGGCGGTTGGTGGGGGCCTACGACCGCACCCTGGGCTGGGCCCTGCGGCATCCGCGGATCACCCTGTGCAGCCTGTTGGCGACCATCGCGCTGAACATCGCGTTGTACATCCTGGTGCCGAAGACCTTCCTGCCGTCCCAGGACACCGGTCAATTGATCGGCTTCATCCGCGGCGACGACGGCCTGTCGTTCCAGGTGATGCAACCGAAGATGGAAATCTATCGCCGGGCGGTGCTCGCCGATCCCGCGGTGACCAGCGTGGCGGGCTTCATCGGCGGCGGCAGTGGCATCAACAACGCCATGATGATCGTGCGCCTGAAAAGCGTCGCCGAACGCAAGGCGTCGGCACAGCAGGTGCTCGAACGCATCCGCGCCAACCTGCCCCAGGTCCCCGGCGGGCAATTGTTCCTGATGGCCGACCAGGACCTGATGTTCGGCGGTCGCGAGCAGCGCAGTTCGCAATACGAATACAGCCTGCTGGCCGGCGACCTGGCCGACTTGCGCACCTGGCTGCCGAAACTGACCCAGGCGCTGAAGAGCCTGCCGGAGCTGACCGCCATCGATGCCAACGAGGGCAAGGGCGCGCAGCAGGTCAGCCTGAAGATCGACCGCGACGCGGCGCGGCGCCTGGGCGTGGAGATGAACACGGTCACCACGTTGTTGAACAACGCGTTCAGCCAGCGGCAGATTTCCACCATCTACGAAAGCCTCAACCAGTACCAGGTGGTGATGGAAGTGGACCCGGCGTTTGCCCAGCACCCGGAAGTGCTGGAGCAGGTGCAGGTGGTCACCGGCGACGGCAAGCGCGTGCCCTTGTCGGCGTTCTCCCATTACGAGCGCAGCCTGGAAGAGGATCGCGTCAGCCACGAGGGGCAATTCGCCGCGGAAAGCATTTCCTTCGACCTGGCGCCCGGCGTCAGCCTGGACCAGGCGGCCAAGGCCATCGACCGGGCGGTGGCGGCGATCGGCATGCCGACCGAGGTGCAGGGGCGCATGGGGGGCAGCGCCGACATGTTCCAGACCGCGCAGAAAAGCCAGCCGTGGATGATCCTGGCCGCCTTGCTGATGGTGTACATCGTGCTCGGCATCCTCTACGAGAGCTACATCCATCCCCTGACCATCCTCTCCACGCTGCCGTCCGCCGGGGTTGGCGCCCTGCTGGCGATCCTCCTCACCGGCCAGGAATTCAGCCTGATTTCCCTGCTCGGCCTGTTCCTGCTGATCGGCATCGTGAAGAAGAACGCGATCCTGATGATCGACCTGGCCCTGCAACTGGAGCGTCACGACGGGCTTTCGCCGCAGGAGTCGATCCGCCAGGCCTGCCTGCTGCGTTTCCGGCCGATCCTGATGACCACCCTGGCCGCCATCCTCGGCGCCCTGCCGCTGCTCATCGGCGGTGCCGAGGGCGCGGAAATGCGCCAGCCGCTCGGCCTGACCATCGTCGGCGGACTGGTCCTCAGCCAATTGCTGACGCTCTATACCACCCCGGTGGTCTACCTGTACCTCGACCGCCTGCGCCATCGGGTCAACCGCTGGCGTGGCGTGCGCACCGATGCCGCCCTGGACACACCGCTATGAGTCGCCCCGTGAACCCTGTCGTATCTGGAGAGATCGCGTTGAAGTCCGGTCCGGAATCCGCCGTTCCCCGCAAGCCCGCCGCCGCGCCCTCGCGGGCGTCGCGCCCGCTGCACCCCCTGGCGCTCGCGCTGGCATTCGCCGCCCTCGCGGCCTGTACGGTGGGGCCCGACTACCAGCGGCCGGCGGCGGCCAACCCGGCCACGTTCAAGCAGGCCGCCGGGTGGAAGGCCGCCGACCCGGCGGACGTGCTGAGCCGCGGCGCCTGGTGGACCCTGTACGGCGACCCGACCCTGGATGGCCTGGTGGAGCGGCTCAATGCCAGCAACCAGAGCCTGGCCAGCGCCGAGGCGCAGTATCGACAGGCGCGCGCCCTGGTGCGTGGCGCCCGGGCGGCGTTCTTCCCCACCCTGGGCGCCAACCTCGGCGTCACCCGCTCCGGACAGAACGGCAGCGGCGGCGGGGGCACCCTCGATGGCGTCGAATACAGCAGCGGTTCCTCGCGCGTCTCGAAGAGCTACGACGCCAGCCTGTCGGTCAGTTGGGAACTGGACCTCTGGGGCAAGCTGCGCCGCCAGTTGGAGGCCGACGACGCGAGCATGCAGGCCAGCGCCGCCGACCTCGCGGCGACCCACCTCAGCCTGCAATCCGAACTGGTGCAGGACTACTTGCAATTGCGCGTGCTGGACGAACAGAAGCGCCTGCTGGAATCCACCGTGGAGGCCTATCGGCGTGCGCTGAAATTGACCGAGAACCAGTATCGCGCGGGTATCGTGCCGAAGTCCGACGTGGCCCAGGCGCGTACCCAGCTGAAGAGCACCGAGGCGCAATCCGTCGACCTGGAATACCAGCGCGCGCAACTGGAGCACGCCATCGCCGTGCTGGTGGGCGTCGCCCCGTCGGAGTTCGAGCTGGCGATGGTGGATGCGGTGCCGACCCTGCCGGCGGTGCCGGTGGGCGTGCCTTCGACCCTACTCGAACGGCGACCGGACATCGCCGCGGCGGAACGGCGGATGCTCAGTGCGAACGCCGCCATCGGCGTCGCCACGGCCGCCTATTACCCCGACCTGACCCTGTCCGCCAGCGGCGGCTACCGCAGTGGCGGCCTGGACGACTGGATCAGCGCGCCGAACCGCTTTTGGTCGATCGGCCCGGCGTTCGCCATGACCCTGTTCGACGGTGGGCTGATCCGTTCGCGGGTGGAACAAGCCGAGGCCGGCTACGACAAGACCGTCGCCGATTACCGGCAGACCGTGTTGAACGGCTTTCGCGAGGTGGAGGACTACCTGGTACAGCTGTCGGTATTCGAGCGCGAGCGGGTGATCCAGCAGGAGGCCCTCGACGCCGCCCGCGAATCCCTGCACCTGATCGAGAACCAGTACAAGGCCGGCACCGTGGACTACAACAGCGTGGTCACCCTTCAGACCAGCACCCTGAACAACGAGCGAACCCTGTTGAGCCTGGAAGGCAGCCGCCTGACGGCCAGCGTGCAATTGATCGCCGCCCTCGGTGGCGGCTGGCAGAGCCGACAGCTGGCGGAGCCGCCGGTCATGCAGGGCGCCGCCGGTTCGCGCTGATCCACGCGCGCGCGACCTGGCGCCGCGTCGGTAGCGGCCCCCCGCCGATAGCGCTCGATTACGCGGGGAATGTCAGGGCACATCTTCGATCGCATCGATCGCGCCGATTCTGGCCTCGGCTCGAAGGGTATGCGGGGGTGGCGCCGGCCCGGCGTATAGCCCGGCCGGCGCCCAGGCGGCCCGGACGGGCCGCGCGAGTCATTTCTTGCGGTTGACGGTTTCCGCCGCTTTCAGCACGTCTTCGCCGATGGCGTCCTTGAACTGATTCCACACCGGCTGCATGGCGGTGCGCCAGGCCTGGCGTTCTTCCGTGCTGAGGGAAACCACCTGGGTCTTGCCGGTGGCGACGATGCGCTCGCGGTCCGCGCGGTTCTGCTCCTCGGCGGCGTGGTTCACCGCGAAGGTCACCTCGTCGATGATCGCCTCCAGTTGGGTCCGGGTGGCGTGGGGAATGCTGTACCAGAAGCGCGGGTTGCTCACCAGCATGTAGTCGAGCACGCCGTGGTTGGTTTCGGTGATGAAAGGCTGCGCGCCGAAGAGTTTCTGGCTGTAGAGGTTGGACCAGGTGTTCTCGGTGCCCTGGACCTTGTTGTTCTGCAGGGCCTCGAGGGTTTCCGCGAAGGGGATCTTCACCGAGGTGGCGCCGATCTGGGCGAACTGCGCTTCGAGCACGGCGGAGGGTTGGATGCGGAACGCCAGGCCGGCGGCGTCCTTCGGGCTGCGCATGGCACGGGGGCCGGAGAGCTGGCGCATGCCGTTATGCCAGTAGGCCAGGCCGACGATCTCGTTGGATTCCATGGCGCGCAGCAATTGGCGACCCTTGGCGCGTTTCTGGAAACGGTTCACCGCGTCCAGGTCGTCGAACAGGAACGGCAGGTCGAAGACCTGCAATTGCTTGGTGTACTGGTCGAACTTGGCCAGCGAAGGCGCCAGCATCTGCACGTCGTTCTTGCGCAAGGCGTCCAGTTCGCTGGCATCGCCGAACAGCGTCGAATTCGGATAGACCTCGACCGTCACCTGACCGGCCAAGCGCTGCTCCACCAGTTTCTTGAACAACAGGGCCCCCTGGCCCTTGGGTGTATCGTCGGCGACGACGTGGGAAAACTTGATCACGATGGGCGCCGTATCGGCCGCCTGCGCGGTGGAAGTCAGCGCCAGTACGCAGGAGGCGATGGCGATGAGCGACTTGAACATGGTGGATGTTCCTTTCTTCGGTGGGCAGTGGCAGTAAAAGTAGTCGGCGAAATCCGAACGGGCTCGCGTCGGACGCCGATGGGCGGGGCGACGTCGGCAGCGAGCGGCCATTGCCGGCCTGGCTGTCGAGTCCCGCGGCGCCTTTGAAACGTCCAACGGGGGATTATCCGTCATCGGCGGCGATAGAAGAACGGGAAAGCGGTCATTTCGCGACGCACTCGCGACAAAAAGCCGCGCGGCAGGTCGTCATGGCGCGGGTGACGCCGAGGGTCGCGGGCGCGACGACGCGCGTGCGGCGCAAAAAAAGCCCCAGGGTCAAGGAGCGAAACCCTGGGGCGGAAGGGCCGGCAAGGAGGGCCGACCCGGGAGGAGCGGGTTCAGGCGCGGGGTTGCCAGCCGCCGCCCAGCGCCTTGTAGATGGCGACGATGCCGCGGTACAGCTCCACTTCCGCCTGGGCCTGGGCGTCCTCGGCCGCCAGGCGTTCGCGCTCGGCATCGAGCAGGACCAGGAAATCCACCGTGCCTTCGCGGTAGCGCACCGAGGCCTGCTCGGCGGCCTCGCGGCTGGCCTCGGACTGGCGCAGCAGGGCCAGCAGGCGTTGCTGGTGCTTGCCGTAGTCGCTGAAGGCGTTCTCGCTTTCCTCCAGCGCCAGCAACACCTGCTGCTCGTAGCCGGCCAGGGCGCCGTCCGCGTCGGCTTCGGCACCGCGAAGTCGCGCGCGCACGCTGCCGAGGTCGAAGGCCGCCCAGCTCAGCGTCGGCGCCAACCCCCAGGCCCGGGCGGCGGAAGCGCCCAGTTGCGAGCCGCGCCCGGCGGTGAAACCGAGGAAGCCGCTGAGGTTCACCCGCGGGAACAGGTCGGCGGTGGCCACGCCGACGTTGGCGGTGGCCGCCGCCAACTGGCGTTCGGCGGCGCGGATGTCCGGGCGCCGCCGCAGCAATTCGGCGGGGTCGCCGATCGGCAGCGCCTTGGCGATCGCCGGCAACGGCCGCGGCGAAAGGTCGACGCTCAGGGCGTCCGGGCGCTGGCCGAGAAGAGTGGCGATGCGATTCCGCGCATGCTGCTCCTGGGACTGCAACTGCGGCAGGCTGGCTTCGGTGGCGGCCAGGCGCGCATCCGCGCGGAGTACGTCGAGCTGGTTGCCGACGCCGGCTTCGCGCAGGCGCTCGGTCAAGTCGCGGGAGTTCGCCTGGTTCTTCAGGTTGTCGCGGGCGATGCGCTCGCGCAGTTGCGCGCCGCGCAGATCGCCGTAGGCGCCCACCAGTTCGGCAATCAGGCTGACCTGGAGTTGATAGAGCTCGGCCTCGGCGGCTTCGGCTTGTGCATCGCTGGCTTCCAGTTGGCGCTGGATGCGGCCGAACAGATCCAGCTCCCAGGCCATGTCCAGGCCCAGGTCGTAGCGTTCCACGTTACTGCGGTTTTCGCTGAAGCCCGGCTGCTGCGCCTTGCCCAGCTCGGCGCTGGCGCGGCTGGTCAGGGTCGGCAGGTCATCGTTGGCGACGTCGTCGCGTATCGCCCGCGCCGCCTTGAAGCGGGCGAAGGCGACGCGCAGCTCGCGGTTCTCGTGGAGGGCGTCCTGGACCAGGCGGTCCAGGGTCGGGTCGTCGAATTGCCGCCACCATTGGCTTTCGTAACGGGTGCGGTCGTATTCGGCGCTGTCCACCTGGGCCGGATGGGCGGCCGCCGGGGCGGGCGCGGAGTAGTCCGGGCCGACGGCGCAGCCGCTGACGATCAGCCCCAGGGTCAGGGCGAGCAGGGTCAGGCGCGGGCTCATCGCTGTGCCTCCGGCAGGACGTCGGCGGGCTGGCGGCGCGCCGCGCGCCTTTCCACGAAGGCGCGGATCAGCACGTAGAACACCGGGGTCAGCAGCAGGCCGAAGAAGGTCACCCCGAGCATCCCGGAGAACACCGCCACGCCCATGGCATGGCGCATTTCCGCGCCGGCGCCGGAGGACAGCACCAGCGGCACAACGCCCATGATGAAGGCGAAACTGGTCATCAGGATCGGCCGCAGGCGCAGGCGGCAGGCTTCCAGCACCGCGCTCACGCGGTCGAGGCCTTCCTCCTGCTTGTCCTTGGCGAACTCGACGATCAGGATCGCGTTCTTGCAAGCCAGGCCCACCAGCACGATCAGGCCGATCTGAGTGAAGATGTTGTTATCGCTGCCGGCCAGCATCACCCCGGCGATGGCCGACAACAGGGTCATCGGCACGATCAGGATCACCGCCAGCGGCAGGCTCCAGCTTTCGTACTGCGCCGCCAGCACCAGGAAGGCCAGCAGCACGCAGAGCGGGAAGACCAACAGCGCGGTATTGCCGGCGAGAATCTGCTGGAAGGTCAGCTCGGTCCATTCATAGCTCATGCCGTTGGGCAACTCCTCCTTCAGCAGCCGTTCCATTGCCGCCTCGGCCTGCCCGGTGCTGTAGCCGGGGGCCGCCGCGCCGTTGAGTTCGGCGGTGATGAAGCCGTTGTAGTGCATCACCCGGTCCGGGCCGGCGCTGTCGCTCACCTTGACGAAGGTGGACAGCGGCACCATCTCGCCGCGGTCGTTGCGCACCTTGAGCTGGCCGATCTGCTCGGCATCCAGGCGGAAGCGCTGGTCCGCCTGCACGTTGACCTGGTAGGTACGGCCGAAACGATTGAAGTCGTTGGCGTACAGCGAGCCCAGGTAGATTTGCAAGGTGGAGAAGATGTCGTCGATGGCCACGCCGTGGGTCTTGGCCTTGTCGCGGTCGATGTCGGCGTCGATCTGCGGCACGTTGACCTGGAAACTGGAGAACAGCCCGCTCAGTTCCGGCACCTTTTGGCTCTTGGCGATGAGGTTCTGCACTTGGGCGTAGAGCGCCTCGTAGCCCAGGTTGCCGCGGTCCTCCACTTGCACGCGGAAACCGCCGATGGTGCCCAGGCCCATCACCGGCGGTGGCGGGAAGATCGCGATGAAGGCGTCCTGGATAACGGTGAACTCCTGGTTCAGCGCGGCGGCGATGCTGTTGGCGGACAACGACGGATCGCGGCGCTCATCGAACGGTTTGAGCGTGACGAAGATGACGCCGCTGTTGGGGCTGTTGGTGAAGCCGTTGATGGACAGGCCGGGGAAGGCCACGGTGCTTTCCACGCCCGGATGGTTCAGGGCGCGGGCGGACATGTCCTTGATCACCGCCTCGCTGCGATCGAGGGTGGCGGCGTCCGGCAACTGAGCGAAGGCCACCAGGTATTGCTTGTCCTGGGGCGGCACGAAGCCGGTGGGCGTCGCGGAGAAGCCCAGCCAGGTCAGGACCATCAGCCCGGCATACAGCAACAGGGCGATCGAACTGCCCCGCAGCACCCGGCGCACGGTGCCGACGTAGCCATGGCTGGCACGCTCGAAGAAGCGGTTGAAGGGGCGGAACAGCCAGGTGCCCAGCAGGCGGTCGAGCAACCGCGAGAATCCGTCGCGGGGCTCGTCGTGGCCCTTGAGCAGGGCGGCCGCCAGTGCCGGCGACAGCGTCAGGGAGTTGAACGCGGAGATCACCGTGGAAATCGCGATGGTCAGGGCGAACTGCTGGTAGAAGCGCCCGGTGAGGCCGGAGATGAAGGCTGTGGGAATGAACACCGCGCAGAGCACCAGGGCGGTGGCGATGATGGGGCCGGTCACTTCCTTCATGGCCTGGCGGGTGGCGGCCACGGGTTTCAGGCCGAGCCCGATGTTCCGCTCGACGTTTTCCACCACCACGATGGCGTCGTCCACCACGATGCCGATGGCCAGCACCAACCCGAACAGCGACAGCGCGTTGAGCGAGAAGCCGAGCATGTGCATCACCGCAAAGGTGCCGATCAGCGAGACCGGCACCGCCGCCAGGGGGATGATCGAGGCGCGCCAGGTCTGCAGGAACACCACCACCACCAGCACCACCAGCAGGATCGCTTCGAACAGCGTATGCACCACCGCCTCGATGGAGCCGCGGACGAAGATGGTCGGGTCATAGACGATGGAGTAGTCCATGCCTTCCGGGAAACTGCGCTTGAGCTCGGCCATTTTCGCCCGGACCTGGTTGGAGACCTCGATGGCGTTGGAGCCGGGGCGCTGGAAAATCGGAATCGCCACCGCGGGGTCGTTGTTCAGCAGCGAGCGCAGGGCGTACTGGCTGGAACCCAGCTCAATCCGGGCGATATCCCGCAGGCGGGTGATCTCGCCGTCCTTGCCGGCGCGTACCACGATGTTCTCGAACTCTTCCTCGGTCACCAGGCGGCCCTGGGTATTGATCGACAACTGGAAGCTGGTGGCGCCGGGGGCGGGCGGTGCGCCGAGGGCGCCGGCGGCTACCTGGCGGTTCTGCTCGCGGATCGCCGCCACCACGTCGCTGGCGGTGAGGTTGCGCGAAGCCACCTTGTCCGGGTCGAGCCAGACCCGCAGGGAGTAATCGCCCATGCCGAACAACTGCACGTCGCCAATGCCGTCCAGCCGCGCCAGCTCGTCCTTGACGTTGAGGATGGCGTAGTTGGACAGGTAGAGCATGTCGTAGCGCTGATCCGGCGAGGTCAGGTGCACCACCATGGTCAGGTCGGGGGAGGCCTTGTCGGCGGTTACCCCGAGGCGCTGCACTTCCTCGGGCAACTTGGGCAGGGTGCGGGTCACGCGGTTCTGCACCTGCACCTGGGCGGTGTCCAGGTCGGTGCCCAGGGCGAAAGTCAGGGTGAGGGTCATCTTGCCGTCGGCGGTGGCCTGGGACGACATGTAGAGCATGTGCTCGACACCGTTGATGGCCTGTTCCAGTGGAGCGGCGACGGTTTCGCCGATCACCTTGGGGTTGGCGCCGGGGAAGGTGGCGCGGACCACCACGGTGGGCGGCACGACCTCGGGGTACTCGCTGATCGGCAGTTGGAACAGCGAGATGGCGCCGCCGATCAGGATGATCAACGACAGGACCGCGGCGAAGATCGGCCGGCGGATGAAGAACTGCGAGAAATTCATGGGACTCGTTCCGTAAAGCGGGGGCGTGGCGCGACGCGCATGGACGGGAGGCAAGGCGAGGCGCTAGCTGCCCGGATTGCCTCCGGCGTTGCGCTTGGCGAGGCGCAGGTCTTCGGCGGCGCCGACGGCGGTGCGTTGCTTCTGCAGGGCGGCCAGGGTGTCGGCCTCGGCCATGGGGACGTCCTGGGCGTCCACCGGCATGCCGGGCCGCGCCCGTTGCAAGCCGTTGACCACGATCTTCTCGCCGCGCGCCAGGCCGCTGCGGACGATGCGCAGGCCTTCCAGCTTCGGCCCCAGGTCGATGGCGCGGTAACCGACCTTGCCGTCGCCGCCCAGCACCAGCACGAACTTCTTGCCGAGGTCGGTCCCCACCGCGGCGTCCTTGATCAGGACCGCATCGTAGGTGGCGCTGCCGACCAGTTTGATCCGCGCATAGAGGCCGGGGGTGAACTGGCCATCGCGGTTATCGAAGACCGCGCGGCCGCGGATGGTGCCGGTCTGGCGGTTGACCTGGTTGTCGAGGAAGTCCAACTGGCCCAGGTGCGGGGTGCCTTCCTCGTTGCTCAGGCCCAGGTAGACCGGGCTGGCGCCGCGGGCGTCGGTGCCGGCGCGGCGGGCTTCTTCGATGTACTTGAGGAAGACCCGCTCGTCGGCGTCGAAGTAGGCATAGACCTTATCGGTGGAGACCAGCGAGGTGAGCAGGGATTCGCCGCCGTTGACCAGGTTGCCGGCGGTGACCTCGGCACGGCCGACGCGGCCGGAGATGGGCGCGGTGACCCGGGTGAAGCCGAGGTTGAGGCGTGCCACGTCCAGTTGCGCCTGGGTCGCGGCCAGCGCCGCCTGGGCCTTCTGCGCGGCGCTGACGCGGGCGTCGGCCAGTTCGGTGGAAATCGCGTTGCTCTGCCGCAGGCGTTCGCCGCGATTGGCTTCGCTGTTGGTTCGGGTGAGGTTGGCGCGGGCCTGTTGCAATTGCGCTTCGAGGCGCTTGACCTCGGCCTCGAAAGGACGCGGATCGATCTGGAACAGCAGGTCGCCCTTTTTCACCAGAGTGCCTTCGCTGAAGGCGACCTTGTCGATGAAGCCGGACACCCTCGGGCGGATTTCCACCGATTCCGGGGCTTCGAGACGACCACTGAATTCGTCCCATTCGTTTACCGGCTGCTGGATGACCTCAGCGACACTGACCTTGGCCGGCGGCAGCGCGCTTTGCGCGTTGTCCGGAGTCTTGCCGCAGGCGCTGAGGACCAGCATGGCCGCCAGGGCCAGGGGGAAGTGTCGAAAAAAGGGGTATGACTGTTCCATGCTGTGCTCCGCCAGTCGTTGTTCTGAGTGGGCGGAGTCTGCTGTGCGGTGTCCGTCGTCACGAATCGAATGCCATGAAAATGACTATCACTGACAGTGATTTCCTGCTCGGGAGCGTGTGGCCGCGCGGGTTGCGCCGCGTTCAGGCGAGGCTGTCGGGGTCGCCGACGAACATCTGGATGCGCGAACGCAGCCAGCGTTCCGCCGGATCGTTGTCCTGAGCCCCGCGCCAGGCCATGGACAATTCGAAGGCCCTCGACTCGAAGGGCATGTCTTCGGCGCGCAGGCCGCCGGCGGCGGTGAGCGCGGCGGCCGTGTAGTCCGGCACCACCGCCACCAGGTCGGTCCCCGCCAGCAATGTGCCCAGCCCATTGAACTGCGGCACCGCCAGCACCACCTTGCGGCTGCGCCCGAGTTGCGCCAGCTCTTCGTCGATGAAGCCGTTGAGATCGCCGGCGAAGGACACCATGGCGTGGGGACGCGCGCAGTAGTCGTCCAGGCTCAGCGGGCCGGGCACCGAGTCGGCACGCAGCACCTGGCCTTTGCTGCGGCGCAGGGTCTTGCGCTTGGCGTTGGCGGGCAGCTCGTCGGTGTAGCTCACCCCCACGGAAATCTCCCCGGAGGCCAGCAGGTTCGGCATCAGCAAGTAGTTGGCCCGGCGCACCACCAGCACCACGCCGGGTGCCTCGGCACGCAGGCGTCGCAACAGCGGTGGCAGCAGGGCGAATTCGACATCGTCGGACAGGCCGATGCGGAACACCGCGGTGCTGGTCGGCGGGTCGAAGTCGGCGGCGCGGCTGACCGCGGTGGAAATCGCATCCAGCGCCGGCGACAGCAGGCCGAAGATTTCCTGGGCCCGCGCGGTGGGCTCCATGCTCCGTCCGGTGCGGACGAACAGCGGATCGTCGAACAGCGCGCGCAGGCGGGCGAGGGCCGCGCTGATCGCCGGTTGACCGAGGAACAGCTTTTCCGCGGCGCGGGTCACGCTGCGCTCGTGCATCAGGGTTTCGAAAACGATCAGCAGGTTAAGGTCGAGTCGGCGCAGGTCGTTGCGATTCATCCGTTCGGCACTCGGTCGGGGTGGCCCAAGCGCAAGAGGCTGAAGCTTGGAGCGGTCGGGCGTCAAGCGGCGCGTCGTGGTAGGGTGGCGGTCGGCATGCCGGGCGAAACCGCGTCTCCGAGTGCGTCGTGGGGGCCTTATCCGACAGGCGATCACTGCCAGGCATGACGACTATCAGCTGCGGCGGGTGGTCTTGCCGGCGAAGCCCGGATAAAGTCCATGGCCATGATTAAGCGACAGGTGAGGTGTGCGATGTCCCGCGTCATCCGTTTTCACCGATTCGGCCCTGCCGACGTGCTCCAGTACGAAGAACTGCCGACCCCCACCCCGGGTGCCGGCGAAGTGCTGGTACGGGTTCAGGCCATCGGTGTGAGTTGGAAAGACATTCTCTGGCGGCAGAATCTCGCGCCCGAGCAGGCTCATCTGCCGGCCGGCGTCGGCGATGAGCTGGCGGGGCTGGTGGAGGCCGTGGGCGCGGGCGTGGACGATTTGCAACCGGGCATGGCGGTGGCGAGCTTTCCGGCGAATACCGCGAACCGCTATCCGGCCTACGGCGACCTGATGCTGATGCCGCACAGTGCACTGACCCGATACCCGGATACGCTCTCGCCGGTGCAGGCAAGCGTGCACTACGCACCGCTGCTGCTGGCTTATTTCGCGCTGGTCGACCTGGCCGGGCTGAAGGCCGGCCAGCGGGTGCTGATCACCGAGGCCAGCAACTGCTTCGCGCCCCAGACTTTGCAGTTGGCCAAGGCGTTGGGCGCCGAGGTGATCGCGTCGACCCAGGATCCCGAGGCCCGCGCGTTTCTCGAAGCGCTCGGCGCGGACAAGGTGGTGGTGACCGAGGAGCAGGACCTGGTCCTGGCAATAGAGAAATACACCGACAAGCGCGGCGTCGAAGTGGTGCTGGATGCCTGTGGCGGACAGCAGATGTCCCTGCTCGGCGACATCGCCGCACCGCGCGGCAAACTGGTGCTCTACGGACTCAACGGGGGCAACGAGGCGAGCTTCCCGGCATGCGCGGCGTTCAAGAAACACCTGCAGTTCTACCGGCATTGCCTGCTGGATTTCACCGGCCATCCCGAGCTGGGTATCGAGTCGAATCCCGAGTCGGTGGCACGGGCGCTGGCGCATATCAACCAGCTCACCCGCGACGGTCTGCTCCAGCCGCCCATCGACCGAGTGTTCGGCTTCGACGAGGCGGTCGAAGCGCATCGCTACATGGAGAGCGGCCCCAAGCGGGGCCGGATCGCGCTCACGCTGGCGTGAGCCAGGCGGAAAACCGAAGGCCCAGGGTGACGTGGGCCTTTCGAGTGTCTCAGGCGTTCTGCGACGTATCGCGCTCCGCCACGGTCTTCTTGGTCTCGATGTTCTTCTGGCGCAGCTTCTTCGCCCGTGCTTCCAGTACCAGGTAGATCACGGTGGCGATCACCAGCGGCAGCAGGAAGTAGATGAACCGATAGCCGATCAGCGCCGCGAGTATCCCGCCCTTGGAGACTTGATGGCTCAGCATGGCGATGAAAATCGCTTCGATTACACCCAGCCCCGCAGGAATATGGGTGATGGCGCCGGCGATGCTGCTGATGAGCAACACCCCCAGGATCGTCGGATAGCCCACCTTGGGCAGCAGCACCGCCACCACCAGCGCCATCAGCGCCCAGTTGGCGGCACCCAGCGCGGCCTGTGCCAGGGCCAGGCGCAGCGAGGGGAGGCTGATGTCCTTGCCGCGCAGGGTCCAGGTGCGGCGCTTGGAAAAGCGGCAAGCCAGCAGGTAGCCCACACCGGCGGCCACCAGGCCGAAGCCGATTAGTTGCAGCGTATCGGTACCGATCTTCCAGCCTTCCGGCAATTCCACCAGGCGCATGGCGAACACCACCCCGGCGAGCAGGATGTAGCCCAGCCAATTGGTGAGCAGGCTGAAACTGAGCACCTTGGTGATCTGGCCGTTATCCAGTCCCAGGCGCGAATAGAGCCGGTAGCGGAAGGCGATGCTGCCGACCCAGGAACCCAGGTTGAGGTTGAAGGCGTAGCAAACGAAAGTCAGCGGCAATATCTGCCTGGCCGGCAAATGATGCCCGGAATACAGGCGGCCGAGCAGGTCGAACGCGCTGTAGACCAGATAACTGAGCAGGGTCACCGCGGCGGCCAGTAACAGGGTCTGCGGGCGGTATTCCCGCAGGGTGGTCATCACTTCCTGCCAGTCGAGTTTTTTCGCCAGCATGTAGAACAGCACCGCCACCAGGATGAAGAACCCGAGGGTAAGGATGCGCTTGAGCAGGACGAAGCGCTTCTTACCCTTCGTCCGCCCTTCAGACGGAGCGTCGTCGCCATCCTGGGGCTGCGCCCGGTTGTAGCCCGCCGTCGTCGCTTTCATGAGGTGGTCTTCTCGGGTTCGTGCAGCACACTTTTGGCGGCCTCCGCGGGAAGCTCGTCCGGCAGGCGGAAGGGTTTCAGCTTCGGCGAGTGGGCGGGCAGTACACCGGCGATGGCCGGAAAATGGCGCAGGAAGTGAAAGATCAGGAATACCAGTGGCGCCCGCCAGAAATAGCCTTGCACCATTTTTTCCAGGCTGATGCTCTTGCAGTGCTCGGCCGCCAGTTGTTGCAGCCGCTCGTACAGGTGCTGGTTGAAGGCGTGGTCGCGGATCACAAGGTTCGCTTCGAGGTTCAGCGACAGGCTCAGCGGATCGAGATTGCTGGAGCCCACGGTGGACCATTCATGATCGACCAGCGCCACCTTGCCGTGCAGTGGACGCTGGCAATATTCGTAGACCTGCACGCCATCCCGCAGCAAGTAGTTGTAGAGCATGCGCGCGGCCATCTTGGCGATCGGCATGTCCGGTTGCCCCTGCATGATCAGCGTGACCTTCACCCCGCGGCGCGCGGCATTGCGCAATTCGCGCAGCAACCGATAGCCGGGGAAGAAGTAGGCATTGGCGATCATCAGGCGGAAGTTCGCCGAGCGGATCGCCTTCAGGTAATGCTCTTCGATGTCGTTACGATGATTGACGTTGTCGCGCACCACCAGCAGGGCACGAGCGTCGCCCTTGTGGCCGCTGTTCTGCGCCCGCGCCGGCGCGGTGGCGCGGACTCGGCGCCACCAGCGCTTCTTCGGTTGGGCGCCGTTGGCCAGCATGAGCAGGGCGGCGCGATGCATGTCGCTGACCACCGGTCCCTCGACTTCCACCGCATAGTCCTGCTTGGCTTCCGGGCCGAAGTCGCCCAGGTGGTCGGCGGAAAAGTTGATGCCGCCGATGAAGGCGCGCTCCACATCGATCACCACCAGCTTGCGATGCAGCCGGCGGAACAGATTGGTGCGCATGCCCAGCACCTTGGAGCGCGGGTCGAAGAAGTGCACCTTCACGCCGGCTTCGGTGAGCTCGCGGAGGAACTCCAGGGTGAGCTCCGCCGAGCCGTAGCCGTCCAGGCTGATTTCCACCCTGACGCCGCGCCGGGCAGCGGCGATCAAGACTTCCTGCAAGGCCTTGCCGACCTTGTCGTCGAAGAGGATGAAGGTCTCGATCAGGACTTCCTTGCGTGCCTCGCCGATCGCTTCGAATACTCGGGGGAAGAAGGCTTCGCCGTTCTCCAGCAACCGGATGCGGTTGCCCTCTTGCCAACTGAAGCTCATAACCGTACCTCGACCGCCAGTGGTGCATGATCCGACAAGTGCGACCAGGGACGGTTCGCCAGGACTTCCGGTGCATGGCTGGTGGCATTGCGCACGTAGATCCGGTCCAGGCGCAGGAACGGCCAGCGTGCCGGGAAGCTCCTCGCCGGCATGCCGCGCTCGGCGACGAAGGCTTCCTTCAGGCCCGCGCCGTCGGCGAGCACCTTGTCGGCTTGCAGGCGCCAGTCGTTGAAGTCGCCGGCGACGATGACCGGTGCATCGGCGGGAACGTCTTCCAGCAGCCGGCACAGCAGGTGCATCTGCTGCAAGCGCTGACCCTCGCGCAGGCCCAGGTGCACGCAGATGGCGTGCAGCTCGCCGCCGCCGGGAATGGCCAGCACGCAGTGCAGCAGGCCCCGGCGTTCGGGCCCGCTGATGGACACGTCGTGATTCTCGTAACGCACGATGGGGAATTTCGACAGCAGGGCGTTGCCATGATCGCCATCCGGGTAGACGGCGTTGCGGCCGTAGGCGAAATCGCTCCACATGCTGTCGGCGAGGTATTCGTACTGCGGGGTCGGCGGCCAGTCGGCATGTCTAGAGGCGTGGCGCTGGTGGGTGCCATGGACTTCCTGGAGGAAGACCACGTCCGCCGATACGCTGCGGACCGCCTCGCGCAATTCCGGGAGGATGAAACGCCGGTTGAACGAGGTGAAGCCCTTGTGGGTGTTCACGGTGAGGATGCGCAGGGCGCGAAGGGGCTCCCCGGCCGGGGCGTTCACCGAGGCAGCGAGTGGTGGTGCGGAGGTCATTCGGCGTCTCCCTGTCTGCGGGATTCCATGGCCTGTCGCGACGGGCGAACACAGGCGTTGGGAGGGTTCCGGGTGCGAGCCTTGGCCACCATGGCCAAGTGATCGGTTACCGGGGAAGTAGCGATGTGCCGCGGGGGCGGGGTGGTCCTGGCGGATGTGCGCAGTATCTGACGATGAAGCGAATGGCGCCGCGCTGCGGACGAGTCGGGCGCACCCGTGCGCCGCGCAGGGCCTGGCGCCGAATGGCTGGGTTGCCCGCAGCCTGGCGATCGATAAGGTTGAAGGTCAGTCATCGGCCGACAATGCGCTCCACTTCTTCGTCCGGATACATCGGGTAGCGATGCCCACTCGCCAGGGTTTCCCGCCATCGATCGGGCGAGCCGAGCGCGGTGTGCGTTGCTCTGGGGCTTTCTTTTCCGACTGGAAGGGAATGGAGAGGGTTCCGGCCGATTGTCAGCGGCATACCCTCTGCGTGCGCGAAAAAGCGGGAGATCGAGGCGAGGAGGGTGGGTTTGGCGCGGATCGGCGCGCCTGCGGCGTCCTCAGAACAGCGTCTTCAGGTAATCGCCGAAGCCGCCGGTGGCGCGACAGTCCAAACGGGTGCTGGTGAACACCTGGGGCGCGCTGCTCCAGGCGATACAGGCCCCGCAACGCTCGAGTTCACGTACCAACTCCACGTCTTCGTGGGCGGAAAGGGGCTGGAAGCCTCCGGCTTGAAGGTAGGCGCTGGCGCTGACGCCGAGGTTGGCGCCGTGGATATGGCGATGGCCGTCGCGTTGCTCATAAGCCGATTCGTAGCGCACCCGGACCTGTTCGGGCAGGCCATGCCAGTGCTCGATGCGCACCGTGCCGCAGACGGCGTCGGCTTGCAGGGCCAGTTGCGCCACCAACCAGTCCTCGGCGACCCGGCTGTCGGCGTCGGTGCAGGCAATCCAGCGCGCGCCGCGGTCGATCAGGAAATCCGCGCCCAGGGCCCGGGCCTGGCCGACGTTGCGAGCCTGCGCCTCGATGACGAATACGCCATGGGCCTCGGCGATGGTCGCGGACTGGTCGGTGCAACTGTCCAGCACCGCGACCACCTCGACCCGCTCGTCTTCCAGGCCGGGATGCGCCGCGGCGCGCAGCACGGCCCGCAGGCACTCGCCGAGAAGCTCTTCTTCGTTGTGGGCGGGTATCACGATGCCGATCATACGGACTCCCCTCGCAAGCCTTCCCGCTGCGCCACGGTCATCGGGTCCCGCGACCACAGGTCCAGCAGCAGATCGGGTTCTTCGTGACGCAGCACCCGTGGCATGCCCAGATGCTGGTCCAGCAGTGCGTGGACGTCGTCGCCGATCAACGGACAACCTTCGATCGCGGGACGCCAGTGGCAGGCCAGCAGACTGCCTTCCGGAGTCAGGCTGGCGCGTGCCCGTTCGATCACCGCGAGCATGTCCGCGCGGTCCAGGTAGTAGCCGAGTTCGCTGAATACGATCAGGTCGAATTGGCCCTCCGGCCAATCCTGCGGCAGGCGACTTTGCCGGACGCTGGCATGGGCTTCGCTGGAAAGGCGTCGCTTCGCCAGGTCCACTGCGGCGCTGGAGGTGTCGCAGCACAGGAGGTGCTTGCAGCGTCGTGCCAGGAGCACGCTCAGCTCGCCGTTGGCGCAGCCCGGTTCGAAGATCGACCGATAGCGTTCCCGGGGCAGGGCGGCCAGGGTCAGGGCGCGCTTGCGTCGCTCGTACCAGCGCTCCCGAAACGACCAGGGGTCGTCGCATTCCGCGTAGAGCCGTTCGAAATAGGCATCCGCTACGCTGCTCATAGAAACACCACCTCAAAAGGTTGCAGCAAACGCTCCAAGGCATCGGCGCTGAGCACCGGCGGCAGGCCGATCTGCGGATCGCCCAGCAACTGACTGGCGAAGGCCTGCATCGCATGGCGCTTGCGCGCCAGGGTCTGGCTGTCGAGGACGATCTTGCAGGCCCGCGCCCAGGGAATCCGGACGTCCTCGGGGGACGCCCAATGCCAGGCCCAGATCGGCACTTCGTGGAAGGTGGCACCTGCCGCCAGGGCGGCCGCGGCCGCTGCGCGACCCACGGCTTCATGGTCGGTGTGGCCGTCGTCGCACCAGGTGGCGAACACCACATCCTTGGCCTGCAGATAACGGCCGAGGAACTCGCGCAACTCGCGTTCGCGGGTGGCCACGCCGCTGTCGGGGAAGCCGCCGCGCACCCACCGCAGATCGGCCGGGTTCACGCCCAGGCGGCGCAAGGCCTCGGCGCTTTCCAGCGGGCGGATCACGCTGAGCCGCTCGGGGCTCCAATGCTGCGAGCCGGGATGGCTGGCACTGCCGTTGGTCACCGAGATCAATTGCAATTCGCGGCCGGCGTCGACCAGTTGTTTCATCAGGCCTCCGCTGCCGAGGATTTCGTCATCGGGGTGTGGCGCGATGATCACTGCCCGCGCGCCTTCCGGTACCAGCGTCCCGATGTCCAGGGTCGGGACTTCCGCCAGGTGGCGCGACGCCGTCCATGCCTGTTTCGGCGTGCCCAGGCCGATGATCGGGTTGGCTTTCATAATGCCCAGCTCCCGCTTGCCTGCCCGCGGCAGAGTTCGCCGAGCGCGGCGAGATCGCGTTCCGCATGGCTCTGCCGAAGGAATACCGGCAGGTCGGTCGACAGGCGCGCGAAATGCGGGTCGCGACAGTAGGGCTGCGCGCCCAGGGCTCGGCCGGTTTCGCGCAACACCCGCTCCGCGCAGTCCTCGGCAATGGCCCGGGCTCGGCGCGCGGGTAGCTGCGCATCCCCATGGGGATTGGCGTCGATCCAGGCGGCGCAGGCCCTCAAGGCGGCGCCGCACGCTTGCAGGCAGGCGTCCACCGAGCCTAGATGGGCGAGGGCATGGGGCTCGCTTCGACCCTGCTGGCGTAAATGTTCCGCGAGGGCGACCGCCGCCCCGTACCAGCAGGCGGCGATACCGCCGCCGCCTTGCCAGAAACCGGGTCGATGCAGGTAAGCCTCGGGATCGCCGATGCGATAGCCGACGGCGTCCTCGAAGAGCACGTCGACACTGCCGGTCGCCGCCATGCCCACCGCCCGCCAACCCTGGTCGGTGATGCTCACGCCGGCCTGGTCCAGTTCGACGGCGACCAGTTGTTGGCGATCCTTTTCGTCCCAGGCGGTGATCAACCCATGGCTCACCACCGCGGCGCCGGAGCACCAGGATTTGCGACCGTCCAGGCGAACGCGACCACCCGCATCGGGGCGGATGGACACTTTCGCTTGGGGAGGTTCGGCCGCCCAGGTCCCCCACAGGCTGCCCGCGGGCGGAGACTCGGCGCCCAGTTCGGCCATGATGGCCAAGGCGTCGGTGTGGCCTTCGTACAGTTTGCACACGCCCAGATCGAAACCCGCGACTTCGGCAAGCGCCTGCCAGCGTTCCAGCGTGCGCCCCGAGCCCGGGTACGGAAGGCGATCCATGCCCTCCGCGACCAGGGCGCCCATGAGGGTGCCGGGTGAATCGTGCTGTGCAACGGAAAAGCGAGTCTGCAGGAAATCCTTCAATAGCGAGGGGCGCATTCCCACTTCCCTCATCGCTCAGACATCCTTATGCAGTTCGAGCAGGAGCAGCGAGCGCCCGGTGACCGTGTACTCGCTGTCGAACTCGAAACGCTCCTGCCCATCCGGAAGGTCCTGGTTGGTGTCCACCAGGCAATTCCAGCCGCTGCCCTCGGGCACCGCGGGCAGGCGGAAATTCACCACGTCGTGATGGGCGTTGAGGATCATCAGCAGGGTGGTGTCGGCGCCGGCGCGGCGAATACCGGTCGGTTGCGCCCGGCCGTCGAGCAACATGCCCAGGCAGCGGGCATTGGGGTCTTCCCACTGCTCGGAGCTCATTTCGTTGCCGTCGGGGGCCAGCCAGCTCACGTCCTTGACGCCGAGTTCCTCGTTGTAGGCACCGACGAAGAAGCGCCCGCGACGCAGGATCGGGTAGTTCCGGCGCAGCTTCAGCAGATGGCGAACGAAGGCCAGCAGGGCCTTGCCGTCGTCGTCGAGGTTCCAGTCGATCCAGCCGATCTCGCTGTCCTGGCAATAGGCGTTGTTGTTGCCGTGCTGGGTACGCGCGAATTCATCGCCCGCGACGATCATCGGCGTGCCCTGGGCGAGCAGCAGCGTGCCCATCAGGTTGCGCATCTGCCGCAGCCGCAGGGCCCGGATTTCGGGATCGTCGGTGGGGCCTTCGACGCCGTGGTTCCAAGACAGGTTGTTGTTGCTGCCGTCCTGGTTGTTCTCGTCGTTGGCTTCGTTGTGCTTGTCGTTGTACGACACCAGATCGTGCAGGGTGAAACCGTCGTGGGCGGTGATGAAGTTCACCGAGGAATAAGGGCGCCGGCCCCGCTGGTTGTACAGGTCGCCGGAGGCGGTGAGACGGCTGGCGATTTCCGCCAGTTGACCTTCGTCGCCTTTCCAGAAACTCCGCACGTTGTCACGGAAGCGGTCGTTCCATTCCGCCCAGCCGGGCGGGAAGCCCCCGACCTGGTAGCCGCCCGGGCCGCAGTCCCAGGGTTCGGCGATCAGCTTGGTCTTGCTCAGCACCGGGTCCTGGCGGCAGGCCACGAGGAAGCTGTGGCGCTCGTCGAAGCCGTCGTGCTCGCGACCGAGGATGGTCGCCAGGTCGAAGCGGAACCCGTCGACGCCCATTTCCTTCGCCCAGTACCGCAGGGAGTCGGTAACCATCTGCAGCACGCAAGGGTGGCTGAGGTCCAGGGTGTTGCCGGTGCCCGAATCGTTGATGTAGAAGCGCTTGTCATCGGGCATCAGCCGGTAGTAGCTGGCGTTGTCGATGCCGCGCATGGACAGGGTCGGGCCGCGTTCGTTGCCCTCGGCGGTGTGGTTGTAGACCACGTCGAGGATGAGTTCGAGCCGAGCGTCGTGCAGGTGCGCGACCATCTCCTTGAATTCGTTGATGTGTCCGGTGGACAGGTAGCGCGGATGGGGCGCGAAGAACGCGATGCTGTTGTAGCCCCAGTAGTTGTTCATGCCCTTTTCCAGCAGGTGCTGGTCGTTGACGAAGGCATGGATCGGCAGCAGTTCGACCGAGGTCACGCCGAGATTCTGGATGTGCTTGAGCACGTCGGCGTTCATCAGCCCGGCGAAGGTGCCGCGCTGGGCGTCCGATACCGAGGGGTGGCGCATGCTGATGCCGCGCAAGTGGGCCTCGTAGAACACCGTGCGGTCCCATGGCACGCGCACCGGCTGGTGATTGCCCCAGGTGAAGGCGGGGTCGATCACCTTGCATTTGGGTACGAAAGGCGCGCTGTCGCGCTCGTCGAAGCTCAGGTCGCCGTCGGGGTGGCCGATGGTGTAGCCGAACAGCGCTTCCGACCATTTCAATTCGCCGACCAGTTGCTTGGCGTAGGGGTCGATCAGCAGCTTGTTCGGATTGAACCTGTGGCCTTCCTCGGGCTTGTACGGCCCGTGCACGCGGTAGCCATATACCTGTCCCGGGTGAGCGTCGGGCAGGTAGCCGTGCCAGATTTCGTCGGTGTATTCCGGCAACTCGATGCGTTCCAGTTCGACTTCGCCCGTCTTGTCGAACAGGCAGAGTTCGACTTTGGTCGCGTGTGCAGAGAAGATCGCGAAATTGACGCCCAGGCCATCCCAGGTTGCACCCAAGGGGTACGGCAGACCTTCGCGAATGCGCGAGGGTTGTACGGGGGCTTCAGCCGCCGCTGCTTTCTTGCTTTGTCGCTTTTCCATGCCTACTCCTGGGACATTGATGTTCCGGGGCGCTGGGGTCCGATCAGCGGGACCCTGGCCCGGTATCACTTGACGGGTTTTACCGCGCCGGCCTTGGGCTTCTTGGGTTGAGTTGGCTTGTCGGCCTGCGGCTTGGTCGCGCTGGCGGTCTTGTCGAGGGGCTTGACCGCGGCGGCAGGCTTGGAAGCCGGCTCCTTGGAAGTCTTCTCGGCCGGCGCGGAGGCCTTCACGGGTGCGGCCTTCGCGCGCTTGGCCGGCGCTGCCGGCGCGTCCGTCGAGGCACTTTCACCAGCCTTACCGCGGCGCGGCTTGGGCGCGGGGCCACCCTTGCTCTCGGCCTCGGCGAGCTTCCTCGCCATTTCCCAATGACGCGCATGCTGTCCGTGGGGCTTGCCTTCGGATTCCCATATTTGATAGGCGAATTCGCGAATACGTTGTTCTTTGGCACTCATCTTGTTTGCTCCTCAGAAGGGTACGACTCGGAAATCAAAACACTGACCGGAAAGTCCGCCAGGACCTCGGCTAGGGCGAGCGAGCCCTGCAAAATAGTGACTGCGTGGTGGGAAAAAAGTCCCGAGAGATTTTCCCCACTCAGGGCAGGGGGAAGCTCCACCCGGGTGTCGCCCCAGCGCTGCGCCGGGACCAGGGGTTCGGCCACCTCGTCCAGCAGGGAGGCCGCCAGGCGCGGCGCGATCACCAGGAGCCAGCGCCGTTCCTGCCGGCGGGCGAAGGCAATGACCTTGTCGGCGTGCTCGCCCTGCACCTTCAGCGGCAGGTATTCGCCGCGTTCGAACAACAGCGGGGCGGTCTGACGCAGACGCAGGGTGCGAGCGATCAAGGCTTGCTTGATAGGGGCGTCGCGCCAGTTGGCGAGCAGCCCGGCGGGCGTCTGACCGGGGTCCAGGCTGGCTTGGCGGGCGGCGTAATCCACCGGCTGGCGGTTGTCCGGATCGACCAGGCTGAAGTCCCAGAACTCGGTACCCTGGTAGAGATCCGGCACGCCCGGGGCCGTCATCCGCAGCAGGGTCTGGACCAGTCCGTTCAGCGCGCCGGGTACCGCGAGGCTGAGCGCGGCCGCTGCGATGTCTTCACGCAAGGTGCGTTGCGCTTCGCCTTCCAGCAAGCCGAACAGGAAGGCGCGGCATGCCTGTTCGTAGGCGTCGTTGGGCGCGTTCCAGGTGCTGCGCAGCTTGGCCTCGCGGATGGCTTTTTCCTGCCAGCGCCAGACACGCTCGGCGTAGGCGGTCAGGCCCGCTTCATCCTGTGGCTGCAGCGACAGGGGCCAACTGGCGAGAAGGGTCTGGTAGAGCATCAACTCGTCGCCGGGCGCCGGGGCGCTGCCGTCCGCGAGGGCTTCGCGCAAGGGCGCGGCGAGGCCATACCAGTACTGGATTTTCTCGTTGAACCAGGCCGCGCGCTCGCTGACCACCGCCAGGCGCGCGCGGGTGTCCTCGCCGCGCTTGTGGTCGTGGGTAGCGGTGGTCAACAGGTTGCCGGGAAAATGCTCGTGACGGGCCAAGGCATGTCGGTGGAAGTCCTCGATCGGGGCGCTGAAATGCTGGGGATCGAAGCCGACGTCGTTGCGCGAAAGGAGCACCGCCGAGCGGTAGCAGGCAGTGTCTTCCACCGCCTTGGCCGCTGCCGGCGAGGTCAACTGCTGGAACCGCGATTGGGCGTGGCGGCGCAGCTTGCGCGCCCGGCCCGGCGGAAGTTGGTGCAGCGGCTGGCCGCCGAGCCACGCCTGCAGGTGATCGAGCAGCGGCCAGTCCACTTCGGCGAGCAGGCCGCGAGCACCTTCCAGGGCGTGCTGGAAGAAGGGCTCGTCGCCTGCGGAGCGACCACCCGCGCCGGCGTATGTGCGATACACCGGGAAGTGCACGATCAACGCCATCAGCGCGCGGCGGATCGCCCCCAGGGTCAGGTCGCGAGTCATCACGTCTTCCCGAGCGACTTGCAGCAGGGTCTGGGCCACCGATTCGAAGTCGCCGGCGAGCGAGCCGCTGAGCACCAGTTGGCGGGCTTCGCGGACCTCCTCCATGAAGTCGGCCGGCCTGCCGGTGAGGGTGTTCCACAGGTTGGCCAAAGGGGCCTCGCCGCGCGGATCGTGTTGCAGCAAGGACACCTGGTTCATGAACTCGTAGCCGGTGGTGCCGTCCACGCCCCAGTCGTCGCGGAGCGACTCGCCGTCGCCGAGGATTTTCTCCACGTAGATCGGCAGATAGTCCAGCCGGGCCTCCGCGGGGCGCCTGGCCAGCAGGGCATCGACCCGGCGGCGCAGTTTGCGGCAGTAGCCGCGCGGATCGGCCAGGCCATCGACGTGGTCGATGCGCAGCCCGTCCACCAGGCCTTCCTCGATCAATTGGAAGATCTTCCCGTGGGTCGCCTCGAAGACTTCCGCCCGCTCGACCCTCAGCCCGCCCAGTTCGTTGATATCGAAGAAACGCCGCCAGTTGATGTCGTCCGCCGCGGTGCGCCAACTGGCGAGCCGGTAGTGCTGCTCCTCGAGCAAGGCGTGCATGCGCTCGAACCCCTCGGCCTCGCGCCCGTCATAGGCGCGCAGACGCGCTTCGAGCGCGCCGCGCACGCTGGGCTCGGCGGCGGCGCGCTGGAGTTCCGCGCGCAGGCCGGCGGCCGCCTGCCAGGCGTCGTCGCGGTTTTCCAGCGCGGCGAAACCCTCCGCGAGCCCGCGCAGGGTGGTGTCCGTGCAGGCCCGCAGGAGGTCCCCGTAGCTGGGCGGCGTCAGCGGGAAGCGATGCTCGTTGTGTTCGGCATACAGGGCTCCCTGTGCCTCATCGAAACGCAGGACGATTTCCCCGGCCTTGAGCACCTCGCCGTAATCGCTGCGCAGGAAGGGCACCAGCAGCTGACCCTTGAGCAGCGGGTCCGGCGAATGCCATTGGATATCGAAGAACTTGGCATAGGGACTGCGCACGCCCCATTCGAGGACATCCAGCCACCAGGGATTGTGAGCGCCGCCCACGGCCATGTGGTTGGACACGATATCCAGGATCAACCCCATGCCGCGCTGGCGCAGGCCGGCCACGAGGCGTCGCAGCGCATCCTCGCCCCCCAATTCCGGGTTTATCCGGGTCGGGTCGACCACATCGTAGCCGTGCATGGAGCCGGCGCGGGCGGTGAGCAGGGGGGATGCGTAGAGATGGCTGATACCCAGGGCAGCGAAATAGTCCAGCAGGGGGAGGGCGTCGTCGAGGGTGAAGTCGCGGTGGAATTGCAGGCGCAAGGTGGCGCGCGGGTATTGGCTCATGACAGGGCGGTACTCGTGAAATTCATTGAGCGGCCTTGCGGCGCGCGTGTTCGATCAATTCGAGTCGGCGGCTCGCGGCGGCCTCGTCCAGCAACTCGGCGGCCTCTCCGGGCAGACGCCGGCACCAGTTCGGATGGCCCTCGACGGTGCCCGGCAGGTTCGGCTGTTCGCTCAGGCCCAACACGTCTTCCAGGGGCAACAGCACCAGGGGCGCCGGTGTCTCGCCGAGAAAGCGCAGGCTCTGGTCGACGATTTCCGCGTCGGCGTCCTCGGCGGGGCGCGGCTGGCCGTTGTCCTCGAATGACTGCAACAGCGCCTGGCGATCCCGGGCGCGGTCCTCGCGATCGCGCCGGCTCTGTTCCGCGTCGGATTGCCCGAGCTTTTCCCGCCAATCGATATCCACTCCCTTCCACCAGCCGCGCATCGTCGGCAGGTCATGGGTAGTTGGAGTCGCCAGGGCATCTGACGGCCATTGCCCAGGCGGCAGGAAGCGCCCATGGCGCTGCTCGAACTGCAACACGCGCATGCCCAGGACGCCGCGCCGTGCGATGCGCTCGTGGAATCCTTCCGGCACGGTTCCCAGATCCTCGCCGAGGACGATGGCCTGATGTCGATGGGATTCCAGTGCCAGCAGGCGCAGCAGGTCCTCCACGGGATAGTTCAAATAGGCACCCGCTTGCGGCGGGGCGCCCTGGGGAATCACCCACAAGCGTTGCAGCCCCATCACGTGATCGATGCGTATGCCGCCGGCATGGGCCAGGTTGGCTTGGAGCATTTCGATGTAGGCGCGATAGCCGTGGCGGCGCAAGCCGGTGGGCGAGAACGCGGAAACGCCCCAGCTCTGGCCGGCGCGATTGAGGATGTCCGGTGGCGCGCCCACGCTCAGGGTGGGCAGCAACTCGGCTTGCCGGCTCCAGGCCTGGCTGCCGCTGCCATCGGCGCCCACGGCCAGGTCGGCGATCAGGCCGATGCGCATGCCGCCGCTGCGCGCAGCCACCTGGACACGCTCCAGGCCTCGTGCGATCAGCCATTGGCCAAAGGCATGGAAGCTCACCTCGTGGCTGTGCTCGTCGGCGAAGCGGGCGACTTCCGCGCCCTCGGGGTCGTGTAAGGCCTGCGGCCAGTCCTGCCAGCCGCTGGGCGCTCCGTCTCGTGCACGAATGGTGTGCAGGGCTTCGAAACGGCAATGTTGGGTTAACGCATCCCCGCCCTTGGCACGAAAGGCCTCGAAGTCCTGCATCAAGGGATTGCCGCCCTGGGTGAAGTCTTCGAACAGCGCGCGCAGCACGCGCAGCTTGATCGCCGAAGCGGCCGGCCAGTCGATCAGCTCGAGCGCTTCCAGGCGTGCCTGCTCGGCCTCCAGGCCACAGCTTTCCAGGGCGCGGCCCACCGCCTGTTCGCCGAGCACGCTGCCCGGCGAGGCGTGGAGGATGTTGAAGAACATGCGACTGGAGGGGGAGTAGGGGCTGTAGCGTTCCAAATCGGCGCTGAACATGGCGTGCAGGGGGCTGATCGCCAATGCATCGGCGCCGCGGCCGGCGGCGGCGCGGGCCAGGCTCTCCACCCCTTGGGTGTCGCCGAAACCGCCGTCGCCCGTACGGCGCACGGAATAGAATTGCGCGCTGAGCCCCCACAGGCGCGAACCGGCCTCGCCGGTGAGATCGTCGATGCCGATGCAGCGGGTGGGGGCCACGGCCAGGTTGAGTTGTCGGTCGCCGATGGCGAGCCGTTGGTAGCCGATATCGGCGAGCGGGGGCAGGCGCCCCTCGGCATCCAGCCGGGCGTCGATTTCGCGGCCGTCCTCCAGGGTCAGGCGGAACGGCGTGCCCGCGGCGAAATGGCCCGCCAGGTCATGGGCCTCGCCGGCGTCCACGACCAGCAGCGGCGGCAGGTCGCTGGCTTGCTGGGCTTCTCCTTGCAGACGCTTCAGGCTGTCCTGGACCTGCGCCGGGTTCGCCACCGCAAAGCCCAGGGACTCCAGCAGCGGCCGCAGGACTTCGGGCGTCACCCGTTGTGCCTGGCCGTTGGCATCGGTCCAATCGATGGAAAGACCCGCTGCTTCGGCCAGGCCGATCAGCGTCGCGTCGTCATTCATGGTGGTCCTCCAGGTTGACCACGGCCACGCGCGGCGAGAGCCGGCCTTGACGGTAATCCAGCAACGCATCGTTGCGACTGATGAAAAGGGGAGTGGCGTGGCGTTCGCCCGAAAGGGCGCATGGTGCCGCCGACAGGTTGACCTCGATGCTCAATACGCGGCCATCGCCGAGGCGCCAGCGGGCGGATACCGCGCTGTCCGCGAGGACATCCGCGCCCAGGGGGCGGCAACCGGGCAGGTAGGGCACGATGCGGCCGTGGCGCAGGGCGAGCAGTTGCCGATAGAAGTCGTTCCAGGCGGCGTGCTCGGCGTCCTTGGAATAGCGGGCGAAATCCGGGCGCGAAGCCTGGAAGGTGCGCTCGGCGTTGGGATCGGGGATGCGCTCGCGTTTGGTTTCGTCGGCGAACACTTCGAAATCGGCGAATTCGTTGCGGCGGCCGTCGCGCACCGCGTCCGCCAACTCGTCGTGATGATCGGTGAAGAACAGGAAGGGCTCTCGCGAGCCCCATTCTTCGCCCATGAACAGCAGTGGAATCATCGGCGACAGCAATAACAGGGTCGTGGCCGCCCGCAGGGCATCGGGATCCGCCAGCGCGATCAGGCGCTCACCGAACGCACGGTTGCCGGTCTGATCGTGGTTCTGCAGGAAAAGCACGAATGAAGTGGGCGGCAGGTGGGCGCTGGGCTGACCACGGGTTTCCCCGCGGCGGTTCGGTTGGCCCTGATAGATGAAGCCTTCGCTCAGGCAGACCGCCAGCTTGTCGGTGGCGTGGTCGACGAAATCGGAATAGTAGGCCTCGCGTTCGCCGGTCAGCAGGGCATGCAGCACGTTGTGGCCGTCGTCGTTCCACTGGGCATCGAACCCGACTTCCAGCAGGCCTGCATCGTTGTGCTCGTTTTCCAGCACCAGATGCACGTGGCGTTCGCCGCCGAACTCGCTGCGCACTTGCTGCGCCAGTTCCACGAGAAAATCCTTCTCGCTGATGGCATGCACGGCATCCAGGCGGAGGCCGTCCACCCGGTAGTCGCGCAGCCACATAAAAGCGTTCTGCAGGAAAAAGTCCCGCACCGCGCGGCGGCGGAAGTCGATGGCGTCGCCCCAGGGCGTCTGGATGTCGTGGCGGAAGAAGCCCTTGGCGTAACGGCCCAGGTAATTGCCGTCCGGTCCGAAATGGTTGTAGACCACGTCGACGAACACCATCAGGCCGAGGCGATGGGCGCTGTCGATCAGGTGCTTGAGTTCGTCCGGGGTCCCGTAGGAGGAGTCCGGGGCAAAAGGCAGCACGCCGTCGTAGCCCCAGTTGCGCTCCCCAGGAAAGTCGTTCAGCGGCATCAGCTCGAGGGCGGTGACGCCCAGCTCGACCAGCGCCGGGAGCCGGTCCTCGATGCCACGGAAGCCCCCCAGCAGGCCGGCATGCACTTCGTAGAGCACGCACTCGTGCCAGGGACGCCCGTGCCAGCCCTGGGTACGCCAGGCGTAGGAAGCGTGGTCGATGACCAGGCTATCGTCGTGGACGTCGCCGCTCTGAGCGCGGGAGGCCGGGTCGGGGACCTCGTATTCGTCGTCCACGCGGAATCTGTAGGGAGTGCCGGGCAGGCAGGCCAGCTCAGCGCTGAACCAGCCTTCGGCAACCGGGTGGAGGGGGTGGATTCGTTCGTCGAGCACCACGCTGACGTGCGTGGCGTCCGGTGCCCAGAGGGAAAACCGCGAGCGCTGGTTCCCCAGCCACTGGGCCCCGTGAAGGGCCGAGAAGCCTGTGTTGTCGCTCATGGTAACGCCCTCGTCAGATGCTGCCGACGGCGTGGCCCGTATTGCCCATCAGGTCGCTGTACAGCTTGGTATAGGGTTCCACCGACTGGTGCCAGTAGAACGGCGACGACATGGCGCGGCAGCGCATCGCGTTGAGCAGGTCGGGGGAGGCATGAACCTTGATGGCCCGGTGGATCGCTCCGAGGTAGCTCTCTGCGGTGGATTTGTCGAACAAGAAGCCCGTCACGCCATCCTCGATGGTGTCGGCCAGCCCGCCCGTACGCCGGGCGATGGGCAGGGAGCCGAAACGCTGCGCGTACATCTGGCTCAACCCGCAGGGTTCGTAGCGGGAGGGCATCAGCAGAAAGTCGCTGCCGGCGAACATCAGGCGCGCGTCGGTCTCGTTGAAGCCCACGTGCACGCCGATCTTGCCCGGATGACGTTGCGCCAGACGGCGCATGGCCGCTTCCAGCTCAGGTTCGCCACGTCCGATCACCGCGATCTGGCCACCCGCGGCAACGATCGCTTCGGCGACCTCCTGGGTGAGGTCCAGACCTTTCTGATGGACCAGGCGCGACACCACGGCGAACAGCGGGCCGTCGCTGGGTTCCAGCTCGAACAGCGCGCGCACCTGATCGGCATTGGCGCGCTTGCCTTCCCAATCGTTGATGCCGAAGTTGCGGGTCAGGTGGGTATCGGTGCGCGGATTCCAGCTCTCGTCGATCCCGTTGGCGAAACCGCTGAGCATGCCTTGGCGAACCTTTACCGCCAGCAGGCCCTCGAGACCGCAGCCGAAGGCTTCGGTGGTGATCTCCTTGGCGTAGGTGGCGCTGACGGTGGTTACGTGATCCGAATAGGCGATGCCGGCCTTGAGGAAAGACAGCTTGCCGTGGAACTCCATCCCGTCGATCTGGTTGGCTTCAGGCGGCAGGCCCAGCTCCGGGCTGCACTGGGTATCGGCCAGACCCTGATAGGCGAGGTTATGGATGGTAAACACGCTGGGCGTGTGCTGGCCGCGCCATTTCATGTAGGCAGGCGCCAAACCGGCCGGCCAATCATGGGCGTGCACCAAGTCGGGGCACCAGCGCAGGCAGGCGGTGCCGGCTGCCAGATCCGCCGCGGCCAGACCCAGGCGGGCGAAGCGGATGTGGTTGTCCGGCCAGTCGCGACCATTGTCGTCGCCATAGGGAGAGCCTTCGCGTTCGTAGAGTTCGGGGCAGAGCAGGACGTAGACGATCAGGCCGTCTTCCATGTCGATGCGGCCGATCTGGCAGGCGGGCAGCGCGGCGTGTCCGCTGAGCTTGCCGATGATGCGGATTTGGTGTCCGCTCTCCAACACTTGCCGGTACCCGGGGATCAGGATGCGGACGTCGTGCTTACGGTTGAGCGCGCGGGGCAGGGCAGCGGATACGTCGCCCAGGCCACCGACTTTGATCAGGTCGGACAATTCGGACGTCACGAACAGAATCTTTTTCTTGATTTCCTGAGGTGCCTCGACCCGGAAATTAATCTTGTTCGCCATCAGCGGACGAGGCGAAGCAAGCTCTACATCCAATATGTTCGCAACGGCATTACCCATAACATCCTCCAATGACTGCGATCCTAGCGCCGGCTGACCGAACGCCTTTTCTCGTACATCGCTCCCGCTTCGGCGACGCCATCGCGAATTGAGCATAGGTCTGATCGGTGCGCTCTACAGAGCGTATGTGGCGAAAGATCCTGTTAATCCTGACCAATGGCCGAGAAAAAAAGTTCGGCCCAAATCATGCAGAAAAGTAGGAAAAGGCTACTGTCGTGGCCTTCCGTGCCAGCTACCGACTTTGACGGGCCGGAGACGCTTATCAACTGCATTTTTGGGCGCCTTTCCTCCCGCTTGACATCAGAACCGATGCACGAAGTGCGCCAGCCTAAAATCCAGGGACTGGAGTACCGGTGGCGCTCCCGTTGAAGCCCGTTTTTCCCTCCTCGCGCACCCTATGTATGTTTCATTGCAGAAAGATGGCGTCCTGGTTGTCGGAGTCGAGGTACACGCCGACGGCCTTTGCCTAACCGACAAACAGCGATCCAGTTGGCAGCGTCTCGCGCGATCTCAAGGTAATATCGCGCTTTTACGCCTCGGGACCGGTGCTTCTCGCGGGTCCGCAGAGGTAAACGAGTTGCCCGTTTTCGTTGCTGGCCGCTGTTTTCACCCGCAAGGAGGCTCCCTTGAACCGCGTTCTGAATGTCACCACCGCCCTTGGCCCGCAAACCCTGCGCTTCGCG
>NZ_JANZKU010000022.1 GCF_025642785.1 Pseudomonas sp. RIT-PI-AD
TGCGCACCGAGGCCCCGCTGCCGCGTGGCGCCTCGTTGCTGACTTCCAGCTCCCGCTCCAGGTGGAAGCCGTCCGGGCAGACCTTCTGGGTGAAGGTGATGCCACCCGACGCGTCGATGCACTTGAGCACGCTGGCGGCCTGGAGAGGCCCCGCCAGCAGCAGGCCGAGAGACAACAACCAACGGGCGTACATGGAATCGCTCCTGCGAAAAGGTCCGGAAAAGACGCCAGTCTCGACGCCCCGCTCACGCAACGCAATGGGCATAACCTCGACTGCCGCACAGGGATCTCATGCACCTCCGGAAACCCGCGGCCAACCGATGCACCTCCGCCTCACCGTTGCGCGCGCAAGCCGGTGAAACCCTCATGACGAGCGGGCAGGGCGCTTCCTAGACATGTCGGCAAAAGCCAAAGAGACGAGCCTAAGCTAATTCCAATTAAGTATTTATATTAAGTTTTTTAGATCGTTTAGCTTTCTCCCACCGGACCACCGGATTGTTGTCGATCGCTTTCTTTTCCGTGGTCCGGTTGCGCCCGCCGCCGGCACGTTCGTCCGGCGAGGAGCCTGTTCCATGATCCCATTCGCGTTCCCCCGCCGCCTGCTGGCGGCCCTGTCCCTCGGCGCCCTGGCGTTCGCCGCCCAGGCCGCGGACATCACCATCGGCTACCAGACCGGCATCGATCCCACCAAGGTTCCCCAGGCCGATGGCACCTATGAAAAAGTCATCGGCCAGCCTCTCGACTGGCGCCGTTTCAACAGCGGCCCGGAGGTGCTGACGGCAATCGCCTCGGGCGACGTGCAGATCGGCAACATCGGCTCCAGCCCCTTGGCCGCGGCCGCCTCCCGCGGCCTGCCGATCGTCGCCTTCATCGTCTCCGCGCAGATCCATTCCGCCGAGGCGCTGGTGGTACGCGACGGCAGCCATATCGACAAACCCGCGGACCTGGTCGGCAAGACCCTGGCCACGCCGTTCGTGTCGACCTCCCACTACAGCCTGCTCGGCGCCCTCAAGCACTGGGGCATCGCGCCCACCCAGGTGAAGGTGGTCAACCTCAACCCCGCGGAAATCGCCGCGGCCTGGAAACGCGGCGACATCGACGGCGCCTTCGTCTGGTCGCCGGCGCTGGGCGAGATCCAGAAAAGCGGCAAGGTACTGACCGACGCCGCCGAAGTCGGCCGCTGGGGCGCGCCGACCTTCGAGGTCTGGGTGGCGCGCAAGGATTTCGCCGAGAAACATCCCGACGTGGTCGAGCGTTTCGCCCAGGTCAGCCTGCGAGCCTTCGCCGACTACAACGCCCACAAGACCGCCTGGGGCGCCGACTCCCAGCAGGCGGCGAAGATCGCCCGGCTGACCGGTTCGGCGGTCGCCGACGTGCCGGAGCTGCTGGCCGGCTCGGCGTTTCCCGAGGCGGCCGAACAGGCCGCGCTGCTCGACGGCGAGACCGCCAAGGCGATCGCCGAGACGGCGCGTTTCCTCAAGGAGCAGGGCAAGGTCGATGCGGTGAAAGCCGATTACTCGCCCTACGTCAGCAGCCGCTTCATCCCCCACTGAGCGCAGGAAGCCCCGACCATGGCCGTTCTTCGATTGCAGCGCGTGAGCGCGGGCTATGCCGGCAACCCGCGGCCGGTGCTCGCCGACATTTCCTTCGACCTCGGGCCGCAGGAGTTGCTGGTGGCCCTGGGGCCGTCGGGGAGCGGCAAGACCACCCTGCTCAACCTGATTGCCGGGTTCGTCGCCCCCCAGGAAGGGCGCATCAGTCTCGATGGCGAGCCCGTCGACGGGCCGTCCGCCGAGCGCGGCGTGGTGTTCCAGGACGACGCCCTGCTGCCTTGGCAAGACGTGCTCGGCAACGTCGCCTTCGGCCTGCGCCTGGCCGGCGTGCCGCGGGCGGCGCGCGAGGACCGGGCGCGGGAACTGCTGGCCCTGGTGGACCTCGCCGACTTCGCCGAGCGCCAGGTCTGGCAACTCTCCGGCGGGCAGAAGCAGCGCGTCGGCATCGCCCGCGCGCTGGCCGCCGACCCGCGCCTGTTGTTGCTCGACGAGCCCTTCGGCGCGCTGGACGCCTTCACCCGCGAGCAGATGCAGGAGCTGCTCCTGCAAATCTGGCGGCGCACCGCCAAACCGGTGTTCCTGATCACCCACGACATCGAGGAAGCGGTGTTCCTCGCCACCGACCTGGTGCTGCTGGCACCCGATCCGGGGCGCATCGTCGAGCGCCTGTCCCTGGATTTCGGCCGGCGTTACGCGGCCGGCGAAAGCGCCCGGGCGATCAAATCCGACCCCCTCTTCATCGAAGCCCGCGAGCACGTGCTGGCGCGGGTCTTCGCCGAACGCCATCAACGGAGGCAGGCATGAGTGGCAGCGACGCGATCTTGACCCAGGACGACGGCGCCGCCGCATCCGTCCCGCCGCGCGCGCGACGCCCGGCCAGCCTTGGCCTGCTCGGCGGGCTGACCCTCGGCAGCCTGCTGCTGGCCTGGTGGGCGGTCACCGCCCTGGAACTGATCGAACCGCTGTTCCTGCCCTCGCCCGGCGCGGTGCTCGCCAAGTTCTGGCAATTGAGCCGCGAGGGCTACGTCGACGCGACCCTCTGGCAGCACCTCGGCGCCAGTCTCGGCCGGGTCGGCCTGGGTCTGGCCGCCGCGCTGCTGACGGCGATCCCGGTGGGCCTGGCGATCGGCCGCAACCGCATCGCCCAGGGCGTGCTCGACCCGCTGATCGAGTTCTACCGGCCGATCCCGCCGCTGGCCTATCTGCCGCTGATCGTCATCTGGTGCGGCATCGGCGAGTTGTCCAAGGTGCTGCTGATCTACCTGGCGATCTTCGCGCCCATCGCCATCGCCACCGCCAACGGCGTGCGCAACGTCGATCCGACCCGGGTGCGCGCGGCGCAGGCGCTCGGGGCGCGCCGCTGGCAACTGATTCGCCATGTGATCCTGCCCAGCGCCCTGCCGGACATTCTCACCGGCATCCGCATCGGCCTGGGCGTCGGCTGGTCGACCCTGGTGGCCGCCGAACTGGTGGCCGCCACCCGCGGCCTGGGCTTCATGGTGCAGTCCGCCGCGCAGTTCCTGGTCACCGACGTGGTGGTGCTGGGCATCCTGATCATCGCCCTGGTGGCCTTCGCCATGGAACTCGGCCTGCGCGCGCTGCAACGCCGGCTGGTGCCCTGGCACGGCCAGGCCCACTGAACCCCTTCCAAGCAGAGCCGCGTCCAGCGGCCATCGGCGCCTTGCTCGACGCCCACGCACCCGGAGCCCATCCCATGAGTCTGCACATCACCCCGCTGAACCCCGCCATCGGCGCCGTCGTCGAGGGCCTCGACCTGACCCGTCCGCTGGAAGACCGCCCGTACCGGGCCATCGAGCGGGCGCTGCTCGATCACCAAGTCCTGTTCTTCCGCGACCAGCCCGTCACCCCGGCCCAGCAGGCGAGCTTCGCCCAGCGCTTCGGCGACCTGCACATCCATCCGATCTTTCCCCAGGTCGAGGGCCAGCCGGAAATCCTGGTGCTCGACACGGCGGTCACCGACGTGCGCGACAACGCCATCTGGCACACCGACGTGACCTTCCTGGAAACCCCGGCATTGGGCGCCGTGCTCAGTGCGCGGCAGGTCCCGGACTATGGCGGCGACACCCTCTGGGCCAGCAGCAGCGCGGCCTTCGACGCGCTGTCGGAACCGCTGCAGTGCTTCCTCGAAGGTCTCACCGCCACCCACGACCTGACCCGCTCCTTTCCCCTGGAACGTTTCGGCAACACCCCCGAGGCCCTGGCCCGCTACGAGCAGGCCCGCCGCGACAACCCGCCGCGCTCGCACCCGGTGGTGCGCACCCATCCGGTCAGCGGGCGCAAGGGCCTGTTCGTCAACGAGGGCTTCACCACCCGCATCGACCAGTTGCAGCCGGCGGAGAGCGACGCCCTGCTCGGCTACCTGTTCAGCCACGCCAGCCGGCCGGAGTTCACCGTGCGCTGGCGCTGGAAGGCCAACGACCTGGCGTTCTGGGACAACCGCATCACCCAGCACTACGCGGTGGACGATTACCGGCCACAGCGGCGGGTGATGCACCGCGCCACCATCCTCGGCGACCGCCCGCGCTGAGCGCGCGTCCCGACCGTCGCGTCCGATCGCCGCATGACGGACGCGGAACCCCAGACAGGTCGTCGTTTTCGTCCATATCGCGGAAGATCAGGTCGCGTTCGTGGATAGCCACCGCCCCCGCGTCGGCCTATGCTCGCCGGGTCGAAACTCGCGGACCCAGGCCCTAGGCGCCGGATCCCCGCCGCAACCGATCACGCCGACTCCCATCGCCCCTGCCCCGAAAGGATGGCCGCAGCCGCCGAGCTGTGGGCGTTTCACTGCAAGGAGAGCTCCATGCTGCAAGCTGTTCCCGCCGAACGAAACCTGGCCGAACTCACCCTGCGCGGGTTGATCCTCGGCGCGCTGATCACCGTGGTGTTCACCGCATCCAACGTTTACCTGGGGCTCAAGGTCGGCCTGACCTTCGCCTCCTCGATCCCCGCCGCCGTGATCTCCATGGCGGTGCTGCGCTACTTCTCCGGTTCCAACATCCTCGAAAACAACATGGTGCAGACCCAGGCCTCGGCCGCCGGCACCCTGTCGTCGATCATCTTCATCCTGCCGGGCCTGCTGCTGATCGGTTACTGGGCCGGTTTCCCGTTCTGGCAGACCGCCGCGATCTGCGCCATCGGCGGCATCCTCGGGGTGCTCTACACCATTCCGCTGCGCCGGGTGATGGTGGTGCAGAGCGCCCTGCCCTACCCCGAAGGCGTGGCCGCGGCGGAAATCCTCCGCGTCGGCAGCGGCGACGACGGCGCGCCGGCCACCGCGGATACGGGTCCGGGCATGCGCGACATCCTCGCCGGCGGCCTGGTGGCCGCGGCGTTCAGCCTGCTCAGCAGCGGTTTCCGGGTCCTCGGCGAAAGCATCAGCCTGTGGGCCAACGCCGGCCAGGCGGCCTTTCGCTTCAGCACCGGCTTCTCCCTGGCCCTGGTGGGCGCCGGCTACATGATGGGCATCACCGCCGGGGTCGCGATCCTGGTCGGGGTGCTGATCTGCTGGGGCGTCGCGGTGCCGCTGCTGACGGTCAACAGCGTGCTGCAGGAAGGCCAGAGCCTGAGCGCGCTGGCCAGTTCGCTGTGGGGCTCGCAAGTGCGCTTCCTCGGCGCCGGGACCATCGGCGTGGCCGCGCTCTGGACCCTCGCCACCCTGTTCAAACCCATGGTGGAAGGCGTCTGGACCTCGCTGCGCGCGGTACGCGACGGCAATCCGGTGAGCGAACTGCGCACCGAGCGCGACCTGCCGGCGAAAGCGATCCTCGGCATCGCCGGCGTCCTGCTGCTGGCGCTGTTCGGCGTATTCGCCCAGTTCCTCCACAGCGCCGCGCCGGATCTGTCCGGCTTCGCCTTCTGGGGCCTGGTGGGCGGCTGCGTGGTGTTCGCTTTCATCTTCGGTTTCCTGATCGCCGCCGCCTGCGGCTACATGGCCGGCCTGGTGGGCTCGTCGAGTAGCCCGATCTCCGGCATCGGCATCATCGCGGTGATCCTCGTCTCCCTCTTGATCCTCGCCATGGGCAGCGTGGAGGGCGAGTTCCTGCAACGCGCCGAAGGCAAGCTGGCCATCGCCCTGGCGCTGTTCACCACCGCGGTGGTGCTGGCCATCGCGGCCATCTCCAACGACAACCTGCAGGACCTGAAGACCGGCTACCTGGTGGGCGCGACCCCCTGGCGGCAGCAGGTGGCGCTGATCGTCGGCTGCCTGGTGGGCGCCCTGGTGATCCCGCCGGTGCTCGACCTGCTGTACAACGCCTACGGCTTCGTCGGCGCCCTGCCGCGCGCCGGCATGGACCCGCAACAGGCCCTGGCCGCACCCCAGGCGACGCTGATGACCGCCATCGCCAGCGGGATTTTCCGCGACGCGCTGAACTGGAACATGATCCTCATCGGCGTCGTGCTGGGCATCGCGCTGATCCTGGTGGACGTGATGCTGCGTCGCACCGGCAAGGCCAGCCTGCCGGTGATCGCGGTGGGCCTGGGCATCTACCTGCCGCCCACCATAGGCATGACCCTGGTGATCGGCGCGCTGCTGTCCTGGCTGCTGGAGAACCGCCTGAAACGCCGTGCCGCCGCGGCGAGTGTCGAGCTGGACGCCTATGCCGAGGTGCCGCGCCGGCGTGGCGTGCTGCTGGCCTCCGGGTTGATCGTCGGCGAGAGCCTGATGGGCATCCTGCTCGCCGCGCTGATCGGCACCACCGGCAAGGATGCGCCCCTGGCCCTGGTGGGCAGCGACTTCTCGGCTACCGCCGAATGGCTGGGGCTCCTGGTCTTCGGGCTGGTCTGCCTGGCGTTCCACTTCTACGTGCGCGACCGCCGCGCCTGAGACTCGCCGGGGCCTTCGCGAGAAGCGCCCCGGCGACGGGGCGGGCCTGACCGGGTCAGGGGCCGCCCGCCCCCGGGCGGTCTTCCCCGCGCAGCCAGTGGCCGAAGGCGCGCCCTTCGAAGGCCGCGCGCCCACGCCGAATCCATTCCCCTCGCGCGTGGGCCGGGGCCGCTACAGGCCGTCCAGGGCCTGCCGGAATTCCGCCAGAATGTCCTCGGCATCCTCGATGCCCACCGAGACCCGGATGGTGCCGTCGTGGATATCCAGTTGGCTCAGGGTGTCCGCCGACAGGGCGCGATGGGAGGTCTTGCCCGGATGGGTGATGCTGCTGGCGACGCCGGCCAGGGACGGCGCGAAGGCGGTGTGCCGCAGGGCGCGGATCAGCCCGTCCACCTGTTTCAGGCCGCCGTGCAGGGTGAACGCGAGCATGCCCGAGCAGCCCTTGGGGAACAGCCGGCGGGCCAGGGCGTGGTCCGGGTGCGAGGGCAGGCCCGGGTAATGCACCTTGGCCACCCGCGGATGCGCCTCCAGCGCCTCGGCCAACGCCTGGGCGTTGGCCGAATGGGCGCGCATGCGCAGCCCCAGGGTCTTGGCGCCGCGGAAGGTCAGCCAGGCCTCGAAGGGGCTGGCGCTGCCGCCGGCATTGATCTGGAAGCGCCGGGCCTCGGCGATCCACTGGGCATCGCCCACCAGGATGCCGCCAGTAGCATCGCTGTGGCCGTTGAGGTACTTGGTGGTGCTGTGCAGCACCAGATCGGCGCCGTCCGCCAGCGGCTGGTAGAGCGCGGGCGACAGAAAGGTGTTGTCCACCAACAGTTTCACGCCGTGACGATGGGCCAGGTCGGCCAGCGCCGGGACATCGCTGACCCGCACCAGCGGGTTCGACGCGGTCTCGGTGTAGATCAGCCGGGTTCGCGGGGTGATCGCCGCCGCCACCGCGGCGAGATCGCCGATGTCCACCAGGGTCGCCTCGATGCCGAAGCGGCTCAGTTCCTTCTCGATCAGGCTCTGGGTCGTGCCGTACAGCTCGCGGCTCGCCACCAGGTGATCGCCCGCGCTCAGGCGCCCGAGCAGCGCCGCGCTCACCGAGGCCATCCCCGATGCCGAGAACAGCGCCGCTTCGCCGCCCTCGAGGTCGCGGATCAAGGCTTCCAATGCCGCCTGGTTGGGGTTGCCCAGGCGGGTATACATGTAATTGTCCGGATTGCCCGCCAGGAAATCGTCGACCTGCTCCAGGGAGTCGTAGACGAACACCGAGGTTTCGTAGATCGGCAGGCTCTTGGCCCGGGTGACCATGTGTCGGTCGACATCGTTGCCGCTGTGCACGGCACGGGTGGAAACACCGGGTTTGGAATCGGGCATTGGGGTACTCCAGGAAGGCCGTTTCGCCGGGAGGCGCCACTGTAGCAAAGGCAGGGCGCGAGGCCCGACGGACGCATGGGCAAAAAAACGCCGGCTCGGTGTGGCCGAGCCGGCGCAAGCAGAGGCGAGGAAGGTAACGGCTCCCTCACCGCCGTGGGCTTCTAGCGTTGTACGAAAAGTGCCTGCGCTCGGAGATGCCGTGTTGGAAACAGGCTCAGGATGCTCATTTACAGCCAGTAAACCGCGCGTCTTCGCCTGTTTTGCCTTGCCTGACCTTGGCTCGGTGACTTTTCGTACGAACCCTGGGGGCGATCAGAACGCCGGGACCACCGCGCCTTGGTATTTCTCCTCGATGAATTTCTTCACCTCGGGGCTGGTGAGGGCGGCGGCCAGCTTCTGGATGGCCTCGCTGTCCTTGTTGTCCGGGCGGGCGACCAGGTAGTTCACGTAGGGCGAATTACGGTCTTCCAGCACCAGGGCATCGCGGGTCGGGTTCAGCTTGGCTTCCAGGGCATAGTTGGTGTTGATCAGGTCCAGGTCGACCTGGTCCAGCACCCGCGGCAGCAGGGCCGATTCCAGCTCCTTGAACTTCAGGTGTTTCGGGTTCTCGGCGATGTCCTTCGGCGTGGCCAGGGCGTTATCCGGGTCCTTCAGCTTCAGCAGCCCGGCTTTCTGCAACAGGAGCAGCGCGCGGCCGCTGTTGCTGCCTTCGTTGGGAATGGCGACGGTGGCGCCGTCCGGCAATTCGTCGAGGGATTTGTACTTCTTCGAATAGCCGCCGAAGGGTTCGATGTGCACGCCCTTGACGATCACCAGGTGGGTGCCTTTGCCGGTATTGAAGTTGTCCAGGTAGGGCTTGGTCTGGAAGTAGTTGGCGTCGAGGTTCTTCTGGTCCACTTGCAGGTTGGGCTGCACGTAGTCGGTGAATACCTTGATCTCCAGGTCGACCCCTTCCTTGGCCAGTTCCGGCTTGATCAGCTCGAGGATCTCGGCATGGGGCACCGGGGTGGCGGCCACGGTGAGCTTCTCTCCGGCATGGGCAAGGGTGGCGCTCAGCGCGGCGGCCAGTGCGGTCAACAGCAACGTCTTTTTCATGAGGTTTCCTTATGGGCAACTGCCCGGGCCAAAACAACCAAAGAGGTACCAGTTGAGCTAACCGGTTGAGCGCGATAGTAGGGAAACCTTTTATTCCAATAAAATATTTTATTATTAGATTGTTATTCAAATATCGAATAAAAAGTAGCAATTACGCTCCTCTGCACCCTGACCGAGCGCGTCGACTTCGGCACGCCGCGGATCGAGGGGTTCGCCTGCCGCTGATACGCGTGGCTTTCGTCGCGCGGCCCTTGCCGGTGTGTGGCGAGGGCTCTAGAGTGCCGCCCACGCGCCCCGGCGCGTCGCCACAAGAAGCCGTCCGCTGCGTCGCGACGGCCCTCTCTCCAGCTTGATGCCCTCCGCCCGCGATGCCCTCCCTAGGGAGCCCGGCATCGTCGTTCCATTCCCGCTCACCGGAATTGCCGCGCATGCCTCAGCGTTCTTTGCTTTCCCTGCCGCTCCTGGCCCTGGCCCTCGGGGGCTTCGTGGTCGGCAGCAGCGAATTCATCATCATGGGCCTGCTGCCGGAAGTGGCCGCGGACCTGGGCGTCAGCCTGGCCGATGCCGGGCTGCTGGTCAGCGCCTACGCCCTCGGCGTGGTGATCGGCGCGCCGCTGCTGGGCCCGCTGCTCGGGCGCCTGCCGCGACGGCGGGCCCTGCTCGGCTTGATGGCCGTGTATGCCCTGGGGAACCTCGGCTGCGCGCTGGCGCCCAGCTATCACTGGCTGCTGGCGGCGCGGCTGTTCACCGCGATCAGCCACGCGGGCTTTTTCGGCTGCGCCACCCTGATGGCCTCGGAGCTGGCGCCGCCGCACCGGCGCGCCACGGCGATGGCCCTGGTGCTCAGCGGCCTGACCATCGCCAACGTGCTGGGCGTGCCGCTGGGCGCCTGGCTCGGTCAGGCCACCAGTTGGCGGATGACCTTCTTCGCCGTGACGGCCTTCGGGTTGCTGGCCCTCGCCGCGCAGTTCCTCTGGCTGCCGGCGACACCCGCCCAGCCCCGTTCGCAGGTCAGTGCCTGGGGCGGCATCCTGCGCCGCCCGGTGCTGCACGCGCTGCTGGTGTGCTGCCTGTCCTCGGTGGCCCTGTTCAGCGTCTTCACCTACATCAGCCCGCTGCTGCGCGGCGTCGGCGGTTTCAGCGCGGAACAGAACAACGGCGCCCTGCTGATCTTCGGCATCGGCCTGACCCTGGGCAATCTGCTCGGCGGACGCCTGGCCGACCGCGGTGTCCGGCTGGCCGTGCCGCTGGCGCTGGGCTGCGGTGGCCTGACGCTGCTGGGGCTGTTCGGGATGATACAGATGGCGCTGCCGACTCTCGCCCTGCTGCTGATCTGGGGCATCGCCAGCTTCGCCATCTCCACGCCGATGCAACTGCTGCTGGTGGAGCAGGCCGGCGAATCGGCGAGTCTGGCCGCGACCCTCAGCCACGCTGCGTTCAACCTCGGCAACGCCACCGGCGCCTGGTGCGGCGGGCTCTGGCTGGGCTCCCGGTTCGGCCTGCCGAGCCTGCCGCTGCTGGGCGTCGGCCTGCTGCTGCTGACCCTGCTGGTGGCCCTGCCGCTGCCGCGCCTGCGCGCCACCCGCGAACGCCTGGGCCTGGGCGCGCCGCACTGAGGCATTCACCCCCCGCGCACGGCGAGTCGGGAAAAGGCGATGCCGGCCTCGGCCAGCCGCGGAAGCCCGGGCGAATCCGGTCCGGCCCCCGGCTTCGCCGAACGACGTCCCCGGATCGCCTTCATGGGTCCCGGCAGCGGTCCCGAACCATGGGGATCAGGCGTTGAGTACGCCCGTTAGGCCGAGGCCGTGAATGCCATCAGCCGGCGAGCACCTCGTCGAACAGTTGCCGCAGATGGTCGCGCTGGCCGCGATCCGCGGCCAGGCGGCGGAGCTGGTCGGCCAACTGCGTATAGCTGGCGAAGGTCGGCAGGTTAAGGTGCTGCGGGAGGATCTCCTCGCCCTCGCTGACCAACAGGGCGAAGTGGATGCTGTTCTCCAGCTCGCGGGTATTGCCCGGCCAGGCGTAGGCCTCCAGCGCCGCCTGGGCGGCGACGCTGATCAGCGGCAGGGGCAGGTCGAGGCGCTGGGTATAGACGCCGAGGAAATACTCGGCCAACGGCAGGATGTCCGCCGGCCGCTCGCGCAACGGCGGCAGCTCCAGACGGCCTTCGTCCAGGTAGGCGTACAAGCGCTCGTCGAACTTGCCGGCGCGCACCGCCTGGGCCAGGTCGATGCTGGTGGCGGCGACCAGGCGCACGTCCACCGGGGTCGGCTGGGGCGCGCCGACCCGCACCACCTCGCGGCTTTCCAGTGCCGCCAGCAGCTTGGCCTGCAGCGGCAGGGGCAAGTCGCCGATCTCGTCCAAGTAAAGCGTGCCGCCGTTGGCCGAACCGAACCAGCCGGCGCGGCTGCTGGCGGAACCGTGATGGGCGCTGGCGGCGTAGCCGAACAGCTCGGCCTCGGCGTGGGCCTTGCTGATGGCGCTGCAACTCACCGCGACGAACAGCCCCGGCCGCTCGCTGCTGCGATGGATGTGCCGCGCCAGCAACTCCTTGCCGGTGCCGGTCTCGCCCTGGATCAGGATCGGCGCGCCATTGGGCGCCAGGTGTTCCACTTCCTCGCGCAGGCGCCGCGACCGGGTGTCGACGAAGACCAGGGCACGGGCGCGGATGCTCAGCGGGCTGCGATCGGAGTCGGCGAAGGTCAGCAACGGCTGCTGGTGGGGATCGATGGGCGGCATGGCGATTCTCACAAAAAGGTACGGACGAGGCGAAAGGGCCGTCAGGGCGGCTCGCGCTCGAAGTCGACCCGGGCGGGCCGGGTCACGAAAGCGATGCGGAACGGTCAGGCCCGGCGGCGGGCCTGCTGTTCGCTGCGGTTCTGCAGGCGGTAAAGGTAGGCGAAACCCTGTTCCCAGCGGTGGTGCCCGGACTTCACGTTGATGTGCCCGGCTCCGCTGAGGATCGCGGTGTCCGCGCCCCACTGGCGGGCCAGCTCGAGCGCGCGCGCGGCGCTGGCGGCATGGTCGTTGTCGGAGCCGACCAGTTGGCAGGGGAAGGGCAAGGTCTCGCCCGGGATCGGCGCGAAGCCGCGCAGGGCTTCCGGGCAGCCGGGGCGCTCGACGTCCGCCGGTGCCACCAGGAGGGCGGCGCGCACCCGCCGCAGGGAGGCGGGCGAGGCCTGGGCCGCCCAGCGGGCGACGGTGACGCAGCCGAGGCTGTGGGCGATGAGGATCACCGGGCCGGTTCCGGATACGACATGGCGCTCCAGTTCGCGGACCCAGGCCTGCGGATCGGGGTTCTCCCAATCCGCCTGTTCCACCCGGGTGGCGTTCGGCAGGCTGCGCTGCCAGTGGCTTTGCCAGTGGGTATCGGACGAGCCCTGCCAGCCCGGCAGAATCAAGTAGCGGATGGCTTGGCTGCCCATGGCGACCTCTCCGTTGGATGAGCACTGGAGAGAAGTCTAAGCGGGGTTTATATATCTGTTAAGGAATAAGAAATTATTTGTTTATTCCACATATTCTTATTTGCTTTGGTTTTAACCGGCCGCCAAGACGAGCGGCTCCGTTCAAAATCCAAGGTCGCCGATGAAGAACACCAGACTCAGCAGGGCGAACAACGGCATCAGGATGGCCCCGGACCAGAGCATGTAGCCGAAGAAGCTCGGCATCGGCACGCCCCGCTGTTCGGCGATGGCCTTGACCATGAAGTTCGGCGCGTTGCCGATGTAGGTCACCGCGCCCATGAACACCGAGCCCATGGAAATCGCCAGCAGGGTCTGCGGCAGGCGCTCCATCAGCACCTGGGCGTCGCCGGCGGCGAGGTTGAAGAACACCAGGTAGGTCGGCGCGTTGTCGAGGACGCTGGACAACAGACCGGACATCCAGAAATACAGGTTATTCACCGGCGCGCCGTCGGCCCCGGTGACCCAGCCCACCAGGGCGGCCAGATGACCCTCGTGGCCGGCGCGCAGGATGGCGATGGCCGGGGCGATGGTGATGAAGATCCCGGCGAACAACTTGCCCACCTCGAGGATCGGGTCCCAGGCGAACTCGTTGCCGGCCCGCACCTGCTTCGGCGTCAGCGCCAGGGACAGCAAGGCCAGCGCCAGCAGCAGCAGGTCGCGCAGCAGGTTTTGCAACTGGACCTGGGTGCCCAGCACGTCGAAACCGATCTGCGGTTTCCACAGGCCGGACATCAACACCGCGCCGATCACCCCACCGAGCAGCAGGAAATTGCCCTTGCCATACAGCCGCAGCGGCGAATCCGGGGAAGGATCGCGGAGCGTCCACTCGTCCTCGCGACGGTAGAAATAGCCGTCGACGACATAGAACAGCGCCAACAGCGCCAGGGCGAGCAGCGCCACCGGCAAGGCCATGTGTTCGAGGGTCCAGAGGAAATCCACGCCCTTGAGGAAACCGAGGAACAGCGGCGGGTCGCCGAGGGGCGTCAGCCCGCCGCCGACGTTGGCCACCAGGAAGATGAAGAACACCACCACGTGTACCCGGTGCTTGCGGTTGTCGTTGGCGCGCAGCAGCGGGCGGATCAGCAGCATCGCCGCGCCGGTGGTGCCCATCACCGAGGCCAGCAGGGTGCCGATGGCCAGCAGGCCGGTGTTGAGCTTCGCCGACCCGTGCAGGTTGCCCCATACCAGGATGCCGCCGGAAATGGTGTAGAGGGCGAACAGCAGGACGATGAAGGGGATGTATTCGCCCACCAGGGCGTGGACCACCAGGGCCGCGCTGGCCTGGCCCCCGAAAACGGCGGCGAACGGGACCAGGAACGCCAGTGTCCAGAGGCCGACGATCTTGCCGAAGTGGTGGTGCCAGAGGCTCGGTGCGAACAGCGGGAACAGCGCGATCGACAGCAGGATGCCGGCGAACGGCAGCGCCCAGCCGAGGCTCAGGGTCGCGCCGTCGACGTCCGCGGCGCAGGCGAGGCCGGGCAATAGCGCGAGGATCGGCAGCAGGCAAGGGCGAAGGGCGTTCATCGGTTCTCCTCATCGGACGGCCGAGGCCGCGGCGGCCGGATCCGGCCCAGGCGAAAAAGGGCACGATTTAACCAGACTCGGCCCCGCGACGACAGGAGGCATGGCCCGGACGGCGTCCGGCAAAGGTTTCCGCGCGTGTCGCGCGGCGCCGGCGGATCGATGGCGGCCACCGGGCGCCCCTTGGCCGCGGGAATCTGGCACACTGGCCGCCGTTCGTATTCCTCCTATTCGCAGGGAGAGGCGCCATGCCGAAGCTGATAGGGCTGTATCGCGGTTCGGAGCTCGAGATCGTGCGCATCCGCGCCGGCGACTCGGACGCCTTCCCCAAGCACACCCACGACGAATACGTGATCAGCGCCAACCTGTCCGGGTGCGAGTCGGTCTGGCTGGATGGCCGGCAATTCGAGGTGCGTCCCGGCGAGGTGACCGCCTACAACCCGCATGCCTTGCAGGCGTCCTCCTACACCTGCGCGCGGGCGCCGGTGGAATTCATCTCCCTCTACCTGAGCGAGGCCCTGGTGCGCGGCGTGGCCGAGGAGGAAGGCCTGCTGCACGGCGCCCACGCGCTCGAAATGCAACAGCCGCTGCAACGCGACGCACGCCTCTGCCAATTGATCGTCGAAATGGAACAACTCGGCAGGCAGGGCCACGACGACGCCCTCCACGCGCTGCTGCACGAACTCGTCGGCCGCCTGCTGGGCGGTTCCCGCCACGAGGCGGCGGCCTTGCCGACACTGCCCGGCGGACGCGGCTTGCTGCTCACCGATTACCTGCGCGAACACCTGAGCCGCCCGGTCTCCCTCGACGAGCTGGCCAGCGTCGGCGGCATCAGCAAGTTCCACCTGCTGCGCGCCTTCCGCGCGCAGACCGGCCTCACCCCGGGCAAGTACCACATGCAGTTGCGCCTGCTGGAAGCCAAGCGCCGCCTGCGCGCCGGCCAGGACATCCAGGACGTGGTGTTCGACCTCGGTTTCTACGACCAGAGCCACTTCAGCAACGCCTTCCGCAAATGCGTCGGCGCCAGCCCCAAGCGCTTCGCCCGGCCCACCTGGCCCGCCGTGGGCCTCGGCGGCTGAGCCGGCTCAGACCGGCGGCGGCGCGACGATCAGGCTCTGGTAACCGGAGGTGATCACCTGCCAGGAGAACCAGGCGAACAGCAGCGCCGAGGCGGCATAGCTGTATTGCAGCAGACGGTCGCCGATCAGCGTGCCGCCCCGGTTCGCCAGCAGGCAGAGGGCGACGGTCCAAACCAGCCCGGCGCTGAAGAAGCCGGTGAGGAACAGCGCGGTGACCTGCCAGTTGCCGGCGCCGGACTTGGCGATCAGCGCGCCGCCCACCACGGCGAACCAGATGATCGCCGAGGGCGAGGACAACGCCAGCAACAGGCCGCGGAAGAACTGCCGGTGATGATCGCGGCTCTCGGCCGGCGCCTCGGCCAGTTCGAGGCGGGCGGCGGTCCGCGCGGCCTGGAACATCCGCCAGGTGAACCAGAGCATCACCAGGCTGCCGCCGAGCCACATCACCCAGCGCACCGGTTCGAATTGCAGCAGCAGGAGCATGCCGCCCAGGGCCAGCAATGCGTAGATCAGGTCGCCCACGCAGGAACCGAAACCCAGCCAGAAGCCGTTCCAGAAACCGCGCTGCAGGGCCAGGGTGATCATCGCGATATTGACGATGCCGATGTCCATGCACAGCGACAGGGACAGCAGGAAGCCGTTGGACGCCGGGTTCATGGCAGCATCCCCGCCTGGCTGGCGCAGTGGAAGATCGGCTGCACGTAGTCGAGGGTGTGGCTGGAGTGGCCGAGCAACTGCATCAACTCGTCCAGCGCCTCTTCGTTGCGGTGCGGTGCGTACCGCTCGATGAACGCCAGGGTCGCCGGCAGGTCGTTGGCCAGCACACTGTCGCTCAGGGCATCCACCAAGGCGGCGATGCCGGCCATCAGCCGCTCGCTGCTGGTGCTGATCTTGCGGGTCGGGCGGTCGATGTCCGCGTAGCCGTTCTGGATCAGGAACTGCAGCTCGATGAAGGCGGCGCCCGCATCGGGAAAGGAACAGGGGTCGCGCCGCAGGTAACGCAGCATTTCCAGGACGAACACCATGCTCAGCATGCCGCTGCGGATACCCAGGCGCTCGCGCCAGGCGGCGGTGTTGCAGAGCAGCAGGCCGAAGCTGTCGGCCAAGGCTTCCTGCAATTGCATCGAGCCCCAGCGATCCACCTTGTTCAGCTCGCGGAAGTCGGTCTGCTCGCGGAGGATCGAATGCCCCAGGTCGTGCCCGCGGAACCAGGCGACCAGGTAGGTGGGGATTTCCGCCATGCACAGCTCGGCGTCGTGCAGGTAGAGGTGGTTGGTCGATTCTTCCTGGGTGATCAGGTTGAACAGCGCCTGGTAGGTGTTGATGAACACCAGCGACCGCTTGTTCGGCGAATACTTGGCGCCCTCGTCCTCGGGCAGGAAATAGGCGAAGTGTTTCGGGTAGAGATTGGCCTCGCCGGCCGCGGCGATCAATTTGGCCCATTGCAGCGGATAGCAGCGGCGCAACTCCAGGGGCTGGCGGAACAGCGCCTGGACCTGCTCGAACGCCGCCGGCAGCACCGCGTCGACGCTGTCGCTGATGCGCTGGGAGGCCCGGTCCGGCACGGCGAACAGGGCCGAGCTGTAATAACTGGAGGACTTCCCCAGCCAGGTGCACAGGCGCCCGCAGACCACGATCAGCTCCTGCTCCTGCGCCAGCATGATTTCCTGGGACAGCGCCTTGTGGTCGCTGCCGCGGAGGATCTCGGCGCGCAGGCGCAGGTTCTTCACCGACGCCGGGTCTTGGAGGGAATCGGCGATGCGCTCCAGGGCGGTGGCGGCGCGCTTGCGCAAGGCGTCCAGCTCGTTGACCAGGGCGAACGGCAGGGATTCGAGGTCGCGCATGGCGTCGACGATCTTCAACAGAAGGGGGATCAGCGCCAGCGTCTGCTGGGACAGGCCGGACTCCTTCACTTCGAGTCTCAGGCTACTGATGTAATGCCGATGGCTGCTGGGCCAAAAGATCGATGCTTCGTTCTGCATGAGGATTCCCGCCTGAAGATGAGGGCCCAGTGTGGGCAAACGGCGGGAGACCGAACTTGTAAAAAATTGCTCAATGGGCATCCGCGCGCCTGCTTGTCCGCATGGCGCAAAGGCCGATGCCAGAGCGGTCGCTCACTCGCCGGCGTAGAGCCAGCCGGAGGCCCGCAGGCGCCCCTCCTCGAAGGCGAACAACAGGCGGTCGTGACGCCCGCGCCACTGGTAGGCCCAGAGTTCGCCGGCCGGCGTCCCCTGCCAGTCGGTGGCGCGCACCAGCTCGGCGTATTCCGCCGAGTCCGCTGTCCAGGCCTGGTCCGGCGCCCCGAGCAACGCGCGCACCCGACCGGCGTCGAGGCCGCCCTGGCGGATCCGCGCCAGCAGGTCCTGCATCAACCGGTGCTTGCGACCCTGCCAGGCGTCCAGCTCGGCGTTCCAGGCGCCGCCGTCGAAATACCCGCGCGCCTGGCGCAGGCTGGCGAATGCCCGGGCATCCGCCGCCAGGTCGGCGGACTCCGCCGCCTCGCCCGGCAGGGCAGTCACCAACAACGCGCCCATCAGCAGGGCGCGCAGCAGGACCAGGAACGAATGAGCGGGCACGGTAACCTCGCATCTCGAAGGCGAAGACCCCGGCGGGACCTCTCGCGTCGCAGATGACCTTAGCAGGGCGCCCGAAAAATGCCCGCGGGCTCTGCGCCGGCCCTCGCGGGAAAAGCCGGGATTCCCGCGCGCCCGGCGCATTTGACAGGCTTTCGGCGCGCTTCTACGTTCAACCCGACTCGCGCCGCGCTCCCCCGCGACGTCCGCACACGGCAGTCGGCGTCCGGGAGAAGGGAAACCGTGCGGCGGAGCCATCGTCCCCTCCTCTCAACCCCTGGGCCCGCGGGCCCGCCTCCTGGTGGTCGATCCCCGTGCGGGATCGTCGGGAAGATGACTTTCGAAGGATCCGAACGTGAAACGTACCCCGTCCCTCCTACCGGTGGCTGCCCTGGCCGTGTCCCTGCTCAGCCCCGGCCTGCACGCGCAGGACGATTCCCAGGAAAACGTCCTGCTGCTGGAACAGGAAAAAGCCGACATCGGCATCTACAAGACCCATTTCCCCACGCTCGAGCTGGCGCGCAAGGCGGCCATCAGCTTCCACGCGCAATTGCTGGAGTCCCATTATCCGGAGGGCTACCTGGTGATGGAGCTGAGCCCGGAGGACATGGAAAAACTCAGGACCTTCGGCTTCACCTTCGAGCGCGACAACGCCTTCATCGAGAAGCGCAACAAGGCCCTCAGCGCCGCCCAGGACCGCGCCCTCGGTGGCCAGAAGCCGAAGGCCTCGCGCCTGGTGGAGAACGTCGCGGTCGCCGGCATCCCGGGCTACAGCTGCTACCCCACCGTGGAAGAGACCTTCGCCATCGCCCAGAGCCTGGCCACCCAAAAGCCCAACCTGGCCGAATGGATCGACGTGGGCGACTCGTGGCAGAAGACCCAGGGGCTGGGCGGCTACGACATGCGCGTGCTGAAGCTGACCAACAAGGCCATCGGCGGCAACAAGCCCAAACTCTTCGTCAACAGCGCCATCCACGCCCGCGAGTACGCCACCGCGCCGCTGACCCTGGACTTCGCCCGCTGGCTGGTGGACGGCTACGGCACCGATGCCGACGCCACCTGGATCCTCGACCACCACGAGGTCCACCTGATGCTGCAGACCAACCCGGATGGCCGCAAGAAAGCCGAAACCGGGCTGTCCTGGCGCAAGAACACCAACCAGGCGTACTGCGGCGCCAACAGCAACAGCCGGGGCGCGGACCTGAACCGCAACTTCACCTTCGGCTGGAACGTCACCAACGGCCAGGGCTCCAGCGGCAATACCTGCAACGAGACCTACCGCGGCCGCAGCGCCGGCTCCGAGCCGGAAGTGCAGGCGGTGGAACGGTACGCGCGGAGCCTCTGGCCGGATCGCCGCGGGCCCAATCGCGGCGACGCCGCGCCGACCGACACCAGTGGCATCCACCTGGACATCCACAGCTACAGCCAACTGGTGCTCTGGCCCTGGGGCGATACCAGCCAGCCGGCGCCCAACGCCGCCGCGCTGCAGACCCTCGGACGCAAGTTCGCCTTCTTCAACGGCTACACCCCGCAGCAATCGGTCGGTCTCTATCCCACCGACGGCACCAGCGACGGCGTCAGCTATGGCGAACTGGGCGTGGCGGCCTACACCATCGAGCTGGGCACCCAGTTCTTCCAGAGCTGCTCCAGCTACGACAGCGCGGTGAAGCAGGGCAACCTGCCGGCGCTGATCTACGCGGCGAAGGTGGTGCGCACGCCCTACGTCACCCCCGGCGGGCCGGACATCACCAGCCTGGGCCTGGCCGGCAGGGCCGCCACCACCGGGGTCGCGCCGGGCACCGCGGTCACCCTCAAGGCCAATGCCACGGACAGCCGCTACAACAACAGCAACGGCACCGAGGCCACCCAGAACATCGCCGCCGCCGAGTACTACATCGACAAGGCGCCCTGGGAATCCGGCGCCACGCCTATCGCCCTGCTGGCCAGCGACGGCAGCTTCAACGCCAAGACCGAAAGCCTGACCGGCACCCTCGCCACCGCCGGCCTGGCCAACGGCAAGCACCTGGTCTACGTGCGCAGCCGCGACGCCAAGGGCACCTGGGGCGCGGTCAGCGCGACCTTCCTGGTGATCGACAGCGCCGCGGGCAGCCGCCCGAGCAGCCTCTGAGTACCCGGCTACCGGCGGCTTCGGCCGCCGGCAGCCGGTCCGCTTCGAAAACCCTAAAAACGCCGTCGCGCCCGCCTGCCGCGCCGTTCAGGCCGGTGCGGGAGCGCCCACGCGTCGGGTCAGGGAACAGGCGTCGCCGCAGCGGGCGACTCAGGCATCGACCACTTGGTTCTTGCCCTGTCGCTTGGCCGTGTACATGCCGGCGTCGGCGCGGCTGTAGAGGGCATCCAGGTCCTTGTCGCCCGGCCGCATGCCGGTCAGGCCCTGGCTGATGGTCACGCTGAATTGCTTGCCCTCGACGCTGAAGGCCTGGCGCTGCACCTCCCGTTGCAGGCGCTCGGCGATCTGCCGGGCCTGTTGCGCGTCGCAACCGGGCAGCACCGCCGCGAATTCCTCGCCGCCGATACGCCCGAACTGGTCGGCGCGGCGCAGCGCGGAGGCGCCGCACTGGGCGATGCGTTGCAACACCTGGTCGCCGACCTGGTGGCCGAAGGTGTCGTTGATCTTCTTGAAGTCATCCACGTCCAGCAGCAGGAACGCCAGCGGCGTGCCGTTCTGCCGGGCGAGGTCGAACTCGCGCTCGGCGCATTCGAAGAAATGCCGGCGGTTGCTGCTCTGGGTCAGCACGTCGACGGTCGCCAAGCGGTGCAGCTCGCCTTCCAGGCGCTTCTTCTCGGTGATGTCCTCGGCGATGCCGACCACGATCAGCGGGCGGTCGGCCTCGCCGTACTGGCTGACGAAGCACTTGTCGCTGAGCCAGCGGATCTGCCCGTCGGCGCGAATGATGCGGTACTCGCGGGTTTCCATCGCGCCCTTGGCGAACACATCGGCGAGGCTCTGGGCGGCGTACTCCATGTCGTCCGGGTAGATGCTGTTGCGCCACTCGTTGTAATCGGCCAGCAGCAGGGCGGCGGAGCGGCCGAACACCTGCTCGTAGGCCGGGCTGACGTAGATGATCTGCTGGCTGTCCCAGTCGAAGGCCCAAAGCACCGCGTTGACGCTGCCCAGCAGCGTGCTGATCAGCTGTTCGCGCTCGCGCAGGCGCTCCACTTCGCCGCGGCTGTGCAGCAGCGCGAGGGTCAGTTGCTCCAGCTCGCTCGGCGCCTGATCGGATTCCATCGAAAAACAACTCTGCGGGGGATGAAGCCACAGCTTATGCGGGCGCGCCGACGCTGACGACGATCAGCTGTGGCTGATGTGACGGGTGGCAGAAAAACGATTGAGCGTGCGGTGAATGAGGAACACCGCGAGCAATGTGATGTATACGGCCGCGCACACCGAGGCGAGGCGGTAGGCGATGCTGAAGAACAGGTCGTGGCGCGGAGTCAGGTACTGGCCGAAGAGGATCGCCAGGGTGGTCAGGGCGCCGAAGCCGATCCCCGGCACGCCGCGCTCCAGCACGTGCACCCGCGCGCAGTAGAACGCCGCGATCCAGTACGCCAGGGTCACCAGCGGCAACAGGTCGTAGTGGTCGTAGAGCACCAGCTGCAGGGTCAGACCCACCAGGCAACCGAGCAGCGTGCCGAGGGCGCGGATGCGCCCGGCGAAACGGATGCCGTGCCAGTGCATGGGGAACAGCACCAGGATCGAGGCCACCTGCGCCGACAACGAATCGCGCAGGTCGAAACTCTGGAACACGGCGAACGACAGGGTGGCGACGATCGCCCCCAGCCAGGCCTCGTGGCGCCGGCTCGGCGCGTCCTTCGGCGTCGGGACCCGCGGGGGCCGGGGCGCGACGTCGGGAAACAGGTAGAACATCAACCAGGCGATCAGCACCGTCAGGGCGGCCGCCACCAGGTTGCTGGCGATCAGGTCATAGAGCGGCGTATCGGGGTAGCTGGCGAAATGCAGCTGCATGGACAGGAACACGCTGCCCAATGCGCCATAGAGGAACAGCGGCCCCCGGGCCATCAGCGCGAAGCGGTGGTAGAACAGGCCGAACACCAGGGGCAGCATCAGCAGCGGCCGATCGCCGAACAGCCCCTGGAGGACCAGCACCTCCAGGCTGACCACCACCGCCTGGGCGAGGAACTGCCGCACCGCGTGGGCATCCAGGCGCGGCGTCAGGCCCAGCAGCAACATGGGGTAGACGCAGAAGAACGCGCCATTGTCCCAGGCCATCAGCTTGCAGACGAACAGGCCCAGGGTGCCGCCGCCGGCGAGGCGCAGGCACTGGCGCAGGTCATTGCCGTCCATCGCCGCCTGGCGGGCCATCAGTAGATGTAGTGCAGCAGGCTGATGAAGCCGATCTGCAAGCGACCGCAGAAGGCTGCCAGGGACGAGTCCCGCGGATACAGCTGGACGGTCGCCTTGGCGCCGCTGGGCAGCGCCTGGGGCAGCGGGTCGAGCAGGCGCACGTGCAGCCGCTGGCGCTGCGCATCGCGGACCCAGCGGTCGGAAACCGCCGGGGCGGCGAGGTCGCCGTTGGCCTCGAGCTGGCCCTCCTTCACCCCGGCGTCGAGGGCGCTCACGCGGGCGGCGAAGACCTGGCCAGGCCAGCCGTCGAAGACCACCGCGGCCTCGTCCCCCAGGCTGACGTAGCGCAGGGTCTTCTCGCGGAAATCGGCGCTGATATCGGCGTCCTCGGCCACCAGGGCCGCCACCGGGGTACCGGCGGAGACGAAGGCGCCGCTGGACAGTTGCAGGTTGCTCAACGTGCCGGCACGCTCGGCACGCACCTCGCTGTAGTACAGGTCGAGGCGGGCGCGCTCCAGGTCGTTGCGCGCGCGGCGCAGGTGCAGGTTGGCCTCGCCGGGGGCGCCGCGCTGCACGCTCAACTCGCGCGCGCGTGCGGCGCTCGCGCGCACCTTGGCGTCGGCAGCCAGGCGCTGCGCCTCGGTCTGCTCGTAGAGCTGGCGGGAGACGTGCTGGCTGGCCATCAGCTGGCGCAGGCGGCTGGCCTCCTGGCCCAGCTCGGTGGCGGAGGCGCGCGCCGCCGCCTGCTCGGCCTGGGCCGCGGCGAGCGCCGCGTCCAGCCCGGCGTTGTCCTGCACCGCCTGCTCCAGGGCCAGCTCCGCCGCCTCGACGGCCAGGCGAAAGGGTTGCGGGTCGAGCCGGAACACCACTTGGCCGGCCTGGACTGCGTGGTTGTTGGCCACCGCCACCTCGACCACCTGGCCGCTGACCCGCGGGGCGAGGCGCAGCACCGGTCGGGTCAACTGGGCTTGTGGGGTGATCGGCATCCGCAGGTCGGCGACGAGAAAATAGGCGAACAACAGGATGAAGGCCGCGATAGCGATTTGAACCCGGCGGGCAAATCGTTGATCCGGAGTCATGACTACCTCGGTGACGGATACGGAAAGGGCCGACGCGGGGCCCGAACGACGGCCACGCAGACGCGCAGCCGCCGACAGCTCAGGGCGGCCAGTATATTCAGGGCGATTCGAGGGATAATCCGCCCAGACCGAGAATCAGCTTTACGCGAGAGGCAACAATGGACACTTTGCAAGGCATGCGGGTCTGGGTACGGGTGATCGAGACGGGCAGTTTCACCGCGGCGGCGCAGTCCCTGGACCTCTCCACCGCGCAAGTCTCGCGGCTGGTCTCCGAGCTGGAACAGCAGTTGCAGGCGCGCCTGATGCACCGCACCACTCGCCGCCTGGCGCTGACCGAAGCGGGCGAGCGCTACCTGCAACGCTGCCGGCAGATCCTCACCCAGGTCGACGAGGCCAGCGCGGAAGCCCGCGGCGCTCACCTGACCCCCAGCGGCCGGCTGCGCCTGCACAGCCTGACCGGGCTGGGCCTGCACATCACGCCGCTGATCGCGCGCTATTGCGAGCGCTACCCGCAGGTAGTGATCGAGCTGACCCTGTCGCAGCGCAATCCGGACCCGCTGGAGGAAGGCCAGGACGTGGTGATCACCTTCGCCCGCGAACTGCCGGACTCGCAACTGGTGGCGCAACCCCTGGGACAGTTGTACAGCGTGGTCTGCGCCTCTGCCGACTACCTGCGGCGGCACGGGGTGCCCCAGCGTCCGGACGACCTGCACCGGCATCGCTGCCTGCGCCTGCTCGACCCCATCTACGCGGACACCTGGGTATTCCGCGACGCCGACGGCGAACACAGCATCCTGCCCGGGCAGACCTTTCAGGTGAACGTCGCCGAGTCCCTGGCCAAGGCCGCCCAGGCCGGGATGGGCATCTGCCTGCTGCCGTTCTTTGTCGCCGCGCAGCCCCTGCGGGAGGGCCGGTTGCTGCGCGTGCTGCCCCAGCATCGCCTGCAGGAGCGCGGCATCTATGCCCTCTATCCGTCCCGGCTGTTCCTCGACGCGAAGATCAAGACCTGGGTGGACTTCCTGCGCGCCGAGCTGCCTCTGGCGTTCGCCGAGGACGAGCGCGTGCTGGAAGCGCCGGAACACTGGGCTAACCCGCAATTGTTGCACAACGAGTAACAGTCATTCCCGGAAATGGGCGTTTTTCCTCGGACGGCAGCGGAATACGATGGACTCCTGTTCCAAAAACGTTCCGTCAGAGGATCGATCATGAAAACCTCATTGCTTGCCACTGCCCTGCTAACCGCTTCCACCCTGCTGTTCGCCTCCCTGAGCCAGGCTGAAGAATCGCCGTCCTTCGTCGAACATACCCTCGCCATGCAGAACAGCCCCGCGCAGGTCGCCCAGGCCGAAACGCTCGCCACCCATAGCGTCCACGAGCAGACCCACCAGGACAGCTGAGTCCCGGCGCTTTCCTCCTGACGTTGATACCCGATTGCTCCTTATCGACGTCTTTTCAGGCCGCTACCCCGCGGCCTTTTTTATTTCGTCCGGCCCCCGACCCGCTTCCGCGGATCGCCCCAAGCCCCGAACCGCGCGCGCCAGGGCCCTCGGGACGCCGCCGCCAGCCCGCGTAGGACGACCGAGCGCGGCGGCAGAGGATCGAAGCGGCGGCGGGCTTCATCCGTCGCACAGCGTCACCGTCACTGCGCGGGCCGAATCCGCTTCGCGGCGGGGTCGCCTTCGGCCTTCGACCCAGACCCGGACCGACTTCGACGGCGGCCCTGCCAGGGTGCGCATCGGCAGCTCAGGCGTATTGCGCGAGGCCATGGCCGAGCGACCAGTTTTCCTTCGCGACCTCGATGAGGCTCACGAATACATCTTCCGGCCGCACGCCGGGACGTTCGCCCAACCCTTCTGCAATCCGCCGGAACAGGGCTTTTTTCTGCGCCGGGGTACGGGTGTCGCTCGCGGTGATCTGGATGAATACCAGGTCGTCGCTACGGGCGACGTCGAGATAAGCCGCGCCGTAACGGAAGTTCGCCGCGTCATGCTCGGTGATGGCCATGAACTGGTCGTCTTCGGGCACGTTGAAGGTCTCGCGCAGGGCCTGATAGACGCCGTCGAAAATCGCTTGGCGGTGAGAGTCCGGCTTTCCGGCACGCAGTGAGATGTGAACGAGTGGCATGGTGATGCTCCTCCAGAGGTCTGAGGGTCTGCCGCCGCTTCGCGCGCGCCTGCCCGCTCGATTGCGCGGGCGGAGCGGCGGCGAAACGCGGCCATTCGGATCGAATCGGGCCCGCTCACAGCATGTGCGTCCGCGCCTGCGAAGTCGGCGCACCCACCGCCGCCAGGCAAACGGTGGCCGTGCCGATGACCCTGACTGGAGGTTATTTATTTTGCTATTTTATGGACACTTATATCAGCGATAACTATCGATAATGACTGGACGCCCCCTGGATCTGGACGCGGTGCTGACGTTCGTGCGTACCGCCGAGCTGGGAAGCTTCACCCTCGCCGCTGAAACCATGGGCACGACGCAAGCGGCGGTCAGCCTGAAGCTGAAACGGCTCGAGGAACGGCTTGGCTTTCGCCTGCTCGAGCGGACACCCCGGCACGTGCAACTCTCCGGGAGAGGCGCGGCCTTTCTCGAGCATGCCCGCGAGCTTCTGGACGTCCATGATCGCGCCCTCCATGCGCTCGCCGGGGTAAGGCAGCGCCTCACCATCGGCATCAGCGATCACGTCGCCGGGCCGGAGCTTCCCACCCTGATCGCGCGCATGAATGCCCAGGATCCCGAGCTGCTGATCGAGATCCGGATCGGGTCCTCGGCCGACCTGCTGCAGTGTTTCGACCGGCGTGAGCTGGATACGGTGATCGTGCGCCTGCACGCCGGCCGCAATGACGGGCAGATGCTGGCCGAAGAAAGGTTCGGCTGGTTCGCCGGGCCAGGCTGGCAACACCGCCCGGATGAACCCCTGCCGCTCGCCACGTTGGCGGAGCCCTGTGGCGTGCGCGTGATGGCCGGGAGGCTCCTCGATGCCGCGGACGTGCCGTGGGAAGAAATCTTCGTCGGCGGCGGTGTGGCGGCGGTTTCCGCGGCCGTCATGGCCGGGCTGGGGGTCGCCGCCCTGGCGCCGCGCATGCTGCCGTTCGGGGCGGTGGACGTGGGTAACCGCCTGGGTCTTCCCGATTTGCCGCGCTTGCCGGTCCTGCTCCACACGAGGGTCAGGGACGGCAGGCCCCGCGACGCGCTTGACGCGCTTTCGGCGGCCTTCCGGAGTGCGGTGAGGGGGTAGCGGATCGCTTCACGGGCTCACCGGATGGCCAAGGCCGCTCCGCAAGCCCCCTGGCCCCGCGAAATACTCGCGGCCTGCACGCTGCGGCGGAAGCGTTGATTGGATGAGCGCCGCGCCCGCTCCCAGGCATGAAAAAGCCGGCATCGCGCCGGCTTTTCGGTCGAACGCGCCTGTCTCAGGCGGCGGCCGCCGGACGCAGCGAGTAGGTCTTGAGCTGTTCGGCGAACTCGCGCAACGACTGGATGCCGCTGGCCTCGGCTTCCTGCACCCACTCCTTGATCGCCGCGAGCATGTCGTGGCCGTTGCTGCTGGTCTTCGCCCAGATCTGCTGCAACGCCAGGCGCTTCTCGTAGATCACCTTGAGCGCCTGGCTCTGGGCCAGGAGGTCCTGGATGCGCGCGTGGTGGCGATCCTCCAGCAGGCTGGTTTCCCGCGACAGCAGGCGCTTGGCCCGATGGTAGAGGTGGCGCACCGAGGCGTCGGCCTTGGACACTTCCTGCTTCACCAGGGGCGCGATCACCAGCTTGCGGTACTGCGCCATGATCTGGAAGCGGTTGTTGAGGATCGCCATGGCGGTGTCCATGTCCAGGCTGCCCTTGCCTTCCACGCGATGGGCGATGGGCGCGACCCGTTGCACCTTGGCCAGGCGGAACAGGCAGAACAGTTTGATCCAGGCCCAGCCCAGGTCGAACTCCCACTTCTTCACCGACAACTTGGCCGAGTTCGGGTAGGTGTGGTGATTGTTGTGCAGCTCTTCCCCGCCGATCAGGATGCCCCAGGGCACCAGGTTGGTGGCGGCGTCGCGGCACTCGAAGTTGCGGTAGCCGATGGCGTGGCCGAGCCCGTTGATGACGCCGGCGGCCCACAGCGGAATCCACATCATCTGGATCGCCCAGACGGTCATGCCCAGGACCCCGAACAGGGCCAGGTCGATGATCGCCATCAACAGGATGCCGCCGGTGGGGTAGCGGCTGTAGAGGTTGCGCTCCAGCCAGTCGGTCGGGCAGTTCTTGCCGTAGATGCGCAGGGTTTCTTCGTTCTCCGCCTCGGCGCGGTACAGCTCCGCGCCCTTGCGCAGCACGGTACCAAGCCCCTTGTACACCGGGCTGTGGGGGTCGTCGGCGGTTTCACACTTGGCGTGGTGCTTGCGATGGATCGCGGTCCACTCGCGGGTGTTCATGGCGGTGGTCAGCCACAGCCAGAAGCGGAAGAAGTGCTGGAGCGCCGGGTGCAGCTCGAGGGCGCGGTGCGCCGAGAAGCGATGCAGGTACACCGTGACGCCGACGATGGTGACGTGGGTGATCACCAGGATGATCGCCACCAGTTGCCAGGCGGACGGATCGAGCAAACCGTTGTACCACATGGAGGGTGTTGCCTCGCTGCGAAGGGGATGACGCGGTGGTCGACACGCGTAAGGGGTCCATTATCACCGAGGGTGGGTGGAAAACCAGACCGTCTTTTAGATAGGAAGCCGGTGGAAATGTGTCTCCTCGTTTCCCTGGGCCGATCGCTTGCCGCCCCGGGCCCAGAGGGCCCGGTCGCCGTGCCGGGACGGGCACGCCTCGGGTGGGTTATCGGCCTCCCGGCGAAAAGCCTTATCGAACGAAGTCGTTTTAGAAGTTCAGTTATATAAAAATTCTTAAATAGTATTTTTAAGAATAATTCGTCCTGCCTAAGATGCGTCCAACGCCACGCGAGCGCCCGCAGGGCGACATGCCGGCAATCCAGACGAGGAGCACCTATATGAGCGCAACACTTCGTAGCGTCGAGGGCCAGGACGAAGCTGGCATCCTGCGTGAAATCCAGAGCGCCCTGCAGGGCCTGCGCTTCGGCGCGGTCGAAATCACCGTGCACAACGGTCAGGTGGTACAGATCGAACGCAAAGAGAAATTCCGCCTGCAAGCGCCCGCCAACAAGAGCGCCTGATCGAGATCCCGGCCGCGCCCTCCACGAGGCGCCGGCCCCTTGCCTACACGCCGGTACACCGGCAACCGGAATGCCCAGGAGCAGTAATCCATGTCCATTCGCCGTTTCGCTCTGACCGCCCTGGTCGGAGCCTTGTTCGCCGGCCAGGCCTTCGCCGCCACGGAGATCCTCAACGTCTCCTACGATCCCACCCGCGAGCTGTACCAGGAATACAACGCCGCGTTCATCAAGCACTGGAAGGCCGAAGGCGGCGACGACCTCAAGGTCCAGCAGTCCCACGGCGGCTCCGGCAAGCAGGCCCGCGCGGTGATCGACGGGCTCAAGGCGGACGTGGTGACCTTGGCCCTGGCCGGCGACATCGACGAATTGCAGAAGCTCGGCAAGCTGATCCCGGAGAACTGGCAGGCCCGCCTGCCGGACAACAGCACTCCCTACACCTCGACCATCGTGTTCCTGGTGCGCAAGGGCAACCCCAAGGGCATCAAGGACTGGAACGACCTGACCCGCGACGGCGTCGAGGTGATCACCCCGAACCCGAAAACCTCGGGCGGCGCGCGCTGGAACTTCCTCGCCGCCTGGGCCTGGGCGAAGAAGACTTACGGCAGCGACGCCAAGGCGCAGGACTACGTACAGGCGCTGTACAAGCACGTGCCGGTGCTGGATACCGGTGCCCGCGGCTCGACCATCACCTTCGTCAACAACAACATCGGCGACGTGCTGGTGGCCTGGGAGAACGAAGCTTTCCTGGCACTCAAGGAACAGGGCGGCGAGAACTTCGAGATCGTCGCGCCGTCGTTGTCGATCCTCGCCGAGCCGCCGGTGTCGGTGGTGGACAAGAACGTCGACAAGAAGGGCACCCGCAAGGTCGCCGAAGCCTACCTGCAGTACCTGTACAGCGAGGAAGGCCAGCGCATCGCCGCGAAGAACTTCTACCGGCCGCGTAACGAAAAAGTCGCCGCCGAGTTCGCCCAGCAGTTCCCCAAACTGGAGCTGGTCACCGTGGACAAGGACTTCAACGGCTGGAAGGAGGCCCAACCGAAGTTCTTCAACGACGGCGGCATTTTCGACCAGATCTACCAGGCACAATAAGCTTCACCGTCATGCCCTCGCCCACCCCTCTCCCCGGGGGCGAGGGACCAGGCCCGGCCAGCGCCGGGCCTCGCCGTATCGGGCGCTCCCCGACGGCGGTCGGCGCGGGCGTGTCCCAGCCCGCAGGAGAGGGACACCCAGCGTTCCAACGCACGCATTAAGGACGGACGATGTCTCGACGTATCTCCCCGGTCATACCCGGCTTCGGGCTGACTCTGGGTTACACCCTGGTGTATCTCAGCCTGTTGGTTCTGATTCCCCTGGGTGCCATGTTCCTCAAGACCACCTTGCTCACCTGGGACCAGTTCTGGGCCATCATCAGCGCACCCCGGGTGCTCGCCGCGCTCAAGCTGAGCTTCGGCACCGCCTTCGCCGCCGCCGTGCTCAACGGGATCATCGGCACGCTGCTGGCCTGGGTGCTGGTGCGCTACGAATTCCCCGGGCGCAAGGTCATCGACGCCATGGTCGACCTGCCCTTCGCCCTGCCCACCGCCGTCGCCGGCATCGCCCTCACCGCGCTCTACGCGCCGGCCGGACTGGTCGGCCAGTTCGCCACCGCGCTCGGCCTGAAGATCGCCTACACGCCGTTCGGCATCACCCTGGCGCTGACCTTCGTCACCCTGCCGTTCGTCGCCCGCACCGTGCAACCGGTGCTGGCGGACATCCCGCGCGAAGTGGAAGAGGCCGCCGCCTGCCTGGGCGCCAAGCCCCTGCAGGTGTTCCGCTACATTCTCCTACCGGCGCTGCTGCCCGCCTGGCTGACCGGTTTCGCGCTGGCCTTCGCCCGCGGCGTCGGCGAATACGGCTCGGTGATCTTCATCGCCGGCAACATGCCGATGAAGACCGAGATCCTGCCGCTGCTGATCATGGTCAAGCTGGACCAATACGACTACACCGGCGCCACCGCCATCGGCGTGCTGATGCTGGTGGTTTCCTTCGTCCTGCTGCTGCTGATCAACCTGCTGCAGCGGCGCATCGAAACCCCCTGAGGAGCGCGCCATGTCATCCGCCACGCTAACCGCCGCCGCTTCCGCCAACGCCGCCCGGCGCGGCAGCCCCTGGGCCCGTCGCGCACTGATCCTGGCCGCCTGGCTGGCCTTCGCGCTGTTCCTCCTGCTGCCGCTCTACATCGTCCTCAGCGAGGCGTTGAAACAGGGCCTGGGTACCTTCTTCGCCGCCATCTTCGAGGCGGATGCCCTCTCCGCCCTGAAGCTGACGGTGTTCGCCGTGCTCATCTCGGTGCCGCTGAACCTGGTGTTCGGCGTCGCCGCCGCCTGGTGCGTGAGCAAGTTCGAGTTCCGCGGCAAGAGCATCCTGGTCACCCTGATCGACCTGCCCTTCTCGGTCTCGCCGGTGATCGCCGGCCTGATCTACGTGCTGCTGTTCGGCGCCCAGGGCTACTTCGGCGAATGGTTGCAGGACCGCGACATCCAGATCGTCTTCGCCGTGCCCGGCATCGTCCTGGCGACGATCTTCGTCACCGTGCCCTTCGTAGCCCGCGAGCTGATCCCGCTGATGCAGGAACAGGGCACCCAGGAAGAGGAAGCCGCGCGGCTGCTGGGCGCCAACGGCTGGCAGATGTTCTGGCACGTGACCCTGCCGAACATCAAATGGGGCCTGATCTACGGCGTGGTGCTCTGCACCGCCCGCGCCATGGGCGAGTTCGGCGCGGTGTCGGTGGTCTCCGGGCACATCCGCGGCGTCACCAACACCCTGCCGCTGCACGTCGAGATCCTCTACAACGAATACAACCACGTCGCCGCGTTCAGCGTCGCCAGCCTGCTGCTGGTGCTGGCGCTGGTCATCCTGCTGCTCAAGCAGTGGAGCGAATCCCGTCTTTCCCGCCTACGTCACAACGACGCGGAGGAATAGCCATGTCCATCGAAATCCGTAACGTCAGCAAGAACTTCAATGCCTTCAAGGCGCTGAACCAGATCAACCTGGACATCCAGAGTGGCGAACTGGTCGCCCTGCTCGGCCCCTCGGGCTGCGGCAAGACCACCCTGTTGCGGATCATCGCCGGTCTGGAGACCCCCGACCAGGGCAACATCGTGTTCCACGGCGAGGACGTGTCCGGCCACGACGTGCGCGACCGCAACGTCGGCTTCGTCTTCCAGCACTACGCGCTGTTCCGCCACATGACGGTGTTCGACAACGTCGCCTTCGGCCTGCGCATGAAGCCCAAGGGCGAGCGTCCCGACGAGGGGCGGATCGCCGAGAAGGTCCACGAGCTGCTGAACATGGTGCAGCTCGACTGGCTCTCCGACCGCTACCCGGAGCAACTGTCCGGCGGCCAGCGCCAGCGCATCGCCCTGGCCCGCGCCCTGGCGGTGGAGCCCAAGGTGCTGCTGCTCGACGAACCCTTCGGCGCCCTCGACGCCAAGGTCCGCAAGGAGCTGCGCCGCTGGCTGGCACGTCTGCACGAGGACATCAACCTGACCTCGGTGTTCGTCACCCACGACCAGGAGGAGGCCATGGAAGTGGCGGACCGCATCGTGGTGATGAACAAGGGGGTGATCGAGCAGATCGGTTCGCCGGGCGAGGTCTACGAGAACCCGGCCAGCGACTTCGTCTACCACTTCCTCGGCGACTCCAACCGCCTGCACCTCGGCGGCGAAGAACACGTGCTGTTCCGTCCCCACGAGGTCTCGCTGTCCCGCGAGGCGGTGGAAGGCCACCGGGCGGCGGAAGTCCGCGACATCCGTCCGCTCGGCGCCATCACCCGGGTGACCCTGAAGGTCGACAGCCAGGACGAGCTGATCGAGGCCGAAGTGGTGAAGGACCACGACAGCCTGGCGGGCCTGGCCCGTGGCGAAGTGCTCTACTTCAAGCCCAAGGCCCTGCAGCCGGTGCTCCACGGCTGAGGCGACGCCCGGCCCGCCGCGCCACGACGGGCCGGGTGCCGGATCACTGCACCTCGGTGAGGTGCACGACCTTGCCGTCCTGGCTGTCGATGCGGAACACCCCCGACTCGCGGCCGCGCACTCCGGGGTCGAACAAGTGCCCGTTGTCCTCCCAGAAGCGCGCATCGGCGTGGAAAATCGCCACGTAGGCATAGCCCGCCAACAGCTTTTCCAGCGGGTCGGTGCAGGTCCAGACGTCCTTCTCGTCGTAGAGCGCGCCCACCGACCAGCACCACCACATCGAGTGGAACGGCTGGATCGCGTAGTTGAACGCGTACTTCTCGTAGCCCGTCGACTGCTGGGAGATGAAGTACGCCATGTCGTAGCCGCTCATGTGCTTCTTCAGCACCGCGACCAACTCGTCGACCTTCTGCCGCTTTTGCAGCAGGACCGGGTCCGCGTGCATGCCGCGCAGGTTGTCGTAGAAGTTCGCCGGTACGAAGTAGAAGGTCACGCAGGACGCCAGCGCCACCGCCACGGCGAGGGAGCGCTTGGCGCTGGCGTCGACGCGGCCGCAGAGCAGGCCATAGAGCACCAGCAGCCAGGCCAGGTAGTAGCTGGCCGCATAGCGTTCGAAGGACGCCAGTTGCAGCCCCTCGTACTCGGTGAAGAACAGCAGGTAGCTGAGCAACAGGAACGCCACGTAACCCAGGGCACAGAGGAACAGGAAGGCCAGCACGGCGGCGGTCTTCGCCCGTTGTCCGCGCCGTTGAATCGCGATCAGCACCAGGCTGGCGGCCAGCAGGCCCAGGGTCATCCCGTAGAGCGACAGCGACCCGGACACGGGGTTTTTCGCGAACACCATGAAGTTCGGGATGTGCAGCCGCACCAGGAACTCGAGCAGGGTCGCCCCCAGGCGTTTCAGCATCGGCTCCTGGAAGAACGTCTCCAGGGGCGGAATGGCGAGGTTCTGCGCCACGTTGATCGAAGCCACGTAGCTCGTCCACGACCGGTAGGCCGCGAACAGCGCGACGAGCCCGACCACAGCCGTCAGCAGCCAGGGCAGTTGGGCCCTGGCCCGCGTCCGCCAGTCGCCGGTAACGGCGAGCCCCTCGAAGCCCCGCGCCAGCACATAGCACCCGAGCACCACCAGCGCCAACAGCAGGCCCACCTGCTTGGTCAGCACCAGCACGGCCAGCACCGCCGGCAGGAACAACAGATGGCGGTAGCGGTTGGACAACGTCAGGGCGAGGGCCAGGGCCGCGGCGAAATAAACCGAGAGCAACTGGTCGGCGAAGATGTGCCCGAAGTCGTAGTAGAAGAAGTAGATGAAGGCACAGGCGACGTAGAAGGAAAGCACCCCGAACAGCGGGCGTCGCGCGTTGAAGCTGCCGGTCACGCACAGGATGGCCGAGAGCATGAAGACCACCTGGGCGTAGAGCACGCCGCGCTCCGACCAGAGGGTGAGGCTGGTCAGGTAGTACTGGAGCAACTGCTGGGCGGGCGGATAGTTCTTGAAGGTGATCGGCGAGGCGGCCTGGTAGAGCGCATCGGTCTCGAACAGCAGCTTGGCGCTGGGCGCCCAGAAGGAAAACTCATCCCAGCCGGTGAACAGGAAGTCCATGGGAATGGCGCGGTAGAGCAGCAGGAACGGCACCAGGTAGAGCAGGTAACAGGCGTTGCGCGGCACCAGATAGCCCCGCAGCCGCCCGCGTTCGCGGATCAGCGCCAGGATGCCCAGAACGATGCCGGTCGCCAGGGCGAACACGGCGCCCGGGAACAGCCGGCCGAACCAACCGAAGACATAGAGCAGCAGGACGATGAAAGTCATCGCCAGCACCGGCGCCGCCGTGATCCGGACCCGGCCGAAGCTGCAGATTCCCCCCATGTACCCCAGCACCGACAAGAACAGCGTCAGCGTTTTCAACACGATCATGTTTGCCCTCTTCTACCACTCGTTCCGATCGGCCGCTCAGGCGCTGAAAAACGGCCGATGCCCCGCGGCACGTTCTTCTCGATGGGTCGCTGATGTTTTTGACGACGATGCGGGCGGATGGAGGCATGCCTCCGTCGATGCCGCGGCAGCATGGAAGCATATCGGGCAGGTCATTCGAAATCATTCTTTCGGTCGGTGCGCCAGGTGCCGCGCCGTAGTAGCCTCTCTTCGCTCGACCCGTACCGCCCGTCTCATCGATTGCTCAAAAAAACAACAAAGGAGCACGTCGCATGTTTCATCCGCTGATCCGTCACATCCCTATCCTGCTGCTCGGCTGGCTGGCCGCCCTGTCCGCCACCGCCGCCGAACTGACCCCGCTGGAACACGTGCAGCTCCAGGCCTGCCGGGCGACCAGCAGCCTGCTGCTCTACCGCGGCGAAGGCTTCCAGGAAGCCCATGCCGCCCGCCTGCAAGCCGACATCGCCGCGCTCGACCAGGCGCTGGACGCCCTGGCCGCGGACGGAGCCGAGCTGCGGCAAAAGGAACAGACCCTGGTGAGCCAACTGCGCCGCGGCGTTTCCTTTGGCCACAAGGAAGACGACATGCCCTGGCGCTACCCACAGGAGCTCGGCAAGGCGCTGCGCGACACCCTGGTGGCGGCGCGTGCCGCCAGCCATGGCCCGGCGGGAGACGAGTTGCCCGTGCAGGTCGAATACCTGGCGGTGCAGTACCTCAGCCGTGCCTACATCGGCAGCTTCGAGACCGCCCGCGAACAGACCGACAACTACATCGGCCAGGACGAACGCCAGCTGGTGCCGGCCATCGACGCGGAGATGGCCCAGCGCCAGGCGCGCAACGATCCGCTGAGCGCCAAGCTGCAAACGCGCTGGAACTACCTCAGGACGGCCTTCAGCGACATGAACAGCCAGACCACGGCCTTGGTCAGCGCCTCCGGACGCCCCTTCGCGCCGACCACGGTCGATCGCCACGCCCGCTCGCTGAGCACCCAGTGGCTGAGCCAGGGCGCCGAGCTGGCCACCACCCGGCGCTGACTCAGGCGGTGCGCCCACCGGCTCCGCGCACGGGGCCGGCCAGGGCTTCAACGGCGCGCGCCAGGTCCTTGCGCAGGCCGAGCAGGAACGCCAGCTCGGCCACCACGAACAGCGGACCGACCGCCAGCCCGACCAGATCGTCGACGAAGGCCGGCTTGCGGCCCTCGTGGTAATGGCCGACGAACTGGACGATCCAGCCCACCACGAACATCCCCGCCGCCACCCCGAGCCACGACGCCGTGTCCCAGGCCGCCAGGCGCGCGCCGCCCCACAGGGCCAGGGCGAGCAGCGCCGCCATGACGGCGCCGAAGCGCAGGTCCAGGCGGAAATAGAACACCGCCAGCGCCAGCCCCGCGATCAGGGCCGGCGACCAGGCGATCCCGAAGCCCTCCAGTTGAGGCCGCGAGAGCAGCGCCGCCACCGCGTAGAGGATCAGCGGCACCCCGACGAAATGGCTGGCGATGTTGCGGCGGTCGCGGTGGTAGGCGGCGTACTGCGCCAGGTGCTCGGTGAGGGTCTTCATGTCGGCCTCGCGTGGCTGGGGGATGGCTCTGCCGGCGCATCGGGCGATCCCGGCCCGGCGCGCCTCATTCGTCGCTCGTCGCGTCCGGCCGGTAGCCCAGGCGCAGGCCGCCCCAATGCCGGCCCTTGACGAAGATCGGCACCGAGAGATCGTGCATCAGCTCGCCGGTGTCGCGCATGTAGGTCTGCAGCAGCAGGGGCTGCTGGTGGCTGCCGCAGCGGATGCCGGTGCGGTCGTCGAACAGGCGCTTGCTGCGGCTCTTCAGCATGTCCACCGCCGGATCGCCGCTGGGCGGCCGGGCGAAGGCGTTGTTATGGGTCGGCACGTAGCCTTCCGGGGTGCTGGCGATGGCGAACACCAGGCCTTCGTGGCGGCTCAGCAGGGGCTCCTGGATCGCCGGCAGCACCTGGTCGGTGTAGCCGTCGAACTGCGTGCGGTACTTGCAGGGCGAGGTGTTCGGGATCGGCTGGTAGCGCCGGTCGAACAGGGCGTCGAGGCCGATGCGCCCGGCCTCCACGTCCGCCTCGAAGCGGGCGGCGATGGCCGCCGCGCCCTCCCGCGCCAGGTCGTAGATGCGCTGGTGATAATCCTCCAGGCCGACCGAGGCGAGCTGCTCGCTGACCCGCTCGGCCTGGCCCACCAGGTGCGCCGCGGTTTCGTCCAGGCGGTGGGTCTGGGTTTCGCTGGCGTGCACCGCGTCGCGCAGGCGCGCCAGCGCCTCGAACAGGCTGGCCAGGCGCTGATGGTTGCTCTCGGTGCCTGCGGCGATCTGCGCCACCTCGTGCTCCACTTCGCCGGCGAGGCCGGCGATACCCTGCAAATACTGGCCGGTCTGCTCGATCTGCTGCGCCGCCTCGCCCAGCTCGCGGCTCTGCTGCTGGATATGGCTGACCACCGCGACGCTCTGGGTACGGATGTCGGCGATCATCTGGCCGACTTCCCCGGTGGCGCTGGCGGTGCGCCCGGCCAGGCTGCGCACCTCGTCGGCGACCACCGCGAAGCCGCGTCCCTGCTCGCCGGCGCGGGCCGCCTCGATGGCGGCGTTCAAGGCCAGCAGGTTGGTCTGGCTGGCGATCGACTGGATCACCCCGGTGACCTGCTCGATCTGCTCGGTGCGCGCGCTGAGGCCGTCGATCAGCGCGCGGCTGTCATCGCTCTGGGCGCTCAGGCGCTGCATCAGCTCGATGGCGCGCTGCAACTCGCCCTGGCCGTCGAGGCTGCGGCTGCGTACCCCATGGGCGGCGTTCAGGGTCTGCTCGGCGCGCTGGGCACTGTCCTCCTCGGTGTGGGTCATCGCCTCGGCGTCGCTGCTCAGTTGCACCACCGCCTGGGTCTGCGCCTGCAATTCGCCGGTCAGCCGGCGCACGGCGAAGGCCACTTGGGCGGCGGACAACGCGGTCGCGCTGGTGGAGCGCGACAGGCGCGCGGTCAGCGCCTGGCTGGTCGGAACGGCCGCGGACGCATGCGCCGCCGGCTCGGCGCCGCGCGCGGGCACGAACCAGGGCCACAACGCCAGCAGCAGGTAAATCGGCGCCAGCCAGGGCAATGGCAGCGCCCAGTACCAAGTGGCGCCCAGCAGCGCGATCAGGCCGAGCGCCTGGAGGCAGGGAGCGACGGCGGAACGGGTGAAGGAAAGGCGCATTCGGGGTCTCGCGCGTATCGAAAGATAGCCCTGAGTGTGGCCGCTACCCACCGACCTGGCCAGTCAGTGGGACAGACAGTCGCGATACTGGCTCGGGCTCTGCCCGGTCCAGCGCTTGAAGGCGCGGCTGAAGCTGTTGGTGTCGGCGAAACCGAGCAGGTAGGCGATCTCGCCGATGGAGCGGCGCGGGTCGCGCATGTGCACCAAGGCCAGTCCCTGGCGCGTATCGCCGAGCACCTGTTCGTAGTGGCTGCCTTCGTCGGCCAGGTGGCGTTGCAGGCTGCGCAGGCTCAGGTGCAGCGCCTGGGCGATGCGCTCGGCGGAAGGCTCGCCATCCGGCAGCCGCGCCTCCAGGCACTCGCGCACCCGGCGGGTCCAGGTGGGCGGGTGCAGCTGCTCCAGGGTGCGCTGCAGCACCGTCTCGTTGTGCTCGGCGAGTTCGCGGTTGCCATCCTCCAGCGGCCGTTCGAAATCGACCCGGGCGAAGCGCAGCAGGTTGTCCGCCGCGCCGAAGCTCAGCGGCGCGCGGAATGCCGCGTGCCAGGGAGCCGGATCGGCCGGCGGCGGACGCCGCAGGAAGACCGCCAGCGGCGCGTAGTCGCGGCCGAGGCGGCTGCGGCAGGTGCGCACGTAGATCGCGGCGAAGGCATCGACCGCCTCGGCAGCCGGTTCCGGGCTGCCCGGCGGCACGCGCAGGTGGAACTCGTAGGCCTCGCCGACCCGGGTCAATTCCAGCTCCAAGGCATCGCTGACCACCCGGTGATAGCGGGCGATGCGCTCGAACACATCGCACAGCCGCTCGCTGGCGATCAATGCATAGCCCAGGGCGTGGAAGGTGGTGGGGCCGACGAAGGCGGAGACCTTGAGGCCCAGGGCCGGGTCGTCGCTGGCCGCCACCGCCAGGTGCCAGAGGCGGGTCGTGGCCGACAGCGGGTAGCGTGCGTTGGGATCGTCCATCAGGGCCGGGGCCAGCCCCGCCGCACGGCACAGCGCGGCGCTGTCCAGGCCGAGCGCATCCAGTTGCTTGCGCAGGGCGCGGGTCCAGCTGGCCAGGGTGGTGGGCTCGGGAATCATGCAGGTTGGCGCGTCCGGTCAACAGGTTGGCGTGCTCGGCCGGGCGCGCAGGCGCGTCGGCTCGCAGACTGGGTGCAGGAACCCCATACAAGAAGAGGATGCGAGCATGACCCCTACTCCCGCAAGCCATTCGCCGCAGAATGACCGGCAGCGATCGGAGCGCATTCGCCAGGTGGTAGCCGCCCGCGGCGACGAACTGCGCCGACGTTATCCGCTGCTGCGTCACCAGGACGCCCTCGGCGCCGGCATCCTGACCTTCACCCTGTTGGGGATGCTCGGCAGCGCCTGGCTCTACCTGGAAGGCGCGCTCGCCTGGTGGGCGTCCCTGGCACTCAACGCCTTCCTCGCCTCGCTGACCCACGAGCTGGAACACGACCTGATCCACTCCATGTACTTCCGCAAGCGTCGCGTGCCGCACAACCTGATGCTGGCGTTGGTCTGGCTGGCGCGGCCGAGCACCCTCAACCCCTGGATCCGCCGCCACCTGCACCTCAACCACCACAAAGTCTCGGGCACCGAGGCGGACATGGAGGAGCGCGCCATCACCAATGGCGAACCCTGGGGGCCGGCGCGCCTGCTGATGGTCGGCGACAACCTGATGTCGGCGCTGATCCGCCTGCTGCGGGCGAAGCGCTGGTCCCACAAGAAGAGCATCCTGCTGCGCACGCTGAAGGTCTACGCGCCCCTGGCGCTGCTCAACTGGGGCACCTGGTACCTGTTCCTCGGCTTCCACGGGATCGACGCGGCGAATGCCGCACTGGGCGCGCCGGTGGCCTGGTCGACGACCACCCTGGAGGTCATGCGCATCGTCGATATCGCCGTGGTGGTGCTGGTCGGGCCCAACGTGCTGCGTACCTTCTGCCTGCATTTCATCAGTTCCAACATGCATTACTACGGCGACCTGGAGGCCGGCAACCTGATCCAGCAGACCCAGGTGCTCAACCCCTGGTGGCTGTGGCCGTTGCAGGCGTTCTGCTGCAACTTCGGCAGCACCCACGGCATCCACCACTTCGTGGTCAAGGAACCCTTCTACATCCGCCAGATGACCGCCCCGGTGGCCCATCGAGTGATGCGCGAGATGGGCGTGCGCTTCAACGATTTCGGCACCTTCGCCCGCGCCAACCGCTGGCGCCGCCAGGAACGGCCGGCCACCGGCCAGGCCCATGCCAGCTGAGGCCGGCCGAGGGCGCGCGCCACCGCAATGGAAATTCTCGGCGCATGCCCGGACTTTTTGAGTTGCCCGCCGAGGCCGCGGCGGGCGCAAATGCACGGGTTTCTTCCCGTTGGAGTTTCCCGTGCCCTGCTTTTTCCCCCGCCACGAGGCGATCTGGCTGATCGCCGCCGCGATCCTCACCGGTCTCAACCTGCGTCCATCGATGGCCGCCATCGGCCCCCTGCTGGGCCCGATCCGCCGCGAACTCGGTTTCGACTACAGCACCGCGGCCCTGCTCACCCTGCTGCCGGTGACCACCATCGGCCTGGCGATGTTCGTTGGCCTGGGCATCGCCCGCCGCGTCGGCGAGCGGCGCAGCCTGCTGGCCGCCCTGTTGGCGATCGGCCTGGCCAGCGCGCTGCGCCTGTTCACCCAGGGCATCCTCGACCTGCTGCTCAGCGCCGCCCTCGCGGGCCTCGGCATCGCCCTGGCCCAGGCCCTGCTGCCGGCCTTGCTGAAAGCCCGCTGCGGCGAGCGGGTGGCCCTGGCGATGGGCCTCTACGTCACCGCGATCATGGCCGGCGCGGCCCTGGCCGCCAGCCTGGCGCCGAGCCTCGCGGAGCTCGCCGGCGGCTGGCGCGGCGCCCTCGGCTGCGCGGCCCTGTTGGTGCTGCCGGCCCTGGCGGGCTGGCTGATGCTGCCGCGACAGGCCCTGCACCTGCCAGCGGTCGACGCCGGCCTGGGACAACTGCGCTACTGGCGCCACGGGCGCAGCTGGCTGCTGGCGCTGTACTTCGGCCTGGGCACCGCCAGCTACACCTGCGTGCTCGCCTGGCTCGCGCCCTTCTACGTGGAACTGGGCTGGGCACCGCAGCGCGCGGGGCTGTTGCTGGGCTTCCTGACCACCATGGAAGTGGTTTCCGGGCTGGTCGCCCCGACCATCGCCAACCGCAGCCGTGATCGCCGCCCGGTGCTGGTTGGCTTGCTGCTGCTGTTGTGCGGCGGGCTGGTCGGGCTGGTCTGGGCTCCGCTGCAAAGCCCCTGGATCTGGGCGGCGCTGCTCGGGCTGGGGATCGGCGGGCTGTTCCCGCTGAGCCTGATCGTCTGCCTGGATCACCGCGATGATCCGCGCCAGGCGGGCGGCCTGGCCGCCTGGGTGCAGGGCGTCGGTTACCTCATCGCCGGCCTGTCGCCCTGGCTCGCCGGCTTGCTGCGCGACGCCCTGGGCCACTTCTCCAGCGCCTGGCTGGCCCTGGCCGGGCTGATGTTGTTGCTGATCGGCCTGAGCCTGTGCTTCGACCCGGTGCGCTACCCGCGCCTGTTCCGGGAAGCGGCACCGCGCGAGCGTCCACGCCCGTGCTGAGGGCGCACCTGTGCATGCTGCTCTGGGCATTGCTGGTGGCGCTGTCGTTCTTCGCCGCCGCGCAGGTCGATCCCGGCCTGGACGCGCTGCCGCTGAGCGCGACCCTGGCGACCTTCTGGTTGCTGCACCGCGCCATCGAACGCCTGCCGCCGGCCACGGTCATCGCCTACAGCTACCTGAGCGGGCTGTTCGCCCTGCTGTTGCAGGCACTCGGGTTCGGCCGCACAGCCTCGCCCCTGGCCGGCAGCGGCGCGGGGCTGATCCTGGTGGGCATGGCCTGGCTGATCCGGCGTAGCGGGAGAACGAGCCCGACGGGCTGAACGCGGGCCTTGCCGGCCCCGCCGCGGCGCGCTTTGATGGCGCACCCTTTCCGCGGAACCGCCCCATGCTCGCGAACAGCCTGCGCAAGATCGATCTCCAGGACCTGCAGGTATTCCTCGAAGTGTTCGAACGGCCGAACCTCAGCGAGGTGGCCGAAACCCTCAGCCTGAGCAGTTCGACGGTCAGCTATTGCCTGAAGAAACTGCGCGCCAGCTTCGCCGACGACCTCTTCGTCGCCACCCGCGGCGGCATGCAGCCGACCCGCAAGGCGCAAGCGATGCGGCCCCACGTCAAGGACATGCTCGCCCGCGCGCAGCTCTGCCACGGCGCCGCCGGCGACTTCGACCCGGCACACGGCGCGCGGCATTTCCGCCTGTGCGCGCCGGAGTACTTCGAGCTGGTGATCCTGCCACGCCTGTTGCAGCGGTTGAACGCCTTCGGCTACCCGGTCAGCCTGGACATCCAGCGGCTCGGCCGGGACATTCCCGCCGACCTCCTGCTCGACGGCGACCTGGAACTGGCCCTTGGCTTCGGCCCGTACCAGCATCGGGTGCATCCGGAACTGATCGCCGTGGCCCTGCTGAAGGACAACCTGCTCTGCGTACAGGATCGCCACGCGCCGCCGGTCAACGACCTCGACAGGTTCTGCGCGCGGCCCCAGGTGTTCCCCACGCCCTGGGATTCCGAACGCAACATGATCGACGGCTGGCTCCAGCAGAGCGGCCGCAGCCGACACATCGCCGCCCACGCCAACAGCTACCTGGCCGCGCTGCAGCTGATCCCCGCCAGCGAGAGGCTGCTGGTGCTGCCCGCGCGCATCTATCAATTGCTCGGCGATTCGGCGACCCGGGCCAGCCCGATCCAGCTGGACTTGCCGGCTTTCTCCCTGGAGATGTACTGGGCGCGCCCGTTCGACCATGACCCGGCGAACATCTGGCTGCGCGAGCAGGTGTTCAACGTCTGCGCCGAGGCCGGGTTTCTCTGAACCTCCCTGCCTGGCTCGGCGAGGCCTCATGGCGAAGCGTCGCGTCCCCCGGCGGCTCCCGTCACACCCAACCCGCGCGCGCCGTCCTTGCGTAGCCCCTAGGCGGCCACGCTCGGCTCGGGCATCCGCTTCAGCACCGCGGGCTCCAGCCGCAGCAGGCGCGCGGCCTTGTGCGCGGCCAGCGCGTCGAAGGGTCGCTCCGCGCCCCACTGCGCGGCCTGGGCCGCCAGGTGCATGACCAGCGCCTCGCGGGAATACACCCCGCCGCCCAGTTGATAGGCCGCGCCGATCAGTTGGCGCAACTCCAGCGGTAGCCGCCAGCGGGTGCGCAGGGCGCCGCCATAGGCGGCGGCGAATTCGTCCAGGCAGGCCTGGACTTGCCTGCCGTGCAGGACGCCGCCGCTGCGCTGCCAGTCCTGCAGGGTACGCAACAGGCTGAGATCGCCCAGCCGGTGCAACAGCCCGGCGGTGTAGCACCGCTCGGCGTCCGCCTCCACCTGCAGCGCCAGCCAGTGGGCCAGCTCGGCGGTGCGCAGGGACAGCCGCCACAAGCGCGAACCGGCCGGTACCAGCAGCGGGTCGTCGAGGCGCACGCCGCGCTCCAGGGCCAGGCCCAGGGCGAGGTTGAGGCTGGTCCGGGTGCCCAGCCGGGCCAGCGCCTGGGCCAGGGTCTGGCAGGGACTGCCACGCTGTTGGGCGGCGCTGTTGGCGCCGACGATCAGCCGCGCGGTGAGTTGCGGATCGTCGCGCATCGAGCGTTCCAGCTCGGCCAGGTCGGTCTGCGCGGTCGACAGGCAGAGCCGCAGGCGCGCCTGCACCGGCGCCAGCAAGGGCGCACCGGCCGCCGACCCGCGCTGCGCCGCCAGGTACCCGGCCAGGTCGCACGGGGCTGCCACCGTCGGCGCGACCGGCAGCACCCGGCGCAGGCGCTTGAGCAGGTCCTCGACATCGAAGGGCTTGGCCAGATAGGCGGTGGGCCCCAGCGACACGGCGGCGCGCACGCTGGAGGCGTCCACCTTGTCGGAGAGCAGGAAGAACGGCAGGTCCCCGCGGTGCCGCTGGCGGACTTCGCGCAGCAGGTCGAGCCCACCCACGCCGGGCAGCTCGCAGGCGGCGATCAACAGGTCGGGCGGGTCCTGCCGGTAGTGGTCGAGCACCTGGCGGCCGTCCGCAACGGCGAGGACCTGGGCATCGTGGCGTACGTCACGCACCAGGCGGGAAAGGAGTTCGGCGAGGGTGGGGTCCGGCTCGGCGATCAGAACCGTCGGGGTCCGGGCAAACGCAGTCATGGAAGGGTTCCGCAGGCAGGAAAACGGGCCGTCCTGGCGACGGACCGGGGCGATAGCCACCCACCCGCAGCCTAACCGAGCGCCCGCAACGCGACCATGCGACCAATAGCCTGATGGCGGGTCGGCCGCGAATGTGGCCTCAGCGCGGCGCCGCGCCCGTCGGCGCCGGCCCGGTCTCCCTCAGGCCGGTCAGCAGCAGCTTGCGGTAGAGCTGCTCGCGCACACCCTCGGCCTGCTCCAGGCCCATGCGTTGCAGGTGCTCGGCGAAAGGCGCCGGGTCCGTCGATTCGAACAGCGTGGCCATGCCCAGCTCGACGATTTCGCTGAGCTTGAGTTTGCTCTTCAGCCACTTCAGCGCCCGCAGCAAGGCTTGCTCGACCGGCGTGAAGTCGCAGCCCAGCGGGTATTCGGGAAACAGCGCGGGATGCTCCGCCTGCAAGGCCAGCAGGCGCCAGGGCGTGTTCTGCCGGTAGGCCTCGTCGAGGCGGAAATCAGCGGCGAGCTTGCCGGCCTTGCGCGCCTGTTCGATGAGTTCGTCCTGGAAACGCGAATCGGCGATCTGCAGCAGCGCCTCGATCACCTCGGCGTCGTTCTTGCCGCGCAGGTCGGCGATGCCGTACTCGGTCACCACGATGTCGCGCAGGTGCCGCGGGACGGTGGTGTGGGCGTATTGCCAGACGATGTTGGACGTTACCTCGCCGCCGGACTCGCGCCAGCTGCGCAGCATCAGGATCGAGCGCGCGCCCTCCAGTTCGTGGGCCTGGGCGACGAAATCGTACTGCCCGCCCACGCCGCTGATGACCTGCCCGTTCTCCAATTGATCGGCGGCGCTGGCGCCGAGCAGGGTGACCTTGAAGCAGCTGTTGACGAAGCGTGCGTGTCGCCGCTGCGCGCGTTTCAGCGCTTCGTCGCCGTAGAGACGGTTGATGTAGCTGATGGCGCCCATGCCGATGCGCGCGCGCTGCGCTTCCGGCAACTCGTGTAGCCGCCGGTAGAAGTCCCGCGGACCGAGGAAGAAACCGCCGTGTACGCACTGGCCACGGACCGCGCCCCGATGGGCGTCGAGACCGGCGCGGGTGGCCGGGTCCTCGAGGTCCGCCGCCAGGGAGCGGCCGTCCGGCAGGCGCAGTCGCCCGTCCTGGAGCGCCACGCCGGGGTCCAGCAGGCCATGGCGTTGCAGCCCCTCCAGCGCCGCGACATCCAGGTTCGTGGGGAAACCCGCCTCGGCCAGGGCGTCCCAGTCCTGCAGCCGCCCCTCGGCGCTCAGGCCGCCGGCCTCGGCCAGGCGTTGCAGGCGCAGGTCGTCGTAGACCGCGCGGCTCACCACGCCGGCCTCCATCAGCGCCAGCATGCCGAGCACGAACATTTCGCTGCACCCGTAGAGGCCCTGGCTGAAAGAGTCGCAGCCGCCTTCGTCGGCCAGCAGCGCGCCCCAGCGCTGCGGCACCTGCAAGCCGTCGAGCGCGGCGCGGTAAGCGGCGTTGTCGGTCTGGCGGGCCAGCAATGCGGCGGCCAGGGCATCGCCCATGGCGCCGATGCCGATCTGCAAGGTGCCGCCGTCGCGGACCAGGGCGCTGGCGTACAGCCCGATGGCGTGGTCCTGGGGGTCGACCGGCATGTTCGGCGTGGAAAACAGCCGGCGCCGCTCGGCCGGCTCGATCAGCAGGTCGAAGCGCTCGACGGCCACCTCGGCGCCTCCGAGCATGTAGGGCAGCTCACCGTGCGCCTGGGCGATGCAGAGCAGGGACTCGCCGGCGGCGCGGCGGGCATCCAGCAACGGCAGCAGGTCGAGGGTGATGTCCGGGTTGCAGCTCAGGCTCAGTCGCCCGGGCGAAGCCTCGCGGCGGGCCACCAGCTGGGCGATCACGTTGATGCCCTTGCGGTCGAGGTCCCGGGCCACCTTGCTGTAGTTGAGGCTGACGTAATGCTGCTGGGCGAGCGGATTGCCCATCTGGCTGCCGGGTTGCAGGTAGAACTCTTCCACCTGCACGTTGGCCGGCAACTCGCCGCAACGCAGATCGGTGAGGTAGTCGAGTTCCGGCGCGTCGGCGAACACCCGGCGGAAGAAGGGTCCGCTGAAGCGCTGCTCGAGTTCGCTGCCGGGCTGCGGGCGGGACAGCGACAGGGCGGTGTAGATGACCAGCCGACGCTGCGGCTGCGCCTTGATCCGTTGGTACAGGGCATTGACGAAGGCGCAGGGTTTGCCCAGGCCGAGTGGCAGGCCCAGGCGGATGGGCCCCTGGATGCGATTCAGGACCTGATCGACGGCCTCTTCCAGCGAACATGCGGACACGGGTGCTTCTCCTCGGCGACAGCGTGCCGGTTTGGACCCGGCGAAGTCGCGCATTGCTCACCCTGTCTGCGCGCCAGAAACGACGAAGCCGCCCGGAGGCGGCTTCGAGGCACAGCGCCGGACTCAGAGCCCGGACATTTTCTTGATGGTGGCTTTCAGCTCATCATCGCTGCAATCGGCGCAGGTGCCTTTCGGCGGCATGCTGTTGATGCCGGTGATCGCCTTGGCGAGGATGCCGTCCAGACCGCCCTGGTGATCAGCGCGCTCCTTCCAGGCAGCGGCGTCGCCGATTTTCGGCGCGCCCAGCACACCCGCGGAGTGGCAGGCGCCACAATGCTTGGCGATGATGTCGTCGGGGGTGCGCGCACCGCCGCCGGCACTGGCTGCGACCGCCTCGATACCCTTGCACTCTTCGCCCATCACGCAGACTTCACCCACCGGCTTGATGCGCTCGGCGATGTCGTCGTTGGTCGCGGCCTGAGCGCTTACCGCCCACAGGGCCAAGACGGCAGCCTGCGCCGCCAGCATTTTCTTGATTAGGTTCACCCTTACACCCTCATCGTGGCTAGTCACGCCCGCGGCCACGGTTTCGCGGGCGGGCGCCAGTATACCGGTAAGACCGCTACATCGAAACAACCCTGCGCCTCGCAAGGGCTTGCGGCATGGGGTCGCAGCGGCCGCTGCGCTGCCGGACGGGATGCGTCGCGGGTAGGTCAGAAGTTCGCCGGAGTGGTGGCGCTGATCAGGCGCGCCGGCACGTCGTAGGGATTGCGGAAACGGTGCGGCTTGTTGCTCTCGAAATAGTAGCTGTCGCCGCTTTCGAGGACATAGACCTCACGCCCGACGGTGAGCTCGAGGCGGCCGTCGACCAGCATGCCGGCCTCTTCGCCGTCGTGGTTGAGCATCTCGTCGCCGGTGTCCGAACCTGGCGGATAGGTCTCGTCGAGGAAGGCGATGGTGCGGGACGGATGGGCCTTGCCGATCAGCTTCATGGTGACCGCGCCGCTGGAGATGTCGACCAGTTCGTCCGCCCGGTAGACCACCTGGATCGGGTTGTCCTGCTCGAAGTCGATGGAAAAGAACTCCACCAGCGACATCGGGATACCGCTCAGCACCTTCTTCAGCGAGCTGATGGAAGGACTGACGCTGTTCTTCTCGATCATGGAAATGGTGCTGTTGGTGACGCCCGCCCGCTTGGCGAGTTCGCGCTGGGAAAGGCCTTTGAGCTTGCGGATGGCTTGCAGTCGAACACCGACGTCCAAGGGTGGAGTCCTCCTTATGGGCAGAGGGAGTCGAAGGTCGCGGTATCATGGCAACAGTGTTCAGTATTTACAACACACCGCCCGTAAATTCTGCCCAGCCGGACTCTCAGCCTGCGGAATAGAGCGTCTGCACCCGGCGCAGGTTGCAGAACAACTGGTAGGGGATGGTCCCGGCCGCGGCGGCCACCTCGCCGGCGCCGACTTCCCGCCCCCAGAGCTCGACCCGGCTGCCGAGGCCGGCCGCGGGCAGGTCGCTGAGGTCGACGGTGAGCATGTCCATGGAAACCCGGCCGATCAGCCGGCTGCGCCGGCCGTCGATGCTCACCGGCGTGCCGCTCGGCGCGTGCCGCGGATAACCGTCGGCGTAGCCCATGGCGACCACCCCGACACGGGTCGGACGCTCGGTGACGAAGCGGGCGCCGTAGCCGATGGGTTCGCCGGCCGCCAGTTCGCGCACGCAGATGATCTTCGATTCCAGGGTCATCACCGGACGCAGACGGGCGGCCTGCTCCTGGGGGCCCTCGAAAGGGCTGGCGCCGTAGATCATCAGCCCGGCGCGGACCCAGTCGTCCGGGCGCTGGCGCGGGGTCAACTGCGGCCAGCGCAGCAGGCCGGGCGAGTTGCATAGGCTGATCTCGGCCTGCAGCCCGGCGCTGGCGTGGGCGAAGGTCGCCAGTTGTTCGGCGCTGCGCGGGCTCTCGGGTTCGTCGGCGCTGGAAAAGTGGCTCATCAGCACGATCTTGGCGACCTTGCCGCTGGCCATCAGCCGGTGGTAGGCCTCGCGGTACTCGGCCGGGTGCAGGCCGACACGGTGCATGCCGGTGTCCAGCTTGAGCCAGACGTTCAGCGGCCGGTTCAGGCGGGTGCGCTCGATGGCCTCGATCTGCCAGGTGGAATGCACCACGCACCAGAGGTCGTGCTGGTCGATCAGCTTCAGTTCGTCGGCCTCGAAAAAGCCTTCGAGCAGCAGGATCGGGTTGCGCAGGGTCGCGTAGCGCAGCTCCAGGGCTTCCTCGATGCAGGCCACCGCGAAGCCGTCCGCACTACCCTGCAGGGCCTGAGCGCAACGCACCGCGCCGTGCCCATAGGCGTCGGCCTTGATCACCGCCAGGGCGCGCGCGCCGCTGATTTCACGCGCCAGTTGATAGTTGTGGCGAAGGGCCTGGAGGTCGATGAGGGCACGGGCGGGACGCATGGCGATGGATTCTGGTCTTTTCAACGATGAGGTAGGACCCCGGCGGGATGCGCCAGGCATGGGTGCCGCGAGAGCGGCGCTAAAGTGGCGATGAGACGTCGGCCGCGCATGACACGCGGCCGGGTTTTCAAGGCGCTCGCCGGGACCGGCGAGCGCCGGGGATCACGGCAGGGCGGCGATCACCGAGAGTTCGACGAGGATGTCCGGCTCGCACAACTTGGCCTGGACCGTCGCCCGGGCCGGCGCGACGCCCTGGGGCAGCCAGGCGTCCCAGACCGCGTTCATGCCGGCGAAATGCGCGTCGATGTCCTTCAGGTAGATGGTCACCGAGAGGATGCGCGTGCTATCGGTGCCGGCCTCGCCGAGCAGACGCTCGATGTGCGTCAGGGTCTCGCGGGTCTGTTGCTCGATGCCCGCGCTCAGGTCGTCGGCCACTTGGCCCGCCAGGTAGACGGTGCTGTTGTGGATCACGATCTGGCTCATGCGGGCATTAGTGTGCTGTCGCTGGATTGACATGTTTGCGGCTCTCCTTGGAATGGCTGTAGCGGAAGATATCCAGACCCTCGGCGCTGATCTGGGGACGTTTCTTCGCCATCAGGTCGGCGAGGAAACGGCCAGAACCGCAGGCCATGGTCCAGCCCAGGGTGCCGTGACCGGTGTTGAGGAACAAGTTCGCGTAGGGGGTCGCGCCCACGATCGGCGTGCCGTCAGGGGTGGCGGGACGCAAACCGGTCCAGAATTCCGCCTGGCCGAGGTCGCCTCCACGGGGATAGAGGTCGTTGACGATCATGTCCAGGGTCGCGCGGCGACGCGGATCGAGGTTGAGATCGAAGCCGGAGATCTCCGCCATGCCGCCGACGCGGATGCGCTGGTCGAAACGGGTGATGGCGACCTTGTAAGTCTCGTCGAGGATGGTCGAGGCCGGCGCCATGGCCGGGTCGGTGATCGGCACGGTCAGGGAGTAACCCTTGAGTGGGTACACCGGCGCCTTGATGCCGAGCGGCTTGAGCAACTGCGGCGAATAGCTGCCGAGGGCCAGGACATAGCGGTCGGCGGTTTCCAGCTTGCCATCGACCCAGACCCCGTTGATGCGATCGCCGGCGAAGTCGAGGCGCTCGATGGTGCGGCCGAAGCGGAACTCGACGCCCAGGCCGCGGGCCATTTCGGCCAGCTTGGCAGTGAATATCTGGCAGTCGCCGGTCTGGTCGTTGGGCAGGCGCAGGGCCCCGGCGAGCTTCTCGGTGACCCCGTCCAGGGCGGGCTCGACGCGGGCGATGCCGGCGCGGTCGAGGACCTCGTAAGGCACGCCGGACTGTTCCAGCACGGAGATGTCCTTGGCCGCGTTGTCCAGCTGCGCCTGGGTGCGGAACAGCTGGGTGGTCCCGAGCTGGCGCCCCTCATAGGCGATGCCGGTTTCGGCGCGCAGCTCGTCGAGGCAGTCGCGGCTGTATTCCGACAGGCGCACCATGCGTTCCTTGTTCACCGCGTAGCGGCTCGCGGTGCAGTTTCGCAGCATCTGCGCCATCCACAGGTACTGGTCGATGTCGCCGGTCATCTTGATCGCCAGGGGCGCGTGTTTCTGCAGCAACCACTTGATCGCCTTGAAGGGCACGCCGGGCGCGGCCCAGGGCGAGGCGTAGCCGGGCGAGACCTGGCCGGCGTTGGCGAAGCTGGTTTCCAGGGCGGGAGCCGGCTGGCGATCGATGACCACCACCTCGAAACCGGCACGGGCCAGATAATAAGCACTGGCGGTCCCGATGACCCCGCTGCCGAGCACCATTACACGCATGTTCGCCTCCTCGCCACGGGACTGCCGCGACCGTCATTATTTTTGGAACACAGATGCGCGCAGTATAGGAAGCCGACACCAGGGCTTTTCACCATTTACACCGGGATATTTGGCGTTAATTCAGGGCGAAAGGCCTTTCGACGGAGGCGCATCCACCGGCTTCCCTGCCCTTTCGCGCGAAGTTCAGCGGTTACGCGCGCATCCGTCGCCGACCGCGCGCGGCTACCGGCTCACTTGCGCACCCACTTGCCGTTGACCTGGATGTACTGGCCCGCGGGGGTCTTTTCCAGCGCCTTCTGCCCGGCCAGGGCCTCGACGTCGCCCAGTTGCAGGCCGTTGTCCTTGGCCAGGCGCTGGTATTCGCCGCGCCGGGCCTCGTTGATCAGGCGGGCGATCTCCGCCCCCTGGGTGTCACCGGCGACCACCCCAAGGTAGCCGTCGGGCTGCTCGCCGACCTGGCCGCTCTGCTTGGCCTGGCCCAGGCCGGACATGGCTTCGTTGAGGCTCATCGCCAGGGCCGGCAGGCTGATGCAGATCGCCAGCAGGCCGCCGATCCATTTGCTACGCAGTGTCATGAAACCTCCTCGGGGCGGCTCAGAAGAGGCCGCTGGATTCGTTGATGATGCCGTCCAGGGCCTTGTCGACCTTGATGTAGATTTCGTGCTCGATCTTCACGTTCAGGTTGATGTTGATCGGCTCGTTGGGCACGGCGAGCTGCACGGTGGGCGTACAGCCCAGGTTCAGGCCGCCCAGCAGCAGGAAGACGAGGAACGCGCGCAGGCGCATAGGCAGGGTTCTCCAGGCGAGGGGGTCAGGGACTCGGGGCGTTGCGCTGGCGCAGACGCTCCTGGACCCGCTGGCGGATGGTTTCGCTCACCCGGTCGGTGAGTTGCAGGCTGGTCAGCAAGGCGGGCAAGTCCTCTTCCAGGTTGACGTTGAGGTTGATCGGCCGGCCCTTTTCCACATCGGGGTTGCGCCCTTGCAGCGTGAGGCCGAGCAGCAGCTTGCCGCGTTCATCATAGCTAAGGGCGCTGCTCAGCCGGTCGTAATGGAAATCGTCGAGGGCATCCGCCACCAGTTGCATGCCGGGATTGCTGCGGCCCAGGGCGCGGATCTTCTCCGAGCGGAACTGCAGGTAGCCGGGGGCGCGCGCGCTCAGCCGGCCCTTTTCCACCCGCGGGACGCCCTTCTCCAGCAAAATCGGCACCTCGCCGTCCAGGGTGCCGGCGCCGGCCAGGCCCTCAGCGGGATAGACGCGCAGAATCTCCTTCAGTTGCACGCCGTCGAGATGCAGGGCGAGCCGCTGCGAGGATTCGCCCAGGGATGCCGTGCCCGGCTCCAGCCACGCGCGGCCGCCGAACAGGCCGCTCTCGGCCTGCTGCCAGTCCAGCCGGCCGGCCAGCGGCGCGCCCAGGCCGGCGCGGTAGCGGCCCCGGGCTTGTAGCGGGCCGAGGGGAAAGCCGGGGTTGGCCTGCTCCAGGCGCAGCTCCGGGGCGTCCAGCTCGAGCGTCTCGCCGTTCAGTCGCAGCGCCAGGCGCCCTTGCAGGCCACGCAGCTCGCTGCGGTCGTAGAGGCCTTCCAGGCCGCGAAAGCTCAGGTCCATGCCCATCTCCACGGGCGCCGGTCCGGCGTTCAGGGACAGATTCGCCTGGCCTTGCAGGCGCCCGCTGGCGAACTCCAGCGTGGTCGGCCAGTCGCCGAAGGTCTTCGCCAGGGGGTTGCCGGCCCGGAAGAACAGCTCGGCCAGGCCGAGCTTCAAGCGCAGCGCCCCGGTGTCCTCGCGCCCGCCGCTCAGGGCCAGGGCCAGCCCGCTGTCGTTGGTCAGCGCGCCCTTCAGGGCCTGGCGCCGCCCTTCGGCGTCGAGCCGTCCGCGGAAACGCCAGCCCTGGGGCAGCAGGTGCGGCTGGGCGACTTCCGCGGCCTCGACCTCGACCGGCCCGCGGACGCCGAACGCCAGGGGCCGGTCGCCGGGGTAATCCACCTGCACGGCCAACCCGGCCGGTTTGCCGCGCAGGTCGCGCATCCGCACCTCGCCGGGCAGGTCGAGGCGGGCCGCGCGCAGGGTCGAGGCGGGCAGCAGCTCCAGGCGCAGGCCATCGGGCTGGATCTGGCCACGGGCACGCAGGTCGAGGTTCAACCCGCGCGCCGACAGCCCGTCGCGCTGGACGGAGGCATCGGCCAGGCGCAGGCGCGTCTCTTCCAGTTCGATGGGCCAGTAGGCGTCGGCGGGAATCTGCACCCAGCTTTGCAGCTCCAGCCGACCCGCGCCCTCGCCGCTCAAGGCCACCTGCACGCCACGCGCCCCGCTGTCCGCCGCATCGGAAACGGCCAGTGGCTGGATGCGCAGGCCGAGGCTTCGCGGGCGGAATTCGACCGGCAGCGCGAGCAGCCAGTCGCCCTGGAGCGCATCCAGATGCAGGTCGCTCTCCAGCCGCCGCGGCCACCAGCGCCCGTCCTCGCCCAGGGCGTCGGCGCTCAGCTTGCCGCGCAGCGCGCCGAGCCCCGGCACCGGCCAGGCCTGCGGCAAGTCGAGGTCCAGCTGGACTTGGCCGCTGCCCTCGAGGATGCGCGCGGGGTCCAGCGTGTTCTTTGCTTCGCCCAGGCGCAGCTGCCAGCGGGCGTCCAGATGCAGTTCGGCGGGGCCGTCCGGCAGGCGCTGGGCGGGCGGCATCCAGTCGGCCAGCCACGCCGCCAGGCCGGCGGTGGAGGTTCCGGGCAGGTTCAAGCGGCCTCGCCAGACCAGCCCGGCCGCGCCGGACTCGAAGTCGCTGTCGCCGCTCAGCAGCGCCTGCCCGTCCAGATGCGCCTGCACGTCGGCGGTCCAGCCGGTGGGGCGTTTTCGTCCCTGGCCGAGCAGCTCCAGCGTTTGCGTGCCGCGGTAGAGCACCAGGCGCAGCGCCAGCGCCTCCTCGGCGCCGGCGGGATGCGACAGTTCGGCGGCGCCGCGCTGGACGCAGCGCCCGGCGGCGCAGGGCAGGTCGAGGGTGAAGGCCGCGATGCGCAGGGCCGGGGGCAAGCGGGCGAGGACGCTTTCCAGCGCCGCGGGATCGAAGGGCGCGGCGGCCGGCGCGGGGGCTTGCCCCGGCTGCCCGCTCAGGCTCAACTGTCGGACCTCCACCTCGCGCGGGGTCCAGCCGCCCTCGGCGCGACGCGGCCACCCGACGCGCAGGCCTTCGCCGTGGACACGCCACTGGCCGCCATCGCCGGTCAGGCGCTGCAATTCGAGGTCGTCCAGCTCGAGGCCGGCGCGGGAAAGCGACAGGCCGTGCCAGTCGAGGCGCTGGATGCCTTGCTCGCGCAACAGGTCCTGCACGGCCCGCCAGGCGAGGCCCCACAGGGCGATCAGGATCAGGAACAGCAGCACCGGGACCAGCACCCGCTTGGTCCGGAGGCGAGTGAAGGGCATGCCGGCCTCGATTCGCGCGCAAGGGCCTGGAAGGGTGGCGGCCGGCGGGCGCAAGATCAAGGCGTTTTCCGGACACAGGGATTTCCCCCAGGTTTTCCGCCGATTTACTGGACGAATCCTGATATAAGGCGTTTTTCGGAGAGAGATTCACCATGCGGACCCAACACCAAAGCCGCCGGGAGCTGGACAAGATCGACCGCAACATCCTGCGTATCCTGCAGCAGGACGGGCGCATTTCCTTCACCGAACTGGGCGAGCGCGTCGGCCTGTCCACCACCCCCTGTACCGAGCGGGTCCGCCGCCTGGAACGCGAGGGGATCATCATGGGCTACTCGGCGCGGCTCAACCCGCAGCAGTTGAAGGCCAGCCTGCTGGTGTTCGTCGAGATCAGCCTGGACTACAAGTCCGGCGATACCTTCGAGGAGTTCCGCCGCGCGGTGCTCAAGCTGCCCCACGTCCTCGAGTGCCATCTGGTGTCCGGCCATTTCGACTACCTGGTGAAGGCGCGGATCTCGGAAATGGCCTCCTACCGCAAGTTGCTCGGCGACATCCTGCTCAAGCTGCCCCACGTGCGCGAATCGAAGAGCTACATCGTGATGGAAGAAGTCAAGGAATCCCTCGACCTGCCCATCCCGGACTGATCGCCCGCGCGCTCATCCCGCCTCTTGGCGGTGCGGGAGGCTTGCGTTTATCCTCTGTCAAATTTTCCAAACACAATAATCAGGATTCCGCACATGAACGCCCGCGTTCGCCTTCCGGTGCATACCGACCAGCACGCCCCCTCCTATTACGCCGCCAGCGCCAACCGCTCGCTCGCCTTTCCCGAGTTGGCCGGCGACGAGCGCGCCGACGTCTGCATCGTCGGCGGCGGCTTTTCCGGGCTGAACAGCGCCATCGAACTGGTCCGCCGCGGCTTCTCGGTGGTGCTGCTGGAGGCCCGGCAGATCGGCTGGGGCGCCAGCGGGCGCAACGGTGGGCAATTGATCCGCGGCGTCGGCCACGACGTCGAGCGGTTCGCCCCGGTGATCGGCGACGAGGGCGTGCGCGAGATCAAGCGCCTGGGCCTGGAGGCGGTGGAAATCGTGCGCCGCCGCATCGAGGAGTTCGCCATCGACTGCGACCTCACCTGGGGTTACTGCGACCTGGCCAACAAGCCCGCCGACCTGGCCGGCTTCGCCGAGGACGCCGAGGCATTGCGCGCCCTCGGCTATCGCCACGAACTGCGCCTGCTGCAGCCCGGGCAGATGCACGAGGTGGTCGGCTCCGAGCGCTACGTCGGCGGCCTGATCGACATGGGCTCGGGCCACCTGCACCCGCTCAACCTGGCGCTGGGCGAGGCGGCCGCCGCGGCCGCGCTAGGAGTGCGCCTGTTCGAGCGCTCGCCGGTGCTGCGCATCCAGCACGGCGCCGAGGCGTTGGTGCACACCGCCCGCGGCCGGGTGCGCGCCAAGACCCTGATCCTCGGCTGCAACGCCTACCTGAACGACCTCGAGCCCGGCCTCGGCGGCAAGGTGCTGCCGGCCGGCAGCTACCTGATCGCCACCGAGCCGCTCTCCGAAGAGCAGGCCCAGGCACTGATCCCGCAGAACATGGCGCTGTGCGACCAGCGCGTGGCCCTCGACTACTACCGGTTGTCCGCGGACCGCCGCCTGCTGTTCGGCGGTGCTTGCCACTATTCCGGGCGCGACCCGGCGGACATCGCCGCCTACATGCGGCCGAAGATGCTCCAGGTGTTCCCGCAACTGGCCGACGTGCGCATCGACTACCAATGGGGTGGGATGATCGGCATCGGCGCTAACCGCCTGCCGCAGATCGGCCGTCTCGCCGAGCACCCCAACGTTTACTATGCCCAGGCCTATTCCGGCCACGGGGTAAACGCCACGCACCTTGCCGGCCGGCTGCTCGCCGAAGCCATCGCCGGCGAACAGAGCCGCGGCTTCGACGTCTTCGCCCGGGTGCCGCACATGACCTTCCCCGGCGGCCGCCACCTGCGCTCGCCGCTGCTCGCCCTGGGCATGCTCTGGTACCGTTTGAAGGAACTGCTCTGAGCCCTGATCGGGCCTGAATCTTTTCCGGCCGTCCGCCGTCAGAGAGAAGCTGCGTCCGAACCCCGCTGGAGGCCCGCGTGCCCGTCCGTTTGCTGTTGATGGTACTGCTCTGCCTGGCGGGGTGCGCCGGCCCGATGCCGCGCGTTCCGTCCGAGGTCATGCCCGCCGGCGATTCGCCGTTCGGCGCGGCGATCATGGCGCGCGCCGAGGTCCATCCGGGCCGCTCCGGCTTTCGCCTGTTACCGGCGAGCAACGAAGCCTTCCTCGCCCGCGCCGAGCTGATCCGCGCGGCGCAGCGCAGCCTCGACCTGCAGTACTACATCGTCCATGACGGCCTGAGCACGCAGATCCTGGTGCAGGAGCTGCTCAAGGCCGCCGATCGCGGGGTGCGAGTGCGCCTGTTGATCGACGACCTGAACAGCGATGGCCGCGACTACGAGATCGGCGTGCTGGCCGCCCACCCGAACATCCAGATCCGCCTGTTCAACCCCATGCACCTGGGCCGCAGCACCGGCCTGACGCGCAACCTCGGGCGCCTGCTCGACTTGCCGCAGCAGCACCGGCGCATGCACAACAAGCTGTGGCTGGCCGACTCCAGCGTGGCCATCGTCGGCGGCCGCAACCTGGGCGACGAATACTTCGACGCCGAACCCAGCCTGAATTTCACCGACATCGACCTGCTGGGGGTCGGCCCGGTCGCCCGCGAACTGGGGCAGAGCTTCGACCAGTACTGGAACAGCGCGCTGAGCAAGCCGGTGCAGGACTTCCTCTGGAGCCTGCCGGCCCCGCGCGACCTGGCCCACGCGCGGAAGACCTTGGACCGCGCCATCGAAAAGGCGAGTCGGGAGCGACACGCCCTGGCCGCGCCGCTGCTCGCCTACCGCAGCCAGCCGCGCCTGCAAGGCTGGCTGGACGAGTTGATCTGGGCGCCCAGCCAGTCGCTGTGGGACGCGCCGAGCAAGGTCCTGGCCCGCGGCGAACCGGACCCGAGCCTGCTGCTCGCCACCCAACTGGCGCCGGAACTGGCGCGGGTGAACCAGGAACTGATCCTGCTCTCGGCCTACTTCGTGCCGGCCGAGGAAGGCCTCGGCTATCTGCTCAGCCGCGCCGACGCCGGGGTGGACGTGCGCCTGCTGACCAACTCCCTGGAGGCCACCGACGTACCGCCGGTGCACGGCGGCTACGCACCGACCCGGCGGGTCCTGCTGGAGCACGGCGTACGGCTCTTCGAGTTGCGCCGGCAGCCGGGCGATCCGGGCAAGGCCGCCTACAGCCTGTCCGGCGCCTCGAACTCCAGCCTGCACAGCAAGGCGGTGATCTTCGATCGCAGCCGGGTATTCGTCGGCTCGTTCAATTTCGATCCGCGCTCGGTGCTGTGGAACACCGAGGTCGGGGTGGTCGTCGACAGCGAAGAGCTGGCGGGCAAGGTGCGCGAGCTGGCGTTGCAGGGCATGGCGCCGACCCTGAGCTACGAGGTGAAGCTGCAGCGCCTGGACGGCGAGGAGCGCCTGGTGTGGGTCACCGAGGACCACGGCGTGCGCCACGTGCTGGACAAGGAACCGGCGAGCCTGTGGCGGCGCTTCAACGCCTGGGTAAGCGGCGCGGTCGGCCTGGAACGCATGCTCTAGGCCACGTCCGGGAAAGCCGGGGGCACCCGGCCTCGGTTCTCCTCGCCAGTTCCCTCTCGACGCCAGACGCCCACGACCGTACCCGTGGCGAACGCGAGGCGCCGGGCTCGAAGCGATGGCTGGTATCCTGCCCGCTCCTCCGCCCGGACAGCGTCGCCTCGTGTCGAAACCTCCTTCGGAACACCGCCGGGCCCGCTTGCAGCGGCGCCTGGACGCCGCCCGCGACGAGCGGGCCATGCGCCTGCACAGAAAGCCGGGCTTCGGCCAATGGGCATTCGCGCTGCTGGTGCTCGGCCTGGCGTTGCTGGGGGCCGTGCGCCCGCTGTTATTGGCGCGATCCCTGTACATGCCCCTGCTGCTGTGCAGCCTGCTGGCGGGTGGGCTGGCGCTGCACCAGGCCGGCCTGCTGGCACTCTTGAACCCCCTCGGCTGGCGTCGCGGGCAACTCTTGGAAGACCTGCTCATGGCCATGCTGGCCGGGGTGGTCGGCCTCGTCGCCTTCGTCTTCGCCTACCTGGCGCTGCTGGGCGGCGTGCCCAGCCTGCTGCATGGCTGGAGCGCCGAGCCGACCGAAATCGAAGTGCGCATCGACCATTTCGCCCCTCGGGCCGGCACACGCGGCTGCGCCTATGACCTGCGGGTGAGCAGCCCCCGCTACGCCAGCACCTGGGTGCCCTGTTCGCTGGCCATCGCCTTGCGTGGCCGGGCCGTCGAAGGCGAGCCGATCCGCCTCGGCGGCACTCGATCCTGGCTGGGCTTCCGCTACCAAGCCCTGGTCGGGAAGCCACCCCGGGCACCCTAGCCGCGCCGCGGCCGTGGCGCTCATCCGGGCGTGGTCGCGACCTCGAAGGCTCCGCGACGCCAGGCCAGCACGATGAACCCGGCGGCGCCCGCCGCCATCAGCAATGGCAGCGCATGGCCGCTGATCCATTGGCTCGCCGCGCCGGTGCTCAACGGACCGATCAAACAGCCGATGCCCCAGAGCTGGGCGACGTGGGCATTGGCACGGACCAGTTGCTCGTCGCGGAAACGTTCGCCGATGAGGATCAGCGACAGGGTGAACAAGCCGCCGGCGCTGGCGCCGAACACCACCAGCACGGCCCAGATCAGCGGGCCGTGCAGCGCCAGCGGGATGCTCAGGCTGGACAGCAGGAGCATCACCCCGCAGCCGCGGAACAGCGCCCGCCGGGGTATCCGGTCGGCCATCCAGCCGATGGGCAGTTGCAGCAGCGCGTTACCCACCACCACGGTGCTGACCATGGCCAGGGCGGTCTCCTGGCTGAAGCCCTGGCGCACGCCGTAGACCGGCAGCAGGGTCAGCATCATGGCTTCGAAGGCGGCGAACAGCACCACCGCCCAGGCGATCGCCGGCAAGCCGCGGCAGAACGACGCGAGGCCACGCCCGGAGGTGGCGTGGGCGTCCATCTGCGGCGCCCCGCCACGGCCGATCAACAGCAACGAACCGCCGATCAGCAGGGCGACGCCGAACCAGAAGCCATCGTCGTCGGCGGTGCCCAGCAGCCCCAGCAGCAGCGGGCCGGACAACTGGCTGAGGGCGTAGCCGGTACCATACAGGGCCACCAGGCGGCCGCGCAGGCGATCGACCGCCAACTGGTTGATCCAGCTCTCGCCGAGGATGAACACCACGGTCAGGGCCACGCCGATCAGCAGCCGCAACAGCAGCCACACCAGGTAGAACTGCACCAGCGCCAGCAGACCCACCGACACCGCGCCCAGCAGCAGGCAGGCGCGCATCAGCTGCGGCGTGCTCACCTTCGAGGCGAGCCGACCGGCGAGGCTGGCGCCGAGCAGGGCGCCGATCGCCGGGGTCGCCGCCATCACCCCGATGGAAAAGGCGTCGTAGCCCCAGCCCTCCAGGCGCAACGACACCAGCGGCATGGTCACGCCGAGCGCCAGGCCGATGCTGATCACCGCCGCGCATACGGCGAAATAGGTTCCCCAACGCATAGCTGTTCTCCCTTTGGCGAAAGGGCGCCGGAAAACAAACGGCCGGACTCCGAGGAGTCCGGCCGCGCTTCGGCACCCGTGGCGCCGTCAAGTCGACGGCGCCGGGCGGGCTCACCCGCCGGCAGGCGGAACGTCGGGCACCCCGCGGGCGCCCGGCCGTCTCACAACTTGATCCAGGTGGCCTTCAGCTCGGTGTACTTGTCGAAGGCGTGCAGCGACTTGTCGCGCCCGTTACCGGACTGCTTGAAGCCGCCGAAGGGTGCGGTCATGTCGCCGCCGTCGTACTGGTTGACCCAGACGCTACCCGCGCGCAGCGCCTTGGCCGTGAGGTGCGCCTTGGACAGGTTGGCGGTCCAGACCGCGGCCGCCAGGCCGTAGGGCGTATCGTTGGCGATGCGGATCGCATCCTCGACGTCGTCGAAGGCGATCACCGAGAGCACCGGGCCGAAGATTTCCTCGCGGGCGATCTTCATCGCGTTGGTCACGCCGTCGAAGATGGTCGGCTCGACGTAGGTGCCGCCGGTCTCCTCCAGGGTGCGCTTGCCGCCGGCCACCAGGGTGGCGCCATCGGCGTGCCCGGCCTCGATGTAGGACAGCACGGTGTCCATCTGCTGGGTGTCCACCAGGGCGCCGACGTTGGTCGCCGGGTCCAGCGGATTGCCCGCCTTCCAGCCTTTCAGGGCCTCGATCACCAGTGGCAGGAAGCGGTCCTTGATCGAACGCTCCACCAGCAGGCGCGAACCGGCGGTGCACACTTCGCCCTGGTTGAAGGCGATGGCGCTGGCGGCCGACTCAGCGGCGGCCTGTAGGTCGGGCGCATCGGCGAAGACGATGTTCGGGCTCTTGCCGCCGGCCTCCAGCCAGACGCGTTTCATGTTCGATTCGCCGGCGTAGATCATCAGTTGCTTGGCGATCCTGGTGGAGCCGGTGAACACCAGGGTGTCGACGTCCATGTGCAGGGCCAGCGCCTTGCCGACGGTGTGGCCGTAGCCCGGCAACACGTTGAACACCCCGGCCGGAATGCCGGCGTCCAGGGCCAATCGGGCGACGCGGATGGCGGTCAGCGGCGACTTCTCGGACGGCTTGAGGATCACCGAGTTGCCGCTGGCCAGGGCCGGGCCGAGCTTCCAGCAGCTCATCAGCAGCGGGAAGTTCCAGGGCACGATGGCAGCGACCACGCCGACCGGCTCACGGGTGACCAAGCCCAGCTCGTGATGGGGCGTGGCGGCCACCTCGTCGTAGATCTTGTCGATGGCCTCGCCGTTCCAGCGCAAGGCATTCGCCGCGGCGGGCACGTCGATGCCCAGGGCGTCACTGATCGGCTTGCCCATGTCGAGGGTTTCCAGCAGGGCCAGCTCCTCGGCGTTCTCCTTGAGCAGGTCGGCGAAGCGGATCATCACCGCCTTGCGCTTGGCCGGCGCCAGGCGCGACCAGGCACCCGACTCGAAGGCCGCGCGGGCGGCCTTCACCGCGCGGTCCGCGTCGGCCTGGTCGCAGCTCGCCACTTGCGCCAGCACGCGGCCATCGACCGGGCTGATGCAGTCGAAGGTGGCGCCGGCACTGGCATCGCTGTACTCGCCCTGGACGAAGGCACGGCTTTCGATCTTCAGGGTCTTGGCGCGTTGTTCCCAGTCGGAACGAGTCAGTGTGGTCATGGCGAGGTCCTCTTAATCAGAAGAAGCGTGCGCGCGGGCACGAACTGTCGAGAATGCGGCGGGGCCCGAAGGCCGGCCAGCGTGCCCGCCACCCTAAACCAGAGGCGGCAGGATTTTCAATATATTTGACACTGAAGGGCAAAACCGCCTTGTCATGTTCGTTTTATCAAACATAGACTCCGATGCGAGCGCATCGAACGACCCCCAGGAGCTGCAATGGACATCGAACAGATCATCGATTTCGCCCAGGCCGGCACCCCGGCCGAGACCTATCGCCCGGTCGCGGAGAAGATCCTCAAGGGCGACCCGGAGCAAAGCGTGCGCAACCACTACAGCAGCCCGTGCGGCCAGTTCGGCGCCGGAATCTGGGAGGGCGCGGTCGGCCAATGGACGGTGAACTACAGCGAGCACGAATACTGCGAGATCCTCCAGGGCGTCTCCGTTCTGCGCGATCGCGACGGTGGCGCCAAGACGCTGCGCGCGGGCGACCGTTTCGTCATTCCGGCCGGCTTCAGCGGCACCTGGGAAGTGCTCGAACCCTGCCGCAAGGTCTACGTGGTCTTCGAACCCAAGCCGGCCTGAGCTCGCCGGACCGCCGGGCCTGAACGGCGACAGGCTTCCCACGCGCCTGCCGTCCTGGGGCCGCCCTTTCCGCCAGGCAATAAAAAACCCGCCGTGAGGCGGGTTTTTCCGACAAGGGCCGCGATCAAATCACTTGATCTTGGCTTCCTTGTAGATCACGTGCTTGCGCACGACCGGATCGTATTTCTTGATTTCGATCTTGTCGGGCGTAGTGCGTTTGTTCTTGTCGGTGGTGTAGAAATGGCCGGTACCGGCGCTGGACACCAAACGGATCAGGTCACGCATGATTGACTCCTTAAACCTTTTCGCCGCGAGCGCGCAGCTCGGACAGGACGACATCGATGCCACGTTTGTCGATGATACGCATTCCCTTGGCGGAAACGCGCAGACGCACGAAGCGCTTCTCGGACTCGACCCAGAAGCGGTGATGCTGCAGGTTCGGCAGGAAACGACGACGGGTTTTGTTGTTCGCGTGGGAAATATTATTCCCGGTGACCGGACCCTTACCGGTCACTTGACAGACTCTCGACATGCCTCAGCCCTCTAAACCACATGCCCAACCCGGCATGGGTTGGCCGCTTGAACTCATACTTTGTGGGCGTGTTCACGCCCGTCTCGTCAGGGTCTTACCGGCCGCACACGTAATGCGAAGGACCGGGCCCCTAGAAAAGAGCGCTGCTTTATACCAGAAACCCCCTACCCTCGCAAGGAAAGACCCGGTGGGCTCACCCGCCCGGAACGCCTCTGCGCCGGCCTCGAGGCGGGGCGTCCCCTACCACCCGTCGGCATTCACGGATTGTTCCGCTTTTCGCCTTGGTCTAGGGTAGGGCCTCTGGCGCGCGTCCGGTGTGCCGCCCACCTCAAGGAGCCCGCCATGCGACTCGCCGTTCTGCCGCTGCTGTTCGCCCCCGTGCTGGCCACGGCCGCCAACCTGAACGTCTGCACCGAAGCCAGCCCGGACGGTTTCGACGTGGTGCAATACAACGCCCTGACCACCACCAACGCCTCGGCCGACGTGTTGATGAACCGGCTGGTGGAGTTCGACGCCGCGCAAGGCAAACCGGTGCCGAGCCTGGCGGAGCGCTGGGAGATATCCGACGACGGCCTGACCTACAGCTTCGATCTGCGTCAGGACGTGCACTTCCATCGCACCGAGTATTTCACCCCGACGCGTGCGCTGAACGCCGACGACGTGGTCTTCAGCTTCCAGCGGATGCTGGACCCGGCCAACCCCTGGCACAAGGTGGCCGCCAGCGGCTATCCCCACGCCCAGTCGATGCAGCTGCCGAGCCTGATCAACTCGGTCGAGAAGGTCGACGAGCACCGCGTGCGCTTCACCCTAAGCGCCCCGGACGCGACCTTCCTGGCCATGCTGAGCATGGGCTTCGCGTCCATTTATTCCGCCGAGTACACCGGGCAATTGATGCGCGCCGGCACGCCGGAAAAGCTCAATTCCGCGCCCATCGGCACCGGGCCCTTCATCTTCAAGCGGTTCCAGAAGGACGCCGTGGTGCGCTACGCCGCCAACCCGGATTACTTCGCCGGCAAGCCGGCGGTGGACAACCTGATCTTCGCCATCACCCCGGACGCCAACGTGCGCCTGCAGAAACTGCGGCGCGGCGAATGCCAGATCGCCCTTTCGCCCAAGCCCATGGACGTGGGCAGCGCGCGCCAGGACCCGAACCTGGCGATCAGCGAAACCCCGGCGTTCATGACCGCCTTCGTCGCGTTCAACAGCCAGCACGCCCCGCTGGACAATCCGAAAGTGCGCCAGGCGATCAACCTGGCGTTCGACAAGACCAGCTACCTCAAGGCCGTGTTCGAGAGCAGCGCCACCGCCGCCAGCGGCCCCTACCCTCCGACCACCTGGAGCTTCGCCGGCGACCTCCCGGGCTACCCCCACGACCCGCAGAAAGCCCGCGCGCTGCTGGCGGAGGCCGGCCTGGAAAAAGGTTTCAAGACCACCCTCTGGACCCGCCCCTCCGGCAGCCTGCTCAACCCGAACCCGAGCCTGGGCGCGCAACTCCTGCAAGCCGACCTGGCCGAGGTCGGCATCCAGGCCGAGATCCGCGTGATCGAATGGGGCGAGTTGATCCGCCGCGCGAAGGTCGGCGAGCATGATCTGCTGTTCATGGGCTGGTCTGGCGACAACGGCGATCCGGACAACTTCCTCACCCCGCAATTCGCCTGCGCCTCGGTGCAGTCCGGGCTGAACTTCGCGCGGTACTGCGACCCGGCGCTGGACAAACTGATCGCCGACGGCAAGCGCGTTCCGGACCAGGCGCAACGCAGCGAGCTCTACCGCCAGGCGCAACGCATCATCCAGGAACAGGCGTTGTGGTTGCCGCTGGCGCACCCGACAGCCTACGCCCTGCTGCGCAAGAACGTGCAGGGCTACCAGACCAATCCGTTCGGCCGTCAGGACTTCTCCAAGGTCAAGCTCTGAGGCCCCCACCGCGCCTCATAGCCAGCCGTACTCGGCGAGGGACAGGGGTTCGCCCTCGCCGACGATGAAGTGGTCGAGCAGGCGCACGTCGATCAGCGCCAGCGCCTCCTTGAGGCGCAAGGTTAACTGGCGGTCCGCCTGGCTCGGCTCGGGAACCCCGGACGGGTGATTGTGGGTGATGATCAGGGCCGCCGCGTTGTGCGCCAGGGCGCGCTTGACCACCTGACGCGGATAGACGTTGGCGCTGTCGATGGTACCGTGGAACAGGACTTCGAAAGCCAGGGCGCGGTGCTTGGCGTCCAGGAAGAGGCAGGCGAACACCTCGTGCCGCTCGTGCCGCAGCTGTGCCTTCAGGTAATCGCGCACCGCCTGCGGGCTTTCCAGCGCGGAGTCGCGGTGCAGCCGCGCGGCGAGATGTCGACGCGCCATCTCCAGCACGGCCTGCAACTGCGAGAACTTGGCCGGCCCCAGGCCGAGCCGGCGGCTGAATTCCGCGAGATCGGCCTCCAGCAATTGCCGCAGGCCGCCGAAGTCGTTCAGCAGGTGGCGGGCCAGATCGACCGCGCTCTGCCCGGCCACGCCGGTGCGCAGGAAGATCGCCAGCAGCTCGGCGTCGGTCAGGGCCGCGGCGCCCCGGTCCAGCAGTTTTTCCCGCGGCCGCTCCAGCGTCGGCCAGTCACGAATGCTCATGCAACAACCTCCATGTAGGGAAACGCAGGCCCCGTGCGGATGCCTGTCGGCCCGCCAATCCCTGGCGAGCCCGGATAGCCTAGCTCAAGTTCATCCACGCGCCCGCGCCGGCTCGCCTTGGTCTAAAAGCCGCTCGAGCGGAGCGGCGGGCGGCACGCGGAGGGCCCCGCGAGCACCGCCGCAGAGCGGGTGGGCGCGCGCCATTCGAGGCTCTGTACCCGCACAAACGCTGTGCTATCTTAGCCCGACTTTGCGCGGCGGCCGGCCTGGGGAGGCATCACCCGCCCGCATGAAACCGGTATCTATAAAAAGGCAGGCCTATGCAGCGGCTCTATCGGAAACGCATCGTTCTGGGCGTGGGCGGCGGGATAGCCGCATATAAAAGTGCCGAACTGGTTCGCCGGCTACGTGATCAAGGCGCCGAGGTACGGGTGGTGATGACCCGTGGCGGTCGCGAATTCATCACCCCGCTGACCCTGCAAGCGCTCTCTGGACACCCCGTCCACCTGGATCTGCTCGACCCGGCCGCCGAGGCCGCGATGGGGCACATCGAACTGGCCAAATGGGCCGACTTGGTGCTCGTCGCGCCCGCCACCGCCGATCTGATGGCGCGCCTGGCCCAGGGCATCGCCGACGACCTGCTCACCACCCTGGTCCTCGCCACCGACGCACCGGTCGCTCTGGCGCCGGCGATGAATCAGGCGATGTGGCGCGATCCGGCCACCCAGGCCAACGCCGTCGCCCTGGAGAACCGCGGCATCCGCCTGTTCGGCCCCGCCGCGGGCAGCCAGGCCTGCGGCGACGTCGGCCCCGGGCGCATGCTCGAAGCCGAGCAGTTGGCGCAACTCGCCGCCGACTGCTTCGAACGCAAATCCCTCAGCGGCCTGCACGTGCTGATCACCGCCGGGCCGACCCAGGAAAACATCGACCCGGTGCGCTACATCACCAACCACAGCTCCGGGAAGATGGGTTTCTCCCTCGCCGAAGCGGCGGCCGAGGCCGGTGCCCGGGTGACACTGGTCACCGGGCCGGTGCACCTGCCGACGCCCGATCGGGTCACCCGCGTCGACGTCACCAGTGCCCGCGACATGCTCGCCGCGTGCGAAGCGGCGATGCCGTGCGACGTGCTCATCGCCTCGGCGGCGGTGGCCGACTACCGGCCGGAAGTGGTCGCGCCGCACAAAATGAAGAAGGACCCGAGCAGCGGCGAAGGCCTGCTCTTGCAGTTGGTACGCAACCCGGACATCCTCGCCACCCTGGCCCGCCGGGAAGACCGCCCGTTCAGCGTGGGTTTCGCCGCGGAGACCGAATTCCTGCTGGAGTACGCCCTGCGCAAGCTCAAGGACAAGAACCTCGACCTGATCGTCGCCAACGACGTGGCCAACCCGTCCATCGGCTTCAACAGCGAAGAGAACGCCATCACCATCATCGACCGCGAGCTGCGGCAGACCAGCCTGGCGCAGACCAGCAAGGGCAAGATCGCCCGGCAACTGGTCGCCTTCATCGCCGATCGCATCAAGCAGGCCTGACCCGACCATGCACTCCCTGCAAGCGAAGATCCTCGACCCACGCCTGGGCCGCGACTTCCCCCTCCCGCAATACGCCACGCCGGGCTCCGCCGGGCTCGACTTGCGCGCCATGCTCGAACGCGACCTCCGGCTGGAGCCGGGGCAGACCGTGCTGATTCCTACCGGCCTGTCGATCCACATCGGCGACCCGGGCCTGGCCGCCCTGGTCCTGCCGCGTTCCGGCCTCGGCCACAAGCACGGCATCGTCCTCGGCAACCTGGTGGGCCTGATCGACTCGGACTACCAGGGCGAACTCATGGTCTCCTGCTGGAACCGCGGCCAGAACGCCTTCGACATCGCCATCGGCGAACGCATCGCCCAGTTGATCCTGGTCCCGGTGGTGCAGGCGCACTTCGAACTGGTCGAGCATTTCGACGCGAGCCAGCGGGGCGAAGGCGGTTTCGGGCACTCCGGCAGCCACTAATCTCAATCAGGACGACCGCCTGGGAGACCTTCCGTGAAACTCTTCAAGCGCACTGCCAAGGACGATGACAGCCTGACGCTGACACCGATCGAGCCGGACAGGCGAGGTCCGTCGGCCGGCAATCGCCTGGGCGACGCCCTGCCGAGCCTCCTGGCCTGCCTGGCCGGTCTGGCCGCCGCCGGGGCGCTCCTCTGGTTCGGCGCCCTCGAGGGCGCCCAGCAGCAACAGCGGCATCGCCTGATCCAGGCCTGGGGCGGCGGCGAGGCGGCCGCCTTGCAACAGGCGCTGGCCCAACTGGCGCGGGACACCAACATCGCCGCGCGCAACCCTCTGCTGACCCAGGCCCTGGACAGCCAGCAGCCGGCGCAGGTCCAGGCGGCCGAACGCGCGCTCGGCTACTGGGCCGACGTGGTGGATGCCTACATCAACCTCCCGGGACAGGCCCAGCAGAGCACCGAGCGCGCGGCGCCGATGAATTTCGCCGCCCTCGACCTGCTGCGTCGCGTCGAGAACGGCGAGACCCCGCCGCCGGAAGCCTACAAAATCGGCCAACGTTGGCTGGTCTACAGCGTCGCCCCGCTGCGCGCCGCCGACGGCATGCCGTTGCAGGGCACGTTGCTCCTCGCCTTCGACCTGGAGCGCCTGCTGCGCAGCCTGCCGCCCCTGCCGGAAGATGCCGGCCAGTGGCGGCTGGTCCAGCGGTTCGGCAACACCCCGGCCCAGGTCCTGGCCCAGCGCGGCCAGGGCGAAGGCCCGCCGGAAACCTTCGCCAGCGGCAATCCGCACTGGCAGCTGGAATTCCTGCCCGGCACCGCCCTGACCCAAGCCGGCGGCTCGACACCGCTGTTCGGCCTGGCCGCCCTGCTGGCTCTGGCCGGCGCGCTGGCCGGGCTCTATCTGCAACGCCAGCGGCTGCAGCGGCATCTTCGCGACGATGTCCTGGCGCTCAACCTCATGGTGCAAGAACTCTCCACCGGCAGGAGCGTCAAAGCCTCTACCTTGAAGCTGCCGGCCCTGGACCTCCTCGCCCAGGCCCTGATCCGTCAGGCGCGGCGCAAGAATGCGGTCCCCGCGCCGAGCCAACCCGTCGCCGACAGCATCAGGCCGGCGGTAGCGGCAACGGCGGGGGTCAAGCCGACCGTGCCGGTCGACCCACTTTTCCAAGATACCGACATTCTCGATATCGACATCCTCGACGAAGACCAGGACCTCCTGGGATTGGAGCAAGCCCCGATTATGAGCATCCGAGAAACCGCCCCGACTCTGCCCGCCAGCATTTTCCGCGCCTACGACATCCGTGGCGTGGTCGGTGATACGCTCACCGCCGAAACCGCCTATTGGATCGGTCGCGCCATCGGCTCGGAAAGCCTGGACCGCGGCGAGCCGAACGTCTCCGTTGGCCGCGACGGCCGCCTCTCCGGCCCCGAACTGGTACAGAGCCTGATCCAGGGCCTGCTGGACTGCGGCTGCCAGGTCAGCGACATCGGCATGGTGCCGACGCCGGTGCTGTACTACGCGACCCACGTGCTGGCCGGTAAATCCGGCGTGATGCTCACCGGCAGCCACAACCCGCCGGACTACAACGGCTTCAAGATCGTCATCGCCGGCGACACCCTGGCCAACGAAAGCATCACCGCCCTGCACACGCGCATCCAGAACAACGACCTGGCCAGCGGCGTCGGCAGTGTCGAGCAGGTGGAAATCCTCGACCGCTACTTCAAGCAGATCCGCGACGACATCGCCATGGCCAAGCCCATGCGCGTGGTGGTCGACTGCGGCAACGGCGTCGCCGGCGTGATCGCGCCGCGACTGATCGAAGCCCTGGGATGCAGCGTGATCCCCCTGTTCTGCGACGTGGACGGCAACTTCCCCAACCACCATCCGGACCCGGGCAAACCGGAGAACCTCGAAGACCTGATCGCCAAGGTCAAGTCGGAGAATGCCGACCTGGGCCTGGCCTTCGACGGCGACGGCGACCGCGTCGGCGTGGTGACCAACACCGGCACCATCATCTATCCGGATCGCCTGCTGATGCTGTTCGCCAAGGACGTCGTCTCGCGCAACCCCGGCGCCGACATCATCTTCGACGTCAAATGCACGCGCCGCCTGACCGCGCTGATCAGCGGCTACGGCGGTCGCCCGGTAATGTGGAAGACCGGTCATTCGTTGATCAAGAAGAAGATGAAGGAAACCGGTGCGCTGCTGGCGGGCGAAATGAGCGGGCACATGTTCTTTAAGGAGCGCTGGTACGGCTTCGACGACGGCATTTACAGCGCCGCCCGCCTGCTGGAGATCCTCAGCCAGGACAAGCGCGACGCCGAACACGTGTTCTCCGCGTTCCCCAGCGACATCTCCACGCCGGAAATCAACATCACCGTCACCGACGAGAACAAGTTCCGCCTGATCGAACGCCTGCAGCGCGACGGTCACTGGGGCGAAGCGAACATCACCACCCTGGACGGCGTCCGGGTCGACTATCCCAAGGGCTGGGGCCTGATCCGCGCGTCCAACACCACGCCGGTGCTGGTGCTGCGCTTCGAGGCCGATACCCAGGAGGAGCTCAAGCGCATCCAAGAAGTGTTCCGGGCCCAGCTCTACACCGTCGCCCCGGAACTGACCCTGCCGTTCTGATTCAAGCCCCTGCATCGATCCTGCAGGCATGCGCCGGGCTCGTCATCCGAGCCCGGCGCGGGCGTTTCATCCACCCCCACCGGCCACGCCGTATCACTGGAGCCTTGCATGACCCCCAGCCGTGAAGTCGCCACCCAAGTCGCCCAGGTCCTGTCCGAAGCACTGCCCTACATCCGCCGTTTCGTCGGCAAGACGCTGGTGGTCAAGTACGGTGGCAATGCCATGGAAAGCGACGAGCTGAAAGCCGGCTTCGCCCGCGACATGGTGTTGATGAAGGCAGTGGGCATCAACCCGGTGGTGGTGCACGGCGGCGGCCCGCAGATCGGCGACCTGCTCAAGCGCCTGTCCATCGAGAGCCGCTTCGTCGATGGCATGCGGGTCACCGACGCGCAAACCATGGACGTGGTGGAAATGGTCCTGGGCGGCCTGGTGAACAAGGACATCGTCAACCTGATCAACCGCCATGGCGGCAGTGCCATCGGCCTGACCGGCAAGGACGCGGAGCTGATCCGGGCGAAGAAACTCACCGTGACCCGCAAGACGCCAGAGATGACCCAGCCGGAGATCATCGATATCGGCCTGGTCGGCGAAGTCACCGGAGTCAACGTCGAGCTGCTCAACATGCTGGTGCGCGGCAACTTCATCCCGGTCATCGCACCGATCGGCGTGGGTCCGGACGGCGAGTCCTACAACATCAACGCCGACCTGGTGGCGGGCAAGGTGGCCGAGGCGCTGAAGGCCGAGAAACTGATGCTGCTGACCAACATCGCCGGCTTGATGGACAAGGAAGGCCAGGTGCTCACCGGCCTGTCCACCGAACAGGTCAACAACCTGATCGCCGACGGCACTATCCATGGCGGCATGCTGCCGAAGATCCGTTGCGCGCTGGATGCGGTGCATGGCGGGGTGACCAGCGCCCACATCATCGATGGCCGGGTGCCCAACGCGGTGCTGCTGGAGATTTTCACCGACAGCGGCGTCGGCACCCTGATCACCAATCGCAAGCGTCACTGAGGATGCACCACGCCCCGGAAGACGTCTTGCCGTCCGGGGCCGGCTTTACGTCGATTGGCGATGCCGGAAAGGGCTGAACGTCAGTTACCCCGGCCCAGCAATTGAGCGAGTCGATCGCGGTCCGCGCTGAACGAAACCTGGGTTTGTTCACGGGTGTCCTGATAGCGCTGGATATCCTTCTCGAGGCGTTGCTGCTCCGCTTTCAGGTCGTTGATCTGCGCGACCAGATCGGCCGGTACCGCGCGACCGGCGCGTTCCAGGTCGGCGGCGCGGCCTTGCAGGTTGTCCTGCTGCACCTTCACCGACTGCAGGTTGCCGCGCACCACGCTGATCAGCCCATCGATCTCCGACAGCTTGCGCTTGAGCGCGCGGTCGACGTCCTCGACGCTTGAGTACAGGCGCATCAACTGGACATCCGAACCCGCGCGGGCCTTGGCGTCCAGGCGCCTCTGCATTTCCTCGCGGCTGGGCGCGGGCGGCACCACCTGGATCACCCGCCCCTGGTCGTTGAGTACCTGGTAGCCCTTACTGATGAACTCCGGCGGTACGCCCTGCCGGTCGAGTACGGTCACGCCCTTGTCGTTCACGTAGCGGTAAAGGTCGGCGGCACCCGCCAGCAGAGGCGAGCAAAGACACAGCAACAACGTCAGGCGGATCCCATCCTGTCTGGCCATCTAGCACTCATCCTGTCGACGTTAACGTCAAATTCCATACTGCGCGCGGTAGGCTTCAACCGCCGGCAGATGCTTCTTCAGTTCAGCATCCCCGGCCAGATATTCCAGCACCTGATCCAACCCGACGATGCTCACCACCGGCACCTCGAAGTCGCGTTGCACTTCCTGGATCGCCGATAGCTCACCCTGCCCCCGCTCCTGTCGATCCAGGGCGATCAGCACACCCGCGGCCTGCGCCTGCTGCGCCTGGATGATGCGCATCACCTCGCGGATCGCCGTACCGGCGGTGATCACGTCGTCGACGATCAACACACGGCCCCGCAAGGGCGCGCCGACCAGGGTGCCGCCTTCGCCATGAGCCTTGGCCTCCTTGCGGTTGAAGCACCAGGGCAGGTCCAGCCCATGCTGTTCCGCCAGCGCGACGGCGGTCGCGGCAGCCAGGGGAATGCCCTTGTAGGCCGGCCCGAACAGCACCTCGAAGGCGATGCCGCTGTCGACGATCGCCGCCGCGTAGAAACGCCCGAGACGCGCCAGCGCGAGGCCACTGTCGAACAGGCCGGCATTGAAGAAATAGGGACTGGTGCGTCCGGACTTGAGGGTGAACTCGCCAAAACGCAGCACGCCGCGTTCGATGGCGAAACGAATGAAATCGTGCTGATACGCCTGCATAGAAAAACCCCGGACGACACGGATTTAGCCATGAATTTAGCTAATAAGGATGAGCTCGGGTATCATACACGGACGTGTTTTTGGGGGCCATTTATGCGGATCATCAGTGTGAACGTGAATGGTATTCAGGCTGCAGCCGAGCGGGGACTCCTGAGCTGGCTGCAAGCACAGAATGCCGACGTGATCTGCCTGCAAGATACCCGCGCCTCCGCCTTTGACCTGGACGACCCAGCCCTCCAACTGGATGGCTACTTCCTCTATGCCAGCGATGCCGAAGTCCCCGCCCAAGGCGGCGTGGCACTCTATTCGCGGCAGCAACCCAAGGCGGTGATCAACGGCCTAGGCTTCGAAATGGCCGACCGTTATGGGCGCTACCTGCAGGCCGACTTCGACAAGGTGAGCATCGCCACGCTGCTGCTGCCTTCCGGGCAGGGCGGCGACGAGAACTTGAATCAGAAATTCAAGTTCATGGACGACTTCACCCACTATTTGAACAAGCAGCGCCGCAAGCGCCGCGAATACATCTATTGCGGTTCGCTCTACGTGGCGCATCAGAAGCTGGACGTGAAGAGCTGGCGCGACTGCCAGCAGATGCCGGGCTTCCTGGCGCCGGAACGGAGCTGGCTGGACGAGGTGTTCGGCAATTTCGGCTACGTGGATGCCCTGCGCGAAGTGAGCCGGGAAGGCGACCAGTTCAGTTGGTGGCCGGACAGCGAGCAGGCTGAACTGCTCAACCTGGGCTGGCGCTTCGACTATCAGGTGCTGACGCCCGGCATGCGCCGCTTCGTGCGCAGCGCGCGCCTGCCGCGGCAACCGCGCTTTTCCCAGCATGCTCCGCTGATCGTCGACTACGACTGGACCCTGAGCATCTGAATCGGGCCGCGTCCGCAGGACCGGCCGGGCGCCGGAAGCGAGGCTTCGCGTCCGGCGTTCGAGCGGGCTACTTGATCAAGCGCCAGGTGAAGGGATAGCGGTAGGCACGCCCCTCGTTGGCCTTGATCCCGGCGATGATGGTCAGCACCAGCGCGCCGATGCCCAGCAGGCTGAGCAGCAGGAAACCGATCACCACCAGCATCAGAACGAAGCAGACCAGCGCCGCCAGGGCGACGCTGATCTGGAAGTTCAGCGCTTCCTTGCCCTGTTCGTCGACGAAGGGATCGAGGTCCTTCTTCAACTGCCAGACGATCAGCGGGCCGAGCAGATTGCCGAATGGGAACACCAGGCCGAGGAACGCCGCGAAGTGGCAGAACATCGCCCACTGCCGGGCTTCCTGGCTGGGTAGCGGAACGAGATCCTGCTCTTCCATGGCCATGCCCTCAGTCGGCGAGCGCGGCGCGCTGCAGCTCGAACAACTCCGCGACGCCTTTCTGCGCCAGGGCCAGCATGGCGTTCAACTGCTCCGGCTGGAACGGCTCGCCTTCGGCGGTGCCCTGGATCTCGATGAAGCCACCGGCCTCGGTCATCACCACGTTGAGATCGGTTTCGGCCGCGGAGTCCTCGAGATAGTCCAGGTCGAGCACCGGCTCGCCCTGGTACATGCCCACGGAAACCGCCGCGACCATCTGTTTCAGCGGTGACTGGCCGCCCTTGATCGCCCCGCGCTTCTTCAGCACGTTCAGCGCATCGGCCAGGGCCACCATGGCGCCGGTGATGGACGCGGTGCGGGTCCCGCCGTCGGCCTGGATCACGTCGCAATCCAGGTAGATGGTGTTGTCGCCCAGCTTGGTCATGTCCAGCGCGGCGCGCAGCGAACGGCCGATCAACCGCTGGATCTCCAGGGTCCGACCGCCCTGCTTGCCGCGGCTGGCTTCGCGCTGGTTACGTTCGCCGGTGGAGCGCGGCAGCATGCCGTACTCGGCGGTCAGCCAACCTTGCCCCTGGCCCTTGAGGAAACGCGGCACGCCGGACTCCACGCTGGCGGTGCAAATCACCTTGGTATCGCCGAACTCCACCAGCACCGAGCCTTCGGCGTGCTTGGTGTAGTGGCGGGTGATGCGGATCGGGCGCAGCTGGTCGGCGGCGCGGCCACTGGGACGCTTCATCGGTCAATACCTGTTCGGGACGGAAACTGCTGCGCATTATAGGGTGCCCGGCGGGCCGCGGACATCGAACATTGGCCGGATGGGCACCTTCCGGCGTCAAAGGTCCTGCCTGCCCGGTCGAAATACCGGGACACGGAATGGATGCCTCGCCGAAGGACGATCCCGTCGCCGGCTGACCGCTTGCCCGTCCCGGCGAGCCCGCGACGGTTTTTAGCGCTACAATCCCGCGCCTTTCGTTCCCCTTCCCGAGAGGTCTCCCCATGGTGCGCAGCATGACCGCCTTCGCCCGCGTCGAACGAGCCGGTGCTCACGGCACCCTGAGCTGGGAGCTGCGTTCGGTCAATCATCGCTACCTGGAGCCGCACCTGCGCCTGCCGGATGCCTTCCGCGACCTGGAAGGCGCGGTGCGCGATGCGCTGCGCCAGGGGCTTTCCCGCGGCAAGGTGGAGTGCAGCCTGCGCTTCGCCGAAGAGCAGGCCGGGCAGCGGCTCCAGGTAGACCGCGAGCGCGCCGCCCAACTGGTCGCGGCCGCGGAAACGGTGGCCAGCCTGATCGAGCGCCCCGCGCCCCTCAACCCGCTGGAGGTGTTGGCCTGGCCCGGTGTGCTGATGGCCGACGTGGCCGATCCGCAGGCCCTCAACAGCGCCGCCCTGGAATTGTTCGACGAGGCCCTGGAGCAGTTGAAGGGCGGCCGCGCCCGCGAAGGCGCGGAACTGGCGAAACTGCTCGACGAACGCCTGGACAGCATGCGTGACGAAGTCGCCGCCCTGCGCGAACGGGTGCCGCAGATGCTTGCCGCGCAACGTCAGCGGATTCTCGATCGGTTCCGCGACATGCAGGCCGAACTGGACCCCCAGCGCCTGGAGCAGGAATTGGTCCTGCTGGCCCAGAAGAGCGACGTCGCCGAAGAGCTCGACCGCCTCGACACCCACGTCGGCGAAGTCCGTCGCGTATTGAAGGCCGGGGGCGCCGCGGGACGGCGCCTGGACTTCCTGATGCAGGAACTCAACCGCGAGGCCAACACCCTCGGCTCCAAGGCCTTCGACACCCGCAGCACGCAAGCCGCGGTGAACCTGAAAGTGCTGATCGAACAGATGCGCGAACAGGTGCAGAACATCGAATGACGCGGCCACCCCCGCGCTCCTTTTCTTTTGACGTCTACGGATGACTGCCATGGCCATCACCACCGGCACGCTTTACATCATTTCCGCCCCCTCCGGCGCGGGCAAGACCAGCCTGGTCAAATCGCTGATCGAAACCGAGCCGCGCATCCGCGTGTCGGTTTCGCACACCACCCGCGCCATGCGCCCCGGCGAGCAGGATGCGGTGAACTATCACTTCGTCGACCGCGAGGCCTTCGTGGCGATGCTCGAGCGCGACGAGTTCCTCGAACACGCCGAGGTGTTCGGCAACCTCTATGGCACGTCCCAGCGCTGGGTCGAGAAAACCCTCGCCGAAGGCTACGACCTGATCCTCGAGATCGACTGGCAGGGCGCGCAACAGGTGCGCCGGCTGATGCCCCAGGCCAAGTCCATCTTCATCCTGCCGCCGACCCAGGAAGCCCTGCGCCATCGCCTGACCGACCGCGGCCAGGACAGCGGCGAGGTGATCGAGCGGCGCATGCGCGAGGCGGTCAGCGAAATGAGCCACTACGTGGAATACGACTACCTGGTGATCAACGACGACTTCGCCCACGCCCTGGACGACATCAAGGCGATCTTCCGCGCCAACCAATTACTCCAGAGCGTTCAGCAGCAACGCCACGGCGGCCTGCTCGGCGAGCTGCTCGCCTGAAATCAGCGCTTCCCTTAATGCTGGTGATTTTTTAGACTATCCAGTCCGCTCGCCCATCGGGCTCAGCGCTCTTTTCCGCTTCTACTTCTAGTCGCTACGAGGAACACCATGGCTCGCGTCACCGTTGAAGACTGCCTGGACAACGTCGTTAACCGCTTCGAGCTGGTGATGCTCGCCACCAAGCGCTCCCGTCAACTGGCCACCGGCGGCAAAGAGCCGAAGGTCGCTTGGGAAAACGACAAACCGACCGTGGTCGCCCTGCGTGAAATCGCCGCCGGCCTGATCGACTACGACGTCATCGCCCAGGAAGAGATCGTCGAAGACGAGCCGCTCTTCGCCGCATTCGAGGACGAGGCCAACGAGGCCCTCTGATTCGATGCCTGGTCGATGTCACGCGGTACCGGGTGGAAACAGACGGCGGGGAGGCCTCCCTTGCCGAACATAGACACACTCGCCGATCGACTGTCGTCCTACCTCGGCGCCGACCAGGTCAACCTGGTCCGCCGGGCGTACTTCTACGCCGAGCAGGCGCACGACGGCCAGCGTCGTCGCAGCGGCGAAGCCTACGTCACCCACCCCCTGGCGGTCGCCAACATCCTCGCCGACATGCACATGGACCATCAGAGCCTGATGGCCGCGATGCTGCACGACGTGATCGAGGACACCGGCATCGCTAAGGAAGCGCTCACCACGCAGTTCGGCGAAACCGTCGCGGAGCTGGTTGACGGGGTCAGCAAGCTGACCCAGATGAACTTCGAGACCAAGGCGGAAGCCCAGGCCGAGAACTTCCAGAAGATGGCCATGGCCATGGCCCGGGACATCCGCGTGATCCTGGTCAAGCTGGCCGACCGCCTGCACAACATGCGCACCCTGGAAGTCCTCTCCGGCGAAAAACGCCGGCGCATCGCCAAGGAAACCCTCGAAATCTACGCCCCCATCGCCAACCGGCTGGGCATGCACAGCATGCGCGTGGAATTCGAAGACCTCGGCTTCAAGGCGATGCACCCGATGCGCTCCGAACGCATCCGCGCCGCGGTCAAGCGCGCCCGCGGCAACCGCAAGGAAATCGTCGGGCGCATCGAGGAATCGCTCAAGCATTGCCTGGAACACGAAGGCATGCAGGGCGACGTGACCGGCCGCGAGAAGCACCTGTACAGCATTTACCAGAAGATGCGCGGCAAGCGCCGGGCGTTCAACGAGATCATGGACGTGTACGCCTTCCGCGTGATCGTCGACAAGGTGGACACCTGCTACCGCGTCCTCGGCGCCGTGCACAACCTGTACAAGCCGCTGCCCGGCCGCTTCAAGGACTACATCGCGATCCCCAAGGCCAACGGTTACCAGTCGCTGCACACCACCCTGTTCGGCATGCACGGCGTGCCCATCGAGATCCAGATCCGCACCCGCGAGATGGAAGAGATGGCCAACAACGGCATCGCCGCCCACTGGCTGTACAAGTCCAACGATGACGAGGTGCCCAAGAGCACCCATGCGCGCGCGCGCCAATGGGTGAAAGGCGTGCTGGAAATGCAGCAACGCGCGGGCAACTCCCTCGAATTCATCGAAAGCGTGAAGATCGACCTGTTCCCCGACGAGGTCTACGTGTTCACGCCCAAGGGCCGCATCATGGAGCTGCCGAAGGGCTCCACCGCGGTGGATTTCGCCTACGCGGTGCACACCGACGTCGGCAATACCTGCATCGCCTGCCGCATCAACCGCCGCCTGGCGCCGCTGTCCGAGCCCTTGCAGAGCGGCGAAACCGTGGAAATCGTCACCGCGCCCGGCGCACGACCGAACCCGGCCTGGCTGAACTTCGTCGTCACCGGCAAGGCGCGCACCCATATCCGCCACGCGCTGAAGCTGCAACGCCGCTCCGAATCGGTGAGCCTGGGCGAACGCCTGCTGAACAAAGTCCTCGCCGGCTTCGACAGCCACTTGGAAAAGATCGCCCCCGAACGCCTGCAACTGGTGCTCGGCGAGTATCGCCTGGAAGCGCTGGAAGACCTGCTGGAAGATATCGGCCTGGGCAACCGCATGGCCTATGTGGTGGCGCGGCGCCTGCTGGCCAGCGACGGCGCGCAGTCGCCCAACAGCGAAGGGCCGCTGGCGATCCGCGGCACCGAGGGGCTGGTGCTCAGCTATGCGAAATGCTGCACGCCGATCCCCGGCGACCCCATCGTCGGCCACCTGTCGGCGGGCAAGGGCATGGTGGTGCACCTGGAAAGCTGCCGGAACATCGGCGACGTGCGCAACAACCCGGAAAAATGCATCCAGCTGTCCTGGGCCAAGGACGTCACCGGCGAATTCAACGTCGAGCTGCGCGTCGAGCTAGAGCACCAGCGTGGCCTGATCGCGCTGCTCGCCAGCAGCGTGAACGCCGCCGACGGCAACATCGAGAAGATCAGCATGGACGAACGCGATGGCCGCATCAGCGTTGTCCAACTGGTGGTCAGCGTGCACGATCGGGTGCACCTGGCCCGCGTGATCAAGAAGCTGCGCGCCCTGATCGGGGTCGTGCGCATCACCCGCGTGCGCGCCTGACCACAGCGCCCACGCCGCCGGTTCCGCGGACGGAAGGCTCCGTCCGCTTCAGCCCACTCGCTCACAAGGAGTCACCATGAGCAAATCCGTGATCAACACCGAGAACGCCCCCGCCGCCATCGGCACCTATTCCCAGGCGATCAAGGCCGGCAACACTGTCTACCTGTCCGGGCAAATCCCCCTGGACCCGAAAACCATGGAGCTGGTGGAGGGCTTCGAGGCCCAGACCGTGCAGGTGTTCGAGAACCTCAAGGCGGTGGCCGAGGCTGCCGGCGGCTCGCTCAAGGACATCGTCAAGCTGAACATCTTCCTCACTGACCTGAGCCATTTCGCCAAGGTCAACGAGATCATGGGCCGTTACTTCCAGCAGCCCTATCCGGCCCGTGCCGCCATCGGCGTCGCCGCGCTGCCGCGCGCGTCCCTGGTGGAGATGGACGCGATCCTGGTCCTCGAGTAAGCGTTTTTCCGGCGGGGCGCGGCGCCCCGCTTCCTCCTGCATCGGATGCCCGCCATGCGCCATTGTCTCGCCCTGCTGCTGTGCAGCGCCGTCCTCGCCGGTTGCGCCAGCGCGCCCCAGGACCCCAGTGGAATCTGGATCAACCAGGCCGCCATAGAAGCGGCGGGTTCGAGCGGCAAGCTGCGCGAATCGCTGTTGGCCTATGGCCCGAACCTGGAATGGCGCCTCGACCTGCCCGCGGGCCGCGCCGACTCCAGCAACGGCTTCGAGCTGGACGAGGGTCGCCTGGTCGCCGAGCCGGCGAAGAATCATTGGCACGTGGACTATTACGGCGACTACCGCGAGAACCTGCGGCTGGATGGCGATCAACTGATCCAGGACGCCAGCGCCAACCTTCCCGAACAGCGCTTTTCCCGTCCCGCCAAACCCGCGGCCGCCGGCGCACCGCCCGGCAGCAGCTTCGAGCAGGCGCTGTACGGCGCCTACCTCGGCGGCACCTGGAAAATCCGCAGCGGCCCCGGCGAAGGCGGCCTGGTGCTGTTCCACCCCGACGGCAGCCTCGCCGGCCTGCCCGGCGCCGATCGCTATGCCCTGTGCCTCGCGGGCGATTGCGCGGCGATGAGCGGCGAATACGACAGCCTGTGGCTGCAGCAGGGTGCGCAAGGCGCGCCCTGGATGTTCACCCGTGACGGCGGCACGCTGGAAATCTTCGAGCCGATCAACCGTGCCAGCCACGACGAGATGCCCGAATACACCCCTGGGCCGCGCCGCTGGCTGCTCGAACGGGAGTGACGCGCCCTTCCCTCGCCGACGCCCCCCGCACGAACGTCAGTCCTCCGTCAGGACCGCTTCGTAGCCTTCCCGATAGCTCGGGTAGCGCGGGCGCCAGCCGAGCGCCCGCGCCCGCGCGTTGGAACAGCGCTTGCTGCCGGAACGGCGCACCGCCGACTCGTCGGACCACCGGGTGATGCCCAGCCGCTCCCGTAACCAGCCGACCACTTCATGGAGCGGCGCCGGCTCGTCGTCGACGCCCAGGTAACAGTCCGCCAGGGGCACGCCGCGCGCGTCGGCCTGGAGCAGGAACGCCAACAGGCCGGCCGCATCCTCGACGTGGATGCGGTTGCCGTACAGCGGCGGCTCGCTGACCACCCGATAGCCTTCGCGCACCTGGCGCAGTAGCCACTCGCGGCCGGGACCATAGATGCCGCTCAGGCGCAGCAGGCTGGCCGGGAACCCCGCATCCAGGGCGAGACGCTCGGCCTCGCGCATGATCCGCCCGCTGTAGCGCGAGGCCTCGGCGGGGGAGTCTTCGTCGACCCACTCGCCGTCCTCCTGGCCATAGACACCGCTGCTGGAGACGAAGATCAGCCGCTTCGGCCGCTGCCCATGCCGACGCAACCAGTCCAGGGTATGCCTCAGCCCGTCTATATAGGCAGCGCGATAGCCCGCTTCGTCATGCTCGGTGGCGGCGGCGCAATACACCAGGTAATCCAGCGGGCCGCTCGGCCACGCGGGTGGGCAGTCATCGCCCCGCAAATCGCCGGCGACCGGCAGCACGCCGGCCGGCAGACGCGCGGTATCCCGGCGCAGGCCGTATACCGTCCAGCCCTCGGCGAGCAGGCGCCGGGCGAGGCGACCGCCGACGTCGCCGCAGCCGGCTATTAATAGGGACGCTGTGCTCATTGGAGAACTCCCCGGCTAAAACGCCAGCATGGCAGGTCGGAAGCGCGCAAAACAGCAGGTTTGGCGGCGGATTGAGGCCTAAAAGTTATATTATCACTTTTACAAACAAGAATTACTTGCAATAATAACAGCCCTTCGCACCGCCGCCCTTTTCGCAATCGCCGCGGTGGACAACCGCCTTTTCCCACTCTCAGGTCCGGCCAGCATGAACTCTCTCGCCTCACGCGCCCAGCCAACGTTCCGTTCCATTCCTGCCCGTGCCTTGCGCACCCTCGCGGTCCTGCTGATCGGCCTGCTGCTGCCGGCCGGCGCCTTCGCCGAGGAGCCCACGCCCGCCGCCACGCCCGAGGCCAGCGTGCAGCCCGCGCCGGCGGTCGACAGCGCCACCCCGGCGCCCGCCACTCAGACGGAAGCAACGGCCGCGAATGCCGGTCCGGAGCAGATGTCCATCAGCACCGACGCCAACGACCAGCCCGGTCTGGCCCACGACCTGTCGCCCTGGGGCATGTACCAGAACGCCGACGTGGTGGTGAAGACCGTGATGATCGGCCTGGCCCTCGCCTCGATCCTCACCTGGACCGTCTGGTTCGCCAAGGGCATCGAGCTGATCGGCGCCAAGCGCCGCCTGCGCAAGGAGCTGCTGGCGCTGAAATCGGCGCGTTCGCTGAGCGAAGCCGGCGAAAAAGCCACCCGCGCCGGCAGCCTGTCGCGATTGCTGGTGCACGACGCCCTGGAAGAAGTGAAGCTCTCGGCCAACGCCCGCGAGCGCGAAGGCATCAAGGAGCGCGTCAGCTTCCGCCTGGAGCGCCTGGTGGCGGCCAGCGGCCGGCGCATGAGCCAGGGCACCGGCGTCCTCGCCACCATCGGCTCCACCGCGCCCTTCGTCGGCCTGTTCGGCACCGTCTGGGGAATCATGAACGCCTTCATCGGCATCGCCAAATCCCAGACCACCAACCTCGCGGTCGTGGCCCCGGGGATCGCCGAAGCGCTGCTGGCCACCGCCCTGGGCCTGGTCGCGGCGATCCCGGCGGTGGTGATCTACAACGTTTTCGCCCGCTCCATCGCCGGCTACAAGGCCCAGGTGGCGGACGCCTCGGCGCAGGTCCTGCTGCTGGTCAGCCGCGATCTCGACCACCTGCCGGTCGATCGCACTCAGCAACCGCACATGGTGAAAGTGGGCTAACTCATGGGACTGCATCTGAACGAAGGTGACGACGATCTCGCCGAAGTGCACGAGATCAACGTCACGCCCTTCATCGACGTCATGCTGGTGCTGCTGATCATCTTCATGGTCGCCGCCCCCCTGGCCACCGTCGACGTCAAGATCGACCTGCCCGCCTCGACCGCCAAGCCGGCGCCGCGACCGGAAAAACCGATCTACCTGAGCATCAAGGAAAACCAGGACCTGTTCCTCGGCGAGGAGCAGGTGGCGAAGCCGCAGATCGGCGCGGCGCTGGACCGCCTGACCCACGGCGACAAGGACAAGACCGTGTTCGTCCGCGGCGACAAGGGCGTGGAATACGCCACGCTGATGGAAGTGATGGACGCCTTGCGCGGCGCCGGTTACCTGAAGATCGGCCTGGTCGGCCTGGAGACCGTCGGCAGATGAATCCAGGCATGCGTAAGGCCCTGCGCTGGGGCGGCAGCCTGGTGCTCATCCTCGGCCTGCACCTCGCCCTGGCCTATTGGGCGATGTTCTGGCATGCCGAGGCGCCGCCCATCGAATTGCCGCCGGCGGCGATGATGATCGAGCTGGAGCCCCTGCC
>NZ_JANZKU010000023.1 GCF_025642785.1 Pseudomonas sp. RIT-PI-AD
GCGGAACGCCGGGCCTGGCCCAGGGCGCGACGCCGCCCCTGATGGGCGGCAGCGGTTTTGTCAGCCGCAACACCGAGCTCACCGCGGGCGGCCTCGGCGGGGGAGGCGACAGTCCCAGCCTGCCGGGAATGAAGAAGAACATCGTCGCACCCTCCGAAACCCAGGCAGGTGGCGGCAACGACGGACAGAGCTCGGTCACCCTCGATGGCGCCAGCCTGAAACTGCGCAGCAAGACCATCAACCTGGACGCCGACCAGGAGATCGTCCTGCGCTGTGGCCAGAGCACCATCAAGATCACTGCGACGGAGATCGAGATCCTCTCGCCGCAAGTGCGCATTAACTGTTAAAGAAAGGACGCATCATGGCACCTTCGGCAGGTCTTCCAGTTGCTCACATCGGCAGCGAAGTGGCGGGTAAGAACGTAGTCACGGGATCGCCCACGGTATTCGTCGGCAGCACGGCCATCGGCCAAGCAGACCGTTGTCCCACTTGTGCCCCGGCGGTGGGCAACCCGGTGAACCCGATCCTGGGGGCCAAGCTGCTGCCGGCAGAGACCGACTTCGCCCTGCCGGCGCCCGCGCCTTTTGCCTTCAGCCGCAGTTACCTGTCCCGGGATGCGCGCATTGGCAGCCTCGGCCAGGGCTGGTTCCTGCCCGGGGAAGGACTGGGCCTGGAACTGGGGGCCGACGCCACCACCCTGATCGACTCCCAGGGCCGGCGCATCGCCTTTCCGGCGCTGGGGCCGGGAATAGCCTACTACTCAGGCAGCGAATTGCTGTGGATCCGGCGGGGAGGAAGCCCTGAGACCGGTTCTGCCGAGCCTTGGACGGGGCGCTGGGCCAACGTTCCTGAAACCATACGGGACCATGAAGGCTCGGTGCTGATTTTGACCGGCCAGAGTTTTTTGCATTTTTGCCGTGGGGCGGATGGAGGCTGGCACCTTTATGCAGTGTTCGACCGCAATGGGTATCGCACTGAATTCCATTGGGGCGAGCCGGGGGTGCTGGCCTCGATCCGCGACAGCGCCGGACGCAGCTACGCCCTGGTCTATTTCCGGCTGCTTACTGCCACACAGGATGACAACGGCTTGCGCCTGTCCGGGGTGATCCTGGCCAACCCGGCCGGGCCGATCCCGGCGGACTTCGATCCCCGCCGTCCGGGGTTGGACTGGCTGGTGCGCTACGACTTCGACGCCGCCGGCGACCTGGTGGCGGTGCGCAACCGCGATGGCGAGGTGGTACGCACCTTCGCCTGGCGCAATCACTTGCTGGTGGGTCACGGCCAGCCCGGCGGACTCGAGGTGCGCTACGAGTGGGACCGCCTGGAGCCGACGGGCAAGGTGCTGCGCCAAATCGAGACCGACGGCCTGACCCGCACCTTCGCCTACCACGCCGAGCACACCGAGGTGACCGACAGCCTGGGGCGGGTCGAGCGCTACGAATTCACCGGCGAGGCCGGTGCCCAGCGCTGGAGCGCCCACGTGCGCGCCGACGGCAGCCGCGTGGAATACGAGCACGACCTGTTCGGCCGTCTGGTGGCGGTGAAGGATCCCCTGGGTCGGGTCAGCCGGCGCTACCTGGACGGCAAGGGCCGGCTGTATGAGACGCGTAGCCCAGGTGGCGCCTCACAACGTTATGTGTTGGATCCAGAAAGCGGGGATACCCTGGGCCTCATCGACCCCGAAGGCCGGGAGTGGAAATTTGAGCGTAATGCACGCGGTAACCTAACTAGTGTCACCAATCCCCTTGGTGAGAAAATTTATTATGTATATGGCGACGAAAGTCTGCCCGATCGGCCAACACAGATTGCCGAGAGTCAAGGTGGGAGCAAAAATCTTGCATGGAATCGATTAGGTTTACTGGAGCGTTATGCCGATTGCTCTGGGCATACAACTAGCTATATCTACGACGCTGAAGGGCAACTGATCTGCCAACGCAATGCCTTAGGCCAAAGTACGAATTTTAAATATGATCGTGCGGGCCGCATGCAGGAGGTACGCCTGGCCGATGGTACAGTCCTGTACCACCGCTACGACACGCTGGGCCGGCGGGTCGCGGTGGAAGGTCCCGAGGGGCGCATCACCCGCTTAGGCTGGGACCGTTTCGGCCGGCCCACTCTGCTTGTCGATCCGGCCGGGCGCGAGCAGGCCTACCGCTATGACGCGGCAGGACGGCTGATCACTCTGGTCAACGAGAACGGCGCCATTACCACATTTGCCTACGACACTCTGGACCGGTTGATTTCCGAGACCGGATTCGATGGGCGTACCCAGCATTATCGATATAACTTAGCTGATGAGCTAAGTGAGCGTGAAGAGGGCGATGGCAGCATTACTCGGTACGAATATGACGCGGACGGGCATCTGCTAACACGTTATATCCCAGCCACTGCGGAGGTGAAGGGAATAATTGAGCAATATAGATGGACCCGTGACGGCCGCTTAGCGGGAGTTTTAGGTTCAGGTAGCGAGGTAGTGTTCTCCTATGATGATGCGGGACGCTTAATCTTAGAGACACAAGCTCGCGCGGATGGATGGACTTACAGCGTGGCTCATCAATATGACGAGCGAGGGATTCGTGTAAATACCCGCTATGGTGATTCACCAACAGTGAAGTGGTTAACTTATGGTCCAGGGCATTTGCATGGCGTGATAGTGGAGCACCTTGAACTGGGTTTCGAGCGGGATGCGTTGCATCGAGAAATCCATCGTAATGTACGGCGCAAAATGCCAGAGAATGGTAATACGAGCGAAATGCTATTTGACCAAGCTTATCGCTACGATAGTTTAGGAAGAATAACTGAAAGTTATCTAAGACCCTTGGTAGGCACTCCCTGGGCACGCGGCTATCAGTATGATGAGCAAGGTCAGTTGATCTTTGTTTCAGATAATCAATATAGAAATATTCATTACAGCTACGACGCCAGCGGCCGTCTGATACTAAGCCGCCATGATGAATATGTGGATCGATATCGATTTGATGCGGCTGGCAACCGCCTTGGATTGGAATCGCATACGCAGTGCCCGGAAGCCGATTGGGCGCAATTAGTTAAGGAAAACCTTGATAATCCTGGCTTCGATTTTCTCGGTAAAGGGCAGAGTGTTAATTTAAATAAAGGCCAAAAATGGCACGATAACCGTGTAGCTGATATTAAAGGCAGCCGCTATAAATACGACGCAGCAGGTAATATGGTTGAACGTCGTAGTCCTGACGGGACATTTTTGGAGTTAGCTTATGACGGTGCTCATCGACTAACCCGCTTGCGCCAGACAAACCCAGATGGCGATGAGACCGAAGCTTTATACCAGTATGATGGATTGTCGAGAAGACTACGTAAGGACGTTCTCCATCAAGGCGTACTAAGCATTACATGGTATGGCTGGGACGGAGATCGCCAATGTGCTGAAGCTACGCCAGAATATCTACGTACTATAGTGTACGAGCCTGATACCTTCGTACCTCTACTGCGTATAGAACAGAGCCATACACCGGATGGGAGCGAATTAACTCAAATTCGACGCTTACTTGCGAGTCAAGGTCAATCCTTGCCTGAGCTCTATCGTCCAGCGCCTCGCGATTTGCGCATCGCCTTCTTCCATACCGACCATTTAGGCACTCCGTTACGTTTAAGCGACGATCAAGGTCAAATCATATGGCGAGCAATGCCTGACGACTGGGCTGCGGTACGTGATGAAGAGGGGATCACTGATCAGCCCATTCGTTTCCAAGGGCAATATGTGGATAAGGAGAGTGGCCTATATTATAACCGCCATAGGTACTATGACCCAGAGTTAGGTCGATATGTGAATCAGGATCCGATAGGATTGGCTGGAGGTGTTAATAGCTACCTTTATTCAGATATTTCTCCAACAAATGTTGTAGACCCTAAAGGTCTTAAGACTGTGCAGTGCACAAAGCCATTGCATGCTCTAGGAGATAAGTGGGGCCCACTGGGCTATAAATATGGCCCATATCTTTATCATCAATATTCTTGTGTGGTTGGCAACGACGGTAAAGCTGTTTGCGGTGGTCAGGATCGTGACATGGATGCTAACGGAAAGCCCACAGGCAAGGGTAAACCAAGTGTTGATATAATAGATCCTCCAGGCGGTAACTGTAAGGATGCGCTGGGTGACAATGCTTGCTTTGAGGCTTGTTTGATAAATGAATGGGGTAAGCCGAGACCAGATTATGGGATTCCCATTGGAACGGATTGCCAGGAATACGATGCAGCAGTAAATGACAAGTGCAAAAAGCAGTGCAATGTAAAAGAAAAATCTTGGTGGGAGTAATAATGAAAATAGTTAAATTGCTATGGTTTTTTCTGAACTTAATAGTAATCTCTATCGTTTTGGCCGCTTATTTTGAAGTTGGTGATTTAGGGGTGTGGGACGTCTTGGTCTGGATAATGCACATAATAAGCTTTCCGTTAGGGTCAATTTTTACATTTCTTCTCTCAAACATGAATGCAGTGAGTCTTGTAGATAAGAGCAATGCCGCTTTGTGTTTTATATTGGTATGGCTTGGATATTGGATTTTGGGTTACGTGCAGTGGTTTAAATTGCTTCCCACTCTACTGGCATATTTAAGGAGAATAAAAATAAACATTAATAAATAATTAACTGAAAGCAATTATCGTATTCTCACATCGGCACCTCTAGTTCTGTAAGAATCCGAACGGGCACTAGGTTTTGTACGAAAAGTCGGTATGGGTAAAATTACCTCCATGATTGGCTGGAGGCCTCATGGCAAGGCGCTACGAACTCTGCGACGCATCGTGGGAATTGATCAAGGATCTTGGTTTCTCCAGAGCAGAAAATGGGGCGCCCGCGCAGCGATGATCGCTTGGTGCTCCATGGAATCCTGTGGATCCTGTGGATCCTCTGCTCGGGCGCTGCTTGGCGTGATCTGCCGGAACGCTTTGGGCCCTGGTCGACGGTATATCAGCGCTTTCGTGACTGGCGCGACGACGGTACGTTCGACCGGATACTGGAGCGCTTGCACATCCAATTGAACCGGGAAGGGCTTATCGACCTGGACACCTGGATGATCGACTCCACCGCGATACGTGCAACCCGAGCCTCTTCAGGTGCCGGGAAAAAAGGGGGCCTGAAGAACCGCTAGATCATGCTCTGGGGCGCAGCCGAGGCGGCCTTACTACCAAGATTCACATGATCTGTGACGCCAATGGCGTTCCGTTACGCTTCATGCTTTCACCAGGCCAAGCCAGCGATATCGCCCATGCCCAACCGCTGCTGGATCAGGTGCGAATTCCCGGTAAACCGGGACGACCACGCAAACGCAGCCGCTGGTTACTGGCTGACAAAGGCTATGACGCAGAACACCTGCGCCACTACTGCGACCGGTACCAAATGCAGCCGGTGATCCCGCTCCGGACTATGCCGCGCAAGCCTCGGCCCCGTACATTACTCCGTACATTAATCGCAAAAATGTGCGGCCGGTCAGCCACGTGGATGGCCCCGGGGCCGGTACACTCGGGAGCCTCAACAGCACCACCTGAGAGTTACACCATGGAAGGCGCGATATACCTACGGTCATTCACCACGGACGAACTTGTCCTTGATGAGAGCGAAACTCGGCAAGCGCTCAAATTCTTCTTCCCGATCGAAAGCACAAATATTGACGCGATGGTTGTAACCGACAGTACCCGCAACTTCGCGCAGGGCCTACTTGTCGCTGGTATCGACGCCTCTTATACGATGGGTTATGTGGATGCCCTCGTTTCCACGATTTTTCGTATCGGTCCCAATGCTGGCAAATTGATCAAAGGGTTCGGCAAGAAAGCCGCCAAGCATTGGTTCAAGCAAAGGGCACCGATCTAATGGATGCCGAAATCTATGAGGCGGTGAGAGTCGAAATCAGTCGCCGTTTCCGCACCGATTTCTTCGCGATGCGCGCTCGTGGCGGACGCCATGAAGTGCGCAGCGCCATCGCTGTTTACCCCTCTTTCACTACGGGTCGGCACTCATGATCAGGCGGCTGCTTCTTGGGTTATTCGTCCTGGTTCTGGTCCCGGTATCAGTATTGGCGTTGAACTCGATGCGGCAGTACCGGGTGCAGCAGCTCATCTTGTGCAGCGAGCCGGGCAACGGGTTCGTCATACCGGCCCCGATCTGTCACCAGTACCTGGTCCATTTCCGCATGGAGCCAGACGATATTCAGCAATTGCAGGCCGATGGTGGAGTCGCCTTCGTGCTTCAATCCGAGCATCCTCGGCGGTTTGAATTGGCTGCGCGATTCCTGGCCAGCGGCCTCGATGTGAATGCCGACATTCGGGCCGCTCAGGAGGAGCGCACCTACACCGCCTTGCACAGCGCCGTCATCCTCAACCAGCCCGAAAATATAGGGTTTCTCCTTCGGCATGGCGCCGACAAATCTAAGCCAAACAGCGAGGGAGAGACCCCGCTCCAAGTCGCTGAACAGCTCCAGAATCAGCGACCCGCTGAAGACAGGTCGGCGGTCATCAATGCGCTGCGATGAGCAGGGTTAGTGCATGAGCCGCCTGTGGATATTGTTGGCGGCGACGGCCTTCACCGTGAGTGGCGCCGCGTTCATCGGGTTGAGCCAGCTTAGCACCGAGGACCTGATCAGCTGCAGCCAGGAAGACAGCCCGATGGTCATCCCGTCCTCGATCTGCCGGCAATACACCCTGCTGATGCGAACGGGCCCCGAAGACATCGAGCGCATCCGCGGCCTCAACGGCGTGGCCTATATCCTGGCCCCGCCCGCCGAGGGAAAGTTCGAGATCGCCGAGCGCTACCTGGAAAAGGGGCTTGACGTGAACGCCGAGATTCACACCACCCTCAACGTCAGCACCTTCACCGCGTTGCACATGTTCGCCACCTTCAACGAGCCCTCCGTTGTCGCCTTCCTGCTGGAACACGGGGCGGACAAGTCCAAGCGGGACAGCGAGGGACGCACGCCGCTGCAGGGGGCGGAACAGCAGCAGGACCGCGAGCCGAAGTCTGATTTCTCCCAGGTGATCAAGCTCCTGCGGTAGGCTTGGCCAGGTTCTCTCATGGGCTGTTAAGCTTCGCCCATACCCCGCTCCTTACCTCGGCCAGGTCGATGTCCCCCACCTGGCCGTGAGCCCACCAGCGCCAGCCCTCACCCATCCTCGGCTGGGCCGTGGTGATCCGCGTCGATTCTCGCCTCCAGCGTCTTGCAGTCGGTACCGGTCGAGCGCCGCGGCCTTCTCCCTCGACTGCACTCCGCTCCTCGCGACGCTACCTGTATCACTACCCGTTTTCCGTAACCTGCGGAAGGGCCACCCCAACTGGGCGCCCATGGGTCACCAGGATCATTCGGATGCCGTATCGTTCTGGGTATCGGTCGCGACTGAGATTCGTCGTGCCGAACGGCATGTCCCAGAAAAGCAGCTGGGCGAAGTTGTGAGGGGGCGGCTTGCCAGGCTCATCCCGCAGCTTCGCCATGACCTTGCGCTACCGATACTGAAGCGTCGGTGATGCGGGGAATCCTCGGAGTCACGGTTTTTAGGTTCTGTTCGAAAAAATGCCAGTGCCTCGGCGGTCTCAGTGAAAAATCGATTCGGAGTGCCGGTTACGGCGCGTCCTCAGCGCTTCGATGCCGCGCCCGACCTTCGCTCGACGACTTCTTTCGTACAGGACTAGGCCCCGCTGATAGCACGCGATTAACCTGGCGGCCACCCAGCCTTCGGCAGCAACTGTGGCCACCGGGTACGCTCTGGGGCGGAGTCACACGCTCTCTGCCCATGACAAACTCGAGCTCTCTACCGAATGTTCAAGCCTGAAAAACCCTGGTGCCTTGATAGGCCACCGGCATCGTCGATCTGTCGGACTGCGTGAGCGCGCTAGGCGGAGTGCCAGATGATGCTCCCCATGAGCATCGCGGCTACAGTGCGCAGCTCCATAAGGAGTCCCCGAAATCCATGGAGCCGTCGATGGATAAGCATTCAAGGGTTCAGGCGATCATCGCGAACGATCCCGCCCGATGGCGTCTGCTCCAGCTCGTCCGTACCCTGGGCTTGGCGGACTGCAGGATAGGCGCGGGGTTCGTCAGGAATGCCGTTTGGGATCATCTACATGGCAGGGAGTCGTCGCCGCTCTCCAGCGACGTGGACGTGATCTGGTTCGACCCCGGACGCAGCACCCCCGACTACGACCGGGACGCGGAAGCGGTCCTGCGGACGCTGGACTCGAGCGTTGCGTGGTCCGTGAAGAATCAAGCGAGGATGCACAGCCGGAATGGCGATCGGCCTTACGTGTCGAGCGCCGATGCGATGCGACACTGGCCTGAGACAGCGACGGCGGTTGCCGTCAGGCTGGGGGAAGGGAATCTGTGCGAGGTGTCCGCGCCGCTGGGGCTCGATGACCTGTTCGGCTTGATCGTCAGGCCCACGGAGGGATTCGTTGGAGGAAAAAGGGCGATTTACCAGGCAAGGCTCGCCTCCAAGGACTGGGTGGCGAGGTGGCCATTGCTTCGGCACGAGTCGAGTGAGTGACGCAGACGCTGTTGGCTCTGCACCATGGTCTCTAGCGGTCGTGATCGGCTTGCAACCACAAATATTTACAAATCGACGCCACAAGCGGTAGCTGCTCTTCAATGCCGCCCTGAAATTTCAAACCCTGAAAAGCAAAAACCCGCCGAAGCGGGTTTCTACTGATCGTCCCGATATCCTTATCAGGCCGCCATCCTGGCTCGATCACGTTGTCCTGGTCTGAAGCGCTGTGCTGCAGTCCGTGAGTGAAGAATACGGGGGTGCCCCATGGACCGATAGGGCCGATGAGCGCCAGCACGTGTAGGAAATCGGCTACTCCTTACTAGGAGCAACTCCACCAAGGCCCATTTCGGCGAAGTAAGCCGCAGCCTGGGGGCTCCATGCAGAGGTGCAAGGATCCCGACGGCTCAGTGGCCCACCCGCTGCCGCTCCATACAATCCAGCACCTGGGCGGCGCAGGCCAGCAACGCGTCCTCGGTGGCGTCCAGCGCCAGGCGCCAGTCGTCAGTGGTGGCGATCGCCGGCCGGCCCGGCAGGCGGCAAGGGGTCAGCGGGCACTGGCCCGGCTGGACCGCCACGGTAGATGGCAGGGTCGGTGGTTTCGCGGCGGGCGTAACGCACGCCGAGAGCGGCAGGCACAACACCGCGCAGGTAATCGGCGACAACCTGGTCATTGCGTTTCAACTCCTCGATGGCGCGTGCATGGTCCGCACCCTGGCGGGTCAGGGTCATGCTCAATTGCCGGGTGGTCATATCGATGTCGGTGAGCATGCCGAGCTGGCGCTGCTGTTCGGCGAGCACACCGCCTTGCAGGTCGATCAGCCCTTGCTTCTCGTCCCGCTGGTGTTCCGCCAGCTCGGCGCGGCGCTGCTCGAAGGCCCGCTCGCTGTCCAGGTGATCGGCGCGCCAAAGGGTGAGCACCACGGCCAGGCCCAGCACACCGGCGGCCGACCAGCCCAGGGGGATCATGCTGCCGCCTCGAACAGCCGGCGCTCGGCGGCGCGGCGTGCCACCAGGCCCTCGAGGATCCGCCCGCCGGCCTTGTTCCAGCGGCCGAACTCCTCGGCGGCGCCCGGATAATCGCCGGCGTTCAAGCGACGCAGCAGGGTGCTGGTGGCGAACGCACGGCGGCCCAGGTTGAAGACGAAGCAGACCAGCGCGGAAAACTGGTTGGGATTGAGCGGCACCCTCACCAGTTGGTTGATGGCACGCTCGGCCTCCGCCAGGTCGCGCCTCAGCAACTCCTCGGCCGTCACCGCGGCGATCCGCAGGCCGGCCCGGGCGCTGGCCGTGTGGCCATAACCGATGGTCCAGATGCCCGCGGTGTCGCGATAGGCCTCCAGTCGCAAGCCTTCGGCCTGCTTGATCAGCGCGATACCCGCGCCGTTTACGATTTGTTTCATTGGTCAGCTCTCCGGCCCGCCCACTTCAGCAGGAAGTCACGGATGGTGGTCACGCCGAGGAATCCGATGGACCCGCCCAGCACCACGGCCATCGACGACGGCCAGTTCAGCCACTCGATCAGGCTCGACGCGGTGAGCGACAGCCCGCCGCAGATCAACGACTCCAGGACGATGCGAGTCCAGCGTTTTTCCTGCCCGTCGTAGAGAACGCGCAGGATGGCGATGGCACTGGCCATGACTGCTCCCTGCCAAGTGGCGCTGGTGGTAAAGGCGAGCCAAACGGATGCCCAAAACGCAGGATCTTTTCCTGGCATCGTTCGTACTCGATAGGGTTTTGAAAGGGCCCGAAGGACGGGCAGGCATGTGCGCGAACCTCATGCCTTTATGGCTGTACCCCTGATTCAGGAGCAGCCTGCAACGGTTTTGAAAGGGGGTTTTATGCTTTTTGCTTTGCGCTAGTTATAGGGATCGACTCCTCTATTTTTTATGAAAGGTCGCTTAGTCAAATAAACGCACTTCTCATAGGCTTGAAACTGAAATACGCACTATTCGGGAATATTTGCAGTTTTCCTTGAGGCTCAACGACAGTGGTTATTACCTCTGGCCACTATTAAGTGATGCCCGGCAAAAGCCGGGCATCTTTCCAGCCAACGCGAGTGCTGTTATCCACATTCCCCTGGAGATGTGCCAACTCGGCTTGTCCGCTATATCGAAAAAGCCCCCCTTCAAGGAGTAAGGAAAAGGACGAAAGGAACACTCAAGTTCAATCGAGAATAACAGGGTGGCTATAAAGTCACGGTAGAACTATCCAGATCTATCGGTGCCATGAAGGTGTCATCCTCGTAGAGCCAGCCAGGCTCTACCGGAGAGTCGATGGGTAATTCGATCATCACGATATAAGAAGGAAACACGGGAAGCGGATCGTATTCGAATATTCCATGGACACGGCCTTGCACGATTTGCGCATATAGGCTCATACGATTTCCTCCCACGCTATCAATAGGGCGCCATCCAGGCCTTTTTTACCGGCGTATGTTGCTCCGATACTCGAGTCGACCCCGCCTGCCCCTCCTTTTCCGATGGTGATCGACACATTCGTGGCACTACCGATATCAATAGGGTGGTCAAGCATGAAGTCCCCTGCTATTCCACCACGACCGTTATAACCGTTTATTGCTTTATTCCCCGCCGGTCCACCTGCCCCGTAACCCGTAGCACTTCGAGATTCATTGGCGACTCCCTCTGGATTGGGTCCAATTAGTTTCAAGCCAGCCTGGCCCCCTCCCCCACCGTTACGATTTAGCGCACCTGGCAGGCCAGATGCCCCTAACCCGCTGCCATAAACCCCAGTACTAAGCAGGGTTCCCGCAAATCCAACGGCCGCTCCATCTTGAACAAATGCGCCTCCAGACACCGCTTCGAACTCACCAAATGAGGTGACTCCCCCCGCGCCGCTGCGGTTATTGGTAGAACTCGTATAACCGCCGCTCCCCCCACTGCCGCCGCCGATCATCCAGACTTTTACGATGGAGCCCGCCATCCGCTCTGGCCGCTGCCAGACCGTGTCCGAGGTGACGAGTAGCATGCGTTTGACCACCTGTTTGCGCGCTTCGGCGTAGGTGATCGGATCGTGAACGATTTCCATCAGGCGTTGACCTCTGTGATCGAAGAGCCGGCCAGGCGGCCGCTCGCATAAGTGAAAGTTTCGGTACGGACGCGGCTGCCAAGGGTTTCCACACTGCGCAGCAAGGTACCGTCGGGGTTGTAGGTCAAAGCGATCGTCTTGGAGACGCCGCCGACGGTTTCGCTGACGCTGGCGAGTCGGCCGGCGCCGTCATAGCCAATTACCGTTGCGGTGGGCTTTTCCAGCAGCCCGACCCGAGCATTTCCTGAGTGATAGAGCGGTTTCTCATCCCAAAAGAGGTTGCCGTCGGCGTGCATCGTCAACACGCTGGCGACGCGATTGCCCCAATGGAAAGCGATCCGCGGCGCATAGTCGTCGCTGGATTGCGTTGCCAGAACGCCCTGAACCTCGCGCAGCTCCAGCGCCGCATGCTGATAGCCACTGCCCGGCGTCGGCGCGTGCAAACTCAGCGTTTTCGGGTTGACAGTCTCGAAAAGAGCGAAGCGCTCCAAGGGCAGCCCTGCGAAACGGGTGCTGTTCACGGCGGTCGCCGTTTTATCCAGTTTTTCGCCCACCTGCTGGGCGATCTTCTGCGCCGACCAGGTTCGATTGGTCCCTGTGGAGGAGTCATTGATGATCTCGCCAGCGGCCACTGACGCCGCCTCTGCAGCACTCCTGGCGGCCGCCGTTGCGCTTTCGGCAGCAGCGTTTCCAGCGGACAGCGCCTTGGCTTCGCTGGCCGCAGCCGCGGTTTTCGAGGCGAGTGCGGCTGTCGCATGGTTGGCGGCATTGGTCTCGGCTTCGGCAGCCTTCGTGGCGCTGGCGGCGGCGGCAGTTTTCGCCGCCTGAGCGACCGACTCGGAGGCAACGGCTGCATTTTTCGAGTTCAGTGCCGCCGCTTCGCTTGCCGAAGCAGAGACCTTGCTCGCGGCAGCCGCCACCTCACTGGCGGACGCCGCACTTTTGCTGGCCAGCGCAGCCGCAGCACTGCTGGCCGCGTTGGTCTCGGAGACGGTGGCCGCGGATTTCGCGCTTTCCGCTGCGGTTTTGCTGGAAGCGGCAGCCGTTGCGCTGGTGCTTGCCGCGTCTTTGCTGGCCAGCGCGGACGCCTGCGCCGCGCTGGCTGCCGAAGCACTGGCAGCTGCATCGTTCTTGGCCGTCAGGGCAGTGTCCCGCGCGGCGAGCGCAGCGCCCTTGGCTTCCAGTGTCACTTCGCGAGCCGCGACCGTGACGTCGCGGGCGGATAGCGCCTGGCTTACGTAGCTGGAGAGATTGCCCATTTGGGCGAGCTTGGCTTGGGCATCGGCCAGCACCTGCTCGAGTTCGGGGACTAGCGCTTCCAACTGCCCCAGGGTCGCCTGCCGATCCTGTAGGAACTGTTCGATCTTGCGCATCAGGTACAGATTGTTTGCTGTAGAGATGCTTCGAACGATCAGGTAAGCACCGCTGTAGGAGGTTTCAGCGGGAGCATCGAGCGTCAACTCCGTATCGCTTTCAACCGACGCGACCTCATAGTACAGACCATCGACGATCAATAGATCGCCAGGGGCAGTGTCGAGGCCCCAGGTGGTCCCGTTTCCGATGGCTTTCTTTTGGCCTTTCGTCAGCGCGAGAGAGCCCTCACGATATAACGGCATTGTTCGTCTCCTTGGGATATGCGGCTTTGACTTCGGCGATGTTTTCGAGCCAGGCCGCTGTTTTCTCAGGTATGGCGACACCTTGTTCGCGCAAACTCATGGCCAGAGCTACCAGCGCATCGAGCTGTTCCCCCGTAGAGGGGTATTCTGCGATCCGCGAATCGGTATAGGTCTTATCGGGTTCTATCCTAACGGGAGTTTCATTTCGGATATGGGTAGCCCCGTGTGGAATGGGATGGAGGAAAATGGACTCATTATCCTGGAGTTCCAGGTCTAGTGTTTCTGGTTGACTGGTAATACCGGAAAGCCTGATTTTCCCCGTTGCGGCATCGTATATAGCGTAATTCATTAGCGCTTTGCTCCAATTAAAACGGCTGTAGGCGCTTGGTAATTCAACCTTACATTAGAACCTGGCCCGGACGTGGGACTGGTCAATACAATCTCGATCAAATTTCTCCCTTCGATGGTAGGCAAGTGGCAAAAGGTAGAAACACTGGTGAAGTAGTTGCTGGGAAGCGAATAACCCCACGACCCATATACCGTACCGTTGAGGCGAACTTGAACTATAGCGCTGGCATTATCATTGACCGGCAGAATGGATAAGGTAACCATTACCGTCACCCCAGCGGAATTGGCCGGCATAACCATGTAGCGACTGAGTATGGTTCCACTGCCACCCGCAGGAATCACTCCTTCGGTACCGATCACGAACTCAGGAAGCGTTACCGCATATCCGGCGAGCTTTAACGTATCTACAGCAAGATCCTTGATCTTCGCCGTACCGATCGAAGCATCGGCAATGAAGGCATCGCGGATGAAGGTCTGTCCGTTCTGGACCACGAATGGTGCATTGACCTGGCCGTTGGTTTCATTGACCACCGCAAATCGATTGGCACTGACCAGGAACTGGGATTCCACCTCCGTACCATTCGACTCGACGCCCAAGGCAATGCCAGCGGCGATGCGCCTACCATTGGTCGTCAACTCCGTCCTGACGGTATACATCGAAGCCAGCTTGCCGTTGGTATTGGCCAGTGCCGTGGATGTCTGCTGAACCGCAGCGGAGGCGTTGTTGGCGGTCGCCTGGGCCGTCGTGATCTGGGACGACAAGGCACCATCGTTATTGACCCGGGCCTGGGTTTCCGCGGTGAGTGCCGCGCTGGTCTGCCCTAACTTGGCGTTCAACGTGGACAACTGCGTCGCCGTCGCCTGGTCGTTTCGGGCCACTGTCTCGCTGACCGTCACGATATTGGCTTCCGCACCCGTTACGCGAGACGCCAGGCCATTGATCCGAGTGGCCTGCGCTTCATCCGCAGAGACTCGGGCCACCGACTCTTGAACGATGGCGGCCTTGTTCTGGTCGACCGTGGCGATCACCGCCTCGAAACGACGGGCGACGGCTTCGGTTTCGGTTGCGGCGTTTTCTTCGACGGAAATCACTCGCGCCTTCGTCTGGCCCAGATCCAGCTTGACCTCATGAACCTCGCCTTTCACTTCGGCGTCGGCGTCGTCGCGCAGATAACGTTCCGCGCTGACCATCAACTGCGCCACCTCGATATCTTCGAGCAAGGTATTGATGCGCCCTACCGCGATATCGACGACCCGTTCAGCGTCTTCGATGGGCTTCAGCAACTCTCCGGCCAGCTCGGTCCGGCCGATCTGCCCGCCCAGGTAGTCCAAAATAGCGTTCGCATCCGAGCTGGACTGGCCTGCGGCCATCGCGGACCACCCTCCGACGTTGCCCGACCGATCGACCAGGCGTGCCCAGAAGTACAGGGTTTCGCCCGCACCGAGCCCCATGAGGGTGTGGGTGTTTTGCGGATAGGCGAAATCGCCCAGCTTGATCGCGGAATCGAGCGTCGGGCTCCGGCTGTACCAGATCTCGGTACGCTGCGTATCTTCGGCACCCGCCGGAAACCCCCAATCGAGCACGATGGAGAAAATCTCTCCCCGCGCCTGCAAAAAGGCCACTGCCGGCGGCTCGCCGGTCTTGCCCTCCAGGGGAGTCAACGCACTGTTGGCCCACAGAGAGCCCGCATCCATTACGTTGAATGCACGCACCCGCGCGATGTATTGGCCGGAATAGATACCTGTCACGTCGACGCTCAAGGCACCGGTGCGCGGCAGGCGTATCCAGTTGCCGGCATCCTTGCGCCATTCCATCTCGTAGGCCACGGCGTTGGCCGCAGCATCCCAGGCGATAGTCATGGTGTTGATCGCGATACCTTGGTCCACCTGGGTGAACGACTGGACCTTGACGTTCGTCGGAGCGGCCTGCGAGCTGGCCGGTAACACCGAAATCGGCCGATCCTCCAGCCGTACACCGGTGTCGATGGCCTGGTATTTGTCCGGATCGTGCTGCACCGCGCTGATTTCGAACACGCCCGACTCAGGACGAGCGATGCCCATGACACGGTATTGCTGCCCCGCCAGATCATCCGCATCCACCGACCACACCAGTTCGGCGCGCGGCGTTTCGGAATAGGCGGTGGTCACCGTCACTACGCGTCCAGCGATACTCTGGATGGTTCGCGCTTCGGATTTTCCACTCGGCAGGTTGAGCACCAGACGGTCGCCCACCTTGACGCGGGCATCCCGGTCCAGGGTGATGGCCCGCTCTGAAACCTGGCTGATACGCCCACCGATTTTTGCCCCCGCCAGCAATTCATCGGCAATACCGATGATGTGCCCGGGCAATGGAATGCTGCCGTCGAGCCCTACCCGGAACGAGACCGTGCGGTCCTTGGCGTTGGTCAGCAGAATCCACTTACCACGGCGTTGCGCCTCGGACTCCCGGGTACACCCGATCGCGGTGACTTCGGTGGGGTGGTCGCCATAGCGGCGTAACAACTTCTGATCCGCCACCACCGTGAGGTCACTGTCGTAGGCCTTATCAGGATTGTCGAAGCCCACCAGAACTCGACTGAAACGTGCGCGCTCCGAGGTCGAGCCGTATACGAAGCGTCCGTCGACGACGTTCGCCCGGGTGTAGCTGAAATCCACCGGGCGTGGCATGTCGGCCATCACCGTCATCTGGCTGCGCGCCCAATAGGTCATGCCGCGATAAATGGCCGCCAGGTCGCGCAGGACGTTCCAGGCTTCCGCGCGGCTCTGGATGTAGATGTCGCATTTGTGCCGTGGCTCCATCCCGCCCCGGCCATCCGGCACCAACTGATCGCAGTACTGGGCGATCCGGTAGAGCTCCCATTTATCCACCTGCCAGGGGGCAATCCGTTTACCCAGGCCAAAACGCTTGTGCAGGATGATGTCGTAGTTGATCCAGGCCGGGTTGTCGCTCCAGGCCGGCTTGAAGGTGCCGTCCCAGATACCGCTGTAGGTGCGGGTCAGTGGGTCGTAATTGCTCGGTACCTGGATGACCCGGCCATACAGTTCGCACGAGGTCTGCGGAATGCTGGAAAACTGGCTGGCGTCATATTCGATGTAGAGCAGCGCGGTATTCGGATAACGCATCTTCACGTCGATCACTTCGGTGATCGCCTCGACGCGCATGCCGTCCGCTATCTTGTTGGTGTTTCGGTTCGGCGTCAGGCGGCGGACGCGTACCTGCCAGCCCGTCGAGGCTTCGGGCAAGTCCACGCGATGGGTACGTTCGTATTTCGACGAACTCTTGCCATCGACGGCGCCGTTATGGATGACCGCATAAGGACCGCCATCGGTGGAAACCTCGATGACGTATTCGATGCGATAACCGACGATATCGCCGTTTTCCTTCTGCTGTTGCAGACCGGGCCAGGACAGTCGCACCCGCACGGCGGACAACTGAGGGTTGATCACGCTGCGCACCCAGGGCGTATCGCTCTTCAGCTCGACGCCCACGCCCAGTTCGTTTTCCACGTCGGGAATGCCAGGGATGTAGTCCTGGTACTGACTCCCGCTGCGAAACTCCCACTTCACTCCGGGGAAATTCTGTGAACCGTCCGCAGCGACCAACGGCGTGCCGTCCAGGAAAATGTTCTGCCCGGTCAGGCGCCCCTCGAATTCGCCCTCCCCGAGCGCGAGCAGAACCTTAGCCGTCGCGACGGAGCGCAGGCTATCGGGCGCCTCTATAGGCGTCTTGGGCGTGCTGCTACCGCCCTTGCGACCGGCAATCTGTGATGCTTGGGCCATATGGATACCTTCAAGCATAAAAAAACCGGCACGCGGCCGGCTTCTTCATGGAGTGGAAAATTACATTTTGTCTTCGGCATAGATGCCGGCGGAAATGATTGCGCCGCCGACGAGACGTCGGCCATAAAGCAACGCGACGGGGTGGCCTTGGGCAATGGTGTTGACCGGTCCACCGAAGGAATAGGAGGGCGTGTTCGCTTGCGCTTCGCGCGTCTCCAGCCCCTTGGGTTGCGGTGACATCATTTGCATGACCCCACCTACCATCTGCGAGGCGCCTGCGAACATCATGGCGGAGACCATGGGTCCGGTGAGGAAACCCGCAGGGTTGATCCAGGCCACCAGGATCAGAACAGCGCCGATGATCGTCTGCACGGTGCCGGCTCGCTTGCTGCCGAGGAGGATCGGGGCGATACGAATATCCTCCCGTTCTCCGCGGTGACTCAACTCCTGCTCGGCCAGATTGCGCTTGCCATAAAAAACCGCATAGCGAAGCCCGCGTTGCTCGCTGCTGGCGAGGAACTCAGTGAACCCGGGTAATTGGCTTCTCAGCGCCTGGATCGCCTCGGCTGGCGAACTCACCGCCAAGCGGAACAGGCGTCCGAACCTGGCGCCGAGCACGCCATAGAGGCGAATGGTTCGAAGCCGGTTGTATTCGATGGGTGATGTCATGCTGTTCTCACATGTTCAGGGGCCATGACCGCTACATCTGTTCCTCGGCATGGATACCCGCGGAAATGATGGCCCCACCGATTCGGCGTCGCCCATAGAGCAATCCCACCGGGTGCCCTTGCGCGATGGTATTGACGGGGCCTCCAAACGCGTAGGACGGGGCGTTTTCTTCCGACTCACGCGCATTCAAACCGCCCGCCTGCGGGGAAAGCATCTGCACCACTCCGCCCATCGTCATCGCGAAACCCGCGCGGATGAATACCTCCCCTACGGACTCATATCCGTATACGGAAATCACGGCTCCGACGACGATCAAGACGATGCCGACGATGGTTTGGAATGCACCCGCTCTCTTGCTGCCCATCAACACAGGGGCGATTCGAATGGTTTCGCAGGCACCCTGGAAGGTCAGCTCTTTTGCGGACAGGTTGCGCTTGCCGTTGAACACGGCGTATTGCAGGCCCCGCGCCCTACTGGTCGCGAGAAAACGCTCGAAGTCGGGCAACAAGGTACACAATGCGCGGATCGCTTCGGCAGGCGAGGAAACGGCAAGTCGGAATTCTCGCCCGAACTTACTGCCGAGTACCCCGTACAAGCGTATGACTTTGAGTGGCTGATAATGTATGACGGTCGCTGCCACGGTTTACTCCGGATAGCAAAGCCGCCCGAAAGCGGCTCCGGTTTCCCGCATTCAAACTACCGTGGGAAACCGAGGTTTTAGTTCCCGGCGCTGCTGAGTAGCAGGTCGAGTTGAAAGCACTTGCATGGGGCGTCCTCGATAGCGGAAGAGGGATCGAGCCGTTCAGAAAGGGTCGCTGGCCACATCTTCGGTCGAGCCGTGCCGCAAAATCAGTCGCGTACGCTCGGCCCAGTAGCCACCATAGATGTCCCGCTGCGACAGCCGTCCGTGGAGGTGGTGCAGGATCTGTCCATCGCCGAGATAGATCGCCGCATGGTTCGGCTCGGCGGCGCGAATCTGCATGATGATCACGTCACCCACTTGCGGCCTACCCTCGACCGGATGGAACCCGGCATCCTCGTAGAAGCGCATGTACAGGTTTTCACCCCGCTCCCACCAGCCATCTTCTCGGGGATAGTCGGGCAGGGTGATGCCGCGTTCCAGCCGATACCAATCCCGCACGATGGCGTAGCAGTCCCACACGCCATGGACGAAGGTGCGCCCCTCCAGGGGAGGGATCTCGCCGCTGGGCACCAGGGTACGCAAATCGCCTTCGGGCCAACTCAGGATGTGCCAGGGCAGCCCCGAGGCCTCGCAATGGGCCCGGTCGGCGGCCGAAGGTTTGCTGCTCGCATCGGGGTGGGTGTGCACGATGCCGATCACCCGCCCACGCTCCTCCGCCTCGGCGTAGTCTTCTGGCGCCAGCCTGAATTCCTCGCTGGCCTCGACCGCGACGTTCCGGCAGCGTACATATTCCTGTCGACGTCCATTGGCGACGATGATCCCGCATGCTTCTCGCGGATAGTCGGCAGCTGCGTGCTCGCGTATCGCATTGACGATGTGCTTGCGCATGTTCACCTCCGCAGCAGGGCGGCACCGGGGAATCCGCCGTGCGGGAGCGGTGAATCCGCGCCGAAGCGCAGCTTGCAGGCCCTTACGGTACCGCTGCACTCATCCCGGCTCGGGTCATCGACCGGCTTGTCGTCGCCATCGAAATAACGGGTTCCCGTATAGCCGCAATCGGGCCCGCGATAGCCGCCGGTCATGCACCAGTGACAGCTCGAAGCGATCTGCCGCCCCGGCAGGAACTGCCCGGATACGTCTGCGGGAGAGGACAGGGCGAATTGCACCTGATCGGCATTTTCCAGGGTTTTCTGGAAAATGAACCAGGTCTCGGTGGCCTCCGCGGTGGGATCGGCCGAAGCGTTTCCATTGACGAAATTACGTGCGTCGAGATAGTGCGCCAGAGTTTCGTGAACGATTACCCGCGCCTGGGCCAGATCGTCGAAGTGCAGGCACAGCGCGCTGATGGAGCCGTCGACGTTGCCCACCGACAGGGTCGGACGGGGCGAGGTACCGTCGCCGGTCGCCTCCAGCCCCTCGATCTTTACCGGCCAGGCATGGTACTCGTTGCCCTGCCACCAGATGGACTTGGCCGGCAGGCGATCGGCCGCCGCACCTGCCTGCTCTATTTCCTCCGGCGTATGCGCGACCGCATGACCGTGGAAGCGCACGATATCGCCGTCGAAGTCGGTGCAGTCCAATTCGAACAGGCGAATTTCGCTGCCCGGCTCCAGCAGCTGGACGTCGGTTTGCAATGACATGGGAGAACCCCTCAGGGGTGGAAGTGTTGTTCGAAAGTGGCGGAGAGCGTGAACAGCTCGTTGCCCAGAGGCGTCAGCCGGTACCCCTTGGCGCGGAAGAACCCGCTGGTACCCGTCGGGGTGACCCAGCGGAACGCCTTACGGCCGGCATGCCGGTCGAGAAACTGCCAGAGCGGCTGCATCGTCGACCGGTTACCGGTCTTGCTGACGGCCCAGCTCTCGCTTCTGTCGTTCAGCCCGTCGCCTACGACCTGAGCGTATCCATCGCCATATTTCGTTTCGCGCACGGCGTACTCGATCTCGCCCTGCACACCCGCCGCGACCGGCCAGGTGAAAGTTTCAACGGCCATTTACGAGCCTCCAAATACTGCCGCCAGGTTGCTGTTCCTTGAACACCACCGTTCTCGCGCCATCGGCGATCAGGGCGCTCAGTTGCTTGCCCGCGGCATCCGAATCGCCAGTCTGCTGCTCGCTTTTCGCCTTGCCTTCTTCGATGGTGATATGGGTGTTGATCTGGATGACGTTACCGCCAGTGAAGGCGCCGCCGTCGAGCATCGCCCGCACGCCGAGCGACCCGTTCGAGGCCCGGGTGAGCGGCATGATCGCTTCCGGGCCGGCCTCGCCCATCAAGCCGGTACCCTTGGCGAAAGGAAACAGGGTCGGCTGGCTGACGATGCTGTTGGAAAAGGCGCCTCCGCGAGCGAAAGCGATATGCTTGCCCTGGTCGAACACACCGCCTTCGGCGAAGTAGCTGGCCATCATCGAACTGACCCAACTCACGCCTTGCTGCCAGTTGGAACTCACCCACTGGGCGCCCTGCTTCCAGAGATCGGAATCGCTCACGCTGTCGACGATTTTCTTGGCGGCCGCCTCGGCAGCCATCTGCTGCAGTGCCTTGAGGAAGTTCAGCAACAGGTCGTCCACCTTCGCGTTGAACGGATCGAACAAAAAGGTCGTGAAGGTTTCCTGCAGTTTTTTCGACGCGTCCTGGCCCAGCTTTTCCCAATCGGAAAGGGGCTCGGGGGCGTTGGTATTGAGCCGCACCTGGGCCCGTTCGATACCTTCGCGATGTTGCTGTACCGTCAGTTCCCCGGCATTGGCCTCTTCCTGGAGAGTCCTTATCCGGTCCTTGTATTCATCCTCGGGCTTCCAGTATTTCTGGTCGGAAGCCCGCCAGCGCGCTCTCATCTCCTGGGTAATGGTTTCGTTGATTTGTGGCGCGATCTCCACCGGTAGCTGAAGCGGCGTAGCGGAGTTGCGCATGCGTTTACCGAACGCGTCGATACTGTTTTTGATCAGGCTCGAGGCCTTGTTCAGATCGGCATCCAGCCGCGTCAGGTTCGCTGTGACATCGATTTTCAGCGTGCCTTGTGACATAGGTTTCACTCAGAAAAGCGAATCGATGGCCGCCGATTGCTGCTCGGGGTCGTCGTATTCGAGAGGCGGCGAAGTGTCGGTGCGGATTTCGTACTCCACCTGATAGAAGGCCTTCCATTCGAGGAATTCGGCAGCGTCCATCCGGCTTTCGAGCTCCGCGACCGTCATGCCGAGTTCGCGCGCCAGCCGGAACGTAAAATAGCGCTCCGGCTGGCTCCTTATTTTTTTGCGTGTTCCTCTGCGGCGTTGGGAACGAAGCCGTTCAGCGCTACCGCTGCGTCGGCGATGCGGCCCAGGGGGAGCGGATCGGCCTTCGCCAAGGTGTCCACATCCTCGATCGAGAAAAGCGCCTGACCTTCGGCATCCGTGATCGAGCGGGCCAGGAGGCGCAACTGCCATTGGCGGTTGGCTTCCGCATATTCGGCGTTACCACTTTCCAGCTTCGCCAAAGCGAACAACTCGGCCAACTGCTCTCCGCGTTCCCGGAGCGAAAGCGCGCTGAGGATGACCTCCCCGCTCCACTCAGGGACCGCCACCACCTCCTGGCGGCGCTTGGCCGCCAGAATCTGTTCACGGGTCAGGTTCATTTGACGTCGACGACCTCGCCACTGATGGTCACGGACAGGGTGCCGCCGTTGACGCCATCCACCGCGCCGGTATCGCTAAAGCTGCGCACGTAGCCTTGCCATACCTTGGTGAAACCGTTGCGTTTGATCAGGCTGAACCAGCGGGGCTCACCATCTTTCGCCGCCAGATTAGCCTCGACCTGGAACGCCTCGTCATCCACCCGATTGATCTCGATGGACATGCCACCGAAATCCCGCAGGCCGAGGGTCTTTTCCTTGGCCTTGCTCACCAAGGTGGTCGTGTCGACTTCCGAAGCCTGGCCATCGAAGCCGCTGTAGCTCTTGTGCTCGACGGTTTCCAGCATGCTCAGCGCGCTTGCCTTGCCACCGCTGGCGTACAGGTTGTAGGCGCTGGCATCCACGCCCTGCAATTCGAACGTATCGGTTTGTGGATTGGCGACTACATAGGTCTTGTCGTTCAACTGGGTCATCCCCAGCACATCGGCGACCCGCACCACCTGACCGGCGCTCAGGCCATGGCCCGCAGCGGTCACCACGGCCGGATTCGCCCGGGTGACGGCGGTGATGGCCACGCCCGCAGGCAACGGGGCGCCGCGTTGTTGAATGAACAGACGAGTGCCTTGGGACGAAACGGCACGGCTTTTGGTTTGGCTCATGTATCAACTCCAAAAAAAAGACCTCCGAAGAGGTCTTTGAAAAGGGCCCGGCTTACTGCCAGACCGAGAATTCCAGCGCCATACGGCTGGTTTGTGTGTCTTTGTCGTAGACGGCTTCTTCTGCCTTAAACAACAGGCCACGTTCACCGTCTAGTGCGCTCAGCACGGCTTCGCCAACTTCGCGCGCCGCCGGGTGGCTGTCCGCCCAGCAACTGACCTGAAGGCGCAGATTGCGCAGGGATCCGTTGGCGGCCAAAGTGGCCGGGCGAGTACTCGACACGATTTGGTACGTGATATAGGGCAGTACGGTGCCCGCCGGAGCGGGAAACGCATGAATACGAGGTCCGACTTGGGCGACGACGGGCGCGGCGCCAGTCAGCAATTCCTCGATATCCGATTCGATCATGAAGTAGCACTCCATGGAGCCAGCCGGCGAGCCGGTCAGCGAAGGGAATGGAACCGTCGCAGTTCAAATCGGGGCAACCGAGGCAGCGAGCACATGCAAAGGAACGCGCGCGCCTCGGCGCGACTTCGATAGCACTCGAGCCCGGTGATTCTGATCTGCGTGCCTGAAACACAAAAGCCCGCTCGAGCGGGCTTTGACGGCATGTCTGTAAGGTCTCGAAGACCTCCTTCTATAAAGCTGGCACGGCGTCCGGCAGACGACGCCAGCGAGTTTTCTCCCGGCCACAAAAAAGCCCACTCGTTCGAGTGGGCTTCATCTGCAAGGGCGGCAACTTATGTATATTTATACAGTAGTTGTAATCCAGGGTCAAGCGCTTTTTCACGCGGCCTCGTTCAATTGGCACAGGCGGGAATCCACCCAGGCTTCCGCGCTGCGTACCAGTTCCTGGGCCTTCATATGGGTCACGCCGAGCTCGCGTCCGAGGGTCCGGTAGGACATCCCGCGGTAGCGGTAATACATGAAGAGCGCGTTGCCCATCTGCTGGTCGCGGTGGCACAGGCGGGCGACGACCCGGTCCACCAGCATGCACAGGTCTTCGCTGATGGAGGCGGTGGGACGCCGGTCGGTTTCTTCGAGCTGGCCGCGGGTGAGTACCGCGTGAGCGGACACGTAGCGGGGAACGCCGTCCTCGTAGCGCAGCCAGATGCCCCATTCCTGCAACAGATAGACCGTGTCGAAAAGGCCGTTCATGCGGCACCGCTCGGCAGCGCAGCGGCTGCCCATGAGGCCTGGCCCAGTGGGATCGCGGGCGCATCCGCGCCGGCCACCGCTATAGACGAGGAGGCGACGCCCGGTTCCGTCGGGGTAGCCCCGGGCGCGCATGCCGGGAGGTACGCCGGGTGCGGCGAGAGGGTTTCGAATGTCATGGGTTCACTCCTGCGTGGCCTTGCCACGCGCAGCCGCTCGCGGTCGGTCGCAGCGACCGGGCGGGGTTCACGGATGAAAAAGTGCGCCGCGCGGGGCGCACGGGCGCGACACTCAGGCCGCGAGGGCGCGTTGCCGGGAGCGCCATAGGCCGTCGACCCAAAGTCGTCCCTTGGGCGTGAAGCAGGCCTGGGTGAAGACCGCCCGCCCCGTCGGGCCGAGGCCGGTGCGGATCACCATGCGGCCGTTGCGCAGTTGCACGGGGTGCGGCATCAGCAGGTCGCCGACGCGATGCATCACGCCCTCGCCCAACAGGAACCGCCGGAAATCCGCCTCGTCCGCGGCGAGCGTGGCGCAGAGCTGGCGAATGCCGAGGCACCCCTTGAGCCTCATGTAGGCATCGGCGAACTCGTCAGCGCGCGGCGAGGCGGGGGTCGCCGGCACCGCCTTGCGCAACGCCGGCGCGGGCCAGCCCGCTTCGGCCCGGGCCGTGCAATGGCCGAGGACCCGTATGCGCTTCTCGTCGTCGAACCGCTCGAGGAGCAGCCGCAAAGTCGCGCGGTCAAGCAGGTATTCGGTGCGCCGGTGGCGCATGCCGTCGCGGTACAGACGCCCGAGCAGCGGCGCCCGTTTTTCCAGGGCGTACAACGCTCGGATGTCCCGGCAGACCAGCCCATGGCGCCGGCCGGTCAGCACCGCGATCTCGCGGCTGCCGATCACCGGCGCCGCCAGAGTGGAAGGCTGGCTCATGCGCCCTCCCCGTTCGGGCCGGCGATGTCGGCCTTGAACTTCTTCAGCGTCGCGATGAAATGGTCGATCTGTTCGGCGTAGAGCAGGACCTCGACGGGCGCCTCCTCCAGGCCGTCTTCCTGGCCGATGACGTACAGTTGCTCGTCCTCGTCGTAATCCAGGGTGAAGCCTTTGAACATGCGATAGAGCGGAGCGCCTGTTTGCCCCTTGGTGATTGTCTGTGCCATGCTTTTCTCCGTTACGAGCGTGAAGCGCTGCTGCCACAGCGCCGGAAAGCCCGCTGCCAGGCGGGCTTTTTTATGCGGGTCCGTCCTTCGCGAGGGCGGGTCGGTGGTCCTTCCGTGTGCCGGCACAGTCACTATTGGTCTTGCCCCACGACAGCGGGAACACCCATAAAATAGGTATACCCGTATTTTATGCCTCTTAAAGACCATAATCAAGCCATAAGGCCTGCCTAAATAAAGGTCTGCCTTTATTCAAATGCGGAGTTTGGCAGCAGCCCCTCAGATAAGGCCTGGGGGTGCTGCGCATCAGCCGTAAAAAGGTACGCCCATAAAAACGCCGATACGGCGCCTCGACGACCGAGGGAATGGCGGTTGCGCTTGCTTCCGTCCAGCCCTGCCGACAAGCTATACGCCGCCACACACAGGCCTATGTGAAGAGAGCAGGATTTTTATGCGCATTTTGGTGACCGGCGGCGCCGGGTTTATTGGTTCGGCGCTGATCCGCCATCTGTTGCGGCACACCGGGCACAGCGTGCTCAACCTGGACAAGCTGACCTACGCCGGCAACCTGGAATCCCTGGAAAGCGTGGCCGGCGACCCCCGCTATACCTTCCTCCAGGCGGACATCGGCGACCAGCCGGCGGTGGCCGCGGCGCTGCAGCGTTTCCAGCCCGACGCGGTGATGCACCTGGCGGCGGAGTCCCACGTCGATCGCTCGATCGACGGCCCGGCCGCCTTCATTCAGACCAATATCGTCGGCACCTACGCCCTGCTGGAAGCCACCCGCGCGTATTGGCTGGGCCTGGACGCCGAGCGCAAGGCGGCGTTCCGTTTCCACCATATTTCCACCGACGAGGTCTACGGCGACCTCCACGGCGCCGACGACCTGTTCCGCGAAACCACGCCCTACGCGCCCAGCTCGCCCTATTCGGCGAGCAAGGCGGCATCCGACCACCTGGTCCGCGCCTGGCACCGGACCTATGGGTTGCCGGTCCTGCTGAGCAATTGCTCGAACAATTATGGGCCTTACCATTTTCCCGAGAAGCTGATCCCGCTGATGATCCTCAATGCCCTGGATGGCAAGCCGCTGCCGGTGTATGGCGATGGCCGGCAGATCCGCGACTGGCTGTTCGTCGAGGACCACGCGCGCGCCCTGCTCGAAGTGGTGACCAGTGGCCAGGTCGGCGAGACCTACAACATCGGCGGGCACAACGAGCAGCGCAACCTCGACGTGGTGCAGGGCATCTGCGCCCTGCTGGAGGAGCTGGCCCCGGCCAAGCCCGCCGGCGTGGCGCGCTTCGCCGACCTGATCCGCTTCGTCGCCGACCGTCCCGGCCACGACCAGCGCTATGCCATCGACGCCGGCAAGATCCAGCGCGAGCTGGGCTGGGTGCCCGAGGAAACCTTCGAGAGCGGCCTGCGCAAGACCGTGCGCTGGTACCTCGACAACCTCGACTGGTGCCGCCGCGTGCAGGACGGCAGCTACCAGGGCGAACGCCTCGGCACCCTCGCCGCGCAGGAGCAACGCCCATGAAAGGCATCGTCCTCGCCGGTGGCTCCGGCACCCGGTTGCACCCCATCACCCTCGGGGTTTCCAAGCAGTTGCTGCCGATCTACGACAAACCCATGGTCTATTACCCGATCTCGGTGCTGATGCTCGCCGGCATCCGCGAGATCCTGATCATTTCCACGCCCCAGGACCTGCCGCAGTACCGCAGCCTGCTGGGCGACGGCAGCCAGTTCGGGGTGAACTTCAGCTACGCCGTGCAGCCCTCGCCGGACGGCCTGGCCCAGGCGTTCCTGATCGGCGAGACCTTCATCGGCGACGATTCGGTGTGCCTGATCCTCGGCGACAACATCTTCCACGGCCAGCATTTCACCGAGCAGTTGGAACATGCCGCCGGCCATCCCCGCGGCGCCACCGTGTTCGGCTATTGGGTGAAGGACCCGGAACGCTTCGGCGTGGTGGACTTCGACGCCGACGGCCGCGCGCTGTCCATCGAGGAGAAGCCCCGGCAGCCCAAGTCCAGCTACGCGGTGACCGGCCTGTATTTCTACGACAACGACGTGGTGCAGATCGCCAAGGCGGTGCAGCCCTCGGCCCGCGGCGAGCTGGAGATCACCGACGTCAACAACGCCTACCTGCAGCGCGGCGACCTGCGCGTCGAGCGCTTCGGCCGCGGCTTCGCCTGGCTCGACACCGGCACCCACGACAGCCTGCTGGAAGCCTCGCAGTACGTGCAGACCATCGAGCACCGCCAGGGGCTGAAGGTCGCCTGCCTGGAGGAGATCGCCTACCAGCGCGGCTGGATAGACCGCGCCCAGTTGCTCAGCCAGGCCCAGGCATTCGGCAAGACCGGCTACGGCCAATACCTGTTCCAGTTGGCGGGGGAACGCCCATGAACGCCATCGCCACCGCCTTGCCCGGCGTGCTGATCCTCGAACCGCGGGTGTTCGGCGACGAGCGCGGGTTCTTCTTCGAGAGCTTCAACGCGCGCGCCTTCGCCGAGGCCACCGGGGTGCGGCGCGAATTCGTCCAAGACAACCATTCGCGCTCGCAGCGCGGCGTGCTGCGCGGCCTGCACTACCAGATCGAACAGGCCCAGGGAAAACTGGTGCGGGTCACCCAGGGCGAGGTTTTCGACGTCGCCGTCGACCTGCGCCGCGGCTCGGCGAACTTCGGCCGCTGGGTCGGGGTGCGGCTGTCGGCGGAGAACAAGCGCCAGCTCTGGGTGCCGGAGGGCTTCGCCCACGGCTTCCTGGTGCTCAGCGACTACGCCGAATTCCTCTACAAGACCACCGACTATTACGCGCCGGTCCACGAGCGCTGCATCCGCTGGGACGACCCGGCGCTGGCCATCGACTGGCCGCTGGAGGGCACGCCGCAACTGTCCGCCAAGGACCGGGCCGGCACCTCCCTGAGCCAGGCCGAGACCTTCCCATGAGAATCCTCGTCACCGGCCACAGCGGCCAGGTCGCCCGCGAACTGCGCCTGAGCCTCGCCGGCCTCGGCGAGGTGATCGGCCTCGGCCGCGACCGGCTCGACCTCGCCGATAGCGCGCAGATCCGCCAGCGCGTGCGTGAGCTGCGCCCGACGCTGATCGTCAACGCCGCCGCGCACACCGCGGTGGACCAGGCGGAAAGCGAGCCGGAAGCGGCCTACGCGCTCAACGCCACCGCGCCCGGCGTCCTCGCCGAGGAAGCCGCGGCCCTGGGCGCGCCGCTGATCCACTATTCCACCGACTACGTGTTCGACGGCGAGAAACCCACGCCCTACGGCGAAGACGACACGCCCAATCCCCTGGGGGTCTACGGCGCCAGCAAGCTGGCCGGCGAGCGGGCGATCCAGGCGGTCGGCGGCGCGCACCTGATCCTGCGCACCAGCTGGGTGTACTCGAAGCACGGGCGCAACTTCCTGCTGACCATGCAGCGCCTGCTGCAGGAGCGCCCGCACCTGCGCGTGGTGGTCGACCAGGTCGGCGCGCCGACCTGGGCCGGCGACATCGCCGCCGCCACCGCCGCGCTGGTCGCCGGCTGGCAGGCGGGCAACGCCCGCTGGGGCCTCTATCACTTCAGCGCCGGCGGGGAGACCTCCTGGTACGGCTTCGCCTGCGCCATCGCCGCAGACCTGCGCGAACGGGGCCTGCCCTGCGCCGAGCTGGAAGCGATCCCCGCCAGCGCCTACCCGACGCCGGCGCGCCGGCCGTCGAACTCGCGGCTGGCCGGCGACAAGCTGCGCCGCGACTGGAACCTCGCCCTGCCCGATTGGCGCGACGGCCTGCGCGCCTGCCTGGACGCGCCGCGCTGAAACACGCGTGCATAATGCGCGCATGAATCGCAGCCAGACCGAGCCCCCCTTGACCCGAGCGCGCCGCCCCCGCTGGCGCAGCCTGGCGTTGCTCGCCCTGCTGCTGGCGCCGCTGCTGTGGCCGCTGCACCTGTTCGTCGAACGCCACTACCGGCAGGAACTGCTGGAGCAGAATCGCCAGACCCTGGACCTGTACACCGCCAACCTGCTCGGCACCCTGCGCCGCTTCGAAGTGATGCCGCCGCTGCTCGGCGACCTGCCGCTGCTGCGCGCCACCCTGCAACGGCCCGACGATGCCGCCGGGCTGGACCGGGCCAACCGCCTGCTGGAGGAAATCCGCCAGCAGACCGGTGCCGACGTGATCTACCTGATGAATCCCGAAGGGCTCGCCCTGGTCGCCTCCAACTGGCGACAACCGGACAGCTTCGTCGGCCGCAACTTCGCCTTCCGCCCCTATTACCGCGAGGCCATGCGCGGCCGGCGGGCACGTTTCTTCGGCCTCGGCACCACCTCCGGCAAGCGCGGTTACTACTTTGCCAGCGCGGTGCGCGACGGCGACCGCATCCTCGGTGCCCTGGTGGTGAAGGTCGACCTGGACTACGCCGAGACCCTCTGGGGCACCACCCCGGAACAACTGCTGGTCACCGACGCCAATGGCGTGGTGATCCTCACCTCGCGCCCGGAATGGCGCTTCCGCGCCAGCCGCCCGCTGGACAGCGCCGAGCGCGCCTCCATCGTCGACACCCAGCCCTACCCGAACCAGATCCCGCCGCCCCTGCGCCTGCGCCCCGGCGAATGGCTGCCGCTGGCCCGCCAGCTGCCGGAAACCGGCTGGACGGTGAGCATCCTCGCGCCGCGGGAGCTGGTCGACCGCCCGGTGCGCACCGCCATGGCCATCGGCGGCGGCGCCCTGCTGGTGCTGATCCTGCTGCTCGGCCTGATGATGCTGCGCCGCCGGCATTACCTGGAGCGCATCGCCCTCGACGCCCGCGCGCGCCACCAGTTGGAATTGCGCGTGCTCGAACGCACCCGCGACCTGGAGTCGCTGAACAGCCGGCTCAAGGGCGAAGTCCTCGAGCGCGAGCAGGCCCAGCAGGAACTGGTGCGGGCCCAGGACGAGTTGCTGCAGGCCGGCAAGCTGTCGGTGCTCGGCACCATGTCGGCGAGCATCAGCCACGAACTCAACCAACCGCTCGGCGCGATCCGCAGCTATGCCGACAACGCCGGCGTGCTGCTCGATCACGGGCGCATCGAGGACGCGCGGGAAAACCTCCACCTGATCAGCGAACTCACCGGGCGCATGGCCTCGATCATCACCCACCTGCGCGCCTTCGCCCGCCGCGACCGCCACGCCCCGGAAAGCGTCGCCCTGCAACCGGCGCTGGACGATGCCCTGGCGTTGCTGGCCAAGCGCCGACGGGCGATGGACGTGGAACTGGTGCGCGACCTGCCGGACGCGCCGCTGTGGGTCCAGGCCGGCGAGACGCGCCTGCGCCAGGTGCTCGGCAACCTGCTGGCCAACGCCCTCGACGCCCTCGGCGAGAAGCCCCAGCCGCGGCGCCTCTGGCTCAGCGCGCAGCGCACCGCCGAGGGCATCGCCCTGACCCTGCGCGACAACGGGCCGGGCTTCACCCGCGAGGCCCTGGCCCGCGCCCGCGAGCCCTTCTTCACCACCAAGACCAGCGCCCAGGGCCTCGGCCTCGGCCTGGCCATCTGCGACAGCCTGATGCGCGCCCTGGGCGGCGAGTTGATCCTCGCCAACCATCCCCAGGGCGGCGCGCTGATCACGCTGCGCATGCGTCCCGCCATACCCGGCGTCACCCCACAGCCGCCCGAGGATTTCCCCCATGACCGTCATTGACCCGCACACCCAGGTCCTGCTGATCGACGACGATCCGCACCTGCGCAAGGCCCTCAGCCAGACCCTCGACCTCGCCGGGCTCAAGGTGCAAACCCTGGCCCAGGCCGAGGGCGTGGCGGCGAGCCTGTCGCGCGACTGGGCGGGCGTGGTGGTCAGCGATATCCGCATGCCCGGCATGGACGGCCTGGCCCTGCTCGCGCACCTGCACGAGCGCGACGCCGACCTGCCGGTGCTGCTGATCACCGGCCACGGCGACGTGCCGCTGGCGGTGCAGGCGATGCGCGCCGGCGCCTACGACTTCCTCGAGAAGCCCTTCGCCAGCGGCAACCTGCTGGACAGCGTGCGCCGCGCCCTGGCCCTGCGCCGGCTGGTGCTGGACAACCGCAGCCTGCGCCTGGCGCTCTCCGACCACCAGGAGCTCAGCGGCCGCCTGCTCGGGCAGTCGCCGGCGGTGGTGCGCCTGCGCGAGCAGATCGGCGCCCTGGCGGCGACCCAGGCCGACGTGCTGATCCTCGGCGAGACCGGTTCCGGCAAGGAGGTGGTGGCCCGCGCGCTGCACGACCTGTCGAACCGTCGCGAGGGCCCCTTCGTCGCGATCAACGCCGGCGCCCTCGCCGAATCGGTGGTGGAGAGCGAGCTCTTCGGCCACGAGCAGGGCGCCTTCACCGGCGCGCAGAAACGCCGCATCGGCAAGTTCGAATACGCCAACGGCGGCACCCTGTTCCTCGATGAAATCGAGAGCATGAGCCTCGACGTGCAGGTCAAGCTGCTGCGCCTGTTGCAGGAGCGCACGGTGGAGCGGATGGGTTCCAACCAGTTGATCCCGCTGGATATCCGGGTGATCGCCGCGACCAAGGAAGACCTCCGCCAGGCCGCCGACCAGAATCGCTTCCGCGCCGACCTGTACTACCGGTTGAACGTCGCCAGTCTGCGCATCCCGCCATTGCGCGAACGTGGCGAGGACGCCCTGCGGCTGTTCCACCAGTTCGCCGACAACGCCGCCCAGCGCCACGGCGTCGCGCCGCGCAGCCTCGACAGCCAGCAGCGCGCGCGCCTGCTGACCCATAGCTGGCCGGGCAACGTGCGCGAGCTGCAGAATGCCGCCGAGCGTTTCGCCCTCGGCCTCGACCTGGCCCTGGACGACGAACTCGCCGTGGTCGCGCCCAGCGTGCAAGGCGGCCTCAGCGAACAGGTGGAAGCCTTCGAGCGCGCCCTGATCGCCGCCGAGCTGACCCGCCCCCACGGCTCGGTGCGCAGCCTCGCCGAAGCGCTGGGCATCCCGCGCAAGACCCTGCACGACAAGCTGCGCAAGCACGGCCTGCACTTCAGCGGCGCCGGCACCGGCTCGCCGGACGAGCTCGACTGACGCTCGCCGGGTAGCGGACCGTCCGCGCCCGCCAAAAAACGTCCTCCGAGGCAGCACTTTTTTCGTCAGCGCGGCGAGTCGTCGCGGCGCGCGAAAAAGGCCGGTCGCGACCTGCCCGAGAAATTGCGCAAAGCCCCGTAACCTGGCCTTCACATCGGGTGTGCAGGCTGCTTTCCAGAGCGCGCGGACAGCATTCCCGATCGGTCGGAACGGCTCGCCGCATGGCTTTTTGCCGGTACCGATTCGGGTCCTGCGCGGGCACTTTCATCGACCCCGGGACTCAGTGAAAAGGTGTCGCCATTCCGAGGAGGAACGTTTTGCCGACTGCCCAGCGTTTTGGAAAACCCTTGCTTGCGGACCCGGGATATTCATCTAGGGTCAATCGGAGCGGCGGGGTTCGGGGCCCGGCCGCAAAGGCCCAGAAGCCACACGGAATCAGGGTTTTGCCAAAGCGGACAGGTTTTTTAACAGCCTTCGGCAGCCATGCCGGAGCCGCCCTTGATGCACATCAATACCCTCTCCCCGGCCCTCGCGCCTAATGACCGTAACTTCTCCCCGCAGTCCGGAGGCACGTCATGTCAGACACCCTTAATCACAAACTACGACTTGGCGCGCTGGTGGCGCTCGTCGTGGGTTCGATGATCGGCGGCGGGATCTTTTCCCTGCCGCAGAACATGGCGGCCAGCGCCGACGTCGGCGCGGTTTTGATCGGCTGGGCCATCACCGCCGTGGGCATGCTGACCCTGGCCTTCGTGTTCCAGACCCTGGCCAACCGCAAGCCCGAACTGGACGCCGGCGTCTACGCCTACGCCAAGGCCGGGTTCGGCGACTACATGGGCTTTTCCTCGGCCTGGGGCTACTGGATCAGCGCCTGGCTGGGCAACGTCGGCTACTTCGTCCTGCTGTTCAGCACCCTGGGGTTCTTCTTCCCGATCTTCGGCGAAGGCAACACCCCGGCGGCCATCGCCGGTGCCTCGGTGCTGCTCTGGGCGGTGCATTTCCTGGTCATGCGCGGGATCAAGGAAGCCGCGTTCATCAACCTGGTGACCACGGTCGCCAAGGTCGTGCCGCTGCTGATGTTCATCGTGCTCGCCGGCGTGGCGTTCAAGGCGGACATCTTCACCCGCGACGTCTGGGGCGAGATGAATCCTGACCTGGGCAGCGTGATGGATCAGGTGCGCAACATGATGCTGGTCACCGTCTGGGTGTTCATCGGCATCGAAGGCGCGAGCATCTACTCGGCGCGGGCGGAAAAACGCTCGGACGTGGGCAAGGCCACCATCATCGGCTTCCTCGGCGTGCTCGCCATCCTGGTGATGGTCAACGTGCTGTCGATGGGCGTGATGAGCCAACCGGAACTGGCCAAGCTGCCCAATCCGTCCATGGCCGGCGTGCTGGAGCACGTGGTGGGCCACTGGGGCGCGGTGCTGATCAGCGTCGGCCTGGTGATCTCCCTGCTGGGTGCCCTGCTGTCCTGGGTGCTGCTGTGCGCAGAGATCATGTTCGCCGGTGCCCGCGACCACACCATGCCCAACTTCCTGAAGAAGGAAAACCTCAACCACGTGCCGGTCAACGCGCTCTGGCTGACCAACGCGATGGTGCAGATCTTCCTGGTGGTCACCCTGTTCGCCGCCAGCACCTACACCAGCCTGATCTACCTGGCGACCTCGATGATCCTGGTGCCCTACCTGTGGTCGGCGGCCTACGCGGTGCTGATCTGCGTGCGCGGGGAGACCTACGAGAACGCCCCGCGCGAGCGCCGCAAGGACCTGATCATCGGCGCCATCGCGCTGATCTACGCCATCTGGCTGCTGTACGCCGGTGGCCTGAAATACCTGCTGCTCTCGGCGCTGCTGTACGCACCCGGGGTGATCCTGTTCGCCAAGGCCAAGCATGAGCAGGGCCTGCCCGTCTTCACCACCCCCGAGAAGCTGATCTTCGCCGCCGTAGCGGTTGGCGCGGTGATCGCGGCCTACGGCCTCTACAGCGGCTTCCTGACCCTCTGATTCTTGTTTCTCGGTTTTACAAGGAGAACTGCCATGACCCAATCCACCCCCAAACTCGGCGTCCATTCCGAAGCCGGCAAGTTGCGCAAGGTGATGGTCTGCTCGCCCGGGCTCGCCCACCAGCGGCTGACCCCGAGCAATTGCGACGACCTGCTGTTCGATGACGTGATCTGGGTGAACCAGGCGAAGCGCGACCATTTCGACTTCGTCACCAAACTGCGCGAGCGCGGCGTGGAAGTGCTGGAAATGCACAACCTGCTGACCGAGACCGTGAAGAATCCGGACGCGCTGAAGTGGATCCTCGACCGCAAGATCACCGCCAACCAAGTGGGCGTCGGCCTGATCAGCGAAGTGCGCTCCTGGCTCGAAGGCCAGGAACCGCGCAAGCTGGCCGAGTACCTGATCGGCGGCGTATCCGGCGATGACCTGCCGGGCACCCAGAGCGCGGAAATCGTCAAGATGTTCCGCGACTACCTCGGCCACTCCAGCTTCCTGCTGCCGCCGCTGCCGAACACCCAGTTCACCCGCGACACAACCTGCTGGATCTACGGCGGGGTGACCCTCAACCCGATGTTCTGGCCGGCGCGACGCCAGGAAACCCTGCTCGCCAGCGCCATCTACAAGTTCCACCCGGAATTCGCCAACGCGGACTTCCAGGTCTGGTACGGCGACCCGGACAAGGACCATGGCCTGGCCACCCTGGAAGGCGGCGACGTCATGCCGATCGGCAACGGCGTGGTCTTGATCGGCATGGGCGAGCGCACTTCGCGCCAGGCCATCGGCCAGCTGGCGCAATCCCTGTTCCAGCACAACGCCGTGCAGCGGGTGATCGTCGCCGGGCTGCCGAAGTCCCGCGCGGCGATGCACCTGGACACCGTGTTCAGCTTCTGCGACCGCGACCTGGTGACCATCTTCCCGGAAGTGGTGGAGCAGATCGTGCCCTTCAGCCTGCGTCCGGACGAAAGCAAACCCACCGGGATCGACGTGCGCCGCGAGGACAAATCCTTCCTCGACACCGTTGCCGAGGCCCTCAACCTGAAGGCCCTGCGCGTGGTGCAGACCGGCGGCGACAGCTATGAAGCCGAACGCGAGCAATGGGACGACGGCAACAACGTGGTGGCCCTGGAGCCGGGCGTGGTGGTCGGTTACGACCGCAACACCTACACCAATACCCAACTGCGCAAGGCCGGCGTCGAGGTGATCACCATCAGCGCCAGCGAACTGGGACGCGGACGCGGCGGCGGCCATTGCATGACCTGCCCGATCGTACGCGACCCCATCGATTATTGACCGGCACGGCGGCCCTACCCGGGCCGCCCGCCCCGCGGCCCCATCGGGCCCGGCGGGGCTCAGTTCAGCCACTGCCCACGAGGAATCGAATCATGGCTTTCAATCTGCACAACCGTAACCTGCTCAGCCTGATGCACCACAACACCCGCGAGCTGCGCTACCTGCTCGACCTGGCGCGCGACCTGAAACGCGCCAAGTACACCGGCACCGAGCAGCAGCACCTGAAACGCAAGAACATCGCGCTGATCTTCGAGAAGACCTCGACCCGCACCCGCTGCGCCTTCGAAGTGGCCGCCTATGACCAGGGCGCCAACGTGACCTACATCGACCCGAACTCCTCGCAGATCGGCCACAAGGAAAGCATGAAGGACACCGCGCGGGTGCTCGGGCGCATGTACGACGCCATCGAGTACCGCGGCTTCAAGCAGGAAATCGTCGAGGAACTGGCGACGTTCGCCGGGGTGCCGGTGTTCAACGGCCTGACCGACGAGTACCACCCGACGCAAATGCTCGCCGACGTGCTGACCATGCGCGAGCAGAGCGACAAGCCGCTGCACGACATCAGCTACGCCTACCTGGGCGATGCCCGCAACAACATGGGTAACTCCCTGCTGCTGATCGGCGCCAAGCTGGGCATGGACGTGCGCATCGCCGCGCCCAAGGCGCTGTGGCCCCACGCCGACTTCGTCAAACAGTGCGAACAGTTCGCCGCGGAGAGCGGCGCGCGCCTGACCCTCACCGAGGACGCCAAGGCAGCGGTCAAGGGCGTCGACTTCATCCACACCGACGTCTGGGTCTCCATGGGCGAGCCGGTGGAAGCCTGGGCCGAGCGCATCAAGGAACTGCTGCCCTACCAGGTCAACAAGGCCATCATGCAGGCCGCCGAGAACCCGCGGGTCAAGTTCATGCACTGCCTGCCGGCGTTCCACAACAGCGAGACCAAGGTCGGCAAGCAGATCGCCGAGAAGTACCCGAACCTGGCCAACGGCATCGAAGTGACCGACGACGTCTTCGAGTCGCCGGCCTGCATCGCCTTCGAGCAGGCGGAAAACCGCATGCACACCATCAAGGCCGTGCTCGTCTCGACCCTCGCCGACGTCTGATCGGCCATTCCCGGCGCGCCTTCCGAGGCGCGCCGGGCCACAGGATGTAAGGAGAACCCATGCGTATCGTCATCGCTCTTGGCGGCAACGCCTTGCTCCGCCGCGGGGAACCCATGACCGCGGAAAACCAGCGTGAAAACGTGCGGGTCGCCGCCGAACAGATCGCCAAGGTCACCGCCGGCAACGAACTGGTGATCGCCCACGGCAACGGCCCGCAAGTGGGCCTGCTGGCCCTGCAGGGCGCCGCCTACGCCAACGTCAGCCCCTACCCGCTGGACGTGCTGGGCGCGGAAACCGAAGGCATGATCGGCTACATGATCGAACAGGAGCTGGGCAACCTGCTGCCGTTCGAGGTGCCCTTCGCCACCCTGCTCACCCAGGTGGAAGTGGATGCCCGCGATCCCGCGTTCCAGAACCCCACCAAGCCCATCGGCCCGGTCTACTCGAAGGAGGAAGCCGAACGCCTGGCCGCGGAGAAGGGCTGGAACATCGCCCCGGACGGCGACAAGTTCCGCCGCGTGGTCGCCAGCCCGCGTCCGAAGCGGATTTTCGAAATCCGTCCGATCAAGTGGCTGCTGGAACACGGCAGCGTGGTCATCTGCGCCGGCGGCGGCGGCATTCCCACCCGCTACGACGCCAACGGCAAGCTGGAAGGCGTGGAAGCGGTGATCGACAAGGACCTGTGCTCCGCCCTGCTCGCCGAGCAGTTGGACGCCGACCTGCTGGTGATCGCCACCGACGTGGCCGCCACCTACGTCGATTGGGGCAAGCCGACCCAGCGCGCCATCGCCCAGGCCCACCCGGACGAACTGGAACGCCTGGGCTTCGCCGCCGGCTCCATGGGGCCGAAGGTCCAGGCCGCCTGCGAATTCGCCCGCAACACCGGCAAGACCGCGGTGGTCGGCGCCCTCGCCGACATCGAGGCCATCGTCCGTGGCGAAGCGGGCACCCGCATCGCCACCGCCAGCCCGGGCCTCGCTTACCGCGAAGCCTGATCCGAGCGCCCGGTCGCGCCCCGCGCGCGACCAGGCTTTCCCCGTATCCGCCCCCGCCGCCGCCCCGCCTTCGCGAATAGACCCTTCGGCACAAAGCGTGACTCGACAGTCACCTTCCTCGTCAGCTACGCATCCGAATCATTCGAGCCGCCCAGCCGGTGCCGATGCTCGTGATGCCGACGCCTCCGGCCCACCCGCCGCTTTCGCTCCATCGTCCGCTCACGCCTGGCCGCCACCGCCTATTTGCAGGAGTTTCTGACAGATGTCCCGATTGCCGGTCATTGTGGGGTTCGGCGGCTACAACGCCGCGGGCCGCAGCTCTTTCCACCATGGCTTTCGCCGCACCGTGCTGGAAAGCCTGGACGCTCCGGCCAGGCAGGAAACCCTCGCCGGCCTGGCGGTGATGATGAAGCTGGTCAAGGTGGTCGACGACCGCTACCTGGACAGCGACGGCCTCGCCCTGAGCCCGGCCGACATCGAGAGCCGCTTCGCCAAGCAGATCCTCGGTTCCACCCTGGTCCGCCGCATCGAGAAGCGCTACCTGGACGTCGACGCCAGCCACTGGCACAAGAACCTCTCGGTGGACTGCGAGGCGCCGCTGACCTTCACCACCTCGCGCAAGCAACTGCCCGAGCCGTTGCCGGCCAACTGGTCGGTGGAACCCCTGGACGGTTCGCAGGTGCGCGTCACCCTGCATGGCCATTGCGAGTTCAAGGTCGACAGCTACCGCCCGCTGCCGGTGAAATCCGCCGGGCAATTGCCGACCGGCTTCGAGCCCGGCGAGCTGTACAACGCCCACTTCCACCCGCGCGGCCTGCAACTGGCGGTGCTCGCCGCCACCGACGCGCTGCGCTCCATCGGCCTGCCCTGGCAGCGCATCGTCGACCGCGTCGAGCCCGACGAGGTCGCGGTATTCGCTGGCAGCATCATGAGCCAGCTGGACGAGAACGGCTTCGGCGGCCTGCTGCAATCGCGCCTCAAGGGCAACCGGGTGTCGGCCAAGCAACTGGCCCTGGGCCTCAACAGCATGCCCGCCGACTTCGTCAACGCCTACGTGCTCGGCAGCGTCGGCAGCACCGGCAGCGTCACCGGCGCCTGCGCCACCTTCCTCTACAACCTGCAGAAGGCCATCGACTCGATCGCCGCCGGGCGCACCCGGGTGGCCCTGGTCGGCAACAGCGAAGCCCCGATCACCGCCGAGTGCATCGAGGGCTACGGCGCCATGGGCGCCCTGGCCACCGAGGAAAACCTGCGCCTGATCGAAGGCCGCGACGACGTGGACTTCCGCCGCGCCAGCCGGCCCTTCGGCGAGAACTGCGGCTTCACCCTGGCGGAGTCCAGCCAGTTCATCGTGCTGATGGACGACGCGCTGGCCCTGGAGCTGGGCGCCGACGTGCACGGCGCCCTGCCCGACGTGTTCATCAACGCCGACGGTTTCAAGAAATCCATTTCCGCCCCCGGGCCGGGCAATTACCTGACCATGGCCAAGGCCGTGGCCAGCGCCGTGCAACTGGTCGGCCTGGAGGGCGTGCGCCAGCGCAGCTTCGTGCATGCCCACGGCTCCAGCACGCCGGCCAACCGCGTCACCGAGTCGGAACTGCTGGACCGCGTCGCCGCCGCGTTCGCCATCGAGGACTGGCCGGTGACCGCGGTCAAGGCGTTCGTCGGCCACTCCCTGGCCACCGCCAGCGCCGACCAGGTGATCTCTGCCCTGGGGACCTTCAAGTACGGCATCCTCCCGGGGATCAAGACCATCGACCGGATCGCCGACGACGTGCACCAGCAACGCCTGGACATCGTCGCCGGCCAGGACCGCCACCTGGACGGCCGAACCCTGGACGTCTGCTTCGTCAACTCCAAGGGTTTCGGCGGCAACAACGCCAGCGGCGTGGTGCTGTCGCCGCGGCTGGTGGACGACATGCTGCGCCGGCGCTACGGCCAGGCGGCGTTCGACGACTACCGGGCACGCCGCGAGCTCACCCGCGCCGCTGCGCTGCGCTACGAGGAAGAGGCCCTCAAGGGCCGTTTCGACATCATTTACAACTTCGGCCAGGACCTGATCGACGACCGCGCCATCGAGCTGTCCAGCGAACAGGTGCGGGTACCGGGCTTCGCCCAGCCGCTGGTGTTCAAGCAGGACACGCGCTACCGCGACATGCTGGAGTGAAACCGCGCGGTCGTCAGGCCAGCGGGCCGGCCAGCTCCAGCAGGTCGCCCCGCCAGGCCGCGTCGCGCGGCAGGGCCAGGAACGAGGGGTTGAGGTAGGACGCGCGCGCCTCGTAGGTCAGGGGTTCGCCGCGGCAATCCAGCACCTCGCCGCCGGCGCCTTCCAGCACGCCCTGGGCGGCGGCGGTGTCCCACTGCGAGGTGGGCGCCAGGCGCGGGTAGCAATCCGCCCGGCCTTCGGCGAGCAGGCAGAATTTCAACGAACTGCCCACGTTCGCCAGCCGCAGCTCGCCGAAGCGCTCGCCCAACCCGGCGAGCAGGCGCTCCTGGGCCGGACTGCCATGGCGCCGGCTGGCGATCAGAGTGAACCCTTCGACCGGAGTGGCGCGCACGCCGATGCGCTTCGTCGCGCCCTGCCGCTCGCGGCGCCAGCTGCCCAGCCCGACGCCGCCGTAATAGCAGCGGCCATCGGCCGGAATCCCGACCACCCCGAACACCACCCGCCCGGCCTCGATCAACGCGACGTTGACGGTGTATTCCTCGGAGCCGGCGATGAATTCCTTGGTGCCGTCCAGCGGGTCCACCAGCCACCAGCGACGCCAGGCCGCGCGGGTCTCCAGGGGAATCTCGGCGGCCTCCTCGGACAGCACCGGGATGTCCGCGTCCAGCGCCTCCAGCCCGGCCGCCAGCAAGCGGTGAGCGGCCAGGTCGGCGGCGGTCACCGGCGAGGCGTCGGCCTTCTCGGTGACCGCCAGGCCGGTGCGCCAGTAGGGCAGGATCGCTTCGCCGGCCTGGCGCACCAGGTCGATCACCGCATGCAAGTGGGTCGGCGTATTCATGGGTGGAACTCCCCGCGCCGGGTCAGCAGGTCGCGGGTCAGGTAGAGCGCGGCCAGGGCGCGGCCCTCGCTGAATTGCACGTGTTGCACCAGGCTGGACAGCTCGCCGAGCGCGACGCGCTCGACCCGCATGGGTTCGGGCTCGTCCCCCGGCAGGCGCTCGGGGTAGAGATCCCGCGCCAGGACCACCTGGATGGTCTGGCTCATGTAGCCCGGCGAAAGGCTCAGCTCGGTGAGCCATTCCAGCTGGCGGGCGCCGAAGCCGGCTTCTTCCTTGAGCTCGCGGTTGGCCGCTTCCAGCACGTCCTCGCCGGGCTCGATCAGCCCCTTGGGCAACGACAGCTGGTAGTCGTCGGTGCCCGCGCAGTATTCCTCCACCAGCAACGCGTGCTCGGCGTCGGCCATGGCCACGATCATCACCGCGCCATGGCCCGCGCCGTGCCCCGCCAGGCGTTCGTAGGTGCGCTCGACGCCGTTGGCGAACCGCAGCTGCAACGCCTCGATACGGAACAGGCGGCTGCTCGCGACGATCTCGCGGGCGAGCACGGTGGGTTTCTGGCGCATGGGTGTCTCCTTGGCGAGCGGGCGGCAGGTATCATACCGCGGCTTTTCCGATTATCCCTGTCGGCGATCGCCGCGACGGCGCGTCCGCCGACCCCGCGCAGGACGGTCCCCCTCCCATGCATGCCCTCGACTGGCCCGAAATCGATACCGTCCTGCTGGACATGGACGGCACCCTGCTGGACCTGCATTTCGACAACCATTTCTGGATGGAGCACGTGCCGCAGCGCTACGCCGAGCGCCACGGCATCAGCCGGGCGATGGCCGAGCTGGAGCTGCTGCCGCTGTTCCGCGAGCACGCCGGCACCCTGAACTGGTACTGCACGGACTTCTGGACCCGCGAGCTGGACCTGCCGATCCGCGAGATCAAGCGCGAAGTGGCGCACCTGATCGCCCTGCGCCCGGACGCCGACACCTTCCTCGCCGCCCTGCGCGCGGCCGGCAAGCGGGTCGCGCTGATCACCAACGCCCACCGCGACTCGCTGACCCTGAAGCTGGAGCGCATCGAGCTGGCGCCCTGGTTCGACCGCCTGATCAGTTCCCACGACTACGGCTTCCCCAAGGAAGACCCGCAGTTCTGGCAGGCGCTGCAGGCGGATTTCGGCTTCGACCCGGCGCGCAGCCTGTTCATCGACGACAGCCTGCCGATCCTGCGCAGCGCGCGTCGCTTCGGCATCGGCCACCTGCTGGCGGTGCGCCGCCCGGACAGCCGCAAGCCGGCGAAGGACACCGAGGAATTCGCCGCGGTGGAGGATTACCGCGACCTGTTGCCCTGACCCCGTTCTCTCGGGGCGCCCTGCCCGCCCCCTCGCACCCTGCGGAGCCCCATGGACATCAAGCAACTGAGGTTCCTCGTCGCCCTCGACGAAACCCGCCATTTCGGCCAGGCCGCTGCGCGCTGCCACGTGACCCAGCCGACCCTGTCGATGCGCCTACGCAGCCTGGAGGAGGAGCTCGGCCTGGAGCTGGTGCGCCGCGGCCAGCGCTTCGAGGGATTCAGCGTCGAGGGCGAGCGCATCCTCGCCTGGGCGCGCAGCCTGCTGGCCGCCCAGGAAGGCCTGTACGCGGAGGCGGCGGCCTGTCGCGGACAGTTGGTCGGCACCCTGCGCCTGGGCGTGGTGCCCCTCGCCGGGTTCGACCCGACGCGGCTGCTCAGGCTATTCGCCGGGGCGCATCCGGACTTGCGTTTCCAGGTGTTCGTCCTCAGCAGCGAAGGCATCCTCGACCAGCTCGGGCGCAATCAGCTGGATCTCGGCCTCTCCTACCTGGACCGCCTCGACCGCGACCAGTACCAGAGCCTGGCGCTGGCCGAGACGCCCATGGGGCTGCTCTACGACCGCCGCCACTTCGCCTTCGAGGCGCAGCACCTGGGCTGGGACGCGCTGATCGACCTGCCCCTCGGCCTGCTGTGCCCGGGCATGCATTTCCGTCAGTCGATCGACCACGGCTTCCGGCGTCATGGGCTGACCCCGCGGCCGTACCTGGAGACCGACGCCGTGCATCCGCTGCTGCAAGCGGTGAGCACGGGCCTCTGCTGCACCATCGTGCCCCTCGACGGCGGCTTCGCGGAGGCCAGCGAGCACCTGGCGCTGGTCCCCATCGACGGCGCCCGCACCCTCGCTCCGCTGGGGCTGATCCTGCGGCGCGGCGCCCCGCGCTCGGCCCTCGCGGACGCCTGCTTCGAGGCGGCGCGGCGGGCGCTGGGCATCGCCGACTGACGGTGCCGCGCCCGGCGCCCGCGCCCCACCCGCCTCGCAGCGCCCCGATAGAGCCCGCCGATGGGCGGATCGGCGCCGCCGATTAGACGCGGATGCGCCGGCGGGCCTAGGCTGGACGTGTCACTTCGTCGCAGAGGGCTCGTCCATGCCCCTTTCCCCTGCCCACCTGGAAGACGGCCTCTCGGTGCCGCCCCCGCCCCGCGACTACGCCTACGGGGAACTCGGCCGGGCGGGCGCCGCCGGCGAAGCCGTGCTCGCCGAGGAATCCGCCCTGGCGCTGATCTACAACGGCGTCGCCCACGCGGTGATGATGGTCTCGCCCAGCGCCCTGGAGGATTTCGTCGCCGGCTTCAGCCTCAGCGCCGGCCTGGTGGAGACCCTCGACGACATCTATGACATCCGCCTCGGCGGCGACGGCGAGGCGCTGCGCGCCGAGGTGGAAATCGCCAGCCGCGCCTTCTGGGCCCTCAAGCGGCAACGGCGCCAGCTCGCCGGTACCAGCGGCTGCGGCCTGTGCGGGGTGGAAGCCCTGGACCAGGCGTTGCCGCCACTGCCGCGCCTGGCGGAGACGGCGCTGCCGCCGGCCGCCCACCTGCACGACTTGCGCGAACGCATCGGCCAGGCCCAGCGCCTCGCCAGCCGCAGCGGCGCCCTGCACGCCGCGCTGTACGTCGACGGCACCGGCGCCATCCGCCTGTGCCGCGAGGACATCGGCCGGCACAACGCCCTCGACAAATTGATAGGTGCCCTCGCCCGCGAGCTGCCCGGGCGCCGCGAGGGCTTCGCCGTGGTGACCAGCCGTTGCAGCCTGGAGCTGATCCAGAAGGCCGTGCGCGCTGGCCTCGGCACCCTGGTGAGCCTGTCCGCGCCCACCGCCCTCAGCGTGCGCTGGGCGCGCCGCCACGGCCTCAACCTGATCCATCTCCCCCATCACAGCGCGCCGCGGGTCTACAGCCCAGCCGCGCCCCGCGAAGAAGACCTGCCATGAGCCTGCAACCCCTCGACCCCCGCTACACACCCTACCGGGGCGCCGCCGCCGGCTGGGGCGCGCTGCGCAGCGTGGCGCACTTCTGGCTGGACAGTAAGCAGCCGTTCAAGAACCTCCGTGCGCTGCTCAAGACCAACCAGAACGGCGGCTTCGACTGCCCCGGCTGCGCCTGGGGCGACTCGCCCGAGGACGGGCGGATCAAGTTCTGCGAGAACGGCGCCAAGGCGGTCAACTGGGAGGCCACCAAGCGCCGCGTCGACGCCGCCTTCTTCGCCCGCTACAGCCTTTCCCAGTTGCGCGAGCAGAGCGACTACTGGCTCGAATACCAGGGCCGGCTGACCGAGCCGCTGGTGTACGACGCCGCCTCCGACCACTATCGCGCGATCGCCTGGGACGACGCCTTCGCCCTGATCGCCCGTCACCTGAAGGCGCTGCCCTCGCCGAACCAGGCGGAGTTCTACACCTCCGGTCGCGCCAGCAACGAGGCGGCGTTCCTCTATCAATTGTTCGTCCGCGCCTACGGCAGCAACAACTTCCCGGACTGCTCGAACATGTGCCACGAGGCCAGCGGCGTGGCCCTCGGGCAGAGCGTGGGAGTCGGCAAGGGCAGCGTGACCTTCGCCGACTTCGAGCACGCCGACGCCATCTTCGTGCTCGGCCAGAACCCCGGCACCAACCACCCGCGCATGCTCGAGCCGCTGCGCGACGCGGTGAAGCGCGGCGCCCAGGTGGTCTGTTTCAACCCGCTCAAGGAGCGCGGCCTGGAACGCTTCCAGCATCCGCAGAGCCCGCTGGAAATGCTCACCAACGGTTCGGAGCCGCTGAACACGGCGTTCTTCCGCCCGGCCCTGGGCGGCGACATGGCGGCCCTGCGCGGGATGGCCAAGTTCCTCCTGCAATGGGAACGCGAGGCCCAGGCCAGCGGCGCGCCGGCGGTGTTCGACCATGCCTTCATCGCCGCGCACACCGCGGGGATCGACGGCTACCTGGCCGAGCTCGATGCCACTGACTGGGACAGCCTGGTGAGCCAGTCCGGCCTGAGCCTCGCGGAGCTCGAATATGCCGCGCGGATGTACCGGCGCGCCGAGAAGGTCATCGTCTGCTGGGCCATGGGCATCACCCAGCACCGGCATTCGGTGGCGATCATCCAGGAAATCGTCAACCTGCAACTGCTGCGCGGCAACCTCGGCCGGCCCGGCGCCGGGCTCTGCCCGGTGCGCGGCCACAGCAACGTGCAGGGCGACCGCACCATGGGCATCAACGACCGGCCGCCGGCGGCCTTCCTCGACGCCTTGGAAAAACGCTTCGGCTTCCCGGTGCCGCGCCAGGACGGGCACAACACCGTCGAGGCGATCGAGGCCATGCTCGAGGGCCACGCCCAGGTGTTCATCGGCCTCGGCGGCAATTTCGCCCAGGCCACCCCGGACAGCGCGCGCACCCACGCCGCCCTGCAACGCTGCGCGCTGACCGTGCAGATCAGCACCAAGCTCAACCGCAGCCACCTCACCGTCGGCCGCGAGGCCTTGATCCTGCCGTGCCTGGGCCGTACCGACATCGACCTGCAGGCCGGCGGGCCGCAGTCGGTGACGGTGGAGGACTCCTTCAGCATGATCCACGCCTCCTTCGGCCAGTTGCGCCCGCTGTCCGGGCAGATGCGCTCGGAGCCGGCGATCGTCGCCGGGATCGCCAAGGCCACCCTCGGCACGCATCCGCTGGACTGGGACGCGCTGATCGCCGACTACGACCGGATCCGCGACCTGATCGCCGACACCATCCCGGGCTTCCAGGACTTCAACCGCCGCGTGCGCCACCCCGGCGGTTTCTACCTGGGCAACTCGGCCGGTGAGCGGCGCTGGAGCACCGCCAGCGGCCGCGCCAATTTCATCGCCAATCCGCTGCCGGACGACCTGGTCTCGCCACGGGTGCGCAACACCGGCCTGGAGCCCGACCTGATCCTGCAGACGCTGCGCTCCCACGACCAGTACAACACCACCATCTACGGGCTCGACGACCGCTACCGCGGGGTGAAGGGGCAGCGCGAGGTGATCTTCGCCAACGAGGCGGACATCCGTCGCCTGGGCTATGCGCCGGGGCAGAAGGTCGACCTGATGTCCCTGTGGGACGACGGCATCGAGCGGCGGGTGAAGGGCTTCACCCTGCTGGCCTTCGACATCCCCCCGGGGCAGGCGGCCGCCTACTACCCGGAGACCAACCCGCTGGTGCCGCTGGACAGCTATGGCGTCGGCAGCCATACGCCGACCTCGAAATTCATCGCCATCCGCCTGCTGCCCGCCGAGGACGACGGGCGCATCCGCTGACCGCGCTCACCACCAGGTTTCCAGTTGCACGCCGACGTTCGAGCCGTGGCGGCTGGCGCCGAACGCGCCGTTGGCCGACAGCGCATCGCCCGGCTCGGCGGCGGCCTGGGCGGCGCGGTTCCACTGCGCGTAGGTGTAGTAGAGGCGCAGCTCGGGGCGGGCCATGAAGGCCTTGCCGGCGCTCAGGGTCGGCGCCAGGGTGAACTTGTTCAGGCGGCGGGTGGCGCCATGGGCCGGCTCGATGGCGTCGTGCCCCAGCTCCAGCACCAGCTTGACATGCTCGCCGAAGGCGTAGGACGGCCGCACGCCCAGCGAGCGCCAGATCCGTTCGCCTTCCGCCAGACGATCCCGTTGCACCAGCCCCAGCAGTTGCCCGCCGAACCTTTCGGTGACTTGCCAGATCAGCGTATCCAGCAGCCGCAGGCGCTGCACATGACGGCCGTGGGCGAGCGGGCCGGTCTGGCCGAGGCCGATGCCCGGCCCCTCGCCGTACTGCCCCACCAGGCGGTTCTCGCCGCCGAGGAAGCCGGCCTGCACGTGCTCCGCGGTAAACGACCAGCCGGCATGGGCGCCGCGCACCTGCCCGGCCTTCTGCACATGGCTCAGGCCCAGCTCCACCTGGCCGCCGGGGTTGGGATGCAGGCCGGCGAGGTGCAGGTCGTGGCGGTTGGCCTTGTCCGGCTGGTCGATGCTGTCTTCGCGCAGGAAGGCGTAGCTGAGGGCGTAGGGTCCCAGCGGCAGGTCCTCCAGGCCGAAGCCGCTGCCACTGGGGTTCCAGTAGTAGAAGTCGTTGAGGTTCACGTCGTGGCGCTTGTAGTAGCGCCGCCCGGCCCACACCGAGCCGCCGTTCAGCGCCGGCGCTTGCAGCGCGGCCCAGAGCTGGGGCAGGCGCGCCCGGCCGTCGTCGCCGTCGAAGGAGAGCGAGTGGCCGTAGAGGTGGCTCAGGCTGGCCATGCCCTCCAGCCTGAGCCGGGTGCCGTCGGCGCCCGGGTACAGGTCGTCCGCCAGTTGCAGCTCCCAGTAGTCCTCGCACTCGTTGCCCAGGCGGTACTTGGCCGGAGCCCCCGGCAACTGGAAACACCCTTGTCGGCCGCCAACGTCGGCGCCGCCGATGCCCGCCCGTCCGTAGCCCTCGAACTCCCAGGCGCCGCACCCGGGCGCGAGGACCCCGAGCGCCAGGCAGGCGGACGCCATGCTCCCTGCTTTGCCCTTCATCACGATTCCTTTCCATGGGGCGGTCAGCTCTGAGACCGGCATCCCCACCAAGAGTGCTAACCGGCGCCTGCCGGGGTCGGCATTTCCCTGAACTCCGCCGCGCGTCGCGAACTCCATAGCGCATAGAGCCGCCGCTCGCCCGCGGCGCCCTTCGGCGCCGGCCTGACCTCAAGGATCGAATCATGGCCCCTACCGACCTGCCGCCCCGCGCCTCCACCCCGGTCTCCGCCGAGGGCGCCGGCGTGTTCTCCACCGACCTGCCGGCACGCCTCGACCGTCTGCCCTGGGGCCGCTTCCATACCCTGCTGGTGTTCGCCCTGGGCATCACCTGGCTGCTGGACGGCCTGGAAGTGACCCTCGCCGGCTCGGTGGCCGGCGCGCTGCGCGACAGTCCCAAGCTGCACCTGAGCAATGCCGACATCGGCCTGGCCGGCGGGGTCTACATCGCCGGAGCGGTGCTCGGTGCGCTGTTCTTCGGCTGGCTCACCGACCGCCTGGGGCGGCGCAAGCTGTTCTTCATCACCCTGTTCCTCTACGTGGCCGCCACCGCCGCCACGGCCTTCTCCTGGAGCCCGGCGAGCTTCATGCTGTTCCGCTTCCTCACCGGCGCCGGCATCGGCGGCGAATACACGGCGATCAACTCCACCATCCAGGAATTCACCCCAGCGCGCTTCCGCGGCTGGGTGGATCTGGGCATCAACGGCACCTTCTGGGTCGGCGCGGCCCTGGGCGCGGCGGGCTCCATCGTCCTGCTGGACCCGCAGTGGGTGGGCGGCGAACTCGGCTGGCGGCTGTGCTTCGGCATCGGCGCGCTGCTCGGGCTGTTCATCCTGCTGATGCGCCTGTGGCTGCCGGAAAGCCCGCGCTGGCTGTTGATCCACGGGCAGCCGCAGGAGGCGGAGCGGATCGTCGAAGGCATAGAGGCGCGCTTCCGCGCCGAAGGCCACGACCTGCCGCCGCTACCCGATGCCCCGCGGTTGCGCCTGCGCGCCCGCGACCACACGCCGCTCAAGGAAGTCTTCCACAGTCTGTTCGTGGTGCATCGGCAGCGGGCCATGGTGGGCATGACCCTGCTCACCGCCCAGGCGTTCTTCTACAACGCGATCTTCTTCACCTACGCCCTGGTGCTGGCGGATTTCTACCAGGTGCCCTCGGCCGAGGTGGGCTGGTACGTGCTGCCCTTCGCCCTGGGCAACTTCTGCGGCCCCTTGCTGCTCGGCCGCCTGTTCGACGTGGTCGGCCGGCGGATCATGATCAGCTCCACCTATTTGATCTCCGGCGTGCTGCTGATCGGCAGCGGCTACCTGTTCCAGCAGGGCCTGCTGGATGCGCGCACCCAGACCATCGCCTGGATGGTGATCTTCTTCTTCGCCTCCGCCGCCGCCAGCTCGGCCTACCTCACCGTCAGCGAAAGCTTCCCCCTGGAAATCCGCGCCCTGGCCATCGCGGTGTTCTACGCCTTCGGCACCGGCCTGGGCGGCATCGTCGGCCCGCTGCTGTTCGGCGAGTTGATCGAGACCCACCAGCGCGAATACGTGTTCGTCGGCTACCTGATCGGCGCCGGGCTGATGCTGCTGGCAGGCGTGGTGCAGGCGATCTGGGGCGTCGCCGCCGAGCGCAAGTCCCTGGAGTCCGTCGCCCGCCCGCTGTCCCAGGCGGACGACGACGAACACCCCGGCCACCCGGCGTTGTCGGCGGGCTGAACCGCCCCGCCGCGCCCGGAAGGCTCCGGGGCGGCGGGATCCACCCACGGCCTCGCCGGCGGGCGCGCCGGGCATCACGTCAGGCCGAGGGCGACCCGATGCCCCGTGCAGCCCCGATCACAGGATCGGCGCGATCAGCCGGGCGACGCGCATGCCGAGTTGTTGCAGGCGTCGCGGCTTCGGGTCCTGGTCGGGGGACAGCTCGCGGGACTGCGCGAAGTCGGCCTCCAGCATGCGCTCCACGTCGGCGGCGAAACCCGCGTGCACGGTCAGCACCATCACTTCGAAATTCAGGCGGAACGAGCGATTGTCCAGGTTGGCGCTGCCCACCGCGGCCATCTCGTCGTCGATCAGCACCACCTTCTGGTGGGTGAAGCCCGGCTGGTAGCGGAACACCCGCACTCCCAGGCGCGCCATTTCCAGGGCGTAGAGGCTGGACGCGGCATAGACCATGCGGTGGTCGGGGCGCGAGGGCAGCAGCAGGCGCACGTCGACGCCGCGCAGCACCGCCAGGCGCAGGGCGGCGAACACCGATTCGTCGGGGACGAAGTAGGGGCTGGCCAGCCAGACCCGCTGGGTGGCGGCGTTGATCGCCTGGACGAAGAACAGCGAGGCGGTCTCGCCCTCGTCGGCCGGGCCGCTGCAGATAACCTGGCAGAGCATCTCCGCCTCCACCGCGTAGTGGGTCGGCAACAGCAGCGGCGGCAGGGTGCGGGTCGCCCAGTACCAGTCCTCGGCGAAGGACTCCTGAAGGCAGGCGAGCACCGGGCCGCTGAGTTCGATGTGGGTGTCGCGCCAGGGCGACAGCGGCGGCCGGGTGCCCAGGTATTCGTCGCCGACGTTGTGTCCGCCGACGAAGCCGCGGTTGCCGTCCACCACCACGATCTTGCGGTGGTTGCGGAAGTTGACCTGGAAGCGATTGATGAAGCCGCTGCGCGCGGAGAAGCCATGGACCTGCACCCCGCCCTCGCGCAGCCGGGCGATGTAGCGGCGCGGCAGGGCGTGGCTGCCGACGCTGTCGTAGAGCAGGTAGACCTTCACCCCGGCGGCCGCGCGGTCCAGCAGCAGCGCTTGCAGGCGGCGCCCGAGGGCGTCGTCGTGGACGATGAAGAACTGCACCAGCACCACGTCGCGGGCGCCGGCGATGGCGGCGAAGATCGCCGCGAAGGTGGCCTTGCCGTCGATCAGCAGGCGCACTTGGTTGCTCGCCAGGCTGGGCATCTCCGCCAGCCGCGCCATCGCCAGCAGGTGCCCGGACGGGTCGGCGACGCTGCGCGCGGCCAGCATTTCCTCGAGCCAGGGGCGCCAGTCCAGGGCCGCCATGGCCACGCGCATCTCCTGGTCGGCCTGGCGCCGCGCGCGGATGTAGCCGTCGAAACGGCTGCGTCCGAGGATCAGATAGGGCAGCAGCGTGAGGGTCGGCATGAACACCAGCGCCATGCCCCAGGCGATGGCGCCCTGGGCGGTGCGCACGGTGAGGATCGCGTGCAGGGCCGCCAGCAGGCCGAACACTTGCAGCACGGCGAACACATAGCCGAGCAGGTGGAGCGCGTCGTACACCATGGGCGGTCGATTCCGGGAGAAGGCCCCAGCATAGCCGGAAAGCCCGCCGGCGCGCTCAACCGGGCGGCAGCAGCGCTTGCAGGGCCGCGCGCAGCTCGGCGGGGATCGGCACCGGGCGGTTCGACGCGCGATCGACGAACACGTGGACGAAGCGACCGGCGGCGCAGGCGCCGTCGGTGCCCTGCTTGAAGATCGCCAGTTCGTACTGCACCGAGCTGTTGCCCAGCTTGCCGACCCGCAGGCCGACGTCGAGCCGCTCGGGGAAGGCCACCGAGGCGAAATAGTCGCAGGAGGAACTGACCACGAAGCCGACCACCGGCCCCTCGTGGATGTCCAGGCCGCCGCGGGCGATCAGGTAGGCGTTCACCGCGCTGTCGAAGTAGCTGTAGTAGACGACGTTGTTGACGTGCCCGTAGAGGTCGTTGTCGTGCCAGCGAGTGGTGAGGGTTTCGTAGTGGGAATAGTCCGCGCGGTGCGGGTGCTGTGGGGTCATCGCGGGTCCTCGGGGAAAATGCGGCCGGGCGGCCGGCCACGCGCGGGAACGCGCGCGGCCGGGGCCCGGATTAGAAGGCGAAGCTGGTCTCCGGCATCGCCATCAGGCAGTCGGCGCCGCCGAGCAGGGCCTCGCGGTGGCTGCCGGCGCGGGGCAGGATGCGCCGCAGGTAGAAACGCGCACTGTGCAGCTTGGCCTCGTAGAAGGCCGCTTCGTCGCTGCCGGCGTGCAGGGCGTCCTGGGCGCGGGCGGCGGCCTGCAACCAGAGCGCGGCCAGCAGCACGTAGGCCGAGTACTGCAGGAAGTCCACCGAACAGGCGCCGATCTCCTCGGGGTCGTCCTGGGCCGCGGCGATCACCGCGGCGCCCAGGTCGCGCCATTCGTGCAGGCGCGCCAGCACCGGGGTGGCCAGCTCGCTGAGATCGGCGCGCCGGCGCTGGCGCTCGCAGAGAGCGGTCAGCTCGTCCTGCAGGGCGACCAGTTCCGCGCCGCCGTCGCCGATCAGCTTGCGGCGGATCAGGTCGAGGGCCTGGATGCCGTTGGTGCCTTCGTAGATCTGGGTGATGCGGCTGTCGCGCATCAACTGTTCCACGCCCCATTCGCGGATGTAGCCATGGCCGCCGTACACCTGCACGGCGAGGCTCGCGGCCTCCTGGCCCATGTCGGTGAGGAACGCCTTGACCAGCGGGATCAGCAGCGCCGCGCGCCGCGCCGCCGCGCGACGGCCCTCCGGCTCGGGATGGCCGTGCTCCAGGTCGAGCTGGCGCGCGGTGTAGGCAGCGAGCAGGCGACTGCCCTCCACCAGGGTCTTCTGGGTCAGCAGCATGCGCCGCACGTCGGGGTGGACGATGATCGGGTCGGCCGCCTGCTGCGGCTGCGCCGGACCGCCGAGGGCGCGCGATTGCAGGCGCTCGCGGGCGTAGCCGAGGGCCGCCTGGAACGCTGCCTCGCCGATGCCCAGGCCCTGCAGGCCGACCTGGAAGCGCGCATCGTTCATCATGGTGAACATGCAGGCCAGGCCCTGGTGGGGTTCGCCGAGCAACCAGCCGGTGGCGCCGTCGAAGTTCATCACGCAGGTGGCCGCGCCCTTGATGCCCATCTTGTGCTCCAGGGCGCCGCAGCTCAGGGCGTTGCGTTCGCCCAGGCCGCCGTCGGGCAGGCCGATGAACTTCGGCACCAGCAGCAGGCTGATGCCCCTGACCCCGGCCGGGGCGTCGGGCAGGCGGGCCAGCACCAGGTGGACGATGTTCTCGCTGAGGTCGTGCTCGCCGCCGCTGATGAAGATCTTGCTGCCGCTGACCCGGTAGCTGCCGTCGGCCTGGGGCTCGGCGCGGGTCCGCAGCAGGGCCAGGTCGGTCCCCGCCTGGGCCTCGGTCAGGCACATGGTGCCGGTCCAGGCGCCGCTCACCAGCCTGGCCAGGTAGATCGCCTTGAGCGCCTCGCTGCCGTGCCGATGCAGGGCCAGCACCGCGCCTTCGGTGAGCCCGGAATAGATGCGGAACGACAGGCTGGCGCCCATCAGCATCTCGTGGAACATGCAGGCCACCAGTTGCGGGAAGCCCTGGCCGGCGTATTCGACCGGGCCGGTCATGCTCGCCCAGCCGTTGTCCACGTATTGCCGATAGGCCTCGCGGAACCCCGGCGGCGTGCTCACCGCGCCGTGCTCCAGGCGTGCGCCCCGCTCGTCGCTCTCGCGGTTGAGTGGGGCGATCACTTCGCCGGCGTAGCGCGCGCCTTCCTCCAGCACCTCGTCGATCAACGCACGGTCGAGCCCGTTGCCGAGCCGCGCGCAGTGGGCCTCGGCCTCGAAGAGCTCGTGGAGGACGAATCGCATGTCACGCAAGGGCGCCCGATAGCTCATGCCCATGTCTCCCGGTGGAAATCGCTGAAATGTCGGTCGAGATCGGCCAGCCGCTCGATCAACGGCGCCGGTCGCCAGTGCCCGCCGAAGCGCGCCGCCAGGCCGTGCAGGCGATCGCGCACGGCGGCCAGGCCGAGCGCGTCGGCCCAGGCCATGGGGCCGCCCTTGGCGGCGGGGAAGCCGTAGCCGTAGCGGTACACCTGGTCGATGTCGGCGCTGCTGGCGGCGATGCCTTCCTCGAGAATCTTCGCGCCTTCGTTGACCAGGGCCAGCAGGCAGCGCTCGAGGATTTCCTCCTCGCCGATGGCGCGGCGGTGATAGTCCAGGCGCGCGGACACCTCCAGCACCAGGGCATCCACCTCCGGGTCCTGCTCCGCCTGCCGGCTGCCCGGCGCGTAGCGGTAATAGCCGGCGCCGCTCTTCTGGCCGAAGCGGCCGAGTTCGCACAGGCGGTTGTCCACCTGCACCTCGGGTTCGTCCTGGCCCGTGCCGGCCAGTTGCCGGGCGCGCCACTCCAGGTCGATGCCGACCACGTCGTACATGCGGAACGGCCCCATGGCGAAGCCGAAGCCTTGCAGCGCCTGGTCGACCTGCTGCGGCAAGGCGCCTTCCAGCAGCAGGCGCCGGGCCTCGCGGACGTAGGGGTGGAGCATGCGGTTGCCGATGAAGCCGTCGCAGTTGCCGGCGACCACGCAGACCTTGCCGATTCGCTCGCCCAGGGCGCGGGCGGCGTCCAGGACCGCGTCGGCGGTCTGCGCGCCGCGGACGATCTCCAGCAGCTTCATGATGTGCGCCGGGCTGAAGAAGTGCAGGCCGAGCACCTGCTGCGGCCGCGTGGTGACGGCGGCCAGGGCGTCGATGTCCAGGGCCGAGGTGTTGCTGGCGAGCAACGCCTGGGGGCGCAGATGGGCGTCCAGTTCGCGGAAGATCGCCTGCTTGAGTTCGAGGTTCTCGTAGACCGCCTCGATGGCCAGGTCCATGTCCCGCAAGGCCGCGTAGTCAGCGGCCGGCTCGATGCGCGCGTAGCGGGCGTTGGCCTCGGCGGTATCGAAGCGCCCCTGGCGCACGCCGTGGGCGTAGGTCTCGGCCACCGCCTGGCGTCCCGCGTCCACCGCCCGGGGGTCCTTGTCCAGCCAGCGCACGGCGAGACCGGCGTTGGCCAGGCTCATGGCGATGCCGCGGCCCATGGTGCCGGCGCCGATCACCGCGACCCGCTCGATAGGGGAAACCTTGACGCTCATGTCGTTCTCTCCATGACCAACGGAAGGCGCCCCACCTTAGAGAAAGCGCGGGGGAAATTGAAATTTAGTCCTGTGATGCGCGCCATTCAGCCGGTGAATGGGTGCGCCGGGTCATTTCCCCGGCCCGATTCCGGCGCTTCGCACCCCCGGCTTCGGCGCCGGACCTAGCGCTGCGACAACCGGATCGGCGCGGAGTGCTAGACGATGTGGTCACCAGGCTTATTGCACATCGCTCTAATCGCACCTTTTCCGATGGCTAGACTCAAGTATCCCAGGACCTAAAAAAACCAGGGAGAACCCCATGGCTATTTCCATCAGCGGCCTGACCGGCCCCTACAGCGTTAGCGGCACGACGCGCCCCGTCGTGGACTCCACCGGCGATCGGAGTCTGGTCGAACAGAACGCCTCCCGCGCCGAGCAGCGCGCCGCAGACCTGCAACTGGCGCGTGAACGCCGGCTGGAGCAGGAACGCTTGGACGAGGAAGCGCGTCAGGCGGAGGAAACCCGCGAGGCCCTCGAGACCGAGCGTCGCGAGAATGCCGAGCGTCTCTACGAGTCCAGCCAGGCAGCCGATAACGACCTGAACGACCCGTTCAGCCGGGAAAGCCTGGCGCGGCAGAACGTTCAACAGCAGGACAACGCGTCCACCTACCTGAACAGCGGCAACCTGATTACCGCCCGTCTCGCCAGTACGGCGGTGAGCGCCTATGAAGAGACCCAGGCCGGACCGGCCACCTTCGGCCGTGGGCTGGTCGTCTGAGCCGCTTGATCGACTCAGACGAGCAGCCCTCGTGGGTGACGACGGGGCCAGTCAGTGACTGAGGCCCGTCAGCCCACTCGCTCCACCTCAGGGAGGTGCATCGCCTGCACCTCGGCGTCGAGAAACCCCCAGAGCCGCTGGCAGCGCGGCTGGTTGCGGGTGCCCCGCGGCCATACCAGGTAGTAGCCACAGCCGCTGCGCACCGCGCTGGGCCAGGGTAGCGACAGCCGCCCCGAATCGACGTCCTCGGCGATCATCACCAAGTCGCCGATGGAGACGCCGTAGCCTCGGGCGGCGGCTACCATGCCCGCCTCCAGGGTGTCGAAGACCGGTCCGCCCTTGAGCGGCACCTGGTGTTCGAGCCCCATCGCCTCCAGCCATTGCCGCCAGTCGCGGCGGTCCAGGGTCGGATGCACCCGTTCGGCCGCCAGTAACTGGGCTACGCCCCATGGCCGGTCCCCCCGTGCCTCCGGCGCGCAGACCGGTATCAACCATTCGTCGAACAGCAGGCGGCTTTCCCATTCCGGCGGGAAATTTCCGTCGCTGAGCAGCACCGCGCAATCGAAGGGTTCGCGGGCGAAATCCACCCGGTCCACGTCCATCCAGGCGCTGGTCAGTTGCACTTCGAGGTCGCCGTTCAACAGGCGGAAACGCGACAGCCGCGCCAGCAGCCAGCGCATGGTCAGGGTGGACGGCGCCTTCAGGCGCAGCGTGGCATCGTCGGTGCGCAACACCGTGCAGGCGCGTTCGAGGGTGTCGAAGCCGCCGCTCAGGCCCGGCAGGATCAGCCGCGCCGGCTCGGTGAGTTGCAGGGTACGGCCACGGCGCTCGAACAGCCGGCAGCCGAAATAGGTTTCCAGGGTGCGGATGTGCCGGCTCACCGCGCTCTGGGTGATCGCCAGTTCTTCCGCGGCACGGGTGAAGGACAGGTGCCGCGCCGCGGCCTCAAAGGCGCGCAGGGCGTAAAGCGGAGGCAGGGTTCGGCTCATGGATGACTAAAACTCATACCGGACATCGCTTTTTTCCTTTTGTCGGGGCCTCGGCAGTTTCCCATACTGCGGCGTCGCCCACGAACCGCCCGGAACACGCCATGCCCCAAGGTTGCTACCCCCTGTACCCCGCCCTCGCCAGCGCGGAGCCCTTGCCCGCGGAAGTGGACGTGGTGATCGCCGGCGCCGGCATCATGGGCTGCGCCACCGCCTACCACCTGCGCCAACGCGGGCTCAGCGTGCTGGTCTGCGACAAGGCCGGGCTGGCCAGCCAACAATCGACCCGCGCCTGGGGGTTCGTCCGCCAGCAGGCCCGCGACCCGGCGGAAGTGCCGTTGATGCAGGCCGCGATCCCCCTCTGGCAAGGCCTGGAGACGGAGCTCCAGGCGCCGCTGGAGTGGCGCCAGGGCGGCTGCCTCTACCTCGCCGAGACCGACCAACAGATGGCCGATTACCACGCCTGGCTGCAGGTGGCCGCCGCCCATGGGCTCGACACCCGCCTGCTCGATGCCCGCGAGGTGGCCGCGCTCTGGCCGGCCCTGGCGCGGCCGGCCAAAGGCGGGCTGTTCACCGCCAGCGACGGCCAGGCCGAACCGCGGCGCGTGGCGCCCGCCTATGCGTACCGCGCCCGCGAGCTGGGCGCGCGCTTCGCCGAAGGCTGCGGGGTGCAGGGCATCGACCGGGCCAACGGCGCCATCTGCGGGGTGCAGACCGAACGCGGCTACGTGAAGACCCGACGCCTGCTGATCGCCGCCGGCGCCAGCAGTTGGCGCCTGCTCGCCCTCCTCGGCCTGGACATCCCCCAGCAGGGCATCCGCTGCACGGTGTCGCGCACCAGCCCCGGCCCGGCCATCGGCGCCGGCTGCTTCATCGGTCACGGCATCGGCATCCGCCAGCGCGCCGACGGCAGCTTCAACCTGGCCGACGAGGCCCAGGCCGACATCGACCTCAGCCTCGGTTACCTGCGTGGCGCCTCCTGGTACCTGCCGCTGCTGCGGGAACACCACCGCAGTTTCCGCTTCCGCCTCAACGGCGCCTGGCTCCACGACCTGCGCCAGCGCCTCAGCGGCGATCACCCGGCGCTCGGCGAGCGCGACCCCCACGTGCGCCCCGAGGACAGCCGCGTGCGCGCCGCCGAGCGGGCCCTGACCACGGCGTTCCCGGCGTTGCGCGAGGTGCGCGTGGTGGAAAGCTGGGCCGGGCTGATCGATGTGCTGCCGGACGGCATTCCGGTGCTGGATGCCGCCGCCCGGGTTCCCGGCCTGCTGGTGGCCACCGGCTTCTGCGGGCACGGCTTCGCCCTGGGCCCGCTAGTGGGCCGGGAGATGGCCCGCTGGCTCGACCAGGGCCAGCCCGGCCTCGACCTGTCGGCCTTCCGCCTCGGGCGCTTCGCCGACGGCAGCGCCGGCAAGCCTTACTCGTTGTTCTGACGTCCCACCGATAAGTAAAACTCATGACAAACCTGCTTCGCCTGGAACTCGTCGCCATCCTCCGCCTCGCCGCGCCCCTGGTCGCCGCGCAATTGGCCCACGTGCTGATGATCTTCACCGACACCCTGATGATGGGCCTGCTCGGACCCGAGGCGCTGGCCGGCGGCGGGCTCGGCGCGGCCAGCTATTCGCTGGTGTCGGTCTTCTGCATCGGCGTGCTCGCGGCGGTGGGCAACCTGGTGGCGATCCGCCAGGGCGCCGGCGACCGGGCCGGTGCCGCGCGTCTGGCCCAGGCCGGCCTCTGGATGGGCTGGGGCCTGGCGGTGCTGGCCGGGCTGGCGCTGTGGAACCTGCGCCCGCTGCTGCTGGCCTGCGGCCAGGCACCGGAGAACGTCGAGGGGGCGATGCGCTTCCTTTCCACCCTGGTGCTGGCGTTGCCCGGCTACCTGAGCTTCATGGTGCTGCGCGGCTTCACCAGCGCCATCGGCCGGCCTGGCCCAGTGATGGCCATCAGCATCGGCGGCGCCTTGGCCAACATGCTGCTCAACTACGCCCTGGTGAAGGGCTGGTTCGGCCTGCCGCCACTGGGGCTGGCGGGCATCGGCCTGGTCACCGCGCTGGTGATGAGCGCCATGGCCGTGCTGCTGGGGTGGCACCTGCTGCGCCATCCGGGTTATGCCGCCTACCCGCTGCGCCAGGGCTTCTGGCGGCCATCCACCAAGGCCCTGGGCGAACTCTGGCGCCTGGGCCTGCCGATCGGCGGCACCTACGCGGTGGAATCGGCGCTCTTCACCTTCACGGCCCTGTGCATGGGCGCCCTCGGCAGCCTGCAACTGGCCGCCCACCAGATCGCCCTGCAATCGGTGTACGTGGCCTTCATGGTGCCGGTGGGGATTTCCTATGCGGTGACCTTCCGCATCGGCCGGCACTTCGGCGCCGGGCAACTGGCGCGGGCGCGGCTCGCCGGACGCCTGGGCATCGCCCTCGGCGGCGCCTGCATGCTCGGTTTCGCCGCGTTGTTCTGGCTGGCGCCGCACCGGGTGGTAGGGCTGTTCATCGACCTCGGCGACCCACGCTACCGCGAGGTGGTGGCCCTGGCCATTCACCTGCTGGCGATCGCCGCGCTGTTCGAACTGTTCGACGGCATCCAGACCATCGCCATGGGCGCCATCCGCGGCCTCAAGGAGGCGCGCACCACCTTCCTGGTGGGCCTCGTCTGCTACTGGGCGATCGGCGCCCCCGCCGCCTGGCTGCTGGCCTTCCCCCTGGGCTGGGACGCGCCCGGGGTCTGGTGGGGCCTGGCGGTGGGGCTGGCCTGCGCGGCGCTGGGGCTGACCCTCGGCTTCGAATGGCGGATCGCCCGCCTGCTGCGCGCCGGCCGCCTCCCGCAGGCGCCGCTCGCCGCCACCGGCGAACCGGCCCAGGGTCGGTAGGCGAGGGGCCGGCGACGAGGCTCGAGCGGCGGGTCGCCGGCGTGTCCTCGCCGTCCCTTGCGCCGTGGCGTTTCGTCCCGGCCCTAGGCCGAGTCGTTCGCCGAGCCGGCGCCCGGGGCGTCGGTCAGCGTTTCGGCGAAGGCCGGCCGGCGCATGCCGAATACCAGGAACCGCGCCAGCTCGTTCAGCGGCAGGGGCTTGCTGATCCAGAAGCCCTGCACCTGGTCGCAGCCGAACTCGCGCAACTGGGCGAGCTGCGCCGCGGTTTCCACGCCCTCGGCCACCACTTCCAGGCCGAGGGTGTGGGCCAGGGCGATCATCGCCCGCACCAGGCGGCGATTGGCCGGGCGGCTGTCGATGCCGCCGACGAAGCCCTTGTCGATCTTCAGCAGGGTGATCGGCAGGCTGTTGAGGTGGACGAACGACGAGAAGCCGGTGCCGAAGTCGTCGAGAGAGAAGCGCACGCCCAGGCGCTCCAGCGCCTGCATGGTCTGCAACACCTGCTCGCTGCGGCGCATCACCGCGGTTTCGGTCAGCTCGAACTCCAGCCACTGCGGCTCGACCCCGCGCTCCTCGATCAGGCGGCTCAGGGTCGACAGCAACTGGCTGTCCTGGAACTGGCGGAAGGACAGGTTGACCGCCATGTGCAGCGGCTCCAGGCCGCGCCCGCGCAACCACTGCATGTCGCGCAGGGCGCGGGACATGACCCAGTAGCCGAGCGGCACGATCAGCCCGCTTTCCTCGGCCAGGGGGATGAATTCGTCAGGGGTGAGCAGGCCACGCTCGGCGTGCCGCCAGCGCACCAGGGCTTCCAGGCCGAGGATGCGCCCGCTCTTCAGGCACAGCCGCGGCTGGTAGTGCAGCTCCAGCTGGTCGCAACGAAGCGCCCGGCGCAGTTCGCCTTCCCGTTCGGCGAGGCTGCGCGCGCCGCGGTTCAACCGCGGATCGAAGACATGGAAGCTGCACCCCTGGGCATTCTTCGCCTGTTGCATGGCGATGTGCGCGTGCCACATCGAGCGGTCGGCGTCGCTGTCGGCGTCGTCGGCGCGGGCCAGGCCCAAGCTGCAGCCCAGCAGCAGGCTTTCGCCGTCGACCCGGTAGGGCTCGGCCAGGGCCTCGACTAGGCCCTCGGCGATTCGCTCCAGCCGGGCCGGGTCGCGGCGAACGTCCAGCAGCAGGCCGAACTCGTCGCCGCCCATCCGCGCCAGCAGGTCGCCGGCCTCCAATTGGCCCTTGAGGCGGCTCACCACCTGCAGGATCAGGCGATCGCCGGATTGGTAGCCGAGGGCGTCGTTGACGTGGCGGAAGTTGTCCAGGTCGAGATAGCCGAGGGCCAGGCCACGCCCCTCGAACTCGGCCAGCCGGGCCGCCAGCAGGGTCTGGAAGCCCTGGCGGTTGACGATGCCGGTCAGCGGGTCCTGCTCGGCCAGCCGGCGCAGGGCGACGTGCAGGTTGCCGCGCTCGCGGGCGTAGCGCAGGCAGCGGCGCAGCGCGTCCGCGCTCAGGCTGTCGCGGACCAGCCAGTCGCCGCTCTCGGGCGGCCGTGGCGGCTCGCGCTCCAGCAGCAGCACCAGCGGCACCGGGCACTGGCCGGGTGGCGGCTGGCAGGCGGGCGTGGCCAGCAGCACGGCGTTGGGTTCTTCATCGAACAAGGCGCTGGCGGCGGCCCACGACGGGGCGGTGATCAGAGCGATGGCGGCGCCCAGCTCCGCCAGGCACACGCGCAACGCATCCTTCCAGGCCGGCGTTTCGGCCAGTAGAACGATGCGCATGGGTTCGACAAGCGCAGACACATGACCTCCCCGGTCATTCACACACAAAAAGGGGCCGGCCTTCGCCTGCCCGGTCACCGCTGAAAACACGCATGCCCGCTTGAAGCGGATCTTTTGCGTAGCGCCGTGGACGGCGTCTTTTTCGCTGGCATCCTTCCGAATGTCGCGCACTCTGCGGGAAACCGCGGCGATCGGCAACCGTACGAAGGCGTTCGGCGGGGTTCCGGACGGTTACGGCGGCGCCCGGAAGGCCTGTTAAAATGCGCGCCCGTTTTCTCGGACGCCCCGCCATGTCCCGACTCAACCCCCGGCAGCAGGAAGCCGTGAACTACGTCGGCGGCCCGCTCCTGGTGCTCGCCGGCGCCGGTTCCGGCAAGACCAGCGTGATCACCCGCAAGATCGCCTACCTGGTGCAGCAATGCGGCATCCGCGCCCAGCACATCGTCGCCATGACCTTCACCAACAAGGCCGCGCGGGAAATGAAGGAGCGCGTCGGCAGCCTGCTGCGCGGCAGCGAGGGCAAGGGCCTGACGGTGTCCACCTTCCACAACCTGGGGATGAACATCATCCGCAAGGAGTACGCGCGGCTGGGCTACAAACCGGGCTTCTCGATCTTCGACGAGGGCGACATCAAGGCGCTGCTCAGCGACATCATGCAGAAGGAGTACGCCGGCGACGACGGCGTCGACGAGATCAAGGGCTACATCGGCGGCTGGAAGAACGAGCTGGTCCTGCCCGAACAGGCCCTGGCCGAGGCCCGCGGGCCCAAGGAGCAGACCGCCGCGGTGGTCTACCTGCACTACCAGCGCACCCTCAAGGCCTACAACGCGGTGGACTTCGACGACCTGATCCTGCTGCCGGTGAAGCTGTTCCAGGAGCACCCGGACGTGCTGGAGAAATGGCAGAACCGCATCCGCTACCTGCTGGTGGACGAATACCAGGACACCAACGCCAGCCAGTACCTGCTGGTGAAACTGCTGGTGGGCCTGCGCAACCAGTTCACCGTGGTCGGCGACGACGACCAGTCGATCTACGCCTGGCGTGGCGCGCGCCCGGAAAACCTGATGCTGCTCAAGGAAGACTACCCCTCGCTGAAGGTGGTGATGCTGGAGCAGAACTACCGCTCCACCAGCCGCATCCTCAAGTGCGCCAACGTGCTCATCGCCAACAACCCCCACGCCTTCGAGAAGCAGCTGTGGAGCGAGATGGGCGTGGGCGACGAGATCCGCGTGATCCGCACCCGCAACGAGGACGCCGAGTGCGAGCGGGTGGCCCTGGAGATCCTCACCGAGCACCTGCGCACCCAGCGCCCCTACAGCGACTTCGCGATCCTCTACCGCGGCAACTACCAGGCCAAGCTGATGGAGCTGAAGCTCCAGCACCACCAGATTCCCTATCGGCTGTCCGGCGGCACCAGCTTCTTCGCCCGCCAGGAAGTGAAGGACCTGATGAGCTACTTCCGCCTGCTGGTCAACCCGGACGACGACAACGCCTTCCTCCGGGTGATCAACGTGCCGCGCCGCGAGATCGGCTCGACCACCCTGGAAAAGCTCGGCAACTACGCCACCGAACGCAAGATCAGCATGTACGCCGCCAGCGACGAGATCGGCCTCGGCGAGCACCTCGACAGCCGCTACACCGAGCGCCTCTCGCGCTTCAAGCGTTACATGGACAAGCTGCGCCAGCAGTGCGCCCAGGACGACCCCATCGCCGCCCTGCGCAGCATGGTGATGGACATCGATTACGAGCAGTGGCTGCGGCAGAACGCCTCCAGCGACAAGGTCGCGGACGCGCGCATGAGCAACGTCTGGTTCCTCGTCGATGCCCTGAAGAACACCCTGGAGAAGGACGAGGACGGCGAGATGACCATCGAGGAGGCCATCGGCAAGCTGGTCCTGCGCGACATGCTCGAACGCCAGCAGGAAGAGGAAGAAGGCGCCGAGGGCGTGCAGATGATGACCATCCACGCATCCAAGGGCCTGGAATTCCCCTCGGTGTATATCCTCGGCATGGAGGAGGAGATCCTCCCCCACCGCTCCAGCATCGAGGCCGACACCATCGAGGAAGAGCGCCGCCTGGCCTACGTCGGCATCACCCGTGCCAAGCGCAACCTGACCATGACCTTCGCCGCCAAGCGCAAGCAGTACGGCGAGGTCATCGACTGTTCGCCGAGCCGTTTCCTCGACGAACTGCCGCCCGAAGACCTGGTGTGGGAAGGCCAGGAAGACGCGCCAGTGGAAGTGAAGGCCGCGCGCGGCAACGACGCCCTGGCGGCGATGCGCTCGATGCTCAAGCGCTAGGGTCCGTGCGGAGAGTCACCGAGCGAAGGTCAGGCAAGACTCGAACAGGCGAAGAAGCGGGTTTACCTGCGGTCAATGAGCCGGCTTCCCACGCCGCATCACCGGGCCCCGGCGCTGTTCGTACAGAGCCCGGGCTTCGGCACCGCCGCGCCACCAAGCCCCTGGACCCGCATTCGCCACGCCTGAAGCTCTTCGTGCCGCAGCGCCGGATGAACCGTCCGGCCGATCGCCGCCTGCCTGGACCCTCGCCGACGTCGCGCACAGCCCCGCGGGAGGGGTAGAATCGCGCGCTTCATCAGCGGCAGCCGCCCCGCCAGGAAGCAATTCGTGGACATTCTCAAAGACAAAATCCGTACCGAAGGCGTCGTCCTTTCCGATCAGGTGCTCAAGGTCGACGCCTTCCTCAACCACCAGATCGACCCGGTGCTGATGCAGCAGATCGGCCACGCTTTCGCCGAACGCTTCCGCGACCAGGGCATCACCAAGATCGTCACCGTCGAGGCCTCGGGAATCGCCCCGGCGGTCATGGCCGGCCTGGAGCTGGGCGTCTCGGTGATCTTCGCGCGCAAGTACCAGTCGCTGACCCTGCGCGACAACCTCTACACCTCCACGGTGTTTTCCTTCACCAAGCAGAGCGAAAGCACCATCGCCATTTCCGCCAAGCACCTGATGGCCGACGACCACGTGCTGGTGATCGACGACTTCCTCGCCAACGGCCACGCCGCCAAGGCGCTGATCGACCTGATCGGCCAGGCCGGCGCGAGCATCGCCGGGCTCGGCATCGTCATCGAGAAATCCTTCCAGGAAGGCCGCGCGCTGCTCGAAGGCGAAGGCTATCGCGTCGAATCCCTGGCACGGGTGAAATCCCTCGCCGACGGCAAGGTGACGTTCCTCGACTGAAGCGCTTCGCGGGGCCGGGGCTTGGCGGTGCCGTCCAAAGCGACGGCGCGGGCCTTGGTGGATGGAGAAGGCGTCATCCACCCTACGAGAATGGCGGCGAGAGGCAGACCAGGTGACACGACCCGTAGGGTGGATGGCGCTTCATCCATCCACCACGCGCGGCCGAATCCGAGTGTCCAGTCTTCGATCGCATGCTCACCGCCTTCGTCCCCGATGTGGGAAGCGCGTCGCAGCGGCCAGGACCGCCGGCAAGGGCCTCTGGCGCACCACCACCCTCGACCTCGACCTCGACCTCGACCTCGACCTCGACCTCGACCTCGACCTCGACCTCGACCCTCGACAGCCTGGAGCACGCAGCCTCGCGCGGATAAAAAAATGCCGCTCACGGGTGTGAGCGGCACTCCAGGGTAACGCCGGTTCGGCTTACGCCAGTTCGTCGAAACACTCGGCGACGATGGCCAGGCCCTTGTCCAGTTGCGCGTCGGGCACCGTGATGGGCACGAGGAAACGGATGACGTTGTAGTAGGTCCCGCAGGACAGCAGGATCAGGCCTTTCTCGCGAGCACGCGCGACGATCTTGCCGACCAGCTCCGCCGCCGGCTTGTGGGTGTCGCCGCCTTCGAACAGCTCGATGGCGATCATCGAACCCAGTCCGCGGACGTCGCCAATCGCCTTGTGCTTGGCCTGGATGTCGCGCAGGCCCGCTTTGAGGCGTTCGCCGAGCGCCAGGGAGCGATCCAGCAGCTTCTCTTCGTCGAACACCTTGAGCACGGCCAGGGCCGCGGCGCAGGCGATCGGGCTGCCGGCGTAGGTGCCGCCGAGGCCGCCGGGCGCGATGCTGTCCATGATCTCGGCCTTACCGCAGACGCCGGAGATCGGGAAACCGCCGCCGACCGACTTGGCGAAGGTGGTCAGGTCCGGCACCACACCCAGTTGTTCGGTGGCGAAGAAGGTCCCGGTACGACCGGCGCCGGTCTGCACTTCGTCGGCGACCAACAGGATGCCGTGCTGGTCGCAGAGGGCGCGCAGGCGTTTCATGAAGGTCGGGGAGTTGACGTAGAAGCCACCCTCACCCTGCACCGGCTCGATGATGATCGCGGCGATGTCCTGGGGCTGAGCATCGTTCTTGAAAATCCGCTCGATGCTGGCGATGGACTCGTCCTCGCTCACCCCGTGCAGCTCGCAGGGCGCGATGGCGCGGTACACGCCGCCCGGCATCAGTCCCATGCCGGCGGCATAGGGCGCCACCTTGCCGGTCAGGCTGAGGGTCATCATGGTGCGGCCGTGATAGGCGCCGGTGAAGGCGATCACGCCGGCGCGGCCGGTGGCGGCACGGGCGATCTTAACGGCGTTCTCCACGGCTTCGGAGCCGGAGGTGACCAGCAGGGTCTTCTTGGCGAAGTCGCCGGGCACGCGCTTGGCGATTTCTTCGCACAGCTCGACGTAGGGCTCGTAGGCCAGCACCTGGAAGCAGGTGTGCGACAGCTTGGTCAGTTGTTCCTGCACCGCCGCCACCACTTTAGGGTGCAGGTGGCCGGTGTTGAGCACGGCGATGCCGCCGGCGAAATCGATGAACTCGCGGCCTTCCACGTCCCATACGGTGGCGTTCTCCGCGCGCTCGGCGAAGATCGGATGGATCTGGCCCACACCGCGCGGAACGGCGGCCTGGCGGCGTTGCATCAGGGATTCGTTGGTCTTGCTCATGTTCTCCTCATTGGCCGCTCATCGTGCGGACCGGTGCAAGGATGAAGATACGCCCGGGGTTCAGCGGCGGCAGCATACGATGATCGACTGCCGCAGCCCGTCCGGGCGCGCGGGTAAACGAAAAACGCCGGCCTCGCGGCCGGACCGAACCAGGCACCGCATGCGGGCCGGGCGCCGGCTCCTGCCGACGCGCGCCCCTTCCGACGCCTCGATGGCGGACGCTTACAGGCCCAGGCAGAGGTACTTGATTTCGAGGTAGTCCTCGATGCCGTACTTGGAGCCTTCGCGGCCCAGGCCGGAGGCCTTGATGCCGCCGAACGGCGAGACTTCGTTGGAGATCAGGCCGGTGTTGATCCCCACCATGCCGTACTCCAGCGCCTCGGCGACGCGGAAGACACGGCTCAGGTCGCGGGCATAGAAGTAGGACGCCAGGCCGAACTCGGTATCGTTGGCCATGGCGATCACTTCAGCCTCGTCCTTGAAGCGGAACAGCGGCGCCAGGGGACCGAAGGTCTCTTCCTTGGCGACGGCGGCGTTCTTCGGCACATCCACCAGGATGGTCGGCTCGAAGAAGCTGCCACCCAGGCTGTGGGGCTTGCCGCCGGCGACGACGCGGGCGCCCTTGCTCACCGCATCCTCGATGTGTTCCTGGACCTTGGCCACGGCCTTGTCGTCGATCAGCGGGCCGGTGGTGGTGCCGTCCTCCAGGCCGTTGCCGATCTTCAGCTTGGCCACGGCGACCTTGAGCTTCTCGACGAAAGCGTCGTAGACGCCTTCCTGCACGTACAGGCGGTTGGCGCAGACGCAGGTCTGGCCGTTGTTGCGGTATTTGGAGATCAGCGCGCCATCGACGGCGGCATCCAGGTCGGCATCGTCGAACACGATGAAGGGCGCGTTACCGCCCAGCTCCAGGGACACCTTCTTGATGTCCTTGGCACACTCGGCCATCAACTGGCGGCCGATCTCGGTCGAGCCGGTGAACGACAGCTTGCGCACGATCGGGTTGCCGGTCAGCTCGCCACCCACGTCGCCGGCGCTGCCGGTGACCACGCTGAGCACGCCCTTGGGAATGCCGGCACGTTCGGCCAGCTCCACCAGGGCCAAGGCCGAGAACGGCGTCTGCGAGGCCGGCTTGATCACCATGGTGCAGCCGGCGGCGAGGGCCGGGCCAGCTTTCCGGGTAATCATCGCCGCCGGGAAGTTCCACGGCGTGATGGCGGCGGTGACGCCGATGGGCTGCTTGATGACGATCAGGCGCTTGTCCGGCTGGTGGCCGGGAATGGTATCGCCGTAGACGCGCTTGGCTTCCTCGGCGAACCATTCGATGAAAGAGGCGGCATAGGCGATCTCGCCCTTGGCCTCGGCCAGGGGCTTGCCCTGCTCCAGCGTCATCAGGCGACCCAGGTCGTCCTGGTTCTCCATCAGCAACTCGAACCAGCGGCGCAGCTTGTTCGCGCGATCTTTCGCGGTGAGCGCGCGCCAGGCCGGCAGGGCCTTGTCCGCCGCCTCGATGGCGCGGCGGGTTTCCGCAGCGCCCATCTTCGGCACGCTGCCGATGATCTCGCCGGTGGCCGGGTTGTTCACCTTGATGGTCTGGCCACTGTCGGCGTCCAGCCAGGTACCGTCGATATAGGCTTGTTGGCGGAACAGCTTGGCGTCTTTCAGTTGCATCGTTTTCTCCTTCTCGCGGCTCGGGAAAGCCGGACGGAATGGGAATAGGCTTCGGCCATACCGGAGTGGCCTGCGCGCCTGCGGAACCGGTCAGGCCTTCCTCGGCCTTCGGCGCGCGAGGCGCCTGCACGTCTTACCGGCCTGGGCCGCCAGGAAGGCGGCTACCTCGGTTGACCCGAGGCGTTTTATATGTCGAACGAATGCTAGGGCTCGGCCCAACAAAGGGCAAGGGTCCGTTTGATAAAATCAACGGAAAAGCGTGGAAGTCCGAACGCATGTTTGTTCGGTTTATTCAACGCGGTAAAAAATGTTCGAAATAACGAACGATAATGCACAAATACCCTTTCCCATCCCTGCTTCGATCAAACACCTCGGCGTGGACGGCCGACGCCAAGATGAGTATCATGCGCGTCCGTTGCATCCGTAGCTCAGCTGGATAGAGTACTGCCCTCCGAAGGCAGGGGTCGTGGGTTCGAATCCCGCCGGATGCGCCAGATACCTTGGGTCGATTATCGAAGTCGATCGAACGCTAAAAGCCCGCCTAGTGCGGGCTTTTTTGTTTCTGGGATGTGAGAGGCAGGAGCGCATCAAGCAGGGCTGCGATTAGCCGATGGGAAATGGCTCACAAGGGCGCAGCCTATCGCTCAAGTGAGCATAACGCGTGGACAGAAAGGCGTTCTGTAACTTCAAGCTACCAACCTCGAGTTTGCAACCAGCGCTTCCCATTGGGATGGGCCTCGCTTAGACGATGCGGGGGTGCACAAGCCACACTCTAGAGTCGCAATTAAACGAAGTCGAAGCCAGCCACGAATTGACGACTGGTTTTGCTCTGAATGTTGCTGTGTAACTGCCACACTAAATGTGGAGAGTTCCTGATTAGCTCTGCGCAGATCGGACTCAGTGTTGGTGTAACACCGCAATGCCATGAGGCTCGTCTAAGTTGGAATAAAAGCAGCTACGCGCGATACCTTAACTCTGAAAGGCCCAAACCGTACTCAGCCATCGAGATAGGGTCAATCCTTAATGCATCCCATCTATCCGTTGGGGGATTCCCGGCGGTATAACAGCCAACAGTTCTTCAACCACATTGCAGTAAGCACTCTCTGGCGATGCTGCAGGAAATAGCGTGCCCCAATACACAGGATCCGGGTGAGGGCTGATGCAAAAGAGAGGGCGAGTCGCTCACTAGCGACTATCGCTCAAATGACTCTGGCTGGTGAGCAGCAAGAGCAGAGCAACAAGGGTTTCACAATTTAGGCTGCCAGCCCCTGTGGCACGGCAGTCGGCCCTTGCTAGATGAGGCAACCACCAGCCCACAGTGACCTTTGGCCGCTCGCCGGAAGCGTCTTGAACCTATGCTGTCGCCAGGATTCATTAACCCCATCGCAGCCCTTCACGCCTGCATAGGCAAGGCTGTCTGTCGCCCAAGCGAGCGCTTGAAGCCCCGCTGACCTGCCCACGCGCAGGCCAAGCCAAGCCAAGCTAAGCTAAGCTAA
>NZ_JANZKU010000024.1 GCF_025642785.1 Pseudomonas sp. RIT-PI-AD
ATCCCACATCGCCCGTGTCAGGCGATAGACCAGCAGGGGCGGCGGATTGTCGGGATCGCCGCTCCGCGCGTGCCGCTGGAAGCCGACCTTTTCCAGCACCCGCTGCGAGGCCAGGTGGTTTTCCCGCACCAGGGCGGTGAGCCTGTCCAGCCGAGCGCTGCCTTCCGGTCGCGCCGAAGCCGAAGGCGAGCGCACACCGGCGAAATCGGTGGCGTAGCCGCGTCCCCAGGCCTCCAGGGAGAAGTGATAGCCCGGGTTGTCGATGGACTCGCCGTGGAAGTCGCGAACCCGGATGCCGCCGAAACCGGTGAGGCGGTCGGGGTCGTCCCGGGTGGCATTGCCAGTAGCCGGAGCCGTGAGTCTGCCAATGCGCCACCCGGTCGGTCATGACCGACGCCACGTAGGCGAGGTCGGGAAAAGGGCCTTCCGGGTTGAGGCGGTTGGTTGCCGGGTCGCCGTAGATTCGCAGCAGCTCCCCGGTATCGGTGTGGGCGGCAGGGTGCAAGACGAGCCGCTCCGAACTCACTTGCATGTTGGCCTCGACGACTCAAGCAGGCGTGGGTCGGGATGAGGCGGTCGTCTCCAACCGCCGAGATCGGCCCGACCAGACGCTTCCGCCGGTGCGGCAAGCCGACCCCGCGGCCTTCAATCGGCCGGTGGCCACGCGGCGCCCTTGGACAGGTGCGCCACCAGTTGCCTGGCGTGGGACGACAGGCGCTCCCAGTCCCGGATACACAACCGCAGTTCCCGCGTCGCCCAGGCGTCCTCCAGGGGCACGATGCTCACCGGCAGTTCGTGGGCATGACGCAGCGCCGCGGCCTCGGGCAGCATGGCGATCCCGGCATTCTGTGCCACCAGTTGGGCGATTGCGTCGAAGCTCGGGGCCCTTACCCGGACCTTCAGCGGCACTCCGTTGTTGAGGGCCGTCTCTTCGATGAAGCGCTGCATGGCCCGTTCCGGCTGCAGGCAGACGAAGGAAAAGCCCAGGGCATCGCGTATGTTCGCCGTCTGCCGCTGGGTCAGGGGATGCCGATGCGGTACCAGCAGGACCAGCTTGTCGTCGCGGAACGGCAGGGAGATCAGTCCTTCCGTGGGCAGGTTGCCGTCGTAGACGCCGATCTCCGCCTCGCCAGCCTGTACGGCCCTGAGGATGTCGCGACTCTTCTGCTCTTCCAACTGCAGGTCGATTTCCGGGTAGTCCATCAGGAACGGCCCCAGAGCCGACGGCAAGAAGGTGCTGTTGGCGACCGTCGTGGCGGCGAGCCGCAGGACGATCCGTTGGCGCCCCGCCAGTTCCTTCACCCCCTGCCGGAGCTTTTCCGCCTCCCCCAGGATCGCCAGGGCCTGGTCGATGACCAGGCGGCCGGCAGGGGTCAGGGTCATGCCCTCCGGGGAGCGGCCGAACAGTGTGAGCCCGCAGCGTTTTTCGAAGAGCCGCAACCGGTTGCTGGCGGCGGAGACCGCGACGGGGAAGGTCGCCGCCGCCTTGCTCAGGCTGCCGGTGGTGGCGATGGCCACGATCAGGCGCAGGTCGATCAGATCGAAGTACAGGGCATTCACCTGGGGAGAAAGCAGTGTGCTGAAAAAAGCGATACGGCTGGAGGGAGGGTTCCACGCAGAATAAAGCCTCCTGCCCCTGTCCTGGAAGCTGTCCCTTGAAGTCCCTGCCCCTGTTGTACCGGCAAAGCGTGGATGACGGCCGTTTCTATGCGGTGCTGTCCGCGGCGGGTTTCAGCCTGAAAGCCATTTTCGTCAAGCTCGGCTATGCCGCCGGCCCGGTGGATGCGGTGACCCTGCTGGCGCTGCGCATGGGCCTCGCCCTGCCATTGTTCCTCGGTCTGCTCTACCTGAGCCGACAGGACGGCGAGGCGCCCCTGGACACCGGCAGCCTGCTGAAGATCCTGATGCTGGGGGCGTTCGGCTACTACCTTTCGAGCCTGTTCGATTTCTACGGGCTGGAATACATCAGCGCCGGCTTGGAGCGCCTCATCCTGTTTTCCTACCCGACTCTGGTCCTGGCGTTCCAGGCCGTCCTGCTCCGCCAGTGGCCGGCATCCCGGACGCTGCAGGCGATGGGCATCTGCTACCTGGGGCTGGGCGTGGCCTTCCTGCACGACGTGGGTTTTTCCGGCGGCGGCGACTACGTGTTCAAGGGCGCCGCCTGGGTCTTCGCCAGCGCGGTCACCTACGCCTTCTACTACATCGGCACGGGAGCGATGGTGGAGCGGGTCGGCTCGATGCGCCTGGCGGGGCTGGCCGGCAGCGCATCGGCGTTCTTCGTGCTCGGCCACTATGGCCTGACGGCCGAGGGCAGGAGCCTGGCGGACCTGGGCGGGTCGGTCTGGCTCTATGCGGCATTGATGGCGTTGTTTTCCACCGTGCTGCCGGTGTACTGGATGGCGCTGGCCATCCAACGCATGGGGGCGGCCCACGCGGCGACCATCGGCAACCTCGGCCCGGTCCTCACCCTGTTCGCGTCCTGGGCGATCCTCGGCGAGCAGGTGTCGCCGTACCAGGTGGGCGGGCTGGCCCTGGTGCTGTTCGGGATCTCCCGGATCAAGCCCGCGGCGCCGAAGAACGTCGGCCGGTAGCGCACCGGGCCGTCCTTCGGCGCCGTGGTCACCGGCCGGAGGCGGACGCCAGCCGACGGGCGAGCCCGAGGAAAACCGCGCTCTTCACCACCAGGCCGGTGGCATTCAGGAGGGTGGCCAGCAGCAGGATCTGGGTGGCGACGGAGTTGCGTCGTGGGTCGACGAACCGTGGAACAGCGCGAGCACGACAGCGCCCTCTTCGGGTTGAGCGGGTTGCTCAGGAGGCCCAGGGTGAAGATCGGCAGGAGCGGGGTGGCGCTCGATCTCGCCTCGGCTGCCAGGGCCGGGCTCTTCGTGATGAAGGCTTTCCAGGCCAGGACCGCCAGGTATTCCGCACCGGCGAAGCGCACGACGTCGTATGCATAAGCATGGCGATGAACAGCTGGGAAAGGCCCAGGGCGGCGGCCAGCGCATGGCAAAAGGTGCCCGCCCGAATGCCGGCCAGGCATATGAAGCCGGAGCGCGACCCTGGCTCAGGGCCAAGGGATTGGCCTTGGGGGCGTGGCCGTTCCGGGTGGGTGTGCTTAAATCGCCGCCACGTTAGGCTGCGCTGAGAAAGGGCATGTTGGAACTCGAGGAACCTTCCCGTGAGACGATGCTGGAGCCCGAGCTGTCGGTAGACCCGCAAGGCATCGTCAGGCTGGCTTTCCCGCACTTGGGGCTGACCCTCGAGGCCCCGGCCAGGCAGATCCGGATCGCGGTGGACACGGTGAGGAGGCTGCGTCCGATGCGGGTATCCACCGCCGCCCTTGAGGGCCCGCTCTGGGACGTCCTGCTCTCGTTCGACAAGGCCAACGAGTTGCGCCGGCTCATCGGCCAGGACGAAGCGCGCTCGTAGGAGGGAACAGGTTGGGATACGCGGTGACATGGGGCGCGGCTGCCATCGCGGCGGGAAAGGGGCGAGGCGAGTCGCTTGCCTGGCCGGAATTCCATCGACGACCGGTAAGGAACAGCCGATGCGCTGGACGAGTGCGCAAAAAAAAAGCCCTGCATCGCTGCAGGGCTTTCGTTTTATCTGGCTCCGCGACCTGGACTCGAACCAGGGACCCAATGATTAACAGTCATTTGCTCTACCGACTGAGCTATCGCGGAACAACGACGCGTATCCTACTGATTAGGAAGGGGAAGTCAATACCTTGGCCATGACTTCCCCAATCTTTTCAGAGGACCGCGACGATGGCGTCGGTGACCCGTTGCAGGTTGTCGCGATTGAGCGCGGCCACGCAGATGCGCCCGGTGCTCACGGCATAAATGCCGAACTCGCTGCGCAGGCGTTCCACCTGGGCGGCGTCCAGGCCCGAGTAACTGAACATACCGCGTTGCCGGGCGACGAAACCGAAGTCCCGCTTGGCGCCTTGGGCGGCCAGGCGCTCGACCATGGCCAGGCGCATGTCCCGGATACGCTCGCGCATCTCGCCCAGTTCCTGTTCCCAGAGGGCGCGCAGTTCCGGGCTGTTGAGCACGTTGGCGACCACGCCGGCGCCATGGGTCGGCGGGTTGGAGTAGTTGGTGCGGATCACCCGCTTGAGTTGCGAGAGCACCCGGGCGCTTTCGTCGCGGGAGGCGGTGACCAGGGAGAGGGCGCCGACCCGCTCGCCGTACAGCGAGAAGGATTTCGAGAAGGAACTGCTGACGAAGAACGACAGGCCCGATTCGGCGAACAGACGAACCGCTTCGGCGTCCTGCTCGATGCCGTCGCCGAAGCCCTGGTAGGCGATGTCCAGGAAGGGCAGATGGTCGCGTTCGCGGACGACGTTCAGTACCGCTTTCCAGTCGTCCGGGGTCAGGTCCACCCCGGTGGGGTTGTGGCAGCAGGCATGCAAGACCACGATGGAGCCGCTCGGCAGCGCGCGCAGGTCGTCCAGCAGACCTGAACGGTTTACCCCATGGCTAGTCGCATCATAGTAGCTGTAGTTGCGTACCTCGAAGCCCGCCGCCTCGAACAGCGCACGGTGGTTTTCCCAGCTGGGATCGCTGATCGCCACCACCGCATCGGGACGCAGGCGCTTGAGGAAGTCCGCGCCGATCTTCAGGGCGCCGGTGCCGCCAAGGGCCTGGGTGGTGATTACCCGGCCGGCCTCGATGAGCGGCGATCGGTCGCCGAACAGCAGTTTCTGCACCGCTTGGTCATAGGCCGGGATACCGTCGATCGGCAGGTAGCCCCGCGGCGAGTGAGCCGCAACCCGCGCCTGCTCGGCTTGCGCCACGGCGCGCAGCAGGGGAATCCGTCCTTGCTCGTTGCAGTAGACGCCCACGCCCAGGTTGACCTTGTCCGTACGGGGGTCGGCGTTGAACGCTTCGTTGAGACCGAGAATGGGGTCGCGCGGGGCCATCTCTACAGCGGAAAACAGGCTCATGTGCGGCAGGCTCTGGGGATGGAGGTGTGGGCGGGGCAGCCCCCGTCACGAGGCGATTGGGGGTTGCATGAACGGGTCGCTATTATAGCGGCCAGGGTTGTATGCGGCGATAACGCGTGCATGCTTTTTCGCCAGCTTTGACGCGGGGTTCGCCGCCGCGTCACTGCCGTCTGTCGAGGGTCCGTCATGTCCGAGTTTCAACTCGTCACCCGCTTTGAACCCGCCGGCGACCAGCCGGAAGCCATCCGCCAGATGGTCGAGGGGTTGGAGGCCGGTCTTTCCCACCAGACCCTGCTGGGGGTCACCGGCTCCGGCAAGACCTTCAGCATCGCCAACGTGATCGCCCGAGTGCAGCGTCCGACGCTGGTGCTGGCGCCCAACAAGACGCTCGCCGCGCAGTTGTACGGCGAATTCAAGACCTTCTTCCCGAACAACGCGGTCGAGTACTTCGTTTCCTATTACGACTACTACCAGCCCGAAGCCTACGTGCCGTCCTCGGATACCTATATCGAGAAGGACTCGTCGATCAACGATCACATCGAGCAGATGCGCCTGTCCGCCACCAAGGCGCTGCTGGAACGCTCCGACGCGATCATCGTCACCACGGTGTCCTGCATCTATGGTCTGGGCAGCCCGGAGACCTACCTGCGGATGGTGCTCCACGTCGACCGTGGCGACAAACTCAACCAGCGCGAACTGCTGCGTCGTCTCACCGATCTGCAGTACACCCGCAACGACATGGATTTCGCCCGGGCCACCTTCCGCGTGCGCGGCGACGTGATCGACGTGTTTCCCGCGGAATCCGACCTCGAGGCGATCCGCGTCGAGCTGTTCGACGACGAGGTGGAGAGCCTGTCGGCCTTCGATCCGCTCACCGGCGAGGTGATCCGCAAGCTGCCGCGCTTCACCTTCTTCCCCAAGACCCACTACGCCACGCCGCGGGAAACGCTGCTCGACGCGGTGGAGAAGATCAAGGTCGAGCTCAAGGACCGCCTGGACTACCTGCGCGCGCAGAACAAACTGGTGGAGGCGCAGCGCCTGGAACAGCGCACCCGTTTCGACCTGGAGATGATCCTCGAGCTGGGCTACTGCAACGGCATCGAAAACTACTCCCGCTACCTGTCCGGGCGCCTGCCCGGCGAAGCGCCGCCGACCCTCTACGATTACCTGCCGGCCAACGCGTTGCTGGTGATCGACGAGTCCCACGTGTCGGTGCCCCAGGTGGGCGCGATGTTCAAGGGCGACCGCTCGCGCAAGGAAACCCTGGTCGAATACGGCTTCCGCCTGCCTTCGGCGCTGGACAACCGGCCGCTGCGCTTCGAGGAGTGGGAGGCGATCAGCCCGCAGACCATCTTCGTTTCCGCCACCCCCGGTCCCTACGAGGCGGATCACGCCGGCCGGGTGATCGAGCAGGTGGTGCGCCCCACCGGCCTGGTCGACCCCGAGATCGAGATCCGTCCGGCCACCACCCAGGTGGACGACCTGCTCTCGGAGATTCGCAAGCGCGTGGCCCTCGAGGAACGGGTGCTGGTCACTACCCTGACCAAGCGCATGGCCGAGGATCTCACCGACTACCTGGCGGACCACGACGTCCGGGTGCGCTACCTGCACTCCGACATCGATACCGTCGAACGCGTGGAGATCATCCGCGACCTGCGCAGCGGCACCTTCGACGTGCTGGTGGGGATCAACCTGCTGCGCGAGGGCCTGGACATGCCCGAGGTGTCGCTGGTGGCCGTGCTGGATGCGGACAAGGAGGGTTTCCTGCGCTCCGAGCGTTCGCTGATCCAGACTATCGGCCGCGCGGCGCGCAACCTCAACGGCCGGGCGATCCTCTATGCCGACCGTATGACTGGCTCGATGCAGCGGGCCATCGACGAGACCGACCGCCGCCGGGAGAAACAGGTGGCCTTCAACCTGGCCCACGGCATCGTGCCGAAAGGCGTGAAGAAGGACATCACCGACATCCTCGAGGGCGCGGTGCCGGGGGCCCGCGGCAAGCGCCGCGGCGTCGCCAAGGTGGCCGAAGAGAGCGGCCATTACGAGGTGGAGCTGCGTTCCCCCAGCGAGATCACCAAGCGCATCCGCCAGCTGGAGGAGAAGATGCTGCAACTGGCCCGCGACCTGGAGTTCGAGGCGGCGGCGCAAACCCGCGACGAAATCCAGAAGCTGCGCGAGCGGCTCTTGCAGGTGTAGCGCCGGTCGGGCGGCGGATTTGGAGAGGCGCCCAGGAACCGGCGCCGCTCAGTGCGCCGCGCCGCCGGTGGTGCCGCTGGGCAGGCTACGGGTCAGGAGTACGGCGAGCATGCTGATGGCCAGGGCCAAGCCGACGAAATGGAAGGCGTCGTTGTAGGCCATGATCGCCGCCTGCTGATGCACGATTTCGCTGAGCTTGCCCAGGGCCGCCTGCTCGCTGCCGAGCCGCGCGGTGAGCTGGGTCAGGCGTTCCGTCGCCTCCGCGTTGGTGGGCACCACCGCCTCGCGCAAGTAATCGAAATAGGTTTTGGCGCGGGCGTCCAGCAGGGTCGCCAGCAGGGCGATGCCGATGGCTCCGCCGAGGTTGCGCAGGATGTTGAACAGGCTGGAGGCCGAGCCGGCATCCTGCGGGCGGATGTAGGCCGTGGCGATCAGCGAGATGGTCACCATCACCATCGGCTGGCCGATGGCGCGGATCACCTGGATATGGCTGAACTGCGGCCCGGCGAAGTCCAGGTTGAGCACCCCGGAGGCGAAGCTGGACAAGCCGAACAGGAAGAAGCCGAAGGCGCAGAGCAGCTTCGGCGCGACGAACTTCATCAGCTTGGGCACCAGCGGGATCAGGAATAACTGCGGAATGCCCATCCACATGATCACCTCGCCGATCTGCATGGCGTTGTAGTTCTGGATCTGCGCCAGGTACAGCGGCAACAGGTAGATCGAACCGTACAGGCCGATGCCCATGCCCACGCTGGCGATGCTGCTGAGGCCGAAGTTGCGCTCGCGCAGCACACCCAGGTTGATCAGCGGGTGCGGCCGCGACAACTGCAGGATGACGAACAGGATCAGGCTCACCAGGGCGGTGGAGCCGAGCCCGACGATCAGGTCGGATTCCAGCCAGTCTTTGCGGTGGCCTTCCTCGAGGAACACCTGCAGGCAGCCCAGCCCGACGCCCAGGGTGAGGATGCCGGCGTAGTCGGTGGTTTTCAGCAACTCCCAGTGGGGGGGCTTCTTTTCCAGCCCATAGAGCAGGCCCGCGATCATCACCAGCCCGGGCGGAACGTTGATGTAGAAGATGTATTCCCAGCCGAAGTTTTCCGTCAGCCAGCCGCCCAGGGCCGGGCCGATGGAAGGGGCGAAGGTGGCGGTGATGGCGAACAGCGCCATGCCCTTGGCGCGGTGATGGTCCGGCAGCTTGATCAGCGTGAGGGTGAACGCCAGGGGGATCAGCGCGCCGCCGGTGAAGCCTTGCAGGGCCCGGAACAGGATCATGCTTTCGAGGCTCCAGGCGAAGGAGCAGAGCAGCGACGCGGCGAGGAACCCCAAGGACACCCAGAGCGCCAGGCGCCGCGCGGAAAGCAGCTGCACCAGCCAGGCGGTGAGCGGGATCATGATGATTTCCGCCACCAGGTAGGAAGTGGAAATCCACGAGCCTTCTTCCAGGGTCGCCGACAGCGCGCCCTGGATGTCCTTGAGCGAGGAGTTGGTGATCTGGATGTCCAGCACCGCCATGAAGGCGCCGAGCATCGCGCTCATCACCGCGATCCAGTCGCGCCGGCTGGGCTCGCCGGTGGGGCGGATCAGGGCATCGCCGGCCACTAGCGGTCGGTTCCGACGGAGACGTCGACCTGCACCGACATGCCGGGGCGGATCCTGCCGCGCAGCGGGTTATCCGGCGCGAAGGTGAGCTTCACCGGGATGCGCTGCACCACCTTGGTGAAGTTGCCGGTGGCGTTGTCCGGCGGCAGCAGGCTGAACTGCGCGCCGGAGGCGGCGAACAGGCTTTCCACCCGGCCTTCGATGGGCGTGTCGGGGAAGCTGTCGAAGCGCAGTTCGGCCTGCTGCCCCGGCTGCATGCGGCCGATCTGGGTTTCCTTGAAATTGGCCTGGATCCAGATGTCCTGGTCCGGCACCAGCGCCATCAGGTAGGCACCCACTGATACGTACTGGCCGTTGCGCGCGGCGCGCTGGCCGACCAGGCCGCTGATGGGTGCGCGGATTTCCGTGCGGCCGAGGTTGAGGCGGGCCTGGGCCAGCTCGGCGCGGGCGTTGGCGATCTGCGCGTCCAGCCGCTTGAGTTCGGCGTTGAGCGCGGCGACCTGTTGCCGCTGGGCCTTGAGGTCGGCTTCGGCCTTGGCCACCTGCGAGCGCGCCACGTGGCTGTCGGCGGACAGGGTGGTGACCCGCTCTTCGGATACGTAGCCGGGCTTGCGCAAGGCTTGCGCGCGATTCAGGTCGATCTGGGTGCGGCCGAGGTTGGCCTGGCTGGCGGCGACCTGCGCTTCGCCGGCGGCGATCAGGCTGGCCTGTTCGGCGAGCTTGCTTTCCGCCTGCACTCGCTCCGCCTCGCGACTGGCCAGCGCGGCGCTGGCGCGCTGCAGGGCCAGGTCGAAATCGTCGGGCTCCAGGCGCAGCAGCAGGTCGCCTTTCTCCACGTGCTGGTTGTCGGCAACCAAGACTTCGAGGATACGTGCGTTCACCTGGCTGGACACGCGGGTGATCTCGCCCTGCACGTAGGCGTTGTCGGTGCTCTCGTGAAAGCGCCCGACCAAGTACCAGTGCAGGAAAAAGCCTCCGGCGACCACCGCCAGCAAGACCAGGAAGATGAACAGGCGACGTTTGAGAGTGGCGAGCATGGACGGCTTAAATGGCAGGGAAAAGTGTAAACGAATCTAACAGCGTTCCGTCGTAGCATATAGACGGTACGATTCATAAACTTTGTTGCTCCTGAGGAACAATGATGGGCCTGGACGATGCGCTGATCTTTACGCGAGTGGTGGAGTACCACAGCTTCACCCAGGCCGCGCAAAGCCTCGGCATGCAGAAGTCCACCGTGAGCCGGCGCATCGCGCTGCTCGAGGAACGTCTCGGCGTGCGCCTGCTCAACCGCACCACGCGCAAGCTGCGCCTGACCGAAGTGGGGCAGGCCTACTACGAGCGTTGCCGGCAGATCATGCTGGATTTCGCCGAGGCCGAGCAGGCGGTCATGCAATTGCAGCAAGAGCCTTCCGGGCTATTGCGGATCACCGCCCCCATCGAGTTCGGCCAGTTGTTCCTCGGCGGCGTGCTGGGGGATTTCATCCGCCAGTACCCGCAGATCACCGCCGAAGTGGAGATCACCTCGCGCAACGTCGATCCGGTGGAGGAGGGCATCGATATCGCGATCATCGTCGGCCAGCCGCAGGATTCCACGCTGATCGCCCGCAAGCTGTTCGAAAGCCGGCGGCGCCTGTATGCCAGCCCCGCCTACCTGATCGCCCGCGGCACGCCCCAGGTCGCGGACGACCTCTCGGCGCACCGCGCCGTGCTGCTGCCGCAGGATTCGCCTCGCCATTGGCCGTTGCTGGGGGAAAGCGTGCCCTGCCTGCGCGCCTTGTCCTGCAACAACATCACCTTCGCCCGCGAGGCGGTGATCGCCGGGGCCGGAATCGCCGGCCTGCCGGTGATGATCAGTGACGCGGCGGTGCGCCGGGGCGCGCTGGTGGAGCTGTTGCCCCAGACCCGGCTGCCGATCGGCGAGCTCTACGCGGTGTACCCGTCGCGGCGCTTCCAGGCGATGAAGGTGAAGACCTTCCTCGATTTCCTGATGAACAGCCTGCCGATCCCGGACGGGGGGCCGCTGGAGCCGGCCGCCACGCGCCTGTTAACATCGCTGCACTGAAATCCCCACCGCCTTCGTCCTGCGCCGCGGTCCGCCGCAGCCCCTGTTCCGAGAAGCCCATGACCACCGTACGTACCCGTATCGCGCCGTCGCCCACCGGCGATCCCCACGTCGGCACCGCTTACATCGCCCTGTTCAACCTGTGTTTCGCCCGCCAGCACGGCGGCCAGTTCATCCTGCGCATCGAGGACACCGACCAGGTACGCTCCACCCGCGAGTCCGAGCAGCAGATCTTCGACGCCCTGCGCTGGCTCGGCATCGAGTGGGACGAGGGTCCCGACGTCGGCGGCCCCCATGGCCCCTATCGGCAGAGCGAGCGCGGCGACATCTACAAGCGTTACGCCGCGGAACTGGTGGAAAAGGGCCATGCCTTCTATTGCTTCTGCACCCCCGAAGAGCTCGACCAGATGCGCGCGGAGCAGACCGCCCGCGGCGAGACGCCGCGCTACGACGGGCGCGGGCTGAACCTGAGCGCCGACGAGGTGCAGCGTCGCCTGGCCGCCGGCGAGCCCCACGTGATCCGCATGAAGGTTCCCAGCGAAGGCATCTGCGTGGTCCCGGACATGCTCCGTGGGGACGTGGAGATCCCCTGGGACCGCATGGACATGCAGGTGCTGATGAAGGCCGACGGCCTGCCCACCTACTTCCTCGCCAACGTGGTCGACGACCACCTGATGGGCATCACCCACGTCCTGCGCGGCGAAGAGTGGCTGCCGTCCGCGCCCAAGCTGATCAAGCTGTACGAGTACTTCGGTTGGGAGCAGCCCAAGCTCTGCTACATGCCGCTGCTGCGCAACCCGGACAAGAGCAAGCTTTCCAAGCGCAAGAACCCCACCTCGATCACCTTCTACGAGCGCATGGGCTACCTGCCGGAAGCCATGCTCAACTACCTGGGCCGCATGGGCTGGTCGATGCCCGACGAGCGCGAGAAGTTTTCCCTGGCGGACATGATCGAACATTTCGACCTGTCGCGGATTTCCCTCGGCGGCCCCATCTTCGACCTGGACAAGCTGTCCTGGCTCAATGGCCAGTGGATTCGCGAACTGCCGGTGGAGCGTTTCGCCGCCGACGTGCAGAAGTGGGCCTTGAACCCGGACTACCTGATGAAGATCGCGCCGTTGGTCCAGGGGCGGATCGAGACGTTCAGCCAGATCGCTCCGCTGGCCGGGTTCTTCTTCGCCGGCGCCCTGCCGCTGGACGCGGCGCTGTTCGAGCACAAGAAGCTCGATTCCACCCAGGTCCGGCAGGTCATGCAATTGCTGCTGTGGAAACTGGAAGCTCTGCGCCAATGGGATAAGGAGCGCATCACCGGCTGCATCCAGGCGGTGGCCGAGCACCTGCAGCTCAAGCTGCGCGACCTGATGCCGCTGACGTTCGCCGCGATCACCGGGCAGGCCAGCTCGGTCTCGGTCCTGGACGCCATGGAGATCCTCGGGCCGGATCTCACCCGCTTTCGCCTGCGCCAGGCCCTCGAAGTGCTCGGCGGGGTCTCGAAGAAAGAAACCAAGGAGTGGGAAAAACTGCTCGCTGCCCTGGGCTGAGCGTCGGGCGGGCTGGGGCGGCTCGCCCGTTCGGCTGCCTGGGTCGGGGATAAGTGGTTGTTCTGCCAGCGAAAGAATCCGCCATGCAGCGAAATTTTTTGTTGACAGGTCGGAGGGGCGCCCATAATATGCGCCCCGTCCTGATGGGGCTATAGCTCAGCTGGGAGAGCGCTTGCATGGCATGCAAGAGGTCGACGGTTCGATCCCGTCTAGCTCCACCACTCTTTCTTCGGTGAGAGTGCCACGGTCGACCCCAGGGTCGATTGGTTGTAGAAGGGTTCTGCGTCCCCTTCGTCTAGTGGCCTAGGACACCGCCCTTTCACGGCGGTAACAGGGGTTCGAGTCCCCTAGGGGACGCCACTATTTTGCGCTTCCGTTCGACGGAAGCGAGGCCGGTGAAGACGGCCACACCCAGGCAGCTCAGGCTGCACGCTTTTCGGGGCTATAGCTCAGCTGGGAGAGCGCTTGCATGGCATGCAAGAGGTCGACGGTTCGATCCCGTCTAGCTCCACCAAACGTCAGACGAGGCCAGCCTTAGGGCTGGCCTCGTTCTTCGAAGGTTCTGTCCCCTTCGTCTAGTGGCCTAGGACACCGCCCTTTCACGGCGGTAACAGGGGTTCGAGTCCCCTAGGGGACGCCAGTTTCCCGCTTTGCGGGGTTTTCAAGGGTCATCCTTCGTGGATGGCCCTTTTGTTTTTTCAGCCCCTGGGCTTTTCCGCTTCTCTTCTCTTCTCGTTCCGACGATAGCCGGCATCAGCTGCCATGAGCGACGTGGCTGCGTTCCGGCGAAACCGGTCTCGACCGCGCCTCGGGCTCCTTCAGATCCAAATACTTTCCCCGTCTGGTCGTCTTTTCTTCGAACCCTGCACTTTCGATTGGCTCAGACGTATTGACCCGCACGGTGAGCCGCTACACTGCTGCCGGCGAAACGCCCGGATCCGCGACAGGAGCCGGAAGCCTTATCTGAGGAAGCGGTGGAGACGTGAGAGGCGCCATGAGGTTGACGATGGAAATGGTTTTGCAGAGGGCCCGCCCGGTCATGCCGGTCCTGGTGATCGAGGACATCGGCCTGGCGCTGGACCTTGCCGCGGCGTTGCGGGCGGGCGGCGTCGAGGTCCTCGAAGTCACCCTGCGCACGCCCCGCGCCCTGGACGCGGTCGCCGCCATCAGCCAGGCCTTTCCCGACCTGTTGGTGGGCGCCGGCACGCTGATCCATCCGGAGCAATTCCTCGAGGCGCGCGATGCCGGGGCGCAGTTCGTGGTCAGCCCGGGCTGCACCCAGCGCCTGGCCGCGGCCGCCGAAGATGCCGGGTTACCCTACCTGCCGGGCGTGATGACGCCTTCCGAAGTGCTTCAGGCGCTGGAATACGGGTATCGCTCGTTGAAGCTGTTCCCCGCCAACGGTAACGCCAGCGTGAAGATGCTCAAGAGCCTCAAGGGCCCGTTCACCGGCATCCGCTTCTGCCCGACTGGCGGCATCACCCCGGATAATCTCTCGGTGTTCCTGCGCCTGCCGAACGTCGCCTGCGTCGGCGGGACCTGGATCGCCCCGGAAAACCTCGTGCGCGCCCGCGCCTGGGATCAGATCACCCAACTGGCCCGCGAGGCCCGGGACATCGCCGGTGGACTGGAGCGGCAGCCATGAGCTGGGACCTCTCCGACCCCTTCGTCATCGATATCCAGGTCGGCGCCGAGGACATCGATGGCCTGGGCCATGCCAACAATGCGGTCTATGTTTCCTGGCTGGAGCGTTGCGCCTGGCGCCATTCCCAGAGCCTCGGCCTGGACCTCGCCGAGTACCGGCGCCTGGACCGGGCGATGGCGGTGGTGCGCCACGAGATCGATTACCTGGCCAGCGCCTACGAGGGCGAGGCCTTGCAAATAGGCACCTGGATCGTAGAGTCCGACCAGCGCCTGAAGATGGATCGACGCTTCCAGTTGGTCCGCCCGGCGGATGCCGTTACGCTGTTGCGCGCGCGTACGACGTTCGTCTGCATCGAACTGTCCAGCGGCAGGCCGAAACGCATGCCGGCGGAATTCATCGAAGGCTACGGAAAGGCGCTTCGCCAGACCTGAGTGCCGGAACAGAGGCCCGTGCTGGATTGGCACGGGCAACAGCCCAAGGAAGGGTTCGCGTCATGACACAAGGAACGAGTCATCCCACCTCGCTGCAGGTCAAGTTGGCCGCGCAGATTCTCGCGGCGATCCAGTCCGGCGAATTCGCCGTGGGCCGCCACCTCAAGGAAGTCGAACTGGCGAGTCGCTTCGGCGTGTCGCGCTCCCCGATCCGTGGCGCATTGGCCTACCTGGCGGCGCAGTCGCTGATCCAGCCGCTGCCCCAACAGGGCTATGGCGTACCGGCGCACGCGCGTCTGGAGCGTGGCCCGACCTGCCTGCCGTTGTGCGAGGACGAAGACCTGTACCGCCGCCTGATCCGTGATCGGTTGACCCGCCATCTGCCGGATCAGGTGATGGAAAGCGATCTGCTGCGCCGCTACGGCGTGGGCAAGGCCACCTTGCGTCGCTGCCTGTTGCGCCTGTCGGAGGAGGGCGTGATCCAGCGCCGGCATGGCCATGGCTGGTTGTTCCTGCCGACCCTGAATACTCCGCAGAAACGCTACGAGAGCTACCGCTACCGGATGCTGGTGGAGCCGGCCGGCCTGCTGGAGTCGACCTTCGCCCTCAGCGACGAGCGGCTCGCGCAATGCCGTCAGCAGCAACTGGAGTTGCTCGACCGGCTGCCCGACGGTTCGAGGTTCTTCGCGGCCAATGCCGAATTCCACGAGCTGCTCGCGGACGCGTCGGGGAACAGCTACATCCTCCAGGCGGTCCGGCAACAGAACCGCCTGCGTCGGCTCAGCGAGAGCCAGCGAACGGCGGACCCGGAGCACGTGAGGTTGTCGTGTCGCGAACACCTGGCGATCCTCGATGCCCTGGAGCAGGGCGACAACGAGTGGGCGTCGACCCTGTTGCACCGCCACCTGGAGGTTGCCAGCCGGCGCCATCTGCGGGATTAGTCCACCAGGGGCGAGAGGAAGACCCCGGTGGTGTCCACCATCACCTGATACTGGCGGGTCTCGCCCGGCTTGAGGATCGCCGACTGGTTGCTCCCGGGAATACCGGCCTGGGCGCAATAGCCGGCGCTGGAGAGGGCGACCGACAGGGCGACTTCACCGTTCGGCACACTGAGGGTGACGGATTGTTCCGGTGCCAGCTTCGCCGCCAACTGGCTGTTGACAAACAGCTCCACATCGCAGGCGTTGGGTGCGCTGTTGTCGCGGCCGACCATCAGGCGCGCGGCGGCCAGCGGCGAGGGGGCCGGCGGGCCCGGCGGGATTTCCGGGTCGTTGGCCGCCGAGGCCAGGGTGCAGGCGAACAGCATGGACAGGGCCAGTGGGCTACGCATCGGGTGACTCCAGCGATCGGGTTTCATGGGGGTTGGACCTTCGTCCCGCGGGGAAGGGTCCATGCTTCGCCGGCTTCGGTGGCTGGCCGTCCTGCTTTACACTGGCCGCCCTTTTCGACTGGCGAACCTCCCCATGCAAATCGCCCTGGCGCCCATGGAAGGCCTGGTGGACGACATTCTCCGCGACGTTCTCACCCGGGTCGGCGGCATCGACTGGTGCGTGACCGAGTTCATCCGGGTCAGCGACCGGTTGTTGCCCGCCAGCCATTTCCACAAGTTGGCGCCGGAACTGCGCAGGGGATCCATAACGCCGGCCGGCACGCCGATGCGCGTGCAGTTGCTTGGCTCCGACCCGGGCTGCCTGGCGGAGAACGCCGCCTATGCCTGCGAACTGGGCGCGCCGGCCATCGACCTGAATTTCGGCTGCCCGGCCAAGACGGTGAACAAGTCCCGCGGCGGCGCGGTGTTGCTCAAGGAGCCGGAGCTGCTCCACTCGATCCTTCGCGAGGTGCGCCGGGCGGTGCCCGCGGCGATTCCGGTGACGGCGAAGATGCGCCTGGGCTTCGACAGCCCGGAGGGCAGCCTGGATTGCGCTCGCGCGCTGGCCGAGGGCGGCGCCGGGCAGATCGTGGTGCACGCGCGGACCAAGTTGGAGGGCTACAAGCCGCCGGCGCACTGGGAGTGGGTGGCGCGGGTGCAGGAGGCGGTGCGGGTGCCGGTGTTCGCCAACGGCGAGATTTGGAGCCTGGAGGATTACTGGCGTTGCCGCGCCGTCAGCGGCGTGGAGGACGTGATGCTCGGCCGCGGGCTGGTCTCGCGCCCCGACCTGGCCCTACAGATCGCCGCCTGGCGCGCCGGGCGGGCGCCCCAGGCGCTGGAGTGGGCGGACCTGCATCCGCTGCTGCGGGATTTCTGGGCACAGGCGCGGCGCAAGCTGGCGCCGCGTTATGCCCCCGGGCGCTTCAAGCAATGGCTGGCGATGCTCACCCGCAACTATGCCGAGGCCTCCAGCCTGTTCGGCGAGATCCGCCGGGATGACGGCTGCGAGCGGCTCGACGCCTGGCTTGGCTACGATGCCGCGCGGCTCGACGTCGCCTGATCGGCGACAGCCTCCACGGTACGCCTCAGTGCGTGGCGATCCAGATCAGCAAGCCGGCCTGGAACACGGCGAATGCCACCAGGCAGGCGATGGTGAAGCGCAGGCTGCTGTCGTCGCGTTTGAAGGTGGCCAGGCGCTGGCTGAGGGTGCGTAGCTGGGTGTCCTGCTCCCGCAGGTTCTGATCGGCCATCTGCAGCATCGCGGCGGCTTCCAGCAGCTCGACGAACTGCACCTTTTCCTTGTTCCAGTCGCTGTGCAATTCGCTGACCCGGCCCGCGCCGTACTGGCCCTTCAACTGCAAGGCGTCCTGGTAGGTGATTTCGAAGCCTTGGGCGCGCAGCACGTGGTCGCGGCGCAGGCGGGCATCGTCGGTCAGCGCATCCTTGGCCGCCAGCGCACCGCCCTCGACCCGGTAATGCGCCCACTGCTGCTTGGCCCAGGCGATGCCCTGGGCCAGGAGGAAGCGCGCCAGGCCGCGGTTGATCGGATCGAGCGGCGCGCTGCCATCGGTTTCGAAACGGATGCTCTTCTCGCGGTGGTCGGCCCACACGTCCAGGGTGTTCTGGCGGTTGCGCGCGCGCTGGCCGGGCAGCTCGACGGTCAGGCGCAGCAGGCTCTGGTCGGGGCTGTGCCGCTCGACCCGACCCAACTGCACAAAGCGCAGGGGACGCGCGCCGGTGCTGCGGTCGGTGGGCAGGGCCGCCAGGCGCAGCAACTGCGTGCGCTCCGCCTGCAGCTCCGCCCAGGGGTGGGGGCGGTGCTGTTCTTCGGTGTCCTGGGGTTCGACTTCGGGTTCGATCATCGGCGCGTCCTCCTGCCACAGCATGCCAGCCGCGGCGCCATTGGCCAAGGAACGCGGCACGACGGGCCGCGAGGCCGTGGAGGCCTTATCGGCCGTCGGGCGCCGGGCTGGAGTCCGGCAGGCGCTGGATGAAGTCCAGCAGGTAGGCGCCGAGCTGGCCGGCCAGGGGCAGTTTCGGGTCGTCGTAGGAGGCCATCTGCTTCTTCACGTCGTCCGGGACCACCCGCAGCACGTGGTTCATGCCGCCGACCAAGGCCAGTTCGGCGTCCGGGCGCACAGCCTTGAGACGCTCGGCGTCAGCGACGTCCACCTGGATGTCGTGGGTGCCCTGGACGATCAGCGCGGGCATGCGCAGACGGGCGAAGGCTTCCGCCGGCTGCTGGCGGAACAGGCTGATCAGATAGGGCTGGACGCTGGGGCGGAACAGCACCTGCAATTCGTCCGGCACCTCGGCCACGGTCTGCCCGGCCTTGAGCGAGGCGATCAGCGCCGCGCTCTGCGCCAGCAGGGGCGGTGGCAGGCGGTAGCGCAACTGCTCGTCCAGCACCTGGTCGATCGGTCGCGAACTGCCGGCGATGACGATCAGCGCATCGGCACCGGCGTTTTCGGCGGCCAGGCTGGCGATCAGCGCGCCTTCGCTGTGGCCGATGAGGATCAGCGAACCGAAGCGCGGGTCGCTTTTGAGGCGTTGGCCCCAGGCGATGGCGTCGGCGACGTAGCCCTCGACGCTGAGGGTGCGCTCGTCCGGCGCCGCGGCCTTGCTCGCTGCCACGCCGCGCTTGTCGAAACGCACGCTGGCGACGCCGTGCTTGGCCAGCAACTGGGCCAGGCGCTTGAGGCTGTCGTTGTGGGCGCCATAGGGGTTGTTGCCGTCGCGATCGGTGGGCCCGGAGCCGGCGATCAGCAGCGCCACCGGCACGCGTTCCTCGGTTTTCGGCAGCAGCAGGCTGCCGTGCAGCGTCCCGCTGCCGGTCTCGAGGTCGATGGGCCGCTGCAGGATGGTATGCGGGGTGGCGTTGGCGAGGCTGGTGAACAGAAGCAGGGACAAGGCTAGGGCTCGCAACATCGAAGGGACATCGGTGGGGAAGGGGATGTGGCTTGGACGCGGAGCACCGGCCAAGGTTCTGCCGATCCGAGGCGGCCGGGGCGGAACTCGCCCGCGCGGCAGAGGGCCGAGTATACTCGGCGGCTCTGTTTCAGGCTGATTCCGTGGAGCGCCCGCATGTCCGGTAATACGTTCGGCAAGCTGTTCACCGTCACCACCGCCGGCGAAAGCCACGGGCCGGCGCTGGTCGCCATCGTCGACGGCTGTCCGCCGGGCCTGGACCTGTCCGCCGCGGACTTGCAGCACGATCTCGATCGGCGCAAGCCGGGCACCAGCCGCCACACCACCCAGCGCCAGGAAGCCGACGAGGTGGAAATCCTTTCCGGGGTGTTCGAGGGCAAGACCACCGGTTGCCCCATCGGCCTGCTGATCCGCAATACCGACCAGAAGTCGAAGGATTACTCGGCGATCAAGGACCTGTTCCGCCCGGCCCATGCCGATTACGCCTACCACCACAAGTACGGCATCCGCGACTACCGCGGCGGCGGCCGCAGTTCGGCGCGGGAAACCGCCATGCGCGTGGCCGCCGGTGCCATCGCCAAGAAGTGCCTGGCGCGCCAGGGCATCCGCGTGCGCGGCTACATGAGCCAGCTCGGCCCGATCGAAATCCCCTTCAAGAGCTGGGATTCCGTGGAGCAGAACGCCTTCTTCAGTCCCGACCCGGACAAGGTGGTAGAGCTGGAGGCCTACATGGACCAGTTGCGCCGCGACCAGGATTCGGTGGGCGCGAAGATCACGGTGATCGCCGAGGGCGTACCGCCGGGGCTCGGCGAGCCGATCTTCGACCGGCTGGATGCCGAACTGGCCCACGCGCTGATGAGCATCAATGCGGTGAAGGGCGTGGAGATCGGCGCCGGGTTCGCCTGCGTCGCCCAACGCGGCACCGAGCACCGCGACGAGCTGACGCCCCAGGGGTTCCTCTCCAACCATGCCGGCGGCGTGCTCGGCGGGATTTCCTCCGGCCAGCCGATCGTCGCCCACCTGGCGCTGAAGCCCACCTCCAGCATCACCACGCCGGGCCACTCAATCGATACCCGGGGGCAGCCGGTGGAGATGATCACCAAGGGCCGCCACGACCCCTGCGTGGGCATCCGCGCCACGCCCATCGCCGAGGCGATGATGGCCATCGTGCTGCTCGACCACCTGCTGCGCCAGCGCGCGCAGAACGCCGAGGTGCGGGTGGACACGCCGGTGCTGCCGCAGCTGTGAAGTCGTATCGGAGCGGACGTCCGCGACGCCTGCGCGCCCGTGACGACCGGCTGGCCGTCGACCGGTGGCCGCCCCTCGATCCGCCGATCGCCTAGCGGGGTGGCCCTGTTGCCCTATTGGCGGCTGTCGAGCTTCTATTTCTTCTACTTCGCCCTGCTCGGCGCCACCGCGCCGTTCCTGGCGCTGTACTTTCATCACCTGGGGTTCGCCAGCGCGCGGATCGGCGAGTTGGTGGCGATTCCCATGCTGATGCGCTGCGTCGCGCCCAACCTCTGGGGTTGGCTGGGCGACCGCAGCGGCCGCCGGCTGACCATCGTGCGCATGGGCGCGCTATGCACCCTGGCGAGCTTCGCGCTGATCTTCTTCAGCCACAGCTATGCCTGGCTGGCCCTGGTGATGGCGCTGCACGCGTTCTTCTGGCATGCCGTGCTGCCGCAGTTCGAGGTGATCACCCTGGCGCACCTGCGCGAGCAGGTCGCCCGCTACACGCAGATCCGCCTCTGGGGCAGCATCGGCTTCATCCTGACCGTAGCCGGCCTGGGCCTGCTGTTCCAATGGTGCAGCCTGGACTTCTATCCCTGGGCGCTGCTGGCGATCATGGCCGGCATCGTCCTCGCCAGCGGCTGGGTGCCCAACGCCACGCCGGCGATCCGCGGCGGCCCGGAGGGCGGCGGCTTCCTCAGCCAGCTACGCCGGCCGGGTGTCCTGGCGTTCTATGCCAGCGTCGGCTTGATGCAACTGTCCCATGGCCCTTACTACACCTTCTTCACCCTGCACCTGGAGACCCTCGGCTATGCCCGCGGGCTGATCGGCCAGCTATGGGCGCTGGGCGTGGTCGGCGAGGTGCTGCTGTTCATGGTGATGGCGCCGATCCTCGGCCGCTTCAGCCTGCGCCAGGTGTTGATCGCCAGCTTCCTGCTGGCGGCGCTGCGCTGGCTGCTGCTCGGCTCCTTCGCCGATCACCTGGGCGTGCTGCTGATCGCCCAGTTGCTCCACGCGGCGACCTTCGGCAGCTTCCACGGCGCGGCCATCCAATTCGTCCAGCGCAGCTTCGGCGCCTCCCAGCAAGGCCAGGGCCAGGCGCTGTACGCCGCCCTCGCGGGTATCGGCGGGGCGCTCGGCGCGCTGTATTCCGGCTATGCCTGGAGCGGCCTCGGCGCCGCCTGGACGTTTGGCCTCGCCAGCCTGGCCGCGCTGGGCGCCGCGGGCGTCGCCGTGGCTTACCTGAGCGATCGACCGCGCGCGGCGAACCCGCCCCTCGACACCACACAGGAGCAAACATGACTGCCCCACGCGAGCGACTCGCCCAAGAGATCATCGACGCCGGTCGTTTCCTCTACGAGCGCGGCTGGTCGCCGGCCACCAGCAGCAATTATTCGGCGCGGCTGTCGGCCGACCAGGCGCTGCTCACCGTTTCCGGCAAGCACAAGGGCCAGCTCGGCCCGGACGACGTGTTGGCCACCGACCTGGCCGGGAACAGCCTGGAGCCCGGCAAGAAGCCGTCGGCGGAAACCCTGCTGCATACCCAGCTATACACCTGGAAACCGGAGATCGGCGCGGTGCTGCATACCCATTCGGTGAACGCCACCGTGCTGTCGCGGCTGAGCCTGAGCGACTCCCTGGTATTCGCCGACTACGAATTGCAAAAAGCCTTCTCCGGGATTTCCACCCATGAAAGCCAGGTGCTGGTGCCGATCTTCGACAACGACCAGGACATCCGCCGCTTGGCCGCGGCGGTGCAACCCTGGCTGGATGCCCATCCCGATTGCGTCGGCTACCTGATCCGCGGCCATGGCCTTTACACTTGGGGGCCGCGGATGAGCGACGCGCTGCGTCAGGTCGAGGCGTTCGAGTTTCTCTTCGAGTGCGAACTGAAGCTGCGCGCCTTGCAGAAGAGCTGACGCCACGCCGCGCCCGAGACATACATGACGAGGGATGCCCGAATCCCCAGCAGGAGAGACCATGAGCAGCCTGAGCGTCTACCACGAGTCCAGCCCCGATCTGCCGGACAAGGTCCTGAGCCATGCCGAGGACATCGCCGCCACCCTGGCCGCGGTCGGCGTGCGCTTCGAGCGCTGGCAAGCCCGCGCGCCGGTCGCCGCGGGCGCCGGCCAGGAGGAGGTGATCGCCGCCTACCGGCATGAGATCGACAAGCTGATGAGCGAGCGTGGCTACGTCACCGTCGACGTCATCAGCCTCGCCGCCGATCATCCGCAGAAAGCCGAATTGCGCGCCAAGTTCCTCGACGAGCATCGCCACGGCGAGGACGAGGTGCGTTTCTTCGTCGCCGGACGCGGGCTGTTCGTCCTGCATATCGAGGATTACGTCTATGCCGTGCTCTGCGAGAAGAACGACCTGATTTCGGTGCCGGCCGGCACCCGCCACTGGTTCGACATGGGCGAGCAGCCGAATTTCGTCGCCATTCGCCTGTTCTCCAACCCCGAGGGCTGGGTCGCACGCTTCACCGGCGACGATATCGCCAGCCGCTTCCCGCGCCTGGAAGACTGATCCCGACCGGTCGAGGCCTTCCCGCCTCTCCGCGCCTGCGCCTTTCAAGCCCCCCTTTTCGAGGAAGCGTCATGCCCATCAAAGCCATCCTGACCGACATCGAGGGCACCACCAGCGCGGTGAGTTTCGTCTTCGACACCCTGTTCCCCTATGCCGCCGCCCATCTGCCGGCCTTCGTGCGGGCCCACGCGGATGAGGTCGAGGTCGCCTCGCAATTGGATGCGGTGCGCGCCGAGAGCGGCGAGCCGGACGCCGATACCGAGCGGCTGGTGCGGATCCTGCTGGAGTGGATCGCTCAGGACCGCAAGGTGACGCCCCTGAAAGCCTTGCAGGGCATGGTCTGGGCCGAGGGGTACCAGGCGGGGCAACTGAAAGGGCATGTCTACCCGGACGCGGTGGAGGCCTTGCAGCGCTGGCACGCCGCCGGTTACCGCCTCTACGTCTATTCGTCGGGTTCGATCCAGGCGCAGAAGCTGATCTTCGGGTGCTCCCAGGCGGGCGACCTAGCCCCGTTGTTTTCCGGCTATTTCGATACGCTGTCCGGCGGTAAACGCGAGGCGGCGTCCTACGAGCGGATCGTGCAGGCGATCGGCGTATTGCCCGCCGAGGTGCTGTTCCTCTCCGATATCCTCGAAGAGCTGGACGCCGCGCGCCTGGCCGGCCTGCACACCTGCGGGCTGGTTCGCCAGGGGGGCGAGCTGCCCGGCCATGCGCAGGTGACGGATTTCAGCGAAATCGATCCGACGCGTTTCTGAGCCGACTCTTCGTCGGCCGGCGCGTCACTCCGTGCTGCGGTCGGTGCGTTCCTTGACCATGTCCTGGCCGCTTTGCTGGCGCTCCGTTCCCAGTTGGCCGTTGCGCTGCTGGCGGTCGTAGTCGTCCTGGCTCTGCTGCGGTGCATCGCTCCCACCGACGCCGCCGCCATTGCGCCGCGCCGGGTTGGCGTTGCCGTTGGGGGTCGGCGCCTGCGGCGTGACGGTGGTGGGGTTGTTGATCACCGGGGCGTTGGGCCCAGTGGCCGGGCCGGACGGCGAGGAGGTGGCCGCGCCCGGTGCCGAGCCGGCGGCCTGCACGGCGCCGGCGAGCAGCGCGCTCAAGGAGAAGGCGATGAGGGCAGAAGTTTTCATGGCAGCTCCAAAGGATTCGGGATACTGGGTTTTGAACCCCCGGGAGGCGGCGCGGTTCGGTGCGATTGGAGGCCGCTTCCACCACTCGTCGGAACCCTTTGCCGCGTTAGGCTCTCCTAAGGGGTAACCCCATCGACAGGAGTGGCTCCATGGGTTCCATGTTAAGCGGGCTGGCCAGCCTGATCATTCTCGCCCTGGATATCTGGGCGATCATCAACGTGCTTAAAAGCAGCGCGGAAACCGGGATGAAGATTCTCTGGGTGCTGTTGATCCTGTTCCTGCCCGTGCTCGGCCTGATCATCTGGGCCATCGCCGGCCCGCGGGGCAACGTGCGCATCTGACCGAGGCGCAGGGCTTCCCGAAGAGCTTCCCCCTGGCTCGCCAGGCGCCCTCGAAGGCGTCCGGCCGGCACCTAGAGCCAGGCACCTTCCAGCCGCAGGAGCAACTCCTTGCGCGGCAGACCGCCGGCATAGCCGGTGAGGCTGCCATTGCTGCCGATCACCCGATGACAGGGCACGATCACCGCGATCGGGTTGGCGCCGTTGGCGGTACCCACCGCGCGTATCGCCCTGGGCCGCTGGATACGCCGGGCCAACTCGGCGTAGCTGGTGGTATGGCCGAAGGGGATTTCCTGCAAGGCGGTCCACACTTCGCGCTGGAAAGGGGTGCCGCCCAGGTCCAGCGGGAGCTCGAACGCCCGCCGCCGGCCCGCGAAATAGTCGTCGAGCTGGCGGCAGGCTTCGTCCAGTTGGCGGATCGCCGGACGCCAGTGGGCTTGTAGCGGCATCGGCCTGGCATCGTCCATGTGCACCCGACTCAGGCCGACGGGCGTGGCCACCAGCAGCAAACGCCCGAGCGGACTGTCGTGATAACGGTAATCCATGAAAAACCTCCTTTACCGGATAGATCGCGCCCCGGGTCGACTAGTCCTGGCGAATTCGCGTCCGCCGGCGATTCCAACCGCCATGGGGCGCCGCGTAGAATGCGCGCCTTTGCGGAGCGGACGTCTTCGGGCGCCGTTTGTCCGTGCTCCATTTGCCAGTTGGGAGACTGCCCCATGAGCGATTATCAGGAAACCCTCTATGACGGTTATGGCCAGCGTTTTCGCATGGATAAGCTGCTCCACGAGGTGCGCACCGAGCACCAGCACCTGGTGATTTTCGAAAACGCCCGGATGGGGCGGGTGATGGCGCTCGACGGGGTGATCCAGACCACCGAGGCGGACGAGTTCATCTATCACGAGATGCTTACCCATGTGCCGCTCGTCGCCCATGGCGCCGCCCGCCGGGTCCTGATCATCGGCGGCGGCGACGGCGGCATGCTCCGCGAGGTGTGCAAGCATCCGGACGTCGAGCGGATCACCATGGTGGAGATCGACGGCACCGTGGTGGAGATGTGCAAGACCTACCTGCCGGGGCATTCCCAGGGCGCCTTCGAGGATCCGCGGCTCGACCTGGTGATCGACGATGGCATGCGCTTCGTGGCGAACACGGCGGAACGCTTCGACGTGATCATCTCCGACTCCACCGACCCCATCGGTCCGGGCGAGGTGCTGTTCTCCGAGAACTTCTACCAGGCGTGCCGCCGCTGCCTGAACGACGGCGGCATCCTGGTGACCCAGAACGGCACGCCGTTCATGCAGCTTGCCGAGGTGCAGACCACGGCCGGTCGGATGAACGGCCTGTTCGCCGACTGGCATTTCTACCAGGCCGCGGTGCCCACCTACATCGGCGGCGCGATGACCTTCGCCTGGGGCAGCACCGACGCCGCCTACCGGCGGTTGCCGCTGGACGTCCTGCGGCAGCGCTTCGCCAGCAGCGGGATCGCCACGCGCTACTACAATCCCGAGGTCCACCAGGGAGCGTTCGCCCTGCCGCAGTACGTGTTGCAGGCGGTGAACAAGACCGGCAACGACTGACCCGCACGGCATCCGAATGGAGTTCGTCGCGCGCGGCGGGCTCTCCCATGAATCATCCACTCGCGATCGGCGTCCGGGCCGATCGTGTCGATAGGAATGCATATGCAGGAAGCGATACGGGTTTTCGTCGGCTGCGACCCCAACGATTGCGATCTCGAGCAGATGATGGTGCTGGACTACAGCATCCGCAAACACACCCGCCAGCCCGTGGATATCCACTGGATGCAACTGTCCCGCGATCCCCAGAGTTTCTGGTACTCCGACCCGGAGAAGAAGCTGGGCTGGCGCACCGAGGCCTGGCCGACGCCGTTCTCGGCGTTCCGCTGGGGCATCCCGGCGTTCTGCAACTATTCGGGCAAGGCGATCTACATGGACACGGACATGATCGTCCTGTGCGACCTCGCCGAACTGTGGAACACCCCGTTCGAGCCAGGCAAGGTGGTGATGGCCAAGGGTGGCGAGGAATCCTGGCGCTTCTGCGTCTCCATGTGGGATTGCGAACGCGCCGAAGCCCACCTGCCGCCGATCGACGCGTTGAAGGGCAAGCCGGAAAGCCACCAGAGCCTGAAGCGCTACTACAAGGAACACACGGAGGTGATCCAGCCGTTCGACACCCAGTACAACAACATCGACGGGGAGAACGTCCCTGTCGAGCGGATCAAGATCCTGCACTACTCGGACATGGGCACCCAGTTCTCCCATCGGATGTCCTTCGCCCGTCTGGCGCAGGAAGGCACGCGGCACTGGTTCGACGGCGAGGTGATGGCGCACCCGCGGCAGGATCTGCAGGCGCTGTTCGAGCGTTATTACGCGGAAGCCCTGGCCAGCGGGTATTCCCTGGAGAACTATCGGGCGAAACCGGTATTCGGCGCGTTTCCCAAGTACTCGCAGAAAGGCTACACCGGCAACCGCGTGACCCGGCCCAAGCACTGGTGGAGGACGCTCAAGTTCTGGTGAGTGCCGGCTGTCCGCCATGAAAAAAGCCCGTATCGCGCGATACGGGCTTTTTTCGTTGCGCCGTGGATCCCTTTACAGGTTGCCGGCGTTTTCCGACAGGTACTGGGCCACGCCATCCGGCGTGGCGGTCATGCCCTTGTCGCCTTTCTTCCAGTTGGCCGGGCAGACTTCGCCGTGTTCTTCGGTGAACTGCAGGGCATCCACCAGGCGCAACAGCTCGTCCATGTTACGGCCCAGCGGCAGGTCGTTGACGATCTGCGAGCGGACGATGCCGTGGGTGTCGATCAGGAAGGCGCCGCGGAATGCCACGCCGCCTTCGGACTCGACGTCATAGGCCTTGGCGATCTCGTGCTTGACGTCGGCGGCGAGGGTGTATTTCACCGGGCCGATGCCGCCTTTTTCCACCGGCGTGTTACGCCAGGCGTTGTGGCTGAAGTGGGAGTCGATGGAGACGCCGATGACTTCCACGTTGCGTGCCTGGAAATCCGGAATGCGGTGATCGAGGGCGATCAGCTCGGAAGGGCAGACGAAGGTGAAGTCCAGCGGGTAGAAGAACACCAAGCCGTATTTGCCTTTGATGGCCGAGGACAGGGTGAAGCTTTCGACGATCTCGCCGTTGCCCAGCACCGCGGCGACGTCGAAGTCCGGAGCTTTCTTGCCTACGAGTACGCTCATTTATTTCTCCTGGTGTCATGAGTCGTGAAGGGCGGGGAACGGAGGAGGGACACTACCGTTCGTCGAACCCTTCGGGGGCGCCATCATACACCCAGCCTTTTACTCACGCCCTCCCTGCGTTGAAGCCACGCCCTGCCTGGCTTGCAGGCGTGGGCTGGAAGGAATCGAGCCCAATTCCAGAGTTTTGACAATCATTCTCATTACTATTAATATCCCGCCGAAGCTCATTCGCCGAGGGCCCATCCTCCATGTATGTCTGTCTCTGCCAAGGTGTCACCGACGGTCAGATTCGCGATGCGATCTACGAAGGCTGCTGCAGTTATCGAGAGGTCCGCGAAACCCTCGGCGTGGGAACCCAATGTGGCAAGTGCGCCTGCCTGGCCAAGCAGGTGGTACGCGAGACCCTGGGCGAGGTGCAGAGCGGCAACGCCCTGGCCTATTCGGCGAATTTCGTCGCCGCCTGATCGACACGAATGAACGAACCGGACCTCGAGTCCGGTTTTTTTATGCCTGCAATTCAACGGGTTAGCGCCGAGTCGCGGAACAAAAACATTCGTATTCATATTCAAATTCACTTATATTTCAATAACTTAGGTTTGACACGCGGCTCGACTATGGCCAGAATTCCACCCTGAGCACATTCCAAACCGCAACAGCAGGACCTCGATATGAAAGGCGACAAGCAAGTCATCCAGCATCTCAACAAGATCCTCGGCAACGAGCTGGTCGCGATCAATCAATACTTCCTGCATGCGCGCATGTACCAGGACTGGGGTCTGAAGAAGCTCGGCGATCACGAGTACCACGAGTCCATCGACGAGATGAAGCACGCGGACAAGCTGATCAAGCGCATTCTCTTCCTCGAAGGCCTGCCCAACCTGCAAGAGCTGGGCAAGTTGCTGATCGGCGAGAACACCCGGGAAATGCTGGAGTGCGACCTGCAACTCGAGCACAAGGGCGTACCCGACCTGAAGGTGGCGATCGCCTACTGCGAGAGCGTCGGCGACTATGCGACCCGCGAATTGCTCGAAGACATCCTCGAGTCCGAGGAAGAGCACATCGACTGGTTGGAAACCCAGCTCGGCCTGATCGACAAGGTCGGTTTGCCGAACTACCTGCAATCGCAGATGGACGAATAAACCCGGCCATGAAAAAAGCCCCGCGATGCGGGGCTTTTTTTGGCCTGGATTCCGTGGAATCAGGCGTCGGTCTTCTGCACGGCGGCCTTGATGATTTCCTGCAGTTCACCCTTTTCGAACAGCTCGGCCATGATGTCGCTGCCGCCGACCAGTTCGCCGCCGACCCAGAGTTGCGGGAAGGTCGGCCAGTTGGCGTATTTCGGCAGGTTGGCGCGGATTTCCGGATTCTGCAGGATGTCGACGTAGGCGAACTTTTCGCCGCACGCCATGACCGCTTGCGCGGCCCGGGCCGAGAAGCCGCACTGGGGCGCATTCGGCGAGCCTTTCATATAGAGCAGAACGGTATTGTTGGCGATCTGCTCTTTGATGGTTTCGATGATATCCATGGTTACACCTCGGCTTGACTGACCCGACGCAGCGTCGGCACGGTGGCCGCATTGTATCGGAAAGCCGAGTGAATCGCTCGGCCTCTGCGCGCGCCGGAGTAGCGGTGTAGGGCGCGGACGCCCCCGGCGCGCCCGCACGAGCCGAGGCGTGTGGCGAGGAAACGCCTCAAGCCGCCTCCACTTCCACCGGTACGCCATTCAGCACCGCGTTGCCGGACAGGGCGTCCAGCTCACGCTCGTCGGTGATGTCGTTGGCGCTGGCGCCCGGCTGGCGGCGGGCGATTTCCAGTTGGACGCCGCGACGCGCATGACCCCAGCCATGGGGCAGGCTGACCACGCCGGGCATCATGTCCTCGCTGGCCGCGACTTCCACCTCGATGCTGCCGACCCGGGAGCTCACGCGCACCCGTTGACCGTCCTGCAGGCCCCGCTGCGCCAGGTCGGCGGGATTCATCAGCAACTGGTGACGCGGCTTGCCCTTCACCAGCCGGTGATAGTTGTGCATCCAGGAATTGTTGCTGCGTACGTGGCGGCGGCCGATCAGCAGCAGCGAGTCGGCGGCCGGCACGCAGGCCTCGGCGAAGCGCTGCAGGTCGCCGAGCAGCAACTCGGGCGCTGCCTGGATCTTGCCTTGCGGGGTGCGCAGCCGTGGCGCCAGGTTCGGCGCCAGGGGACCGAGGTCGAGGCCGTGGGGATGCTCGCGCAGGCGCTCCAGGGTAAGCCGGCGTTCGCTGCGGTCGCCGTGGGGCCCGCCGCGCAGACCCGCATCGATCATCTGCTGCGGGGTCGCCACCGGTTTGCCGTCGAGACCGTTGTGGGTCGCGAAGGCCCGGGCCAGGCCGACGAAAATTTCCCAGTCGTGCAGGGCGCCCTGGGGCTTCGGCAGTACCGCTTCGTTGAAGCGGGTGACGTTGCGCACGGCGAACAGGTTGAAGGTGGAGTCGTAGTGATCGTGCTCCAGCGGCGCGGTGGACGGCAGGATCAGGTCGGCATAGCGGGTCGTCTCATTGATGTAGAGGTCGATGCTGAGCATGAACTTCAGGCCGTCCAGCGCCTGTTCCAGGCGGCGGCCGTTGGGCGTGGAGAGCACCGGGTTGCCGGCCACGGTCACCAGGGCGCGGATCTGGCCTTCGCCGCCGGTGAGCATTTCCTCGGCCAGGGCCGAGACCGGCAGTTCCCCGCCATATTCCGGCAACCCGGAAACCCGGCTGCGCCAGCGGTCGAAGTGACCGCCGGAGGTGTTCGCCACCAAGTCCACGGCCGGTTGCGTACACAGGGCGCCGCCCACCCGATCGAGGTTGCCGGTGACCAGGTTGATCAGTTGGATCAGCCACTGGCAGAGGCTGCCGAAGGCCTGAGTGGAGACCCCCATGCGTCCGTAGCACACCGCGCTGTCGGCGGCGGCGAAATCCCGTGCCAGGCCGCGGATCGCCTCGGCCGGAATGCCGCAGCGTGCCGCCATGGCCTCGGCGGAAAAATCGGCGATGGCGCTGCGCACCCGCTCCAGGCCTTCCACCGGCAGGTGGCTGGGGCGCACGAGGTGTTCCTCGAACAGCGTGTGCAGCAGGCCGAACAGCAGCGCCGCGTCCTGCCCCGGGCGGACGAACAGGTGGCGGTCGGCGAGGGCGGCGGTCTCGCTGCGGCGCGGGTCCACCACCACCAGCTGGCCGCCCCGCGCCTTCAGCGCTTTCAAGCGTTTTTCCACGTCGGGGACGGTCATGATGCTGCCGTTGGAGGCCAGCGGATTGCCGCCGAGGATCAGCATGAATTGCGTGTGATCGATATCCGGGATCGGGATGAGCAGGCCGTGCCCGTACATCTGCTGGCTGATCAGGTGATGGGGCAACTGGTCGACCGAGGTGGCGGAGAACCGGTTGCGGGTCTTCAACAGGCCGAGGAAATGGTTGCTGTGGGTCATCAGCCCATAGTTGTGCACGCTGGGGTTGCCCTGGTACACGGCCACCGCGTCGCGGCCGTGGCGCGCCTGGATATCGCTCAGTCGGCGCGCGACCAGGGCGAAGGCCTCGTCCCAGTCGATCGCCAGCCACTCGTCACCGACGCGCAGCATCGGCTGGCGGAGGCGGTCCGGGTCGTCCTGGATGTCCTGCAACGCCACCGCCTTGGGACAGATGTGCCCGCGGCTGAAGCTGTCCTGGGCGTCGCCCTTGATGGACAGGATGCGCATGCGCCCCTCCGCGTCGGTCTCGGTTTCCAGGGTCAGGCCGCAGATGGCCTCGCACAGGTGGCAGGCACGGTGGTGAAGGGTGGTCATGGCCGGTCTCATGTCGATACGAGGGAGCGGGGCGAGCGAAGCGCTCGGCCGCCGTCCGACTATGGCCCCGGCCAGGCGTACCCGCCAGCGACGGGCGCGCCATGAATCCACCGGCATAAGACGCGACGATGGCGGCGATTCGTCGAGATCGACCCCGGAAAATCCGGCTGGCGTCCCGAATCCCGAAAAAGTTCCCGTGTAATCAAACCTTTATCGAACAGCCACGGCGCTGACACACGGCCTCGCCAAGATTCCCCCAGCACGAACGAGCCCAGGCTCGGGTGTCATTCAACGCTAAGACTAAGGGGAATCCTTCGATGCTTCGTAAGCACAGTTTCCGTGGGGTGAAGGCCGGTTTCGCCGGTAGCGCGCTGGCCCTGGCCATTTCCGCCCAGGCATTCGCCGGCACCGTCACCACCGATGGCGCTGATATCGTGGTCAAGACCAAAGGCGGTCTTGAAGTGTCGACCACCGACAAGCAGTTCGGCTTCAAGATCGGGGGCCGCCTGCAGGCGGACTACAGCCGCTTCGATGGCATCTTCACCCAGAACGGCGACACGGCCGACGCCGCTTACTTCCGCCGCGCCTTCCTGGAGATTTCCGGCGTGGCCTTCACCGACTGGTCGTACATCATCAACTACGATCTGTCCCATAACAGCGGCAGCTCCGACGACGGTTACTTCGATGAAGCCTCGATCAGCTACAACGGCTTCGCGCCGCTGTCGATCAAGGTCGGCCGTTTCGACCCGGACTTCGGCCTGGAAAAAGCCACCAGTTCCAAGTGGGTCACCGCCCCGGAGCGCAACGCCGCCTATGACCTGATCGACTGGGCCAACTCCCACCAGAACGGCATGGGTATCCAGGCGCTGGCATTGATCGGCGACTCGGGCTACGCCTCCACCAGCCTGAGCAGCAAGGACAACAACGACACCGACGGCGACAGCGTCAAGCAATTCAACGCCCGCGGCGTGTTCGCCCCGCTGCACGAAGCCGGCAATGTCCTGCACGTCGGCGTCAACGTGGCCCGCCGCGACGTCTCCGACACTGCCTTCGACGCGCGCTTCCGTTCCCGCCTGAACATGCGCGGCGTGGAAACCCTCGGTGGCAACGATGCCGGCAGCAACGGCTATCGCCCGGTGTTCGGCGGCGCCAACAACTCCCCGGCCGGTTCCTACGACAACGACACCGCCTGGGGTCTGGAAGCGGCCTGGGCGATGGGTCCGCTGTCGCTGCAAGGCGAATACCTCAAGCGCAAGCTGAAGGCCGACTCCGATGCCTATCACGACATCAAGGGCGACGGTTATTACGCCCAGTTGGCCTACACCCTCACCGGCGAGCCGCGCGGCTACAAGGTGGGCCGCTTCGACAGCATCAAGCCGGAGAACAAGCAGATCGGCGCCTGGGAGCTGTTCTACCGCTTCGACAGCCTGAGCGTGGACGACAAGAACATCGTCACCGCCACGGCCACCCGCGATCTGGGCGACGGCGAGGCCAAGGTGCATAACCTGGGCGTCAACTGGTACGCCACCGAGGCGGTGAAACTGAGTGCCACGTACGTCAAGGCGAAGACCGACAACGTCACCAACGCCGTCAGCGGCGTGCGCACCGGCGACGACAGCGGCGATGGGTTCATCGTCCGCGCCCAGTACGTGTTCTAACGAGCAGGGTTCCGTTGTGATTGTTCGCCCCGCCTCGCGCGGGGCTTTTTTCGTTGCGCGCCGCCGTCCATGGCCTTTTCTTTGCCGCAGGCGCGCGCCAGACTGCGTCCATGCCGATCCAGACCCTGCACCGCCTCGCCGATCTCGAACCCCGCCAGTGGGATGCCCTGCTGCCGTCCGCGCAACCTTTCCTGCGTCACGCCTTCCTGTCCGCCCTGGAAGACAGCGGCAGCGTGGGCGCCGCCAGCGGCTGGCAGCCGGAGCATCGGCTGCTGCGCGACGACCAGGGACGCTTGCGCGCCGCGGCGCCGGCCTACCTGAAAAGCCATTCCTATGGCGAGTACGTCTTCGACTGGGCCTGGGCCGACGCCTGCCAGCGCGCGGGCATCCCCTACTACCCGAAGCTGCTGGCGGCGGTGCCCTTTTCGCCGGTGAGCGGGGCGCGTTTGCTCGGGGATCCGGCGGCGGCACGGGAACTGCTCGAGGGCTGGGTCGACGAGCTCGATCGCGCGGGCGTTTCCGGGCTGCACGTCAATTTCACCCGCGCCGCCGACGACGCCCAACTGGCCGGGCGCGAGGACTGGCTGGAGCGCCTGGGTTGCCAGTTCCATTGGCACAATCGCGGCTATCGCGATTTCCAGGATTTCCTCGATGCCTTCAGTTCGCGCAAGCGCAAGCAGGTGCGCAAGGAGCGCGAGCAAGTGGCGGGGCAGGGCATCGATTTCGCCTGGCTGCAAGGCGGCGAGCTGCGCGAGGCCGACTGGGACTTCGTCTATGCCTGTTACGCCAATACCTATCACGTCCGCGGTCGAGAGCCCTACCTGACGCGGACCTTCTTCAGCCTGCTGGCCGAGCGGATGCCCGAGGCGATCCGCGTGGTGCTGGCGCGCCAGGGCACCCGTCCGGTGGCGATGGCGTTCTCGCTGGTCGGCGACGACAGCTTTTATGGACGGTACTGGGGGTGCCTGGCGGAGTTCGACCGGCTGCACTTCGAGACCTGTTTCTACCAGGGCATCGACTACGCGATCGGCCAGGGCCTGCAACGCTTCGACGCCGGCGCCCAGGGCGAGCACAAGCTGATCCGCGGCTTCGAGCCGGTGCTCACGCGTTCTTGGCATCACCTTCGGCACCCCGGGCTGCGGGCGGCGGTGGCCGAGTTTCTCGAGCAGGAAAGGGCCGGCATCCGGCGCTATGCCGAACAGGCGCGGGAGGCGCTGCCCTATCGGCGCGACGACCAGGGCTGAGTCGGTCTCCCTGCGACCCGGCCGCTGGACAGGGCGCGCCGTGCCGCCCCGCATCCAGTCGGCCGGGCCTCAGTCGACGCCGACGAAGCCACCGGTCTGGTGCTGCCACAGCCGGGCGTACAGGCCGTCACGGGCGATCAGTTCGGCGTGCGTGCCGGTTTCCACCACCTGACCCTTGTCCAGCACCACCAGGCGATCCATGCGCGCGATGGTGGACAGGCGGTGGGCGATGGCGATCACGGTCTTGCCGCGCATGAGGATATCCAGGCTCTCCTGGATCGCCGCTTCCACTTCCGAATCCAGGGCCGAGGTGGCCTCGTCGAGGATCAGGATAGGCGCGTTCTTCAACAGCACCCGGGCGATGGCGATGCGCTGGCGCTGGCCGCCGGACAGCTTCACCCCACGCTCGCCCACCTGGGCGTCGAAACCGCGCCCGCCCTGGTGGTCGTGCAGCAGCGGGATGAAGCCGTCGGCGCGCGCCTGGCGCACCGCTTCCTCCACCTCGGCGTCGCTGGCGCGGGGGTTGCCGTAGCGCAGGTTCTCGCGGATCGAGCGGTGCAGCAGCGAGGTGTCCTGGGTGACCACGCCGATGTGCTCGCGCAGGCTTTCCTGGGTCACGCCGGCGATGTCCTGGCCGTCCACCAGGATGCGCCCGCCTTCCAGGTCGTAGAGCCGCAGGAGCAGGTTGACCAGGGTCGACTTGCCCGCGCCGGAAGGCCCGACCAGGCCGATCTTCTCGCCGGGGCGGACTTCGAAGTCCAGGTCGTCGATCACCCCGCCGGGCTTGCCGTAGTGGAAACGGACGTGTTCGAAGCGCACGCCGCCCTGGGCGATGGCCAGCGGGCGGGCGTCGTCGCGGTCGTTCACCTGGCGCGGCTGGACGATGGTGCGCATGCCGTCCTGCACGCTGCCGACGTTCTCGAAGATGCCGTTGACCACCCACATGATCCATTCCGACATGTTGTTGATGCGGATCACCAGCCCGAGGGACAGCGCGATGGCGCCGGTGCTGATCAGCCCCCGGCTCCACAACCACAGCGCCAGGGCGCCGGTACCGGCGATCAGCAAGCCGTTGAGGCTGGTGATGACGAAGTCCATGGCGGTCACGGTGCGGGTCTGGATGCGCGTCTTGTCCAGCAGGTCGCCCATGGCTTGGGCCGCGTAGCGTTCCTCGTCATGGGTATGGGCGAACAGCTTGAGCGTCATCATGTTGGTATAGCCGTCCACCACCCGGCCCATCAGCTTGGAGCGGGACGCCGAAGCGATCTCCGAGCGGTCCTTGATGCGTGGCACGAAGTAGCAGAGGGTGGCCATGTAGCCGACGATCCAGGCCAGCAACGGCAAGGTCAGGCGGATGTCCGCCTCGGCGAACAGGTAGATGGCGCTGCCGGCGTAGATCACCACGTGCCAGAGCGCATCGACCACCTGGATCGCCGAGTCGCGCAGCGCTTGGCCGGTTTGCAGGATGCGCTGGGCGACGCGCCCGGCGAAGTCGTTCTGGAAGAAGCTCAGGCTTTGCTTGAGCACGTAGCGATGGTTCTGCCAGCGGATCAGGTTGGTCAGCCCGGGGTTCAACGACTGGTGGACCAGCAGGTTGTGCAGGCCGAACAGCAGGGGGCGCACCAGCAGGGCCACGGCTGCCATCCACAGCAGTTCCGGACCGTGCAGTTCGAAAAAGCGCGCGCTGGGCGTGGCCTGGGCAAGGTCGATCAGCCGGCCGACGAAGTCGAACAGCGCGACCTCCACCAGGGCGGCGAAGAAGCCGACCACCATCAGGGTGATCAACAGCGGCCAGACCTGGCGCAGGTAATGCCAGTAGAAGCGCGCCACGCCCTGGGGCGGCTGTACGTCGGGTGTGGGCTTGAATACGTCGATGAGGTTTTCGAAGAAGCGGAACAGCATGGAGGAATCCCGTCCGGTCGCGACGTCGTTGAAATACGGCGGCGCACGTTGCGAAAGGCCTGGCGGAGAGGATCAGGCGCGGGGCGAGCCGGTCGGCGACCGGGCTGCGCCCGCAGGCTGGAAGGTTCTACGCGGGCATTAGGGGAGGCGCTTGGCGGATACCAGGGTCACCGGGTCGCGCGGCACGTTCTGGTTCATCCCGCGGTTGCTGGTGGGCACGCCGGCGATCTGGTCAACCACGTCCATGCCGCGCACCACCTTGGCGAACACCGCATAGCCGAAGTCCCGGCTGCCGTGGTCGAGGAAGGCGTTGTCCTTGTGGTTGATGAAGAACTGGCTGGTGGCCGAATCCTTCGCCGAGGTACGGGCCATCGCCAGGGTGCCGCGCACGTTGTGCAGGCCGTTGTCGGCCTCGTTCTTGATTGCCGGCTGGGTCGGCTTTTCCTGCATGTCGGCGGTGAAGCCGCCGCCCTGGATCATGAAGCCGGGGATCACCCGGTGGAAGATCGTGCCGTTGTAGAAGCCCGAATCGACATAGGCGAGGAAGTTCTTCACGCTGATCGGCGCTTTGGCCTCATCCAGTTCCACCTCGATTTCACCCAGGCTGGTGGTCAGCAGTACGTGGGGATTGCCGGCAGCCAGCAGGTTGGCGGTGAACAACAGGGTGCAGGCGGCGAGAAACAGGCGCTTGAGCATGGGCATACCTTAATTCGTCAGTGGGAACGCCCGGCTCGACGTGGAGACACGGGCGTGGTGGGCGACTCGGCGGAGCGAGCCGCCTAGGGTGACGCGAATCGAGGCGATATGCCACGCATCCGTGGGCGGATTTCGTCACAAAGCCAGCCGAGGCCACCCGCGCGCGGGCGCTCGCCCGTCTGCCGCCAACTGCCTAGGACCGGCGCCTGGCGTTCGATGTTCCCCAGGTGGCCGGCGCGCCGACGGACGAGACCGCTACGGGCCGGGGACCCTTGCAGCGCGAGGCTGGAACGCTGTTCACAGGCTCACCGACTCTCGGTGTTGGCGAGCGAACGAGCGTCGTCCTCTGCCGCCCATTCGTCCTCTTGCGCTCCAGTCAGGGCGCGATCGGCATGGCCAGGACTTCATCGAGCGGAACCGCATCGAAGCGGCGGATCAGTTCGATGAGGATCTGCGAGGCCGGGCCGAGGCCGCGGTCCTTGTTAGCGTAGAGGTAGAACGTGGGGTGACGGCGTCCGCCATGATCCAGGGGCAGGGGCTTGAGCGTGCCTTCGCGCAACTCGCGCTCGATCAGATGACGCGGCAGCCAGGCGAACCCCAGGCCGCTGCCGACGAAGGTGGCGGCGGTCGGCAGGCTGCCCACCGTCCAGCGGTGCTCGGCGCCGAGCCAGCCGACATCGCGCGGCTGGGTACGGCCCGAGTCGCGGATGACCACCTGGAGCTGGCTTTCCAGGTCCTGCACGGTCAGTTGCCGTTGCAGACGGTGCAGGGGGTGATCGGGATGGGCGACCGCGACGAACTCGACGCTGTTCAGTTCGGCCCCCAGGTAGCCGGGGACGCTCATGCCGGTGATGGCGAGGTCAGCGGTGCCTTCCAGCAGCACTTCGTCGACGCCGGACAGCACTTCCTCCCGCAGGCGCACCCGGCAGCCGCGGCTCTGCGGCATGAAGGCGGAGAGGGCGCGCACCAGTCGCGCATTGGGATAGGCGGCGTCCACCACCAGGCGCACTTCCGCTTCCCATCCCTGTTCCATGTGGTGGGCCAGCTCTTCCAGCTGGCTGGCCTGTTTGACCAGTTGCCGCGAACGCCGCAGGAGCACTTCGCCGGCTTCGGTGAGCACTGCCTTGCGACCGTCGATGCGCAGGAGCGGCACACCCAGTTGTTCCTGCATGCGCGCAACGGTGTAGCTGACCGACGACTGCGAGCGATGGGTCGCCTCCGCCGCTTGGGCGAAACCGCCATGGTCGACCACCGCTTGCAGGGTTCGCCACTGGTCCAGGGTGACTCGGGGTGCTTTCATCCGATCCTCGTCGTTGTTGTGGATCTGGCCATGGGCGCAGACCTGGCTTTTTTGCCCTTTGTTAAGCTGAGGGTCACCTAGCTGGAGAAACGTTCGATGAAAAAACTGATCTGCGTGCTGTTCGCGCTCGCGCCCATGACCCTGTTCGCCTACCCGATCGAGGTGGAGAAGCAGCTCAACGGCAGCGAGGTGTCCTATACGACCGACGACGTCGACCGCAACATGGGCTCGATCACCCTCTACAACGCAGGCCAGGAGCCTGTGGCGTGCACGGCGGCCTTCGTCAACGGGCCGGAAGCGCCTAAGCGCCGCAAGGCGAACCTCGCGCCTGGCCAGCAAAGCTATCTCACGGTCAATTTCAATCGCGCGATCATCAAGCTGCGCATCACCCTGACCTGCGCCGCGAACGCCGACTGAGCCAGAGCCTAGGGAGCGCCTATCGAGAAATCAATGCCTTAGGCTGGAGCAGGCGCGAAACGGCAGGAAAACGGCGTGAGACGGCTGACTTCCTCGGCCGGAGCGACTCAGGGAAACGGAACGATGTCCACGCGTCACGGCCGAATCTATGTAGTCCGCTTACCTACATGGAGTTCGACGATGAAAAAGATCACTGTGACGGCTTTCCTGTTGACTGGCCTGTTGGCGTCCGGCGCCTTCGCTGACTCCACAGGCCCGACCAATCCCGTTCCGCCCCGCGATCCGGCCACCCCTTCGGTACCCGCCCGGGTGGATGGAAGCGGAACCACCCAAGACGACGTGGGCAACGGTCCGGCCACCGAAGTGGGCAAGGGCACCGACACCTCCACCGGTACGGCTACCGGCGACGGTACGTCGGGAGAGGCCACCGGCACTGGCAGTGCGACCAAGAGCGACACCAGCAAGGGTCAGTGAGTGTCGTGAAGGGCTCGGTTCTGGCCGAGCCCTCGATTGATCCGAACCCCATTCGAATTGTCGGAGATCGATCGGCGGCGTTCTCATGAGACTTTCAAGTTCGTTGAAAGCCCCATTTCGTGTATGAGCCAGTGGATATATCAGGCGTACTGGGCTTATCACTAACAACTCCGATTGTCGCCCTTTGAAATAAGTGCTCGGTCGCCGGAACAAGTTGTTCACGACATCCCATCTTTCAGCTTTGGTATTTTGCAGGTTTCGACGGTTCGAGCAGGTGGAGATCGTAAGCCCTGGTTCAGGTACTGGCTCAAGCAACAGGCTTATACCTATGGTTTCAGCGGCTCTTCGACGTATAAGGCCGGCTATGCAAAATGCCTTGTCTTGCAACCTGCGGTCGTGCAACTTGCAAGCGGCATAATGACCCCATCATCGAGCAAGTTGCTGAATTGGTTAACCTTCTGCTTTTTCAAAACTATTGGCATGAAGACTGCTATATCGCTTGGAACTCAACTCCACCGATAGGAGCTCCTTCATGACCGTCTGCCTGAAAACCATTTCCGCTGCCTTTCCCGATCATGTCGTTACCGCTCAGCAGCGTGCCGACGGCGGTCAGTTGATAATCCTCGAGAAAGATGGGGTCCAGGTGAAGCGCAGCATTCCTTCGCCGCAACTGAGCGCGCCGGTTCGAACCGAATGGGTGATCAGTGCCATCCGTCGCGACATCGAAGGGGCAGCCGCGGTATCCCCGGTTGTCGCTGGGCGTGGCGCGCCCTCCAAGACCGCCCCCGTCCATGTTTGATCTGAGACGCCCGCGTTAGCGAAGGACTTGCCAACCTTTCAAGCGAAGCCCGCCTACCTGGCGGGCTTCGTCTTTACCGGCTTTATTGAGGCAGGGTCTTTTCGCCCGGGTCCTTGCCTTCGCTGTCGTGGTGCTCGATCACTGCATTCACTTCTGCGCCCAGCAGAAGGACCGCCGCGGATATATAGAAGTAGAGCAACAGCACGATGATCGCGCCGATGCTGCCGTACATGGCGTTGTAGTCGGCGAAGTTGGTGACGTAGAAACCAAAGCCCAGGGACGCGACGATCCAGATCACCACCGCCAGAATCGAGCCCGGGGTGATGAACCGGAAATCCTGCTCCACGTCCGGCGCGACGTAATACAGGGTGGCGACCGCCGCCATCAGCAATACCACGGCAACCGGCCAGCGCAGCCAGGTCCAGAGCGCCACCACGAAATCCTCCAGGCCGATTTGACCGGCGAGCCAGCCTATCACCTGCGGACCGATGATCATCAGGCCGGCCGCGCAGAGCAGCAGCACCGCGATGCCGATGGTGTAGACGATGGACAGCAGGAAGCGTTTCCAGGTGGGCCGGCGTTCTTCCACGTCGTAGGCGTTGTTCAAGGCATTCATGATCGAGCGAATGCCCGATGACGCCGACCATAGTGCCACCACGATGCCCACCGAGAGAAAACCGCTGTTCTGGTTTTGCATCTGGTCGATGATCGGATTCACCAACTCGATGGCCTGGCCGGGGAGAAGGAATTCCGCCTGCTGGCGAAGCCAGGCGAAGAATTCCGGAAGGTGCAACGCGCCCACCAGGGCCAGCAGGAACAGCAGGAAGGGGAACATCGAAAACAGGGCTTGGTAAGCCAGCGCCGATGCATAGGTCGGCATGTCGTCATTGACGAATTCGGTCAGGGTGCGCTTGGCCAGGGCGAAGGGTCCCATCCCCCCCAGATTCATTTTTTGCATGCGCTCTTCTCCTTGTGGGCGGATCACAGATGCCAATAACGATGGATGTGCGGAATCTTGAGTCACCCACATCAAGCAGGTTCCAGAAATTTGCCTGGCTGTATGTGCATACAGTATAGTGGTCATTCCCCTCATGGCCGCGGGACTTTTTCCTACATGGCCGATGGCAGCTCCTCAGAGCTGCCTTTTTTATGTCCGCCGTTTGTAAGACGCCGCCTCAGTCGGGGATATTCCCTGACGGCTTGGCCTTCCAGTGCAAAACGCCCGCATGATTTACCTGTGTCATGCAATGTGCATGGTAAAGCAAACCAGATCCAATATTTAATCCTTATTAATCAATAGCTTGCGTAACTTGTTCAATTGGCACGTTCAGTGCTCAAGTGGAAGTGCTTAAAAAGTATTTGCAGCTGTGTTTCCAATTCTGCCGGAGCTCAAACAATGAATGAAACCCTTAGCACTTATCCCGCTGCTCTCGACGAGCAGAGCGACTCCGCTGTTTCCTGGGGCGCTATTTTCGCGGGGGCAGCCGCTGCCGCCGCACTGTCGCTGATCCTGATCCTCCTGGGCATGGGCCTGGGCTTTTCTGCAGTCTCCCCCTGGGCGGACAGCGGTGTCAGCGCTGGCAAGATCGGCGTAGGCACCATCGTCTGGTTGGCGCTGACCCAGATCATCGCATCGGGCCTGGGCGGCTATATTGCCGGTCGCCTGCGCGTGAAATGGGCTTCCGTCCATCGCGACGAAGTGTTCTTCCGCGACACCGCCCACGGTTTCCTGGCTTGGGCCGTCGCTACCCTGGTAACGGCCGCTTTGGTCATGTCGTCGGTCGGTGCCGTGATCGGTGGCGGTGTTAAAGCCGGTGCTAGCGTCGCCTCCGGTGCAGCGACCGCTGCCAGCGCTGCCGCGGGCAGCGCCGCTCAGAATTCCGACATCGGCGACGAGTCCTACGGCTATTACGTGGACGCGCTGTTCCGCACCGATCGTCCGGCTCCGGTGAGCGACGACGCCGTGCGCGCCGAAGTAGCCCGCATCTTCGGCAAGACCCTGGTGAACGCCAAGGACACCGGGACCGTGCAACTGAGCGCTGAAGATCGCCAGTACCTCGCTCAAGTGGTCGCGCAACGTTCCAACCTGACCCAGCCGGAAGCCGAGAAACGTGTCGATGCGGTATTCGCTCAGGCGCGTCAAGCGGTCGAAGAAGCCAAGGTGGCAGTGAAACAAGCTGCAGACGAGGCCCGTAAACTGGCTGCCTGGACCTCCATCTGGATGTTCATCGCGCTGCTGTGTGGCGCGTTCGTAGGCGCCCTAGGTGCTACCTTCGGTGGTCGTCAACGTGAAGCGGTGGTTTATCTGACCACTACGCGTGATACCGCTTACGTCACCCGCTAAGGAGCAGCGCTCATGCGTTCGATTCTGCTGTTCCTGTTGGGGGTCCCCATACCCCTGATCATCCTGCTGGCAATATTGCTGTAGCAGAAAAAAGGGCGACTTAGGTCGCCCTTTTTCATTCAGGGCAAAAATACCGATCGGGCAAATTGCATCCATTTTTACCTTATTCGTTGCATTTTGCCCGACCCTGAAAAGCCTGATGGCAGCTAACCCTTTGTCCCGCAAGCGAATGGCTTTTCCGCCCCTTTGGCGTGTCCCTTGCTTCTATGGGTTCAGGTTCACCCCCGTATAGGAGCATCTCTCCATGGAACTCGCCCTCAGCGCCTTCACCACCGCCTTCCCGGACTATGTCGTGACCCTGTCCACCAATCCTGATCGCAGCCTGCTGCTGGTCCTGCGCGGCCAGGAGAACAGTGTGATCAAACGGGTGATTCCCAATGGCGAATACCAGTCCCATGGGCACCTGGAAAAATGGATCGGGGCGATTCGTCGTGAATTGATCGCCCAGCAGAGCACATTGCCTCTGCAAAGCCTGGTGGGGTATAACCGCGCGCTTTCAGCGGTGGCCGTCCCTCGTCGGGCGAGCCTGTAGTCACCCGTTCAGGACATGGCAATGGATCTGCGTATCAAGAAAAGTGGCGCGACGTGGCGGGTGTACTTCAACGAGTTCTTCATCGCCTGCGCCACCCGTCAGGAAGCGGCTGATCTTTATGAGCGCGCGCTTCTCAGCTCTTGGTCGGACCTCGGCAAGGCCGCGCTTCCCGTGCGAGAACCTTCCAGCCTGATCGACCGCCAGGCAAAGACATCCTGACGCTCTCCCGTCTTTAACCGCCAGCCCTTGTCCCAAGGCTGGCGAAGCATCCACCCGTCGCGACGTATTCGCGCTGTCCAAAGCGCTCGGTCCATGATTAATGGCTTTATGCCATTAATTGGCTGGAGGTCGTATTCCCTCTTGGGATACAGCCGCTATGCTTGATCCAAGACCTTTCAGAGCACTCAGCATGAAACGTGGTGCCTCGATTCCCTCTAACGAGCAACAACGCCTCGCGCGGATAAAAGAACTGGGCTTGCTGGAAAGCGATGGCGATGAGGGATTCGATACGATCGTTGCGCTGGCCTCGCGCTTGTTCGATGTTCCGATTGCGCTGATTTCCATTGTCGATCAGCACCGTCAGTGGTTCTGTGCCCGGATCGGTATACGGATAAAGGAAACCCACCGCCAGCATTCCTTTTGCGCCCACGCGATTCTCCAGGAAGGCATCTTCGAGATAAGCGATGCCACCCTGGACGAACGGTTTTGTGACAACCCCTATGTGCTGGGCGAACCGCATATCCGCTTCTATGCCGGTATTCCGCTGTGCACCGACGACGGTTTGAGCCTGGGCAGCTTGTGCATCATCGATCAACGGCCGCGCCCTCCGTTGAGCCCCTCCGAAAGCTCGTTGCTGGAGTCGCTCGCCAGTCTGGCGATGGCGCGCATCAACGCGCTGCGTTCGATCAACTACATCGATTCCCCGACCGGCCTGCTCAATCGCCTGCGCTTGCAGAAAGACGTGAGTTATCTGCTCGCGGAGCGCAAGTTCCCGGTCTGGTTGGTGGCGGCCGATGTATTCGCACCGGGCGTCCTCAACGAAATCGTCAAGGCGCTGGGCTATGTGTTCAGCACGGAATTGATGCTGCACATCAAGGAGCGCCTGCAACGCCTGATGCCCGCCGCGACCCCGCTGTACAAATTGAGTCCCACCCGCTTCGCCTTCATCCTCACCGGCCCGCATGCCGAACCGGAATGGGCGATCGCCTTGTTCGAACGCATAGTCCACGCCTTCCAGGAAGAAGTGAACTGCGACAACATCCCGATCCGCCCCCATCTCGGCCTCGGCGTCCTGCGCCTGCTGCCCCAGCACGAAGGCGGCGTGGATTGGCTACGTTGCCTGGTCAGCACCGCCGATCATGCTCGCGAAAACGACACCGGCTGGAGCTTCTACAGCGAACACCGCGACAAAGAGCAGTTACGCGCCTTCGGCTTGCTCAACGCCTTGCCTTCGGCGCTCAACGGGGAGGACCAGCTCTCGCTGCACTACCAGCCGAAGGTCGATCTGCGCACCGGCGAGTGCACCTCGGTCGAGGCGCTGCTGCGCTGGACGCACCCGACACTGGGCGAAATCTCGCCGATGGAATTCATTCCGCTGGCGGAGAAGACCGCGCTGATCCGGCCGGTCAGCCTCTGGGTTCTGACCCAGGGCATGCGCCAGCTCGCCGACTGGCAACGCCTGGGTTGGCGGTTCGGCCTGTCGCTGAACATGTCCGCGCTGGATCTGGAGGACGGCGTGTTCGTCGACCACCTGTTTCTACTGCTGGAGGTGTTCGCCGTGGACGTGGAAGGCCTCGAGCTCGAGCTGACCGAGAGCACGCTGATGAAGCGCCCGGACATGGTCAAGGCGCAACTGGAGCGTCTGGTGGCCCATGGCGTCCGGCTCGCCATCGACGACTTCGGCACCGGCTACAGCAACTGGGCCTACCTGCGGGAAATCGCGGCGACCACGCTGAAGTTGGATCAATCCTTCGCCAGGGGCCTGGATGCCAGCGAACGCGACAAGCAGATCGTCCAGGCGATGATCCAGCTCGCCCGCAGCCTGGGGTATCGCATCGTCGCGGAAGGCATAGAAAGCGAAGCGATCTATCGCATGCTGAGCGAGTGGGGATGCGACGAAGGGCAGGGCTATCACATCGCCAGGCCCATGACGGCGGTGGCCCTGCTGAACTGGTTCGCGGCCCGGGGCATGGTGCCCGGCAAGGGTGCCGTGGAGAACTGAGCGACGAACGGCTTTCCCGTGCAGTAGATGCTTTGCACGGATTGCCGATAGCTAACGTAATGGGCGAGGTTGAATCGTAAGCGGAGTAGTCGCTTGTACGGCCGCCAAACGGAATCGCCGGTCTTGAATCCCCTATAGGAAGCCTTCTATGAGCCTTCGCTCGTTCAACATCGCAACGCGTGCCTCGCTGTGCTTCGCCCTCATTACCCTGTTGTTGATCGTCCTGGGCGGTTTCTCCTTCCTGCAGATGCGCAAGTTGCGCCATGCCGAGCAGGACATCGAGACCAACTGGCTCGCCAGTATCCAGACCACCGACGACATTCAGATCGCGCTGCTGCAGATTCGCCTGGAAAGCCTGCGCCTGCTGTCCAGCCCGTCCCCCCCGGAGCGCCAGCAGTCCATCGCCGCGATGCAGCAGGCCCGCAAGGACCTGAACGACAAGACCGACTACTATCGGCGCAAATTGCTGTCCAGCGACGACGAGCGGCACATGTTCGAGCAAGCCGCCGGCTCCATGCAGCGTTACCTGGAAGGCGTACAGCAATTCCTCGATCTGGAAAGCCAGTCCCACGAGCAGGCGATCCAGTGGGCCAATACCGAACAGCGCGACCGCGCCTCGGCTTATCAGCAGAACCTGACGCTGCTGCGTGACTTCAACGCCAAGGGCGCGACCCATTCCGGCGAGGTCGCCTCGGACGTCTATCACAGCAGCGTGCAAATCGTCGTCGCGCTGGTGGTGGCGGCCTTGGTACTCACCGTGCTGCTGGCCATGCTGCTGACCCGCAGCATCGTGCGGCCCCTGGCCGAGTCCATCGTGCTGGCCGAAGGCATCGCGGGCGGCGACCTGACCAAGCCGATCCTGATCGAGGGCCAGGACGAGGCGACGCGGTTGATGCGTGCCTTGCAGGACATGCAGAACAGCCTGCGCATGACCCTGCGGCAAATCTCCGAGTCCTCCGTCCAGCTGGCCTCGGCCTCCGAGGAGATGACCTCGGTGACCGACCAGGGCAGCCGCAGCCTGCAACAGCAGAACAGCGAAATCGAGCAGGCCGCCACCGCGGTCAACCAGATGAGCGCCGCCGTCGAGGAGGTTGCGCGCAATGCGGCGTCCGCCTCGGACGCCGCGCGTCAGTCGAGCCAGGCGGCGCTGACCGGGAATCAGCGCGTGGGCGAGACCTTGCAAGCCATCCGCAACCTGACCGAGCAGGTGCAGGGCACCTCGCAGCAAATCCAGGGCCTGGCCAGCCAGGCGCAGGATATCAGCCAGGTGCTCAACGTGATTCGTTCGATCGCCGAACAGACCAACCTGCTCGCGCTCAACGCCGCCATCGAGGCGGCGCGGGCTGGCGAGCAAGGGCGGGGGTTCGCCGTCGTGGCGGACGAAGTGCGCGCGCTGGCCCATCGCACCCAGAGTTCCACCTTGGAAATCGAGCAGATGATCTCCTCGATCCAGAGCGGCACCGAAGCCGCCGTTCAGGCCATGCAGACCAGCAGCAACCAGGCGCAGGTAACCCAGCAGGCGGCCGACGAAGCCGGGCGCGCCTTGCAGGAAATCACCAGCGCGGTCGGCATGATCGACGAGCGCAATCTACAGATCGCCACGGCTTCCGAGCAGCAGGCCCACGTGGCGCGCGAAGTGGATCGCAATCTGGTGAGCATCCGCGACCTGTCCATCCAGAGCGCGGACGGCGCGCGCCAGACCTCGACCGCGAGCGCCGAGCTGTCGCGCCTGGCCTCGGACCTCAACACGCTGGTGCAACGCTTCAAGGTTTGAAGCGCGCGGCGCGTGGGTACAGCCCACCCTTCGGGTGGGCTTTTTCATGCCTGAAGCCTTGATGGCGATGGCGTCCCGGGCGGATCGAGCCATAACCTTGGCGGAGCGCCAGGTACCTGTATAGAGGCTTCTGGAAGCGTTCGCGTCATGGGTCGAGGGAGGGCGCGAGCAGGACCTGCAGGCTTGCCTCGGGATCGACTCGCGTGGGCATGCCCGGATGCTTCTTCGAGCATCTCTCCGACGCTTTTGGCGAGCGAAACCGTTCGTCCATTGGGTCGCACGCTGCCAGATGGGTGCTGCCATAAAAATAGGCCCTTCGACACCAGCGACCGAGGCCGCTGGGGCAGATGCGTCGATGCGGGCTTCGACCCGATCACTGGAGAAGCATGATGAAATCAATGACGATAGCGGCACTGGCCCTTAGCGGTCTTCTTTCCTCGACAGCTTTCGCCGCCGGCAGCGTTTCCCCGGGCAATGGCGTGGGCGGCAGCGCCAACGGCACTGGGACCGGCGGCAGCATGGGTAACGGCACCGGAACCGGAACCGGAACCGGCTCCATGGGCAATGGCTCGGGCACCGGCATGAGCAACGGTACCGGAACCGGCACGGGCGGCACCATGAGCGCGCCCTCCGGCGGCACCGGTACAGGTACCGGTGGCATGGGTTCCGGGACCGGGACCGGCAATGCGGGCGGCATGGGTTCCGGCTCGGGCAACACCGGCGGCATGGGGTCCGGTACGGGCACCGGTGGTACCGGCGGCATGGGCTCGGGTAGCGGCTCCGGAGGCGGCGCCGGGATGGGCTCTGGTTCCGGTACAGGCGGTGGCATGGGCTCCGGCACCGGGGGTGGCGCAGCGGGCGGTAGCGGCGGCGGAGCTGCCGGTGGTAGTGGTGGTGGCGCCGGCGGTGGAGCGGGTGGCGGTAGCTGATCCCGTTGGATGAAAAAAGCCCCGTCATACGGGGCTTTTTCATCGTCGTCGTTCAGAATGAGGGAGATTTCTAGGCGGGCGAGTTCCGATTGCGAACGAACTCGGCGCCGATGTCATTGATGATCGTGTCCAGAAAGCCGTGATTCTCCAAGTGACGCTGATAGAGCATCCGGCTGACGGTCCAGGATGAGGCGGAATCCGTCACGGTCAGCTCGATGACCTCGCCTTGAACGTCCAGCATGAACGCAACGTCATCCGGCAACATGGCGCGTAATTTGGAAGTCAAGTGTTGCATGGTCGTACTTCTGCAATGAATCACCCATAACGATGACTACCGCCATTGCCATTCCGTTCGCCTTTTTTTAGCGGCCTTCGGATGCCTGTGGACGAGCGGTTACTTCTGCCTTCTAAAGCGCGCGCAAGAACAGGCAAACAAGTTGCCGTTGAGCGCAGGGGAATCGCTTCGATCTCGGTGAGAAACAGGCAACCCTTACCAAGGATGAGTTCACTCAACTCATGGGGAGGGTGACGAAGTGGTATCGATTCGACGCTCATCCATTACTGTGCACGAAATGGCCTAAGCCAGTCGACCTCTAGCAGCCCGCAGACAACCTCGAGCATCGTCAATCACAGCGCTCGAATGAGCGGATACATTGATTAGCGATTCATCTTGTTTGGCGTCCGTGGGTGAGGGGGAACTACCAACCTATCTCCCGTTGGCGGGATGTGCATTTTGCACGATGAAAGATGCCGTGACCTTGCAATTTGAAGGTGAACGTACGTGGATTTATTTCCAAGTGTTTGATTTTTAAATGATTTTATAAATTATTAGATGGCACGAACTCTGCTCCTCATCACCTATTGACCTCAGGGTTGTAGGGAGTCCGAGATGTCGAGTTTGTTTGAAGTAAACGCTGTACTGGATCGCTTGCCCGCCCAGTTCACTACGCACCAATTCGTACTGACCTATCAGGACCTTTATCCCGGGCATTACACGGGTTTGGTGAAAAGCCAAGGCCATTCCCGCCAGCTTGCACAAGCGTTGAAAGCCGTACACGCCATGATGGGCCGGCACTTGGATCGGCATTGCCGGAATGCGGTACGGCCATTCGCCAACAAACGTCGAGCCTACCCGTTCTTGGCGGCACCGGCCAATGATGCGTTTTCACTCTGGCAACGCCTTACTTGATGGGGGTTCGCCGGGGTAATTCTGACCTTTCGGCGAGGGTACAGCAGACGCCAGCGGTATGAGCATCGTTTTACTCTTGTCGACCGAAGAAGGGATCAAATTGGGAGAATCATCATGAACATGAAGTCGCTCGTACCCTTCGCGCTCACCTGCTTTCTAGCGGGCCCAGTTTTCGCCGACGTGACGACAGCGCTGCCCATTCCGGGCTCCTCCGCTCCGGGTACCGGCACGCTCAAGGATAAACAGACCCGCGAGACGCCTTCGAAAGGCGAGAAAGTCCCGCCGAAGGTCGTTCACACACCCAAGAAAAGCGACACACATAAAACCGATACACATAAAAAGGCCTCGTCTTCCAGTAAAAAGAAGGCTGAAGTCCGTAAGCCGAGCAACGAGTGAAGTCTTTGGCGGCAGTTCCTACCCCCGTGGGTTACTGTCCAGCAAAGATTTTGTCGGAACGCTTTTTTAACCCTGTCGCTCTAACGAGCGTACCGATTAATAAAACAAGGAGAACACCATGCGCTCTATCTTCCTCTGGCTCCTCGGGGTACCGATTCCAATCATTATCCTGATCGCGCTGTTCTGGCATTAAATAAAAAGCCCCGCATAGCGGGGCTTTTTATTGGGATCGTTTTACTTCTAGAGAAGGGACTCGTTACTCATAAAAATCTCGAGGCGATCGGCCCTTCAGATCATTCGATACCGATAGCTCTCAGTCGGCTTTTTTATGGGTGGCGGCCAGCTTCTTCGCCGCTTCCAGGTGTTTTTCCAGGGTAGGCAGGGTGTCCTTGGCGAAGGCTTTCAGGTCCGCGTCGTCCGCCGTTTCCGCTTCTTCACGGAACAGTTTGACGGTCGCCTCATGGGCTTTGACCTGATTATTGGCGTAGGCCTCGTCGAAGGATTCACCGCTACGCAGCTTCAGGATCATTTCCTTGGCCTTGCTCATCAGCTCGGCATCGTCAGCCACCTCGAGCTTTTTCTGGCTGGCGAGAGCGGCAAGCTTCTTATTCGCGGCGGTGTGATCGTCGATCATCATCTGCGCGAAGCTTTTCAGCTCGGGCGAGGTCGCCTTGGTCAAGGCCAGTTTGCCGGTTTCGATTTCGGCAATACCCTTGGCGGAGGCCTCGTCGACGAAGTCGCGGGGGCTCATTTTATCGGCAGCATAAGCGGACGCCATCACACCGATATAAGCAGCGACGGCGCTAGCAAGTAAAGTCTTCATATTCATTGGATTTCCCTTCTATGCGGACAATTGACTCGTATCGCGACCAGCCTGGAGTGCTGGCTCACAAGATGTGACTTGACGCACCGAAAAAGGGTTCAGGCGAAATGATTCGCGGCGCTTTACGGAAATATTCGAGAAAGGCTCGTTACATTTTGTAAGGTACTGAAAGCTCGGGATTTCTATATTTTCCTGAACTCCCCGCCAAGAGTCCTTTCCAAAAATACGAGCGTACAAAACGCTTTTATTTCAATGGAAATGGAGTCTACCCATGCTGAAGAAAACCCTGACCGCTCTCGCCACCCTTTCCTGCCTGGCTGCAGGTAGCGCGTTCGCCGATCGTCCGGGTGCCGACTGGATCACCCTCGAACAAGCCCTGGAAAAAGCCAAGGCAGCCGGTTACACCCTGATCTACAAGATCGAAGCCGACGACAACGGCTACTGGGAAGGCGAGGGCGCCAAGACCAAGGAAGACACCAAGACCCACGAATTCCGCATCGACGGCAAGACCGGCCAAGTCATTCGCGACCAAGTGGATTGATGCCACGCTTCGGCCCCGCTACGACGGGGCCTTGGTTTCCGGACGGCATTCGTCTGTCCGAATCGCTGTGGAACCGAATCGGAGCGCATGAAGGCTTCATTTCGTCCTCCGATTCTGGTACAAAGTCAGCCGCCCGAGCGGGCGTCGTATAATGGCATTACCTGAGCTTCCCAAGCTCATGACGAGGGTTCGATTCCCTTCGCCCGCTCCAGATCTATCAACGGAAAAGCCCTGTTTTTACAGGGCTTTTTCGTTTCGTCATTTGCTGGTGCCCGAGTATTGCAATCGACCACGGCGCACAACGGAGCGAACCCAAGCACCGATGCGGATATGGAAGCGGCAGGTTCCACCCAGACGTCTCCGGCGGATCCTTCATGCTGTGCACCCTATCCAGGTCAACAGCGTCACGTTCGGGGTGACATGGGTGCCGAGCGTATGAGAGGCAGGCACATCACTGACCCACGCGAGCCATCTAGAGCCTAAAAACGCCACCGACGCCCAGGGTAGGCGCAGCGCCATAGCGGCGTGACCATGCGCGCTGTATCGTTCAGCGCGTTTCCACTAAAAGGCTCAGCCGTGAGAACCGATAGCCGCTTATCCCGGATGCTGCACGTGTTGCTGCATATGGCCCGCGATGGTCACCCCGTCACCTCCGAGCAAATCGCTAAGATGCTTGGCACCAACGCCGCCGTCGTGCGCCGTACCCTGGCAGGGCTTCGCCAGGCAGGGTATGTGAAGGCTGGAAAGGGCTACAACGGTGGCTGGACCCTGGCTTGCGATTTGTCCCAAGTGACGTTGCTGGATATTCATAATGCGGTTGGCGGGCCGCGTATCTTCGCCATCGGCACTGACCGGGAAAATCCCGAATGCGGCGTGGAACGGGTGGTCAACGCCTCGCTCGAGGAGGCCATGCAGCAAGCGAAGGATCTGTTGCTGGAGCGTCTGGGGACGATAACTCTGGCCGACTTGTCGAACGAATTCAATACCCTGTGCGGCACTCATGAGCCACCCGTGATCCACTGAATTTTCTGCTCTTATTCCATCGTTAGAATGGCTATGAGCATCTCGCTTGTTAGTGAAACTTTTAAAGATATATATTTATCCGTTGACCCATGCTTTTGCTTGCCGATAAAAGCGGACCTGTCGCGGGTTCGACCTGGCCACCCTGCGCCAATGGCGCGCGATCAAGGCCGACGGCGCGTTGCTGCGCTTTGCCGGCGCCTACCAGCGCGACGACACCGGCGAGGTTGACGCGGTGGAAGTCGTGGTGCGCGGCCGCCACGAAACCATCGAGATGGGCGAAGCAACCCGGGCGAGCACACCGAGCAGAAGATCACCACAACGTGCAGCTACTACAAGCTGACCGTGAACGGCCGGACGGAAATCGAAGTCGATCTGCTCAACTTCATCGAAGTGGTCGACGGCGTCGACCTGCTGGCCGAACAGCGCAAGGCCATCGGCATCTGATGGCACTGAGACAAACGGCACGCCAGCATTCAAGGTGAGGGGGTAATCTATCGACCCCCTCAACATTGAGCATTAGAGTTATGGATGACTGTCCTGGCCAATCGTGGTTTGCGTACTACAAGGAAAACATGGACCAAATCTATATGACCTTGACTGAAACCATTGATGGCACGTTTAAGATGGTGATGGGCGATATCCTTTACCTGATGTCATTTCATGAGAAATATGGCTCTAAGGTCACCGTCGCCGATCTTAGAGGTGCGGGCACAATGAAAGACGCCGCTAAAGTTTTAGCGGCCATCGGCTCAGCTGGATACCTGGGGGCTATGATAGGTAGCGCTGCCGTGGCCACCGGGCGCTATGGCGCATGCGGCTCATACATAATCGATGCCTTCGCTTTCGCCCGCATGCACAATCTGGACAGGCCTTGGTTGATCAGCCACCTGCAGCGCCACCCTGAAATCTACACCCCAAATCATCCGGCTCGCGGCATGTATGCGCGCTTTGGCCGCGGGTCGTTGGCATGAGTAAGTTGAAGGATCAGGTATTACTGCTGATCTGCGGCATAGGTGGGTTCCTGATCGCATGGCTGATTCATCAAGGCCTCGGGGACTGGGCTCCTCTGGTGTTCCTTGCGGTCATGCTGTTCTCTACGGTCAGAGAAAATCGACAGTTACGGGATGAAAACAGGCGGCTTCGCGCACGCTTGCCAGACGAGCCACCAGCGCCCGGCTTGTAGCACACCCCCTTACCTTCCATATCGCTACCCGCGCGCGCCTGCGAGGCTCCAGGAGTTCACTCAACCTCTGGAGCCCGGTGTGGAAACCCTCGACGGAGTCGACCTGCTGGCCGAACAGCGCAAGGCCATCGGCTCTGATGGCACTGTGACCAGAGCCACGTCAGTGTGGGAAAAGGGGGGGTATGCTACGCCCCCTTCAACATGGAGCGTTGACCCATGGCAGACGCCTTGCAGTGCAGCCCCCAGGATTGCAATGAGACCTACACCGTCACGAATGAGGGCGCAATCCACCGCTTCGTCGCTCAATTGGCAAATATCTATCGCCTGTCCACGTTGCGAGCTGAAGAATCGTCCATGTACTGGGCTGATGTCGCCACCCACTCAAAAAGCCCACTTGCTCCTCTCGCCCACGTGCCTGGCGTGTTTGCCGCTTTGTTGACGCCAGAAGTCGCTCCGACCACGGCGTTGACGTTAGGCTTCGCCGGATATGGCTTTTTCGGCCTGCCCAAAAACCTTATTCACTTCACCACTGAGGCCGGTGCTGCTAGCGTCCGGGCCAGCGGTATTATTCGGTCTAGCAAGTTTTTCTCTAATGGATCAGTCACCGGAATGTATGGCCCAGGTGTCTACATGGCACGGGTCGGCAGGCCGTTGAATGGGATTATCAAAAAGCAAGCTACGGTGCCGATATTTCTGGAGACCCCTAAGGGAACGGTGCGCATCCTTCCCTATATGATTTACGTACGTTGGGGCTACAACGGAGTCAAGATCAGATGAAACCACGCCTTAAACGGTCGGAGAAGCTCAGATGGGTTGTCTTTCTGATCTGCTGGGCCGGCATTGGATTCACGATTTACGAGCGCAACCCACTCTATTTTTTCGCTTCAGTGATTCCCTACATGCTTCTCGGCTGGTTCTCCGACAAGATCGACGGCGAGTCCTGACGCAGGCGCAACGGCCACCGGTGTAGCAGCACCATCCACACCGACCGCGGCTGTCCTGCGCCGCGCGCGTGCGGCAAGGTTCCAGGGTAATTCCCCCCAACCCTGGAGCCACCCATGACTGACACGACCAGCCCCCTTGCCGACAACACCGTCACCCTCGACCAGCCGATCACCCGCGGCGACCAGGTCATCGAGCAACTGACGCTGCGCAAGCCAGCCGCCGGCGAGCTGCGCGGCATCGCCCTGGCCGAGCTGCTGCAACTGGACGTGGGCGCCATCGTCAAGCTGCTGCCCCGCATCACCACACCCGCCATCACCGAGCACTACGCCCGGCTCATGGACCCCGCCGACCTGCTGGACGCTGGGGGCAAGATCGCCGGTTTTTTGCTGAAGAAGGCGGCCCGGGCGGAATTCTCCCCCACCGCGTAGAAGACGCCATGGCCGACCTGGCCGTGGTGTTTCACTGGGCACCGGCGGATATGGACCGCCTGGGCCTGCAGGAGCTGATGGAGTGGCGCGAGCGCGCCCGTGTGAGAGCGACCCCCGATGGCCACGAATAAGCTGCAGCTGCAGGTGCTGCTGTCCGCCCTGGATAAGGCCAGCGGGCCGCTGAAGAAAATCCAGGGCAGCAGCATCGGCGCCGCCCGGGAGCTGAAGGCGGCCCGGGAACGGCTGAAGGAGCTGAACCGTACCCAAGCCGATGTCAGCGCCTGGCGCACCCAGCGCGCCGCCGCTGCGCAGACCGCGGCCGCCCTGCAGGCGGCCCAGGCAAAAGCGACCGACCTGTCCCGCCAGCTCGCCGCCACCGCCACCCCAACGCGCGCCCTGACCCGCAGTTTCCAGACCGCCGTGCGCGAGGCTCAAGCGCTCAAACGCACGCATCAAAAGCAATTTGGGGGACGATAACCCTGGCTCGACTTGTCGAGCGATTCAATGGCCTGTGCGCACTCACGAGTTACCCCATGCCCCACTGGAACTTCTGCTCTTGTTCCATCGCTCGAACGGCTATGAGTATATTTTTTATTAGTGTATCTTTTAAAGATACACATTTATGAGTAAGAGTTCCCATGCTTTACGATGTAGTCATTATTGGCGGCAGCTATGCGGGTCTTTCGGCAGGGCTCCAGTTGGCGCGGGCGCGTCGACGGGTATTGGTGGTGGATGCCGGCGAACGGCGCAATCGGTTTGGAACGATGTCCCGTGGCTTCCTGACTCAGGACGGCGTGGCGGCGGCAGAGATCGCTGCCGTGGGCCGCGCGCAGTTGATGGAGTACGACGGAGTCGACTGGCTACCCGCCCGTATCGAGCGGGCGCACCACATTGCCGGAGGCTTCGAGTTAACCGACGACCAGGGACGTACCCATCAGGCGCGTCTGTTGGTCCTGGCCACTGGCGTAGTGGATGAGTTGCCGGCGATTCCCGGGCTGGCCGAGCGCTGGGGCAAACAGGTGTTCCACTGCCCATATTGTCATGGTTACGAACTGAACCAGGCACGCATCGGTGTACTGGCTTCCTCGGCGTTTTCGATGCATCAGGCGCTCATGCTGCCGGATTGGGGCCAGACCACCTTGCTGCTTAACGGCAGTTTCGAGCCGGACGCGACACAAATGGCACAGCTCCAGGCGCGCGATGTGACGGTCGAACGCGGTCTGGTGGCGCGATTGGCAGGGGCCTCCCTGGAAGTGGTGATGCGCGATGGCCGGACGTTGCCGTTCCAAGGGCTGTTCATCGCAACGCGGCTGCACGTGTCTCCCCTCGCGGTACAACTGGGCTGCGCGCTGGTGGAGGGGCCACAAGGCGTCTTCATCCGCACCGACAGCACCCAGGCAACCTCTTTGCCGGGCGTATTTGCCTGCGGCGACACCGCCAGGGCAGCGGGAAACGTCGCCTTGGCCGTCGGCGACGGCGCCTTGGCTGGAGCCGCAGCGCACCGGGCGCTGATGTTCGGACGATGAGCGCTCGTATTGCGAGGCGGCTGCACAAACGGCGGCACTACGCTGCCTCAGCGTCGAGCGAATTTCTGTGTCAAATGCCGCTGCCTGCCAGGCAGGTATGGGCACCGGCAAGGGCGGCCGCGGCGACGCCGAGGGGAGAGCGGTCAGGCCTGCGAGAGCCCACCCGGCGGGGCACGGCCTCGCTGACGAGCGCCAGGTATTTGCCGCGCTCGCTCGCAGCGTCGTGCAGCGCCGTTCGGTGATGGCCGAGCGCCCGATGGCTTTCCGCGCAGCGATCGTTCCATCCGCGCGTGCTGCGCGCTTCGACGCGTTCATACATCGTCCCGCGCGCCATCGGTCTCCCGTCTCGTAGGCTCGGGTTGGCCCGAAGGGTCTTTTCATTTCATTCGTCAGAGTCCGTTCCGCGAGGCGGCGACCTTCCACGGGGCCGCCTCAGGTGCCGGTATGCAGCAAGGATTCCCGGGGCCGGTTCTGCCAGAACGGTGGTCGTGGTGGATGGCGACGTGCGAGTGGGGCGGGTGTGCGCAGGAAGCCCAGCACGGCGTCGCGGGTTTCCAGGCAGGCGAGTTTGTGCTCCAGGTCGAGGAAGTGGCCGGCGTTGCGGACGGTGGCGAATGTGCTCTGGCCGATCAGGCCGGCGAACTGGCGGGCGTCCTCCGGCGGGGCGTATTCGTCCCGTTCGCCGTTGATGAACAGCAGCGGGATGTCGATGGCGGCGAAGGTGCGCGTATAGCCCATGGCGTCCAGGCTCAGCACCTGGCGAATGTGCTGGTGCATCTGGGCGTACTCATGGGTGTCGAGATTGCTGATATGGCGGTGGTTGTGGCGCTTGAACAGGGCTGGCAGGTGCTTGCCGATGGTGGTGTTGACCAGCCCGGCGACGTTTTCGCGGTCGCAGCGTTGCAGGTGCTCCAGGCCCCGTTGCAGGTAATCGAGCATGGCGGCGTTGATCAGCGGCGAGAAGGAGCCGATCACCGCTTTCTCGAGGCAGGCGGGCCGACGCGCCACGGCCATCAGGCTGGCGACGCCGCCCCAGGAGAACGACATCAGGTGGTCGGCCTGGAACCGCTCGATCAGGCCCAGCAGGATCTCCGCCTCGGTCTCCTTGCCCAGATAGGCGCCCGGCGGGTTGTGCGGCTTCGAGCGGCCCGCGTAGGGCGCATCGTAGAGCAGCACGTTGAACTGCGGGTGCAGGTACCTCAGGGTTTGGGCGAAAGAGGCGGTGGTGGACAGCGAGCCGTTGACCAGCACGATGGTCTTGCTCGCCTGCGGGTGGTGATGGAACTCCGTGTACAGCTTGTGTCCGTCGATGTCGACGACAGCGGTATGGGCGCCCATGGCGTTTCCTCCGTGCAAGGTTCATCCAGGCGGTCGGCGTGCGGCCGTTCGCGGTGAGGCTCAGGAAACCGCGTGGGGATGACAGGAAGGTGTCAGGCGAGACGCCGGGCGACGTCCGGTGCGGTGGCACACCGCCCCGCGGGCGTATGGCGGTGGAAGGGGACGAGTCCCGCGGCGGTGGGAGCGGCTCGGCGCCGCGCTCAGAAGGCGTCGATTTCCGCCTGGGTCAATGATCGGTAAGCGCCGGGCGGCAACTGCAGGTCCAGGACGATCGGGCCGATGCGCTCCCGATGCAGGTCCAGCACCTTGTTCTGGAAGTGCCCGAACATGCGCTTCACCTGATGGTAGCGGCCCTCGTGCAGGGACAGGCGCGCCTCGCGCGGCGCGAGGATTTCCAGGGTGGCGGGGAGCGTGGTAAGACCCTCGTAGGCGAAGTGGATGCCCTGGGCGAACGCCTCGGCGTAGCGAGGCTGGATCGGCTGTTCGGTGTGGACCCGGTAGACCTTGGGCAGCCGGCTGCCGGGCAGGGTGGCGCGACGTGACCACAGCCCGTCGTTGGTGATCAGCAACAGGCCGGTGGTGTTCAGGTCGAGGCGACCGGCCAGGTGCAGTTCGTCCTTGTCCGGCTCGTCGAGCAGGTCCAGCACCGTCGGGTGCTCGGGATGGCAGGTGGCGCTGACCCAGCCGGCTGGCTTGTGCAGCATGAAATACCGCGCGGGCTTGCCGGCCTGTAGCGGCTTTCCATCCAGGTCGACGCGCTGGAACGGGCTGACGGCCAGCAGGCCATCGACCTGCACCATCCCATCGACGCTCACCCGGCCGCTGGCCAGCGCCAGGCGGACGTCCCGGCGGCTCAACGCGCCGCGGTGGCCGAGCAGGCGGTCGAGGCGCATCAGCCCGCCTCGTCTTCGGCGAGGCCGGCTGCGCAACGGGGGCAGAGGCAGGCCCGGTTGCGCGCCGCGTCCGGCAGCCGGTGCAGGGCGTGGCGGGAGACCGGCGCGCTGAAGCACCAGCAGGGTTGCTCGCGGGTTTCCTCGGCGCTTTGGGTGCAGTGATTGATCTGGCCGCACAAAGGGCAGATATCGGTCGGTAGTGGATGGTCCATGGCGGGCGGCGAAGGCGGTAGGCGGACGCACAGCCTGAAGCGCGGCGTTCCTCGATGCAAGACCGGCGCGAACAGCCCGCCGGGACATACGCGGTAATTATTCCGGGCAGGGCGGCTGCGATGCCGATCGTTCGTCGTGGTCTGAGTCCTTGGGTGCAAACCTGGAGCCGGCGTTCGCCGGGCTCCTCCCCGCGGTCGAAGGAGGCCGCCATGTATCGATCTCTAATCCTGGCGATGCTCGGTTTTTCCTTGGGCGGGTGCGCGGTCTACGACTATGGCGGTTATTCCGAACCGCCGCGCTATGTCGGGAGCTACGGCGTGCAGCGCTACGAGGTCTATCCCGCGCCTGTCTATCACTACGGGTATGGCGGGCGGCCCTATGGCGCCGTGCGCTACTACAGCCCGCCGCCTCCGCCGCGCTACTACCTGCCGCCTCCGCCGCCGCGCGCGCCAGGTTGGGCTCCGGGCTATTGGGGCGGCGGCCGTTATCGTCCGCTGCCGCCGGCTTACGGTCCGGGCCGACCGGGTTTGCCGCCGGGCTATCATGGCCCCGCGCGTCCACCGGTTCACGGAATGCCGATGCATCGCTGAGCCTTCCGTCGCTTCTCGCCGGGCGGAGCGATACGCCCGGCAAGAGGCCCACCCTCCAGGGCGCGCCCGCCCAGCGTCAGGTTTTTACGCCGCCCTGACCGCCACGTTTTTCGCTTTCCCCGACGCATGGGGAGGCCTTGCAGCCTGTCGCTTAGCGGAAAAATCTGTCCGCCCGATCATCTCCTCCTGCCCGCTGTGCCTCGAACGCTATAGTTCGAGCGGGGGCGGGCTTCCATGGCTCGCTGATTCCAGAGTGCCATTGTCTTTTGCCGAGGCAACGCTCACCATCCGCGTTCGATTTCCAGGGGCATCCTCGGTTGGCCACGAAAGCGCCGAACGCATTGAAACCGTCGCGTCTGGAGAGGCTTGCGGCGCTCGACCCGCCGCGGCCGATGCGCTCGGCCTGCGGGGAGGCGCCCCAAGGCTCGATCCGTAGCGAATTCGGCACCGCCTGGCATTCCTTTTCCACGAGACCTTGAGTGTGCAGATCCGACGCGGGCGATGGCGCGATATCCCGGGGCGAGGGCGGGTTCTGCTCGGCCTGGGCCTGCTCGCGTCGTTGCTGGTGGGGTCGCTGCGGGCCGACTGGGATTTTTCCCTCATCGTCGGCCGCGCCGAGGCGCTCTACGGTCCCCTCGGGGACGGCCGCCAGCGTATCGACGACTGGCAGCGTCTGCTCGCCAGCAACGCCGAGCAGAGCGAGGAAGACAAACTGCGCGCGGTCAATCGCTTCTTCAATCATGAGTTGCGCTTCGTCGACGATTCGACGCTGTGGGGCAAGGACGATTACTGGGCCACGCCGGTGGAGGCCTTGCTGCGCGGCGCGGGGGATTGCGAGGACTTCGCCATCGCCAAGTACATCAGCCTGCGCCGGCTCGGCGTGGCCAACGAAAAATTGCAGATTACCTACGTCAAGGCGTTGCGCCTGAACCAGGCGCACATGGTGCTGACGTACTACGCCCAACCGAAGGCGGTGCCGCTGGTGCTGGACAACCTGGTCGAGGCGATCCAGCCGGCCAGCCAGCGGACCGACCTTCTGCCGGTCTACGCCTTCAATGGCGAGGGGCTGTGGCTGCCCGGCGCGGCGGGCAACAAACGAGTGGGGGACAGCAAGCGCTTGTCGCGCTGGCAGGACCTGTTGTCGAAGATGCGGGCCGAAGGCTTCCCCGAAGAGCCGGCCCGATAGGAGCCTCAATGTCACTGTTCAAGCAATTGCTGATCGCCATCTGCGTGTTCCTGCTGGTCGCCTTCGGCGGCAGTTTCCTGGTGGGGCTGGAGAGCTCGCGGGGCCAATACGTCGACCAACTGCGTTCCCATGCGCAGGACGCGGCCACCGCCCTGGGGCTTTCCCTGACCCCGAACATCGACGACCCGGCGATGGTCGAGCTGATGGTCAGCTCGATCTTCGACAGTGGCTACTTCGCCAGCATCCGGGTGGTCGACCTGAGCACCGGCAAGGTGATGGTGGAGCGCAGCGGCGCGCGGGTGGGCCACCAGGCGCCGGACTGGTTCGCCGCGCTGATCGGCCTGGACCCGGCCGCCGCCGACGCCATCGTCAGCCGGGGCTGGGAACAGGCGGCGCGGGTCGAGGTGGTCAGCCACCCGATGTTCGCCATCGGCAAGCTCTGGCAGGGCGCCCTGGGCAGCCTGGTCTGGCTGCTGATATGCGGCGTGCTTAGCGCGACGCTCGGGGCCTGGTTGCTGCGGCGCCAGTTGAAACCCCTGGATTACATGGTCGAGCAGTCCCACGCCATCGCCCGTCGCGAGTTCCTCAGCCTGCCCGACCTGCCGCGCACTCCGGAATTGCGCCGGGTGGTGCAGGCGATGAACCAGATGGTGGAAAAGCTCAAGGCGTTGTTCCAGGAGCAGGCGGAACGCAGCGAGAAGCTGCGGGCCGATGCCTACCAGGACAGCCTGACCGGCCTGGCCAACCGGCGCTACTTCGACATGCAATTGCACAATCGGCTGAGCAGCGAGGACCGTGCCGGTCCCGGCTACCTGGTGCTGTTGCGGATCAACGATCTCGCCGGGCTCAACCAGCGCCTGGGCGGGCAGCGCACCGACCAGTTGCTCAAGGCGGTGGGCGAGCGCTTGCAGGACCTGGGCAGCGAAAGCGGCCGGCTGCCCGCGCGCAGTCGCGGCGGGGAGTTTGCGCTGCTGGCCCCGGGCCTGATGCGCGAGGAAGCCGAGCAACTCGCCCAGCGCCTCGACGCCGCCCTGGCGAACCTGGCCGCCACCGGAATCGGCGACCGTACCCCCCTGGCGCACATCGGCCTCGCCGCCTTCCATCCCGGCGACGCCGCGCAGACCGTGCTGGGCCTGGCCGACGAGGCGCTGTCCCAGGCCGTGGGGCAGACCGGCCGCGCCTGGGTATGCCTGGAGCACAGCCGTATCGCCAGCCGCGGCGACGAGCGCCATGCCTGGCACGCGCGCCTCGACCGCGCCCTACGCGAAGGCCGCTTCCAGGCCTTCTACCAACCGGTGGTGGACGCCGCCGACGGCCGGCGCCTGCTGCACTACAAGGTGCTCTCGCGGCTGGTCGACGAGCAGGGCGAGACCGTGCCCGCCGGGCGCTTCCTGCCCTGGCTGGAGCGCTTCGGCTGGTCCGCGCGGCTGGACCTGCTGATGCTCGACCTCACCCTCGCGCAGATGGGCGGGCACTCGCAGCCGCTGGCGCTGAACCTGTCCGGCGCCACGCTGCGGGAGCCGGCGGCCCTGGAGCGGATATTCGAGCGGCTGCGCGCGCATCCGGCGCTCGGGCCGCGCCTGATCCTGGAGCTGGACGAGGCGCAACTGCCGGAGCAGCAGGTGCTGGAGACGCTCACCCGGCGCCTGCGCGAACTGGGTTTCAGCCTCAGCCTGCAGCATTTCGGCGGGCGCTTCAGCATGATCGGCAACCTGGCGCGCCTCGGCCTGGCCTATCTGAAGATCGACGGCAGCTACCTGCGCGCCATTGACCAGGAGAGCGACAAGCGCCTGTTCATCGAAGCCATTCAGCGCGCGGCTCACAGTATCGACTTGCCGTTGATCGCCGAGCGGGTGGAGACCGAGGGGGAATGGCGGGTGCTCCAAGAAATGGGCATCCAGGGTGTGCAGGGGCAATTGTTCGGCGAGCCGGCGCCCTGGCGTTGAGCGGCTCGGGAGGGTAGGGCGGGCCACGCGTGGCCCTGGCGAAGCCGGCGCTCGCCCTTGGGCTCGGCGCCGATCCTTAGAGCTGGGCGCCTGGCGTCGTCCGGTGCATGCGGTAGGGGGATGCAGGCAGGCGAGCAGGGTCGATCGAACCGCTGGGACTCCGCTGCCCGACCTGCGCCGCAACGAGCGGGAAAAGCCATAGAGGATGCCGTTTTCCTCTTCGTCGAGCAGTTTGTACAGGCCGCTGAGGGCATCGCGGGCCTGGGTGCGGCTGGACAGCTTGGCCTGGGCCGCTGCTGGCAGGTCGGTCAGGCGAATGACGCCCTTGTCCATCAGGGTCTGGATCAAATCTTCCAGCACCCGAATCATGTCCAGGTCGCTCTGTTTCAGGCGCAGCAGGCTGGTTTCCAGGCTTTGGTTGGCGTACCAGGCCTGGATGTCCTGGTCGTCCGCCGGCAGCGTCCCGTCCATGCCCTCGAAGGGCGCCGCCTCGACCCTCAGCAGCCGGTTCCCGGTGTCGCGTTTTACGTACAGCATGGGCGCTCTCCTCGGATGCCCGGCGCCGGGCCGGGCGTCCCGCGCTTCAGTGGTCGATCTTGACCGTCGGGTCCGCGCCGGCGATCAGCGAGTTGACGATCTGCGAAGAGGTGGCGCCGTAGTGCGACAGGTCCACGGGGGCGCCACCGGTCTCCAGCTTGATCGTCACGTCGGCGGCGGCGCCATGGGCGAAGTTGCCGCTGCTGTTGATCTCCAGCGTCGAGGTTGTGGTGTTGACCCGCAGGTAGTCGAGGATATTGCCGTCGTTCTCGCCCTGCAGCAGGTCGCGCAGGTCGATGTGGTCCTCGCCGGGGGTGAAGTCCTTGATGGTGTCCTGCCCCGTGTCCCCGGCCTGCCAGACGAAGGTGTCCTTCCCGGCGCCGCCGGTCAGCTGGTCGTTGCCCGGTCCGCCGAACAGACGGTCGTCGCCGGCTTCGCCGAACAGGAGGTCGTTGCCGGCGCCACCGAGCAACTGGTCATTGCCGTTGCCGCCGTAGAGCGTGTCGCTGCCGGCCTCGCCATAGAGTTTGTCGTTGCCGTCGCCGCCGTACAGGGTGTCGTTGCCGCCGCCGCCGAACAGCGCGTCCTCGCCTTTCAGGCCGTAGAGGATGTCGTTGCCGTTCTGCCCATGGATTTCATCGGCATTGTCGGTCCCGGTGAGCGTCTGCCCGGCAGTGCCGCCGGCGGTGATGGTCGCCGAGGTGACGCCGCCGGGCAGGACTTGCAGGTCCAGCTGCTGGGTCGGGCTGTCCGCCACCAGGCCGTTGGCCTCGGTGGCGTGGGCGGCCACGGTCAGGCTCAGCGGACCGGTGTAGCTCGCATCGAGCTGCACCCGGGCGCTGGGCAGGTCCGCGGCATCGAGGGTGACGGCGCCATCGACCACGCTGTAGCCGGACGGATGGCTGGCGCTGACCAGGGTGGCGCCGCTGGGCAGGTTGCCGACGGTCAGGCTGAGCGCTTCGGAGCCGTCCGCGTCGCGCAGGGCCGAGACCAGGTAGGCCGCCAGGGCGATCTGGGTGAGGGTGCCGTTGGCGGCATTGCCGGCGATGGCGCCCTGGTACTCGGTCAGGTTGAGGTCGTCGATCAGCGCGCCGCGGCCATTGGCGTTGAACTGGGTGGCGTTGGTGACGAGGCGGATGGTCTGGTTGCCGCCGGTCCCGGTGAAGCTGAAGTGCAGGTTCTGCCAGGCGAGCCCGCTGTTCGGGCTGGTCGAGGCATAGGAGGCGATCTGCTTGCCGTCCACCAGCACCGCGATGGAGGTGTAGGCGGTGCTGAAACCCGGGCGCCCGGCGTAGTCCAGCGACAGGTCGTAGACCTTGCCGGCCTGGGTGGCGACAGTGCGCTCGATGCCCAGCGTCTGGGCCAGGGTGCCGGAGGCGTTGTTCAGTTCCAGCGCGTTGCTGCCGTTCCCGGCTGCGATGACCACGTTGACGTAGTTGCCCGCGGCATTCTGCTGGCTGTCGCCGCTGGTCCAGACCTCGAAGACGTTCTTGCCGCCGCTGAGGCTGTCCGGCGTGGTGATCAGGGTCCAGCCTTCCAGGGTGCTGCCGGGCACCGTCTCCGAGGTGCTGTCGCTGTTGCTGACGCTTTCCCAACTGGTGGAGAACAGCGCGCGGCTGCCGGTGCTCACGCTCAACGTCGGGGCGTCCGCGACCGGCGCGATGTCGAGGGTCATGGGCGCGGCGGGGCTGCTCAGTTGACCGTCGCCGACCTGGTAGTCGAAGCGGGCGTAGTGGCCTTGCAGGTTGCCCACGCCGGAGGTTCCGAACGCCGGGCCGCCCGATTCGTTGGCATCGGGCAGGAAGCGCAGCTTGCCGGCGTCGACGTCGGCCTTGCCGAAGGTCTGGCCGGCGCTGACGTTCACCCAGGCATTGCCCGAGTTGTATTGCAGCACGCCATCCTGAGGCAGGCTGGCGATGCGCAGCGTCAGCAGGCTCGGGTCGCTGTCGATGTCCGTCGCGTTGAACTGCGCCCAATTGAACACCAGCGGGCCGTCCTCGGTGCCGCTCGCGCTGCCGTCGGACACCCGCGGCGCATCGTTGACCGCTTCCACGGTGAGCGCGACGGTGGCGGTGCTGGTGCCGCCCTTGCCGTCGGTGGCGGTGTAGGTGAAGGAGGCCGGGCCGTTGTAGTCGGCGGTCGGGGTGAACACCACGTTGCCGTTCACCAGCGCCACGCTGCCATGGCTGGCGCCCTGCACCGAGGCGATGCTCAGGCGATCGCCGTCCGGATCGCTGTCGTTGCCCAGCAGGGTCGCCGGCGTCAGCACCAGCGGCGTGTCTTCCCGGGTGGTCGCGCTGTCGTTGGCGCTCAGGGGCGTGTCGTTGGTGCCGTTGAGGGTGATGGTCAGGGTGTGGGGCGTGCCGTCGAGGCTGTGCACGCTCAGCTCGCGGGACAGCGATTCGCCGCCCTTCAGGCCTTGTACCGCCGCAGAGGCATTGTTCAGGGTGTAGGTCCAGTGGCCGCTGGCGTCGATGCTCAGGGAGCCGTAGTTACCGTCGCTCAGGGTTTGGGCGACGAAGCCCGCCTGGCCGGCATCCAGATCGCTGACGGCGAGTGTTCCGCTGGCGGTGAGCACCGCATCCTCGGTCACCGCGCCACGGTCGGAGCCGGGCGTGGCGGCGCCGATCACCGCTGCGTCGTTCTGCCCCTGCACGTGGAGGGTCACCGTGGTGCTGGTGCCATTGTTCAGCCGGACGGTGAAGGCATCGGTTTCCGTCTGGTTGTCGACCAGGGCTTGCACGGCGGGCGAGGCATTGTTCAGCGTGTAGGTCCACTTGCCATCGGCGCCCATGCTCAGCGCACCGTAAGTGCCGTTCTGGGTACCGGCGACGAAGGCGGCGGTGCCGACGTTGAAAGCCCCGGAGGCGCTGAGGCTGACATCCTCATGGACGCTGCCTTCCTGGCCGCTCGGCGGCACCACCGGGGTGGCGGCCGCCGGGTAGACCACCACGGTGAGCGGCAGATGGGTTTCCGCGCTCGCCGCATTGGCGCCTTCGACGGCGGTGGCGCCGATGTCCAGGTCGAAGTGTCCGGTGAAATCCAGCGGCGGGGTGATGCTCAGCGTATCCAGGTTCCAGCCGTCCAGGTCAGCCCGA
>NZ_JANZKU010000025.1 GCF_025642785.1 Pseudomonas sp. RIT-PI-AD
GCCCAAGCCGCAGATCGCCATTCCGCCGCCGCCCAAACCCAAGCCGAAGCCCAAGCCGAAACCGCCCAAGCCGGTCGAGAAGCCGCCGGTGAAGCCGCAGCCCGAGCCGCAGCCGCCCCAGGAAGCGCCGCCGGCGCCGACCGCCGAGGTCGACGAGAAGGCCGCCGCTCCCGAGCAGGCCGCCGTCAGCACGCCGTCCAAGGCCGAGGTCACCTGGCAGAGCAAGCTGCTCAGCCACCTGAGCCGCTTCAAGCGCTATCCCGAGGATGCGCGCCGGCGCGGGTTCGAGGGCGTCAACCGCCTGCGTTTCGTGGTCGATGGCGAAGGCAAGGTGCTGTCCTATTCGCTGGTGGGCAACTCCGGGAGCGCGTCGATCGACCGGGCCACCCTGGAAATGATCCGCCGCGCCCAGCCGCTGCCGCCGCCGCCGACCGAGCTGCTGAAGAACGGCAGCCTGGAGGTGGTCGCGCCCTTCGTCTACTCCCTGGAGCGCAACCGTCGCTGAGTGACGCCGGCATCCGCTCCACGCGGATGCCGGGCGCAGCGCGGGCAGTGCCCGTGGGTGTTGGTTCCATTGAGTGCAGCCGCTATGCTGGGGGCACTCTAATGGAATTTCACTATGACACTCACCGAGCTGCGCTACATCGTCACCCTCGCCCAAGAACAGCACTTCGGACGCGCCGCCGAGCGCTGCCACGTCAGCCAGCCCACCCTGTCGGTCGGCGTGAAGAAGCTCGAGGACGAGCTGGGCGTGCTGATCTTCGAGCGCAGCAAGAGCGCCGTGCGCCTCACCCCGGTGGGCGAAGGCATCGTCGCCCAGGCACAAAAGGTCCTGGAGCAGGCCCAAGGCATCCGCGAACTGGCCCAGGCCGGCAAGAACCAACTCACCGCGCCGCTCAAGGTCGGCGCCATCTATACCGTCGGGCCCTACCTGTTCCCCCACCTGATCCCGCAGTTGCACCGGGTCGCCCCGCAGATGCCGCTGTACATCGAGGAGAACTTCACCCATGTGCTGCGCGACAAACTGCGCACCGGTGAACTCGACGCCATCATCATCGCCTTGCCGTTCAACGAGGCCGATGTCCTGACCAAGACGCTCTACGACGAGCCCTTCTACGTGCTGATGCCGGCCGGCCACAGCTGGACGGCGAAGAAGACCATCGATGCCGAGCTGCTCAACGACAAGAGCCTGCTGTTGCTCGGCGAAGGCCATTGCTTCCGCGATCAGGTGCTCGAGGCCTGCCCGGCCACCCGCAAGAGCGAAGACAGCGCCAAGCACACCACGGTGGAATCCAGCTCCCTGGAAACCATCCGGCACATGGTCGCCTCCGGGCTCGGCGTATCGATCCTGCCGTTCTCCGCGGTGGACAGCCACCATTACGCCCCCGGCGTGATCGAGATCCGCCCGCTGACCCCGCCGGTGCCCTACCGCACCGTGGCCATCGCCTGGCGCGCCAGCTTCCCGCGCCCGCGCGCCATCGAGGTGCTGGCCGACTCCATCCGCCTGTGCTCGGTGGCGCGCCAGCCGTCCCGGGAAGAACCGCAACCGGCATGACCGAACTGTCCCAGGTGTCCGTCACCGCGCTGAAAGGGGTCGGCGCGGCGCTGGCGGAGAAACTCGCCAAGGTCGGGCTGGAAACCCTGCAGGACGTGCTCTTCCACCTGCCGCTGCGTTACCAGGACCGTACCCGCATTCTGCCCATCGGCGCCTTGCGTCCGGGCCAGGACGCGGTGGTCGAGGGAATCGTGGCGGGCGCCGACGTGGTCATGGGCCGCCGGCGCAGCCTGTTGGTGCGCCTGCAGGACGGCAGCGGCACCCTCAGCCTGCGCTTCTATCATTTCAGCCAGGCGCAGAAGGACGGCCTGAAACGCGGTACCGCGCTGCGCTGCTATGGCGAGGTCCGCCCCGGCGCCTCCGGGCTGGAGATCTATCACCCGGAGTACCGCGCGCTGCACGGCGACGAACCGCCGGCGATGGAACAGACGCTGACGCCGATCTACCCGACCACCGAAGGCCTCACCCAATTGCGCCTGCGCCAGCTCAGCCAGCAGGCGCTGGCGCGGCTCGGGCCCCACAGCCTGCCGGACTGGCTGCCCGCCGAGCTGGCCCGGGATTACCGCCTGGGCCCGCTGGACGAAGCGATTCGCTACCTGCACCGGCCGCCCGCCGATGCCGACCTGGAAGAACTCGCCGAGGGCCGCCATTGGGCGCAGCACCGCCTGGCCTTCGAGGAGCTGCTCACCCACCAGCTGTCGCTGCAGCGCCTGCGCGAGAGCGTGCGCGCCCAGCAGGCGCCGGCCTTGCCGATGGCGCAGCGCCTGCCGCAACGCTTCCGCGACAATCTCGGCTTCGCCCCCACCGGCGCGCAGCAGCGGGTCGGCGCCGAGATCGCCTACGACCTCGCCCAGTCCGAACCCATGCTGCGCCTGGTGCAGGGCGACGTCGGCGCGGGCAAGACGGTGGTCGCCGCCTTCGCCGCCCTGCAAGCCCTGGAGGCGGGCTACCAAGTGGCGCTGATGGCGCCCACCGAGATCCTCGCCGAGCAGCACTTCATCAACTTCGGCCGCTGGCTGGAGCCGCTGGGTATCGAAGTCGCCTGGCTCGCCGGCAAGCTCAAGGGCAAGACCCGCGCCGCCGCCCTGGAGCGCATCGCTGGCGGCGCGCCCATGGTGGTCGGCACCCACGCGCTGTTCCAGGACGAGGTGCGCTTCCAGCGCTTGGCCTTGGTGATCATCGACGAACAGCACCGCTTTGGCGTGCAGCAACGCCTGGCCTTGCGCCGCAAGGGCATCGACGGCCGGCTCTGCCCGCACCAGTTGATCATGACCGCCACGCCCATCCCGCGGACCCTGGCGATGAGCGCCTACGCCGACCTGGACACCTCGATCCTCGACGAGCTGCCGCCCGGGCGCACCCCGGTGAACACCCTGCTGGTGGCCGACAGCCGCCGCATCGAGGTGATCGAGCGGGTGCGCGCCGCCTGCCGCGAGGGGCGCCAGGCCTACTGGGTGTGCACGCTGATCGAGGAATCCGAGGAGCTCACCTGCCAGGCCGCCGAGACCAGCTTCGAAGAACTCACCGCGGCGTTGGGGGAATTGCGCGTCGGCTTGATCCACGGGCGCATGAAGCCGGTCGAGAAGGCCGCGATCATGGCCGAGTTCAAGCAGGGCGCCCTGCAACTGCTGGTCGCCACCACAGTGATCGAGGTGGGGGTGGACGTGCCCAACGCCAGCCTGATGATCATCGAGAACCCGGAGCGCCTCGGCCTGGCGCAGCTGCACCAGTTGCGCGGGCGGGTCGGGCGCGGCAGCGCCGCCAGCCATTGCGTGCTGCTCTACCACGCGCCGCTGTCGCAGCTCGGCCGCGAGCGCCTGGGGATCATGCGCGAGACCTGCGACGGCTTCGTCATCGCCGAGAAGGACCTGGAGTTGCGCGGCCCCGGCGAAATGCTCGGCACCCGCCAGACCGGCCTGTTGCAATTCAAGGTGGCCGACCTGATGCGCGACGCCGACCTGTTGCCCGCGGTGCGCGACGCCGCGCAAACCCTGCTGGCGCGCTGGCCGCAGCACGTCAGCCCGCTGCTGGAACGCTGGCTGCGCCAGGGCCAGCAGTACGGGCAAGTGTGAACCGGATCACAGGGTAACCGTCAGTCGGTCGGTCGCGGCCAAGGTCGGCTGGTTATACTCCAGCCAAAGCCCGCTTCCCGGACTCTGCCCATGACCGAACCCGCCCTCGTTCCCGCTAGCGCGCAACCGCCCGCGGTGATCCTTCAGCTCCTGGAAAAGCTCGGCCTGAGCTATGCCATCCGTGTCGAACGCCACGAGGCGGCGGATCCCCGCCGCCTGCAGGCGGTGCTGCTCGACGACGCGGTCGGCGCCTTGCTGGTGCTCTACCCGCGCGACCAGTTGCTCGACCTCAACCGGCTGGCCGAACTGACCGGGCGCAAGCTCACCGCGGTCAAGCCGGAACGCCTGGAGCGCATGCTCGGCAAGCATGACCTGGGCGTCCTCCCCGGCCTGCCGCCGCTGACCAGCTCGCCGTGCCTGTACGACGAGCGCGTGTTGCAGCAGCCCAGCCTGCTGGTCGAGTCGGGGCAGCCCGGCGTGCTGCTGGAACTGTCCAGCGAGGACTATCGCTCGCTGCTCGGCAAGGCCAGCGCGGCGCGCTTCGGCGAACCCCTGAGCGCGATCCGCCTGAACCTCGACCGGCCGGACGACGACCGCGCGGAAATCACCCAGGCGGTCCAGGCCTTCACCGCCCGGCGCATCCAGCAGCGCCTCGAGGAGACCATCGAGATCCCGCCGCTGCCGGAAACCGCGCAGCGGATCATCAAGCTGCGGGTCGACCCCAATGCCACGGTGGACGACATCACCGGCGTGGTGGAGACCGACCCGGCCCTGGCCGCGCAGGTGGTGAGCTGGGCGGCCTCGCCCTACTACGCGGCGCCGGGCAAGATCCGCTCGGTGGAGGACGCCATCGTCCGCGTGCTCGGCTTCGACCTGGTGATCAACCTGGCCCTCGGCCTGGCCCTGGGCAAGACCCTCAGCCTACCGAAGGACCGGCCGCAGCAATCGACGCCCTACTGGCACCAGGCGATCTATACCGCCGCGGTCATCGAGGGCCTCACCCGCGCCATTCCCCGCGCCCAGCGGCCCGAGGCCGGCCTGACCTACCTCGCCGGCCTGCTGCACAACTTCGGCTATCTGGTCCTCGCGCACGTCTTCCCGCCGCATTTCTCGCTGATCTGCCGACACCTGGAGGTCAACCCCCACGTCAGCCACAGCTACGTCGAACAGCACCTGCTGGGCATCACCCGGGAACAGATCGGCGCCTGGCTGATGCGCTTCTGGGACATGCCGGACGAACTCTCCACCGCCCTGCGCTTCCAGCACGACCCGCACTACGAAGGCCCCCACGCGGTGTACCCGAACCTGGTGTGCCTGGCGGTCAACCTGCTGCGCGAGCGCGGCATCGGCAGCGGGCCGCGCATGCAGATCCCGGCGGCGCTCTACGAACGCCTGGAGCTGACCCCGGCGCGGGCGGACGAGGCGGTGAACAAGGTGCTCGAAGCGGAAGTGGCGTTGCGCGATCTGGCGACCCAGTTCAACGGTCACCCGGCCTGACGATCGTCGGGCCTTCTCAAGGCTCGGGCGCCTCCAACCGCGCGCGCCGCTCGGCGAACAGCGCGGGAATGGCGTCCAGGCTGGCATCCAACAGAGTCTTGACCGCCGGCTGCTCGTACAGCTCGGCGTAGGCCTGCAACTGGTCGCTGGGCACCTGCCGGTAGGCATACAGCATGAAGGATTCGACGGCCGAGGCGCTGGAAGTCTGCAAGGCTTCGGCCTGGGTGGCGGTGCGGGCGCTCAGGCTGGCTTCGTCGAGGGTCTCGCCGCGGCCATGGAGGGTCAGCAGCGCCTGGGTCTTGCCGACCTCGTAGCGCAGCAGCGCCGCCAGCCGGGTGGTGTGCGCCGCGCTGTCCAGCCGCCGCACCAGGGCCAGGCGCTCCGGGCGCGGCGGGCGCTCGCCGAGCTGGGCGCGGTAGGCGTTCAGGCCGTCGCCGTTGGCCTCGCCGACGCTGCGCTCGGCGTCGGTGAAGCGTTGCGCCAGCGGGCTGCCGAGCAGCCGTTCGGCCTCGCGCGCCTGGTCTTCCGGCAGCTTGGCGGCGACATCGCGGGCGAGGTCGCGGCACAGGCCGTCGGCGGCGAACAGTTCAGCCATCCGCGCCTGCTGCGCCTCGGGCAGGCCCCGCTGCACCAGCGGCGCGCTCTGGTCGCAGAGCAGGTCGAGACCGGCCAGGCGGAACAGCCGCTGGAAGGCGTCCGGAGCCGCCGGCTCGGCATGGGCGACGGCGCAGGCGAAGAACAGCGGGAACAGGGTGCGGGCACGCATGGCAGGGCCTTCCGTTGGGAAACCCGCCCAGCCTAGCGAAAGCGCCGGACGCCGGCCAGCCGGAGCGCGGCGAAGCGTGGACTAGGCGGCCTTTTTCTCCACCGGCTTTTTCTTCTTCGGCGCGAGAAACTTGGTCAGCCCCTGGAACCAGATCACCAGCGCCGGGTTGCCCTGGATCTGGATGTCCTTGTTCTGGATGCCCTGCATGAAGGCCAGTTGCTTGTTCTTCGCGGTGAAGGTGGCGAACCCATATGCCCCGTCCTTGAAGCCCAGGGCGAAGGCCGGCTCCGTGTAGGGGCCGCTTTTGCTCACTACGCGCTGGTCCTTGACGATGTAGTGGCGGGCGATGCGCCCGTCGAGGGTGTGGAGCTGGAACACCAGGTCCTTGCCCGCCAGTTGCTGCTGGAATGCGGGATCGACGCGGCTGGCCTTGGCCATCAGGCGGCCCATCATCCACAGGAGAAAACGAAATTTCATGCGCACGGCCTCACTGGAGGAAAGAAACGGCGGCGCATTGTAGCGGTTTGCGGACGGGACTACAGCGGGACCTGCATGGAGGTTCGGCGCAGGCTGGTGGTCGGCGGAACGAAAAAGGCACGACGGCGAGGTCGTGCCTTGGGTGCAGCGGAGCGCGCGCGTCCGCTCAGTTGACCGCGTCCTTCAGGGACTTGCCCGGCTTGAAGGCGACGGTGTTGCTGGCCTTGATCTTCACCGGTTCGCCGGTCTGCGGGTTCTTCCCGGTACGTGCGCCGCGATGGCGCTGAATGAAGGTGCCGAAGCCGACCAGGGTCACACTGTCCTTGCGGTTCAGCGCGCCGGTGATTTCTTCGAGCAGAGCGTTGAGTACCCGGTTGGCCTGATCCTTGGTGAGATCGGCTTTCTCGGCGATGACGGCGGCAAGTTCCGGTTTACGCATAGGTGCCTCTTTGACGGTTTGTTGTTGTTGTGTCCGTGCTGCCCATCCAGAACAGCGCCAGGGGCGCCGTAACAGCTCTGCGCTGCGGCAGACCCGGGCAGGATGGCACGGAGGCCGGGCAGGCGCCAGTCTCCAGGTCCCGTTTGCGGCCGGCCGGCCACGGCATTCAGGACAGAACCCAAGCCATTCATGCCAGCAGGGGCGGCAGCTCCCGGTTCAGTGCGAGTTTTTCCTGGGTCGCCGCCCCGGTGAGCGCGTAGCCCAGCAGGCGCCCTTCGTCGTCGCGGTACAGCGCCCTGACGTCCGCGCCGCCGCCGTCGACCTGCCAGGCGCCCCGACTGCCGGCGGGCGGCGGCGAGACCACCAGCGGGCAGGCCGGGGTTTTCACCGTCACCGGCATCGGCCCGTAGGCCACCGGGGTCGGCGTGCCGCTCAGGGTCCGTGCCAGGGCGCGGGCGCAGGTCATCAGCGGCATCACGTAGAGCAGGTTGAGCCCATCCACCTCGGCGCAGTCGCCGATGGCGTGGATGTTGGCGTGGGAGGTACGCAACAGGCGGTCGACCTGGATGCCGCGGTTGACCTGCAGGCCGGCCGCGGCGGCGAGGTCGGTGCGCGGGCGCAGGCCGATGGCGGACAGCACCAGGTCGCAGGAAATCCGCGTGCCGTCGGAGAGGTGCGCCTCCAGGCCCTCGGCGCGGCGCTCCAGGCTGCTCAGCACCGGGCCGAGGTGGAACGCCACGCCCAGGGCTTCCAGGCCGGCGCGCACCGCCATGGCGGCCGCCGCCGGCAGCAAGGTCGGCATGATCTGCTCGCAGGGCGCCACCACCGTCACCTCGAAGCCGCCCTGGCGCAGGTCGTTGGCGAACTCGCAGCCGATCAATCCGGCGCCGAGCACCAGCACCCGACGCTTGCCGCTGGCCGCGGCGCGAAAACCGGCGTAGTCCTGCAGGTCGTTGAGGGGGAATACCGCGTCGGCGGCGTCGCCTTGCAACGGCGCGCGGATCGGCTCGGCGCCCCAGGCCAGCACCAGGTCGCGGTAGGGCACGGCCTCTTCGCCGATCCACAGCTGGCGGTGACCGGGATCGATGCCGGTGACCCGGGTATGGGTGCGGATCTCCGCGCGCAACTGATCGGCCATGGCACCGGCCTCGGCCATGCACAGGCCGTCGGCATCCTTGTCCTTGCCGAAGCCGGTGGACAGCATCGGCTTCGAATAGGAGCGGCCGTCGTCGGCGCTGATCAGCAGCAGGGGCGTGTCGCCGTCCAGCTTGCGAAATTCCCGGGCCAGGTTATAGCCGGCCAGGCCGGTCCCGACGATCACCACAGGTGCATTCATCATCCACTCCCACAAGATCCGCTGCCGCGCGGGCGAAAACCCACGACCCTACCCCATGGCCAGGGGCGGCGCCAGGCGCGACGCCTCAGAACAGCTCGAGCTGGTCCGTCGCGCCGGGCGCCCGTGGCGCCGGGTCCGCCGGCGCGGGGGCGGCGGGACCCGCCAGGGCCAGGCGGCGCGCCAGGCCGGCGGCGCGCTCGGCGCGGCTGAGCACGGCCTCCTCCAGGCGCGCCGGCAGGCCCCAGACGTCCACCCGACGCTTGGCGCGGGTGATGCCGGTGTAGAACAGCGCGCGGGTCAGCAAGGGGCTGGGCTGTTCCGGCAGGACCAGCAGCACCTCGCGGAACTCCGAGCCCTGGCTTTTGTGCACGGTCATGGCGAAGGCGCTGTCGTGGCTCGGCAGCCGCGCCGGGGCGAAACGCCGGTGGCCCTGCTCGCCTTCGAAGAACACCGCCAGGCCGCGCTCGGTCGGCAGGCACAGGCCGACATCGCCGTTGAACAGGCCGAGGGCGTAGTCGTTCTGCCGCACCATCACCGCCCGCCCCGGATACCAGCGCTCGCGGCCGGCGACGCCCAGGCGGCGCTTGATCCGGGTTTCCAGGCCGTCGTTGAGCCCCGCCACGCCCCAGGGGCCTTCGCGCTGGGCGGTCAGCGCGCGGAAGTCGCCGAAGGCGGCGAAGGCGCGCGGCGGATCGCCCGCGCGGGCCGCCGCCAGATAGGGCGCATAGCCGGCGTCGAGGCGGTCGAGCAGGGCACCGCTGCCCGGCGCGGGATTCCAGCCGAGGTCTTCGCGGCCTTCGCGCAACAGGTCGATCACGCCCTGCGCGTCGCCGGCGTTGATCCGCCGGGCCAGCTCGCCGATCCCGCTGGCCTCGGCGAAACGGTGGCTGTGCACGAGCAGCACTACGGCATCCCCGAGCCGCGAGGTCGGCGTCTCCACCGGTACCTGCTGCCCGGTCAGGCGACGCAGGTCGGCCGCCGCCGCGGCGTCGAAGCCGCGCCCTTCGCAGAGTTCGGCGAAGACCGCGCCGGCTTCCACGGCGGCCAGTTGGTCCTTGTCGCCGAGCAGGATCAGCCGGGCGCCGGACGGTAGCGCGTCGAGCAGCTTGGCCATCAGCGCCAGGTCGACCATCGAGGCTTCGTCCACCACCAGCACGTCCAACGCCAGCGGGTTGCCGGCGTGATGGCGCACCTGCGGGCTGTCGCCGCGGCTGCCGAGCAAACGGTGCAAGGTGCGCGCCTCCTCCGGCAGGGCCGCGCGCACCGCCTCGTCCACCGGCAGCGTCGCCTTGGCCGCGCGGATCGCCTCGGCCATCCGCGCCGCCGCCTTGCCGGTGGGCGCGCCGAGGCCGATGGCCAGGGGCCGCTCGCTCGGCTGCTCCAGCAGCGCGGCGAGCAGCCGCACCACCGTGGTGGTCTTGCCGGTGCCGGGGCCGCCGGAGATCACCGCCAGGTTGCGCCGCACCGCCTGGGCCGCGGCCAGGCGCTGCCAGTCGGGTTGCTCGACATTGCCGGCGAACAGCCGGGCCAGGGATTCGCCCAGGCGCGCCTCGTCCACCGGCGGGCGTTCGCCGCTGCGCCGCAGCAATTGCTCGGCCAGGGCGGTTTCGTAGGCGTGGTAGCGCGCCAGGTAGAGCCGTGTGTCGTCGAGGATCAACGGCGCGAAACCGCCCGCCGGCGCCACCAGCGGCGAGGCCCGCAGCACCGCCAGCCAATCGTCCAGGGCCGGCAGGCACAGGCCCTCGCCGTCCTCGTCGAATACCCGCTGCCCGGCCAGCCGCGCCAGCGGCAGGCACACGTCGCCCTCGGCCAGGGCCGCGCAGCACAGCGCCGCGGCGGCCAGCAAGGGCAGCGGGGCCTGGGGGTCGAGCCGGCGCAGGCTGTCGACGAAGGCCCGCTCCAGGGCGCCCAGGCTCAGCTCGGCGAGGTTCATCGGGGGCCTCCGTGGCCGGTCTCGAACAGGCGGTCCAGGGCGTCCAGCAAGGCGTCGTCCGGGCGATGGAAATACACCCCGGCCTCGGGCATGCCCCGCAGGAACAGGTAGTAGGCGCCGCCCAGTTGCGCGTCCTGGAAGTCCGCCAGGCGCAGGCGCAGGAAGCGCCGCAGCGCCACCAGGTAGATCAGGTATTGCAGGTGATAGTGCTCGGCGGCGATGGCCTGCTCCAGGCGCTCGCCGCGGTAGTGACCGGCGTCCGGCCCGAGCCAGTTGGACTTGTAGTCGGCGATGTACCAGCGCCCCTCATGTTCGAAGGTCAGGTCGATGAAGCCCTTCATGAAGCCGCGCAGGCTGTCGAACTCCAGGCGTTCGGCGGCCAGGCGCATGGGGTCCGGCAGGCCGTGGGCCGGGTCGGCGAGCAGGGCGCGCAGGCCGAGCACGTCGAGGCCGGCCACCGGGAAGGTGAAGCCCAGCTCCGGCAGGCGCCGGCTCGGCTCGAGGCCGGACAGGCGCAGGCCGTGGCCGTCGAGGTCGGTGTCGAGCACCCGGCGCAGGTGGGCGCTGGCGATCTCCGTCCAGCTCTCGGGCAGACCGTGGCCTTTCAGGTGCAGTTCCACCAGGGCCGGCAACTCGTCCTCGCCGCGCACCCAGCTTTCGAGGATGGCGTGCAGGCAGGTGCCGGCGCGGGCGCCGCGGGGGAAGGCGAAGAAGCCCTCGCCCGGCTCGATCGCTGCAGGCACCACGAAGGCGTCGCGGTCCGGTGCCTCCATGTGCATGCCGGCGGCCAGCCCGGAGAAGCTGCCGATGCGCCAGGCGCTGTAGAGCGCGCGATCCAGCAGGGCCAGGGGCGCCGGTGGCGCGGCGCGGGACTCGCCCTGGGCACGGGCCTCGTCCTGCAGCGGCGCGACCACCGCCATCTGGCCCTCGCTGGTGGCCGCCAGGCGCTCCAGTTCCTCGCGCAGCACGGCGCCGTCGCGGTCCGCCAGGTGCGCGGCCAGTTCGTCGAGCAGCGCCTCGCCGGGCAGGTGCCGGCCGTGCAGCAGCCAGGCCAGGGCGCTGCTGTGCAGGCCTTCCTCGGGCAGGCCGCCATCGGCCTTCGCCTTGGGCGCGGCGATCGGTCCCCAGTGCAGCCAGAGCCGGTCGCGGGCCCGGGTCAGGGCCACGTAGGTCAGCCGCAGGCGCTCGGCGAAACGCTCACGGCGGGCGCCGAGGCGATGGGTGTCGAGGTTTTCGCCGCCGAAGTCCAGCAGCGGCGTGCCGTCCTCGGCGTGGCAGGTGATGTCTTCCTCGCGGCGCAACAGCGCGCCGTCCCACAGGTAGGGACAGAACACCAGGGGGTACTCGAGCCCCTTGCTGGTATGCACGGTGACGATCTGCACCCGCTCGGCATCGCTTTCCAGGCGCAGCAGCGCATCCTCGCCGTGGGCGTCGCTGGCGCGCTGGGCGTTGAACCAGGCCAGCAGCGGTTCCAGCCCCGGCCGCGCCAGGCTTTCCGCCTGCAGCAGTTCGGCCAGGTGCAGCAGGTTGGTCAGGCGGCGTTCGCCGTCCGGCAGGGCGATCAGCCGCTCGGCGACCCCCTGCTCGTCGAGCCAGGCGCGGAAAGCGCGCATGAAGCCCTGTTGCTGCCAGAGCTGGTGGTAGCGCTCGGCGCTCTCCCGCTCGGCGTCCCAGGCCTGCTCGTCGTCCTGGCAACGCGCCAGGTGCGCGCCGTCGCGACCCAGCAGGCGGCTGGCCAGGGCGTAGCGCAGCACCCCTTCGCGGCCCGGCTCGGCATAGGCGGCGAGCACCGCGGCCAAGGCTTCGGCTTCTTCGCTGTGCCACACGCTGTCGCGGCCGCGGCGCACGCTGGGTACGCCCCGCGCGCCCAGCTCGGCGGCCACCGCCGAAGCCTGGCGGTGGCTGGCCACCAGCACGGCGATATGGCCGCCCTTGAGCGGCGTGCGCTGCCCCGCGTCCTCGAAATAGGCCGCGCCCTCGGCGCTGGCGGCGAGCAGCGCGGCGATGCGCCGGGCGGTGTCGCGGGCCACCCGTTCGCCGGCCTCGCCCTTGCCCAGGGGGTCGTCGCCGAGCCAGACCAGCTCCAGCGGCGCGCCCTCTTCCGGCAACACCAGGCGGGCGCGGGCGCGGTCGCTGGCGCCCACCGGTGGGTATTCCAGGCCGGGCTCGGCGAACGGCAGCGGACGGTCGAACAGGCGGTTCAGCGCGGCGATCAACTGCGGGGTGGAACGGTGGTTGACCGCCAGGCTGTACTGGCGCGCGGCTTCTTCGCGGGCCTTGAGGTAGGTGGCCAAATCGGCGCCGCGGAAGGCGTAGATGGCCTGCTTGGGATCGCCGACGAAGCACAGGTCGCCGGCCTCGGCGTAGATCCGCCGGAAGATCCGGTACTGCACCGGATCGGTGTCCTGGAACTCGTCGATCAGCGCCACCGGGTAGCGCCCGCGCAGGGTCGCCGCCAGGTCCTCGCCGGCCGCTCCGTGCAGGGCGTCGTCGAGGCGGTTGAGCAGATCGTCGAAGGCCAGCAGGCGCTGCGCCGCCTTGCGCGCCGGCAGCTCCAGGTTGAGCGCGTCGAGCAGGCGCACCTGCAGGGCGATCAGCCGCGCCGCGCCCACCGGCTCGGCCTCGGCAAGGGCCTCGAGCAGCCCCTGGAAGGCATCCGCGGGCGCCGCCAAGGGCACCTCGCATCCCTTGCGAGTGGCCTTTTCCAGCGCCGCGCGGGCGAGCTTTTCCAGGCCGGCGGGGGCCGCGAACAAGGCCGCCGGATCGGCGAAATAGCCCTCCAGCTCGCCCTGCCAGAGGCGCAGCTTGAGCGCGTCGTAGCTGCGTTTGTTGAGGCCGTCGAAGGCGCACAGCGCGTCCAGCCAGGCGTCGCCCTCGGCGTGCCAGGCGTCCCGCGCGCGCGTCCAGGCGCCTTCCACGGCGGACAGGTCGCCCTGCCCGGCCTCGCGCGGCTCGATGCGCAGGTAGGGCTTGCCCAGGTGTCCGCGCAGGCGCTGGCGCAGCCACAACGGGGTAATTCGCCGCTGGGCGAGGAAGCGCGCCCAGGCCGGCTCGGCCTCGGCCAGCTCACGTCGCCAGAGGTCGGCGAGCAGGGCGTCGAGCACCTCGCGGTCGTCGCTGGTCAGTTCGCTGTCGAAGTCGCCGCCGGCCTCGAAGGCCGCATCCTGCAGGGCGCGCTGGCAGAAGCCGTGGATGGTGAAGATCGCCGCCTCGTCGAACCCGTGCACCGCCAGCAACAAACGCCGGTGCGCCTCCTCGCCGGGGTAGCGGGCGTGCAGCCGGGCGATCAGCGGGTCCGCCGCCGTGCCGCCCTCGTAGACCGCCAGCAGCGCCGCCAGCCGCGCGCGGATGCGCTCGCGCAACTCGGCGGTGGCCGCGGTGGTGTAGGTCACCACCAGGATCTGCCCCACCGACAACTGCCGTTCCAGCAGCAGGCGCGCGTACAGCGCGGTGAGCGTCCAGGTCTTGCCGGTGCCGGCGCTGGCCTCGATCAGCGAGCGACCGTCGAACGGCGAATCGAGCAGGTCGAGGCTCATGACTCCTCCTCCTCGTCCGCCGCCAGGGCGTCCAGCGCCGGGCCGAGCAGCTCCAGGGCGAGCCGTTCGAAACGCTCGTCCAGCGGGTCGCGGTCGCGGAAGGCCAGGGCGTACCAGGGGTCCTGGGATTCCCCGGCGAAGTGGTCGTTGCCCTCCCAGATCACCCGCGCCTTGGCGCGGGCGGCGTCGAGCGGCTGCTTACGCCCGGGCTTGCGCCAGCCGCTGGCGAAGGCGCGGCTCGTGCGGGTGAGCAACGGCAGCGGCGCGCACAGCGCGTCGCGATAGGCCAGCAACCAGGGTTCCAGGCGCGCCGCAGCGTCGTCCAGGGGCCCCAGGCGCCAGTCGCCGGCGGGAGACATCAGCCGGCTGTGGCGGGCGATGCCGGGGGGCGCGACCAGGTTGAGCAGCAGGTGGCGCAGCCAGAACGGCGCCAGCTCCCAATCGCCAAGGGCGTTCAACCGCCAGTCGAACAGGCCTTCGGCGGTGACCCCGTCGAGCCAGCCGTGCAGGCGCACGCCGGCCAGTTCGAGGTCCACCGGCAGCGGTTGCGGGATGTCCGCCGGGCGCGCCGCCAGCAGCTTCGGCGCGAAGGCCCGCACCGGGCCGCGCAACTGGCCCCACAGGGCATGCCCCAGCTCGCCGGCCGGCAGCCAGCCGGCGGCGCGGGCGATCTCGCGCTCCTGCTGCTCCGACCAGCCGCGCTCCACCGCGTCCAGGCTGAGCTGGCGCAGGCCGCGCAGGGCCGGGCGCTCCAGGGCGAAGGGCTCGTCGAGGGGCAGGGCTTCCTCGCTGTCCGGCAGGCGCAGACCGAGGCGCTGCTCGAGGAGGAAACGCGACGGGTTGCGGAAGCACTGGATCAGCAGCGACGGCTCCAGGGTCGACCAATCGCCCTCGGGCGCGGCCAGGGCCTCGGCGAAGGGCGCGTCGGGCGGCCGTGGCGCGGCGGCGAGGCGCTGGGCGGCGCGATGCCAGGGCGCGGCGAATCCGAGGAAGCCGCCGCCGGCGAAGTTGCCGGGGGCGAAGGGTTGCAGCGGGTGGGCGAAGCTCAGGCGCTGGCTGGCGCGGCCGCGCGTGGCGTCCTCGGCGGCGGTCATGTCGATGCTTTCCAACAGTTCGCTGACCAGCACCGAGGGCGGCAGCGCCGCGTTGTCCCGGGGGTCGCGGCCGACGTAGCTGAGGTAGAGGCCGTCGCGGGCCGAGAGCAGGGTTTCCAGCAGCAGGTAGCGGTCGTCCAGGCGCCGCGCGCGATCGCCGCGGCGCGGATGGCGTGCGATCAGGTCGAAGCCGGCGGCCGGGGTCCGCCGCGGGAAGGCGCCGTCGTCCAGGCCGAGCAGGCAGACCTGACGGAACGGCAGGCTGCGCATCGGCACCATGGTGCAGAAGGTCACCGCGCCGGTGAGGAAGCCGGAGGCGCCGCCGCCCTGGTCGAGGGCCGCGAGCAGGTGCTGGCGCACCAGTTCCAATTCCAGCGGGCGACGGATGCCGGCGGCCTCGGCCTGCTCGCGCAGGGCGCCGCAGGCCTGGGACAGCAGCAACAAGGTGTCGCCGGCCTCGCGTTCGTCGAACAGCAGGTCGATCAGCCCTTGCAGGGTATCCGCCCACTCGTGCAAGGGCCGCGGCCGCGCCAGGTCGGTGGCCAGCGCGGCGAGGCGCTGGACGAAGGCCGCCAGTCGCCCGAGCAATTGCCCGCGGGCGCCTTCCAGGGCATCCAGGGGCCAGACGCCGCCGAGCAGCGGCGGCGCAGCGCCGGCCAGGCGCGGCGGCGCAGCGAAGCCCAGCAGCAGGCGGTCCAGCCCCTGGCGCCAGCCGAAGGCCTCGTCGGACGGTAGGCCCAGGCGTTCGCGGTGCTGGGCGTCGCGGCCCCAGCGCACGCCGGCGTCGCGCAGCCAGTCGCGCAGCAGCGGCAGGTCATCCGCCTCGATCCCGGCGCGCGCGGCCAGGGCCGGCTGTTCCAGCCAGGCCAGCAGTTCCTCGGCACCGAAGCGGCTGTCCGGCAGGCCGAGCAGGGCGATGAACGCCTCCACCAGCGGCAGCTCGGCGCGCAGGCTGCGGTCGGCCAGGCTGTAGGGGATGTGCGGGGTGGCGCGGGTCGCGGCGTCGCGGCTGGCGAACACCGCTTCGATGTAGGGGGCATAGCGCTCGATATCGGGGGTCAGCACCACCACCTGGTCGGGGCTCAGGCTGGGGTCGGCCCGGAAGCGCGCGAGCAACTGGTCGTGCAGTACCTCCACCTCGCGCAGGGCCGAGTGGCAGGCGTGCACCTCCAGGGAGCGGTCGTCGTCGCGCAGGGCGATGCGCTCCCCGGGCAGGCGCGTGCGCAGGCGCAGGATGTCGTTCTGGATCGCGTGCAACAGGCTGTCGTCGCGCAGGTCGGGGTCTTCGGCGTAGAGCCCGATGTCCTGGCCGCCCTCGGCGGACACCAGGGCGAACAACGCATCGAAGAAATCGCGACCCTGCTTGCCGAGGCTGGCCAGCAGCGGATGGCCGACGTCCAGGTACCAGGCGTCCACCCCTTCGGCGAACAGGCCCGGGGAATCGGGACCCGACTCGGACGGCGACCGCGAGGCGATCGCCGAGGCCCCGCCGGCGTCGCGCCGGGCCAGCTCGCGGATGTCGCGGATCTCGCCCCAGGCCTCGCGGCTGGGGTTGAGGGTGAAGAGCACCACCTCGGTGTGCCGCGCCAGCCCTTCGAGCACCCGCAAGTGATGGGGCGGCAGGCTGCTGATGCCGAACACCACCAGCCGCTCGGGCAGGCCGTCCAGCGGCGCGTCGTCGTGCAAGCGCGCCAGCAGGTCGCCGAGCAGGCGCGCGCGGTGCGGGTGGCCATCGGCGGTCAGTTCGCGCCAGAGCAACGCCTGCCAGGCTTCGTCGGGCCCCAGGTCGAGGTGCTCGCCGCGCTCCCAGGCGGCCAGCCAGTCGTCGCGGTACAGCAGGTACTGGTCGAACACGTCGGCGATGCGCGCGGCCAGGGACAGCCGCCGGCGCGCGTCGCCGCCGTCCAGGTAGCGGGCCAGGCGCGGGGTGCGCTGCAGGTTGTCGGCTTCGCACAGCCAATCGTACAGCCGCCAGGTCAGGGTCACCGGGTTGAACGCCGACTGCGGCGGCAACGCGCCGAGCACCTGGCGGGTCAAGTCCCAGACGAAACGCGCCGGCAGGTGGATCTCCAGTTGCATGGCGATGCCCTGGCGGCGCGCCAGCTGCAGGGTCAGCCAGCGGCCCATGCCCTGGCTCGGCACCACCACCCGCGCCGGCGCCAGCGGGTCGCGCTGGGGCTGTGCGAGCAGCGCGCAGGCCAGCTCGCCGAGGCTTTCCAGATCGTTGGCGTGGTAGAGGTTGAGCATCGCGGCGCCGCGGGGAAGGATCGAAGCGCAAGGGTAACAAGAAGCACCGCCGCGCGCCGCCCCGGCGCTTCCCCGTGCCCGACGGCACGGCCGCCGCGCCAGCTACGCTGAGGGAAAGCCGCCAGGGATGGATCGGTCACGCCGGCGAACTCGCGATTGCAATTCGAGACAAATATGACAATCGTGTGACATCCATCCGTACCCCGTCCGTCCCATGGGCGTTCGTCGCGGCTCTATCCTCGTCAGTCCGGAGGGCCACCCATGCTGACCTTGCTCAACCTGCTCTCTGCCGTCGCCCTGCTGGTGTGGGGGACGCACATCGTGCGCACCGGCATCCTGCGGGTCTACGGCGCCAACCTGCGGCGCCTGCTCAGCCGCAGCGTCGAACGCAAACCGCTGGCCTTCATCGCCGGGCTCGGGGTCACCGCCCTGGTGCAGAGCAGCAACGCCACCGCCTTGCTCGCCACCTCCTTCGTCGCCCAGGGGCTGATGGCGCTGTCGCCGGCGCTGACGGTGATGCTCGGCGCCGACGTCGGCACCGCGCTGATGGCGCGGGTGCTGACCCTCGACCTGTCCTGGCTGTCGCCGCTGCTGATCTTCTTCGGCGTGATGCTGTTCCTGTCGCGCAAGCAGACCCGCGTCGGCCAGCTCGGCCGGGTGGCCATCGGCCTCGGCCTGATCATCCTGGCGCTGCAACTGATCGTCGCCGCCGCCACGCCGATGACCGAGGCCAAAGGCGTGCAGGTGCTGTTCTCCTCGCTGACCGGCGACGAGCTGCTGGACGCCCTGACCGGCGCGCTGTTCGCGATGATTTCCTACTCCAGCCTGGCCGCGGTGCTGCTCACCTCGACCCTCGCCGCGTCCAAGGTGATCTCCCTGAAGGTCGCGCTGTGCCTGGTGGTCGGCGCCAACCTGGGCAGCGGCGTGCTGGCGATGATCAGCGCCACCGGGCAGAACGCCGCCGGCCGCCGGGTGGCGCTGGGCAGCCTGCTGTTCAAGGTGGCCGGCTGCGTGCTGGTGCTGCCGCTGGTGCAACCCCTGGCGAGCTGGATGGAGCACTGGCCGATCAGCACCCAGGAACTGGTGATCGCCTTCCACGTGCTCTACAACCTGGTGCGCTGCACCCTGTGCATGCCGCTGACCGCGCCGATGGCGCGCTTCTGCACCTGGCTGCTGCCCGACCGGGTGCTGCCCGATGCCGTGGCGCGGCCGCGCCACCTCGACCCGGCGGCCCTCGATACCCCGAGCCTGGCGCTGGCCAACGCGGTGCGCGAGACCCTGCGCATGGGCGATATCGTCGAACAGATGCTGAACAACCTGCTGCAAGTGATCCAGAGCGGCGACGTGCTGCTGGGCAAGGAAATCCGCCGCCAGGACGACGACGTCGACGCCCTCTACACCGCGATCAAGCTCTACCTGGCGCGGATGCCCCGGGAAGACCTGGGCGAGCGCGACAGCCGGCGCTGGGCGGAAATCATCGAGCTGACGATCAACCTGGAGCAGGCCGGCGACCTGGTGGAGCACATGCTCAGCACCGTGCAGGATAAGAAAACCTCCCGCGGGCGCTCCTTCTCCGCCAGCGGCCTGGAGGAAATCTCGGTGCTGCACGGGCAGTTGCTGGCCAACCTGCGCCTGGCCCTCTCGGTGTTCCTCAACGGCGACGTGGAAGGCGCCAAGCGCCTGCGCCGCGCCAAGCAGCGCTTCCGCCTGCAGGAACGCCGCTTCGCCCATGCCCACGTCGATCGGCTGCACCAACAGATGGTGCAGAGCATCGAGACCAGTTCGCTGCACCTGGACCTGATCAGCGACATGAAGCGCCTGAATTCGCTGTTCTGCGCCATCGCCTACGCCGTGCTGGACAACCCGGACGCCCCGGCGGCGGTGGGCGAGGAGCATTCCACCGAGGACGGCCTGGGCGAGGCGCGCCTGGGCGACACCTGAGGCCCGCGCGGCGGCGCATTTGCCTCCCGCGGCGCCGCTGACCCATCATGGGCGATCCTTCTTCCGACGAGCGCCTGCCCATGGACACCGCCACGCCCACCCGCGAGCCCCTGGACATCCACGCCCTGCTGCGCGTGCTCGCCGAGCGCGAAGGCTCGGACATGTTCTTCAGCGTCGGCGCCCCGCCGCACATCAAGCTCGATGGGCAGAACCAGCCGCTCGACCTGCCGCCGCTAACCCCGCCCCAGTTGCGGCAGATGGCCGACGCATTGATGAGCGAGGACCAGCGCGCCGAGTTCGCCCGCGAACTGGAGCTGGACCTGGCGGTGGGGGTGCCCCAGGTCGGGCGCTTCCGGGTGAACATCTACCGCCAGCGCGGCGAAGTCGGCATGGTGGTGCGCCACGTGAAGAGCCGGATTCCGCCGATCGCCGAGCTGGGTCTGCCGCCGGCGCTGGAAAAGCTCGCGCTGTTCGACCGCGGCCTGATCCTGGTGGTGGGCGCGGCCGGCTCGGGCAAGTCCACCACCCTCGCTGCCATGCTCGACCACCGCAACGCCCGGCGCAGCGGGCATATCGTCTGCATCGAGGACCCGATCGAGTTCATCCACCGGCACAAGCGTTCGCTGATCGACCAGCGCGAGGTCGGCCTCGACACCCACAGTTTCGCCGCGGCCCTGCGCAACGTGCTGCGCGAGGCGCCGGACGTGATCATGCTCGGCGAGATACGCGACCTGGAAAGCATGCAGCACGCCCTGCACTACGCCGAGACCGGCCACCTGTGCATCGCCACCCTGCACGCCACCAGCAGCACCCAGGCCATCGAGCGCATCGTGCATTTCTTCCCGGAGAACGCGCGCCCGCAGGTGCTCGCCGACGTCGCCCAGAACCTCCTGGCGGTGATCGCCCAGCGCCTGGTGCCGGGGCGCGAACGCAAGCGGGTGGTGGCGGTGGAGCTGCTGCTGGGCACCCCATACCTGCGCGACCTGATCAAGCGCGACGAACTCACCGCCCTCAAGGACGCCATCGGCCAGGCGCCGGAGCAGGGCCTGCAGACCTTCGACCAGCACCTGTTCGCGCTCTTCGAGGCCGGCCATATCACCCTGGAGCAGGCGCTCAAGCACGCCGACTCGCGCACCGACCTGTCGCTGAAGGTCCGCCTGGAGGGGCGCGCCGGCGACGAAGCCGAGGCATCGGGCAGCGGGCTCGACCTGTAGATGGCGGCGCAGGCGGCCGGCGAGGCCGGCGCTTCCATCGGTCGATTCGCCGGCCGGCGCCGTGCGCGGCGGCCGGGAAACCCGCTATGCTGGCCGCCTTCAACCGCTCGTCGCCCGCACCCCATGCGTTATCTGCTTAGCCTGCTGCTCCTGCTGACCCTTCCCCTGCATGCCGAAGACCGTCTCCAGGCGGAAGGCTATCTGCTGGAAAACGGTCTGCAGGTGCTGCTCAAGCCGACCGCGCAACGCGGGCACGTGTCGATCCGCCTGGTGGTGGGCGTGGGTTTCGACGATTTCTCCTGCGCCGACCAGGAACTCCCGCACCTCCTCGAACACCTGTTCTTCAGCGGCCTGGACGGCGGCGACGAGGCCGAGCTGGAAACCCGCATGCAGGCCCTCGGCGGCGAATGGAACGCCTTCACCGGCGAAAGCGACACCGCCTACCTGATCGAGGCGCCCGCCGAGCGCCAGCGCCAGGCCCTCGACCTGCTGCTCGACGTGCTCCAGCGCACCCGCCTCACCGACGCCAACGTCGCCGAGGTCAAGCGCATCGTGCAGCGGGAGAGCGGCGGCCATTATTCGCACCTGGAGCGCTGGCTCGACCGCCAGGACCTGGTGGGTCGCGAGGCCCACCAGCAGTTGGCGGTCGAACTCGGCCTGGCTTGCGCCGAGCGCCCGCAGGTGGCCAGCCTCGGCCGCGACCGCCTGGAGGCCCTGCGCCACGACTGGTACGTGCCGAACAACATGACCCTGATCCTGGTGGGCGACCTGGACCCCTTGCTGCCCGCGCACATCGAACGGCGCTTCAGCGACCTGGTGGAAGGCCCGCAGATGGAGCGCCGCGCGCTGCCCCACGTGCGCCACCAGGCTGCCCCGCGGCGGACCCTGCGCCAGGGCCTGTTCGGCGAAAGCGCCAAGCTGCACTGGATCTTCCGCGAACCTGCCCTGGACAGCGCCGACAACCCGACCTGGGAACTGCTGCGCGACTACCTGGAGTGGGCACTGTACCGGCGCCTGCGCATCGAGCGCGGGCTGTCCTACGGCCCCTGGAGCGAGCGCAGGGCCTACGGCGAGGAAAGCTTCATCAGCCTGAACGCCGACCTCGAGCGCGGCGACGTCGGCCGCGCCGAGCGGGTCATGGCCGAATTGCTCGACGAACTGCGCCGGGATGGTCTGGACCCCGCCACCTTCGAACGCCTCAAGGCCGCCGCCGTCGCCCGCCAGGCCTGGGCGATCCAGGGCGACAGCGACCTCGCCGATCATTACTGGTACGCCCTCGGCGACTTCGAGGACGGCCGCTTCGGCGACGACAAGGCCCGCCTCGGCGCGGTCAGCCTCGACCAGGCCAACCGGGCGATCCAGCGGCTGCTGGAACGACCCGGCTACCTGCGCATCGAGAAGCCCTGGCTGGGCTTCACCAGCCTCTACGGGCTGGCCGGCGGGCTGTCGCTGGTGATCCTGATGGGCTTGGCGCTGGGCCTGCGCGCCCGGCTGCGACGCGCGAACCGCGGCTGAGGCTGCCTCGGGGGTGCGCCTGGGACCGGGTGCCGACTTGGGCGTCGGCCCCGGATCGCCGGATACGGCGGCGCGGACCGCAACCGGCGGCCAGCCCTTTCAGCGGCGACGCGTCGCCCGCCGAATCGCCAACCAGGTCAGGATCGCCACCAGCACCAGCGACACGGCGAACATCAGCAGCAACTCCAGGTCGGCCACCTGCTCGCCGCTTCGCGTGCCATAGGCCTCGCTCAGCCAGGCGGCCAGGGAGGCGGGCGGCGTGGGCAACAGGTCGGGATGGCGGGCCCAGAAGGTGGTCAGCAGCAGGGCGGCCAGTACCGCCAGGACCGCGGTGACGAGCTTCTTCATTGCACGGCGATCCTTCCGCAGGCCTTGAGCGATGATTCCGGCACGACGATCTGCGCCAAGTCCTTGGTTACCCCGGCTGGCCATTCAGGCTGGACGTGCGTTCGATCATGTTTCCGCTTCCGTGCCGGTCGATCCGCGCAGGGTCATGCAGGACGACTGCGCGTTAGGCGACGCGCGACACATAATGGCGGCCAAGGCCTTGGCGGATCGACCTTTCGTCTGCCCGGCGCCGACTCACGGGGCCGTTCTCGCGGCGTCCCTGTCATAAAGGTTCCTATCCCGAGAGAGTGCCGCGCAGCCGATCATGACCCCCTCCGCCCTCGCCCCGTCGATCTGGAAAACCCGCGCCCTGGCGCTCTTCGCGCTGATCGAGCGCTATCCGCGGCTCATCGCCCTCTATGGGTTCGTCTCCGGGGTGGCGAGTTTCTTCATGGTGGACCGGGGCGCGCGACTGGCCACCCTGATCGCCGCGATCATGCTGGTGAGCTGGCTGCTCCTGCTGCTGGAAAGCCTGGTTCGCCGCCTGGTGGCGCGCCTGAGCGGCTGGGAGCTGCCGCCCCCGCTGCTGCGTTTCGCCACGCAACTGATTCACCAGGAAAGCCTGTTCTTCGTCCTGCCGTTCTTCCTGGTGACGACCAGCTGGAACAGCGGGCAGTCGCTGTTCACCGGGCTGCTGGTGGTGGCGGCGCTGGTGTCGGTGATCGACCCGCTGTATCACCAACGCCTGGCCAACCGGCGCTGGCTGTACCTGGCCTTCCATACCCTGACGCTGTTCGCGGTGCTGCTCACCGCCTTGCCGATCATCCTGCACCTGAGCACCGCGCAGAGTTACCCGCTGGCCCTGGGCATCGCCGTGCTGTTGTCGTTCGCCAGCCTCTACAGCGTGATGCGCGTGCGTCGCTGGCGCGGCCTGGCGTTGATCGGGCTGACGCTGTTGCTGGGCCTGGGCGGCTGGCTGGCGCGGGTCTGGGTGCCACCGGCCACCCTGTGGCTGACGGAGGTCGCGGTGACCACCCGGATGGACGACGGCAACCGCACCCCCGGCGACAGCGTGCACGACCTGGACATCGCGCAGCTCCGCGCCCAAGGCCTGTTCGCCTACACCGCGATCAACGCCCCGCGTGGGTTGAACGAGCGCATCTATCACGAGTGGTGGCACAACGGCGAGCCGATCGACCGCATCGCGCTGGACATCCACGGCGGGCGCAAGGCGGGCTATCGGGCCTGGACCCACAAGCAGAACTTCCCCGACGACGCCGAGGGCCGCTGGCAGGTGAAGGTGCTCACGGAGGCGGGGCAAATGATCGGCACCCTGCGCTTCCATGTCAGCGGTCCGAACGAAGCCGCCGACGACGCGGCCTCCAGCGACGACCACGCCGCCGCCGTCGTGCCGCTGCCTCAGCCGAAGAACCAGTAGCAGACCCCGATCGACGCCAGGACTCCGGCGAGGTCCGCCAACAGGGCGCAGCCGACGGCGTGGCGACCGCGCTGGATACCCACCGCGCCGAAGTACACGGCGAGTACGTAGAAGGTGGTCTCCGTGCTGCCCTGGACGGTGGCGGCGACCAGCGCGGGGAAACTGTCGACCCCCTGGCTCTGCATGGTCTCGATCAGCATCGCCCGCGCCGCGCTGCCGGAGAACGGCTTGACCAGCGCGGTGGGCAGGGCATCGACGAAGCGCGTGTCCCAGCCGAACCATTCGATCAGCGCGCGGATAGCGTCGAGCCCCAGATCCAGGGCGCCCGAGGCACGCAGCACGCCCACCGCGCAAAGCATGGCGATCAGATAGGGCAGCAACCCCTTGGCCACGTCGAAGCCTTCCTTGGCGCCGTCCACGAAGCTTTCGTAGACCGGCACTTTCCTCAGCGCGCCGGCAAGCAGGAACAGCAAGATCAGGCCGAACAGCACCAGGTTGCCCAGCAACGAGGACAAGGCCGCCAGGGCCGTGGCGGACAGCCCGGCGAGCACCGCCATGAAGCCGCCGAGCAGCAGCGCGCCCGGTACCAGGTAGGCCAGCACCCGCGGGTCCCACAGGCGCAGGCGCTGCATGAAGGCCACCGACAACAGGCCGACCAGGCTGGAAACGCTGGTGGCCAGCAGGATCGGCAGGAACACCAGGGTCGGGTCGTGGGCGCCCTGTTGCGCGCGGTACATGAAGATCGATACCGGCAGCAGGGTCAGCGAGGACGCGTTCAGCACCAGGAACAGGATCTGCGCATTGCTCGCGGTGTGGCCGAGGGGGTTGAGCTCCTGCAGGGCCTTCATGGCCTTCAGTCCGATGGGCGTGGCCGCGTTGTCCAGGCCCAGGCCGTTGGCGGCGAAATTCAGCGTGATCAGGCCGAGGGCGGGGTGGCCGGGCGGTACCTCCGGCATCAGCCGCGAGAACAGCGGGCCCAGCAGGCGCGCCATGACGTCCACCACGCCGGCACGCTCGGCGATGCGCAGGAAGCCGAGCCAGAGCGTGAGGGTGCCGAACAGCAGGACCATCACCTCCACCGACAGCTTGGCCATGGCGAACAGGCTTTCCACCATCGCCGCCCAGACGCCGGGATCGCCGCCGATCCAGCGCACCAGCGCGGAAATCGCCGCCACGGCGAAAAAACCCAGCCACAAGCCGTTGAGCATGAAGGTACCTCGCGAACGGAGAGGCCGGATGATAGCGGCGCCCACCGCCCCACGCCAGGAAGCCGGGGTGGAAGAAACTTTAGGCCGTCGGCGGGGGACGAACGCTCATCGCCCGCTGACGCAGGGGCGGAGGAAGGCGGCCGGGAAAATAGCCCTTTCGAACGCTTCCCGCCGCTCGTTCGACGACTGCTTCGACTCCGGAGACTCCCGATGAAAAAGATCCTGGTGCTGTATTACTCGATGTACGGCCATATCGAACGCATGGCGCAGGCCGTGGCCGAGGGCGCGCGCAGCGTGGAGGGCGTCGAGGTGACGCTCAAGCGAGTGGCCGAGACCATGCCGGAAGACGTCGCCCGTCAGGCCGGCGCCAAGCTCGACCAGGCCGCGCCCGTGGCGACGCCGCAAGAGCTGGCCGATTACGACGCGATCATCTTCGGCAGCCCGACCCGCTTCGGCAACATGACCGGGCAGATGCGCACCTTCCTCGACCAGACCGGCGGCCTCTGGGCCCAGGGCAAGCTGGTCGGCAAGATCGGCAGCGTGTTCACCAGCACCGGTACCGGCGGGGGTTCGGAGACCACCATCACTTCGTTCTGGAACACCCTGGCCCACCACGGCATGTTGATCGTGGGCACGCCCTACATCATCCCGGAGCTATCCGACATCAGCGAACCGCGCGGCGGCTCGCCCTATGGCGCCGCCACCCTGGCGGGGGCCGACGGTTCGCGCCTGCCCAGCGACAAAGAACTGGCCATCGCGCGGTTCCAGGGCAGCCATGTCGCCAAGCTGGCGGTACGCCTGCACTAGGCCGGAAAGCCATCGGTCGAACGATCGATCTGGAAGAGCTGAAAAGAAGGTCGGACGGAATCGCCCTGACCCTGCTGCGATCGGGGTTGGCGCTCGCCAACCCCGACAGCAGTGCCTGACCTGGCCCGCGCAGCGGAGGTACTCCCTGTACCCCTAGGTCGCTCCGAACGGATTCAGAACAACCCGGCCCCTTGGTCGGGTCCCCCACCGGGGACCTGGATTCCAAGCCGATTCAGTACCACTCCGGATCGGCTTTGAGACGTTCGTCGAGCACGCGCTTGACGTTCTCGTCGGGCTTGCCCAGCCAGCGGAAGTCGGCGTGCTTGCTGGGCGACTTGTCGGCGGGCAAGGCCTCCGGGATATGCACGTAGAGCGCGTAGGCCTCGTCCTTGTCCCAACTGAACGCCACATAGAGCTTCTGCGAAGCGCAATGCGGCGTGTCGCACAGGCTGCCCACCAGATACTTGTCGCCTTTGTCGTCGACCGCGGTCATCGGGCTGGCGGTACCCGACAGGTTCATCACCCAATCGGGCAAACGACTCTCCCGCTTGACCAGGGACTGCCATGTCGCGCGGTACTCGGCGTCGCTGCCGAGCAACTGGTTCAGTCGATACTGCCCGTCGTCGTTGGCAGCGTTCGCCTGTGCAGCCGTCCACGCGGCGAACAGCAGGAGCCCGCCGGTACGCCATTTCATCCGCAACTACCCGCGACGGCGGCCGAAGATGAAGGACAGTACGAAGAGCACCAGGAACAGGACGAAGAGGATTTTCGCGATACCGGCCGCGGTACCTGCGATGCCACCAAAGCCCAGGACGCCGGCGACGATTGCGATGACCAGGAAAGTCAGAGCCCAACTCAGCATGATGTATCTCCTTCAACGGTTTTATAGGTAACGCCTTGGCCTTGATGCCCGACAAGGCGTCGGGACAGGCCGGAAATCTTTTCGAACCTCAGAACACCCAGGTGTCCTGCCGTGGCTTGGCAACCCAGGCGACCGGGCTGGACGACCCGACCGTGTCGGCATCGGCCGACTTGGGCTCGGCGCGGCCCTGGCTTTCGCCCGGTACGAACGGCGTCGATACGGGCGGAAGCGTGGGCTGCATCGGTTGCACGGCATTGAGGCGACCATTCAACCGGTGTTCCACGAACACCAAGCTGACCAGCGCGACGATCACCAGAAGGATCCAGATGGAACGCTCGCTGATACGACGGCTTTTCATGGAGCACCTCACAGCGCATCGGCGCGTTCGAACGAAAACAAAGAATCTGTAAAAACCAATAGAAAGCCCTCGGAGCGGATCGGGGCGTCCCTGCCCCGGCTCGGTATTACTGCGCGTGTTTCAGGCTGCGCATGCGATCATGGCAAGCGCGAACCTTGGGCAGCTCGGCGACCAGCAGAGCGCGAACTTCCGGATCGGAGTTTTCCAAGGCGTCCTCGAAGGCATGCAGGATGCGGTCTTCGGCTTCTTCCAGCTGGGCCACGTAGGTGGCGTCTTCGTCGCTGGACATGCTGGCGCGGGTGTCGGCGTAGACCTGACGCAGCTTGCCGGTGAAGGTACCGCCGGTGGCCGGCTCGTCATGGTTGGCGGCGACCTTCACGGCCAGGGCCTGGATGACCTGGGTTTTCGCTTGAGCCATGTCGCGGAACAGGCTCTGCAGTTGCGGATTCTTCACTTCGTCGATGGCATGCTGGTAGAAGCGCTGGCCGTCGCGGGTGATTTCGATCAGTTCGTTGAGTTGCGAAGTGGTGCTGGACATAGTGATTCTCCGATAGGGGTGAAAAGCATTGACCGGTTTCGTTCATCCGGTGTCAGTACTCGATTGCGGCGAGCGTTTCGAATGGAATCCGGCCAGGCCGGAGATCATCGGCGATCCGCCGAACCGGCATCTCGCCGGTCGTTAGCCTAGCTATCGCAAGCCCTGTGCCAGATTTTTGCGTTTAATTTTTACCTTATTAATCAATGATTTGGGTTACAAACAGAAAGTCGCGCTACATGCACCCTGCAAGATCGGTGGAAAAGCACCATGCAACTTGCACGATATTTGTTTGACTAATCGTCACAGTTAGAAAACGGAGCACCGCACATGCAACCAGCCACTGAAAACCAGGGGCGTATCCTGCTGGTGGACGACGAATCCGCCATCCTCCGCACCTTCCGCTACTGCCTGGAGGACGAGGGCTACACCGTCGCCACCGCCGGTAGCGCGGCCCAGGCCGAGGCGCTGTTGCAACGTCAGGTGTTCGACCTGTGCTTCCTCGACCTGCGCCTGGGCGAGGAGAACGGCCTGGACGTGCTGGCCCAGATGCGTGTGCAGGCCCCCTGGATGCGGGTGGTGATCGTGACCGCCCACTCGGCCATCGACACCGCGGTGGACGCCATGCAGGCCGGCGCCGCCGACTACCTGGTGAAACCCTGCAGCCCCGACCAGTTGCGCCTGGCTGCGGCCAAGCAGCTGGAGGTGCGCCAGCTGACCGCCCGCCTGGAGGCGCTCGAAGGCGAAGTGCGCAAGCCCGGCGAAGGCATGGACTCCCACAGCCCGGCGATGATGGCGGTGCTGGAAACCGCTCGGCAGGTGGCGGTGACCGACGCCAATATCCTCATCCTGGGCGAGTCCGGCACCGGCAAGGGCGAGCTGTCGCGCGCGATCCACGGCTGGAGCAAGCGGGCGAAGAAGGCCTGCGTGACCATCAACTGCCCGTCGCTGTCCGCCGAACTGATGGAGAGCGAACTCTTCGGGCATACCCGCGGCGCCTTCACCGGCGCCTCGGAAAGCACCCTGGGCCGGGTCAGCCAGGCCGACGGCGGCACCCTGTTCCTCGACGAGATCGGCGACTTCCCCCTGGCGCTGCAACCCAAGCTGCTGCGTTTCATCCAGGACAAGGAATACGAACGCGTCGGCGACCCGGTGACCCGCCGCGCCGACGTGCGCATCCTCGCGGCGACCAACCTGAACCTCGAGGAAATGGTCCGCGCCGGCAAGTTCCGCGAAGACCTGCTCTATCGCCTCAACGTCATCACCCTCAAGCTGCCGCCGCTGCGCGAGCGCCCGGAGGACGTGATCGACCTGGCCGAGCGCTTCCTCGCCCGCTTCGTCAAGGACTACGCGCGCCCGGTACGCGGCTTCAGCGACAACGCCCGCGAGGCGCTGCTCGGCTACCGCTGGCCGGGCAACGTGCGCGAACTGCGCAACGTGATCGAGCGCGCCAGCATCATCTGCCCGCAGGAGCTGGTGGAAGTCAGCCACCTCGGCCTCGGCGGCGCCCCCAGCGAGAGCAACACCCCGCGCGTCGGCGCGTCCCTGAGCCTGGAGGAATTGGAGAAAGCCCACATCGCGGCGGTGATCGCCACCAGCGAAACCCTCGACGAGGCCGCCAAGACCCTGGGCATCGACGCCTCGACGCTCTATCGGAAACGTAAGCAGTACGGATTATGAGCGCCGCCATCGCGCTGCCGATGACGCTGCGCACTCGCCTTTTCCTGAGCATTTCGGCCCTGATCACGGTGGCGCTGTTCGGGCTGCTGCTGGGCCTGATCAGCGTCATGCAAATGGCCAAGTCCCAGGAGCAGTTGATCCGCTACAACTTCGTCACCTTCGAGATCAGCCAGAGCCTGCGCCAGCAACTGGGCGACCAACTGGTCAACCTGATGGCGCGGAACCCGCAGCCGCAGGCGCTGGAACAGTCCCAGGAGCACTTCCGCAAGACCCTGGTCGACGGCATCGCCACGGCCCCGAACGAACCGACACGGCAGCGCTACCAGCGCATTTCCGAGGAATACGAGGCGTTCCTCGCGGAGCTGGCGAAACCCGGCGCGGCGCGCTGGAGCCTGCAGGGCGACAATGACCTGAGCCAGGCTTTCGACACCCTCCGGCAGAGCATGCTGGAGGTGCATCGCCTGGCGCTGGACAACATCACCGAGGCGGAGGCCCGCGACCACGACCGCGCGTTCCTGATCGCCACCCTGCTCAGCGTGATGGGGATCGCCGTGCTGCTGATCGGCTTCGCCACCGCCCACGGCATCGCCCGCCGCTTCGGCGGCCCCATCGAAGCCCTGGCCAAGGCCGCCGACCAGATCGGCAAGGGCGACCTGCAGGTCAGCCTGCCCGACTCGCCAGTGCACGAGATGGACCTGCTCAGCCGGCGCTTCGGGCTGATGGCGGAGTCGCTGCGGGAACTGAAGACGGTCAACGTGGAAAAGCTGCTGGCCGAGCAGAAACGCCTGCAAGCGGTGCTCGACAGCATCGACGACGGCCTGCTCATCCTCGATCGCCTCGGCCAGGTGGAACACGCCAACCCGGTGGCCCGGCGCCAGCTCAACTGGAACGACGATCACCTCGGCCAACCGCTCGGCCTGGCCCTGGACCACCCGGAACTGGACGACCTGACCCGCCAGGTCCTCGGCGGCGCGCTGATCGACGAGGCGCCGCCCGACCTGGTCATCGAGGCGGAAGGCGAGACCCGCCTGTTGAGCTGGCGCCTGACCCCGGTCAACCTCGGCGAAGGGCGGCCCCTCGGCGCGGTGATGGTGCTGCGCGACGTCACCGAGCAGCGCGCCTTCGAGCGGGTGCGCAACGAATTCATGCTGCGCGCCTCCCACGAGCTGCGCACCCCGGTCACCGGCATGCAGATGGCCTTCGGCCTGCTCCGCGAGCGCCTGGTCTACCCGGAGGAATCCCGAGAAGCCGATCTGCTGGTGACGGTGGACGCGGAAATGCAGCGCCTGGTGCGGCTGATCACCGACCTGCTGAATTTCTCTCGCTACCAGAACGGCCTGCAATCCCTGGAAATGGCGCCCTGTGCCCTGGACACCCTGCTCGAGCAGGTGCGTGACCGGTTCGCCGGCCAGGCCACCGAGCGCTCGATCCACATCGAGATGGACCTGCACCAGCCGTTACCCCGGGTGAACCTCGATCGCGGACAGATCGAACGGGTCTTCGACAACCTGCTGGGCAATGCCCTGCGGCATACCCCCGACGGCGGCACCATCCGCTTGCAGGCCCGCCGCCATGGCGACCGGGTGATCATGAGCGTGGAAGACAACGGCGACGGCATCGCCACCAGCCAGCAGGCGCGGATCTTCGAGCCCTTCGTCCAGGTCAGCAGCAAGAAGGGCGGCGCCGGCCTGGGCCTGGCGCTGTGCAAGGAGATCGTGCAGTTGCACGGCGGCCGCATCGGCGTCTACTCGCGCCCCGGCCAGGGTGCGCAGTTCTACATGGCGCTGCCGCTCTAGGCCGGAAAGCGCGGGCGGGAACGCCTCACTTCCGGGTGTTCAGCACCAGCAGCAGCGCCGCAGTCTGCGCGTCGGGCTCGCCATCGTAGCGGGCCGGGCGGTATTTCATCTGGAACGCCGCCAGCACATTGCGCGTGGCTTGGTCCAGGGTGCCGTTCTGCTCCACCGCGTAGCCCTGGATCGCCAGTTGATGCTGGAACCAGAGCACGTTCGGCAGCTCCGCCGCCAGTAGCACCTGCTTGCGCGCCACCTCGCCGGCATCCGGCCAGGGAATCAGCCCCGCCTCGCCCAAGCGCTTCCAGGGAAACAACGGCCCCGGGTCGACCTTGCGCTGCGGGGCGATGTCCAGGTGCCCGATGATGCTTCCCAGGGGCAACTGGTGGCGCTTCACCAGGTCCTTGAGCAAGCCGATCAGCGCATCGATCTGGGCCTCGGCGAAGGGGTACCAGACCCGTCCGTCCGCCATGTCCTCGTAACCGCGGTTGACCAGCTCGATGCCGATGCTGCTGGCGTTCAGCCAGGTGCGGCCCTGCCACTCGCTCTCCCCCGCGTGCCAGGCGCGACGGTTCTCGTCCACCAGGCGATAGATCGTCGGCGGGTCTTCGTCGATCAGGTAATGGGCGCTGACGTCACCGTGGGTGAGCAGCGCCAGGGAGTGCAGGAAGTCGGTGGAGGTGTAGTGCAGCACGATGTACTGCACCCGGCTGTTCTGGTTGGCGGAGACGAAGCGGGTGTCGATCTGCGGCTGCTGGGCGCAACCGGCGATCAGGAGCAGCAGCAGACTGGACAGGAAACTTTTCATGGGGCGATGTGCAGCACGCTTTGCAGGTTGTCGAGGAGCATATCGATGCTCAGCATGATCAGCAGCATCCCGGTCAGGCGCTCGATCGCGGTCAACCCGCGCGGCCCCAGGAAGCGTTGCAGGAACGCCGCCTGCAACAGGATCAGCGCGGTCCCCGCCCAAGCCAGCAGCACCGCCAGGTACAGCTCCCAGAGCTCGCCCTGGTGGGTGTTGCGCAGGGTCATCAGCACCGCCAGCGCCGAGGGCCCGGCCACCGCCGGCGTGGCCAGCGGTACCAGCATCGGCTCGCCTTCCGGCAGGTCGCCGAGGACGCCTTGCGGGGTCGGGAAGATCAGCCGCAGGGCGATGATGAACAGGATGATGCCGCCGGCGATGGAGATCGCCTCGCGGGACAGGCTGAGGGCGCTGAGGATCTTCTCGCCGAAGGTCAGGAACAGCAGCAACAGGGCCAGGGCGAACAGCAGCTCGCGCAGGGCCACCTTCAGCCGGCGCTCCGGGGCGACGCCCTTGAGCGCCGCGAGGAAGATGGCGATGTTGCCGAAGGGGTCGGTGACCAGGAAGATCAGTACGGCGATGCCGAGGATGTCCATAACGCACTCTGGAAAACGAAATCCCGTTAGTCTACCGGCCGACGCGCGGAAACGCCCGTCCGCCCGCTTGCGCGGATAAAGCCTGACAGCGCGGTGGCCTGCCGGGTTATGGTTGACGGCAGAAGAAGAATCCGTCAGGAGAGCCCGCCATGCGCCGCCAGCTGCTCTGGTTCAAACAGGACCTGCGACTCGACGATCACCCCGCCGTACAGGCCGCGCTGGGGGCGGACCGCGTGCTGCCGGTGTTTATCCTCGATCCCCGCTGGTTGCAGGTCACGCCTTTCGGCACGCGCCCGCTGGGCGTGCATCGCGCCGGGTTCCTCCTGGAAAGCCTGCAGGCGCTGGATGGCGAGCTGCGCCGCCGCGACTCGCGCCTGCTGGTGCTGCACGGCGAAGCCGAGCGACTGATTCCCGAACTGGTGGCGAGCCTGGGCCTCGACGAGGTGCTGACCCTGGACGAGCTGGTGCCGGACGAACTCCAACGCCTCGCCCGGGTTCGCCAGGCCTTGGACATCCCGCTGCGCCTGCTGCCGGACAACGGCCTGCTGCGCGCCGACGAGCTGCCTTGCGCACCGAACCGCCTGCCCCAGACCTTCAGCCGCTTCCGCACGCTGATCGAGCGGCGGCTCCAGGTATTCCAGCCGCCGTCGGCGCCGGAACGTCTGCCGGCGCTGCCGGAAGGCAGCGAAGACTGGCTGCAGCCCTTACCGCTACTGGCCCAGTTGGGCCTGGGCGAGCCCCAGGGCCTCGCCTACAGCGGCTTCCCCTTCGCCGGCGGCGAGCCGGCCGCCCAGGCGCGCCTGCGCGACTACCTCTGGCAAGGCCAAGGCGTGGGCGATTACCAGGCCAGCCAGGAATGGCTGGGCCGCGAATCCTCCTCGAAACTCTCGCCCTGGCTCGCCCATGGCAGCCTCTCGCCGCGCCGGGTGGTGGCCGAGCTGCGCCGTTACGAGGCACAGCACGGGCGCAGCGAATCGACCCAGGCCTTCTGGAGCGCGCTGCTCTGGCGCGATTTCTTCCGCTGGGCGTTGCGCCGGCACGGCGAGGCCCTGTTCGCCCCCGGCGGGGTCAAGGCCACCGTCCGCGCCCCGCGCCAGGTGGACGAACGCTACAGCCGCTGGTGCCAGGGCCGCACCGGCATGCCGTTGGTGGATGCCTGCATGCGCGAACTGGCCGCCACCGGTTACCTGCCCCATCGCGGCCGGCAGGTGGCCGCCAGCTACCTGGTGAGCGACCTGCAGCAGGACTGGCGGCACGGCGCCGCCTGGTTCGCCGAGCACCTGATCGACCACGAGGACGCGAGCAACTGGGGGAACTGGGCGTACCTCGCCGGGGTGGCCAGCGATCCGCGGCGCCAGCAGGCGTTCAACGCGCTGCGCCAGGCACGTCGCTACGATCCCGACGCCACCTATGTCAGCCTGTGGCTGCCGGAATTGCGCACGCTGCCGGTAGCACTGCGCCACACGCCTTTCCAACTCTCCCCGTTGCAGTTGGACGCCATGCGCTACCCGCGCCTGGAACGGATTCCCGACGCCTGGCGGCCCTACCTCGGCGAAGCCGCCTGAGCGGACTCAGCCGAGCTCCAGGCGATCGCGCCCCTCGCGCTTGGCGCGGTACAGCGCCTGGTCGGCGCGCTCGAACACCGCTTCGCTGCCGTCGTCGGCGGTGAAGGCGGCCAATCCGGCGGAAAGGGTGATGGTGACCGGCTCGCCCTTGAAGTGGAACGGGCAGGCAGCCACCGCCTGGCGCAGGGTTTCCAGCAGCTGGATGCCGCCCTCCTGGGGCGTGCCGGGGATCAGCAGGACGAATTCCTCGCCGCCGAAGCGCGCGATGAAATCGGTTTTGCGGGTGCGCTTGGCCAACTCGCCGGCGATGATCTTCAACACCTTGTCGCCCGCCAAGTGGCCATAGTTGTCGTTGATCCGCTTGAAGTGATCGATGTCCATCACCGCCAGCAGCAAGTCGCCGCCATAGCGTTGCCAGCGCGCCACTTCCAGCTCCAGTCGCTCGCTCCAGGCGGCGCGGTTGGGCAGGCCGGTCAGCGGGTCGGACAAGGCTTTCTGCCGTTGCTCCTCCAGGTGCTCGCGGAACCCCTGGGCCTCGCGTTCCATCGACGCCACCCGCTCGACCATGCCTTGCAGGCGGGTGCCGACCTCCTGCTCGTGCTGGTCGCGCTGGCGCTGGTACTCGTTCACCGTGGTGAGCAACCCCTCGAGGCGCTGCTCGACGGTACGCTTGAGGTTCTCCAGGTCGCCGGCATCCAGCACGCTGCTCTGCAGGCCGCTGACCTGCTCGCGCAGTTCCAGGTCCAGCGCCCGCGCGCTTTTCAGCGAATCGGTGTAGCCCTCGTGGGCGGAGGTCAGGGAACCGAGGAAGGCCGCCAGGCGCTCGTTGAGCTGCTTGAGGTAGCCGGCGAACTCATGCTGGTCGCTGTCGGTGACCGCCAGCACCAGCACCGCCACGTCGTCGAGCACCGGCACCAGTTCGTACCAGTTCAAGCCGCCCTGGAGGCGCTGACGCAGGGCTTCACCCTGGGGCTTGTGGCGCTCGGGCAGGTCCAGTTCGTTGAGCAGCCCCAACAGGCTGTTGGCGACGTGCGGCGCGACCGCGCTGTAGCCGGGCTCCGGCAGGGCAGGCAAGGCGTATTCCGGGTCCGCCTGGCCGGTCAGCACGGCGGCGGCCAGCGGCAGGCTGTCCAGGGTGGGGAACGCCCCAGCGCCGGGCCTGCCCGGACGCGCCGCGGCCGGTCGCGGTGGCTCGGCGGTGGCGGCCGGCGTCTCCCCGAGGGCCAGCGTGGCTGCGGCGGGAACGTCCGCACTGGCCGCTACAGGTGCAGGTGCAGGTGCAGGTGCAGGTGCAGGTGCAGGTGCAGGTGCAGGTGCAGGTGCAGGTGCAGGTGCAGGTGCAGGTGCAGGTTGGGAGGGTACGGGGTCTGCCGGGATCGGCCACAAGGGCGACGGCTCGACCGGCTCATCTCGGCCCGCTTCGGCCTCCGGGCCGTCGGGCTGTCCTGCCGCGCCGTCGTCGGCGGGCTCGGCGTCCTCATCGCGCCCCGCGCCGAAGAGTCGCCTGAGCAAACCGGGACGCTCGGCCTCGCCGCTCTCGAGCACTTGCAGGGCCTTCTGCTGCAAGTCGCTCAACTCGCTGAGCAGGGCGGGGATTTCACGGACCTGGCTGGCGCGGCTGTCGATCCGCTTGGCGAACTGCTTGAGCGGTTTGCGCACCTCGCGCGGCAGGTCCAGCTTGAGCAGTTGCCCCGCCAGATTGTTCAGCGCCGCGACATTCTGCTCGGCGCGTTGCTGGCGGCGCTGCTCGGAGTCCAGCACGGCCTTTTCCAGGCGCGGGATCAACCCCGACAGGCCGGCATCCATCTTGTCGCCGCGTATCGTCTCGCGCAGTTCCTGCATGCACTGGTCGACCGCCTTGTCGCTGCCCTCGGCTGCCAGCGAGCTGCGCACCAGGCCGCGTTTGAGCAAGTCGAGACGGGCCTCCCAGCGGCGCTCGAGCTTTTCCTGCTCTTCGAGGCTCGTCAGGTATTTATCTTTCCAGCGCTGGGCGTCGTCGCTCATGGTGAAAGTTCGAAAACCGGTGGCGGGTAGCGGAATCAGCCTTGTAGCACAGGCAGCCGGTCGCCGCTCAATGCATCCGGCAAGCGGATGTCCACGGCCACCGGCAGGTGGTCGGAAATTGGCTGGCTGAGCACCTGCACGCGCTCCAGGGTGAGCCCCGGGCTGAGCAGGATGTGGTCGAGGCAACGCTGGGGCCGCCAGCTGGGGAACGTCGCTTCGACCTGGGGCGCCAGCAGGCCGAGATCGCGCAAGGGGGAATGTTCGAGCAGGTCCGTGGCATGGGTATTCATGTCGCCCATCAGGATCTGGTGGCGATAGCCGCCGATCAGGTCGCGGATGTAGGCGAGCTGGCGGGTTCGTACCCGGGCGCCGAGGGCCAGGTGCATCATCACCACCACCAACGCGTCCTCGCCTTCGCCGAGGCGCAGGAGGATGGCGCCCCGGCCGGAGGGACCGGGAAGCGGATGGTCTTCGAGAAGCGTGGGTTGCAGCCGGCTCAGCAGGCCGTTGCTGTGCTGGCCGAGGCGGCCGAGGTTGCGGTTGAGCTGCTGGTACCAGTAGGGAAACTCACCCAGGCGGGCGAGGTGTTCGACCTGATTGACGAAGCCCGAACGCAGGCTGCCGCCGTCCGCTTCCTGCAAAGCCACCAGGTCGTAGTCGCCCAGCAGCGCGCCGATCCGTTGCAGGTTGGTCGCCCGCCCCGCGGCCGGCAGCAGATGCTGCCAGCCGCGGGTCAGGTAATGGTGGTAGCGCGCGGTGCTGATGCCGACTTGGATGTTGAAACTCAACAGCCGCAGGCGTCCGTCCGGCGGCAGGCGGCTGACTTCGCCGCAATGCGGATTGACCTGCGCATCACGCAGTCCCGGCATCCGCACCCCACCGCCGCGGCGTAGCATGGTCAGCCTCAGTGGGCCGCGCGTTCTTTTTCGATCAGCTGGTTGGCCACGTCCAGCGCGCCGTCCGGGCCGCCGGCGGAGCCCAGGTCGAAGCGATACTTGCCGTTGACCACCAGGGTCGGCACGCCAGTGATCTGGTAGGCCTTGGCCAGGCTGCGGGCTTTCTCGACCTGGCCCTTGACCGCGAAGGAGTCGAAGGTCTTGAGGAAGGCGTCCTTGTCCACGCCCAGCGGGACGAGGAAGTCGGCGATCTGCTGGGGCGTGTTCAGGGGCTGCTTGCGTTCGTGCATGGCGTCGAAGATCGCCTTGTGCACCTTAGGTTCGATGCGCATCAGGTCGAGGGTGATGTAGGTCTGGCCATGGATGTCCCAGGCCCCGCCGAACATCGCCGGTACTCGCACGAAGTTGACGTCGGCGGGCAGTTTCTCGACCCAGGGGTTGAGCGTCGGCTCGAATTCGTAGCAGTGCGGGCAGCCGTACCAGAACAGTTCGACCACTTCGATCTTGCCGGGCTGGGCCACGGGAACTGGGCTCTTGAGTTCGACATACTGCTTACCGGCCTCGATGGGAGCCGCTTGGACAGTGGCACCGAACAGACTCGCGGTGGCGAGCGCAGCGGCAAGGATCAGGTTACGCATGTTTCACTCCTAGAACGGGATAAGGGCACCGCCGCAGGCGGCCATGGTTCGACCGAGGCGCCGGGGGCGGGTTCCCTGGATTGTAGCGGGGCCCTTAATGAAAAAGGGTGGCCGAAGCCACCCTTTTTGTTGCGAACCTCTACGGCCCGGACTCAGTGCAGGCCCTGGATGTAGCTGGAGACCGCCTCGATATCCTTGTTGCTCAGCTTCGACGCGATGGTGCGCATGACCATGGAGTCGCCGTCGTTGACCCGATTGCCCTCGCGGAAATCGGTCAATTGCTTGGCCACGTAGGTCGCGTGCTGACCGCCCAACTGCGGGAAGCCGGCGGCTGCGTTGCCTGCGCCGTTGGGCGAGTGGCACCCGGTGCAGGCGGGCATGCCCTGCGCCAGCTTGCCGCCGCGGAACAGTTCCTCGCCGTGCTTCACCAGCTTGGGATCGGCCGCGCCGACGCCCATCTTCTGGCTGGAGAAATAGGCGACGATGTCCGCCAGGTCTTGATCGCTGAGGTTATCCAGCAGGCCGGTCATCTCCAGTACCTTGCGACCTTCGCCCGGCTTGGCGGTCGGCGCGTTGCCGGCCTTGATGTCCTTGAGCTGCTTGAGCAGGTAGCGCGGACCCTGGCCCGCCAGTTTCGGGAAGTTCGGCGCCGGGCTGTTGCCGTCCGGGCCATGGCAGGCGCCGCACACGGCGGCCTTGCCCTGACCGGCGGCGGCATCGCCGACGATGGCGCCGTCCGCGGCGTTCGCCGAGCCGGCGATACCCAGACCGGAAATGCCCAGGCTCAACAGCAGACTCACGAGTAATTTGTTCATCAGCTAATCCAACTACGGCTAAGGGTGAATAGAGTTAGTACCGGGCACCTTATTTCGCCATCCAGCGGATGACTGCTTGGTAATCCTCGGCAGTGCAGTCCGTGCACATTCCACGCGGCGGCATCGCAGCGAGGCCATTGGTCACGCTCAGCACCAGGGCATCGAGTCCCTTGGGCATCCGCGCGCTCCAGGCGGCTTCGTCGCCTTTTCTCGGCGCAGTCGGCAACTGTCCGTCATGGCAGGCGCCGCAGGCCCGGTGGAAAACCGCTTCGGGATCCTGCGCAGCCGCCACGCCGTTAGCCAGCGCCGCACAACTCGCCGCGAGCAGCATTCTCTTCATGTTCGATCCCGTCGGGTGGAAGCCTACCGCTTTCTGAACGCGCGGCCTGTCTATTTCGCTTCCGTGACGCACCCGATCCTGAGCATAAAGCGCACACTAAATCTGCGGCATTATATACTGGCGCCGCTCAAACGGAAACGAAACCGCCCTCTGCGACACCGAGTCGCACCCGTGGACACCTCATGTCAATCAAGAATCCGCTCCTCGGTCTGTGCCAGCAGGCCCGCTTTCTCATCAGTGCCGCCAAGGTCGATCAATGCCCGCCGGACGAAGGCCTGGAAGTCGCGTTCGCCGGCCGCTCCAACGCCGGCAAGTCCAGCGCGCTGAATACCCTGACCCACGCCAGCCTGGCACGAACCTCGAAGACCCCCGGGCGCACCCAACTGCTGAACTTCTTCGAGCTGGACGAGGATCGCCGGCTGGTCGACTTGCCCGGCTACGGCTATGCCAAGGTGCCGATTCCCCTCAAGCAGCATTGGCAGCACCATCTGGAAGCCTACCTGAGCAGCCGGCGTAGCCTGGCCGGGCTGATCCTGATGATGGACATCCGCCACCCGCTCACCGATTTCGATCGGCTGATGCTGGACTGGTCCGTCAGCAGCGGCATGCCCCTGCATATCCTGCTGACCAAGGCCGACAAGCTGGCCTTCGGCGCGGCGAAGAACGCGTTGCTGAAGGTGCGCCAGGACATCCGCAAGACCTGGGGCGAGGATGTCAGCATCCAATTGTTCTCCGCGCCCAAGCGCCAGGGCATCGAGGAAGCCCACGAGCTACTCGCCCACTGGCTGGGGCTGCTGGGCGACGAGGCCGAGCAGGACGCGTCCGCCGAGAACGCCTGAAGGCGAGCCCGCGGGTACTTTTCCGCGGGCAAAAAAAACCCCGAGCTTCGTATGGGGAGGGGGAAGTTCGGGGTTCAAGACTGAACCGCTAGGGCGGGGTTCAGATATCTGCCAACACTAAAACACAGCAAAAGGAGCATCGAAGGGCTTCACCAGCCATTCCCGTTTTCTGACCGAAGGCTCAGGGAAAGGTTCAATTCTCCCCCGAACGCTCTTCGCCAGCGGCGCTCCCTCGATCAATGCGCCTCGTCCCAGTTGTCGCCGACACCCGCTTCCACCAGCAGCGGCACGTCGAGCTCGGCGGCGGCGCTCATCAGCGGCCGGACCTGGTCGCGGACCTGCTCGACCAGGTCCTCGCGGACTTCCAGCACCAGTTCGTCGTGTACTTGCAGGATCACCCGCGCGTCCAGGCCGGACGCCTCCAGCCAGCCGTCCACCGCCACCATGGCGCGCTTCATGATGTCCGCCGCGGTGCCCTGCATGGGCGCGTTGATCGCGGCGCGCTCCGCCGCCCGGCGGATGCCCTGGTTCTTCGAATGGATGTCCGGCAGGTACAGGCGGCGGCCGAACAGGGTTTCCACGTAACCCTGCTCCACCACCTGGGCGCGGGTGCGCTCCATGTAGGCCAGCACCCCCGGATAGCGCATGAAATAACGGTCAATGTAGGCCTGGGCCTCGCCACGGGCGACGTCGATCTGCTTGGCCAGGCCGAACGCGCTCATGCCGTAGATCAGGCCGAAGTTGATCGCCTTGGCGCGCCGGCGCTGTTCGTTGGACACCTCGTCCAGGCCGACGCCCATCACCTCGGCGGCGGTGGCGCGGTGCACGTCCAGGTCGTTGCGGAAGGCGTGCAGCAAGCCTTCGTCCTGGGCCAGGTGGGCCATGATGCGCAGCTCGATCTGCGAATAGTCGGCGGCCAGCAGCTTGTAGCCGGCCGGCGCGACGAACGCCTGGCGGATACGCCGCCCCTCGGCGGTGCGGATCGGGATGTTCTGCAGGTTCGGGTCGGAGGAAGACAGCCGCCCGGTGGCGGTCACCGCCTGGTGATAGGAGGTATGGATGCGCCCGGTACGCGGGTTGATCTGCTGCGGCAGCTTGTCGGTGTAAGTGCTCTTCAGCTTGCTCAGCGAGCGGTACTGCATCAGTACCTTGGGCAGCGCGTAATCCTGGTCGGCCAGCTCCTGCAACACCGCCTCGGCGGTGGACGGCTGCCCGGACGCGGTCTTCGACACCACCGGCAAGCCCAGCTTGACGAACAGGATTTCGCCGAGCTGCTTGGGCGACCCCAGGTTGAATTCCTGGCCGGCCACCGCGTAGGCCTCCTGCTCCAGGGCGATCATCTTCTCGCCCAGCTCGCGGCTCTGCACGCCGAGCAGGTCCTTGTCCACCAGCGCGCCGTTGCGCTCGATCCGCGCCAGCGCAGGGACCAGCGGCATCTCGATGCCGCGGAACACCTCGGCCAGGGCCGGCAAGGCCTCCAGCTTGGGATAGAGCGCATGGTGCAGGCGCAGCGTGACGTCGGCGTCCTCGGCGGCGTAGGGCCCGGCCTGCTCGATGGCGATCTGGTCGAAGGTGAGCTGCTTGACGCCCTTGCCGGCGATGTCCTCGAAGCGAATGGTGCTGTGGCCGAGGTATTTCAGCGCCAGGCTGTCCATGTCGTGGCGCGTGGCGGTGGCGTCGAGCACGTAGGATTCGAGCATGGTGTCGAAGGCGATCCCGCGAATCTCGATGCCGTAGCGGGTCAGCACGTTCAGGTCGTACTTGCCGTGCTGCATGATCTTCAGCTTGGCCGGGTCCTCCAGCAGCGGCTTCAGCGCCGCTAGCACCGCGTCCAGGGACAGCTGCGCGGGCGCGCCCATGTAGCTGTGGGCCAGGGGCACGTAGGCGGCCTGGCCCTCCTCGACGGCGAAGGACAGCCCGACCAGCTCCGCCTGCTGGGCGTCGATGCTGGTGGTCTCGGTGTCGAAGGCGAAGCGCTCGGCGGCTTGCAGGCGCGCCAGCCAGGCGTCGAACTCGGCCTGTTCCAGAATGGTGGCGTAGTCGGTGTCGATCTGGGTGACCGCCTCGTCCTCGCTCAGCGGCAGGGGCGCGCCGGCGGCCTTGGCGTCGCGCAGCAGGTCGTCGAGCCAGGACTTGAATTCCAACTCGCGGTACAGGCTCATCAGCGCCTCGACGTGGGGCTCGCCGACCGTCAGTTCCTCGAAGGGAATGTCCAGCGGCACGTCCAGCTTGATGGTCGCCAACTGATAGGAGAGGTAGGCCTGCTCGCGGTGCTCGTCGAGCTTGACGGCGAGGGATTTGGCGCCGCGGATGGGCAGCGTGGCCACCTTGTCCAGGTTCGCGTAGAGCACGTCGAGGCCGCCGCCGATGCCGTTGAGCAGGCCGGCGGCGGTCTTCTCGCCGATGCCCGGCACGCCGGGGATGTTGTCGATCTTGTCGCCCATCAGGGCGAGAAAATCGATGATCAGCTCGGGACCGACGCCGAACTTGGTGCGCACCCCTTCCACGTCCAGCACGCTGCCGCTCATGGTGTTGACCAGGGTGACGTAGGGGCAGACCAGCTGCGCCATGTCCTTGTCGCCGGTGGAGATCACCACCGGCCGCTGGGCGGCGGCGCAGGTCCGCGCGAGGGTGCCGATGACGTCGTCCGCCTCCACCCCGTCGACGTTCAGCAGCGGCAGGCCGAGGGCGCGGATGCAGGCGTGCAGCGGCTCCACCTGGCCGCGCAGGTCGTCGGGCATCGGCGGGCGCTGGGCCTTGTACTCGGCGAACAGCGTGTCGCGGAAGGTCGGGCCCTTGGCGTCGAAGACCACCGCGAAGAGGCTGTCCGGGTATTGCTTGCGCAGGCTGAGCAGCATGTTCAGCACGCCCTTCACCGCGCCGGTCGGCTTGCCGTGGGAGGTCATCAGCGGCGGCAGGGCGTGGAAGGCGCGGTACAGGTACGAGGAGCCGTCCACCAGGACGAGAGGGGCTTGGGACATGCGCGGCATCAACCTTTTCCGGGGCCGGGACGCGGATTCCCGGCGACAGTGAATGCGACCGTCTCGGCCTGGGCGCGGTTCGCGCGATGCGTCGGCTCCCGGCGAAAGGGCAATTTCGCCGGGGCCTCGCTAGAATGGCCGGACCATCGACGAGAAAGGGACAAGGTTACCATGGGTACGCTCAATCGCTGGGGCCTGGCCGCCCTGCTGGCATTCGCCCCCCTCGCGGCGCTCGCCGCGGACGATCCGGTCAGCGCCGAACCCGACGTGACCATCCGTCAGGACGGCGACAAGACCATCCAGGAATACCGGGTCAACGGCTTCCTCTACGCGGTGAAGATCACCCCGAAGCACGGCAAGCCGTACTTCCTGGTGCGCGCCGACGGCGACAGCAACTTCATCCGTTCGGACAACCCGGACATGCTCATCCCGCAGTGGGAAATCTTCAGCTGGTAAGCGCCGCCGCCGGGCCGCGCCGTTAAGGACGCTTATGTCGGTCTTCACCCCCCTCGAACGCGAACCCCTGGAAGCTTTCCTCGCCCCCTACGGGCTGGGCCGCCTGGTGCATTTCCAGGGCATCGCCGAGGGTTCCGAGAACAGTAATTTCTTCGTCAGCCTGGAGCGCGGCGAATTCGTCCTGACCCTGGTGGAACGTGGCCCCAGCGGCGACCTGCCGTTCTTCATCGAGCTGCTCGACGTGCTCCACGCGGCCGGCCTGCCGGTGCCCTACGCTCTGCGCAGCGACGCCGGCGAGGCCCTGCGCGAGCTGGCCGGCAAGCCGGCGCTGCTGCAGCCGCGCCTGCCGGGGCGGCATGTGCATGCGCCCAATGCCCACCATTGCGCGGAGGTCGGCGACCTGCTGGCGCGCCTGCACCTGGCCACCCGCGGGCAGATCCTCGAACGCCCGAGCGACCGCGGCCTGGACTGGATGCTCGCCGAAGGGCCGGCCCGGGCGGCGCGCCTGGACGCGACGACGCGGCCCCTGCTGGAGGCGGCCCTGGCGGAAATCGCCGCCCTCGGCGAGCGGGTCCGCGGCCTGCCGCGGGCCAACCTGCACGCCGACCTGTTCCGCGACAACGTGCTGTTCGACGGCGCGCACCTGGCCGGGTTGATCGACTTCTACAACGCCTGCTCGGGGCCGATGCTCTACGACCTGGCGATCTGCCTGAACGATTGGTGCTCCGCCGCCGACGGCCGCCTGGAGCCGGCCCATGCCCACGCGCTGCTCGGCGCCTACGCCGCGCGCCGGCCGTTCGGCGCCGCCGAGGCGGAGCTGTGGCCGGCGCTGCTGCGCATCGCCTGCGTGCGCTTCTGGCTGTCGCGGCAGATCGCCGCCGACGCCTTCGCCGGCCAGGACGTGCTGATCCACGACCCGGACGAGTTCCTGCGCCGCCTGGCCCAACGGCAACGGGTGGAGATCCCGCTGCCCTTCGCCCTGTGACGCCACCCGACGGCGGCGCCCGCCCGCGACGGACGCGCGGCGCGACTCAGTCGGCGAAGCTCGGCAACAGCCCGGCGGGCACGAAGTCGTTGTAGCGGCCGTCGACGATCAGCCGCTGGGCGGCGGCGATGTCCGGGGCGAAATAGCGGTCCTGCTCGTAGAAGGCGACCTCCTCGCGCAGGCGCCCGATGGCCTCCTCCAGCCGCGCCGAACTGCGCAGCGGGCGGCGGAACTCCACGCCCTGGGCGGCGGCAAGCAGTTCCACGGCGAGAATCCCCGAGGTGTTCTCGCACATGTCCAGCAAGCGTCGGCCGGCGAAGGCAGCCATCGACACGTGGTCCTCCTGGTTCGCCGAGGTGGGCAGGCTGTCCACCGAGGCCGGATGGGCCAGGCTCTTGTTCTCGCTGGCCAGGGCGGCGGCGGTGACTTGGGCGATCATGAAGCCAGAATTGACCCCGCCGTTCTTCACCAGGAAAGGCGGCAGGCCGCTCAGGCTGGAGTCGATCAGCAACGCCATGCGCCGTTCCGACAGCGCGCCGATCTCGGCGATGGCCAGGGCCAGGTTGTCGGCGGCGAAGGCCACCGGTTCGGCGTGGAAATTGCCGCCGGAGAGGATTTCGCCGTCCTCGGGGAATACCAGCGGGTTGTCCGACACCGCGTTGGCCTCGATTTCCAGCACCCGCGCGGCATGGCGCAGCTGGTCGAGGCAGGCGCCCATCACCTGGGGCTGGCAGCGCAGCGAATAGGGGTCCTGGACCTTGGCGCAATCGCTGTGGCTGTCCTCGATCTCGCTGCGGTCGAGCAGTTGCCGGTAGACCGCCGCCACCTCGATCTGCCCCGGCTGGCCGCGCACCGCGTGGATGCGTGCGTCGAAGGGCCGCCGGCTGCCCTTGGCCGCCTCCACTGCCAGCGAGCCCGAGACCAGCGCCGCGGCGAACAGGTCCTCGGCGCCGAACAGGCCGCGCAAGGCGAAGGCCGCGCTGGCCTGGGTGCCGTTGAGCAGCGCCAGGCCCTCCTTGGGTGCCAAGGTCAGCGGGCGCAGGCCGGCGATCGCCAGGCCTTCGGCGGCCGGCAGGCGACGGCCCTGGTGCAGCACCTCGCCTTCGCCGAGCAGCACCGCGCTCATGTGCGCCAGGGGCGCGAGGTCGCCGCTGGCGCCCACCGAGCCCTTTACCGGTACGCAGGGATAGACCTCGGTCTCCAGCAGGCGGATCAGCGCGTCAAGCACGACCTGGCGGATGCCGGAATAGCCGCGGGCCAGGGAGTTGATCTTCAGCACCATCATCAGGCGCACCGTCGCCTCGTCCATCGGCGCGCCGATGCCGGCGGCATGGGACAGCACGATGGAGCGTTGCAGGGTCTCCAGGTCGGCGGTGTCGATGCGGGTGTTGGCCAGCAGGCCGAAACCGGTGTTGATGCCGTAGATCACCCGGCCCTGGCCGAGCAGCTCGGTGACGGTGGCGGCCGAGGCGGCGATCACCGCGTGGGCCTCGTCGGCGAGGCGCAGGCGCACCGGCTCGCGGGCCACCCGGCGCAGGTCGGCGAGGCCGAGATGGCCGGGGCGCAGGTTCAGTCGGTACATCTCAGCACTCCTTGGCGAGCATGGGCAGGTCCAGGCCTTGTTCACGGGCGCAGCGTCGCGCGCTGTCGTAGCCGGCATCGGCATGGCGCATCACGCCACTCGCCGGGTCATTGCGCAATACCCGCGCCAGGCGTCGGGCGGCGGCTTCGCTGCCATCGGCGACGATGACCATCCCGGCGTGCTGGGAAAAGCCCATGCCGACGCCGCCGCCGTGGTGCAGCGACACCCAGGTGGCGCCGCCGGCGGTGCTCAGCAGGGCGTTGAGCAGCGGCCAGTCGGACACCGCGTCGGAGCCGTCGCGCATCGCCTCGGTCTCGCGGTTGGGGCTGGCCACCGAGCCGGAGTCGAGGTGGTCGCGGCCGATCACGATGGGCGCCTTCAACTCGCCGCGGGCGACCATCTCGTTGAACGCCAGGCCGAGGCGCGCGCGGTCCTTCAGGCCGACCCAGCAGATCCGCGCCGGCAGGCCCTGGAAGGCGATCCGCTCGCGGGCCATGTCCAGCCAGTTGTGCAGGTGCGGGTCGTCGGGGATCAGCTCCTTGACCTTGGCGTCGGTGCGGTAGATGTCCTCGGGATCGCCGGACAGCGCCACCCAGCGGAAGGGCCCGATGCCCTCGCAGAACAGCGGACGGATGTAGGCCGGGACGAAGCCGGGGAAGTCGAAGGCGTTGGCCACGCCTTCCTCCAGGGCCACCTGGCGAATGTTGTTGCCGTAGTCGAGCACCGCCGCGCCGCGCGCCTGGAACGCCAGCATGGCGCGCACCTGTACGGCCATCGAGCGTTTCGCCGCGGCCACCACCGCCTGCGGGTCGGCGCTGCGCTGCTCGCGCCAGCGCGGCAGGTCCCAGCCCTGGGGCAGGTAGCCGTTGAGCGGATCGTGGGCGGAGGTCTGGTCGGTGACGCAATCGGGGATCACCTCACGCGCCACCAGCGCCGGGTAGACGTCGGCGGCGTTGCCCAGCAGGCCGACGGAAATCGCCCGGCCCTCGGCCATGGCGGCGCGGATCAGCGCCAGCGCCTCGTCGAGGTCGGCGGCCTTGTGGTCCAGGTAGCGGGTGCGCAGGCGGAAGTCGATCCGCGACTCGTCGCACTCCACCGCGAGCATGCAGAAACCGGCGAGGGTCGCCGCCAGCGGCTGCGCGCCGCCCATGCCGCCGAGGCCGCCGGTGAGAATCCAGCGGCCCTTGGGGTCGCCGCCGAAATGCCGGTCGGCCACCGCGAAGAAGGTCTCGTAGGTGCCCTGGACGATGCCCTGGGAGCCGATGTAGATCCAGCTGCCGGCGGTCATCTGGCCGTACATCATCAGGCCCTTGCGATCCAGTTCGTGGAAGTGCTCCCAGGTCGCCCAATGGGGCACCAGGTTGGAGTTGGCGAGCAACACCCGCGGCGCGTCGGCGTGGGTCTGGAACACCCCCACCGGCTTGCCGGACTGGATCAGCAGGGTCTGGTCGTCCTCCAGCCGGGTCAGGGTCTCGAGGATGGTCTCCAGGCAGGCCCAGTCGCGGGCGGCGCGGCCGATGCCGCCATACACCACCAGTTCCTCCGGGTGCTCGGCCACCGCCGGGTCGAGGTTGTTCTGCAACAGGCGGTAGGCGGCCTCGGTCAGCCAGCTCTTGCAGTGCAGGGTGGTGCCGTGGGGCGCGCGCAGGCTGCGCGCGGCGGGGTGGTGGGCGTGGTCCATGGGATCTCCGGTCAGCGCGCGAGGCGCCACAGCAGGCGGGCAGCGCTGCGCGCACCCTGGTTGTCGATGTCGAAACGCGGGTTGAACTCGACCACTTCGGCCAGGGCCAGGCGGCCGCTGGCCTTGACCCGGTCGAGGATCGCCTCCAGATGCTCCAGGGCCACGCCGCGGGCGGCCGGTGCGCTGACCGCCGGCATCACTGCGGCGGGCAGCACGTCGAGGTCGATGGACAGTTGCACGGCGTCGACCCCGGCGCAGAAAGCCTCGACCCGTTCCAGCAGCGCCGGCAGGCGCGCGGCGTCGATGTCCTCGTCGAGGCACCAGCCGGCGCCGAGGGCCTCGGCCCGATCGAACAGCGCGGCGCTGTTGGCGGGTTCGGCGATGCCCAGGCAGAGGTAGCGGAAGGCTTGCCCCCGGGCGTGCTGCCAGTCGGCGATCTGCGCGAAGGGCGTGCCGGAGCTGGGCCGCTCGGCGTGGCGCAGGTCGAAATGCGCATCCAGGTTGAGCACGCCGATGCGCGCCTGCGGGCGGCCCCGGACCAGTCCCTGGAAACTGCCCCAGGCGGTCTCGTGGCCGCCGCCCAGCAACAGCGGCAGGTGGCCCTCGTCGAGCAAGCCGGCGACCCGCGCGGCCAGTTCCGCCTGGGCGGCTTCCAGATCCTCCCCCGGGCACGACACGTCGCCGGCGTCATAGACCGCGCGGCGGCCGTGCCAGGCCAGATTGGCCAGGGCCTGGCGCAGGACGCGCGGGCCGGCGGCGGCGCCGATGCGCCCCTGGTTGCGTCGCACCCCTTCGTCGCAGGCGAACCCCAGCAAGGCCACGCCGGGCTGGGCCGCGGGAGCGTGGGCACGCACGCACTGGTGCCAGCGCAGCGCCCGCTCGCCCTCGGCGGCATCGATGCGGCCCTGCCAGACGCTCATGTCCGGGCTCATACCGGCACCCCGCCCAGTACCCGCTGCCACAGCCGCGGAGTCAGCGGTTCGTAGACCAGTTGCGCGGGGTGCTCCACGTCCCACAGGGCGAAGTCGGCGCGCAGGCCGGCGCGGATCGTCCCGCAATCCGCCAGGCCGAGGGCGCGGGCGGCCTCGCGGGTGATGCCGGCGAAGGCTTCCTCCGGGGTCAGGCCGAACTGGGTGCAGGCCAGGTTGGCCATCAACCGCAGCGAGGCGAAGGGCGAGGTGCCGGGATTGAGGTCGCTGGCCACCGCCATCGCCACACCGGCCTCGCGCAGCGCACCGACCGGCGGCTTGCGCGTTTCGTTGAGGAACAGGAAGGCGCCCGGCAGCAGCACCGCCACGGTGCCGGCGGCGGCCAGGGCGGCGACGTCCTCGGCCTCCAGGTATTCCACGTGGTCGGCGGACAGCGCGCCGAACTCCGCGGCCAGCCGCGCGCCGCCCATGTGCGAGAGCTGCTCGACGTGGGCCTTGCGCGGCAGGCCGAGTTCGCGGGCGCGCTGCAGGACCCGCCGCGACTGAGCCAGGTCGAAGCCGACGCGCTCGCAGAACAGATCCACCGCGTCGGCCAGGCCGGCCTCGGCGGCGGCCGGGAGGATTTCGGCGCAGACCCGGTCGATGTAGCCGTCCGGGTCGCCGGCGAACTCCGGCGGCACCGCGTGGGCCGCCAGCAGGGTGGTGCGCACCCGCACCGGCAGGCGCTCGCCGAGGGCGCGGGCGACGCGCAGTTGCTTGAGCTCGTGCTCGACGTCGAGGCCATAGCCGGACTTGATTTCTACGCAGGTGACGCCTTCGGCGAGCAGCGCGCGCAGCCGCGGCAGGGCGGCGGCGTAGAGGGTGGGTTCGGCGGCGGCGCGTGTGGCGGCGACGGTGGCGCGGATTCCGCCGCCGGCCGCGGCGATCTGCGCATAGCTGACACCGCGCAGGCGCTGCTCGAACTCCTGGGCGCGGTCGCCGCCCCAGACCAGGTGGGTATGGCAGTCGATCAGGCCGGGCGTCAGGCAGCGGCCCCCGGCGTCGATCACCTCGGCGTCCGCGGGCGCGCGCCAGTCGGCCATGGGGCACAGGCGCCGGATGCGGCCGTCCACCACGTCCACGGCCATCGACTCCAGCAGCCCGTAAGGTGCGGGGACGGCGTGGTCCAAGGTGGCGACGCGCAGGTTGATCCAGCTGAGGGGGCGGGTCATGGGGCAGTCTCGTTCTTATTTGTACATACAAATAGGCAGTTATCCGGGCAGAGTCAACCGTTACGCCCTCTAATGACTATACAAATGACCGAAAGCCCGTTGCGCCCCTCCTCGCTTGGCCGCTGACGGCGGCCGCGCGCCGCCGGTGCCATCCGGTTTGCCGGCACCCGCCCCGCCCCCTAGAATGCCGCGATGCTCACAGACGACCTCTCCCCCCTGCTCAACTCCCTCAACGATGCCCAGCGCCAGGCCGTGACCGCCCCGCTCGGCCGTCAGTTGGTTCTCGCCGGCGCCGGCTCCGGCAAAACCCGCGTGCTGGTGCACCGCATCGCCTGGCTGATGCAGGTGGAACGCGCCTCGCTGCATTCGGTGCTGTCGGTGACCTTCACCAACAAGGCCGCCGCCGAGATGCGCCACCGCATCGAACAGTTGATGGGCATCAGCCCCCAGGGCATGTGGGTCGGGACCTTCCACGGCCTGGCCCACCGCCTGCTGCGCGCCCACTGGCAGGAAGCCAAGCTGAACCAGAACTTCCAGATTCTCGACAGCGACGATCAGCAGCGCCTGGTCAAGCGGGTGATCCGCGAGCTGGGCCTCGACGAGCAGCGCTGGCCGGCACGCCAGGCGCAGTGGTTCATCAACGGCAAGAAGGACGAAGGGCTGCGCCCGCAGCACATCCAGACCGGCGGCGACCTGTTCCTGGTGACCATGCTCAAGGTCTACCAGGCCTACGAAGAGGCCTGCGCGCGCGCCGGGGTGATCGACTTCTCCGAGCTGCTGCTGCGCGCCCTGGACCTCTGGCGCGACAACGCCGGCCTGCTGGCGCATTACCAGCGGCGCTTCCGCCATATCCTGGTGGACGAGTTCCAGGACACCAACGCCGTGCAGTACGCCTGGCTGCGGCTGCTCGCCCAGGGCGGCGACAGCCTGATGGTAGTGGGTGACGACGACCAGTCGATCTACGGCTGGCGCGGGGCGAAGATCGAGAACATCCACCAGTATTCGGCGGATTTCCCCGACACCCAGTTGATCCGCCTGGAGCAGAACTACCGCTCCACCGCCGGCATCCTCAAGGCGGCCAACGCGCTGATCGCGAATAACCAGGGGCGCCTGGGCAAGGAGCTGTGGACCGAGGGCGAGGACGGCGAGCCGATCGGCCTGTACGCCGCCTTCAACGAGCACGACGAGGCGCGCTACGTGGTGGAGAACATCGAGCGCGCCCTCAAGGACGGCCTGTCGCGCAGCGAGATCGCCATCCTCTACCGCTCCAACGCCCAGTCGCGGGTCCTCGAGGAAGGCCTGCTGCGCGAGCGCATCCCCTATCGGATCTACGGCGGCCAGCGCTTTTTCGAGCGCGCCGAGATCAAGAACGCCATGGCCTACCTGCGCCTGCTCGACGGCCGCGACAACGACGCCGCCCTGGAACGGGTGATCAACGTCCCGGCCCGCGGCATCGGCGAGAAGACCGTGGAAACCCTGCGCGCCCTGGCGCGCCAGCAGCAGACCTCGATGTGGGCCGCGCTGCACCAGGCGGTCGGCGCCAAGCGGGTGTCGGGGCGGGCGGCCAGCGCGCTGAATGCCTTCGTCGAGCTGATCGACACCCTGGCGCTGAAGGTCGAGGACATGCCGCTGCACACCATGACCCAGACGGTCATCGAGCAGTCCGGGCTGATCACCTACCACAAGGAAGAAAAGGGCGAGAAGGGCCAGGCCCGGGTGGAAAACCTGGAGGAACTGGTCAGCGCCGCCCGCGCCTTCGAGAGCGGCGACGACGACGAGGGGCTCACGCCCTTGCAGGCCTTCCTCTCCCACGCCTCCTTGGAAGCCGGCGACACCCAGGCCGACGCCCACGAGGACAGCGTGCAACTGATGACCCTGCACAGCGCCAAGGGCCTGGAATTCCCCCTGGTATTCCTGGTGGGCATGGAAGAAGGGCTGTTCCCGCACAAGATGAGCCTGGAGGAGCCGGGCCGCCTGGAAGAGGAACGCCGCCTGGCCTACGTCGGCATCACCCGCGCCATGCGCCGCCTGGTGGTGACCTACGCCGAGACCCGCCGGCTGTACGGCAGCGAGACCTACAACAAGGTGTCGCGCTTCATCCGCGAGATCCCGCCCGGGCTGATGCAGGAGGTGCGCCTGTCCAACAGCGTCAGCCGGCCGATGGGCAACCTCACCCGCGGCGGCGGCTCGATGTTCGCCGGCGCCGAGGTGCCCGACACCGGCTTCAACCTCGGCCAGCGCGTGCAGCACGCGCTGTTCGGCGAAGGGGTGATCCTCAACTTCGAGGGCGGCGGCGCCCAGGCGCGGGTCCAGGTGAAGTTCGAGAGCGAAGGCAGCAAATGGCTGATGCTGGCCTACGCCAAGCTGCAACCGCTCTGAGGCCAGCCCGTCCCCGCCCGGTCCTCCGCGGCCGTGCGGGCCGCGCTCGTTACCGGCCGTGGGGCCGGGGGCAAAAATCCGGAAACATTCTATGGCTGGCCAAGCCCGGCCCGAATGGGCAGCATGGCGCGCGTGAACTCATAACCGTGAGATGCCTAAGATGCAGCGTTTCCTCAGTATCGCCCTGGCCTTCTGCGTCGCCCTGACGCTGAGCCTCGACGCCAATGCCAAGCGCATGGGCGGCGGCAAGTCCTTCGGCTCCGCGCCGACCCACCAGACCCGCCAGGCCCAACCCAACACCCCGGCCGCCACGCCCAACGCCCCGGGCCGCACCCCGGCCGCCGGCGGCGCCTCGCGCTGGCTCGGCCCGCTGGCCGGCCTCGCCGCCGGCGGCCTGCTCGCCTCCATGTTCATGGGCGGCGGTTTCCAGGGCCTGCAATTCTTCGACATCCTGATCTTCGGCGTCCTCGCCTTCCTGCTGTTCCGCTTCCTCGCCGCGCGCAAGCGCCAGCAGCAGGGGCAACCGGCGATGGCCGGTCCGCTGCAGCGGCAGATGCCGGACATCCAGCCGCCGGTGTTCGGCAGCGGCGCCGCGCCGGCTTCGCGCCCGGCGATCGTCGCCCCGGCCTGGTTCGACGAGCAACGCTTCGTCGAAGCCGGCCGCGAGCACTTCATGACCCTGCAGCAACACTGGGACGCGGCGGAGATGGACAAGATCGCCGAGTACGTCACCCCGCAGATGCTCTCGTTCCTCAAGGAAGAGCGCGCCAGCCTGGGCGACGGCTTCCAGTCCACCTACATCGAGAACCTGCAGGTGCAACTGGACGGCCTCGACGAGCTGGCCGACAAGACCGTGGCCACCCTGACCTTCAACGGCGTGTCGAAGAACAGCCGCTTCGACCAGGGCGAGCCGTTCAGCGAAAGCTGGCGGATGGAACGCGCCCATGGCGACAACCAGCCCTGGCGGGTCGCCGGGATCCGGCAGAACGCCTGACCGCGGCGATTACAGCGAGAACCCGGGCATGCCCGGGTTTTTCGTGTCCGCCGCCGGTTCAGGCCGGCCGCTCGAGCAGCGCCGCCAGCCGCGCCTCAACGCCCGGCAGGTCGCGCACCCGCAGGCCGAAGGGGCCTTCCAGCACTTCCAGCAGCGCCTCGACGCTGTCCAGCATGCGGGTGCGTTTTTCGCCGCCCAGCGGCTGCACGCTGTAGCGGCCATTGAGCAGGGTATGCCGCACCCCCGGCAGGGGCCGGGCGGCGATCAGGTTGTCGACGAACAGGGAGGTGGGGCAATGGGCCAGGTACCAACTCGCCAGTTCGTAGTCCGCCTGCACCTGTTCGCTCAGGTCGAAGCGGTAGAGGGTCTTCCATTCGCCGGCGGAAAACCCCTGGAGGACGAAGTCCTCGCCCGCCGCCAGCAGGCGGAACGGTTCGTGGGGGGTCTCCTGCTCGAGGCCGATCTGCAGGCGCAGGGGCCCGGTGGGCGTGAGGCCGCCGAAACCGACATCAGCAATGTAGGCGCCCTCTTCCAGCTGCACCAGCACCAGCATGTGGGTCCGCGGCGTCGGCGGCGCGTCCTCGGCCAGGTTCCAGCGCACCCGGCCGGCCAGGCCACGGGCCTGGAAACCGCAGGCGTGGAGCATCCGCAGGAACAGCAGGTTGTGCTCGTAGCAGTAGCCGCCGCGCTGGCCGTGCACCAGCTTGTCGAGCAACGCGGCCGGGTCCAGGCGCACCTCCTGGCCGAGCAGCGGGGTGAGGTTCTCGAAGGCGATGGACTGGGCGTGGGCCGCCTGCAAGGCGCCCAGGGTGGCCAGGGTCGGTGTGCGCGGGCCGGCGTAGCCGATCCGCCGCGAATAGGCGTCGAGGGCTGTCATGGGGGGGTCTCCGGGGGTCGGGCGTCCGTGCGGCCGGGAAATCCGTCGCCGGGTTCAGTCCCGGCGCATGCCGATGTGAGGGATATCGTCTTCCAGGTAGACGCCGGTCACGGCAGCGAAACCGTAGCGGCCGTAATATTCCTGCAGGTGCGCCTGGGCCGACAGATAGAGGGGTTGTCCCGGCCAGCGTTGCGCGGCGACCTCCAGGGCATGGGCCATCAGGCCGTGACCCAGGCCGCGGCCACGGGCTTGCGGCGCGGTCACCACGCGGCCGAAGATCACCTCGCCGTCGTGGCGCGCGGGGTCCAGCAGGCGCAGGTAGGCGAGCAGCTGGCCGTCTTCCCAGGCGGACAAATGGCAGGTGTCTCCCTGCAGGTCCTCGCCGTCCACATCCAGGTAAGGGCATTTCTGCTCCACCACGAAGACTTGCGCGCGCAGGGCGAGAATCGCGTAGAGCGTGGCCGTATCGAGTTCGCGGTGGGGGTGGCTGAGCCAGGTGATCGACATGGGGACTGTCCTGCTTCGCGGGAACCAGCCCCGATGGTAGGGGGTCGATGTGCAGGCGTCGAGCCATGGAACGGGAAGATTCCACAGCACTTGACCTGTGAGCAACTCAATCGGTTAACCTATTGCGCACCCGAGACGGCGCGTCGCGGGGTTGGCCCACCGCCTGGCGACGCCGCGCACCACGGCGCCTCGCCAGGCGACCCAGACATCAACGGACGACGACATGAGCCAGGTACGGCACGACACTCCAGGCGCCTCGGCGAAGAGGCCCGGCCTCCGCAGGACCCGCACTCCCTCCACCCCTCCCGGCATCCGCCCGGCAGGCCGGCGTTGAGGCGAAGCGCATGCTGAGTTCCTTCTTCCTCAAGCGCAGGTCCGGCCGGCTCTGCCTGCTGGCGCTGCTGCTCGGCCCGCTGGGGCTGACGTCCTTCGTCATGCCCTTCCAGGACGCGCCGGCCCAGAGCATCTTCCCCGGCCAGCCGAGGCACCTGCCGCCCGGCGAGGACCGCCGCTTCATCGACCCGCGCCGGGAAATGCGCCTGCTCCTGCAGGAGGCGAAAGCCAACCAGCACACCAACCATTTCTGCCTGATCGCCTATGCCTGGCCGGATGGCCGGGTGCGCGCGGCGGTGCACTGGCTGGAAGGCAAGCGGCTGATCCCCTGGGAAGGCCGCGACCCGCGCTCCTGGCAGGCACGCCAGGCCGACAGCCTGCTGGCCGCGCCCTACATCGACCTGACCCGCGACCTGGTGGACACGCCCCAGGAAAAGGCCCGGGAAAGCTACTACCACCTGCGCGCCGAGGCCGAGGGCACCCTCGAGGACTGCCAGGCCAACGGGGTGCGCTACACCATCCTGCCGTTCGACGTCGGGCCCAACGAAGCGCATAGCTGGAGCGGTCGCTAGCTCCGTAGCGCGACCCTCGCCGCCGTCGCGGGCATCCGCCCGGCGCCCTTCCTCCGCCAGCCCCGAGCCTGCCATTCGTCGCCCCGGCTGGAGCGGCGCGCCCCGCGGACGATCACAGCGGAGGGCGCGGGGGTTTTTCCCCGGTACCGCCTCTGCTGTATAACGCGCGTGGGTAAACAGGAGCTGTCGCCGTGGAAGAAGTCATCGAACAGTTACGCGAATTGAACGAGCCGGTACCGGTGCCGCTGGAACTGCCGGACGACGACGTGCTGGTGGAGATCGAGGAGCAGTTGCTGATCAACCTGCCCTTCGAATTGCGGGAATTCCTGCTCAAGGTCAGCGACGTGGTGTACGGCCGGCTGGAGCCGGTGACCGCCACCGACCCGCAGTCCCACACCTACCTGCCGGATGTGGCGGCCAACGCCTGGGACGCCGGGGTGGCGCGCGACCTGCTGCCGATCTGCCAGGACGGCCGCGACTACTACGTGGTGGACCTGGAAGGCCAGGTCACGCTGTTCGACGGCGACGACGGCGAGCTCACCGACGAAACCTGGGACTCGGTCTGGCACTGGGCCCGCGACGTCTGGCTGGAGAGCTGAGACGCCCCGGCCGCGCCTCAGTGGGGCGGCGGCTCGGGCTTGTCGAGGGTTTCCATCAGGGCGATCTGCATCCGCGAGTGCACGCGGATGAACCAGCGCCAGGACAGGGTGATCACCCCGGCGGCCAACAGGCCGATGATCAGCAGCAGTTCCAGGGTCGGCAGGATGCTCGCCGACAGCGGCACCAGTAGCAGCAGGATGCCGGCCAGGGACAGCAGCGGGATCACCTCGGCGATCACCCGGCGTACCCGGGTGGTGTGCCGGCCGGCTTTTTCCGGGGTCACGCTCAGTTCCGCCAGGAGCATCGAGAGCGCCTTCAGCTTGCGGTAGGCGGCGATCAGGAAGGGCAGCGAGAGCAGCAGCGCGGCCCCCCAGATCAGCGCCTTCTGCAGGTTCTCCTGTTCCACCCAGGGGCTCAGGCGCACCGCCAGGGTGCCGGCGAACCAGGCGCTGCCGAGGAAGATCGCCACCACCAGGGCCAGGTTGACCCCGATCTGCAGCAGGATCTTGCGGATCATCCCCGCCAGCAACGCGCTTTGCCCCTGGGGCTGGATGCTGCGCAGCCATTCGCCGTAGAGGCCGAACACCCGTGCCACGCGGGCCGGCACGATGCGCCCGAGGTGCCGGGTGAGGGGGTCGGCGGCGCGGATCTGGTAGGGCGTGGTCAGGGTGGTGATGGCCGACACCGCCACCACGATGGGATAGAGGAAGTCGCTGGTCACCCCCAGGCTCATGCCCAGCGCGGCGATGATGAAGGAGAACTCGCCGATCTGCGACAGGCCCATGCCGACCCGCAGCGAGGTGCGCCCGTCGTTGCCGGCGATGAACGCGCCCAGGCCACAGGAGACCATCTTGCCGAGGATCACCGCGACGCTGATCAGCAGGATCGGCCAGGGGTGCTCGAGGAGGATGCGCGGGTCGATCATCAGCCCGATGGCGACGAAGAAGATCGCGCTGAACAGGTCGCGCACCGGCTCGATCAGCCGCTCGATCTGCAGCAGTTGCCGCGACTCGGCCATGATCGCGCCGACCAGGAAGGCCCCCAGCACCATGCTGTATTGCAGCTTGGCCACCAGCAGGCAGAAGCCGAAGCACAGGCCGAGCACGGTGATCAGCAGCATCTCGTTGCTCTCGAAGCGCGCCACGTAGGCCAGCAGCCGCGGCACCAGCAGGATGCCGACCACCAAAGCGACGATCATGAACAGGCTGAGCTTGCCGACCGTGCCGAACACCTCGCCGGGTTCCACCGTGCCGCTCACCGCGATCCCCGAGAGCAGGGCGATGATGCCGATGCCGAGGATGTCCTCGACGATCAGCACGCCGAAGATCTGCTGGGCGAAGCGCTCGTGCTTCATCTTCAGGTCGCCCAGCGCCTTGACGATGATGGTGGTGGAGGACATCGCCAGGATCGCGCCGAGGAAGATCGAGTCCATGTGCGTCCAGTCGAAGAAACGCCCGATCTCGTAGCCCAGCCAGACCATCAGGAGGATTTCCATGAAGGCGGCGAGGAAGGCCGTGGCGCCGACGCTGAACAGCTTGCGCAGGGAGAATTCCAGGCCGAGGCCGAACATCAGGAAGATCACCCCCAGCTCGGCCAGGGTCTTGATCGTGTCCTCGTCGTGGATCAGGCCGAACGGCGGAGTGTGCGGACCGATGATGAAGCCGGCGACGATGTAGCCGAGCACCACCGGTTGCTTGAGGCGGTGGCAGAGGATGGTCACCACGCCGGCGACCAGCATGATCACCGCCAGGTCCTGGATGAAGCTGATGGCATGCATGCGCGGGCCTCCTTCTGCCGTCGCGGCGGGCCCGACCGCGCCGGTGTCCGGACGCCGGCCATGCTCCCGCGGAATGGATGCGCCCGGCCGCGGGGCGCGAGGGACCGCGGCGCCCGGGGACGGGGGTTGGCCGCAGGGTACCACCGGCTCTCGCGCGTCCCGACGAACGGCAATATATGGAAACAGTTCCCAGCGCCGCGCCGGCCACCGCGCCCCTGGCGGGCGGACGCCTTGCATCCCTCGGCCGGATCTGGATGCGCTCCGGGCGCTTGCGCGGAGGCGCGGCGCTTTCCAGGTGCGGCGGGTTGGCCAGGTAGCGGTCGCGATAGCGCAGGTCCTGCTCCACCGCCGGCGTGCCGTCGGGGCAGCGCCGACGCAGGGCGCGGCAGGTGTCGTCGTGGACGTCGTTGCGGCGCAGCGAGAGGTCGGCCTCGGTGAACCGTCGGTTGAAGAAGGGGGTCGTTCCGCGTGCCCGGCGGCCGGCACATCGAGCACCGCATCTGCGGCGCCGACACCACCTGGCCGGCGCGGCGATCCTCGCCGGCCTGCGCCGGGGCATCCGCGAACGCCTCGGCCTCGGCGCGGCGGTGCACGGCAACGGCTGCGCCCAGGCCGGCGAACCGCTGCCCAGCGCCGGGCTCGCCGCGTTGCGTGCCCTGGAAACTCGGGCTGGACGCGGGACGCCTTCTGCGCGGAATTCCTCAAGCTCTGCCTGGCGATCAAGCGCGCCGAGCACCGCCGCTTCATGGCCGGGGTGGGCGAGCGGGGCCGACGCTGTCCCTGACCCAGACCCGAGCGGCCGACGGGCATGGGCGGCGGCGGCCGACTCGGCTAAGGTGAGCGCTCATCCCCTGCGACAGAGCGCCCTATGGAACCCGGTAACGCCGAGCTGACGATGACCGTGCTGATGACCCCCGACATGGCCAATTTCTCCGGCAATGTCCACGGCGGCACCCTGCTGAAATACCTCGACGAGGTGGCCTATGCCTGCGCCAGCCGCTTCGCCGGGCATTACGTGGTGACCCTTTCGGTGGACCAGGTGACCTTCCGCGAGCCGATCCACGTCGGCGAACTGGTGACCTTCCTCGCTGCGGTGAACTACACCGGGCGCACCTCCATGGAAATCGGCATCAAGGTGATCACCGAGAACATCCGCGAACGCTCGGTGCGCCACACCAACAGCTGCTTCTTCACCATGGTCGCCCTGGACGAGCAGCGCCAGCCGGTGCCGGTGCCGCAGCGGGAGCCGCTTACCGCCGAGGAAAAACGCCGCTTCGACCAGGGCCGCCAGCGCCGGCAGATCCGCCAGGAACTGGAACAGCGCTACCGGGCACTGCGCGGCGAAAGCTGAGCCCAGGCGCCCGCACGCGGGCGGGCGGGACGGCGAAACCTCCTGTTAAAAAATATCAGGCATACGACTTGCAATAGAATGCGGCTATCACGTTAACCTTGCCGGGCGGCGTGTGACCGCATTCGCCACGGGCCCGCCCGTGATCCACCTTCGAACGTTTTCCGCTCCGGGACGGCCAAACGCCTCAGAGCCGTGTCAGCGTTCCCAGCGTGCACCGGAAGGAGCCCCGCCATGCCCCACCACACCCCGCTCATCGCCACACTTGCCGTAGGCCTGGTGCTGGCCTTCGTTTTCGGCACCCTGGCCGCTCGTTTACGTTTACCGCCCCTGGCCGGCTACCTGCTCGCCGGGGTGATCTGCGGTCCCTTCACCCCCGGTTTCGTCGCCGACCAAAGCCTCTCGGTGGAAATCTCCGAGATCGGCGTGATCCTGCTGATGTTCGGCGTCGGCCTGCACTTTTCCCTGAAGGACCTGATGGCGGTGAAGTTCATCGCCATCCCCGGCGCCATCGTGCAGATCGCCGTCGCCACCCTGCTGGGCATGGGCCTGGCCTGGTGGATGGACTGGTCCCTGGGCGCCGGCCTGGTGTTCGGCCTGGCGCTGTCGGTGGCCAGCACCGTGGTGCTGCTGCGCGCCTTGGAGGAACGCCACCTGATGGACAGCAAGCGCGGGCGGATCGCCGTCGGCTGGCTGATCGTCGAGGACCTGGTGATGGTCCTGGCGCTGGTGCTGCTGCCGGCGCTGTCCGGCATGCTCGGCGGCAAGGCCGAGGAAGGCGCCGACGGCAACCTGGCCTTCGACCTGCTGCTGACCCTCGGCAAGGTCACCGCCTTCATCGTGCTGATGCTGGTGGTCGGGCGCCGCGTGGTGCCCTGGCTGCTGGCCAAGGTCGCCGGCACCGGTTCGCGGGAGCTGTTCACCCTGGCGGTGCTGGCGATCGCCATGGGCATCGCCTTCGGTTCGGCGAAGCTGTTCGACGTGTCCTTCGCCCTCGGCGCCTTCTTCGCCGGCATGGTGCTCAACGAATCGGAACTGAGCCACGAAGCGGCGGAAAACTCGCTGCCGCTGCGCGACGCCTTCGCCGTGCTGTTCTTCGTCTCGGTGGGCATGCTGTTCAACCCGGCGATCCTGGTCCAGCACCCCTGGCCGGTGCTCGGCACCTTCCTGGTGATCATCGTCGGCAAGTCGATCGCCGCCACCCTGATCGTGCTGGTCTTCCGCCACCCGCTGTCCACCGCGCTGACCATTTCCGCCAGCCTGGCGCAGATCGGCGAGTTCTCCTTCATCCTCGCCAGCCTGGGCGTCGGCCTGGAGTTGCTGCCGGAGGAAGGCCGCGACCTGATCCTCGCCGGGGCGATCCTGTCGATCATGGTCAACCCGCTGCTGTTCCTCGCCATCGACCGCCTGCAACCCTGGCTGGAGCGGCGCGAGGGCCATCGCCTGAAGGGCGGCACCCACCATGCCGCCGACGTCGACGAGCCGCCGCCGATCACCGAGCGCGACCACGCGATCCTGATCGGCCACGGCCGGGTCGGCCGGCTGGTCAGCAACCGCCTGCGCGAGCTGGGCATCCCCCTGGTGGTGATCGAGGACGGGCGCGACCAAATCGCCGACCTGCGCGAGAGCGGCTTCAGCGCGGTGCTCGGCAACGCCGCCAAGCAGGACGTGCTGGAGCGCGCCCAGGTGAAGCAGGCGCGCTGGCTGTTGATCGCCATCCCCAACGGCTTCGAGGCCGGCGAGATCGCCCAGTACGCCCGCAGCGTCAACCCCGGCCTGGAAATCATGGCGCGGGCGCACTTCGACGCCGAGGTGGATCACTTGCAGCACCGCGGCGCCGACCTGGTGATCATGGGCGAGCGGGAAATCGCCCGCAGCATGATCGCCCACATCACCGACGACATCGACCCCCACGCCCGCACCGACGGCGCGCCGGACGGCCAGCCGGACAACGAGCCCGACGGCCACCCGAACGCCGCCTGAGGGCCCGGCGCCCGCCGGGATGCGCGGCCCGGCGACGTCCTCGCGCACGTCGCCGGCACCCGCTGCCCGGGTGCCCGCTACTGCATGTGTTGCATGTGCTCCATGGGCTTGCCGGCGGCGGGCGGCGCGTCCTGCTGCACCGCGATGTCCACCGCCAGGTCGCCGGCCTGCTGGAAGTGCAGGGTCAGGGGGAATCGCTCGCCCGCCACCAGCGGCTGCTTCAGACCCAGCAGCATCAGGTGGTAGCCACCCGGCTCCACCGCCAGTTGGCCGCCGGCGGGAATCTCCACCCCGCCCTCGACCCGCTGCATCTTCATCAGGCCGTTCTCGTGGCGGTGCTCGTGGATTTCCACCTTGTCCGCCCGCGCGGTGTCGGCGCCGAGCAGGCGGTCGGGCTGCGTGCCGTTGTTGTGCACCACCAGGTAGGCGGCGCCGTTGGGCACGCCAGCGGGCAGGGCGCGCGCCCAGGGATGATCGATGTGCAACGCACCGGCCTGGTACTCGTGGGCCTGGACGGCGGCGGACAGCGACAGCAGGGTGGCGAGGCTCAGCAAGGTCTTGCGCATGGCGGTGACTCCTGGGGCGGGAAAGGACGGAAAAAGGCGGCCGGGACGGCCGTGGGTCGACAAGGGAAACGGCTCAGGCACGTTCGGCCACCTCGCGGCGCGCGGCCAGACGCGACAGCAGCAGGCGGTCGAGCACCCACACCAGCAGCAGCGACAGGCCCACCAGCGGAAAGGCCAGGCCGAGGATCGCCAGGATGAGCACCGCGCCCTTCCACAGCGGCAGCGCGTGGGGCAGCGGCGGCGCGCCGAAGCGGCCCGCCGGGCGGCGCTTCCACCACATCACCAGGCCACTGAGCGAGCCGAGCAGGATGCACAGGCAGACCAGCAGCATCAGCACCTGGTTGGCCAGGCCGAACAGCTTGCCCTCGTGGAGCATCACCCCGGTCTCGACGCTGCGCGCCACCAGCCCGTAGTCGGCCCAGCGCACGTCGGCCAGCACCCGGCCGCTGTATCGGTCGAGGTGCAGGGTGGCGTCGTCGCGCGGGTCGTCGGCGAATACCGAGACCGTGTACACCCCTTCCGGGCCATTGGGCAGGGTGATGCTATAGCCCGGAACCACCCCGGCGGCGTTCGCGCTGTCCACCACCCGTTGCAGGCCCACCGACGGCGGCCGCTCGGCGGGGGCGTCATGGGCCGCATGCCCGGCCCCGTGACCGGCGTGCTGCCCATGGGCGGCGTGGCTGTCCGAGGCCGGCAACGGCGTGTCCTCCACCGCCCAGGGCACGGTCTGCGCGGACGCCCGGTTGAGGCTGCCGGCCACCAGGCCGGACTTCGGCACCGCGTCCCACATGGCCGCGGGGAAGTGGTTCCAGGCCCCGGAGAAGGCCTTGCCCCAGAAGCCGGTCCAGGTCATACCGCTGAGCAGCATGAACAGCAGCAGTAGCGAGCCCCAGAACCCCAGGACGGCGTGCAGGTCGCGCCAGAACAGCCGTCCGCGGGCGCTCAGCCGGGGCCAGAGCACGCCGCGCCAGGCACGCCCGCGCGGCCACCAGAGGTACAGCCCGGAGACCACCAGCACGATGCCCCAGCCCGCCGCCAGCTCGATCAGCCGGTCGCCAGGGGTGCCGAGCATCAGCTCGCCGTGCAGCGCGCGGGCCACCGCCTGCAGGTTGTAGCGGGCGTCCTGACTGCCCAGCAGCGCACCGCCGTAGGGGTCGAGGAACAGGCTGAGCTCGCGGCCGTTCTCCGCGACGACGAACTCGGCGCTGCGGTCCGCCGCCACCGGCGGCAAGTACTTGCTCACCTGGGCCTGCGGGCGCAGTTCGCCGACCCGCGCCAGCAGGGCATCGGCGGACAACGGAGCGCCGGCCGGGATGACCCGGCGCAGGTCGCCGTCGAGGGCCAGGTCGAGTTGCGGCTTGAACAGGTAGACGATGCCGGTCAGCGCCAGCAGGATCATGAAGGGCGCCACGAACAGCCCGGCGTAGAAGTGCCAGCGCCAGGCCAGGCCGTAGAAGGAAACGCGGGTATCGCTCATCGGTGAAACTCCTTGGGACGGGGCCCGGGCGCGTGCGCCGCGGGCCCCCGCCCGCGTCAGAAACTGAAATCGACCTTGGTCCACAGGGTGCGGCCCGGCTCGGCGATCGCCTGGGCGACCTCCGCCGGGTAGCCGAAGCCCGCGTCGCCGGCGAGGTTCAGGTGCTCGGCGTAAGCCTTGTCGAGCAGGTTATCGACCCCGGCGCTGAGCCTGAGGTTGCGCGTCAGCCGGTAGGAACCGTTGAGGGCGAACACGCCGAAGCCGGCGCTGCCGGCGAAATCCTGGCCGACCACGTTGCCCTGGCCCTCGGCCACCCGGTGCTGCGCGGCCACCAGCCGCCACAGGGCGCCGGCGCTCCAGTCGTCGCGGACGTAGGTCAGGCCCAGGCGCGCCTCCAGCGGCGGGATCTGCGGCAGGGCACGGCCATCGCTGCGGTTCTGGCCCCAGGCATAGGCCAGGCTCGCCTCGCTTTTCCAGCGCGCATCCCAGTGGTAGGCCAGCCCCGCCTCGCCGCCGAAGGTGCGCGCGTCCACGTTGCGCGCCACCGAGGAAGGCCCCATGGCGCCGCCCGCGGTGTAGTCGAAGAGGATGAAGTCCTGCACCGTCGCGGCGTACAACGACGCCCAGCTTTCCAGGTGCTCACCTTGGTACTGCAGGCCGACGTCGAGCTGGGTGGTCTTTTCCGGGGCGACGCCCTCGAAGGCATTGGCCGCGCCGGGCGAGCCCTCCGGCGAGAACAGCTCCCAGTAGTCGGGGAAGCGCTGGGTGTGGCCGAGGCCGGCGTACCAGGTGGCCGGGTAGTCCAGCAGGTCGTGCTCGTAGCGCAGGAAGCCGCCGGGCAGGGTGTCGCGGCGGGTTTCGTCGGCGCTGGGGTTAGCCCGCGCCATCATTCCGGAGCCGCTGAGCGGGCGGTAGTCCTTGGCCGCGGTGCGATCCAGCCGCGCGCCGCCGATCAGCCGGTCGCGCTCGGCGGCGTACCAGGTCAACTCGCCGAAGGCGCCGTAGGTGTGGAAGGCGGCGTCCTTGTTCCAGGGCACCTGGTCATAGGTGCCCTCCCCCATGCCCATGCGCTTGCGGTGCGTGTTGGCCTGGCCATCGACACCGGCGACCAGTTGCAGGTCGTCCCAGCGCCAGGTGGCGGCGAGGCGCCCGCCGAGGGTGCGGCGGTCGACGTTGGACGCCATCGGCCCGGCCATCATGCCGTGGCCGGAAGGCCGGCGCAGGCTGTAGTTGTCCATCACGTGGTCGGCGTAGTTGTAGTAGAGCCGCGCCTCGAGCTTCTCCAGGGTCTCGCCGAGGTTGTCGCGCTCGACCCGCAGGCCGAGGCTCTCGCGCTGGAACTGCGCGCCGTCCATGCCGCGCCCGGCATAGCGCGCCTCGCCGTCGCCGCGCCCGGCGCTCAGCTCGACCAGGGTGTCCGGGTCCGGGGTCCAGCCGAGGGCGACGTCGCCGTTCCACTTGCGCCAGCGCGACGGCACCCTGTCGCCGTGGCCATCCTGGTAGTCGTCCGCGCGGGCGTGGTTGCCGACGAAGCGCAGGTAGCCGTCGGGGTCGCCGACGGCGGCGTCCAGGCGCTTGTCCAGGCGCCCGTCGGAACCCGCCAGGAGGCTGCCGTCGACCCGGCTGCCGAGCGCGCCGAAGCGCTCCGGCTCGCGCTCGAAGAGCACCGTGCCGGCCGAACCCATGGGGCCCCAGAGCACGCTCTGCGGGCCCTTGATCACCGTCAGCCGGTCATAGGTCTCGGGGGCGATGTAGGAGGTCGGCGCGTCCATCCGCCCGGGGCAGGCGCCGAGCATCTGGCCGCCGTTGGCGAGGATGTTCAGCCGCGAGCCGAACATCCCGCGCAGCACCGGGTCGCCGTTGCTGCCGCCGTTGCGGATGACGGCGAAACCGGGGAAGGTCTTCAGGTAGTCCGCGCCGTCGCTGGCCGGAACCGGCTGGCGCGGCGCCTTCGGGTCAGTGACCAGGGTCAGCGGCGAACGCGGCGCCACGGCGGTGACCACCGTGGCCGGCAAGTCGCGCTCGGGGCCGGCCGCCGCGGGCGCCTCGGCGGCCTGGAGCATGGGCACGACGCCGAGCGCGCCGCCGGCGGCCAGGGCCTGGAGGCCGCGCAGGCAGGTCGCCCGGGCGAGCGGGGAAAGACGGAACGGGCGGGCGACCGGCGGCCGCCCGTGGGCAGGAAATGAAAACATGAGCATTCCATGATCGAAAGGGTGCGGGGCCACCGCTGCCCATGCGGTCACGCCGAAGCGCGC